>JAAEYW010000041.1 GCA_018223185.1 Oceanospirillales bacterium | reverse complement strand
CGCCAAGCACCTAATTACGAAACAGCCCCGATCATGCGAATGATCGGGGCTTTTTTCGTTTCAGACGCCGCTACGCGGCTTGTTAGAACGGCGCTGAGCGCCTTAGCTGCAGGATGCAGCTCCTACCTGATTAGTGATTCTGTGCCTCCGGTAGGTAGCCTGTTAATGTTGTAGGAGCCGCTTCTAGCGGCGAGATAGATTGTATCGGCACAAAGCTCAATGGCTGGCGGCTCTCAGTCAGGAGGCATGCAAATGCAGCGCCTGCCGATGTGTGATCCTGTGTTTCCGGTCGGGCCTGTTTATGCTGTAGGGCTGCTTAGCATACCAGCGACGAGAAACGGTTCAGGTACGCTAAAGGTACCCAGAGGAAATACTAATACAGTTCCTGTCGCTTGGAGTTCTTTGATCCGGGTTATAAGCGGATAAGTTGCCAGGAGCCCGGACTATCGTAACGTTCAGATAGCGGACTTTAAATAACGGACCTTAGATAACGGACTATGGCGCTTACCTGGCCGTTTGATGTAGCAGGTAGTCATGGCATTCCTGCCAGTCACCACGGAATGTGATCCGGTCTGCTTTAAGACTAAGCTGATACTCATACATCGGATCGTAATACCAGTCGAGCAGCGGTGCCAGCCAGTTCAGGTGGGCATCGAATCCTGTCCCTGACTGATGGACCTTTATCGCTTTTTGCATCTCCTCCCGAAGGATCTGCCAGCGTTCATTGCCGAGTCTTCTGCGGATTTTATCCAGTCCTGACAGGAGGTACTCTTCACAGAGTATCTGTCCCTGCTCCTCTCCGTGGACACGGGTGTAGTCAGCGACCATATCGATTACATAATCCTGAAGTAATCGCTGCAGGCGAACCTCCAGAGGGTCTTCCACTACAGCGACAGGGGCGGCAAGCATTTTCTGGTAAAGCGGAGCCGGCAGGTCAACACTGCCAATATGTCTGCCTTCGTCTTCAAATACGAGTTGCTGGTATCCTGCATGCTGTTTTTTCAGCATCGCGATAGCGGTGATATTTTCAAAGTTGATCTGGGTATTCTGAGCATGTACATAGCTGCCAAAGCTGGAACCACGATGATGTGCAGCCCCCTCAAGATCGACAGCGTTAGCCAGCGTGTTGACCATCAGTGTTTTGGCCGAACCGGTCTTGCCCCCTACAATATTGAAAGGCATCGTGCCGGACAGCTCACTGATAACATCAAGCAGGGCATTGCGCAGGGCTTTATAGCCACCCCTTACCAACGGGTAATCGATACCGGCATCTTTAAGCCATTGCTGTGTAGTTTGCGAGCGCAGTCCTCCGCGAAAACAGTAGATATAGCCCTGAGGATTATTGCGGCAAAATTCGGTCCAGCGTGCCATCCTCATCTCTTTAATTTCACCACTGACTAACTGATGACCCAGTTTTATAGCAGCTTGCTGACCATGCTGCTTATAGCAGGTGCCGACTTCAGCGCGTTCGTCATCACTCATCAGCGGAAGGCTGACTGCGGAGGGGAAAGCTCCCTGATTGAACTCAACCGGCGCCCGAAGATCGACCATAGGGGTATCATTCAGAAATAGCTCTCGGTAATTATCGGTATCTTCGCGCATAAGGCTCTTATGTCAGGTCTTTTAATGTGTTTTATCAGCGAGTGTATTAGCTCAGCTGTCTGGAGCTGCTTAACTGAGCAGGTCAGGTTTCAATGCTTATCTGTTGTAGTTGCCGATCATGCCAGCGACTGAGAAATAACAGCGCAAAGCAGGCTCCCAGCAGGGCCATAAACATATCAGACTGAGTATCCCATACGTAACCCTGTGTACCCAGGAATGCTACAGCTGACTCACCGCTCAGCTCGGCAACCCACCATTCAATTAACTCATAGAATGCACTGAAGGCGAGACAGACACTGATAACAAACAGATTCAACCACCTGTATCCATTGACTGCGTTTGCCCGAATAATGATCTCTCTGGCGATTATTGCCGGGATAAATCCCTGAGCGAGGTGGCCAACTTTGTCGTAATTGTTGCGCTGCCAGCCAAACAGCTCGGATATCCGATCGAAGAGCGGCACTTCAGCATAGGTATAATGCCCGCCAACCATCAGTATGAGGCAGTGGATTAGAATCAACACATACAGCATCGGCGTCAGAGGGTATTTCTTCCAGGTTAAGGCTAATATTGCCGCCCCGATTAACGCGGGCGCAACCTCAAGAAACCAGGTGAGCTGATCTTTGGGATTGATTGCCGACCACAGGAGTGCCGTCGTAAATATGATAATCCAGAGTATTCGCATACTGCGCAGTATAAATTATTTAGTACGCCTAAAATAGCGCTGCCAGCATGGTTTGAGGTATCTGATGTAACGCTGCAGAGCGTCACACACGCACCCGGGACTATGACACGACAGGGATGGCCAGTGCTGGAATCTGGAGCCTCTGACCGGTCAGTGCTTTTTCACGTGTGGGTAACACATCCAGGCTTGGCCAGAGGCCTGTGGATAATGCATCCCTATAGCCATTGTTCAGGCCTGCTTCTGACATCTTTCTGGCCGTATCAACATAGTCATAATGTAATCGCTTCCAGTTGCAGACTAACTGGTTTTCAACCCTGGCTATAATCATATACCAGGTTTCGCTGCTGGCATCGTTGGCAGGCATGCCAATCACTCCGGCATTTAACCAATAGCCAGCGCTTAGCTTTTGACCAAAAGGAATTCCACAGTGTCCGGCGAGAATTATATCGCTTCTTGAGTGCCTCAGTTGTTGCTGAGCTATCGTTGCTGCATCTGAGGGAAAGATAAATTCATTAGTGCTGCTAACGCCACCATGAATTGCGGTAAATGCATACTGACAATAGTCGAAGCTGATCTGTCCGGGCAGTTGTCGCATCCAGGCTTTATTGGATTCACTCACCCGGGGAAGGGTGTAGTTATACCACTGCGCGGACATCAGGTCGCATGAACTGCCTTCACTGAAACCGCAGCCACAGTCTGCTGCACCGTTGCCTACAGACTCTTCACAATTACCCGCGACGACCGCGATACCCCACTCTCTGATCAGATCCACAGTCTCATCAGGCTCGGCACAATAGGCCACCAGGTCACCTGTGCAGAGGACATTGTGGGCGGGTATAGCAAGGTTATCGGCGACCTGTCGGATAGCCCGGGTTGCCTGGAGATTGCTGTAAGGCCCGCCAAAGATCAGCAGCGGGCGCGATTCATCCGGCTTGAATGCGGTCATATTGTCGTTTCAGTCAGGGTGGGTTGCTGATTCTTACTCATCATCCCGGCCCAGAATAGCAGGCAACCCCCCACGAGCACACTGATGGTGATGAACAGCAGTTTGGTGTACTTATGGCTTTCGCCAAGCAGATGTGTGTGTCCTGACGACTCCGTGAAATACAGTGCAGCACCTGCCAGAGCAATAACGAAACAGCTAAGGTAGCTCCATAGAGGAATATCGGTCCGCTTACCCCACAGGGAGAAGAATATCACGGGTGCAAGGTACATCGATGCTGTGCCGCTGACGGCCACGGCGCTGAACAGATCTTTATTGCCGACAAATACCAGCAGAAGACCCAGTAAAACAAACGCCGCCATGGTAATCCGGCCGTTAGTCAGTGAGGGTTCAATCCACTTCATATCCACGGCGACCAGTTTAGAGGCACTGGACAGGGTACTGTCAAGGGTGGACATCGCTGAGATAACCAGGGTGATATTGAACACCAGCATAGGTGTTTCACCGAGCAGTCGCAGCAGTGCTTCATTCATCGCTTCGCCGCTGATCGCGCTGGCTCCGGCAATGATGCCGAAGCAACCAAACAGTGTAATCGAGATAAAACTGATCCAGGCTGCATGGTAGAAACTTTTGCGGGTAGTCTCCCGGTCTGCCAGAAATCCCCGGTCCATCATCACCGGATCATGCATTGGATAGCTCCATATTTGCAACAGGGCGACCAGAATCAACACCGGGCCGGGGTCAGTTATAACGAAACTCTTAAACATCAGTGTGGCGCTGGAGAGCTGTCCTGTTGAGACAACGAGAATTGTCAGGCCACCGAGTAAAAGCAGAAACAGCACCATCTGAAACAGATCAGTTCGCAGCGATGCATGGAGTCCACCAAGCATTGAATAGACTAGCGTGATAACAGCAAACAGGACGACTGCTGCGGTATAAGATGTGCTGCCCGCAACACCGAAGAGAATGCCGATAACCAGAATGTTGGCAAACACTTCGCTGATCAGACGAACACCGATGACAAAGTTGTAACAGCGGGTTCCCCAACTGCCAAACCGGTCTGTCAGGAACGCCTGTATGCTGTTAAAGCCGTGCTCAAACCGGACTGAATCGATAATCTTAGCGCCGGTCAGAAAAGAGAGATAGTAAGCGGCATAGGCCAGTGTACCCCAGATACCATAATAAAAACCGAGAATGGCTGCGTTCAGAAGTGACCGGGCGAAGATCCAGGTAGTGACCTGTGAAAATGTCAGCATCAGCAGGCCCGGTGGCTTGCCTTCAGGTGAGTGACCATTAAAGAAAGCATTGTTACTGTTCGCTTTCGGGCTGAGAAAGACTGAAACGATAGCGACCGCAGCAACTGCGATGATAAGTGATATTTCCATATGCTGTCCTGACACGTGTTCAAAGTTCTGAGCGGTTATTATTACCCGATAAACTGAAATAAGGATGAAAAATTTGTCCTTTATGTTTCAGGGTATACTGATTGTCTCCATATCTGTTTTTCCAGACAAAAAAAAGCCTGTCATCTGACAGGCTTACTTAATACAAAGGTTTTACACGTATTTTTTACCGGTAGGCACCGCAACAACAGGAACCGTAGCGCCCTTAATAACCTGACGGGTGGTCTGGCTGTGGTGGCCGAAGGTGTTTTCAGAGCCCATAACAATCATATCCACGTTTCGCTTAGCCGCTACTTTCAGGATTGAGTCCGTATAGTTCCCCTCAACGATCATGTGTTCGATGTCCAGATCGACAATTTTATCCAGAGAACCCAGCTCTTCTTCGCAGAACGTCTCAACCCGGGCTTTCATCTGCTGCATAACCTGCTCAATGCCTTCATCATGCATCTTCTTGACGATATCTTCCGGCAGGTAGTTTTGAATCAGTGCATGCCCCAGCTCACCAATCGGCTCGATAACATGCAGCATAATGATGTGTGCCTTCATGGACTGAGCAAGGTTAACCGCCTGTCTGAAAACCGGACGGGTGTGTTTGCCCAAAGAGGTTGTGTACAAAATTGTCTTAATCTCAGGGAGTGGCATGCTCAATATCCTCATAAGTTACCGTTCAGCAGTATTGTGCTGAATCAGTCTGTTTTCTGGAACCGTGTTATCAGCATTCAGTATCGGCTGACTGACCCGGTCCAGAAGATAAATGATCGATTTGTAATCTAAACCGCTGTGATGCGAAAGCCCTATTTCACAGGTGCGGCTGGTCGAATATCCGCTCGTACAGTTTTCAACATCGGTCCTGAGTGAGCGCAATGCTGACTCATTCAGCTCGGGTGTTGAGAATCCCTTATCACCGGCAAATCCGCAACAGGTTATCTTCTCCGGAATAACCACATTGGTTACGCAGGCCTCGACAATTTTCTTCAGTTTGTCGGTAATCCCCATTCGGGTTGTGCTGCAGGTTATATGCAGTGCTACGGTTTCTTCAACCGGTGTAATCACCAGTCGGTCGAGCAGAAACGTATGGATGAACTCTACCGTATCAAACAGTTTAATACGTTGATCTGAGTTATCCTTTAGTCGCAGACTGCAGGGGCTGGTATCTGAAAAAACAGGATACTCACCATTGTTCGTCGCCTTAAGTAGCATCGCCTCAGTTTCTGCGGCCTTATAATCGGCCGCCTCAAACATCCCTTTTGACTGGAAGGGCATACCACAGCACAGCTGGTCCAGATTATCCGGGTAGATCACCTGATAGCCTGCTTTGCGTAATAGTTGCCCGGTCTTCTCTGCAAGAGAGGTTTGTTCATTATCACCCCGTGCCGGCCCCATCGCCCGGCTGGCACAGCTGGGCAGGTACACAACCTTGGGTGCATCCGGGTTGGTTACCGGGCGATCGGTATCTATCTTAGGCGCCGCCGTTGGCATCGACGGAGTCCATTGCTGCACCCGTCCTCCTGAGAGTTTGCGGGTAGTATCGCAGATTGCACTCATCGCTTTAGTGCCGATCAGTCCATGGGTCAGGTCGGCACCTTTAAAGGCCACTTTACTGGCAGTCATTACGCCGCCATAGTGCTTCGCCAGCCACTGGGCCAGTTTAGCGTGCCGCGCGTTGTTCCTGCTGCGTAACAAACGGGTCAGATCACCCGTATTAATTTCTACCGGGCAGGTCGTTGAGCATAACCCGCAAGCAGCACAGGTATCTATCCCCTGATAAAGGTACTCTTTGTGTAACTCGGCCAGTCGCTGAGGATCTTCATGGCTGGCTTCAAGCCGGGCAATCTCCCGCCAGATAACAATCCGTTGACGCGGTGTCAGGGTAAGATCCCGTGACGGGCAGGTGGGTTCGCAAAAACCGCACTCGATGCATTTGTCGACTAATGGCTCGGCAGCCGGAAGTGGTTTGAAGTTCTCAAGATGCACATTGGCATTACGGTTCAACAACACCCCCGGGTTGAGAATGTTGTGTGGATCGAACAGCTCTTTGATCTCCCACATCAGCGCATAGGCTTCAGTTCCCCACTCTTTTTCAACGTAGGGAGCCATATTGCGCCCGGTCCCATGCTCTGCTTTGAGCGATCCGTCATATTTATCCACAACCAGATTGGCAACATCATCCATCAGCCCTTCATAACGATCAATTTCAGACTGTGTATCAAATGACTGAGTAAAGACAAAGTGAAGGTTGCCCTCCAGCGCATGGCCGAAGATGAGGGCTTCATCATAATTCCATTTTATAAATATCTGGTGCAGATCGTGAACCGCATCGGCCAGTTGTTCAACCGGGAAGGCCACATCTTCAATGATGACGGTTGTCCCTGTTTGTCGCACAGCCCCTACCGCAGGAAACAGACCTTTACGGATCGCCCAGTACTTTGAGTACTCCTTTGGGTCTGTGGTGAATTCGATATCGCGGACAGTCTCCAGCGAAGCGATTGAGGCTTTGATCTGCTCAACCTGTTGTGCCAGATGGCTTTCACATTCGGCCCGTGTCTCAACCAGCAGAGCCGCCGCATCATCCGGAAGCTGTTTGATAAAGTCGGGCATACCGGCTTTATTTTCGATCGATCGCAGTCCCGCACGGTCCATCATCTCGACAGCAGACACCGGGGTCTTCTTCAGTATCGCGACCGCCTCACAGGTGATGCGGACTGAGGGGAAAAAGATCAGTGCAGACGCTTTATCCGGATGCTCATCAACAGTGTTGTACGTAATACTGCTGATAAAGCCAAGAGTTCCCTCAGAGCCGATCATCAGGTGTTGCATGATCTCAATCGGATCCTGGAAATCTACCAGTGCATTGAGGGCATATCCGGTGGTATTTTTCAGACGGTATTTGTGTTCGATGCGTTGCCGTAAAACTGTATTGCTCTGGGTTTGAGAGGCCAGCGCTTCCAGGGCAGTCAGCAGCGAACTGTGGCTTTTTCTGAAAGCGGCAACTGAAGTATCGTCTCCGGTATCGACAGAGGTGCCATCCGCCAGAATCAGTTTCATGCTGTGCAGGGTGCGATAACTGTTTTGTGCCGTTCCGCAACACATGCCACTGGCGTTATTGGCGGCTATACCACCAATCATCGCCGTATTAATGGAGGCAGGGTCAGGGCCGATCTTTTTATTAAACGGGGCCAGGTAGCTGTTAGCATGGCCGCCAATAACGCCGGGCTGAAGGGTTATGCGGCTGGCATCATCATTAACCTGATAACCTTTCCAGCCATCTTTCAGTTGAATCAGAACCGAGTCAGTGATGGCCTGGCCGGAAAGGCTGGTGCCGGCCGCGCGGAAGGTGACTGGAACTTTGTGACGATAGGCCAGCTTCACAATGCGGGCTACATCCTGTTCCGATTCGGGGCGCAGCACCAGTTGAGGAATCAAACGATAGAAACTGGCATCGGTTCCATATGCAAGTGTGCGAAGCGGATCGGATATGATCTGTTCAGCGGGCAGAAATTCCTGCAATAGTTGCTTGAATTGTTGATATTCCTGCTTCATTTAAATGCCTCGCCTTAGGCAGTTGCTGATTCAAATGGTGATTCAGGATCTGCCCGATTATCTGGTGGCCCGCAGGCCGGATGGAATGAAACATCAGAAGGAGACGAGCTCCTTCTGTTTTTACCCGGTCAGGTTAAATCCGGGGATTAGCCATAGGCTGCTGCAGGCAACCAGAGAACCAGCTGTGGCCAGAAGACCAGGATCAGTAATCCCAGAAGTTGCAGCAGGATAAAGGGTATAACGCCTTTGTAAATATCACTCAGTTTGACACTTGGCGGGCAAACTCCTTTGAGATAGAAGAGGGCAAAGCCCACCGGCGGTGTCAGGAAGGAGGTCTGCAAGGCCATGGCAACCAGCATGACAAACCACACCAGTTCCGGACTATCCACCACACCGTAACCATCAATATCCAGCCCCAGTGCCGAGATAACCGGCGCCAGCAGCGGCAGAATGATCAGCGTGATCTCAATCCAGTCAAGGAAGAAACCGAGCAGGAAGATGACTCCCAGAATAAAGAAAATAATACCGTAAGGGCCAAACGGCAGTCCGGTGAGGAACGATTCAATCAGTTCATCGCCTCCCAGCTCCCGCAACACCAGTGCAAAACAGGTCGCGCCGATAAAGATTGCGAAGATATAGGCGGTAGTGTTGTAGGTTCCCTGCATTACCTCTTTAAGCACCCGGAAGTTGAACTTCCGGTTATAAAGAGCCAGCAGTGTTGCGCCGAATGCGCCTACACCAGAGGCTTCTGTCGGCGTGGCGAAACCACCAAAAATGGAGCCCAGTACAACGAAGATCAGCAGCAGGGTGGGCAGTACCGCCTTAAGTACTGAAATAACCGTCTGCAGTGTGACCGGCTTGGTATCTTCCGGAATAGGCGCCGCGTCGGGCTTGAGTTTGCCGACAATAAGAATATAGAGGATGTACATCCCTCCCAGCATCAGCCCCGGGAATACTGCCCCCATAAACAGGTCGCCAACCGACAGACCTAACTGATCGGCCATGATAACCAGCATAATACTCGGCGGAATCAGAATGCCCAGGGTACCGGCACTGGCGATGGTGCCCAGAGCCAGTGGCATTGAATAGCCCTGCTTGGTCATGGATGGCAGCGACATTACTGCCAGCAGTACCACCGATGCGCCGATAATGCCGGTAGAGGCTGCCAGAATGATACCGATGGCGGTGACTGTAATCGCAAGGCCTCCGCGCACCCGACCGAACAGCTCCTGCATTGAATTCATCAGTCGCTCAGCAACGCCTGACTTATCGAGCATAATCCCCATGAAGATAAACATTGGCAGGGCAACCAGAATCCAGTTGTCCATTATCTTCCACAGGCGGTTAACCACCAGGCCCAGCGTCAGAAAGTCCAGTCCGGTAATGGTATCGAAATAGGTATCAGCCAGATAACCGATCAGAGCAAATGCAACGCCTACGCCCCCCAGAACCCAGGCAACCGGTATGCCGGTAAAGAGTAAAGCGATGAACGACAGGAACATCGCAATAACCAGAATTTCATTAATTTCCATTACGCATTATCCCCTTTAAACAGTAAAACAGTGTCACGGTACAGGCGTGACAGCACCGCCACACCCAGCAGCAACATGCTGGCAGGTATTGCACTCTTGATCAGCCAGCGATAAGGCAGACCCGAGGGGGACTCAGAGTGCTCGTTGATACGGAAGGAATCAGCAACAAAATCGAGGCTGTGGATAAAAATAACGGAGATAAAAGGCAGTACTAACAGCAGGATGCCTAATATTTCGATTACGTGTTTGGTTCTTGCTCTGAATGATGAATAAAACAGATCGACACGGATGTGCGAGTTAGTTGTCTGTGCGTATGACAGACCAAACATCACCCCCAGCGCATACAGGTGCCATTCCAGTTCTTCCAGAACGATTAGTCCGCTGGAAAAACCTTTTCGCAGAATCACCTGAGTAATAATAACCAGGACCAGAACCACATAGACCCAGGCGATCATATGGCCGATTTTCTGGATGCTCCGGTCAATACTGTCCGCCAGGGGAACAGAGGGCAGGCTGTTAGGCTCGTTCACGATAATGCACCTTTACCAGTTTTTATTGTATTTAGAGTTAACGCTGACAACGTTAAAATATGAATAAGTTTCTGAAAAAACTCTGTGAAACCGCGGCAGCCCGCATTTTTACAGAATGCTCTCGACTAAATGTATTTAATTCAGAGCGCTATGGCTGAGTTCAGAAATAAACGCAGGGGCCGCTCAGCCCCCGCGTTTCTAAGTCATATCTGAGTCAGACTCAGTTGTTTTTAGCCCGTGGCAGGAATGCGTTCGCTTCCCAAAGATCATAACCTTTGCGGAAAGTGCTCAGGTCATCCCACACTTTCTTAAAGAATGGGTCTTCAGCGGTCTTCTCTGCAACCACTTCGTCCCACTTCTCTTCGAACGTTTTCAGCATGGTGTCGTTCCAGTAGCGGATGTTTACGCCGTTTTCCTTGGCACTAGCCATCACATCAAACTGCATCGCTTCACCTTCAGCAATGGCGTTAGTCACAGAAGCTTTACAGGTGTTATCAACAATGGCCTGCTGGCCTTTGCTCATGCCGTTCCAGGTGTCTTTATTGACCAGCAACTCAAAGATGGTTGCCTGCTGATGCCAGCCCGGGAAGTAGTTGTATTTAGCAATTTTGTACAGACCAAGGCGCTGGTCGATCGCTGGCTGAGAGAACTCAGTTGCATCAATGGCACCTTTCTCCAGTGCGCCGAAGATCTCACCGCCTGGCAGCTGGGAGGTTGATACACCCAGTTTCTCCATTACGGATGCACCCAGACCAAAGAAGCGCATATTCAGGCCTTTCAGGTCTTCTGGCGTATTGATCTCTTTTTTGAACCAGCCAGAGGTTTCCGGAGAGATAATGGCACATGGAATAACTTTAACGTTGTAACCGTTGGTGTCATACATCTCCTGGTACAGTTTCATACCGTTACCGTAATACAGCCAGGCCATATATTCGCCGGCTTCAGGTCCGAATGGAACGGCGGAGAAGATTGCTGCAGCCGGAATCTTGCCCTGCCAGTAACCTGCAGTGGCGTAGCCAGAGTTCACTTTACCGGATGACACGGCACCCAGAATCTCTTTAGCACCGACAAGTTTACCCGGCTCGTAGATTTTCATCTTAATTGAACCGTCACTCATGATCGGCAACTGTTCAGAGACCCACTTGATTGGCGTTCCCAGTGCCGGCAGGTGAGAACCAAAGGCGATAGGCGTCTTCAGAAGTACTTTTTCCGCAGCGTTTACTGCAGTAGTTGTTGCGGTCATAGCTGTAGTGATTACAGCGGCAGAGACTAGAGTCTTTGCAAATTTATTCATGGTCTTCCCTCATGAGGTTTGTTGTTTTTATCTTTCTTTGCCGGATTCAGAACTGGCCATTCGGGAGCCGTTAAAAAATGTTCTTGAATAATTGGTAATACCAATTTACCATGCAATTAGTCGCTACCTTAGAATTTAGACTGGTGTCTTGTCAATGCTTTTGTAACTAATAAAGTTAGCTGCTTTTTTGAAAAAAGCGCTATTTTTTATATAAATCAATAACAAACAGTAAGGTAAGACCAATTTTAAGGTTGCAGTGTGCTGCGGTTTTTTATGATGATAGCTGGGTTTTGCGCGTTACCTGGCTGATGTGAACCGCATAAAAGCGCTTTATATTTTTTCAAAATTTAAACAGTCAGTATTGAATAAGCTCAATAACTGGCGGAGATTGTCAGATGGCGTATCAGCGAGTGAAGCAACCAAAAATTTCTGATGTGATTATGGGACAGCTGGAAGAGATGGTTCTGGAAGGCACGCTTAAGCCCGGTCAGAAGCTGCCCCCGGAGCGGGAGCTGGCTAAGCAGTTTGAAGTGTCGCGTCCCTCACTCAGAGAAGCAATACAGAAGCTGGCGGCGAAGGGGGTTCTGGTAAGTCGTCAGGGCGGGGGGACCTATATATCGGAAGAGCTGGGCAGGGCGTTCTCTGATCCATTGCTGGAACTATTCAAGACCCACCCTGAAGCGCAGTATGATCTGCTGGAATTTCGCCATGCACTGGAGGGAGTGTCCGCTTATTACGCGGCTCTGCGCAGCACCCCGGCCGATAAAGAGCATATTCGTTCCCGCTACGATGCTTTGCAGGCTTTTCATGATCGCAAAGAGTTTGATAAAGAGGTGTATGCGGATGTCGATTTTCATCTGGCAATTGCCGAAGCGACCCACAATATGGTATTGCTGCATATGATGCGGGCGCTGTTTAGCTTACTGCGCCAGCATATCTGGGAAAACCTGGAAGATATCTATCCCAAAACGGATATCCGCAGCAAAATCCATCAACAGCATTTCGTGCTTATGGAAGCAATCCTGGCAGGGGAGCCGGAGAAGGCCCGCAAAGCGGCCCACGACCATCTGGCTTATGTAGAAGATGCTCTGTTGGAGCAGGGGCGTGAGAACACCCGTCTTAAACGAGCGCTGCGTCGGGCTGATGTAACACCGCTGTAATCTCTCCTATGTATAAAAACTACATTAATGGCTATTCACGTCGTGCATATAGACTTTAATTATGTTTTTTTGTAGTATTACTACAAAATAAAAACGATAAGAAAAAATGGCAGGCTTGCTGCAGCGCAGCATGAGACCTGTTTTTGAACTCATTAAGACATTCATTAGAAGTGTTGGTGAGCGGGGCAAATTGATAAAAATCCATAAATAATCGGGTTTGGCTGAATCAGCTGTTTATTTGACTGCGTTTTAACTGATAACTTCTATTCTTAACTGGGTTTACCTGACGCCGGGATGATTGGGATGCCTGGTATTGAGTGCAAGACAAGAATAGTGGAGAAAGGCAAAGTGCAAGAATTTATCGACGATATTGATCCTATTGAAACCAGTGAGTGGATTGAGGCGCTTGAATCTGTAGCCAAAAACGAAGGCGAAGAGCGTGCTCACTATCTGTTAAAGAAGCTGGGCGAAAAAGCGTCTGAAATGGGCGTTAGTGCGAGCTCTACACTGACCACCCCATACCGCAATACCATTACCTCGAAAGATGAAGTCCGCATGCCGGGCGACCTGTTTATGGAGCGTCGAATCCGCTCCTTTATCCGCTGGAACGCGATGGCGATGGTTATGCGCGCCAATGATAATGCCGACGGTCTCGGTGGTCATATCTCCAGTTTCTCCTCTTCTGCAACGCTTTACGATATCGGTTTTAACTATTTCTTCCACGGTTCAGAAGGCGATCGTGAAGGCGATCTGGTGTTCTTCCAGGGTCACATCTCTCCGGGCATCTATTCCCGTGCATATCTGGAAGGCCGTCTGACTGAAGAACAGATGGATAACTTCCGCCGCGAAGTGGATGGCGTTGGTTTGTCATCTTATCCACACCCATGGCTGATGCCTGATTTCTGGCAGTTCCCGACAGTATCAATGGGACTTGGTCCAATTCAGGCGATCTACCAGGCGCACGTTATGCGTTATCTGTCTGCACGCTCTCTGATCAACCGGGGTGAGCGTAAGGTCTGGGCGTTCCTGGGTGACGGTGAGTGTGATGAGCCGGAATCTCTGGGTGCCATCTCTCTGGCGGGCCGTGAGCAGCTGGAAAACCTGGTGTTTGTGGTTAACTGTAACCTGCAGCGTCTGGATGGTCCCGTTCGTGGTAACGGCAAGATCGTACAGGAGCTTGAAGGTGTATTCCGTGGTGCAGGCTGGAACGTAATCAAATGTCTGTGGGGCCGTCACTGGGATCCACTGTTTGAAAATGATGAAAAAGGTCTGCTGCAGAAGCGCATGGATGAAGTCTGTGACGGTGAGCTGCAGAACTACAAGGCGAACGGCGGTGCATACACCCGTGAGCACTTCTTCGGTAAATACCCTGAACTGCTGGAAATGGTTAAGGATCTGTCTGACGACGATATCATGAACCTGAACCGCGGTGGTCACGATCCGTATAAGGTATACGCCGCTTACCATTCAGCGATGAATCATAAGGGTCAGCCAACGGTTATTCTGGCTCAGACCGTTAAAGGTTACGGCACCGGTAAATCAGGTCAGGCAAAGAACGACACCCACTCTATGAAGAAAGTGGCGATGGACGATCTGAAAGATTTCCGTGACCACCACAATATCCCGCTGACCGATGACCAGCTGAAAGAAGTTCCATACTACCGTCCATCTCCTGATTCCGCTGAGATGAAGTACATGATGGACCGTCGTAATAAACTGGGCGGTGTTTACCCAACCCGTCGCAACGATTTCGATGCTTTGGAAATCCCACCACTGGACACCTTTGCTGCACAGCTGAAAGACAGCGGTAAGCGCGAGATGTCCACTCAGATGGTGCTCAACCGGGTGATGAGCACGCTGGTGAAAGATAAGAATATGGGCGAGCGGGTTGTGCCGATCGTACCGGATGAAGCCCGTACCTTTGGTATGGAAGGTATGTTCCGTCAGCTGGGTATCTACACCTCAGCAGGCCAGCGTTACGTGCCTCATGACTCTGACCAGATCATGTTCTACAAAGAGTCCAAGACCGGTCAGATTCTGGAAGAGGGTATTAACGAAGCCGGTGCGATGTCTGCATGGATGGCTTGTGCAACCTCTTACAGCAACAACAACTGCACTATGGTGCCGTTCTATATTTACTACTCTATGTTCGGCTTCCAGCGGATCATGGACCTTGCCTGGGCCGCCGGTGATATGCAGGCCCGTGGCTTCCTGATCGGTGCAACCTCGGGTCGTACCACGCTGAACGGTGAAGGTCTGCAGCATCAGGATGGTCACTCGCACCTGATGGCGCAGATGATTCCGAACTGTGTCTCTTACGACCCGACTTTCGGCTACGAGCTGACAGTGATCGTACAGGACGGCCTGAAACGGATGTTCCAGGACAAAGAAAACAAGTTCTACTACATCACCACCATGAACGAGAACTACGCTCACCCAGCCATGCCGGTTGGTGCTGAGGAAGGCATCGTTAAAGGTATGTACCTTCTGCAGGAAGGTAAAGATTCCGATAAGAAAGTACAGCTGATGGGTTGCGGTACTATTCTGCGTGAAGTGATCGCAGCGGCGGATATCCTGCGTGATGAATACGGTGTTGAATCCGATATCTGGAGCACAACCTCTATTAACGAACTGCGTCGTGATGCGCAGAGTGTTTCTCGCTGGAACATGCTGCATCCGGAAGAAGAGGCTCGCACCTCATACCTGGCCGGGTGTCTGGAAGGCCACGAAGGTCCGGTAATCGCATCCACTGACTATATGCGTATCTATGCTGATCAGCTGCGTGAGTATATCCCACGCACTTATAAAGTACTGGGTACCGATGGTTTTGGTCGCTCCGATACCCGCGCGAAACTGCGTGAATTCTTCGAAGTGAACCGTTATTACGTGACTGTTGCTGCGCTGACTGCTCTGGCAGAAGAGGGCAAGGTTGAGCGTACTGTTGTAGCCAAAGCGATGCAGAAGTTTGGCATAAACCCGGAAAAACCAGCCCCATGGACTGTGTAACCCGAAGCTGAACTTTTAAGAGAGGATGATAACGTGAGTACTGTAAACATTACGGTTCCAGATATTGGTGGTTACGCAGACGTAGATATCGTTGAGATCTGTGTGGCGGTTGGTGACACAGTGGTTGAGGGCGATTCTCTGATCGTTCTGGAAACCGATAAGGCATCGATGGAGGTGCCATCTACCCACGCGGGTACAGTGAAAGAGATTCTGGTTGAAGCCGACGGCACCTGTAACGAAGGCCAGACCATTGTGGTGCTGGAGACCGGTCTGGTGGTTGACGAAGTAGCGCCGGTTGCAGAGGCACCTGCTGCTGAACCTGCTCCAGCGGCTGCTGCGCCTGCTCCTGCCGCAGCACCAGCGGCCAGTGCGGTCGAAAAAATTCTGGTTCCCGATCTGAGTGGTGCCACCGACGTTGATGTGGTTGAGGTCCTGGTTAAGGATGGCGACACCGTTGCAGAAGGTGACTCCCTGATGGTGCTGGAAACCGATAAAGCATCGATGGAAGTCCCTGCACCGAAAGCCGGTGTGGTGGTATCGATGAAGATCAAAGAGGGTGATACCACCAATGAAGGTGATCACCTGTGCGACCTGCAGATTGCTGGTGCTGCACCGGCTGTGGCCGCTCCCGCTCCGGCGGCAGAAGCACCTGCCGCGGCTCCGGTTGCGGCTCCAGCTTCTGCCCCGGTTGCGGGTGGTGTTGAAGATGTACTGATTCCTGATCTGAGCGGCGCAACCGATGTTGATGTGGTTGAAGTTCTGGTGAAGGACGGCGACACCGTCGCGGAAGGTGATTCCCTGATCGTGCTGGAAACCGATAAGGCCTCTATGGAAGTGCCTGCGCCTAAAGGTGGCGTGGTTAAGTCCATGAAGATCAAAGAGGGTGACCAGGTCAACGAAGGTCAGCTGCTGATGCAACTGGAAGTTGTGGGTGGCTTGGCCCCTGTAGCGGCTCCGGTCGCTGCCGCTCCAGCGCCTGCGGCCGCACCTGCTGCAGCGGCTCCGGCGAAAGCTGCGGCCCCTGCGCCAGCGGCGATGGGCAGTGTTGATCGTGAAGCGCTAGAGAAGAAAAACAAAAACGTACATGCGGGTCCGGCGGTTCGTGCCACGGCCCGTGAATACGGTGTTGATCTGTCTCTGGTTAGCGGTACCGGTCCCCGGGGTCGTATCCTCAAAGAAGACGTACAGGCCTATGTTAAAGGTGCGCTGAAGCAACTGGCTGAGAAGCCTGCTGCTGCGGCTGTCACCGGTGGTTCGGGTATTCCGGCGATTCCTGAAGTCGATTTCAGCCAGTTCGGTGAGATCGAGATGGAGAAGATGTCCAAGATCCACAAGCTGACAGCGGCCAATATGTCACGCTGCTGGCTGAATATTCCGCACGTGACTCAGTTTGATAAAGCGGATATCACCGATCTGGAAGCGTTCCGTGCAGAAATGAAAGACGAAGCTGCCCGTAACGGCGTCAAGCTGACTCCTCTGCCGTTTATGCTGAAAGCGATCGCTATCGCACTGAAAGCGCATCCGAAATTCAATGCATCCTTACATGCGGATGGTGAACACATCGTCTACAAGAAGTATGTGAATATCGGTATGGCGGTGGATACGCCTAACGGTCTGATGGTTCCTGTCATCAAAGATGCAGATAAGAAGAGCATCTACGAGCTGTCTCTGGAAGCCAATGAGCTGGCGGGTAAAGCGAAAGACCGCAAGCTTAAGCCAACAGAGATGCAGGGCGCATGCTTCACAATCTCAAGCCTGGGTGGCATCGGCGGTACCGGCTTTACGCCGATCGTCAATGCGCCTGAAGTGGCTATTCTGGGTGTTTCCAAAGCGGATATCGAACCGCGCTGGAACGGCAAAGAGTTCGAACCCCGTAAGATGCTGCCACTGTGCCTCTCTTACGATCACCGCGCGATTAACGGCAGTGATGCGGGTCGATTCCTGACCTACCTGAACCAGCTGCTGAGCGATGTTCGTCGCATGGTGATGTAATCCGGTTTTTGCCGTGATTATCTGAATTCCGGTAGCTAAACGCTTCAAGCCGCAGGCTACCGGTGGTCCGGTGGTTAAACACCGGACCCGATACGACAGTGTGCAGACTGTCGTATCAACTTATCTTTTATAGTTTCCATGGTTATTCTTGTACCCATGACTCGCGCCCCCGTTCAGTATTGAACGGGGGCTTTTTTTTGGTTCATCGCGCTTTACCGGGAAAGGCATCCTTAATCTTCAAGAAGAAGTAAGCC
>JAAEYW010000040.1 GCA_018223185.1 Oceanospirillales bacterium | reverse complement strand
ACTCGAACCAGCGACCAATAGATTAACAGTCTACTGCTCTACCAACTGAGCTATCGAGGAATTACATCCCGCACGATTAAGTTGGCTCCTCGAGCTGGACTCGAACCAGCGACCAATAGATTAACAGTCTACTGCTCTACCAACTGAGCTATCAAGGATCACCTCAACCGAGGTGGCGTATACTAATGATGAGCGGGGTATGCGTCAAGCAGAAAAGATAAAATATTTTACTGACTTATTAAGTGGTTAAATAACGATCTGATTAATCTGCTGGCGCCTGCTTTTCGCAGGCTAAAACGGTATTACCAAAGCGGCATTTTGCTTGTGGATGGTTTTTTGTATAACGGGCGTTATGATGGGGACTCTTCCCGTCGCCGGTCACTGCTAAATAACAGATTGTGCCCCGGTGTTTAGTATTCAAATGGTAGCAAGGACTCCCTATGACGATGATTCCCGGTAAAGATGCACCACTGGCCGATTCAATCCTTCACATGAAGGCTCGTCTTCAGGCGCTGGGTTTTGAGGTTGAAGAGTCGCAGTGGCTGAACCCTCTGCCGAATGTCTGGTCTGTTCGGATCAGTGAGTGTAATCATCCGCAGCTCTTCAGTTATGGTAAAGGGGCCTCCCGGGATGCTGCGCTCGCAAGTGCGCTGGGAGAGTTTTTTGAACGGTTGAGCTGCAATTATTTCTTCGCTGATTATTATCTGGGTCGCGCTGTTGCCAGCGATGTATTTGCGCATTATCCGAATGAACGATGGTTTCCGGTGGCTGGCAATGCTTTACCTGAAGGGTTGCTGGATGAGCCAACGCTGTTGCATTACAACATGGATGGTGAGCTGAAAGCTTCAATGCTGGTGGATACAAACTCGGGAGACCGGGCACGGGGTATCTGCGCCATTCCCTTTGAGCGTCAGCGCACCGGTGATCAGGTGTGGATCCCCGTCAATGTTATCGGCAATCTGTATGTTAACAATGGCATTGCTGCCGGAAATACTGTTAATGAGGCACGGGTTCAGGCGCTATCAGAAATTTTTGAACGGCATATAAAGAATACCATTATCTCTTCCGGTATCAGTTTGCCAGATATCCCCCCGCAGGTGCAGAGCCGCTTCCCCGCAACAGTTGAAGTGCTTGAGGCGTTGCGAAGTCTGGGTTATGTGGTGCTGGTAAAAGACGCTTCGCTGGGTGGTAAGTTTCCGTTAGTGAATGTCTCGCTGATCAATCCGCAGGATGGCGGCTGTTTTGCATCATTCGGAGCACACCCTAAGTTTGAGGTTGCGTTTGAAAGGGCGGTAACTGAGCTGCTGCAGGGCCGTAAGCTTAATCAGCTGGATGGATTTCCGTTACCGGGCTTTGATATTACGGATGTGGCCGATCAGGATAACCTTGAAGCCCACTTTATCGATTCCACTGGGGCAGTCGCCTGGGATCTGTTTTCTACCGAAACAGATTATCAATTTACGGAGTGGAATATCGAAGGGGATACTCAGGCGGAGTTTAACCAGTTGTGTCATCTGATTCACAAGGTGGATATGGATATCTATATCGCTGATTTTGAACATCTTGGTGTTTACAGCTGCCGGATTATCGTGCCCGGTATGTCTGAGGTATACCCGGTTGATGAGCTGGTATGGAATAACAATAACGCCGGGATTGATCTGCGGCAGCCGTTGTTGCGCTTGCCTGCGCTGACAGAGAAAGAAGCAGAGTCTCTGCTGATTAAGCTGGAAGAGGGGGGCTTTGCGGATCAGCAGCAGGTCTCCGAGATCATCGGTATCCTGCCTGACCCGTTAACGGCCTGGAGTACGTTGCGTGTTGGTGAGCTGAAATGCCTGTTAAACCTGAAACTGGGGGAGCTGCAGGAGGCGCTCAGCTGGAGTGACTGGATACAGCGGTCTGACTATACGCAGGGTGAACAGGCTGTCTTGTATCGTTGTTTGCACCAGTGTCTGAGTTTCAGGCTTGATGCTGACCGCTCGCTGGACCAGTATCGCGGTCTGCTGGATCAGATCTACGGCGCAGAACAGGTCGAAACGGTGTTGGAGATGATTGATGGTCATGGTGTGTTCTCCGGGCTGCCTGAGTCAACGCTGGCGCTGGAGGGTTTTGTTCAGCACCATAATTTGTTATCGGCTTATACCTGTGTGCAGCAGGCGAAAAGATTGATCTGATTAAACAATGATCAGTATTTTATCTTGTTGATTTAAAAGTTTTTTTTGAATTATCTCTGTGAAAATGGCGAGGCTGTCTTCTGACGCCATTTTTGCCACTTGGTCAGTGTGTCTATTTCCGTTATCATCGGTACCTTTATTGAGGATGGTGTGTATTAAATAGTGTGAGCAGCGTAGTGACGCCTCTGGTGGCCTGAGCCACTTCAGAGAGCCTGTCGAACTGGCCTGGCACCTCTTTTGACGCCTTCCCGATTTGCATTTTCCAGACAGCGTGCCCGGAGATTTTAGCTGAGATGCTTTTCAAAAAGCTTCCCGAAACAATATTTGTCCCCTTTTCTGGACAGAATAAACATATCTACGAGGCGGTCCTGCTGGATCTGGCTGATCAGTTCTTCGATGAAGACCTTGTTGATCCGTTCGTTCCTAAAGATCTGATCCGCTCTTGTATTGAAGATACGGTGGTTCGTCTTGGCGTGCGTCGCTGGGAGCCGGAAGAGGGCGAGTCTGAAGCGGACCGTCAGGAACTGCCACGTTCAGCAGCGGAATATACCAGCCGCATCTATCGCCGACTGGTTGAAACCGGCTGGCTGGAAGAGGAACAGCGGATCTATCGCACCTTCGTGCTGTTATCGCCCGCAATCAGTTATCTGTTGCGCACATTGGTGGGTATCAATGAGCTGGAAAAGCGCAGTTACGGCGGCGCTGTGCTGAATGTGCTCAGTTCACTGGAATCAGCTGTTAATGATCCTGCCGGACGGGGTATCACCCTGCAGGAAGCGGCTCAGACCGCTGCAGATTTCAGTGCCCATCTTACCGATATGATGCTGGGGCTGCGTGAACTGAAGAACAGTCTGGCGGCGACCTCCAATCCGCAGGAGATTGTTCGTAGTTTCTTTGACCGGTTTGTTGCCCATATTCTGGTGTCTGACTACAAAACCCTGAAAACCAAGAATAACCCGTTCCGCTTCCGGCGGCAGATTCTGACCATGTTGCGGGATCTGCAGTTTGACCCACTCAAAGTGGATAAACTGTCGAAACATTATCAGGAGCAGTTTGAGCTCAGTTTTGCCGATGCTGAGGCGATGGTTCACAGCCATATCAACCGGATTATCCGTATCTTTGAGTCAGTGGATCAGCGTCTGGCAACCATTGATGATTTCCGCTACCGGCTGGAAAAGCGCGTGGCTGATACTGTCCGTTACATGGATAAGACGACACCGGGAATGAGCTCCCGCTTGTCCCGTCTGATCAGTGATGTATCCAAGCTGGATTCCCGTTCAATACCACATATCAATACCCTTGAAGGTGTTGCGTTCATTGCGCCGGGCAGTGTCCGCTCACCGGTTCGGCGCCGGGTTGAAACTAAACCCCGGGTGATTCGTCCGGTGGAGATCGATCCACGGGTTCTCGAGCTGCGACAGCTGTTTAAAGAGTACAAGGCGCGCCGGGAGGTGAAGCCAGAGAATATTGAACTCTACGTTGAGCGTCACCTGATCGATAAAAAGCAGATTAAAGCCACCGATTTCACCATTGAGTGTATAGAGGATTACATCTGTTTCAGTTATCTGCGACATATGCGTTCGCTGGGTAAGAAAGGGCGCGGAACGGCCAACAAGTATGAGATTAAGTTTGAAGATAAATATGTCAATGTCGCTGATATGGTTGAGTGTCGCGATTTCAGTATTCAGAGGAAAGTATAATGCTGGGTGATCTGCAGAAAATCATCGGTCGCAGCGATCAGTATCAGGAAGAAGATTTCGTCCGGGCGGCCAATATGTTGCTGGTGAATCAGTTTCTTTATGCTGAGCGTTCCGGGCATCGTGACAGTTATTTCCTGGTTGCATCCCATGTGGACTACTTTGTGAACCTCTTTGCCGCTATCGGCTGGTCACTGATCTATCAGCCGGATGAAGCTTATCTGGGGATTTTGCCAAAAGGTGAAGAGCGTTTTATGCGCCTGAAACTGGATGAGTCGCTGCTTCTGCTCTGCCTTCGTCAGCAATATGAACAGAAACTGGAATCATTTGATGTTGAAGCGGGACGTGCCTATATCAGCTCCGATGAGTTGTTAACCCTGTATGAAAACCTGACCGGGCGAGAGATTCCTAATGAAACCCGTCTGAAAGAGCTGTTATCGCTGTTCAGTCGACACGGTGTGATTGAACGGGGTAAGCCCCATGAAACAGATCCTAAGAATATTCCGCTAACCATCAACCCGGCGATCCGCCAGGTAGTGGTAGAGGACTTTATCGGTCAGCTGGAGGCTCTGTGCGAAGAGCGGGATGAAGATCTGCCCGCGAAAGACCCGGGTGAGGCAGGTGAAGATGTAACAGCGCCGGATGACGTTCCACCGGGTGATATTCAACCCGATGAGAACGAGGCTGTAAAATCTCTGGATGCTGCTGAAAACGGCGATGCCGGGTTGAGTTCGGAACCAGGCTCAGACGCAGATGTGCAATCAAATGAAGTGTTAGCTGCACCAGAGGAGACAAACTGATGAAACAGCTCAACCGTATGGTGCTGGTGAACTGGTATGTTCTGGGTGCAGTAGAGATTCCTATTAAAGGTAATGTGGCCGTTATTGGTCCTAACGGTTCCGGTAAGTCTTCGTTGCTGGATGCTATTCAGACCGTACTGATGGGGGGGAACAAAAAGAACCTCAGCTTTAACGCCAGTGCTGGCGAAAAGAGTGAGCGAAGCCTGCGAACCTACTGTCTTGGTTTTATGGACGATCTGGGCAAGAAAGAGAATGCCCGGCAGGATTCTGTCAGTTATATCGCCCTGAGTTTTTTTGATACTGAAACCGGTAAAGAAACCTGTGTCGGACTGGCGATCAGTGCCTCTCTTTCCTCACCGGAAGAGGAGGTGTTGGGGCGTTTTATCTTGCCCGATTTCTCCGTTACGCTGGAAGACTTTACCGTCAAGCAGGATGGTGGAAGGCTGCCAAAAGAGTGGCCGGTGGTGCGCGAGAACCTGCTTAAGCAGTGTCCCGATATGAAACTGGAAAAGCGAGCAAACCGCTTTATCCGCGAACTGGTGACCGAGCTAAGCTACGATCAGCAGATGCCTAATGATGACGAGAAGTTTGTTAAAAACTTCCGTAATGCGCTGAAATTTGTTCCGATCAACAGTCCAACCCGGTTTATTCGTGAGTTTGTGCTGGATGAGAATATTGTTCATGTGGGAGCGTTCCGTAAGTCTCTTGACGAATACCGGGCGATGGAGCAGAAGACCCGTGAGGTTTACAACCGCATCGTCGAACTGGAAAAGGTCCAGGAGCACTGCAAAGGGATCGACCGCAACGTCAAAAACTCGGTTGAGTATGAGTGGGTGGTGCACGAAACCCGGTTTGAACACGCTGATCTGAAAAAAGAGGAAGCCGGGGAGCGTCTCGAGCTCAATCGGGAAAAAGAGACGACTGTTCAGGCTGATCTTGAGGCCAAGAGTGAAGAGCTTAACGAGGTTATGCAGTCGTTGGCGAACACCCGCGCAGAGCTGAATAATACCGACAGCGCGCACAAGGTGAAGGCGCTGGAGAACTCAATCAGTGCCCGCCAGCATGAACTGAATGTGGTCAAAGAAAAAATTCAGCATGTCTATACGTTGCTGCGATCCGCTGTCAGTTTTGCCAACTATCAGCAATATCTGCCGGAGAGTTTTATTCCGGTGGTTAAAGATTCAGTCGATTTGTGGCGTTCCGGTGAGGATATGATGGCGGAAGCCTGGCCGCTGGCGCCGGTGGATGTTGATAACAATCTTAATCGTCTGAAAGAATCAGTTGATTCTGTGCGCCGTGAGATCGCCCGACAGTTTGAAACTTCCGTCATTCGCATGAATGAGTTACGCAGTGAAATTCAGAGCCAGAAAAGTGCGGTAGAACAGCTGAAAGAGGGGCATGCCCCTCTGCGACGCAACACCCGTGAGCTGATGCAGCTGCTTAAAGATTATGGTATCCAGTCTACGCCGATCTGTGAGCTGGTGGATATTAACGACGAGAAGTGGCGTATTGCGATTGAGAGTTTCCTGGGTGCCCGTCGTGAAGCGCTGATTGTCGATCCAGACCGGGTGAAAGAAGCGATCACTCTTTACCGCCGTAAAGGGCGTCATCTGAAAGGTTGTCGGGTGGTGAATACCACTAAGTCACATGAATGGCTGAACCGGTCTAAACCGGGCTCGCTGGCACAATTTGTCGACTGTCAGAGTGATGATGCTCAGGCCTATATGAATCGTGCCCTGGGCGGGGTGATGGCGGTTGAAACTGAGAGTGAACTGCTGAAACAGGAGCGGGCGCTGACCTATGACTGCATGTTGCAGACAGAGGGAACGACAACTTCGATTCGTGAAGAAGCGCCGATGATGGGCAGTGGCGGTGGCCGTCGTCAGCATCAGTTGCAGCAGCAGGATCGTCAGGTCGAACAGATGATGGCTGAGTTCAGTACGCTGAATAAAGACCATGAGGCACTGGATAGCCTGCGGGAAAATCTGATTCGGATGACTGCTGCGCTGACGGGTGTGACCGAGCGTACCTTTGATCTGGTGAATCAGCGGGAGATGCTGCAAACCGAGATTGACGGATATCGTCAGGGTATTACCGATCTGCGCAATCAGGACGACAGTGGTGTGCAGAAGCGGATTGCTGAGCTGGTTGATGCACAGAAAGCGGCTCAGGATGCACAGAAGAAGCTGATGGATAAGCTTCAGTCGATCCGTACCAGTCTGATAAAAGATAATGCTTCTCTTGAAGTGCTGGATAATGAACTGCAGGAACATGCTGCTGCCCGAGCTAAATGCGAAGCCGACACTAATTTTGATGCTCAGTCCGCCCAGGAAAAACGTGACTATATGGATGAGTCCTGTTCTGGCGACCTGGACAGAATCATCTTTGAATCGGCTAAAAAAGCGCAGTCTGAGCTGGGGCTGGTCGAGCGTAAAAAGAATATCGTGCGTGACGGTGTTGCTCAGTATAAGGCCCGCTATCATGGTTCAGGCCTGAGTCATCAGGAACTGGATAAAGTGAGTGAAGACTCTACTCACGAACAGTTGGCGCAGTTTGTTGAAGATACTGTTCAGTCTCTGCGTGACAGCGAGCTGGCTGAATACACTGAGAAGGCAGAGCGGGCGCGACTGGAAGCGGAAACTTCATTCCGTTCTGATTTTGTTGCGCATCTGAAAGATCAGATCGATAAGATTAAAGAGCTTATCCGGGAGCTGAATGCTCATTTGAAAAACCGTCCATTTCACCGGGAGATGTACAGCTTCGAGATGATGCCCAACCCCGAGCTCAAAGATATTCTTGAGCTGGTCGAGGCCTACACCCGGATGGATCAGGCGAATGTCGGTTCACTGTTTGACTTCAAATATGATGAAAAACGCCCTCATCAGGATGCGCTGGCTAAGATTCATGAAGTGCTGAAAGATGAGGGAGAAAGCAGTCTGCTGCAGGATTACCGTAATTTCTATAACTTTGAGTTAGTGGTTAAAGATCTTGAGGGTAACCGTAAAACAACTCTGACCCAGCGAATTAAAACCGGTTCCGGCGGTGAGCATCAGGTGCCGTTTTATGTGGCGATTGCTGCCGCGATGGGGGCAACTTACCGGCTGCGGGATAGTGCAGATGGTGTGACGCTGGGAGGGATCAGCCTGTCTGTATTCGATGAGGCGTTCAACAAGCTTGATGCTGAAAACACTGTCACCTCGCTGGGCTTCATGAGTGACCTGGGGCTGCAGACGCTGATCGCAGCGCCTGACGATAAATACTCGCTGATGGCGACCACCATGGACACCATTATCAATGTCTGCCGGGACGGTCGTATTGTTGATATTGATGTGGAGTTTCCGACGAAGAACGGTAAAGAGCTGCTGAACTCGGATAACCCCTATCGTCTGATCCAGAAGCCTGAAGGCGAGGAAAGTGCGGAAGATGTTGAGGGGCTGATACCCGCCTGACATTAGCGCCGGAGTATAATCAGACTGTACTGGCCCAGCGGGTTCCCCGTTGGGCCAGTTTTGGTTCAGGGGCGGAAAAGTCCGGCTCGAAGCTACACAGCGCTGTACCCTGATGCAAAATCATCAATCTGTCTGTATTCTTCGGGTGTGGCCGGATCTGCCACAGTTCAGGTTGATGAATTATTCCAACCAGTATCTCCTGCGCTCCGGGAGTAGGTATACCTCTGAATTCCACCATAAGCTGATCACTGTTGGGTAGTGCCAGCTGTTCTGTTCGCATATCCCGGTACTGATGATTGGCCAGCAGCCGCGAGAGGTGTTGCAGCGTCCAGAGAGGGGGTGGTTCAGTGAGTGGCGTCATTGGGCCGAGATTGCCGGGCGAGATAATCGAGCGGTCTTTAGAAAAAAACTTGCGTACGGTCAGGTCAGTGTGAGCCTTCAGCAGAGAATTATCCCGAACATTGCCATCAAAGTTAATTTCCGCCAGTCCGTCGATCATTATCTGCAAATTGAAGTCGCAGGCCTGAATGAATTTCCAGGCGGGTTTGAGTGAGCTTCGAGAACCCAGACTGTATTTTATTGCCTGCTTACCGTGTCGTGTATTGTTGTCCAGCACTGTAATCATCAGGTAGGTTGTCTGAAAATCCACCATCGCCTCCGGTTGCTCTGTAAAACAGGAGGATACCTCGCGCTTACAGAAATCAAGCCAGGCTTGTTTGGTGTTCAGGTGGGGCAGGCAGCGGATATTCATTCACATCTCTGGGGCTGGGGTTATAATGCTGGCCACTAGTTTAGCTGAAGTCGGGAGAAGCCTCTATGAAACTGATCAACCGTTCGGGATTTGCTGTTTTGCCGCGGCAGTTATTTGCAGACTGGGCTAATCAGCAGCAGGATGAGCTGAATCAGCCGATGACACTGGAAGAGCATCGTGCCGAAGGTAATGTCTATCTTACAGAAGAGTTTCAGAGCGAAACAGATGTCTCTCGGCAGCTGGCGTTGCATTATGAAAAAATCTTCGCCAATGAGCTGGCAGCCTGGGATGAGTTTGGTGATCACTGGCCTCAGGAGAGAACCCTGGATATGTTTCTTGAATGGTTTGATGTAATGCCTCAGGTCATGGCGGTAGATCTGTTGCAGACGCCTCTGATGCTGGCTCCATTGGAGGATTGACACGGCTCTTTTGTCGTGGGTATTCAGGAGAGTTGCTTTAAGTGACTGGTTTCGCTAACAATAGTGTTTTGTTAATACAAATCAGGAAGTTTGATGTCTGTCACTGCCACCCCACAGCTTGAAATGCATCCGTTGAGAGAATCTCTCTATGAAGAGATGCACTCCAGGCCGTTTCAGGTTATTCCCAGCCCTGCGCGAATTTCTCATCTTTCTGTGGTGTGTAGTGAGGCGCAAAAAGATGAACAGTTCAGGCATCTGCAACAGCTTTGTGAGCTGCTTGATGGCCGGGTGCCGGATCAGGATGAACCCTGTTTTCAACAGCAGTTTGGTAAGCTTAAGGTGCGGCGTGAAAAGCATATGGAGTTTGTCTCCTATACTTTCATCTGGCTGGGTGGACATCATCGTGATCCATTTGCTGAAACCGGTATCAGTCATCTGCCGGCAGGATGGCTGAACGGTATCTGCGGTGAGGTTGTGGCCGCTTTTCATATGTCGGTTGAGGATGTCCGCGAAATTGGTGAACCCACCATTCCCGAGGTGAAAAGCCATTTTGAAGCGATGCGTCTGGTGGGTAGTCAGCCTTCTCAGGGAGCCGCTCAGGTATGGACCAGTTACCGGATGCACAATGATGGCTTTGGCCGGTTTCTGATCTATAACCGGGAGATGAGTGACAGCCAGTTGGGGCGTCTGATTCAGCGGCTTCTGGAGATCGAATCCTATCGTTTGATGACCCTGATGGGGTTGCCTATGGCCCGCTCAATCGGCCCGCAACTGCAGCAGATGGATCAGCAGTTGGCTGAACTGACACAGATTCTCTCTCGCGAACAGTATGATGATGCCCGGTGTGGCAATGAGCGGCAGTTGCTTAGCCGTCTGACCCATCTGGCCTCGCGGGTTGAGGCGTACCGGGCCAGTTCTACGTTTCGTTTTAATGCTACCAATGCATATCAGGATCTGGTGATGCAGCGTCTCTCGGATCTGCGGGAGGATGAGGTGTCCGGTCACCTGACGTTGCAGGAGTTTATTACCCGGCGAATGACTCCTGCAGTCCGCACCTGTAAGGCGACAGCGGAGCGACTGGAGGATCTGTCACGCAGAATAGACCGGGTCAGCGACATGTTGCGCACACAGGTGGAGTTGTCGATTCAGGGGCAGAATCAGGAGTTGTTAAGCTCAATGGACCGGCGCTCACAAATTCAGCTGATGATGCAGCATACGGTTGAAGGGCTGTCTGTTGCAGCGATCAGTTATTACACTATCGGTCTGGTAAAGATTTTCATTGGTGTGCTGTATGATCAGGGACTACATATCAATAAGAGTCTTTCGCTGGGGATCTCCATGCCGCTGGTTATTATTGCGGTGGCGATGATTACCCGACGGATTCATTCAAAATTTAGTAAGCTGGCTGCCGATTCGGCAGACCATTGACAGGGTCAGGATCTATATGAGTATTGCGACAGAGATAGAACAGCGTCTGGGGCAGGCGCTGGCTTTGCAGCATCTGGTGATTGAAAATGAGAGCCATATGCACAGTGGGCCGGCGACGGAAAGTCATTTTAAGCTGGCGATCGTGGCAGATGATTTTGCCGGTAAACGACCGGTTGCCCGTCATCAGCTGGTTTATGGGGTGCTGTCTGAACTGATGAATAATCCGATCCATGCTCTGGCACTGCATCTGTATACTGCAGAGGAATGGCAGCAGCAGAACGGTGAAATCCCCCAGTCGCCCAACTGTATGGGTGGCTCAAAAGGTGACCACTGAGCAGGCCAGACTTCACTTTTCTGGTGCTGGCTAGCACCTGGCAGCAGACAAAAAAACCGCATTAGCGGTTTTTTTGTCTCTGTTACCTGCGGTAGTCGTCTGAAACTCGCTAAACTTCGTATATACAGATTAACCGGAATGGCTCTCAGGGAGTGTGCCCCTCGTTATGGATCAGCCTCATTATAACTGGCGATATATTTTCAGTGTTGCCCTGGAATACAGGCCTTTATTGATTAAGGCAAACCTGATCGCTCTGTTAGCAACCTGCGCCAGCGTGCCGCTGCCATTATTGATGCCAATGCTGGTGGATGAGGTGCTGCTTAACCAGCCTGGAGCGTTGGTAAACTGGTGTAACTCTGTTTTCCCTTCAGGCTGGCAGGGGCCGGTACTATATATTACGGCAGTTCTGATACTGACCATTATTCTGAGGGCTGCGGCCCTGGTGTTTAATGTCTGGCAGGGGCGGCAGTTCTCCATTATCTCGAAAGAGGTTATCTATCGTATCCGGGCCGGGTTGCTGCAACGCTTGAAGCGTATCTCAATGGCTGAGTATGAATCACTGGGGAGTGGTTCGGTCAGCTCCCATTTTATTACTGATCTGGATACCGTTGACCGGTTCGTTGGTGCTTCGGTCAGTCGTTTACTGATTGCTTTACTGACCATTATCGGAACGGCTGTGGTGCTGATCTGGATGAACTGGCAGCTGGCGCTGTTTATCCTGTTGCTTAATCCTCTGGTGGTCTGGCTGACGATGACGATCGGCAAGCAGGTTAAAGAGCTGAAGAAACGTGAGAATCGGGCTTATGAGCAGTTTCAGGGTGGTCTTACCGAGGTGCTTGAGGCTAT
This sequence comes from Oceanospirillales bacterium, assembly GCA_018223185.1. Lineage (GTDB taxonomy): Bacteria > Pseudomonadota > Gammaproteobacteria > Pseudomonadales > Balneatricaceae > Amphritea. The sequence goes on along the minus strand of JAAEYW010000040.1, from coordinate 8,148 downwards.
TTATCAGATTCGTGCAGCCAACCGGGAAAATTACTATATTCAGGGGCTCATCGGTGATGCCCGTTCTCTGAGAGATCATTCCACCCGGTTTGAATGGCGTAGCGAGGCGGCCAATCGCTTCAGCTTTATGGTGTTTCTGGTTGGTTTTGATATGTTTCGGGCGCTGTCGATGGGGATGGTGGTGTTTTCCGATCTCAGTATTGGTCAGATGATGGCTGTCTTTGGCTATCTCTGGTTTATGATGGGGCCGGTGCAGGAGGTGCTTGGAATTCAGTATGCACTCTACGGCGCGAAAGCGGCTTTGCAGCGGATTAACCGGCTGGTTGCTCTCGATGAGGAGCCTGATTATCCCCACCTGAAAAATCCGTTTAAGGGCCAAGCGTCTGTTGCGATAGAGCTGCAGGATATCCATTTCAGCTATATTGATGGACAGGAAATACTGCGAGGATTGTCATTGAAAATAGATGCTGGCCAGAAGATTGCTCTGGTGGGCGCCAGTGGTGGCGGTAAATCAACGCTGGTGCAGGTGCTGCTGGGGTTGTATCAGCCTGAAAAGGGACGGGTGTTATTCGATGGGGTGCCCGTTGAGCAAATCGGTCTCGACCGGGTGCGGGAAAATGTTGCCACGGTGTTGCAGCATCCGGCTCTGTTTAATGATTCTGTCCGGGGTAACCTCTCGCTTGGACGTGAATATACTGAACAGCAGCTCTGGCAGGCTCTGGAAGTGGCGCAGCTGGAGTCTTTTGTGCGTCACCTGGATAGTGGCCTGGATACGATGGTGGGCCGTCAGGGTGTAAGGTTGTCAGGTGGTCAGCGGCAACGGCTGGCAATTGCCAGGATGGTGCTTACCGATCCGAAAGTGGTGATTCTGGATGAGGCGACCTCTGCGCTGGATGCCGAGACGGAGTTTAATCTGCATCGCGATCTGGCGGGTTTTCTGCAGGGGCGCACCACCATCATTGTTGCTCATCGTTTGAGTGCGGTTAAACAGGCCAGCCATGTTTATGTGTTCGAAGATGGGCAGGTAGCAGAGGAGGGAGGTCATGAAGCGCTGTTGCAGCAGAATGGACTATATGCCCGTTTATATGGTCAGCGTCAGCACTGATGGCAGTGCTGATAAATTGAGGTCAAAGGGAGCTGCGCATGACAGGCAGGTATCGCTGGTCAGGAGGTAACCGGGTTGAGCTTCTGGTGGAGGGAACACAGTTTATTCCCCGGATGCTGGAAGTGATAGGTGAGGCCCGTAACTCTCTGCTGCTGGAATTTTATATGGTCAGCTCAGGAGAGGTTGCTGACCGCTTTATCAAAGCGCTTATCTGCGCTGCGAAACGGGGTGTTCAGGTTTGCTGGCTGATTGATGATTTTGGCGGCAGGCGGTTCAGTTCGCAGGACAGTGAAAAGCTTCAGCAGGCGGGTGTGCAGGTCAGGCGGTATAACCCGCTCAGCCTGTTTAAGATGAGGGCTAATCTGGCCAGAGATCATCGTAAGCTGATGATTGCCGATCAGCAGACTGGCTTTATCGGTGGAACCGGAATCAGCGATGAATACCTTCGTTCAACCCCGGTTAAGGGGGTGCTTGCCTGGCATGAAGTGATGTTACAGGTTCAGGGCGCTGTGGTCGGCGATATGGTGCAGTTGTTTGCCCGGCAGTGGCTCAAGTCGGGTGGTGCTATGCCAGTAATCAGTGTGCCGGACTGCGCTCGTCTGGGTGATGCGCTGGCGAGAGTGACAGAGGTGGAAGGGTTGAAATCGCAGCAGATAAAGCGCAGCTTCGTGCACCATATGGATCGGGCGCAAGATCGTGTCTGGCTGGCCACGGCGTATTTTCTGCCCGCTTTTTCGGTGCGCAGGAGTTTGCGTCGTGCGGCCCTTCGGGGTGTCGATGTGCGGTTGATTGTCGCGGGCCCTGATACGGATCATCCCTGGGTGTATCACGCCTCAAAGCGGTATTATCGGCGTTTGTTGCAGTCGGGTGTCCGGATATTTGAGTATCAGCCGTCATTTTTACATACCAAGCTCGGGTTGTGTGATAACTGGATCTCTGCAGGGTCCTGTAATCTCGATCACTGGAATTTGCGCTGGAACCTCGAAGCTAATCTGGAAGTGGTGGAACCGAAGCTGACCCGGGCTGTCGAACAGTTGCTTATCAGTGATATGGCGCGCAGTCATGAGGTTTTATATGTGCAATGGCGTCAGCGACCCTGGTCGCAGAAGCTTAAAGAGGTTTGCTGGTCGCTGATTTGTCAGGTGCTGTTAAAGATCCGTTAAGCCAGGGAGTATTAGAATAACTCTGTTGCGGCAGAGTTTGTGCAGCGGCGCTGTTTTGGTAGCAGAGGATTGCTGCTCAGATTATGTGTATCAGGTTATACTTACCCTATAACATTACAACAGTTTTCAGGACTGATTATGAACAAAGCTATTATCGTTACTTTTACAGCAGTCGTACTGATGCTGCAGGGTTGTGCTTCTTCACTCACGGGCGATACTTATTCCCGCAGCGAGGCACGAAGGGTTCAGAATGTTGAATATGCCTGGGTTGATGCTGTTAAACCTGTTGTTATTGAAGGCCGGACTGACAGTCCTTTGGGGGCTGGTGCCGGTGCTATTGTTGGTGGTATTGCTGGCAGTAGTATTGGTGAAGGTAAGGGGAGCAGTATCGCCTCTGTAGTGGGTGCGGTTGCAGGTGGTATTGTGGGTCAGAGAATTGAAGAGAGCTCTACCCGTAAGCAAGGGCAGGAGATTACGGTGACTCTTGAAAGTGGCAGGACGATCTCTGTGGTGCAGGAGGTTGACAGTGATGGCTTCTTTCAGCCGGGCGAACGGGTCCGTGTTCTGCGCCAGGGTTCGACAGTGCGGATTGTACGATAAGCGTAATCTCAGACTATTGAATGCGTAAATGAATGCGTAAAAAAGCCCGCTACCTATGAGCGGGCTTTTTACTGTCTGACGGCAGGTGTTGTGCTTACTTTTTGTCGGCCGGGGCGTGGAATAGCAGGTAAAGATCGACCAGCAGATCCGGAATAGTGCGGCACATCTCATCGCAGAGTTTAGTGTCAGCACGCATTTTGACAAACTCTTCATCATCAAACAGTTCTGAGGCGATCATGATCGGAAGCATCAGTTCAGCGACTTCCTCTTCTGCCTGGTGGTTAAACCATTCATCTTCTTTCAGGAATACAGCTTCCATGAAAGCCTGAGCCCAGCTGGTCAGAGAGCTCTGCTCTTCATCTTCTTCCGTTTCCAGCGTCAGTTCGCACGGCAGCAGCATATCCTGATCGTTATAAAGATCGCTGCCAATGCTGAAGTACAACCGTCGCAGCAGTCCTTCAATACGCGCTTTTTCCGTTTCTGAACTGTATTCAGGCACACCATCAAACAGCTCCTGTAGCCACTGCTTTTCAGTGATTTTAACCGGGCTGATGTTCAGTGCGCAGAAATAACCATGTGTGCCGACCAGATCCAGAGCATCCTCAGATACTGCGTCTGAGAACATAAATGCTTCGAGCTCATCCAGTTCCTCATCAGTCAGGGGGGTATTCAGCATCGCATTTTGCATAGGTTCAGGTCCGGCTAAGAAAGTGTGAGCAGATTCTAACAGCGAAAGGCTTCAGATCGTAGTGTTAATCTGCCTGAATCAGATAAATCTGGATGACAGTCTGGCTTTCATCCCGGATAATGCCGGCCATGATAGAAAAGGCACGACAACTCCTAAAACAGATTTTCGGATACGACCAGTTTCGCGAGCCGCAGCAAGACGTCATTGAGACGCTCATCGCGGGCGGCGATGCGTTGGTGGTAATGCCTACGGGTGGCGGAAAATCACTCTGTTATCAGCTGCCTGCGCTGATTCGTCCCGGTGTGGCTGTGGTGGTATCGCCGCTGATTGCTCTGATGCAGGATCAGGTGCAGGCGCTGTCTCAGTGGGGGATAGCTGCAGGCTATCTCAACTCGTCGATGGATTTTTCCATGGCGCAGGAAGTGGAGCATCAGTTACGCAGTGGCGAACTGGATCTGCTCTACGTTGCGCCTGAGCGATTACTGCAGCCGCGTACCCTGAAAATGCTCTCAGAGTGCCAGCTGGCCCTGTTTGCTATAGATGAAGCGCACTGTGTATCCCAGTGGGGGCATGATTTCCGACCAGAATACCTGCAACTGAGCTACCTGCAGGACTGTTTCCCCGGGGTGCCCCGTATCGCGCTGACTGCTACCGCTGATGAGCGCACCCGGGAGGAGATCTGTGAACGGCTCGGGTTGCAGGCTGCACGTAAATTTATTCAGGGTTTTGACCGCCCCAATATTCGTTATCGGATCGGCCAGAAACACCGGGCAAAAGAGCAGTTGCTGAAGTTTCTTAAAGCCGAGCATGCCAGTGATTCCGGCATTGTTTACTGCCTCTCCAGGAGAAAAGTGGAAGATACGGCGCAGTGGCTGCAGGAGCAGGGGTTTAATGCGCTGCCATATCATGCTGGCCTGCATGCCGAGCTGCGGCGGCATAATCAACATCGCTTTCTCACCGAAGAAAATATTCTGATGGTTGCCACCGTTGCATTCGGTATGGGCATTGATAAGCCCAATGTACGGTTTGTGGCTCATCTTGACCTGCCAAAAAGTGTCGAGGCATATTATCAGGAAACCGGCCGGGCCGGTCGTGATGGTCTGTCTGCTGATGCCTGGATGGTCTACGGGTTGCAGGATGTTATCTTTCTCCGGCAGATGCTGGAGAGTTCTCAGGCAGATGATCTGCACAAAAGTATTGAACGACAGAAGCTGGAAGCGATGCTGGGGTTGTGTGAAATCACCAGTTGTCGGCGCCAGACTCTGCTGACCTATTTTGGTGAACCCTTACCCGAGCCCTGTGGCAATTGTGATACCTGCCTTGAGCCGGTGCCTGTCTGGGATGCAACGGAATCGGCCCGTAAAGCGCTTTCAGCGGTATATCGTTGCGGTCAGCGGTTTGGCGTAAATCATATCATTGAAGTGCTGCTGGGTAAGGCCAGTGACCGGGTGCTGGAGCTTAAACATCACCAGCTGAGTACTTTCGGTATCGGTAAAGAGCTTGATCGTAATCAGTGGCGCTCTGTTTTCAGGCAGCTGGTGGCACGGGGCTATCTGAGTGTGGCGGGAAACAGCCATGGTGTGCTTTATCTGACAGACAGTTGTCGTCCTTTACTGAAAGGCGAGACGCAGATAGAGATGCGTCAGGATAAGCGCAAACAGGAGTCTTTCCGTAAGCGAAATGATCCGCAACAGAAGCTGGATGCTGAGGATTTCGGGTTGTGGAATGCGTTGAAGAGTCTGCGGATGGAGCTGTCAAAAGAGCAGGATGTGCCGCCCTATGTAATCTTTCATGACGCGACCCTTATGGAAATGGTGATGTACCGTCCGTTAACTCATCAGCAGATGGGGCGTCTTAACGGAATAGGTGAGCGTAAGCTGGAGCAATACGGTGATGCGTTTCTGGAGAAGATTCGGGAGTATCAGTCAGAACAGCAGCAAACTCACAATAAAGATCTTCAGGTGCAGGAGTCTGTTACGCTTTATCGTTCGGGGATGACAGTCGCTCAGGTCGCCCGGCAGCAACATTTGTCAGAAAACGTGATCTACAACCATCTGGCGGACGGTATTGCCGAAGGGCAGCTGAGTCTGGCCGATGTGGTGGTGCTGAATGGCGATCAGTTGCAGCAGGTGCAGCAGATTATGTGCGAGTGTATGGCGTCTTGCGGTGTGGCGCTTAAACCCGTATATGATGCTCTGGATGGGTTGTATGAGTATGGGGTGTTGCGCTGTATCCGTGCCGATCTGGAACGTGTCGGGCAGGGAGCCAGCAGCAATGGCTGACCCGGGGTTATGGGGCCTGTTTATTAGCAGCTTCATCTCCTCAACTCTGATGCCGGGCGGTTCTGAGGTGTTGCTGGGTTATCTGTTGATGCAGCCTGAATATCAGCCACAGGTGTTATTGTTGGTCGCCAGTGTTGGTAATAGTCTTGGCGGAATAGTGACTTTTATTATGGGGTGGTGGGTCGCAATTCGCTGGCCACTTCCTCAGCCTGAAAAGAAAAATCAGCAACGGGCGCTGTCTATCATTCAAAGGTTTGGTCCTGCGGCGCTGTTTTTTTCGTGGTTACCTGTTCTTGGTGATCCTCTCTGTTTTGTGGCCGGCTGGCTGCGGTGTCATCTGTTGCTCTCACTGTTTCTCATCGCGCTGGGGAAAACGCTGCGTTATTTCTTAATTGTTTTTGCTTTTAACTGATATAGTTGGCGAGCCTTTCGAGCCGCTCAGACAGAATTAAACTGAATTTTCGAAAGGTTTTCTGGTCAGCATTGAGAATGGAGGAGCTATGCTGAGATCCTTCCGGTTTAGGACATTGCGGATAATCCTGTTGCTGATTATCCTGTTTGTCGTCGCTATGAATACCTGGTTAACCAGTGTGCGTATCCACTCCTGGAACAGGCCTGTCTGGGTAGTTTTATATCCAATCAACGCTGATGGCCGGAGAGATACTCAGGCTTATATCAATGCGCTCAGTGCAGAGCATTTCGATGAAATTAAACTATTTTTGCAGCGTGAAGCTGATCGTTATCAGGTCAATCTGACTCCTGTGGCTGAGTTTTATCTGGCGCCGGCGCTTTTGGTTCAGCCTCCGGAGGTTGAGCTGGATGCATCGTTATTCGAGCGGGTTTTCTGGAGTCTTCATATGCGCTGGTGGTCGTGGCGTAATGATAGCTGGAACGGGCCAGAGCCCGATGTGAGAATCTATCTGCGATATTTCTCACCCCAGGAAAGTCAGCAGTTATCACACTCACTTGGACTACAAAAGGGAATGATTGGTTTGGTAAACGGATTTGCCAGTGTGGATTACATGGGGACCAATAATTTTGTTATCGCCCATGAGCTGATGCATACATTCGGAGCATCAGATAAGTACAGCCTCGACACCAATGAGCCGCTCTATCCGGAAGGTTATGCTGATCCGGATCAGAAACCGCTCCTGCCTCAAACCCGCGCTGAAGTCATGGCTGGGCGGGTGAAAGTCTCTCCGGGTTGGTTGGTGATGCCGCAAAGCCTTAATGATGTAGTGGTCGGGCCTCTGACAGCTAATGAGATTGATTGGCAACAATCATTACACTGATGGCATCAAAACGAGCTCAAATATCAGATCTGGTTTAGTGATACCCGGGTTGAATATAGGGCTATTCTGGTCTGTAGCTTAAGGTATTGGCTGCCATATCGTTATTTTCAACTATTCAAGTTAACTATAAAAAGAGAATAAGCCCGTGAAATGTAGTCAAAACTTTACGATGTCTCTTAATTGCAACACGTAAGTGTTTGAATAATAATTTAAAACATACGTATGTCAGATTGGTGAGTACTAAAATGAGTACAAAAGTAGCTTAAAATAGTGTATTTAAGGTGAAATGCCTGCAATACTATAAAGTAATATTTAAACGATATTCTGGCTGCTGGACTGTTATCAAAAGCTCGTTTGTATCTAAAAGCATACAGTAGGCAATGCGTACAGGCACATGATTAATCGATGTGCTGACAATCAGAGAATTACTTCTTGGGGGAAGTTATGGAAAATGTAGAAAACACCAAAGGTATGGTGGTCAATATATCCGGTGAAGTTGTCGCAGTTGATACTCAGGGCACAGAGCGTCAGCTCGACGCAGGTGCTCAGATCAATCCCGGAGATATGATTATTGTTCGCCCAAATGGCAATGCGGAGGTAAATCTGGGTCAGGATAAGACCGAGACGATTCCGTCTGATACAGCCGCTGTGCTTGAGATTGATCCTCAGACCGGTGAGATGGTACTGGTAATCCAGTCTGTTGGCGCTGAAGGCCTTGAAGTAGCCGATATTCAGCAAGCGATCCTTGCCGGCCAGGATCCGACCGAAATTCTCGAAGAAACCGCAGCGGGTAATACTCCCCCTTCCCGGTCTGGTTTTTCTGATTTTCAGACGGTCGGCCGTACCGCTGAAGAAGTAATAGCTCAGGCAGGTTTTGATACGACTGCTGATCTTTATACGCCCGATCCTTATGCTCAGGATACGGCGGAGTTTGTATTAGGAAACGAGTTTGCGCCGGTCTTTGAACAGCCTGACGGGTATAGCTTCGAATATAACGAGAACAGTGCGGATGCGTATG
>JAAEYW010000039.1 GCA_018223185.1 Oceanospirillales bacterium | reverse complement strand
CATCTGGTTTGGGACCAGAGGGTCGTAGGTTCGAATCCTGCTGCCCCGACCACTTACTCTGAAATTCAGAGAATAAAGTGGTTAGATTCTGAGACACGCTTGAACATTTCGTGTATAAATATCGTTCTTAGTCGGGGCATAGCGCAGCCTGGTAGCGCATCTGGTTTGGGACCAGAGGGTCGTAGGTTCGAATCCTGCTGCCCCGACCACTTTGAGTAGAAAAGAACATAGCATCTGGAAATCTCCAGATCTGGCATACATTTTAACTACCTGCCGCCGCTCACTACTTCTTAAGTGACAAACTTTCTATAATTATCCGCAATCATTCTTCGTTGCATAGTCAGTAAGCTAAACGATCAAAACACCCTTTTTCCTTTTGCCGATATATTCGTGCAGATACAAACTGTTTTTCAGCACCTTCCCCTTCGCTGAACCTTAACGAAGTTATTTCGTTATTCACCGGGGTATACATTACCGTCTGTTTTATCTTGTATACAGCTACCCCGGATTTTTTTATTCTCTTATTTACAAAAACAAAAAAAACCATCACAGTGGATGGCCTTTAGAGCACTACATTACGTTTATATCTTATTGAACTTTTAAGCCGATATAGCTTAGAGCTTCATCAATAGGAATGAATAAATTAAGGCCTACCTGTGAGCCTCCTGCTGTATATCCAGCAGTAGAGATTCCAACAACTTGGCCTCGATCATTTAGCAATGGACCTCCACTATTTCCTGGACTGATAGATGCATCACTTTGTAACCACTGCTGACCATCTATAAGACGATAACCACTAACTATCCCTCTAGTAATACTTCCTCTTAATTCTTCATTTAACGGTGAGCCAACAGCATAAACCTCTGAAGTCTCATCTACCTTTGCAGTCACAATATACAGCGGAGATAACCTTATTCCTTCAATCGAAAGTAAAGCAACATCCCTTGACTTAGAAACTTGTACAACCTTAGCCGGTAAAGAAATTTTGCCTTGTGTCAGAATTGTTACATTCTTTGCTTCACCTACAACATGTGCATTTGTCAGTATAAAATTCCCATCTCCAATAGCAAATCCACTACCATGACCTGTTGCAGTTCTTATAGTAACTGTTGCATTTTTAGCCAAGGCTATAGCCTCTTTCTGACTGGAATATCGATTTTCTTTATTCGGGATCAAGGCTGCCGTTACAACTGCTGGAGAAACAGTTGCACCATCAGAACGCTTCACTAAAGACAAAAATTCATTATCTGCCAATAGATTATGTACTGACGCTGCAAATGAATCAGCTAGTAGATCACCCGATGCACCAGCTTTCATATCTGTTATTTCACTACTACCCTCAGTAACCATTTTCCCCAACAATGAGCGTGTAGCAGGAGAATAAATTTGCCATTCCGTAGTAACACGCATTGCCCCTTTCGCTTGATTCCAATCCCCAAAGCCAGCCATCGGATAACAAATATTCGCGTGTAAATCTTTAACTTTAGCAGCAATAAGCACCTCTGCCCCACTCACGTCATAGCCATTAAACAAATCTTCTGTCGACCCGACCACAGGCCAACCACTTGATTCCAGCTCTTCACGAAACACATCAACCAACTCTTCGCTGGATAAATTAACTTTACTACCTGATCTCCAATTTACATCCCCAGATCGTATGCACGCCAAACCAGCCTGAATATCCCCGACATCTGTTCCACGCTTAATTTTTCCTACTACTTTTGTAATCGCAATTGGTTTAACTGATTCTGAGTCAGTTATTTCAATAGCCTGTTGGTGGACAACTTGACGAACGGGGACCGAATTACAGCCCGCCAATAGTGCCGCCATTAGGATTGAGCACCCCAGTCGGTATTGCATATGTATATCCTTATCTATTTCAAAAAAATAAACGCGCAAAAACACCCACCTTATATGAAGAAAAAAGTCCTCATTAAGGTGATAAAAATGAACACATCGAAGAAAGAACCACAGGAAAACCTCCCTATTCTACGAGTCATAAAATCGGCTTCCTGCCCAACCCTTACGGGTACATCAGAGCTGTCATACCATATCGCGGTAGACGCTGAAAAAGCGTTATATCTAAAATTATCATCAAACACCGGTAATGGCCACTTTAGTAACGAGTATATTGCATACAACGACGCTAAATCCGCTTTCCCTCTCGGTCCCACCAGCTCAATCCCTCTCCGCAAACTCTTTAAAAACAAGTCCCTAAACTCCTCAGGGTTTCTACTCGCCATATTGCTCAATCTCGGCATAGCAGAGCCCTTTCCAGGTAAACTCAGACGTTATCAAACCTGCTCTGATGAGGCTTTCCTCAAATCAATAGATATCCTCATCCAGTCCGGTGAAGACCTCTCTATCGCGCATACAGATCCCGCAACTTCAATTCCGCCCCCAAAGCCCCGCAAGAAGACCCAGAGCACCACCAAATCCAGCAAGTCATAACGCCCCCTAAGTGATCGACAGAGAATAAGTCTGATTGTCACTCAACGGCTACCCAACTAATCCCTTGAAACGTAAACCTCTCTGGGAACTCCCACTCAGAACACCCTCTTTTACCGACCAAATACCGACCCAAATGAACACAAAGGAACCCCCATGCTACCAACCACTATCGCTGTAATGGCAATGTTCTGCATTTTCATCGGCATTGAAGCCACCATTGGCATCATTACGCTGGTAATTCTCATTGCCATCACTTCAAAGGCACCCATTCTGCTGGTGCTGCTAGCTATCCCACTCATCGCTCGACTACTCACCAAAAAACGTAAATAGGAGACCCTATGGACTATCTCAACCACCTTCCCGATGCTATCGACATGGTGGCCACTTGGAATCTTCCAGAAGATGATCTGATCGAAGCTATCCACCAGCAAGCCTCTCTGATGGCTGATATAACGCACTTCTACAGACCACCCACTTCTACCCCGCTCCAACTCCCCTTAGACCTGCACTAGAACTAACTTTACGAGGAAATTAACTATGACTATCCGAACACTACCGGAGGCATCCGCACGCCTGGAAGAAGCTGTTAAGGCATCTTCTGGTGACCGCCATTCCGCACAAGATCTATATGATTGCTATGAGATGGTGGCTATCCAGATCCTAGACAGTAACTTTGAGAACTTCCCTGAAGGTGAACTGGAACTCTATCTGAGAGGCTACTTAGCCGCTATTGAATACCAGTTTTTGACCGAAAATATCCCGTATTAATCTAACGGAATCAATTCCGAAAACTATCTGACGACCTGTCGTATCCGCCGCCCCCATTTGTCGCCGAGCAGCCCTCGAGTGGCATGGGCTGGCGTCGAGTCGTCGGGTACGTCAGATGCCGCCGCATATTTTTTTCTAGCTCACTTTTGCACCCATCAAACTATCTCTTCCATCTCCCCCTATATATACTAAACATATTATTAAAAGGGTCAGTTAATAAGGATATTAAAATGCTCCGTTTTCTATTTTCTCTATCAAAGAGAACAATCTTACCATTATCATTATTAGCCGTTCTAACCTCTCATGGATTAACGCTATTCATTCCTGACTATCACACGTTGCTAGCCAATACGCTATCGAAGATGATGCCTAACATCCGTTCCCCATGGACTGAAATTGATGACCTAACCAGAAGGAATAGCAGCCTTAAAGAACGCAATCAAAAACTCACGACCAGTAATAAGAAATTGAGTATTCAGAACAATGAACTGACCGCCAGTAATAAGAAAATGAGCCGAAAATTAGATGCTATAGCTGACACTCCCTCCAAATTTAACAAATTCTCTAAAAAGCTATCTACTAGGATAGTTAGAAATATCGGCATAAATACCTCATCTGCTCTCCTTGAATCAGTACCCGTATATGGGACCGCGATAGTCATTGGCGTTACCGCGATGGATATCAACGATGGCTGCAGCACCATGAATGAGATGAACGAGCTGCTAGTAGAGCTTGATCAAGAGCCTGATATCTCCGGCGCTAATAGAGTCTGTGCGTATAAGAAAGCATTACCATCCAGAACGGATATCACTCAATACTGGTCACAAAGTATAGTCAGCTTGAAAGCAGACACGGCAGCCAGAGCTCAGAGTCTAAAACAATATACTGCTGACACTAACGTAAATCTAGGTGGCTTTATTGATCACTTAGTAATAGATGTTAAAAGTAAGTGGACCAAATTTATCCGAAAAGTTAGCGAACTCATCTTCGGCTAATTGGCTAATTATTGTCACTAACCGCACGAAACTGCGGGGAAAAAATCCCCGCAAAACTCGACGTATCCGACGACCCGACGCCAGCCCATGTGCCGCAATGGCTGCAGCCGCGTCGGGTTACTTTATGGTCGTCAGATAGCGAAATTCAATCCACAACCCTCCCCGAAATCAGTTTTTCAAAATGTATACGTTGTAATTGGAACTATCCATCTTTAAAAACTTTAGTGGCAACTCACCCCTCTCTACCGCCAGCGAGAACAGCTCCCCTATCAGCCTCACACTGACACCCCGACTAACCAAACTTTCGTATACGACAGACCCAATAATATCTCGCCCCCGCCTTTTGTCACCAGACCGCCAGTAAGCAATACCTTCCTGTGCTGCAGGTATGATAATTTCTAGAATGTCTGCTGCAGTTAACTTATATATATTGATCATAATTCCCCTTCCTCGCCAAGGCCTCGTTAGAGCCCCCTAACATAATTAAAAGCTGGATGAATCAGCGTTCAACACTGATCATGACAGTGCGACGCTTACCGCGTGTGGATTCGATGTGAACACCCTGCTCAGACAATGCGGCCTTGATTCCCTGGAGACGCTTACCTAGGGCAATAGCTGATTTTGGCCAGGATTTTGAGTAAGTAGTGGACTTCGACACGGACTCATTTAGCTCTGCGAGAAGCTCGGCAGGCGACCCAGTCCATTTATCGCCAGAAAGATCTGCTGAGAACTCTATAAGCGCTGCACCCAATGCATTTTCCATTAACCCATCTAACTGAGCGTCTTTAAGATTACTGCTATAAACACCTTGATACACACCTTCAGGTACCCCCTCAGCCTTTTCCATCGCAGCCAGCCAACGACTGAACTCCACCATTCTCTCAGGCTGCTCTACGACTATATCGGGTAAGTGCTTATAAACATCTGAGATCAGGTCCAGCAAACCGCGAAATATCGCTGGACGGCTTAACTCAAACTCCTGCAACAACTCTACTTCTGTTCGACGTTCTTTATATTCCATCTTGCGGGTGGTAATAGTGAGACATCGCTGAGCCAGATCAGGCTGAGATATAAAGCTATAAATCCCATTAAGCACGCAAGCACCATGCAGCTTTTTAATCGACACATCACTGTCCGTGTACAATTGCCGGTTACTGATCGCTCCACCTGTAGACGCCATACACAGGTAGTCAGACATCGTTGCACTGAAGTAGCGAACATTATCAAAACATGCCACATGACTGCTTTTTAGAATCAAAGCAATATCATCCACTTTTCCTGGCATAGCTTGAATCCCGACCATTGACGGATCGATCAAACTCAACAGGATATTGCATAGTGATGACTTACCCGTACCCTGATCGCCGGAAACCACTAGGTGAACATACTTGCCCCCCTCGGTCTTCGGTGTAGCGATCGTATATGTAATCCACCCAACAAGCAGCGCGAAGTTCAGCTCATTGATATTTAACAGCGTCGCCAGTCGTTTATAGTCCCCTTTATCTGCAGGCAATGGTAATGCCGCCATTAACGGTGACGCCCTGAACAGAGTTTCGGAACCGCATCCTAAATTAACCACACCATTCTTGGTTACTTCAATTCGATTACTATTGGGATCGCCAAGATACAACTCAATCCCCCCTTGAATTGGAGCGACCCGATGATGAACAGGTGCTAGTGGAGCATAAGCATCTACGTTTCCTTCCAACATTTCTAACAGATCATTTAACTCCGCTTTAGATAGCTTCTGACCTAACCGTTTTGCCAGCTGCCGGAGGAAAAGCAGCCCTTTTTTACTATTAAGTAACACAGCTTCTAGATGCCCACCTTGGTCAACGAGCAGGTAGACACTCCCTTGATCGCGCACACAGCGCAGTCGTTTAAGGATGCTCGGCGAAGACTCCTTCTCACTTTCATCCAGCACTTGCGCAACCGACGACTCGACGTTTTTAGTAGGTGTCGAATCGTCGGGTATGTCGAGTTTGCATAAAGCCCCTTCGGATACCTTTGGGGCTGTAAGAAACCTAGGCCCTGACAACTGAGCAGCACTATTTTTAACATGAATAAATTTCACTCTAACCACCTATTTTGATTAATAAGTGAAGCCATAAAACATGACCTCCTCTCCTGATAACCAACTACCAAAAAGATGTCAACAGCTATATTTTTCGCCTCCGCTAATTACCAAAATAGTGACCCTCCAGAAGTAAAAAATAATTTTTCCTTAATCTTCGCCCTCCAATTGGAAGTTACGAATTTTCCTTTGAGGTAAGCCTAATTAACCTTAGGTGATTACAAAAAACCTAAACCCAACCCATTAAAACAACATGAGTTAAATTCATCCATTAGTGTAATTAAAGGAACCTTTACCATGCCCGTAATCCAACTCACAGCACAGTTCATTCGTAACCATCTGACTTGTCCAGATAACAAATCTCGCATCGAATACTGTGATCAAACCATTCCGGGCCTTTACATTGAGGTCCGACGTACTACTCAGAAACAGGGTACTTATTACCTGCGATATAAAAACAGACTCGGTAAGACATCCCATCAGCGGATTGGCAAGACCGATACCTTAAACCTTACTGACGCTCGCACAGCTGCACGTAAACTCAAACATGAGATAGCTACCGGCAACGATCCAAAACTTGAAAACCCGCTTCAGCCAGAAGCGCTAACCTTTAAATACTTTATGGAGGAGAAGTACCTACCACATGCAGTTATGCACAAACGCTCTCACCGCTTCGACCAGAGCATGTGTAAGCTGCGGATCATTCCGAAGTTTGGCCATCTACCACTCAATGCAATCACAAGACAGGAGATACAAAGTTTTCACTCTGATCTGCATGACGAAGGGCTGGCACCCGCCACTTGTGATCATCACCTTAAGCTCATTAGACACGCCCTTAACTTAGCGGTCGATTGGGAGTTACTCGAGAAAAATCCAGCAGAGCGCATTCAGTTATTCCGTGTGGATAATCGAGTCGAAAGGCTCCTTTCTGACAGAGAGATGAGTGGTCTACTGCATGTACTCAGAACGGATGAGAACAGGATGGTCTGCATGATAGCGTTGTACCTTCTTAGCACAGGGGCTCGATTGAACGAAGCTCTACAAGCCAAATGGAGTCAGATCGATCAGCAACGATGGTATGGAGAATCCCAGCCAGCAATAGCAAGTCTAAACGGATTAGATCCGTGCCACTCAACAAGAGCGCCCTAAAGATACTCAATCAGCTGAGCACTGTGGAAATCAGCGAGTACCTTTTCGTGAGTTCCACAACAGGAGAACGTATGACAACGATCCACAAGGTCTGGCACCGGCTTAGGAAGGCAGCAGGATTGCCAACACTTCGCTTACACGACCTCAGGCATATGTACGCATCTTTATTGGTCAACGACGGGCGGACTCTCTACGAAGTGCAACAGATACTGGGCCATTCAAGTCCAGTGGTAACTCAGCGTTATGCGCATCTGTCGACTAGGGCACTTCAAGAAGCAGCGGAGTCAGCGTCGCAGGATCTGGGGGAATTGGGCGGGTGGCCGCGCTGAAGTGAAAACGGGGCCCGAGCAGGGCCTCTCTGCATGCCTCTGGAAAAAGCTTGGCCTGAGCATGGCTACCCCACTCCCCCGGCGGGAAACTGCAGAGCGGCGGAGTCTGATTAGGTGCCGAGTTACGCAGGCTTTATAACCACACACACCGATAAGATTTATCTCTACCAGAAAATTGTCTTTTCTACTGTGAACGACTAACTGCTGGATCATCGTCGTTTAGTGGTGGTGATATCAA
Source organism: Oceanospirillales bacterium (assembly GCA_018223185.1). Taxonomy (GTDB): domain Bacteria; phylum Pseudomonadota; class Gammaproteobacteria; order Pseudomonadales; family Balneatricaceae; genus Amphritea. The sequence continues at coordinate 13,952 of JAAEYW010000039.1, read as the reverse complement.
ACCAGTTTTTCTTGGTTTGCCACTGATCTTTCTCACACAACCAAATTCGGCATAAATTATTTACAGAATACTGTTTGACGATATTCACCCGAGACTCTATTATTCGTCTATAGGTAACTAATAAATACCTGGAGACGCCAAGATGACTACTGAGATTTACTCTAAGGCAAAAATGTTCGATGAACTAACAATCGCCATATGTCAGCACCATTGTTTTAATTATGAAGTATACGGATCAGAAAAGCTGCCGCTTAACGTCCGTAATGAGTTCACCCTAGAGGTTTGTTCAAAAACCAAAATTTGGCACTTGATGGGATTTATCTACGACTATGTCGTCAATGATCAGTGGGATGAATCAAGCCCAGTAGCCACATTTGATGGAGGCTGGATTATTAACACAGATCCACTAGCAATTGCAGAAGCATTTTTGGAGTCTGTTATCGCCTCTGAACAAGCCATACCAATGCTGACTCCTGATGGTGATGATGCAAGTATGGTAGATGGTATTTGCGATGTACTGGTTCGTAAGGCCGTTGCCAAAGCAAAGATTGACCGTATTAACTCCAAACGGAGTTACGTATGGAAAAGGAATTCATCTTTTACAGCTGATGAAGTCGTTTCGCTGGCAGACATTCAACTCCAAACCGTCAGAAATGCGTTGAGCAAAGGTGAGCTTGAAGGAAGTTCAAATTCTATTGCACCAGAAGAAGTCCTTCGCTGGCTTGAGTCAAAAAACAGGTATTCACCTACCCGGTTCGTTGATTCCGTCAAGGATCTAGGCCCAATCACCCCTGAATCTAGCAAGGAATTCTTTGAGTGGGTTAAAGGACAAGTAGAACAGATGGAGATAGAACAAAGCCGCGTAGATAGCTTGATTGGTTTGGATCTAAATAGCCCTGTACATAAGCAGGATGATTCTTACTTACTTAAACCTTTAACTAACTGGTTAAAGTTTGCCGAACTATTGGAGGTTCACCCCAAATGGCTGACATACACGCTCATACGAGTACTTCCCTTATACCCATATTCATTTGTTGTTGAAGCGCTGAATACCTTCGACAATGAATTAAAACTGACCGAGTTAATACCAACGGCTAAAGACGGTACGAGCTTTTTACCTAATTGTCGAAGTAAAAACGGATTTCGCATTGGTCCTAAGGGAGACGAAGTTTTATACGCGGACTATTGGTCGGCATTAAAAGCCCTAAAGGCAATGCCTACGCCTTATTGGAGGAGACCAAGTAAAACTTCTGGAAAGCCGGGAATTGTTACCCGTGTATCGCTTAAAGAATTCAACGTAGACGATATCAACGCAATGATTCACGACCAGGACTCTTGAATGCATTGTCTTCAGCTTCCCCTAGACGGATGGCTGACGGCAAGAAAGACGTTTTAGCGTTTGTAATGTAAGCGCCCAGCAGGCGGTGGCGAGTAACACCTGCAACCGTGCTTAGCCCTAATGGTTCTCATCCATTAAGGTGCGACTAAGACTCTGGCATTTGTGTGTGCTTTTAGAGAGGCTTGATCGTTAAGTGAACGGCTGACAGCGGGAAAGACCGCTTTTAATTACTCAATTCTTTTAAAGGTATCTCAGATGAAACAAGGTCAATTTAACGAACTATTTTACTTGCAACATATTTCTGGCGATACACTGTATCCAATCACCATAAAAAATAGAGAAACAGGTCAAATATCCTATGTGTTATCCAAAAAAGGCAATAAAAGAAAAGATGCGCTCGATATATTTGATGAGGCGGAGGTTAAAGATTTAGTAATAAATCACAACTACGCTGTTCGAGCGGCAACAAAAAGTAAGTCTAGAAGCGGACTCTATAAGATTGCTGAAAAATCTATAACAAAAGTGGTGGAATGCTAAAAGCTGATTCGATCACTATCAGTAGGCGCAGGTCAAATTCCCACTGACCACTTTTACATCTGTTCGGAGTTCGGCAACCATCATTTCTCGTGGTAACTGACACTTACCTTTGCCGAACCTCCCTCCGAACAAAAACGATCGGTATATGGTCGATACTTCCCACTCAATTCTCACTCTAAGACATAATTTCATAAAGTAAGAGCAGTACCGGAGGGACAAAAGGCGGTAGCCCGCAGACTGTTAATCTATTGGTCGCTGGTTCGAGTCCAGCTCGAGGAGCCATCTTTCAGAACGGGGCATAGCGCAGCCTGGTAGCGCATCTGGTTTGGGACCAGAGGGTCGTAGGTTCGAATCCTGCTGCCCCGACCACTTTGAGTAGAAAAGAACATAGCATCTGGAAATCTCCAGATCTGGCATACATTTTAACTACCTGCCGCCGCTCACTACTTCTTAAGTGACAAACTTTCTATAATTATCCGCAATCATTCTTCGTTGCATAGTCAGTAAGCTAAACGATCAAAACACCCTTTTTCCTTTTGCCGATATATTCGTGCAGATACAAACTGTTTTTCAGCACCTTCCCCTTCGCTGAACCTTAACGAAGTTATTTCGTTATTCACCGGGGTATACATTACCGTCTGTTTTATCTTGTATACAGCTACCCCGGATTTTTTTCCTGAAAGCCTCAACGCCATCCCATAACTCTCAAGTCACGACCTTTTGGGTATAACCCGGATCTTCTGAGATATGCATTTTGTATGATAAAATATCTATCGAACTGTAAGGGCCTTAGCGCCGGAAAGCCGCAGATATGAAATCTGGCCGCGAAGTTCAAAGATGCAATTCATTTAGCATAACGGACCTTAAATGCCTGAATTAGACATCCGGACCCTACTCATTGTCACCGCCCTTATTTCAATGGGGTCTTCAGTGGCACTGGTTTATCTATGGCGATCTCAGACTCACCCAAATGGCTCAGGCTTCTGGGCCTCGGGCATGTCCTGCGTTGCCGCAGCCAGCATCCTGATCACAGAACGCGGGAATATCCCTGATTTCCTCTCTCTTGTATGTGCTAATTCGCTTTATATAATCGGATTTGTACTTATCTTGCGAGGCATTCGTGTGTTTACAGACAGCCCGCCATTGCTATTTTTTGATTTCGTCCTTCCCCCCATCGCCACCCTGCTTTTCTATTATTTCAACTATATTGATCAAAATCTGAATATCAGAATAATCGTTATCTCTTCTGGATTCGCAATGATCTGCTTTGCCATTGTGCAAACGTTGTTAAGCGATAAAAATGCTTCCTGGAGATCCGCTGGGCTAGCCACAGCTACTCTTTTTGGATTATTTGGCATAATTCATGCCCTCAGAGGTGCAGTTGCATTGCTGTCGCCTTTTGAGCATACATTTATGTCTCCCAGTATTTCATCATCGCTCGTATTTCTGGGGGGTATATTTATCCTGGGAGGAAGTGCAATCGCGCTAATCCTTTTAACCCAGGCAACCCTGGAAGCGAAACTCCGTATTGTGTCACTTGCCGTGGAGCACACAGCATCCTCCGTGATCATTACCGATACGACCGGATCAATTCGATATGTGAATCCAGCCCTTACCGAGAAAACCGGATATTTACTCACAGAGCTTATCGGAAAAAAACCGCGTATTTTGCGCTCAGGCGAAACATCCTCCGAAGAGTACGCATCTCTCTGGAAGACACTCACCGCCGGGAACACCTGGCGCGGAGTGTTTCATAACCGTAAAAAAAATGGCGAACTCTTTTGGGAAACCGCATCAATATCACCGGTAAAACAAGCCAATGGCTGTATTAGTCACTATATTGCGGTTCAGGAAGATATAACCGCCCTGAAAAATGCCGAAGAACGCATTCTCCATATGGCGAATCACGATATGTTAACCGGGCTTGCGACATTACGACTTGCTAAGGATCGACTAATCAGAGCTCTGGCCGTCGCGAAAAGGAATAAAACCAAAGTCGCCATTTTTTTTATAGACCTTGATGGTTTTAAGGCAGTCAATGACACCCTCGGACATAATGCTGGCGATCTTGTGCTGAAAGAAACGGCCGCAAGGCTTTCTTCCAGCATACGGGAGGTTGATACGGTTGCCCGGGTGGGCGGGGACGAATTCTGGATTCTACTGACCGAAATTCATAACAAAGACAGCATTAGGATAGTTGCTGATAAAGTGATTAAAGCGGTCAGCACGCCGTATACAGTTAAGTCTATTAACGTAAATATCAGCGCGAGTATTGGAATTTCTTTATACCCTGATCATGGACCAGACCCTCAGAAGCTCGTTGAATTAGCCGACCAGGCAATGTACAAAACTAAACGTCAGGGGAAAAACAGTTATGCTTTTGCCGACACTGTTATCCATAGCAACACAGAACGACCAACCCGAAAGAGCCCTGAAGTCTTAGCATTATCAAACTCCGTCCCTGATGAATAAGCACCGGCAGGTAAACTAAGCAAAAAACACCGGACAACCAGGCTGACCATAATTATTCCGCCCTGGTATAGAAACCCAACAAAACCGTAGTAAAATAGCGACAAATATTTCACAAGCCAAATAAAGTGAATAAATTAATACCATAATGGAATGCTATATTTATGGAACCAAGCTCTGACGAAATAAGCCATGTTACTCAGGGTATGAGTGTCGATGTCGGACGCGCAGCATTAACCGTGACTAAAGCACTCGACTATGTGGGCATTGACGATAAAAGTCATGGACGACGCGTCGGTCTGATCTGTCACCGTTTAGCCCACCATCTGGGCTGGGAAAAAACCAGACGACACTTTATTTTAATAGCCGGCATGCTCCACGATTGCGGGGTTTCATCAACCACTGTACATCAGAAACTGGTCGATGAGATGGAATGGGAAGGAGCTGAGGAGCACTGTATCAGGGGGGATCAGTTTTTACAGAGTTTTCCGCCATTCAGCACTTTCGCAACGGCCGTCAGATACCACCATACCCGCTGGCAGGATCTGCCAGAAACGCTCGATCGAGAGACCCGGGAGTATGCCAACCTTATTTTTTTCGCAGATCGCTTAGATGTGGCATATGCTTCCTTCATATTGAATCATCCATACCATGAGGCGCTGTTAAGCCGGGAAAATATTTTCAGCGAGCTAACACCTTACGCCGGACTGCTGTTTTCCGGAGAGTTTCACAAAGCAGCAGAGCGCGCCATTCAAAAAGACAGTTTCTGGCTGGAGCTTCGTGATGAGTATCTGGATGATGCAATTATGGAAGCACTGTCTTCAGAAGACTATGAAGTATCGCTGTCATTTGACGAGATTGAATCACTTGGTGAGCTGATATCTCAGGTTGTTGACGCAAAGAGTCCCTATACTCATTATCACAGCCTGCGTGTTGCCGATGTGGCTTACACACTGTCCGGACTGGCCGGTCTGCCCCCCTATGAACGACGGCTTCTGAGACTTTCAGGCTTACTGCACGATGTTGGCAAGCTGAGAACGCCCGATGAGATACTGGAAAAACCGGGCGCACTGAATGAACACGAGATAGCACAGATGCGCAGCCACCCACTCGATAGCAAAAGGGTTTTAAAATCACTCTTCCCAAATAACCAGATTGCAAAATGGGCATCTGAGCATCATGAAAAACTGGATGGATCGGGTTACCCATTTGGCTGGAAGGGCGACCAGATCGACTTCCCTACCCGGATATTATCGATAGCAGATATCTTTCAGGCACTTTGCCAAAAGCGTCCCTACCGACATCGGCTGTTGATAGATGAGGTACTTGAGATCATGGATGAAATGAACGCAGAGGGAAAAATTGACACCTCGGTTTACACTTTATTAAAAGCAAACAAAGACGAGTTATATAAAATAGCCATCAGAATGTAACCATTCTATCAAGCGCTGACCTGTGCTGCAGGTTAGTGCTTACAATACCCTTCACCCTTAACGAACCAGGCATGGTATTGGCTCATATCTTTTTTATACGCGATAACGCCAACCATTTAACTGCCTGACCCGTAAGCAAAACTATCAGGACAAACTTAACAACCCTCTGAGGATAAACGATACATTGACAAAATACAGTAACTCTATATAGTGTAAACCAGCTTAGAAAAAGTCTATTTTTTAACCATTTGTTGTCGTTGTATTACTGTTGTTACGTTATTAAAGTATTCTCGTCCCTCTGTTTTAAATTCAAGTCTTATTTTTTCGCTATCAGGTCAACACCGCCCTGTATTTTGAATATCAGTGACTCTTTAACCATTGCACTGAGACGACGCTGAAGATAGTCGCCCGAAATATCAGTTACGGATTGTCCGGTTCAATACCCTAACAGTGTTTATTGCAACTGCACCTAATGGGTATTGTGTCTTCCCGGTTCAGCGCACCAATGGTCCGCAAATTCAGGAAGCTAAGAGCAGTGTACAAGTGTCGTGGACACTCAGCAGCTGTAAATATTTTTGTCATATGCCTGAGATAAAATATAAAAAATCTCAGCATACGTTTTTGGTCACCAGACAGGGCGATACGCCCGGCTAAGAATAAAGGATCTGGTCACCAGTCCAATTTAATTCACTCCAGAGTAGTGAGTGATACCAGCCATACTCTTCCTCGTAGTATTAAAACCCATTAGCAATGAGTTCTTCACACTACCGGAACGCAGCCTGACGCTGGTTTATTTGAGAAAAGAATGAGTAATAACACCAAAGCGGCTATCAATGCCGCAGATTTTGAAAAATACAGCAACCCAATTCCCGGCCGGGAATACATCATGGGTCTGTTCGATGAGCCCGGAAAATATTTAAACCGCGAACAGCTGGGCAAAAGCCTGAAACTGTTTGAAGATGATGAGAAAGAAGCATTGCGACGCCGTTTGCGGGCAATGGAACGTGATGGCCAGTTAAATTTCGACCCGCGTAAGGGTTACAGCTTGCTGACCGCCCAGGATCTGGTTGAAGGCAGAGTGATCGGTCACCCCGATGGCTTTGGTTTTCTGTCACTGGACCAGGGAGGTGATGACCTGTTCCTGCACGATAGCCAGATGCTCAAAGCATTTCCCGGAGACCGGGTACAGGCCCGGATCACCGGTACTGACCGTCGCGGACGTCAGGAAGGCCAGATAGTCAAAGTAATAGAAAAGAACATGACCGAGATCGTTGGCCGCTTAAGAGTCGACGATGGCGAGTATTATTTACAGCCTGAAAACAGCCGTATCCGTAATGAAATCGATATCCCTGATGACCAGCTCAAAGGCGCTCAGGCAGGACAGTATGTGACTGTCGAGATCACCGAATACCCTTGCAATCGTTTTAATGCAGAAGGCCGGGTAATTGAAATACTGGGTGATTCCATGGCGCCGGGTATGGAGATCGATGTCGCTATTCGCAACCATGATATTCCGCACAAATGGCCTCAGGATGCACTGCAAGCGGCTGAAGCGCTTGGCGAAGAGGTTAAAGAAGAGGATAAGCAGCACCGCGCTGACCTGCGCAGTCTGCCCTTTGTCACCATTGATGGTGAAGATGCCCGGGATTTTGATGACGCAGTCTACTGTGAGAAGCGAAAATCCGGTGGCTGGCGTCTGTTTGTCGCTATCGCCGACGTATCTCACTATGTTGCACCGGGCAGCCCGCTGGACATGGAAGCCGCTGAACGGGGTACTTCTGTATACTTTCCGGGTCATGTTGTACCAATGCTGCCGGAAGTGCTGTCAAACGGACTATGCTCACTGAACCCACACACGGACCGTCTGGTAATGGTCTGCGAAATGGCGATCAACAGCGCGGGCAAGATGACCAGCTATAAGTTCTCCGAGGGCATTATTCACTCCCATGCCCGGTTAACCTATACCCAGGTGGGTGCACTGGTTTCGTCACCTGAATCTGAACTGGGAAGGACTGTTGCTCGCAACCACGCTGGCATCATCCCCCATATACACTCCCTGCATCATCTGTACGCCGTGCTGAGAAAAGCCCGGACAAAACGGGGTTCAATTGATTTTGAAAAGCAGGAAGTACAGTTCAAGTTTACCGAAGACCGCAAAATCGAGCGCATTGTGCCGGTCGTGCGCAACGACGCACACAAAATGATTGAAGAGTTTATGCTCTGTGCCAACGTTGCCACCGCACAGTTCCTGGAGAAGCTCGATCTGCCGGCACTCTATCGTGTCCATGAAGGCCCGGTGGAGAAAAAGCTGACCAATCTGCGGGCGTTCCTGAGCGAAAAAGGTCTGAATCTGGCGGGTGGAGAAAAGCCCACACCGGCACATTATGACCGTCTGCTGAAAGGGCTTGGCGAGCGACCGGATGCTCAGATTATCCGTATGATGATGTTACGCTCTCTGAGTCAGGCGGAATACAGCTCGGACAATCAGGGCCACTTTGGCCTGGCTTACCCCGCTTATGCTCACTTTACCTCACCGATACGTCGCTACCCTGACCTGCTGGTCCACCGCGCCATCCGCTCAGTGATTCGCCGCAGCGAAACCGGCAGTGTCATTCGCCGGGCGCTGAAGAAGGTAACCGGTTTGGGTTCTGATCCGGTTCGCCGGGTTAAAAGTGCCGCGCCGCTGGCTCCGGGCAAAAGCTACCCTTACGATCTCGCAGCAATGAACAACCTGGCTGAGCACTGCTCTCTGGTATCCCGCCGCGCAGATAAAGCCAGCTGGGATGTTGAAGCCTGGCTTAAATGCGAATATATGCAGGACCATGTGGGCGATGTATTCAGCGGCGTCATCAGCACTGTCACGAACTTCGGTCTGTTTATTGAACTGGAAGATACCCAGGTTGAAGGTCTGGTCCATGTGACTGCACTGAACAATGACTACTACCAGTTTGATGCTGCCCGCCAACGTCTTGTCGGTGAGCGCACTCATGCCAGTTTCAGTATTGGTGATAAGATCAATATCCGCGTGGTAAGAGTCGATATGGATCAGCGTAAAATCGAGTTTGAGCTGGCAGTTAAAGATGATATTCAACACCCGCCAAAAACCCGTAAGCGCAAAGGTGGCCGGGGCAAAGGTCCGGCTAAAAACGCCCGCTAACCTCCGGCTACACCGGCAGATATCCAATCCTTAACCCGGTTAAGGATTGGAAACTATCACTCTGATCAGCGATTAGACAACCAGACACTCTGATAAGGTGCCAGCTCAATCGAGCCCTGCAGGTCGTCATAAGATGCTCCGCTCAGCAGATCCGCCCAATCCTGGGTGCTGATAAGATTAAGATCGGATAATGACAGGTTTACCGGTTCAGCGCTGATATTATTCAGACAGAATATATTCTGAATACGGTCAACACTCTGACGCCAGAAACCGAAAACCTGCGCCCCCAGGTGCAGGGTAAACTGCGTTGCGTTCGGGTGAAACGCTTTCTGTTTCGCCCGGATAGCAATCATTCTTTTAATCGCATTAAACACCCGGTAGTGGTGACTCGCTTTATCCGCTAATAACGGTTCCAGCTGAGTGTAATTCCATTGATGGCGGTTGATAGAACGGAAGTGCCCTGTTGCCTTGACCCGCTCAGAGTCATTCAGGGTGCCGAGCAAGCTATGCAGGTAGATACCCGGGATTCCTTCCAGAGCCAGCATAATGTTATGGGCACACAGAAAACGCGCCTCACCTGAAGCATCTTTACCCTCCACAGTACCCTGCAGCGCTTCAAACAGGGCGATATTAATTTCGTACGGTTTTTTCTCTCCACTGTCCAGCGCACGCCAGGACACATGACCGCCAAAATCCTGCATGGTGGCAATCATCAGATCCACTTCACTATCGGGTAAAATCCCTTCAACCGGACGCAGACCAATACCATCGTGTGAAGCGATGAAGTTGAAAAATGCTGTGCCATCCTGTGCTGGCGGCATACTCATCATCCACTGTTTAAGATAAAAATTCTGTCCGGTTATCAGCGCATGTAGCAGCAACGGCGGCAGAGAGAAGTTATAAACGCAGTGAGCTTCGTTAGCATTACCAAAATAGGAAAGGTTTTCCCGACTGGGAATATTCGTCTCCGTGATAATCATGGAAGACGGACTGGCGTATTCGATCAGAGTTCGCAACAGTCTGACGACCTCATGCGTCTGCTCAAGATTAAGACAACAGGTACCCGGCTCTTTCCACAGAAATGCGATCGCGTCGAGGCGAAAAATATCAATGCCCTGGTCAAGATAAAACCGGATAATACTGACAAACTCTTTCAATACTTCGGTATTACGAAAATCAAAGTCGACCTGATCATGACTAAAAGTACACCATACATACTTCAATCCATCGGGTGTCTGCACCTCTCTTAACAGAGGGCTGGTGCGGGGCCTCACCACTTCAGACAGATCGTCGTCAGGGCTGGCGGTAAAAAAATAGTCACACCCCTGCCCCTCACCTTTGATAAAGTTCTGAAACCATTCACTCTCACCGGAGCCGTGATTAATAACCAGATCAGACATCAGCCGGTACTCACCGGAGAGACGCTGAATATCCTGCCACTCGCCTACCGCTTCGCGTACCGCGTAATAATCGCTCACAGCAAAACCGTCATCGGAACTGTAGGGAAAGAAAGGCAGCACATGAACGCCACTGATCACACCGTCGCAATGCTCATTCAGAAAGCGATGCAGAGTTGTCAGCGCCCGCTCATCAGCCTGATACAGGCTGTCACCATAGGTAATCATAATCACGTCCTGCTGACTCCAGTGATTCTGATAAGGAGCAGGAACCTGCTCTACGCTACCCAGGCGCATAATCGATATCAGATCCGATACCAGCTGAGTGATCTCCTCCGTTTTAAGCGTCTGATAAATGGTCTGCAGGTGGTTTTCTATCTGACTGGCAAGCTGTTCACTTGCGGTATTTAAAACACTATCCATCGTATTCCGCCATAAACTCTTGATGGTCCAGTTCAACCGCTTCAATCAGACGATCAAACACCTCAGGCATCGCACTGGAAACCCTGCTCCAGCTGGGTATAAATGGCGTTTCCATAGGGTTACTCAGAAACTGCTCACCTGCGGTAATAATGTTGCGCGAAAACATCTCGACCGCCATCTCCTCCTCATGAATATCCAGCTGCAAACCGTTCATCACCGCATCATTGTGATAGGTTTCAACAAAATCCAGAGCGATACGAAAATAGGTGGCTTTAACTGAACGAAAGGTTTCCGTATTGAAGGTATGCCCCTGGGTGGCCAGCTTGCGGAATAGCGATTTGGTGATATCGATCGACATCTTCGACAGCCCGGCATTCTTATCATCCAGAGAAAGGTCCTGATGTTTATGATCATACTGATCAGCAATATCTACCTGGCACAACCGGTTGTTGGCATAGTTCCGGTGCATTTCGGACAGCACGCCGATCTCCAGCCCCCAGTCACTGGGAATCCGGATATCGCTGAGCACATCGCGGCGAAACGAAAACTCGCCCGCTAACGGATAGCGGAAACTGTCCAGAAACTGCAGATATTCGATCTCACCAAACACCTTCTTCAACGCCCTTAACAGCGGCGTGACAAGCAGACGGCTGACTCGACCGTTGATCTTCCCATCGGCTACCCGGGCATAAAAGCCTTTACAAAACTCGTAGTTGAACTGGGGATTAGCCACCGGGTAGATCAGTCTGGCTAACATCTGCCGACTGTAAGTCACTACATCACAATCATGCAGCGCCACCGATTCAGCACGTCCTGACGCCAGAGTGTACCCCATACAGTACCAGACATTACGCCCCTTTCCCGCCTCCCTGGGAGCCAGCTTTAATGCCTGCAGTTCTGCATCCAGGGCTCTCAGGCGTGGCCCATCATTCCACAGAATCCGGTGATGTTGTGGTAACTTACTAAAAAATGAGCAGGCAAACCTGAACTGCTCTTCATTGGCACGGTCCAGCCCGATAACGACCTCTGACAGATAAGGAACTTTGCTGATCTCATCGACAATATGACCCAGTGCAGGACCTTCAAGTTCGGAAAAAAGTGAAGGCAGAATCAGCGCCATAGGCCTTTTTCGACCAAAACGGGTCAGCTCCTCCTCTACCTCTTCAATCGGCCTTTTCGACAAATTATGCAGAGTAGTTATAATTCCGTTCTGATGAAAATCACCCATGACACAGACTCCTTAACTTCTTGCGAAGGTATTCAGTTGAATCCATAGTGGCAGGCCGGTCAGCGGCCCCCAAAAACCAGCTAACGCCCTCGACCCAGCCTTGCGGGCCTGTTTCCCGGGTCAGAAAGATATGCGGATGCTCTGTCTTTGGAGGCTCATGCACAGGCGAACGAATAACCACTGCACAATCAGCAGCATTTAACATATCAACATCGTTATCACTGTCTCCTGCCGCGATGGTTAAAAACGAACTGGCCGGTGCTTCACAACGGTATTGTTCAAACAACCATTGCAACGCCTTACCTTTATTGCAGGCCCCGGTTACGTGAAGAAAACGCCCCCCCTGAAGAACTGTCGCCCCCCTCTGTGTCAGCGTGTGTATAAATAGCTGTTTACGCTCATCTGAACCAATCCATCGTACTGGCTCACTAAATTCGCGCTGGTTAGCCATGTGCGCGGCGGTCTCAGAAAGTCCGGTTGAGGCTTTAATCCCTTCTTTCCCCATAGAGGTAAAGGTTTCAAACTCTCCCCCGAATTGAGTTTCCTGCAGTGCCAGCAGAGCGATCCAGTGTTCACGGGATTCAGAAAATTGATAACAATAGAGACCATTAGCCAGAACACAGCCGGGAGGAGGAGCAGAAAAGTAATTTTCAGGAATAAAAACAGCGGCGCCATTCTCAACCACAAAAGGGTCATGACTATCCAGTTCACAACGCAGAATCGCTAACTCAGCCCGGGTTTTACTGGTCACAGGAATAACCGGAACAGCAACCTCTTTCAGAAGCGCCAATAGAGGCTTAGCCTGACTAAAACTGTAACTGAAGTGATCCAGCAGCGAACCATCAAGATCTGTAAAAATCAGAACGTTTTGAGTCATCTGTACCCTCCCATAATTGTGCAGCCAATCCAAAGCACTTGACAGACGCACCAAATCAGAGCATTTAGTTGTTATATCGCTAAATGACTCTCCAATAGAATAGATACTGCAGGAAACATACCGAATCAGAAAAAACGCCGCACAGAACTGCTGGACACAGCAATGCTGTATGAGTCACAGGCACTGATTTCGGGTAACGATTGTTAGTAACAATTGTGAGTAAATCTGAAGTGAAGCCGCACTGAGGAATATGATTCGGGCATCATTTGGAAAAACTATGCAGCCATAATGACCGACTGAAGCCTCGCTCAATCCCTGACTTAAACAGGCCTGTCAGAGGCTCTTTGTTGGGCAGGGTCAGATGTTGAGCCCGGGACTCAGAATCCAGCATGGGGCACCCGACAAAAAACCGGGATTCAGAAATGAATAAACAGGTCGTTTTCAAACAAACCTTGCACCAAATTAAAACACTGCGAAAAAGACAATCTCGATGCACAAAACAAAAGCGGGCAATAGTGAAATGTCGTAAACGAGCAAAATTTGCAGTTATTTTGTTATTTTTTGAACACCAAAGCATAACTTATAGACTTAATTATAGGTTTTTAAAGGTTATGTTTGCACTAACACTTCGTAATATCGTAGTGTATTAAGAGAAACGAAACGGTATCCGACTACAGATTTTTAGTTTGCGGCCAATAAAAATAACTTGTAGCGAGGCATAAGAACAGATGGAAAATTCAGCTTCCAGTGAGGCTTTTGTACGATTTGAGGGTGTTCAGAAAAGCTACGATGGCAGGACTCTCGTAGTAAAAGATCTGAATATTGACGTCCCACGCGGCGAGTTTCTCACCATGCTTGGGCCTTCAGGCTCAGGAAAAACCACCTCCCTGATGATGCTAGCCGGCTTCGAAACCGCGACTAAGGGTGATATCTACCTGAATGGTCAGGCCATCAACAATGTGGCCCCTCATAAACGAGGCATCGGCATGGTGTTTCAAAACTATGCGTTGTTCCCTCATATGACCGTTGCAGAGAACTGATCTGCACCGGTAGTTTTGGACACCGCATTATGTGAGTAAAATCGCTTAACGA
>JAAEYW010000038.1 GCA_018223185.1 Oceanospirillales bacterium | reverse complement strand
GTTTGAACTGAAAAATGTAGCTTAATCAGGTGTCCACTTTTACTGGGGCAGATCAAACCTCGCATTCCCTCTGAAAGTCAGAAACATGGGTAAAGCGGATATAGAGACCCGGGTTAAAAGAGCACTCGATATGGTCGAGCTGGGTTCCTTCGGCGACCGCCGTCCTGCACAGCTCTCAGGTGGACAGCAGCAGCGGGTAGCAGTGGCACGAGCCCTGGTATTTGAACCCGACCTGATCCTGATGGATGAACCGCTGGGTGCCCTGGATAAAAACCTGCGGGAACAGATGCAATATGAAATCAAGCATATTCATGAGCGTCTGGGCGTAACCGTGGTGTATGTAACCCACGATCAGTCTGAAGCACTGACAATGTCAAATCGTATAGCAGTGTTCAACGACGGCGTCATTCAACAGCTGGCCCCTCCGACTGAACTTTACGAAAAACCAATCAACTCGTTTGTTGCCCAGTTTATCGGTGAGAACAACAAACTATCAGGCACTTTGCAGTCGACTCAGGATGGCGTCTGTACAGTACGTCTGCCTACTGGCGAGCTGGTCACCGCCCTCGATATCAATACCGATGATATTGGCAAAGAAAGCACTCTGTCTTTACGTCCGGAACGGGTATTTCTCGACCCTGTTGAGGGGCAGTGCGATAACGTTTTCACGGGTAAGGTTGAAGAGGTTATCTATCTTGGCGATCACAAACGTGTGCGTATGAATGTCTGTGGACATAATGAGTTTATCGTTAAGGTACCTAACTCAACCGATAACAAAGGATTACAAGTCGGAGGAACAGCGGCAATCGGCTGGTCCTCTAAGGATTGCAGGGCTCTGGATCCGATCTGATCCGGACTGGTTACTATAAGCAAGAAAAAAAATAACAACGTCTAATCACACCGTGATGGACTTATAAACAGCGTCTTCAAGAAGAAGGCGTCATGACATAAAGCCCGAGAGGAAATATCAAATGAAGAAATTTTCCAAACTATCATCTGTCCTGGCACTGGGTGCTGCGGTCTGCATGGGTTCTGCTATCGCAGCTGAACCACTGACCGTTGTATCATGGGGCGGAGCCTATACAAAATCTCAGCGGCAGGCCTACAGTGACCCGTTCACAGCTAAAACCGGGATTGAAATTGTTGACGAAGATAAGTCAGGTAATGGCCTGGCAGGTCTTCGGGCACAGGTTGAAGCCGGTAACGTAACCTGGGATGTTCTGGATATTCTTGAAGGTGACGCAATCCTTGCATGTGACGAAGGTATTGCTCAGCAACTGGACTATGAAAAAGATCTGAGTCCAGGTGCTGACGGCACGCCAGTAATGGAAGACTTTGTTGAAGGCTCCCTCTCCGGTTGCTACGTTCCAACAATCGTTTATGCCACGCTGTTCTCATACAACAACAACGCTTTCCCAGGCGAAAAACCAAGCACCATTGCTGATGTATTTGATGTCAAAAAATTCCCGGGTAAACGTGCTCTGGAAAAGAAACCTGATGCGAACCTGGAATGGGCTCTGGTCGCTGATGGCGTTCCCTACAATGACGTTTATGATGTACTTGGAACCCCTGAGGGTGTAGACCGTGCCTTCAAGAAACTGAGCACCATTAAAGATCAGATTATCTGGTGGGATGCCGGTGCTCAACCACCACAGCTGCTGGCCGACGGAGAAGTTGCAATCGCATCGGCTTACAATGGTCGTATCTTTAACGCTCAGGTTGTAGAAAACCAGCCATTCACCATTATCTGGGACGGCCAGGTTTACGAACTGGATGGTTATATCATTCCTAAGGGCGCACCACATAAGAAAGCAGCAATGGATTACCTGCGCTTTGCTACAGATACACAGCGTCTGGCAGACCAGACCAAGTATATCTCCTATGGTCCTGCACGTAAGTCTTCTGCACCATTGGTTTCTACTCACCTGGAAACGGGTGTAGAGATGGCACCTCACATGCCAACTAACCCAGAAAACTTCAAAACACCAATTAAGAAAAATGCAGAGTTCTGGGCTGATAATGGCGATGAGCTGCGTCAGCGCTTCAACGCATGGCTTGTACAATAAGAACGTAAACTGTGGGGGCTCACCAGCCCCCCTTTTCAGTTTAATTACTGATTATGTGACGGCGTGGAAAGCTAACCCGATACAGAATCAGATTATGGTCTGGGTTTGGATGATGGCTCATACCACTGGCGGCGCTGTTAGTACGCTACCGCTATTTTATTCATCTTCAGAAAAGGGTTTGTATTCCTCATGATGGCAACTACTGTCGAGGCCGAAGGCCAATTAACCCCGGACGAGCAGAAACGCTTAACCGCTGATATGCATCGCTCACTGCGCCGCAAGAAGATCCGGGCAGTGTTTCTGGTTGCACCACTGCTTATCTTTATCATGGTCACCTTTGTCTCGCCTATTGCGACGATGCTGTTCCGTTCGGTAGATAACCCGCAAGTATCCGAATACATGCCGAATACAACTGCAGCGTTAGCTAACTGGGACGCCGATAGCAACGAACTGCCAGATGAAGCAACCTATGCTGCACTGGTCAAAGATCTGGTGGTAGGGCGAGAAAACCACACGATAGGTAAAGCAGCTACCCGGCTAAATTATGAAAAAAGCCAGATGCGCAGCCTGCTTACAGGCACCGCACGCAAAGCTGGCAGGCTCAAGCCCCCCTATAAAGAACAGCTGATCAAAATTAATAATGGCTGGGGCGATATTGATAACTGGCGAGTAATCAAACGCGAATCCAGTCCTTACACTCTTTCTTACTACGTTGCAGCATTTGATATGGAAACAACACCCTCGGGTGAAATAAGAATGCTGCCGGAACAGCAGCGGGTCTACCTGCAAATGCTATGGCGTACCGTTTGGATGTCTCTGTTAATCACCGCACTGACACTCTTACTCGGCTATCCGGTTTCCTATCTGCTGGCATCACTACCGATGGGAATAGCCAACACACTGATGATTATGGTGCTACTGCCCTTCTGGACTTCACTGCTGGTACGAACATCATCATGGATAGCGTTACTTCAGGGACAGGGTGTAATTAATGACATTCTGGTGTGGTTTGGTCTGGTGAGCGATGACAATCGTCTCAGTATGATCTATAACGCGACAGGTACGGTGATCACGATGACCCATATTCTGCTGCCGTTTATGATTCTGCCACTCTACTCAGTGATGAAAACCATACCACCAAGTTATATGCGTGCCGCACGCTCTCTGGGTGCTACACCGTTCACTGCCTTTTTCAAGGTTTATCTGCCACAGTCAGTACCCGGCATCTCCGCCGGAGCCATACTTGTCTTTATCCTGGCGATCGGTTACTACATCACCCCGGCACTGGTGGGTGGTCAGACAGGTCAGTTTATCGGCAATATGATTGCATATCACATGCAGAGCTCGCTGAACTGGGGCCTTGCCGCAGCGTTAGGCGTCGTACTTCTGGCGCTTGTGTTAGGTATTTATGCCCTTTACAGCCGTCTTTTCGGCAGTAACAATCAGATGACGTTGAGGTAAGACTATGGCCCTTCCATCCTATGCAGGCCCTCTGGAAACATTCTGGTACTACGCTTTTCGTGTTTTTTGCGGCATGGTATTCATTTTCCTGATTTCACCCCTGCTCATTATTATTCCATTATCATTCAATGTTGAGCCCTACTTCAGCTTTACTGAGGGTATGCTGGCATTTGACCCGGATGCCTATTCACTACGCTGGTATCAGGAGTTTTTTGGCAGCGAACGCTGGATGAATGCAATTCAGAACACCTTTATCGTCGCCGTTTGCTCTACCATTCTGTCAATGATTCTGGGTACTCTGGCAGCACTGGGTCTGAGTCGTTCAGAACTGCCTTTCAAAGGTATGATCATGGGATTTCTGATCTCACCGATGATTGTGCCACTGATCATATCTGCGGCGGGCATGTTCTTTTTCTATTCCTCACTGGGAATATCACAGAGCTATCTGGGACTGATTCTGGCACACACTGCGCTGGGAACACCCTTCGTAGTCATTACTGTGACGGCAACCCTGAGTGGCTTTGATTACAACTTAGTCAGAGCTGCAGCAAGTATGGGCGCCACTCCGACCTATGCCTTTTTCAAAGTCACTGTGCCATTGATTTTAACCGGTGTAATCTCCGGAGGCCTGTTCGCCCTGATGACATCGGTTGACGAAGTGGTGGTTGCGATCTTTATCGCCGGCGCCGAGCAACGGACAGTACCGATGCAGATGTGGGCGGGTATTCGTGAGCAGATCAGCCCGACCATTCTGGCAGTAGCAACGCTGCTGGTATGTATGTCGATACTACTGCTGAGTACCGTAGAATATCTGCGCCGCAGATCTGAAACCATCAGGGGAATTACCCCACACTAAAATTACAGTGTAAAAAAACGGGAGCTTTTGCTCCCGTTTTTATTTATACATTTGTTATCTACTTACTTCAGGCGAGTCAGAACAGCGTCAGCGACCAGCGATGATGAAGCGGGATTTTGCCCGGTAATCAACAGACCATCCTCAACCAGGTAAGGTGCCCAGTCAGGCCCCTGACTGTAAATACCACCCCGTTTTTTCAACTCATCTTCCAACAGAAACGGAACGACCTTTGTCAGACCAACCGCATCCTCTTCAGTGTTGCTAAACCCTGTAACTTTTCTGTTTTTAACCAGTGGCTCACCCTCCGCATTCCTGGTATTCAGCAAAACACTGGGCGCATGACAAACGGCGGATACAATCTTACCCTGACGGGTAAAGGACTCAATCAGTTCAATAGAGTGCTGATCACTGGCCAGATCCCACATAGGCCCGTGACCGCCCGGATAGAAAATCGCGTCATAATCGTCAGCAGAAAGGTCGCTCAGCTTCAGGGTATTAGCAAGCTTTTGCTGTAGCGCTTCATCCTGATCAAAGCGACGGGTATCCTCTGTCTGAAAATCCTCCAGAGCACTTTTCGGATCAATCGGTGGCAGCCCGCCTGCCGGTGACGCCAGCGTAATGTCAGCCCCGGCATCAGCAAAAACATAATAGGGTGCAGCAAACTCCTCAACCCAGAAACCGGTTTTTTCACCGGTATCACCCAGGGCATCGTGAGAAGTCAGTACAAATAAAATATTCATGATATTGAGTCCAGAATTATGTGATTACTCTGGCTGGCACATATTAGCCGAACAGTCCGCCCGGAAAACTATGCCTGCCGCAAAAAATGGTTACTATCAGGCAAGCTTAACCAGCATCTTGCCCAGGTTCTGCCCGTTAAACAGTCCAATAAACGCATCAGGGGCCTGTTCAATACCCTCATATACGGTCTCTTTCCAGCTGATCTGACCTGCTGCAATCCACTGCATCATCTGGTCCACAAACGCCGCATAGCCATCCCAGTAATCCGATACGATGAACCCCTGTAGTTTCAGTTTTCGGATAATGATCTGAGACAGGTTAGCCGGACCCGGCTGAGCTGATGTGGCATTGTACTGACCGATCATACCGCACACGGCAATCCGGCCGTGATCATTCATAAGGTTTAGTACAGCTTCCAGGTGTTCACCACCGACATTCTCAAAATAGACATCGATCCCTTCAGGGCATGCATCTGCAATGCTCTTTTGCAGATCCCGGGTGGATTTGTAGTTAACCACCGCATCGACACCCAACTCGTCAAGCAGATAGCGGGCCTTTTCATCTGAACCTACGCTACCAGCCACATAGCAACCTTTTAGCTTAGCAATCTGGCATACCACCGCTCCGACAGCACCCGACGCTGCGGACACAAATACCCGGTCACCCTGCTTAAGTTCTGCAACATTGACTAAACCGGTATACGCAGTCATACCGGTCATCCCCAGGACACTGAGAAATGCCTGTTCAGCTATCTCTGTCTGCGGCAGCAACTGCAGATCATCGCCAGGAGAGGTAAAGTACTCGCGCCAGCCATTCATACTTGAAACCTTTTCGCCTACCGGGAAGCGGGGATTACGGGATTCCACAACTTCACCGATAGCCCCGCCACTCAACACGCTGTTCAGCCCGAAAGGCTCGATATAACTATCGCTGTCGGTCATCCGTCCACGCATATAGGGATCGACAGACATCCAGAGGTTTTTAACCAGCAGCTCTCCCTCCCTCAGATCCGCTACCGGATGGCTAACCAGACTAAAGTCATCAGCCGAAGGCATACCCTCCGGACGATGAAGCAGATGGATCTCTTTGTTTGATTCAATATACATATGTCACTCTCCGAATAACGTTGCCAGCTAATAGGGAGTAGTCTATTCTGACCAACAACATGAATCTAATGCATTACATACATATTCAACATAACTTGAAATCATAATATGGATATAGCTTCCCTCTCGAGTGCCGACCTCAATCTGTTACCGGTTTTCCAGGTACTGCTTGAAGAACGCAGCGTTACCCGGGCCTCTGGCCGGTTAAATCTGACACAGCCCGCAATCAGCAGAAATCTTGCCCGCCTGCGGGATCTGTTTAATGACCCTCTGTTCACACGAACCCCAAAGGGGTTAATACCCACTCCCCGAGCCGAAGCCCTGGCCGTTCAGCTGCATCAGTCTCTGATGGATCTGAACCAACTGATCGCACCAGCCACATTCATGCCTGAAACCGCTAGCCAAAACTTCAGATTAGCGACGTCTGATTACGGCGCGCAGGTACTTCTCCCTCCGGTTATCAAACGTTTGCGGGTGGAAGCTCCCGGAGTAAATCTGGAAATCATTCCCTGGCAGGAAAACCTGCTACAAGAGCTGGATCAGGAAGATATCGATCTGGCAATCTGCGCAGTAGAGAACCCACCCGCCGCAATTCATGGCCGTGGTGTTGGCAGTGACCGTTTTGTCTGTGTTGTCCGTGATAACCACCCACTCATTGAACAGGGGTTAAGTCTGGAGAGCTATGCCAGCTGTCCGCATGCTCTGATCACTATGGGAGGGGCGCGAAAAGGCGCTATCGACTATTTACTGGAGGAACAGGGCCTGAGCCGGCGCATTGCATTAAGAGTGCCTCACTTTGTCGCTGCGTTAGCCATCATCTCGCAAAGTGATCTGGTGCTGACAGTCCCCTATGGGCTGGCCATCAGCTTTGCCGAACAGTATCAGCTGAAAATGCTGCCCTTTCCGATGGAGCAGAAAGGTTTTACCTATTCAGTCATCTGGCACGAACGTTATATGAAAGATCCGGCTCATATCTGGTTAAGACAACTGGTGTTCGAAGAGCTGACAACAACCCTCAATGAGCTGAATATCGGTTACAGAGTCTGAATCTGGGTCTGAGTCTGCAGGGCTGTTAAGAAAGGCAGCCGGAAAGTAAGCGATGGCGAGATAGATAAAAATCGATAGGTATAAAAACACAGCATGACTGAATTGATACCATCAAAAGGAAATCATCCCTGATCTCCTTTTCGCTATCAGGTAATTAGCCGTAGCTAAACTAATCCCGCTCCCCCACCGGAATCATTATGTGTGCATAGGGAGTGTCTTTCCACATCACATAGGGTCCACCCGAATTAGGGTCAGTGCTCATACCTTCCAGTAAGGCTTTAGGTGCTACGACCATCAGATGTGGTCCCTCTTTGATGAAGTCCTCCGCACTCATAGGATCTGAATGATAGGGATCTGAATTGCTCACTCCGCCATCTCCGCCGAGCATATAGGAGAAGCCCATCTGCTTAGCCTCAAACGGCCCTTTACTGCCGACGGCCGTCAGCATCGCCATCCAGACCGCATCATTACATATTGGCGAATTATCTCCCGGCATCGTCTCCGGCATACACGTCCAGCCATTACTGCCTTCGGCAAGAACCTTGCCTTGATACATTACTGTTGCATCCGCGCTCACCATGGCGGGTGCGGCTGAGCGTGCTTGCATTATAAGTGCCTGATTATCTTCAGCATGAACGATAGCCGGAGACAAAATCAGGCCTGACATAATAAGCATACTGCTTACTAACCTGTTCATTGTTTGCTCCTTTTCTTATTATTTATCAGACCTGCCCCGATACCACTGACACTCAGCGATATCAGCACAGTCAGTCGTAAGTGTAGTTTACGATCCCGCTTCAGCCACAACCGGGCTCCGGTTTAACTGAATAGTGAGTTCAGAACGAACCTATTGGAGGCAACAGGCCCCGCGCAACGATTTTCGCTATCGTTATTGAAATGCTTTACAGCGATCTTCAATTAAGTCGATCAGAATGCGCTCGACATTACTGCCGCCAATACCGATGCGAGCACCGGGAGATATACTGGCCAGAGTCTGACTCGCCTCTGAGACGTTATGCTTCTGAAGATCAGTTAAGGCGGATATCAGCGCCAGTGAAACATCACGCTTGTCACCAACCGGAGATTCACTAATCGCCTGTTCACACCGTTCCAGTCCGGCAAGATCACCGGCACTGGCGTATAAACCCCCTACATGCAGCGCGATAAAGGGATGTCCGAGCATGCTCCAGACATTATCAACATGTCTGAGTACCGCATCGGTAAGAGGCCGGGTCTGTCCACTTTGCAGATAGTCACGTAACAGGAAGCCGCCACAATCTGCCAGCGTCAGAATCGGGCCACAGGTTGTGGTGTCCGGAGCACAAAACTGCAGATACCGCTGTCGTGCGGTGTCGCGATCCCCAATTTGCCACTCAGACAGCGCCAGATGCCACTGCACGTGACCATACATCTGTCCGTTGCGGGCTCCCGCTTCATGCACCCTGAGCCAGTCCTGTAGTAACTGAGCCGACTCTTCGGCGGCCCCTTCATCGTGCAGCACATGGGCCAGTCCATGAATCGAGAAAAGCGCCTGAGGCCGGATATCCAACGCTTTTTCGATCAGCTCACGACCTCGCTGACGCTGACCCGCCTCACTCGCCGCAAACCCAAGCCGGGCCATATATGCCCAGTCATTACGCAACTCATCTTCAACCGACTCCAACAGATTCAGCACCACATTCAGCTTTTCAGGTCCGGCATAAAAAAACAGATACCCTGCCAGTTGAGAAATCACTAACAGATCAGCAGGATTCGCATAGACATACGCGAAGGCTTTTTCCCGGGTAGCGCCCGGCTGATCCAGCAAGCCGAACAGTATCTCAATATGCTCGCGCTCCCATTGCGTAGCACTGAGTGATGCCTGGCCGGCCCGTTCACGATAGGTAGCGGCATCAGGCTCGCCAACATCTTTTGCAACGCAATACCGGGCGGCAGCCGCCAATGCAAAATTGTTATCAAGCGCAAGCGCTTTATCAAGGGTTTCCGCGGCGCCCGACTCCGACCCCAGAATCAGATCAACCCCTTGTTGATACAGCGTTACCGCTTCAGGAGACTCACTCGTGAGTTTATTACCAGTGCGCATTTCAATCATGGAACCCCCTGCTACATCGTCCCCCCTGGCGGCAATAGTTGAGTACATTCACGAGGGTTCAGGTTTAAATCCGTGACAATTCACAGAATCCGGCGCGGCACTTCCAAAGCATAGTCGTCGATGACTATTTACACAAAGAATGAAACAGCAGCCAGACAGACCACTTTTCACTGTTACGGTGCAGCATAAAAAAATCCCCGGCTGACCGCTCAGCCGGGGATTTTCAGCAGGTATAACGGCACCTGTCGTGACGCTTAAAGCGCAGCCAGAATGCCGATGCCTGCCACAGTAACACCGGCTATACGGGAGACCAGGCCCATACTGTAGCTATCAGCCAGCTGACTGAGGCGGGTGCCCACAACCAGCAGTGCTGAAGTAGTGATCAGGAAACCGGCAATGTAAGCAACCGGGCTTACGGCCAATGGCAGTTCAGCACCATGGGCCAGACCGTGGAACAGAGCGAAACCTGATGCAACGGCAATCCCCGCAACCAGTGAAAAACGCACCGCCAGTGCCAGCAACACGCCTGCTGTGATCACTGAAAGCACAATACCCTGCTCAACGAAAGGCACTGCCAGTCCGGCAAGCGCCAATAGCGTCCCGGTGACCATCGCCAGCAGGAATGCTGCCGGAATCGCGACACTTTCCCTGCTTATCCGGCTCTGGCCCGCAGCCATCAATCCGACCGCCAGCATAACCAAAAGATGATCCGCTCCTGACAGGGGGTGCACCATACCCTGGAAAAATCCGGCCACCTCATGCCCTGTATGTGCCATGGCTGAAAGCGGAGCCAGTGCTCCGCCGAGGGTTAACAGACGTAACTGATTGCGTTTATTCATTATGTGCTCCTTACAATCCCATTAAATATCAGACAACCGCCTTCACCGGCGGCAGTTGCTTAGTCTCCAGCATCCCTTCGGATACGATAAATTCAATAATCTGTTGCAGACCTTCCGCTTTTTTAAGATTTGAAAACACAAACGGACGCTCACCGCGCATCCGTTTTGCATCCACATCCATCACTTCAAGGGAGGCACCCACTAACGGCGCCAGATCGGTCTTGTTAATAATCAGCAGATCGGAACGGGTGATACCCGGGCCGCCTTTACGGGGGATCTTATCGCCGGCAGAAACATCGATCACGTAGAGAGTCAGATCAGACAGCTCCGGGCTGAAGGTGGCGCTGAGGTTATCGCCACCACTCTCGACAAACACCACGTCCAGTTCACCATGACGGGCGATCAGTTGATCAATCGCCGCCAGATTCATCGAGGCATCTTCGCGTATTGCCGTATGCGGACAACCACCGGTTTCAACACCGATAATCCGGTCGGCATCCAGCGCTTCATGCTGAGTCAGAAATTTAGCGTCTTCCTGGGTATAGATATCATTGGTGACGACCGCGATATCGTAATGCTCCCGCATGGCGGAACAGAGCGAGCGCAGCAACGCGGTTTTTCCCGATCCTACCGGACCGCCGACCCCCACCCTCAATGTCTGTTTTGGTTTAGCTGTCTGTTGTGTACTCAACGGTGTGCTCAACGTAACTCTCCTGTAATTCTATAACTCGGCCTGACCGGATCAGGACCGGAACAATCTTGAATACTGTGTTTCATGGCCCGCGCTGGCGATCGCCAGCCCCTGCAGGCCACTGCCAATATCATCCTCTGCAACCTGTTCTGCGCGGCTGATCACCTGAGGCAGTAACGGTTGCAGCTCGCCCAGCAACTGCTGAGCCTGGGTCTGCCCCAGCGGCACCAGCTTAGTGGCGGCGGCCACCTGATTTTCCAGCCAGGACCAGAGAAACCCCAGCGCGGCGGTCGGATAGTCGATCTGCCAGTTGTGCGCAGCGATGCCAAACAGAGCTACAAAACTCAGTTCACCGGATGCCGGCAACGGCTGGGATAACCCCAGACTAACCAGCAAGCGGTTCATCGCCTCCCCCATCGCACTGTCCGTCAGCCTGAGCTCCCGGGTTTCACGACAGGCCAGCGCCAGATCATTGCAGAATTGAAGCCGTTGCGGGTCCTGCGCGTCAGCGGCAATCATCGTCAGCCGCAACAACGGCAGATCGGTCTGGGCCACCGAATACAGCAACTGCTGCTCCAGCCATTCAGACACCTGCTGTGAGTTTCTGATCCAGCCGCTCTCAATAGCAAACTCCAGCCCCTGAGAAAATGCGTAGCCGCCCACCGGCAGGCTGACACTACTCAGTTGCATCAGCCTTAACAGGGCGGTATCAGTGGTGGTGATGGCCGCCATTACTGTAGGCTCCTGATTCCGGTACAAAGACCGCTTCCTGGTGAGTCAGAGTCAGCCCTAACAGTTCGAGCATCTCCTCCAGTACATGATCCGGTTGCATCCGCAGCCAGCAATCCCCTACCTGCAGCTTCACATGGCGGTTACCCAGGTGATAGCAGGCACGGGCAAAGGTATGCCAGTCATCACACTCTGCATGCGTAACCGGTTCAACCGCACCTTCCACCTGAACATATTTACCGCAGGTGGTTTTAAGGTATTCGCCTACCTGCAGCGGTTTGCCCCGTTCCAGAAACAGGCGCACCTCTTCACCATTTTCGCCGGTCAGTTTCAACCGGCCGCGATCACGCTGCTCATGACTCAGCACCACGGTGGTATAAACCACACCGTGACAGTGATCGCCTAAACGTTCATAAACTTCCAGCATCTCTTTTCCTTAAAAAACAGGCTTTAAAAAACAGCTTCGCTTAAAACAAGTTGTACAGTTGCGCCAGTGGCAGCACTTCGGCCGGATCACAGGTCAGCAGTTCACCATCCGCCCGCACTTCATAAGTCTGCGGATCGACGGTAATCACCGGCATCCAGTCGTTGTGTAGCATATCTTTTTTACCGATATTCCGGGTATTGGAGCAGGCGACCAGACGACGGTTCAATCCCAGCTGTCCACCGATATCTTTTTCCAGCGCCGCAGCGGAGACAAAGGTAACGGAGGTCTTAGCCGGCGCCTGACCAAATGAGCCAAACATCGGACGGTAATGAACCGGCTGAGGGGTTGGTATAGAGGCATTCGGATCACCCATTGGTGCTGCGGCGATCATCCCCCCTTTAATAATCAATGAGGGCTTAACGCCAAAGAACGCAGGCTTCCACAAGACCAGATCCGCCAGTTTGCCCGGTTCAATCGAGCCCACTTCATGGGAGATACCGTGAGCGATTGCCGGATTGATCGTATATTTTGCAATGTAACGGCGGGCGCGGAAGTTATCACAGCCCAGCGCTTCATCTTCCGGCAGAAGACCAAACTGAGTCTTCATCTTATGCGCGGTCTGCCAGGTTCGGGTGACCACTTCACCAACCCTTCCCATCGCCTGAGAATCCGACGAGATCATGCTGAAAGCGCCACGGTCATGAAAAATATCCTCCGCGGCAATGGTCTCTTTACGTATACGCGAGTCAGCAAACGCCACATCCTCAGGAATATTGCTGTCCAGATGGTGACACACCATCAACATATCCAGATGCTCGTCGACCGTATTACGGGTATAGGGGCGGGTCGGGTTGGTCGACGATGGCAATACATTGGGATAGGCACAGGCACGGATAATATCCGGCGCATGACCACCGCCAGCACCTTCGGTGTGGTAGGTATGGATAACCCGGTCTTTAAAGGCCGCCAGAGTATCATCCACAAACCCGGATTCGTTCAGCGTGTCGGTATGAATTGCCACCTGCACATCGTATTTATCAGCAACCGAAAGACAGTTATCAATTGATGCCGGTGTGGTGCCCCAGTCCTCATGCAGTTTCAGGCCACAGGCACCAGCTTCCAGCTGATCCTCAAGGGGCTTCGGCAGGCTGCCGTTGCCCTTACCCAGAAAACCAAAGTTCATCGCCATAGCGTCGGTTGACTGTAACATCTTACCGATATACCACGGCCCCGGTGTACAGGTGGTGGCGTTGGTGCCTGTTGCAGGCCCGGTACCGCCACCAATCATGGTGGTCACCCCGGACATCAGCGCCTCTTCAATCTGTTGCGGACAGATGAAATGGATATGGGCGTCGATACCACCGGCCGTCAGAATACTGCCCTCTCCGGCGATCACTTCGGTTCCCGGGCCGATAACAATATCCACGTTGTCCTGAGTGTCCGGATTACCCGCTTTGCCCACCCGGAAAATACGGCCTTCACGAATGCCGACATCACCTTTAACGATGCCCCAGTGATCCAGCACCAGCGCGTTGGTGATCACCAGATCAACGGCGATATCATTGCCGCACTGACTCTGCCCCTGGCCATCACGGATCACCTTACCGCCGCCGAACTTAACTTCATCACCGTAGGTGGTGAAATCTTTCTCCACCTCTATCCAGAGTTCAGTGTCCCCCAGTCTCACCCGATCACCGGTGGTGGGGCCAAACATCTGGGCGTACGCTGTGCGATCCATCTTACTCATACTGTATCCTCCCCGGCATCCAGTTGACCCATAACATCGCCACGGAAACCATAAACGGTACGACTGCCCGCATACTCAACCAGTTCAACCTCGCGCCCCTGACCCGGCTCAAAACGAACCGCTGTACCGGAAGCGATATTCAGTCGGTAACCACGGGCTTTGGCACGTTCAAACTCCAGCGCCGGATTAACCTCAAAAAAATGGTAGTGAGAGCCGATCTGTACCGGACGGTCACCGCGGTTTTCCACCCGCAGGGTGATGGTTTTACGCCCCTCATTTAGCTGAATATCGCCCTTACCAGTCTGAATCTCTCCGGGAATCATAATGTTGTCCTCTCAGCAGATCGGGTTATGTACAGTCACCAGCTTGGTGCCATCGGGAAAGGTGGCTTCCACCTGAACTTCATGGATCAGCTCCACCACTCCGGGCATCACCTGGTCTGCACTCAGCAGGGTTTTGCCATAGCCCATCAGCTCGGCGACGGTCTTACCATCCCGGGCTCCCTCCATGATCTCCATGGTCAGGTAAGCCATCGCTTCCGGGTAGTTCAGTTTAAGCCCCCGGTTAAGACGACGTTCGGCCAGCAGGGCTGCAGTAAACACCAGTAATTTATCTTTCTCTCGTGGAAGCAGTTCCATAATCTATCCCTTTAACTTATCAGGTTCATCGCTGTTACAGCGTGCGGTTAAGCCGGACTCAGGTTGCCCAGATACGGGGTTCACACGCCTCGCGTCCGAGCAGCTGCGGCCGGATCACCTGCCAGCAACGAACAAACAGTTTCATGGCCTGATCGGTCTGGTTACCCAGATAACGAATGGTCATAAATTCGCCGGTCAGACTCACTGCGGCCAGCGCATCACATTCATCGACGATCTGGCGCAGCTGTTGAACAAGTGCATCAATCAGCGGTTCGGTGGTTTGCTTATCCGGCATCGCAAATGGGCCGGCAACCATCAGCCCATTGACCGGATTGCCCCGTAAACCGGCGCTGCCGTCCAGCAATGCCCGGCTCCCGTCATCAATCTGCAGCCGCTCCCTGAGGAGAATCCGCTCATTGCGGGTTATCTGCAGCGTCTGAGACAGGTTACCCGTAGCAAACGGCAGATTCTGATTAGGCATTCCCAGACTGGTAATCTCCCAGCCGATAAAGCGGGCGTCATCTGTCAGATTCACATGGGTATCCAGTCGGGTGCAGGCATCCGGGTAGAGAATTGTTTCCAGCGGAAGCCACTCGATTGAGCTGCCAGAGCCAACGTGAAGAGTATTAATCTGATGTTGTAGCGCCCGGTCGGAACGCGCCCGGTATACCCGGCCGGCACCCGGTGTGGTCAGCAGCGCATGGCTGTCGTCACAACACTTAACGGTAATCTGCAGTCGGTCTCCCGACACCAGGCCGCCCGGCGGGTGTAGCAGATAGACCTGGGCCAGATCAGGGCCTTCTGGGTAAAACGCTTTCTGTACATAGAGCGGCCCCTGATGATCAGCCCGCTGCAGCACGGTGCCCCGCGCAGTCCGGCCAAACTGCAGAGACAGTTCGGCATTCCAGGCGGAGGCCATTTTCTGAACAACAGCGTTCACCTGAGTCTGCCCCTGAGTCTGCCCCTGAATAAGGGCTTGCTCTTCGGGATGCAGCGTATGATCAGGCCCCGGGGGGACAGGTTGTGCTTGAGACAGGCTGGTCATAGTTTACACCGCCAGATACTGGCGGATCAGCTCCTCACTCAGGTTATCCATTCGGTCGCTGGCAACCACCCGACCGCGCTCCATTAACCGGAACTCCTCGCCAACCCGGCGAGCGAAACCCAGTTTTTGCTCGATCAGAATCACTGTCAGCCCCTCTTCCTTATTGAGTTTTAGAATAACATCTCCGATCTGTTTAACAATATTTGGCTGAATGCCTTCGTTAGGCTCATCCAGAATCAATACTTTCGGCTCCAGAACCAGCGCCCGGCCAATCGCCAGTTGCTGTTGCTGACCGCCGGAAAGATCACCGCCACGACGCTGCAGCATCTCTTTCAATACCGGAAACAGCTCGAAGATTTTTTCCGGAATCTCTTTCGCACCATCCTTACGGATCGGCAGACCCACCTTCAGATTTTCTTCAACCGTCAGCAGCGGGAAAATGTCCCGCCCCTGAGGTACATAGCCGATACCGGCAGGCGCACGATACTCCGCTTTTTTATTCTGCAGCGGTTCGCCTTGCAGCAGAATCTCGCCACTTTTCACCGGCAGCAGGCCCATAATACACTTCAGCAGTGTGGTTTTACCGACGCCGTTACGGCCCATAATACAGGTGCAGGAACCCGGCTTAATATCCAGGTTAAGATCCCAGAGAATCTGCGTGCCGCCATAAAACTGATTCACATTTTTAATACTGATCATGGCGCTTCTCCCAGATACACTTCAATCACATCGGGATTATTCTGAATCTCGTCCATCGTGCCTTCCGCCAGGACAGATCCCTGATGCAGCACGGTGACGGTACGGGCGATACTGCGGACAAACTCCATATCGTGTTCCACCACAACTACCGTCCGCTCGCCCGCCAGAGAGGTCAGCAGTTCGGCAGTGCGCTCCCCCTCCTGAACCGTCATCCCGGCCACCGGTTCGTCCACCAGCAACAAGCGTGGATTGGCCATCAGCAACATGCCGATCTCCAGCCACTGTTTCTGCCCGTGGGACAACGATCCGGCCAGCATCATCCGTTCAGCTTTGAGGCCGATAGTGTCCAGTACTTCATCGATACGGTCATACTCTTCACCGGTCAGGGTTGCCAGCAAGGTGGGAAGTACTGATTTATTGCTTTTCAGCGACAGCTCCAGATTATCCATAACGGTATGTGCTTCAAACACCGTCGGCTTCTGAAACTTCCGGCCAATGCCTAACTGAGCAATCTCCGCTTCATCTTTTTCCAGCAAATTAAGCGACTGACCAAAATAAACAGTACCGCTATCACACCGGGTTTTACCGGTAATCACATCCATCAGCGTGGTTTTTCCGGCACCGTTGGCACCGATCAGGCAGCGCAGTTCACCATCATTGATATACAGGTTCAGGTCATTCAGGGCTTTAAAGCCATCAAAGCTCAGGTTTAACCCTTCAACATAGAGCAACACCTGATGTGAGATATCCACATGCTGCTCATGATGCTGAAGAAAGGGCCAGACCTGATCACGACGCATCACTTCACGGGTGGTTTCGAGTATGCTCATGCCCGCCCCTCCTCTGCTTTTTCATTAGGCGTGTTAGCGCCACTCTGCGGCTTCGCTTTCAGTTGTTGATCTTTTAGCTGAGCCACAAGCCCCATCAGGCCTTTTGGCAGATAGAGGGTAACCAGCACAAACATCGCTCCCAGCGCAAACAGCCAGCCATCCGGCATAATCGCGGTAAATTTCGTTTTCGCGTAGTTCACCAGGATGGCGCCAATAATCGCCCCGATCAGTGTGCCACGGCCACCGACCGCCACCCAGATAACAATCTCAATGGAGTTAATCGGAGAGAACTCGCCCGGATTAATAATGCCCACCTGCGGGACATACAGCGCCCCGGCAATACCGGCTATCATGGCGGAATAGACAAACAGCCAGACTTTATAGTTTTCGGTACGATAGCCGATAAAACGCGCCCGGCTTTCACCATCGCGAATCGCCACAATCACCTTACCGAAACGGGTCTGCATTATTTTCTTACTCAGCACCAGCAGACCTGCCAGTATCAGCGCCGTTATCATAAACAGTGTGACCCGGGTGGTATCGGACTGCAGATCAAAGCCGAGAATATCTTTAAAATCGGTCAGACCATTATTACCGCCAAAGCCCATCTCGTTGCGGAAGAAAGACAGCAGCAGCGCATAGGTCAGTGCCTGTGTCATGATCGACAGATAGACACCGGTGACCCGGGAGCGGAACGCCAGCCAGCCAAACACATACGCCAGCAAACCCGGCACCAGCAGCACCATCAGCATGGCGATCCAGAACTGATCCATACCCTGCCAGAACCAGGGCAGCTCACTCCAGTTGAGAAACACCATAAAGTCGGGCAGTTCCGGGTTGCCGTAGACGCCCCGGTCACCAATCTGACGCATCAGATACATCCCCATGGCATAACCACCCAGGGCAAAGAAGGCGCCATGACCCAGGCTGAGAATACCGCAATACCCCCAGATAACATCCACCGCCAGCGCCAGCATGGCATAGCAGAGATACTTACCTAACAGAGTGATCGTATAGGTGGACACATAGAAGACCGAATCCGCGGGCATCAGCAAATTACTGGCGGATGCCAGCACCGTCACCGCCAGCAGGATCACCACAAAAGGCGCGACCTTACTTTCACCGTTAATTCTTGAAAAGCTCATAAAGTTATTTAAAAAAGAACTCATTCTGCCGCCCTCCCTTTCTGAGGAAACAGCCCTTTAGGACGTTTCTGGATAAACAGAATGATGAATACCAGCACCAGAATACTGGCTAGCACGGCACCGGTAACCGGCTCGATAAACTTGTTGGCGATGCCCAGCGTAAAGGCGGCCACCAGGGTTCCCCAGAGGTTACCTACGCCGCCGAATACCACCACCATAAAGGAATCAATGATATACGCCTGACCCAGGTTCGGGCCTACGTTCGTCAGCTGGCTCAGGGCAACCCCGGCGATACCGGCGATACCCGATCCAAGACCAAAGGTCATCGCATCCACGCGATCGGTGCGGATACCCATCGCTTTGGCCATATCACGGTTCTGAGACACCGCCCGCACATTCAGACCCAGCGAGGTTTTTTTCAATACAACCAGCAGCACCATAAATACCAACAGCGCAAAGGCAACAATATACAGACGGTTAAGCGTCAGACTGAGTAACGGGTTGATCTCGATTGAACCACTCATCCAGTCCGGTGTAGCCACCTGACGGTTCAGCGGGGAAAACACCGTGCGTACCAGCTGTTGCAGTATCAGACTGATACCGAAGGTTGCCAGCAATGTCTCCAGCGGCCGCCCATGCAGATGGCGGATCACCAGACGTTCAATCAGAATACCCGCCAGACCGGACACCATGAAGGCCAGCGGCACCGCGATCCACAGCGAGTATTCAATCATATTCGGCAGCAGCAGCTGCACCACATAGGTGGTATACGCCCCCAGCATAATCATCTCGCCGTGAGCCATATTGATAACGCCCATCACGCCAAAGGTGATCGCCAGACCGATGGCCGCCAGCAGCAGCACCGAGCCCAGGCTGAGGCCGAAAAACAGCTGATTGATAAAGCCATACATCTCGGCCTGCTGATCAATCTTATCCAGCCCTTTACGGGCCGCTTTTCGAACACTGCGGGAATCATCACTCTCCGCCAGTGTGGTGAGCATGTTACGCACCTCGGGCTCCAGACTTTCCTGCATCGCTTTTACAGCCTGCAAGCGTTCTGTCGCCTCCTGAGAATGACGGGCACGATACAGTGCCAGCGCAACATCCATCACTTCCTGAACTGACCGGCTCTGCTCATTAAGACGGGCAGCTCGAATCAACTCAATCGTATTAGTATCCAGATCGGAGAACAGTGAGCGAACAGCATCCCGGCGCACTTCAGAGCGGGGGTTGTTCAGTTGCATACGGGCAATCGCTTCGCGCAGATAACCCCGCAGCTTATTATTAACCTTAATTTTGCTAACCTGTTTGGTGCTCAGACCGGTCAGTTCTTCGCCGGTAAACATATCAGAATATCGGGTGACACCCTGCTCTTCGAGCTCAGCAATCAGGCGCTGATTTGCTTTTACATAGTAAAGGCTACCGGCCAGCATGGTCCTGAACAGCGGCATCATATCGGCACCTTCAGTCTGCTCAAGCTGTTCCAGCACAGGCAATGCCTTACTCAGTTTTACCTCAGTCAGCGCCTTTAGCAGCGGCAGCTGCGCCTCCGAGGGCGACTCTGCCAGTACACTGGTGCTGATCAGCAAACCCAGCAGGCAGCCGCAGATCGCTTTAAAATATCTCACAGGAATTCTCCGTCCGGATAGGGCTGGCAAACATATTTAAGTGGTCACTGTGACACCCGAATACCGTCTGCCTGTTGCTAGAGCAGGCTTCCTGAGAAGCCTGCTTTTCAAAACCTGAGGCACTGGTGATTACCAGTCCTGATTAATCGTTCTGATTAATAGTTCTGGCCAGAACAGGTTTTGGTTACGGTGTTGTAGTTACCGCAGGAGGTCGGAGCAGTCCAGTCAGCGACCAGGTCTTTAGAACCCGGCAGGAAGTCGGACCATGCATCACCCGGAACAACACCCTCAGTTTCCCAAACCACTTCAAGCTGACCATCGTCCTGAATCTCACCGATCAGTACCGGCTTGCTCAGGTGGTGGTTCTTGTTCATGTAAGCCATACCGCCGGTCAGATTCTCAGTTTCCTGGCCGATCATCGCCTGCTCAACTGCATCAACATCGGTAGATCCGGCCTTCTCAACCGCCTGAGTCCACATTTTGAAACCGATATACGTGGCTTCCATCGGGTCGTTGGTAACGCGCTTAGGATTACCGGTAAACTCCTTCCACTTTGCGATAAAGGCAGTGTTGGCCTCACTCTCTACGCTCTGGAAGTAGTTCCATGCCGCCAGATGGCCCACCAGAGGCTTAGTGTCCAGACCCGACAACTCTTCCTCACCCACAGAGAACGCGACCACCGGAATATCTTCAGCAGAGATACCCTGATTACCCAGCTCTTTGTAGAAAGGAATGTTAGCGTCGCCATTGATAGTCGACACTACAGCAGTCTTCTTGCCTTCAGCACCGAAGCCTTTAATATCAGATACAATTGACTGCCAGTCAGAGTGACCGAACGGCGTGTAGTTAATCATGATATCTTCAGGCGCAACACCTTTCGCGACCAGGTAGGCTTCGAGAATCTTATTGGTGGTACGTGGGTAAACATAGTCAGTACCCGCCAGCACCCAGCGCTTCACACCCAGATCATTCATCAGGTAATCAACTGCAGGAATCGCCTGCTGGTTTGGCGCAGCGCCAGTGTAAAACACGTTTTTAGACGATTCTTCGCCTTCATACTGAACCGGGTAGAACATCAGTCCGTTCAGTTCTTCAAGCACCGGCAGTGCAGATTTTCGGGATACAGAGGTCCAGCAGCCAAAAATAACATCAACCTCATCCTTGGTTAGCAGCTCGCGGGTTTTCTCAGCAAACAGAGGCCAGTTTGACGCCGGGTCAACCACAACGGCTTCCAGTTTTTTGCCCAGTAAACCACCTTTCTTATTCTGCTCTTCAACCATCATCAGAACGGTGTCTTTCAGGGTTGTCTCACTGATCGCCATAGTGCCGGACAACGAGTGCAACACACCGACTTTAATCGTATCAGCGGCCATTGCACTGATACTCAGCACACTGGCGCCCATAGACAGAGCAATACCTGAAACCAGATGTTTGATCTTCATATCTATTTCCCTTCTCGAGGTTAAGTTTCGATTCTTTCAAACCGGTCCGGAGTTCATCCCGGGAATCTGTTATTGACCAAACCATTATTAGAAATAGTGTTCCGGGAAGGTATGGGGTGATTGACGCAGCCCTATACGTCAAATGACGTATAGGGGGGCAAAGAGCTCGCTAGTTGTAAGTGGCTGCTTAGCTTGCCAGGAAAAGCAACGGCAAAAGCCGCTCGTTGTTCGAACGTCACAAAATACGTGACGTGTTCGTGGCTCGACAAAGCGATCTGGATTTGTTGATAAAGAATCTGAGGAGGGAATCCTTTCGCTCCTCATCATGGGTACTGATTAACAAGTTATTTTTACTTGACCAAATTACTATGTTATTCAGTGGAAGAGTTTATTGCCGCTCGGGACTCTGAAAGTCTTAATTGAATGGAAATCAGTCGCAGGAGTACAAATGATGCTGCGGATACATCAGACGCTTTTGGACCAAATGAAGATTAGTGATGCAGAGATTCAGAGCCGGCTGGAACTCGCGGCACTGTCCCTCAGAGACTTTGAATTACTGAAGGACGTTCTGCCTCTTATCAATTCAAAGGTCGATGCAATTGTTGAGCGATTTTATATTTCTCAGCTGGCAATTGACGAAATTGCCGTGCTAATCGGTGATGCAGATACCTTGCACCGGCTGAAAGGCGCTCAGCATCAGTACATTCTCGACCTGTTTTCAGGCCAGTATGACAGTACTTACGTCAACAACCGTTTACGTATCGGAATGGTCCATAAGCGGATTGGTGTTGAACCAAAGCTCTATCTGAGTGCGATTAGCTCACTGAAACTGATTCTCTTTGATGTGCTCGATAAGTTTGTTGCTGTTCCTGACGTCCTCGCGCAGACAAAACAGGCCCTGGATAAGTTATTTTATTTCGACACAACACTGGTATTTGACACCTATATTTCCAGCATAATTTCAGAGCTGGAGGTGGCTAAGAAGAAAACCGAGATGTATGCCAATAGCCTTGAGGTTAAAGTGTCGGAACGAACTGTCCAGCTGGAAGAGCTGGCTAAAAAAGACCCATTAACGGGAATCAATAATCAGCGGGCGATGCGTGAGCTTGCCAGCCTGCTGCTGGCGTCGGTTGCCCGCCGCAAAGCCTCTTTTTCCCTGATTTACTTCGATATCGATAATTTTAAACAGGTTAATGATCAGCACGGCCATCTGAAAGGGGATGAAGTATTAAAAGTAATAGCAGAGTGCATCAGACAGCATGCCCGGGAATCGGATGTCCCTTGTCGCTATGGCGGCGATGAGTTTTGCATTCTGTTGCCAGATGCAGATGCCCAGTCGGCACAATCGGTCGCTGAACGCATTGTGGCGAGCTTTGCCGATATTTACCCTGACTTATCTCTGAGTATAGGTATCGTGCAAACCGGGCCCGGACAGCACATGAGTCTGGATCAGATGATCGCTATCGCCGATAAAAAAATGTACCAGTCTAAAGCGCTGGAAGGATCGCAAATCATCATCTGACGGGGAGATAAGTTGCTAGTTGCCAGGGGTTAGACGCTTCGCTTGCTAGGAAAAGCCGTAGCTCGTAGCTCGACAAGAGCGATCTTTATATAGGATAGAGAACCACAAAGTTCATCACTTTGTAAGAAAGTTGCTACATGTGCTTTACGATCAGTTTGAGGAGTTAAAGGGCTTTGACTCCTTTTATTTAGCATCATGTGTTTTAAGTCTCACACAAAGAAACAATTGTACTGTCACCAGGGAAAATCAATGAGACAGGTATGTGCTGCAATGCTGACTGGCTTACATAACACATGCCTCTCTCTGGTTGGTTATGCGTCATTGCTCTAAAAACACGCGTTTGCTAAACTTCCGGAAAAATCTATTGCTAAGGAAAGCGCTTTGATTAAATTCCTACACATAACTTGTCTCTTATTGATAACTAATTTTGCATTTGCAGATAAACTGGTTATTTCTCCAAGTCTTTATATTGATTATGATTCTCCTATTCTGATCTATCATTCCGGCGATACTCTTTTGGTTAAATTTGATAGCTGGTCTTTTACTCATGAAGATATTGATCCTAAGACTATCTATCAGGGAATAGATCTTTCTGGGCTCGAACGTGATTTTATAGAGAGCCTTTTTGTGCCTGAGAGAAGAAAAGACTTTCCCTCTTGGCTGGCCGCGCTTTCTACAGAACAGGCCGAGTCTCTTCATCATAAGAATGCCGATATAAATATTAAAGACATAAAAAATATAAAATTGTATTCCTCATACTTGGCTAAATTGAATGAGGGAAATATTTTTATTCTGGAAGAACGGTCAGTTCACCGAATTCAGGTTAAAGGTGACATTGAATTCTATAAAGGACTATTGGAAAGCATCAAGGAGAGATAAATGGATTTAGATATCGCAGATCAGGAAGTATTGAGGTCTTTTTTGATTAAGTTGTATGGTTCTCAAGTAAATAAATGGCCGATGAATGAAAAAATGTTTGATACGACCTATCAGTTGTTGGATGAATCCTCAAAATGCTCTGATTTGATGGACTTAGTCCCAAGACCTTACGCGCCAGGAAAATCAGCGATAAAGTACCTGACAAAGCAGGCACGTTCAATGTTACTCCGTCAGCTTAAGACGAGAGAAATGCACTATTTATCATGTGTGAGAACTACCGCGTTTTCGCTGAAACATAACTTCATGGCCGTTGCCTCGGGCCTTTAATAAAGCCATAGGGGCAGGTTAAAGCCCCCCTTTTGGCTCACATGAGCCTGGATCAAATGATCGCTATCGCTGATCAAAAAATGTACCAGGCTAAAGCGCTGGAAGGATCGCAAATCATCATCTGACGGAGGGACATAAGTTGCTAATGGCCAGGGGTTAGACGCTTCGCTTGCTAGAAAAAGCAAAAGCCGTAGCTCGTAGCTCGTAGCTCGTAGCTCGTAGCTCGTAGCTCGTAGCTCGTAGCTCGACAAGAGCGATCTTTATATAGGATAGAGAACCACAAAGTTCATCACTTTGTAAGAAAGTTACTGCATGAGCTTTACGATCTGTTTGAGGAGTTAAAGGGCTTTGATCCCTTTATTTGTGCATAGTGGGAAGGTCGGATTACGAAGGGTAACCCGACCTTCCATGGTTGTCGTCTCTTTACCGACAGCTAATTACCCCCAGCTTGCTGATTTTTCCGGAATATCCGCATCGTTAATACCGTGCTGTACCAACGAATTTTCCTTAACCTGAATAATGATATAAACCAGAACGTTGTCAGAGTTATTGCGCCAAATTCGTTCTCCCTCGGTGGCGATGCGTACAATACTGCCCTCTTGTACATCTAAAATGTCGCCATCAATTTGAATCTGTCCTTTTCCCTGAATAAAGATGTACACCTCTTCGTTCTGTTTATGATTGTGATACACCGGCATTCCTGCGCCAGGCGACATAGAGTTAATGGAAATTTCGCTTCCAGTAAGACCCAGCAGGTCTTTGACGAATAGTTTACCGGGGATCTCAAGCCCCGGTAATTCCACTGTATAGTCCGGCCATTGGTCACAAGGGCCAGTGTCAATCATTGCGTAGTTAAGTCCTGTTTTTGCCTTATTCATAACGGCTCCTTTCGCTTTTACCTACTAGTTGGTAGGCTGTTAATTTAAAAAAATCGCCTCAAAAAAGAGGCGTTGAGAATTACGCTGTCTTGCTAACCCAATGTACTGATCAGGCCTTCGACACTGTGTTCAAAGAAGGTTTTATCGTCGCTCCCACGAGAAACAACCAAAGCACCCTGCAGTGCTGCAATCATAAGCCTGGCCTGTTTAACGGCAGGCATAGCAAGATAAAACTCGCCACTTGCCTGGCCCTTTAACAGAGTTTGTTCAAGCCAGCTCTGCTGATATTCAAAAAAACGGGACAACCGCTTGTGCATCGTGGGCTCTAACGTTAGCGCTTCAGCGGCTAACATTCCGCCCAAACACACCCGGTCACTGCTGAGCGTATGACGATACAGATCTATGAAACCCTCTACCTTTTTTCTGGCCGGTAAGGCGTCGCTATCCAGTCCGCGCAGGTAATCAATAAGCTGCTCGGTGTAATGCTCAAGCAAGCGCACCACAAGGTCAGACTTGGTCGCGAAGTGGTGATGCAAGCTTGGCTTGGATACCCCCACCTCTTTTGCTATATCTGCATAGCTAAAACTGTAATGGTCTAATGACACCGGACACTTTAATGAGAGACTATAAACGTCAAACAT
>JAAEYW010000037.1 GCA_018223185.1 Oceanospirillales bacterium | reverse complement strand
CCACGAGCCACGAGCCACGAGCCACGAGCCACGAGCCACGAGCCACGAGCCACGAGCCACGATTCAGCGCAGCTTAGCTGCTGCGCTTAACTGCCAGGTCTGCCAGTTGAATCATGGTTTGTTTGAATGAACTGTCTGGCAGGATGTCCAGTGCTCTGATTGCTTTATCCGCTTCAGCATAAGCTGTGTTGCGGGAATAATCGATTGAACCGGTGGCGTGGACGATATCCATGATTGGCTGCAGATCATCTAGGCCGCCTTTACGGATGGCCTGGCGAATCAGTGTGCGCTGCTCGTCGCTGCCTTCACGCATCGCATGGATCAGGGGCAGGGTGGCTTTGCCTTCGGCCAGATCGTCACCGACATTTTTCCCCATCTCCTCTGCGCTGCTGAGATAATCCATAACATCATCAATGATCTGGAAGGCAATACCTATATGGCGCCCATACAGACGCAGAGCTTCCTGCTGTGCTGTATCTGTGTCCGCAAGAATTGCGCCGGTCTCTGTGGCGGCTTCAAACAGCATTGCTGTTTTGCCCAGAATTACCTGCATGTAAGACTCTTCTGTGGTATCCGGGTTGCGGGCATTCAGCAGCTGCATCACTTCGCCTTCCGCAATAATGGTGGTGGCGTTGGATATCACCTCCATTATTTCCATCTTATTGATCTCAACCATTATCTGGAAGGCGCGTGAGTAGAGGAAGTCACCAACCAGAACGCTGGGCGCATTGCCCCATTTTGCGTTGGCGGTGTCATTGCCGCGCCGCAATTCGGAGTTATCCACCACGTCATCGTGCAGCAGGGTAGCTGTGTGGATAAATTCTATGACCGCTGCCAGATGAATATGGTGATCGCCTTTATATCCGGCCGCATTGGCAGCCAGTAGTACCAGCAGGGGTCTGATCCTCTTGCCACCACTTTCTACAATGTAATGTCCGATCTTCTCAACCAGTGGTACACCCGAGTGTAAGTGATTGATAATATAATTGTTTACCGCTTCAAATTGCGGCTCAATAACTGGATTTAACTGATGTGGCAGCATGAGGACTGATACTAAACTCTGAATTTTGTATTGGCGCATGCTAGGGGGTGCTTATCCGGGTGTCAAGAAAGTCAGCTTATTATCTATATTTGTGCTTGAGTCGAATCTTATGTTTCTATATAATCTCGCGCCCTAACCCATCCAAATTCGCTCCCTACCATATGGTTATTTATATCCATTAGAAGTAGGCGTCTTATTTAGTAGCAGGGCGGGTTTTAAACTGGAGATTAAAATGTACGCAGTAATTGTGAGCGGTGGTAAGCAATACCGAGTTCAGGAAGGCCACACGCTGAAGCTGGAAAAGCTGGCTGTAGAAGCTGGTTCAAATGTTGAATTTGACCGTGTTTTGCTGGTAGCTAACGGTGATGATGTTAAGATCGGTGCGCCTGTTGTTGAAGGTGCCAAGGTTACAGCTGAGGTTGTAAGCCACGGTCGCGCTAAGAAAGTTCATATCATGAAGTTCAAGCGTCGTAAGCATCACATGAAGCAGATGGGTCACCGTCAGCACTTCACCGAAGTAAAAATCACTGGCATTAATGCCTAAGACTGTTTGAGAGGAGAGTGACAAATGGCTCATAAGAAGGCGGCAGGTAGTACCCGTAACGGTCGTGATTCCGAGTCGAAACGCTTAGGTGTTAAGCGTTTCGGTGGTCAGGTAGTAGCTGCAGGTAACATTCTGGTTCGTCAGCGCGGTACTAAGTTCCACGCTGGTGTAAACGTAGGTATGGGTAAAGACCATACTCTGTTTGCAACTGCAGACGGCGTTGTTAAGTTTGTTGTTAAAGGCCCGCAAAAGCGTAAATACATTACTGTAGAAACCGCTTAATAAGGCTTTTTATGCTAAAAAAGCTCCGCGGTTGCGGGGCTTTTTTTGTTTTTAGTGGCTGATTGAGCTAGTTGTTGAAAGGGTCTGCGATGCGGGCGTTATCAACAGCCGGTTTGTTAGCAAGTGGTGCGCACAGATTACCAGTATGGCTGGGGGTGTAGAATGAAGTTTGTAGATGAAGCGACGATTACGATAGAGGCAGGTAAGGGTGGCAACGGCTGCATGAGTTTCCGTCGGGAGAAGTTTATCGCTAAAGGTGGCCCTGATGGGGGTGACGGTGGTGATGGCGGGTCAGTCTTTGTTGAGGCGGATGAGTCGCTTAATACGCTTATAGACTATCGTTTTCAGCCTCGTTATAACGCGCAGAACGGTAAGGGTGGTCAGAGCCGTAACTGTACCGGTGCAAAGGGTGATGATCTGGTTATGAAGGTGCCGGTGGGTACTACCGTAGTCGATATCGATACTGATGAGGTGTTGGCTGATCTGACTAAGGTGGGGCAGATTGAGAAGATTGCTCAGGGCGGTTTTCATGGTCTGGGTAATACTCGCTTTAAGAGTAGTGTTAACCGGGCACCCCGGCAGACCACCAGTGGCAGTCTCGGGGAGACCCGAAATGTTAAGCTGGAGCTGAAGGTTCTGGCGGATGTGGGCTTGCTGGGATTGCCTAACGCAGGTAAGTCTACCTTTATTCGTTCTGTATCTGCGGCTACTCCTAAGGTGGCTGATTATCCGTTTACTACGCTGGTGCCAAATCTGGGTGTGGTAAGTACGGAGAAGCATAAGAGTTTTGTTATTGCAGATATACCGGGAATTATTGAGGGGGCTGCAGAGGGTGCCGGGCTGGGAATTCAGTTTCTTAAGCATCTGGCGCGTAACCGTATTTTGCTGCACCTTGTCGATATGGCTCCCTGGGATGATGTGGCTCCGGCGGATTCTGCCCGGGTGATTGTCCGGGAATTGGAAAAGTTTAGTCCGACATTGGCAACACAGCCGCGCTGGCTGGTGCTGAATAAGCTGGATATGGTGCCGGAAGAAGAGCAGGAAGAGCGCTGTCAGGCAGTGGTTGATGCGCTGGGCTGGGAAGGTCCTGTTTATCGGATATCGGCAATCAATAAGATGGGGACTCAGCAGTTGGTGCAGGATATTCAGGTGCTGCTTGATCAGTTGGCGGCGCAATTGGCTGAGGATCCTGAGCTGGTTGAAGCTGAGCTTCAGGTGCGTCGGGCAATTGACCGGGAGGGTCGGGAGCGAATCGAGCAGATGCGCGAAGAGATTCGTGCTAAGCGTCGTGGCGATGATGATTTTGATGACTTTGACGACGATGATTATGACGTTGAAGTTGAATATGTGAAAAACTAGGATCTGTCAGGGCTGTCCGGGTGGTGGTTATGCCCTGGGCAGGGCGGGCTTTTGAAGAGAGTGAAGTCAGTGAGTCAAGCGCGTAATAGACTGAAAACTTCCCGTCGGTGGGTTGTTAAAATTGGCAGTGCGTTACTTACAAATGATGGTGAGGGGCTTGATCTGGCGGCTATTGGTCGCTGGGTTGATCAGTTGGCTCAGCTGCGTCGTGAGGGGGTTGAGATTGTGCTGGTTTCCTCCGGTTCTATTGCTGAAGGCATTGTACGTCTCGGCTGGAAAGAGCGTCCTCATGAAGTCTATAAATTGCAGGCTGCTGCGGCGGTTGGGCAGATGGGGCTGGTGCAGGCCTATGAAACTAATTTTAAGCGGCATAATGCTCTGACGGCTCAGATTCTGTTAACCCATGAAGATCATTCCAATCGTAAACGCTATCTCAATGCGCAGGCGACTCTGAAGACTCTGTTGTCGGTGGGTGTGGTGCCGGTGGTTAATGAGAACGATACTGTGGTGACCAAAGAGATTCGCTTTGGCGATAACGATACTCTGGGGGCTCTGGTAGCAAATCTTGTTGAGGCTGATGCGCTGATTCTGCTGACCGATCAGAGTGGTTTGTATACTGCAGATCCCCGTTCAAATCCTGATGCTGCTCTTATTCCTGAAGCGATGGCGAATGATAGCTCGCTGGAGGCGATGGCCGGAGGTGGTGGTCGTCTGGGTCAGGGTGGCATGGCTACTAAGGTGCGGGCGGCTCGTTTGGCGGCGCGTTCCGGTGCCGTTACGGTTATTGCCAGTGGTCGCGAAGATGATGTGTTGCTGAAGCTTCGGCGGGCTGAAAATCTGGGGACTGTGCTGGTGCCTGAACAGACGCCGATGGCTGCTCGCAAGCAGTGGATTGCGGGTCATCTGCAGGCGCGGGGAACGCTGACGCTTGATGCCGGGGCAGTGGCTGCTTTGGTTGAGCGGGGGAAGAGTTTGTTGCCTGCCGGTGTGCGTGCGGTAACCGGATCTTTTTCCCGTGGTGAGATGGTGGTTATCTCTGATGAGCATGGTCGGGTTGTCGGTCGGGGGCTGGTCAACTATGGTGTTGAGGATGCGCAAAAGATTATCGGTCATCCAAGTTCGTGTATTGAGGCGCTACTTGGTTTTGTGGGTGAGCAGGAGTTGGTGCACCGGGATAATCTGGTGCTGGCTTAGTCTGAAGCTGGTTGAGCTAGTCGCAGAAACAAAAAAAAACCGGCCAAGGCCGGTTTTTTTATTGCTGCTCAGGTCTCAGAGAGATTATGCAGCCAGTTTTTTGATAGAGGCATTCAGGCGGCTCTTCTTACGGGCAACCTGGTTCTTGTTG
Organism: Oceanospirillales bacterium; assembly: GCA_018223185.1. Lineage (GTDB taxonomy): Bacteria > Pseudomonadota > Gammaproteobacteria > Pseudomonadales > Balneatricaceae > Amphritea. Next base: position 27,780 of record JAAEYW010000037.1, on the reverse strand, counting down.
AAAATGCCTTTAGTTACGGCGCTGTCCATCAATGGTTGCGCTGTAACAAATGCTGCAGTTGCAGCTGCGTGGTCGCCAGATTCGATAGCCGCTACCACTCTTTTAACGTAAGTGCGAACCATGGAACGCAGACTCGCGTTATTTTGACGGCGCTTCTCGGCTTGGCGAGCGCGTTTACGGGATCCTGCGGAATTTGCCACAATCCGACTCCTCTAAACTATGTAAAAGTTAATCGATATAAAATAATCGATATTGAGATGTCCCGGCGTTCATTTTTAAACTACTGGACATCGAAAATTAAGACGCGAGATTATTCATGTTTACAGTGTGAGTGTCAACAGCTAAATATGAATAAATGGTCTCTGATTGTCCCGGTTTATTGGTGTCTTACTGTGTTAGCACAAGCATTTTGGTGGCTTAATCGGTATTATCTGCATCAATCTATTTTGTTTGGCGGCAGGAAAGTAACCCTTGAGTAGAACAGAAATATCTCCGGAAGGCGCTCAGCCTAATAGCCCTGATTCCCCGAAGCCAGAACCGCCAGTGGGGACCCCGAAAGCCCGCGGATTGCTGCGCTCCAGTGCGCTGGTTGGTCTGATGACTATGTTTTCACGGGTCATGGGGTTGATTCGGGATGTCGTGGTAGCCAACTATTTTGGTGCGGGCAGTAGTGCGGATGCCTTTTTTGTCGCCTTCAAAATCCCGAACTTCCTGCGCCGCTTATTTGCTGAAGGGGCTTTTTCTCAGGCCTTTGTGCCCGTGCTGTCGGAATATCGCAGTCTTAAAGATCTGGCGGCGGTAAAGCAACTGGTTAACCGGGTCGCTGGCAGTCTGGGGCTGGTGCTGATTATTGTGACGCTGTTGGGGGTTGTGGGAGCCCCTGTGCTGGCAGCGATTTTCGCTCCCGGATTCTATCTACATGACCCGTTGCGTTATGGTCTGGCAGTGGAAATGTTGCGGTATACTTTTCCCTATTTGTTGTTGATCTCACTGACCGCCCTGTCGGGCAGTATTCTCAATAGTTATGAGCGGTTTGCGGTGCCAGCGTTTACCCCGGTATTGCTCAATCTGTCGCTGATCGGGGCGGCAATTTGGATGCAGCCACTGTTCGAACAGCCTGTGATGGCCCTGGCGCTGGGGGTTTTGATTGCCGGTTCCCTGCAGCTGCTGTTTCAGTTGCCGTTTCTCTGGCGTATTCAGCTGCTGCCGGCGCCGGTGCTTGGTTTTAAAGACGAAGGTGTTAAGCGGATACTGAAGCTGATGCTCCCGGCACTGTTTGGGGTGTCGGTGAGTCAGATTAATTTACTGTTGGATACATTGCTGGCCTCTTTTCTGCAGACCGGCAGTGTTTCCTGGCTGTATTACTCTGATCGTCTGGCGGAGTTGCCGTTGGGCGTGTTTGGTATTGCGATTGCGACCGTTATTTTACCCAGTCTGTCACGCCGACATGCTGAGAAAAGCACTGAGCATTTCTCCCGCACGCTGGATTGGGCGATGCGGATGGTGCTGCTGATAGGCTTGCCGGCGGCAATGGCGCTGCTGGTGCTGGCTGAACCGCTGATTGCAACGTTGTTCCATTATGGTGAGATGACTGACCGGGATGTTACGATGGCAGCGATGAGTCTGCGAGCTTACGCCTGCGGGCTGCTGGCCTTTATGTTGATCAAGGTGCTGGCGCCGGGATATTTTTCCCGTCAGGATACCAAAACTCCGGTAAAGATCGGTATCGTTGCTATGGTAGTCAATATGGTACTCAACCTGATACTGATCTGGCCGTTGGCTCATGCCGGTCTGGCGCTGGCGACGACTCTTTCTGCATTCCTGAATGCCGGGTTGTTGTTGCGTGGATTGCTGAAAGAGGGGGTGTTCAGCTGGCGGCCCGGCTGGCTTAAGTGGTTGGTGCAGGTGGGTCTGGCAAATGCTTTGATGATCGCTTTTTTGCTGTTGCTGGCCGGGGCCCCTGCGCAGTGGCTGAGCTTTGATCTCACGCAGAGAGTCACGAATATGACGATTCTGGTGGGCGGCGGCGCGACTGTTTATTTGCTGGTATTACTGGTGGCGGGGATGCGGCTGCGGGATCTGCGCCATTAATCGGCCAGTATTGCCGCCGACAGATAGCGGATATCACTGTAAGTGGGGTATAATTTCGCGCTTATTTTTATTTGTTGATGAGACTGAGGTGACATGGAGCTGATTCGGGGTCTGCATAATCTGCGTGACAAGCATAAAGGCTGTGTCGCAACGATCGGCAACTTTGATGGCGTGCATCTGGGTCATCAGCAGGTATTGGCTCAGGTGCTTCGCAAAGGGCGTGAGCTGGGACTGCCAGCCGTTGTGATTATTTTTGAACCCCAGCCACGAGAGTTTTTTTCCGGTAACCAGGCGCCGCCCCGGCTGACCCGCTTTGATGAAAAGGTTCGCTTACTTAAAGCGAATGGTGTGGACCGGGTGCTCTGCCTGACCTTCAATGAGCGTCTGCGCACGATGAGTGCGGATCAGTTTGTCGATGAGTTATTATTGAAGGGGTTGGCGGTCAGGCATTTTGTTGTTGGTGATGACTTCCGTTTTGGGTGTGATCGTAGTGGCGACTACAACTTGCTGCGCCATAGCGGTGAACGTTACGGTTTCAGTGTGGTTAACACTGAAACCTTCGATGTGGACGGGGAGCGGGTCAGCAGTTCCCGGATCCGGACGGCACTGCAGAACAATGATCTGGCTTTAGCAGAACGACTGTTAGGCCGGCCCTACAGGGTGACCGGACGTGTTATGCATGGGCAGCATTTAGGGCGCACCATCGGAGTACCCACGGCGAATGTACGGATGCATCGTTTCCCCTGTCCGCTGAATGGTGTCTATGCAGTGACGGTGACAGGTAAAAACCTGTCCGCTGAAGGGGTGGCCAATGTTGGCATGCGTCCGACGGTAAATGGCAAGCAGCCGGTGCTGGAAGCGCACTTGTTTGATCTGAACAGTGATCTTTACGGTCAGCTGCTGAGTGTGGAATTTAAAGCTTTTATTCGTCCTGAAAAGAAGTTTGAAGGGCTTGAAAAACTGAAAGAACAGATAGAAAACGATATTAAACAGGTCAGAAACTATTTTCTGACAGGTGCCTTGTAAGCAAGGCCAAATTAGATGATCCAGAAGCGATACGACAATGACCGATTATAAACCGACCCTGAACTTACCAAACACTAAGTTCCCGATGCGCGGCAATCTGGCTCAGAAAGAGCCTCAGATGCTGAAACAGTGGCAGAAGATGGATCTGTACCAGAAGATTCGTGAAGTCAGCGCAGGTCGTGAGAAATTTATTCTGCATGATGGCCCTCCCTATGCGAATGGCGATATCCATATCGGTCATGCGGTTAATAAAATTCTGAAGGATATAATCGTTAAATCCCGCACTATGGCTGGTTTTGATGCCCCTTATGTCCCGGGCTGGGACTGCCATGGTCTGCCGATTGAGCACAATGTTGAGAAAAAGATCGGCAAAGCCGGTGTGAAAGTTTCCTACGGTGATTTCCGTAAAAAGTGCCGTGAGTACGCTTCTCGTCAGGTGGAAGGTCAGAAGAAAGACTTTATCCGTCTGGGAGTCCTGGGCGACTGGGAAAACCCCTATCTGACCATGAATTTTGAAACCGAAGCCAACATTATCCGTGCACTGGGTAAGATCGCCGAAAACGGTCACCTGGTGAAAGGCTACAAACCGGTGTACTGGAGCGTGGTGGGTAGTTCTGCCCTGGCAGAAGCGGAAGTGGAATATCAGGATAAAACCTCACTGGCAATCGATGTGCGTTTTGCACCGGTAGACCAGGATGCATTCCTCAGCTGCTTTGAGGATCTGTCTGGAGAGGGAGAGGCCAGTGTGGTTATCTGGACCACAACCCCCTGGACACTGCCTGCTAACCAGGCGGTATCACTCAATGCTGAGCTGGATTATGTGCTGGTACAGACTGGAGGTGAGCGACTGCTCATCGCTGAGGCGCTGGTCGAAGATGCTCTGCAGCGTTACGGAATTGAAGAGTACAAGATCGTTGGCCGCTGTAAGGGTGAGGCGCTGGAGCATCAGCAACTGCAGCATCCGTTCTATGACAAGCAAGTGCCGGTTATTCTGGGGGATCATGTCACCACTGATGCGGGTACTGGTGCAGTACATACTGCTCCTGACCATGGTGTGGAAGACTTTAATGTTGGACGCGTTTACGGTATCGGAACCCTGAACCTGGTTGGCCCTGATGGTGTTTACACTGCGAATGCCGGTGAATTTGCCGGACAGCATGTTTACAAAGTAGAAGACGCCATTGTGGCGGCGCTGGAAGCCAATGACCGCCTGATTCTGAAAAAACACTTCAGCCATAGTTATCCACACTGCTGGCGGACCAAAACACCACTGATCTATCGCGCTACGCCACAGTGGTTTATCAGCATGGAAAAGCAAGGCCTGAAGCGAGACGCGCTTGAGGCGATCAAGCAGGTTGAGTGGTTCCCGGGCTGGGGCCAGAACCGTATTGAATCGATGGTAGAGCAGAGCCCTGACTGGTGTATTTCCCGTCAGCGGACCTGGGGTGTGCCGATCGCCCTGTTTGTGAATAAGACGACGGCTGAACTGCATCCTGAAACCCCGCGCCTGATCGAAGAGGTCGCGCTGAGAGTTGCAAAAACCGGTATTGATGCCTGGTTTGATCTCGATGCTGCTGAACTGCTGGGTGATGAAGCGGATCAGTATGAAAAAGTGCTGGATACCTTGGATGTCTGGTTTGACTCCGGTGTGACTCATTACTCCGTACTTGACCGGACAGAGGGCCTGCAGTTTCCTGCAGATATGTATCTGGAAGGTTCTGACCAGCATCGCGGCTGGTTCCAGTCGTCACTGAAGACCAGTATTGCCATCAAGGGGTGTGCACCATACAAGCAGGTGCTGACTCACGGCTTTACCGTCGATGGTGATGGCCGGAAGATGTCGAAGTCGGTGGGTAACGTGGTCTCTCCGCAAGAGGTGATGAATAAATACGGTGCTGATATTTTACGTCTGTGGGTCGCTTCAACGGATTTCAGCTCTGAGATGACGGTCTCAGATGAAATTCTTAAGCGGACCGCTGATGCCTACCGTCGGATTCGTAACACCGCCCGCTTCCTGCTGGCCAACCTGGAAGGTTTTAATCCGCAAACCGATATGGTGGCTTCTGCGGATATGGTGGCGCTGGATCGCTGGGCAGTGGATCGTGCTGCCCGTCTTCAGGATGAGCTGACCGGTCATTATGATCAGTATCAGATGCTGCAGGTCTATCAGAAGATTTCCCATTTCTGTTCACTGGATCTGGGTGGCTTCTATCTGGATATTATCAAGGATCGCCAGTACACCGCTAAAGGGGATTCTGTTGCCCGTCGTTCTTGTCAGAGCGCTCTTTACCATATTGTCGAAGCGATGGTTCGCTGGATCGCGCCAATCCTCAGCTTTACTGCAGACGAGATCTGGAGTGAACTGCCTGGTGAGCGCGTTGAATCTGTACAGCTGGCAACCTGGTACACCGATCTGGCGAAGCTGGATGACGCTGCAGATCTGGGGCGTGATTACTGGCAGCAGATACTGGCGGTGAAGACTGCCGTTAACAAAGAGCTTGAGAATCAGCGTAACGCCGGTCATATCGGTGGCAGCCTTGAAGCTGAGGTGACTTTGTACTGTGTTCCTGAGTTGAAGACTCAGCTGGAAAAACTTGAGGATGAACTGCGCTTTGTACTAATCACATCTAAAGCGGCTGTCCGCTCTGCGGACGACGCGACCGATGCCGTTGCAACCGAGCTGGAAGGTCTGAGCGTATCCGTGGTGAAGAGTGGGCAGGCGAAGTGTGGTCGCTGTTGGCATCACCGTGAAGATGTTGGCAACCACGCTGAGCATGAAGATCTCTGCGAGCGTTGCGTAGATAACGTCGCCGGTGATGGTGAACAGCGCCGCTTTGCATAAGGTGAGCTTTATGGAAAAGCCCCGTACTGCACTGTCCTGGCTCTGGCTGGTCGTGGTGGTTATCGCGCTGGATCTGTTTACCAAGTATCAGGCCAGCACGTTACTACCTTATGGTGTTCCGCATCCTCAATTGCCGGTATTTGACCTGACGTTGCTGCATAATACCGGTGCTGCATTCAGCTTTCTGGCCCAGGCCGGAGGCTGGCAGCGCTGGTTTTTTGCCCTGATTGCAATTGTTGTCAGCACAGTTCTTCTGGTTTGGATGGCCCGTACCCCATATCAGAAGCGCTGGCTGGGCATTGGTCTGGCACTGGTGCTGGCAGGTGCGGTGGGGAATTTGTATGACCGGGTGGTGCATGGATATGTGATCGACTTTATTTCACTGCACTATAAAGGGTATTACTTTCCGGCGTTCAATCTGGCGGATACGGCTATAACCATCGGTGCGGGCATGCTGATTATCGATATGTTATGGTTCTCTGAAACCAGTCATAAATCCAAATAAAGGTCTGCATTTATGTCAGAATTTACTTCACAAGAGACGGCACAACAGACAATCGTTCCCGATGCTAAGGTAACCCTCCATTTCGCTATTAAGCTTGAAAATGGTCAGGTAGTTGATTCTAATTTTGAAGGAAAGCCGGCCACTTTTGTGGTGGGTGATGGCCAGTTGCTTGATGGCTTTGAGAGTGCTTTGTTAGGTATGCAGGCCGGTGATGAGGCGGTGATCGATATACTGCCTGAACAGGGTTTCGGTATGTCCAACCCGAATAATATGCAGCGCATCCCCCGCAAACAGTTTGGTGATATGGCGCTAGAAAAAGGTTTGGTTATCTCTTTTGCTGATGCATCTGATGGCGAGTTGCCCGGTATGGTGGCTGAGTTTGATGAGAGGATGGTGACGGTCGATTTTAACCACCCGCTGGCGGGTAAAAACCTTAAGTTTGAAGTTAAGATTGTGTCGGTTGAATAATCGGATATTGCTCCGGATTAAGAAAATCTGCAGATAACTGGCACATTTCATTTTATTTGACTATCTTGTTTCTACATTAATACAACACGGATGTTGTAATGAACAGACAAGGATGTGGATCTCCCTCTGCCGCTTTGGATCGCCACGTCTGGCGCTCAGAGCCGGTTAGTTTTTCCCTCTGTTTTTCTGAACAGGGTGCTACCCTCATTGAAGTGTTGGTGACGCTACTGCTTGTTGCTATCGGCCTGTCGGGCATGATGGCGATGCAGGCGCGTGGCATACAGCAGAATCAAAGTGCTTATCTGCGTACTCAGGCAATTACGATAGCCAATGATGTGGCTGACCGTATACGGCTCAACAGGCAGGCCGGGCTGGATGATTATTATTCATTAGCACTCAGTCAGGAAGCGTCAGATTTCTCCACTGAGGGTATTCATGACAGCGGTAAAAAGCTGGCCTACGCTGATCTGAATGGCTGGCTTAACTGGCTGAGTACTACTCTTCCTGAAGGTGACGCTGAAATTACGCGAACCGGACAGCGTATCACGATTGTTATCCATTGGAATGCCCGTCGTGACAGGGACGGGCTTTCCAACTATCAGCATGAGGTCGATCTGTGATGCGGCCTGTAATTCATCGTAAACGTTCCCAAACGGGTTTCTCTATGGTTGAGCTGATGGTTTCAACCGTTATTGGTTTGCTGCTGACGTCTGCAATGCTGGCGGCTTTTGTTGCCTCGGCGAGAACTTATCAGATGCAAGATGCTATGGCAGAAGTGCAGGAAGGGGGGCGCTATGCATTGAGCCTCCTGCTGAAAGACCTGCGCCAAAGCGGAGCAACGGTTTCGGGAGGGATATTGATTGAGGGGGTAGAAAATGATGTTAGCCAGATCAATGCTTTTGAAACCTCCCACTCTGACAATGCTCTGGTCATAACTCCGGCTAATGTGGGTAGTGAGATTGTTTATCTTCCGGGCCTTAAGACAGTAAGCTCTGAGGGGCGCACTTACTATATTGGCAATTCAGGCGGCATTCCCTCGCTATACAGAAATAATCAGCCGTTGGTTGAAGGTGTGACCGGACTGGTTATGGAGTATGGCGTTGACAGCGATGCAGATCAGTTGGTGGACAGCTATAACCGAGTCAGTGATATGTCTGCTACGGACTGGGATAAGGTGATCAGTGCCCGTTTTTACCTTTTGATGCGAAGTTCGGGTCGTGGTGTGACGGACAGGTCCCGGGTGCTGCCTGCGCCCTTTGATACTCTGGATACCTCCGACCGGCGGCTTTATCAGGTATATACAGCAATAGTCTTGATAAGGAATGCGCTGGTGGTAAAAGGAGCGGGCTGATGATCGTTATAAAAGGCATCGGTAAAACTCAGCGGGGTGCAATACTGGTGGTTGCGTTAATTTTGCTTCTGGTGATGATGCTGATGGCATCAACCGCGCTTCAGAGTAATATTTTGCAATCGAGAATGGCTGCTAATCTTCAGGATCAGACGGTGGCGTTTGAGGCGAGTGAAACTGCACTGCTTTATGCAGAAGAGTGGCTTGCCTCTTTGAAAGTTGCACCGGAACTCACAGATTATGAGAGCTGGAGACCGGGTGATACTGAGTTTGTCTTCGATAGTCGCAAGCGTTCTGGGCTGCAGGATCAATTGAACCAACTCTCTAGCGTTAATAACTGGGCTGACAGAGCCAGGCCCGCCAATACCTTTAATCCAACCGATGTCGCCAGGGTGTATGAGCAACCCCGGGTCAGTCTGGAAGTCATCGACTTTTCGCCAGATGATAAAACCACAGGTTATGCATATGGACAGGAGAGCGGAGTAATAACGTTCCGCCAGCATGGTCGCAGCACGGGTGTAACGGGCAGCAGCGAAGTCGTGCTTGTCAGCGAGTATCGAAAGCGTTTCAGGTAATGTGAATGAATAAAACAGGGATGTTAAAGGCGATTTATCTGATCGCTGTTTGCAGCGGACCGGTCTCTGCTGCTGAATATGCCATCAGTAATATACCTGTCGGTGTGGCAGAAATGGCAGAACCGAATGTAATGATTCTGATGGATACTTCGAAAAGTATGAATGATCCTCCCGGGAGGCAGACCGCTGGAAAGACAAAAATAGAGCAGGCGAAAGCTGCGGCAAAGGCCGTTATTGAGTCCGGTTTCAGTATGCAGTTGGGGCTGGCGAGCTTCAACTTCGAACAGGGCGGTAATATAGACCAGGTCTGCGGTAGTCCTCAGGCCGACCTGCTAACAACGTTAAATGGCTATCAAGCGGATAACTGGACGCCCATCGCTGAGGCGTATTATGAGGTGACCCGCTATTTCAGAGGGATGAACGGGCATTTTTCTCACACGTCCGGTAACTACACCTCTCCTGTTACCTCACAGTGCCAAAAAAACTTCACCATTGTGATTACGGATGGGAAGCCACGCAGGGATGGTGATTTCAGTGACCTCAGTGATACTGATGCAGGAGATAATCTGCCGAACTGGGATATCGGGGATGATGACAGTAAAACTCTGATAGACAGTATGGGGCAGTCTTATGACGCGACTCCGGATGAGTGGTATTACCTCGATGATCTGGCCAGTTTCGCCTGGGATACAGATATGAGTGATCTATCCGGGATGCAGAATATGCATACCTATACGATCGGTTTTGATATCAACTTTCCCATGCTTAATGATGCTGCTGTTAAAGGCCATGGTCAGTATTTCACAGCAGGTGATGAAACTGAGTTGCTGGCTTCGATGCAAAAGGTGTTTGCTGATATCAGCAGAAAAGTATTCAGTGATACACAGCTGAGTGCGAACAGTGGGTTTCTCAGCCAGGGCCTGAATATTTATCAGGCCAGTTACGATACCGCGCAATGGAGCGGAGAGTTATCCGCTTTCAGGACTGCGGTCAGTGCGCAGACCGGTCGTCTCGACGTCAGCGATACCCCGATTTGGGATGCTTCATCAGGCATACCGAATGCAGAGAGTCGGGTGATTATTACAAACCGGGGATCAGCAGGGGTCGGATTTCGTTGGCATAGTTTTTTAGTCAGCGAACAGGAGGCGTTATTTAATAACAGACCCTCGCTGGTTGAATATCTTCGCGGAGCCGATACGGCCGGTTATCGTAGTCGTCAGAATTTGCTGGGTGATATTGTTCATTCGGCCCCGATCTATGTCGGTCCGCCTCAGAATTTCGCCAGCACCTCCTCTTACCGGGTGTTTAAACAAGCCCACGCCGATCGTGATCCGATCATCTATGTCGGTGCCAATGACGGTATGTTGCATGGTTTCCGGGCCTCAGATGGGCAGGAGGTGCTGGCTTATATTCCCTCCGTTCTGCTGCCTGAACTTCAATACCTCGCTCATACCGACTATCAGCACCAGTACTATGTGGATGGCACGCCGACAGTGCAGGATGTTTATATAAATGGCCAGTGGCATACCATGCTTGCGGGAGGTCTTAACGGCGGGGGGCAGGGGGTTTATGTATTGGATGTAACCGATCCGGATCAGTTTAGTGAAGCTGATGCTGGCAAAATTTTCCATTGGGAGTTTAGCGATAGTGATGATGCAGATATGGGGTATAGCTATGCCCGCCCGGCCATTGTCAAACTGAATGACGGTAACTGGTATGTTGTTTTTGGCAATGGTTATAACGCGAGTGAAGCCGATGGCAGCAGGAGTACATCCGGGGATGCTGTGATCTATCTGGTTGATCTGGCGACGGGTCAGACGGTGATCAAGCTTTCAACTAATACCGGATTTGATGAAGCGCCAGCGGATCTGAACAGGCCTAATGGTATGTCTACTCTGGCTCCGGTGAGTAATGATGGCTCTACAGTCGATGTTATTTACGGTGGTGATCTGTATGGCAATGTCTGGAAGTTTGATCTGTCAGGTCATGATCCGGCTAACTGGCGACTGGCTTACAAACTGTTTCAGGCCTGTCGCCGTTCAGTGCTGAGCAGTCCCTGTTCCGTCGGAGATATGCAGTCGGTGACTTCCCGGCTGGCGGTATCTGAAGACTCGCAGGGACGTAACATGGTTTTTTTTGGTACCGGCAAAGATTTTGAATTGGCAGATAAGTCGGATACGAGTGTGCAAACGTTTTATGGTGTAGTCGATAAGGGTTCTGAAGTAACCGGTGGGCGGTCGCAGTTGTTGCAGCAGGAAACCTATTATCAGGGCCGCTATGATTTTAGCGGTATAACCCGAAATCTGCGTCTGACCACAAATAATCAGTTAATAAATAGTCAGGCTGGATGGTTTATAGATCTGAACATACCCGATGGCAGCGGAGGCTGGTTGCAGTTGGGTGAGCGGGTACTTAATCCGCCGGTTCTCAGGGGTCATCGGGTGTTGTTTTCCACTCGCACCTATAAATCAGACCCCTGTCAGGCGGGTGCAAACGGCTGGAGTATGGAGTTGGATAAGAGCTCAGGTAGTCGCTTCGTTTATGCCACTATTGATAATAACCGCGATGGTAAATACGACGATGATGATAAGGTCACTGATGCTAATGACGATAAGATAAATGCTTCAGGACAGCAGCGGGGAAATGGCAGCGGAGATCTGATCTTAATGGGGGATGGTGAGGATCAGATAATCAGCATCGGTAACGATGATGAACAACCCGTACCGGATGACACGGATAAGCGGCAGAGAGGGCCCGATACAACAGGTCGTTCCAGCTGGCGATATATGGAGGAGCGGAACTGATGAAACTCCGGTTTGCGAGTCGGGGCTTCACTCTGATTGAGCTGATGATCACGGTAGTTATTATTGGTCTCCTGTCATCTATCGCCTATCCCTCTTATATCAACTATATCCAGAGCGGCTGGCGTGAGTCTGCCAGGCTCTGCCTGTTGGATATGGCGCAGCAGCTGGAAAGGCAGTATGCAGCGGATCTTGTATATAGCGGACGGGGTGATCTGGATGGCGATGGGAAAGATGATCTGCTGACTTCCGGCTGTGCGTCTGCAGGTGATATGCCTTCCCGTTACCGGTTTCAGGGAGATATAACCCTGTTCCGTTTACAGGCTGTGCCTTATGGCGTTCAGTTTGCAGACCGGTGTGGTCAGTTAGGTATAGATCAGCAGGGCCAAAAAACGGCATCCGGGATTGCGGGTGTTCAGGAATGCTGGTGATCGCATGAAAAGAGTGACTCGTATGGATAGTCGTACAGCAGCAGGCGTCACGCTGATCGAACTGTTAGTGACGTTAAGTGTTCTCTCGGTTCTGCTAACCATTGGCGTACCTTCACTGGTGGGTTTTGTCAGCTCGCAGAAACTTGATTCAACGGTACAGCTCTTGAAAGACAGCTATAGCCAGGCCCGTTACGAAGCGGTTACCCGTCAGCGCTCGGTTATCCTTTGTCCTCTGGATATTGGGCGTGGCGGGTGCGGTAAAAGCTGGAGTGAAGGGGTGCTCAGTTATCTTGATCTGGATGGAGATAATCGTTATGACCCGCTTCAGGACACCCGACTGCGCCAGAACGAATTTCCTGATGGTGTGACGGTTGATTATAAAAAACGTCTGCAGATAAAGATCAGCCTTAAAGGCACGACAGGCGATAATGGCACCTTTACCCTGAAAGTCTCTGAAGAAGCTAAAATGTTAGTTGTTTCCGCTATGGGGCGCATCAGAAACGGCTGATGCCGGTTATTCCTGAGAAAATAAGATTTAAATCAGTTACAGAGCCCACTGATTTGGTTTAGTCTTATTCATTTCTTACAACTGTTTAACTTTAAGTAACTGTTTTGGGTAGTAGATTGCTTAGTCTATGTGTATGTATTGCCTAAAATGTGATCATGTGTTGCCAGGGGCTCACTATAATGATGTTGCCTGTCAGAAGCATAGAGCGCTTAATAAGTCTGGAAGGAGATGGTCTTGTACAATCAGCGTGGCTTTACATTAATAGAATTAATGATCGTAGTGGCTGTCGTCGGGATATTAACCGCGATTGCATACCCTTCCTACACGGCTTTTATACAAAAAAGTCGCAGGGGGGATGCGATTGCCACGCTGGCTGACTTCAGGATAGAGCAGGAGAAATGGAGAGCCAATAATATCACTTATGCGACTTCAACTGCCAGCTTAGGGTTATCAGGCTCATCCCGGGATGGCTATTACACCATGGCTATAGTTTCTGCAGGGAGTTCTGCCTATCAAGTAACTGCAGCGCCTGCAGGTGCGCAAAGTACGGATACTTGCGGAACATTTGCCATCGATGAGAATGGTCCGGATTATTCTGGCAGTAATGCTGACGCTGATTGCTGGGAGCGATAAATGTCATCCAGGAAGTATAGCCAGGGAGTAACAGTCATTGAGTTGATGATTACTTTAGTAATCATCGGGATTCTGGCGGCGATTGCGGTACCAAGCTACAACCAGTTTATGAAAAGATCGAAATTAACGGGTGCTGCTGAAAAAGTGTTTGGCCAACTGCAGTATGCCAGAAGTGAGTCTATAGCAAGTGGCAAAGATATTTTTGTCAGCTTTAAGGATACAGGGGCGGTAGGTTGGTGTATGGGAGTAAGTGATCTGGCTTCGTGTGACTGTTCAGCGTCCTTTGCTTCATGCACCATTAATAGTGTTCAGGCGAGATATGTCAATGGTGCGGATTACCCGGAAATAGTCCTGTCGACTGATTTCGCTGGTGATGATACTGGGTTTGTTGCACCGAGGTCTGTAGCCTTAGAGACAGGGGTGGTGAGTCTGGCTTTACCCGCATACGGGACTGTAGAAATCAGAATGAATATTTTGGGTCGAATGCGATTATGCTCCGATACGCTGGACGACTATGCGGGGTGCCCATAATGCAAAGGTCTTATCGATCAGGACAGAGTGGATTTACGCTGATTGAATTAATGATTGGTTTATTAATTGGATTAATTGTTCTTTCCGGTGCGACCTACATTTTTGTAATTACAGTAAAAAGTAGCAGGGATGTAATGTATAGCGCCAGATTAAACCAGGAGTTAGCCGCTGCTGTATCCATTATTGAGGGGGATATCCGCAGGGCCGGATCATGGAGGCAGGCTTCAGGTAATACGTCACCTTATGATGATATGGGTAAAGATTTTAACGTAGTGAGTGGCGCAAACTGTGTTCTCTATAATTACGATGAAGATAATGATAGTGCGATTGCTTCAGATGAATATCGGGGTGTAAAGCTTGATGGCAGTGTTTTGAAGTTTAAAACCTCTGGAAATGATATGGATGATTGTACTACGGGTCAGTGGGATCCCATCACGGATGATAATTTTATGACCATTACAGATGCGACTTTTGTCGATCAATCTGTTTGTACGGTTATAACATCTACAACATCAAGTGCTGTTTGTCCTGCGGCAGTTGGCTCGGATGAAGTGCGATCTGTAAGAGAGCTGGATTTTACTATATCCGCAGAGGTCAAAAATGATTCCAGCTGGAAAAAAACGGTACAGGAATCTGTAAGAATCAGGAATGACTTTTATGCTCACTGATAGAGTAGTGAAAAGTAATAAGCGATATTTTAAGCAGCAGGGGGCCGCTACTCTTGTCGTGGCTGTTGTCCTTTTGGTGATCGTTTTAGGGATCTCTTTTTTTACCGCCGAAGTCGTCATTTCTGAAAAGAAAGTTACCGCAAATGTATATAGAGCTAAACAGGCGTTTCATGCGGCTCAGGCGGGCATTGATTATGGGATAGCCTACTCGCGTAACGGTTTCGATCAGGATGGGGACGACTTTCTGGATCTGACGATCGCATCAGGTGCAGAACAGACAGCTTCTGTTGGTAGTGCAGCATATACTGTGAGTTTTTTAGATGTCAGCAGTGATGCTGATATGGCATTGGTTGAAGTCACTTCCGTCGGTTTCAGTGACGATGGGCAGATTCAGCGGACAATGTCTGTTCTGATCGGAGAAGTGCCCCTGGTGCCTAATCCCCCGGATCTGCCTATTGTGGCCAGGGGGTATGTCAATGCTACAGGTAACCTGAATGTTTATAATGTTTTTTCGAATCTGAATATCTGGTCTGGCGATGCTATCAGTTCATGGGGATCAGCAGATACTTATATCCGGGATCCGGACTGGAATAATAGTGGTGATTGGGATGGCAGCACTGATTTGAGTGCATACCTGGATAGTAAAGGAATGGATCAGTCTGATGTCGATACTATTCAGAGTACGACTAAAAATACCCGGGGGCCAGATGTTATTGATGGGGATACAAATCTGAGTACCGCTTCTGAGGATCAGTTTACCGAAAACTTTTTTGGACGAACACTTGACGAGTTAGTCGGCCTTGCGAATCTGAGTATGACGGGGACAGAGCTTAAAAATGCTGCTTCTGATGATATTAAAGGAAAACTAATATACCTGTCCGATGCAACCATTAACGGAGGCACAATTGGTACTCCAACAGATCCTGTTATTATTGTCGCCGATAGTCCTTTGTCTATCAGTGGTGGCCCTCAAATATATGGTGTGATAATCGCTAATAGCGTTGATAAGGTTGTTGGTACTGTGGATATCTTTGGCGGTATTGTATCGGAAAATGCACTGGATATGGGGTCTGGTACAGCCAATGTTTATTATGATGAAAACGTAGTTGATAATCTTGATAAGATTAATACCAAAGAGGTTGTTCGTGGCAGTTGGCGAGATTGGTGATGGCTCTTATTACACGGGTTAACTTAAAATAGGGAATGCCTTTATGCGTGCTTATATAAAAAAAGAGTCCGGCTTTACCTTAATTGAGGCTCTTGTTGCTTTCCTTATTATCATTGTTGGTTTGGCTGGTGCGGCCCTGTTTCAAAGTAAGCTGATTACAGAAAGTGGCGCATCTAAATCAAGAGCGGTTGCTATAACTCTTGCTGAAAAAGAGTTGGAAGAACGAAGAGTGCTCTTTACTGACGCCCAATACGCTTCTTTGGAAACTATCGTTTCGGGGGCTGTGCCTGTTGTGCACTCAGTCACTGTTGGTAATGCGGTGTATGACGTTTCTTTTTCGGCTTCGGAAGTCTCTGGTGCAGCTGAAACTCATTACCTGTTAACCGCGAGTGTGGATTGGGATGATGCTAAAGGTGTCGCGGATTCAGTCTCGCTGAGTACGCTGTTATCAGAAAACCAGCCAGAAAACTCGCTTGATAATAGTGAACAGGCCGGGAGTACGGGCTCTAACCCGAATGTCGGGCAGATAGAAAGGCCTAGTGGTGCTGCTGTAGCAATTGCAAGGGTGACAACAGAAGAGGCTAAGACTGATACGGCTATAGGTGATTATGTCGACCTGGGTGATGAGAAATTTGGGATTAAGGTCGCCGAGTGTGATGATGGAACTTGTGACATCGTGGTGTCAGTTATCAAGCGAATTAATTCAGATAGTCCCATATTTAAAATATCCGGGAATATATATTTTCATGATGACCCGGATAATACTTTTGAAACCGTCGAGGCTGCTCCGAATGTATTAACGTCTGAAGGCGGTGGCTGTGCAGTTTATGAGGTAGATTCTCAGGCCGCTTATACCTGTCTGTTTGGCGAGGGCTGGTATGGAACTATAAGCTTGGTGCTACCGATAGAAAGTAATGGCAAGCCGGCTGATACAGTGTGTCTGTCACCAAGAGCATATAAATACTATCGCATAGATCCTGATACAGTCGTAGGTAGTATTGATTCAGATGATATTATCGGTCAATCCGGTCTGGTGCGATTTACTACAGATTTTGGGGACGGCCCTTATCTTGCTACTTCTGATGCGGCACCTGGGCTAGCTTATTATTATCTTTATGATCAGGTGAATACTGATACTAAGCTACTTGCTGTTCCCGCAATTAATGATCCAGCAAATAATTCAGGCAATATTGAAAATCAGCACTTTGTTGTCACCGATAATACGGGGAATGATTCAAGTGACATGTATGATATATGTATTCAGGATGGCGGGGCAAATGCAGAACCTTTGTTTTCGCACGCAGATTCTGATGTGCCCGCAAGCTATCCTGATTTAACCCAGGATAATTATAGTTATACGTATGTATCCGGGGCCTCTATAACAGTTGTGATACCCGATGATGAAATCGTAATCGGTTATGTGAATAAAGCATACGAGATTTCAGGTAGTGTCGATGTAACGGGGGTTACAGGTACAGCAGAAGACCTTAAAGATAAGCTTGTCGTGGGTATGTCGCCTCTGCCTGACTATGCTCAGGAGTGTGTGCTTGAGGTTATTGGAGACCAGGTATTTGATTATAGCTGCTTCGTTGATTACAACTGGGAAGGTACTGTTTCAATGTCGGTAGCCAGCGGGGCTGCATTAACTGTGAGTTTTGCTCCCTCGGAATATGAGTTCTCTGACTCCGGCACTTACCCAAGGGTTACAGCTGATGTAACGGGGAAAGACTTTACTGTGACAGAGTAAGTTGACAGTATTTTTTAAAATAAAATATAAAAACGTGCTATTAGCGCGTTTTCACATCGCATAGTTATGCGTATGAATCGGTGTGCTTCAGTTAGTAGCAGGGCGCTGAAAAAGGCTATTCAGTCTTGTATGCAACTGGAGCTTATCGATATGAAGTCTGAGCTTTTGACTCTGAATCTTTTGAGGAAATCTATAATAGATGTCTGACTACCTGATTATTGGAGCCGGTGTGATCGGTATGCTGACCGCCAGAGAACTGGCGCAGTCGGGTGCGGATGTCACGCTGGTGGATATGCATAACTGTGCCCAGGAAGCATCCTGGGCGGGTGGCGGCATTGTTTCACCACTTTATCCCTGGCGTTATTCTGACCCGGTGACGGCACTGGCGACCTGGTCGCAGACCAGTTATATCCATCTGGCGCAGCAGTTGCTGGAAGAGACTGGCCTGGATCCTGAGCTTCGCCAGAAAGGGATGTTTATGGTTGGCGTGGATGATGCTGAAGAAGCGCTGGACTGGGGACGCAGATATCAGAAGCCGATGGAAAAGGTCGGGGCTGATTTTATTTATCAGAAAGAACCCGGCCTGGCTCCTGGTTTAGACACTGCACTATGGATGCCCGAGGTTGCCAGTATCCGTAACCCTCGTTTGGGTCGTTCCTTGCGTCGCAGCATGGAGATCACCCCTAATATCAACCTGATAGAGCAAGCTCGGGTAGAAGAGCTCTTGGTTGATCATTATGCGGTTACCGGTGTGCGCTTAGCTGATCGTGTGTTACAAGGCGATAAAGTCATTATTGCCGCTGGAGCCTGGAGTAGTGAACTGCTTGCGCCTCTGGAGGTTAAATTGCCGGTTGAACCGGTAAAAGGGCAGATGATGCTGTTTAAGGCGCCAGTCGGACTGATCAACCGGGTGGTGCTGATGCAGGGGCGCTATCTTATTCCCCGTAATGATGGCCGTATTCTGGTGGGCAGTACACTTGAGCGGGTTGGATTTGACAAGCAGACAACCGCTGAAGCGAAAACGTCGCTTTACCAAACGGCTTTGGATATTTGTCCGGAACTCGAACGATATGAGCTGGAACACCACTGGGCCGGTTTACGCCCCGGCTCACCTGAAGGTGTTCCCTATATTGGTGCTGTGCCAGAGTATGACAATCTATATCTTAATGCCGGACATTTTCGTAACGGACTGGTGCTGGCGCCGGCATCAACCCGCTTGCTGGCCGATATTTTGCTGGATCGTCAGCCAGTGATCAATCCTCATCCCTATGCGTTGCATGGACGGGTATAACGTTTCCCGGTGAACCGGATATTGAAAAAGGCCTCTTCAGAGGCTGTTTTCAGATGCTTCATTGTTCGTCATATATCGTAGGGATTGGCTGTCGTTTATGCTGTGTGCGGCAGTAGATTCCAATCAGCTTCTCTTCGACTTCAGGACTGACAGGTCTGCCTTCGAGGAAGTCATCAATCTGATCATACGTTAATCCCAGTGCTACCTCATCTGCCAGTTGCGGTGTATCACACTCCAGATCAGCAGTTGGTGTTTTATGCGTCAGCTGCTCCGGAGCGCCCAGCGCCGCTGCTACGGCTCTGACCTGGCGTTTGCTCAGCCCAAACAGTGGTGCGAGGTCGCAGGCTCCGTCACCATATTTGGTGTAAAAGCCGGTGATGTTTTCGGCGGAATGGTCGGTACCTAAAACCAGCCCGCCCAGCAGACCTGCAATTTCATACTGAATCGCCATGCGGATACGGGCTTTTACATTACCCTTGTGAAAATCAATATGGGCCTGGCTGCCAGCATCCAGACCTGCCGTATTCAGTGCGCTGAGTGTGGCTGAGTGAACACCGTCGGCGCCGGGCTGAACATTGGCTGTGACACATGCCGAAGGTGAGATAAAGGCGACAGCCGTTTGCGCGTCCTCTTCATCCTGCTGGGTGCTGTAAGGCAGGCGAGCTGCAATAAACCGGTAACTGTCGCTGCCAGTTTCCTGGTTGAGCTGTTCAATGGAAAGCTGTGCCAGACGACCACAGGTGGTTGAGTCAACACCGCCGCTGATTCCCAGAATGAGATGTTTGCAACCACTGTCCAGCAGGGTCTTTTTAATGAAATTTATACGACGCTGAATTTCTGTTGCGGTATCGATTGTTGGCTGAACCTGCATCGCTGCAACAATTGAAGCTCTGTCCATTGTTAACTCTCGTGGTCTTTTACTGGGTCTGTTATTTATTCTAAGTGAAAAGAACGGAGGCTGTGAAGTGCTTTTCAGTGACTCTCTGTCCCTGCACTATGGTCAGGTGTAATCAGATATGAAAAAGGCGCCGATTGGCGCCTTGAATAGATCGGGTGAAGTTATTTGTCGGCTTCTTCTTCATTGTCGAAGACACCGAACGTCAAACGACTGAACCATGAGCGTTCCTGTTGAGTCGCTGGTTTGGCCTGAGTCTGTTGAACCGGTGCGGGTGTTTCGTTACTCCCGAGCAGGCCGAAAGTTGCTGTGCTTAACAGAGATTCCTTTTTCGCCAGCTGTATATTGGACTGATAGCCGGGGAAGTTGGCATCCAGTACTGCCTGAGAGTCAGCCGCCAGATCTGTCATGCCCAGTTCATTGTAAGCCAGCACCATCACCGAAAGTGCATCAGGTACGGCAGGCGTTTGTTGATAATTTTCAACCACATACCGGCCCCGGTTAGCCGCAGCAACCCAGGCTTCACGTTTTACATAATAGCGTGCTACATGCATCTCGTGAGTTGCCAGTCGGTTCTTCAGGTAGGTCATCCGCTTCTGTGCATCGGGCGCGTATTCGCTGTTAGGAAAGCGTGATACCAGTTGCTGAAAACTCTGGAATGATTCCAGTGCACTGCCCGGATCGCGCTGAGTTTCATCGATCGGCAGGTACTTCTCAAAGAAGGTCCGGTCCTTTTCGAATGCGGTCAGGCCTTTAAGGTAGAGGGCATAGTCCAGGTTTTCGTGGTTAGGGTTCAGGCGGATAAAGCGGTCTGCTGTTGCCCGGGCCGCTTCTGGTTCATAATTCTTATGATACGCATAGATCAGTTCAAGTTGAGCCTGATCAGAGAACCGGCCGAAGGGATAACGAGCTTCCAGCAACTGCAGTTTTTCAATCGCGGCAACATAGTTAGCACTTTCAAGCATGTCCAGTGCTTCCTGATAGAGCTGCTGTTCTGGAACATCCGGAGCCTCTTTTTCATCACCACCAAACCATGAACAGCCAGATGCAATCAGAGTGATCGAAACAATTGCGAGCAACTTTGCCAGGCGCATAAACATTTATCCTGCTATAAGTGAGAGTTTCCCGTTAGTTAACAGCGGCCACTGTTTGTTTCGGGTATACTGTGCAAAATTAATTCGGCCTATTTAACCATAACCGAATGGCAAGCCAAAGCGTCTCTGCGTTTTCCTTGCGATAAAGACTATATTTTCTTAATTTTTCCGAGACTTAGATAAATCATGACTGAGAAGGTTCAACTTAGTGCAACAGTTTCCGATGATCTGATCGGCAAACGATTAGATCAGGCTGTCGCTGAACTTTTCCCCGATTACTCCCGTTCCCGATTGCAGGGCTGGATTAAGGATGGCCAACTTACCGTCGATGGTGAAGTTAAACGACCCCGGGATAAGCTGCAGGGAGGCGAATTGCTGACGATTGCCGCAGAGCTGGATGTTATTGATCAGTACAAAGCGGTAGAGATGCCGCTGAATATCATCTACGAAGATGACGATATCATGATTATCAATAAGCCGGCAGGTCTGGTGGTTCATCCTGCTGCGGGTCACTGGGATGATACGCTGCTCAACGGGCTGTTGCATTATTTCCCGGCAATAGCGCAGGTACCACGCGCAGGTATTGTGCATCGGCTGGATATGGATACTACCGGGTTGATGGTGGTTGCCAAAACCATTCAGGCTCAGACAGAGCTGGTGTCTCAGTTGCAGGACCGTTCGATGGGACGTGAGTATGAGGCGGTCGTTGGTGGTGTTATGACCGGTGGCGGAACCGTTGATGAGCCTTTAGGCCGTCATTCACGCAGCCGGCAAAAGATGGCGGTGGTGGGTGTAGGTAAAGAAGCAATTACTCACTATCGGGTGCTGAAGCGGTTCCGCGCTCATACCCATATTCGTCTGAAGCTTGAAACTGGCCGGACTCACCAGATCCGCGTGCATATGTCCTATATCAACTACCCTCTGGTAGGTGACCAGCTCTATGGTGGACGTTTCCGCCTGCCAAAAGGTGTTAGCCCGCAACTGCTGGAGAAATTAAAAGGTTTTAATCGCCAGGCGCTTCACGCAAAACGGTTAGAGTTGTTTCATCCAGCCACTGGAGAGCTGATGGCCTGGGAAGTGGATCTGCCTGATGATATGCAAAGCCTGCTTAAGAGTCTTAAGCGGGATGCCGATCATCACGAGATTGAGCAGTGAAACTGATTACTGCAAACTGGCCGGCACCTGATCAAATCAGTGCTTTTACAACCACGCGGTTGGGTGGATGCAGTAAGGGTGTTTATGATTCATTCAATCTTGGAGATCATGTTGGTGATGCCCCTCACCTGGTCAGTGCGAATCGTCAGTTGCTGTCCGGGCAATTTAAGTTTTTAAAACAGCCTCAATGGCTTTCCCAGGTGCATGGTACTGACCTGATTAAAGCAAATTCTAATGGTTTGGTGGTTGAGGCAGATGCCTGCTGGTCCGATGAGACCGGACAGCCCTGTGTGGTAATGACGGCGGATTGCCTGCCGGTTTTTTTTACCGATAAACAGGGAAGTTGTGTTGCTGTAGCCCATGCTGGCTGGCGTGGCCTGCTTGATGGAGTGCTTGAGCAGGCTCTTTCAGTCTTCCCTGATCCTTCTGAAGTGCTGGTTTGGTTTGGGCCCGCTATCGGACCTCTGGCGTTTGAAGTGGGTGATGAGGTAAAACAGCAGTTTTGTGATCGGATGCAAACCTCAGAAACGGCCTTCTCTTCATCGCAGAATACCGGAAAGTGGATGGCTGATATCTATCAGCTTGCCCGGCTGCGTCTTAACAGGGCGGGAGTGCAGAATATCTCCGGAGGGGAGTATTGCACTTTTTCTCAGTCTGAACTTTTCTACTCATACCGCCGTGATGGAGTGACTGGCAGGATGGCGAGTGTGATCTGGATTAATTGATCTGCGTCAACAAGTCGTATCGGTAGAGCTTGATTTGATTCTGATTTGCATATGATAATGGTTCTCATTAATTTTTGAGGCGTATCGATGACTCTGATCGAGCTGAAAGCCCGTCAACAGGCAAGAGTTAAGGCGATCGCCGGGCCTGAGGCCTTGCGTCAGCGCCTTGTCGCTCTGGGCGTATTAAAAGGGTTGCTGGTTTCGGTTGCTGCAACCTCTCTGCTGGGTAATCCACGGATATATTGCATCGGTAAACAACAGATCTGTTTGCGCAGTAAAGAGGCGGGTCATATCGAGGTGGAGTTACAGTCCTGATGTCTGATTCTATCCCGCCTGGTAAACCCTCATATAGCATTGCACTTATCGGCAACCCCAACTGTGGTAAGACCTCTCTCTTTAACCAGTTAACCGGAGCACGACAGCGTACCGGGAATATGGCCGGGGTGACAGTCACCAGTCGCGAAGGTCATAAAGTGTGGTGCGGTGTTGATTTTCACTTTATAGATCTGCCGGGTATCTACTCGCTGGCGAACAGCCGCGTTGAGGAGAGGGTTGCTCGTGATTATCTGCTTGATACGCCCCCGGATCTGATTCTGAATGTTGTTGATGCCAATAATCTGGCCCGGAATCTGGCGCTGACCAGTCAGCTTCTTGAGCAGGGTTTGCCGCTCGTCATAGCGCTGAATATGCTGGATGAGCTCGAGAGACAGGGTGACAGCGTTGACCTGACAGAGCTGAGTATTGGGTTAACAAAGCCCGTGGTTGGTAGTGATGGTCGTAATAATACTCATATCGCGGAATTGATGGATATGCTGCTGGAGAGTATCGATCAGCAATGTGAGCCACTTCTGATTACGTATGAGTCCCATCTGGAGCAGGCTATTGATGCTCTGGAACAGGCAGGTTTAAGTCGCTGGCAGTCTGTCAGATGGTTGGAATCGGCGGGAGAGGGGCTCTCACTTCTTGAGGATGATCAGGTGCAGATGGGCCTCCGGGCGCTGGGTTTGCTTGCCAGTCGCCATGATGACTCTCCGGCAGAGATGGTAGCTGAGGGGCGTTATGGATATATTCATGGTTTGTTGCATAAGAGTAGCAGTGAGCACAGGGATCAGTCAGCAGCCGATCACTGGCTTGATAAAATAGCGCTGAACCGCTGGCTGGGTATTCCTGTTTTTATTCTATTGCTCTGGGCCATGTTTGAGGCCACATTTACTCTGGGCAGTTATCCTGCTGACTGGATTGATGCGGGTGTCAGCTGGGTGGGGCAGCAGGTGGGTGCCTTTATGCCGGAGTCTTTGTTGAAAAACCTGCTGGTGGAGGGGCTTATCGCCGGTGTTGGCGGGGTGCTGGTGTTTCTTCCGAATGTGATATTACTATTCTTTTTCATCGCCTTGCTTGAGCAAAGTGGCTATATGGCCCGGGCTGCTTTCCTGACCGATAATCTTATGAGTAAAGTGGGTTTGCATGGTAAAGCATTTGTGCCGCTGGTGATGGGGTTTGGCTGCAACGTTCCCGCGATAATGTCCGCCCGGACAATTGAGGAACCCCGGGCGCGGCTGATCACAATATTGATTAACCCGTTTATGAGCTGTTCTGCCCGTTTACCTGTGTATGTGTTGCTGGCGGGGATATTTTTTGCCGATCATGCCGGAACTGTTCTGTTCGGGCTCTACATGCTGGGGATTCTGGTGGCGTTTGTAATCGCCTCATTGCTGGCCAGGACAATTTCAGAACAGCATGATGAAACTTTTATTATGGAGTTGCCGCCGTGGCGTTTCCCCTCTCCACGCTCAATGATGCTTCATGTCTGGGATAAAGCGGGTGACTTTCTGCGTAAAATCGGCGGCGTTATTCTGGTGGGTTCTATCCTGATCTGGCTGCTGCAGAGTTTTCCTCAGCAGGGAACTCCGTGGCTGGAACAGCTTGGTCATTTCGTCGCGCCGTTGTTTGCACCGATGGGATTTGGCTGGCAGGAGACGGTTGCCCTGCTCTCCGGCTTTATCGCTAAAGAGGTGATCGCGGCATCGCTGGTGGTTGTCTATCAGACCGATATGAATGATATGGCCGGATTGCAGGCTGCGCTGGGGAGCGCTCTGGCACCGGCTTCCGGTTTGGCTCTGATGGTCTTTACCCTGCTCTATATGCCCTGTCTGGCAACCATCGCCACCATTCGCAGAGAGACCGGAAGCTGGCGCTGGGCTGGATTGTCTATTCTGATGGGGCTGGTATTGGCCTGGGTTGGCTCATGGCTGGTCTATACCCTGGCGTCACTGTGGATTTAGTTATAAAGGCGGATATATGACACTGTTTGACTGGATAGTACTGGTTTCTGTCGTTGCGCTCGTGGGGCTGTGGTTCTGTCGCTATCTCTATCGTACCTTCAGTAAAAAGTGCAATGGTGGTGGATGCAGTAATTGCTCCGCTTGTGACATGAATAACCGGGCCTCTATCTGAATAATATATAAGCAAATACTGATATAAACTTGAAATTCTCCTGATCTACCCATACTTAATTAAGGAAGTAAGAATACATCACCCCCCCCCGTCCGCTTTAATGTAAGCCCATCACCGGGAGGGTTAAAAAGATCAGGAGGGGATCATGCAGCCCGAACGCTTTACCAGTAAATTACAATCCGCCCTTGGGGATGCTCAGTCCCTTGCTGTCGGCAAAGACCATAACTATATAGAACCGGTTCATCTTTTGCTGGCGCTGCTGGATCAGCAGGGAGGCTCTGTGAGACCTTTGTTGGCCCAGTCCGGAGCCAATGTCAATCAGCTGCGCACATCTGCGCATCAGATGTTCAATGACCTGCCACAGGTTTCAAGCCATGATGGTGAACTGCGCTTCTCGCCAAATATGGGCAAACTTTTCAATCTTACCGATAAACTGGCTCAGCAGCGGGGCGATCAGTATATCGCCAGCGAACTTTTTGTTCTGGCAATGCTGGATGACAAAAGTGGTGTGGGTAAGTTGCTGAGTCAGGCGGGTGTTACAAAACAGAAACTGGAACAGGCGATTGCTCAGATGCGCGGAGGTGAAGGTGTGAATGACCCTAATGCGGAAGAAACCCGACAGGCACTGGATAAGTTTACTATTGATCTGACTGAGCGTGCCGAGTCCGGCAAGCTGGATCCGGTGATCGGTCGTGATGATGAAATTCGTCGCACTATTCAGGTTTTGCAGCGCCGGACTAAAAATAATCCGGTACTGATCGGTGAGCCGGGAGTCGGTAAAACCGCGATCGTCGAAGGCCTGGCTCAGCGCATCATAAACGGCGAAGTGCCGGAAGGTCTTAAGAATAAGAAAGTGCTTTCCCTGGATATGGGGGCGCTGATTGCCGGGGCAAAATTCCGAGGAGAGTTTGAGGAGCGTCTCAAAGGTGTTCTTAATGAACTGGCCAAGCAGGAAGGTCAGGTGATTCTCTTTATCGATGAGCTGCATACGATGGTAGGGGCCGGTAAAGGTGAAGGCTCTATGGATGCCGGAAATATGCTTAAGCCTGCTCTGGCGCGGGGCGAGCTTCACTGTGTCGGTGCGACCACGCTGGATGAATATCGGAAGTATGTAGAGAAAGATGCGGCGCTGGAACGCCGCTTCCAGAAAGTGCTGGTGGACGAGCCGAGTGAAGAAGATACCATTGCGATATTACGTGGCTTAAAAGAACGTTATGAGATTCATCACGGTGTTGATATTACGGACTCCGCCATTATTGCCGCGGCAAAGCTGTCGCAGCGTTATATCACTGATCGCCAGCTACCGGATAAGGCGATCGATCTGATCGATGAGGCTGGTAGTCGTATCCGTATGGAGATCGATTCTAAACCTGAGAGTATGGATCGTCTTGAGCGTCGATTGATTCAGCTTAAAATGGAACGGGAGGCGCTGAAGAAAGAAAAAGATCAGGCGGCTATTAAGCGATTGGAAGAGCTGCAAACAAATATCGAAGCGGTTGAGAAAGAGTATTCCGATCTTGAAGAGATCTGGAAAGCTGAAAAAGTTATGCTGCAGGGGTCGCAGCAGATTAAGGAAAAGCTGGATCATGCGCGTACCGAATTAGAACAGGCAACGCGGACAGGTGATCTGAGTCGTATGTCTGAACTGCAATATGGCGTTATTCCTGAACTTGAAAAGCAGCTGCAGGCTGCGGCGGATGTTGAAGACGAACCTCAGCAGAATCAGTTGCTTCGTAACCGGGTAGGGGAAGAGGAAGTTGCGGAGGTTGTCTCTAAATGGACCGGCATTCCGGTATCAAAAATGCTGGAAGGTGAGCGCGAAAAACTCCTGCGTATGGAAGATGCGCTGCATAATCAGGTAATTGGTCAGCATGAGGCCGTGCTGGCGGTGTCCAATGCAGTACGCCGCTCCCGTGCGGGCTTGGCAGATCCAAACCGGCCTAATGGTTCATTTCTGTTTCTGGGGCCAACCGGTGTAGGTAAGACCGAACTTTGTAAAGCGCTGGCAGGTTTTCTGTTTGATACTGAAGACGCTATGGTGCGGATTGATATGTCTGAGTTTATGGAGAAGCACTCTGTAGCCAGGCTGATCGGTGCGCCTCCCGGATATGTGGGTTATGAAGAGGGGGGGTATCTGACTGAGGCTGTTCGTCGTAAGCCTTATTCTGTTCTGTTGCTGGATGAAGTCGAAAAAGCTCATCCGGATGTTTTTAATATCCTGTTGCAGGTGCTGGAAGATGGCCGCCTGACTGATGGTCAGGGACGGACAGTGGATTTTCGTAATACCATCGTCGTGATGACATCGAACCTGGGCTCAGATCTGATTCAGAACTTCAGTGATGATGAAGATTATGAGTTGATGAAGGCGTCAGTCATGGAAGTTGTGGGTAATCACTTCCGTCCAGAGGTAATTAACCGTATCGATGAAGTGGTGGTATTCCACAGTCTGCGTAAAGAGCAGGTCAGAGGTATTGCAGAGATTCAGCTTAATCGTCTGCGTCAGCGTCTGACTGAACGTGAGCTGACGCTGACTCTGACATCAACCGCGATGGACAAGCTGGTCGATGTTGGCTTCGAGCCGGTCTATGGTGCTCGTCCGTTGAAGCGGGCAATCCAGCAATGGATAGAAAACCCGCTGGCACAGGAGTTGCTCGCCGGGAAATATCCATCAGGATCTGAGATTGGTGTTGATGTAGAAGCCGGGAAGTTTACTTTTCGTTAAGAACAGACCGCCGCTTCGCGTCTCGCTAGTGGTTAGAACGGAAACTGCGTTACCTCGCTAGAAAAAGCAAAGAAAAACATAAAACCGCCGCGAGGCGGTTTT
>JAAEYW010000036.1 GCA_018223185.1 Oceanospirillales bacterium | reverse complement strand
CCATCTCACGGGCGCGTTTGAGGCCATCTGATTCAGGGTCAATACCGACCATCCAGACCGGTTCAATCCACTCGGAACGTTGCATCTTCACCAGTAAGTCAGTGCCGATATTGCCCGGCCCGATAATCACTGCTTTAAGTTTCTTACTCATATACTTTCACCCTAAGCTCTAAATAAAAGGCGGTTGCCAGCGGTTATACAAAGCGAACGGAGGCAGAACCGATACCACCGATACTGACGCTCATATAATCCCCAGCCTGAACCGGCTCCAGAGGCACCAGCGAGCCCGACAGAATCACTTCACCGGCTTTAAGGGGGATACCAAACTGACCCAGCGTATTGGCTAACCAGGTAACACAGTTCACCGGGCTGCCCAGCGCCGCAGCACCAGCACCCGTTGAGATCACTGCACCGTTCTTCTCGACCACCATGCCGCAGGTTGTCAGATCAACTTTACGTGGGTCGACCGCTTTATCGCCAAGAATAAACAGCCCACAGGAGGCGTTATCTGCCACGGTATCCTGAATTTTGATCTGCCAGTTCTCAATCCGGGAATCGACCACTTCGAAACAGGGGATCACGCAATCGGTAGCCGCCAGCACATCAGCATTGGTGATACCGGGCCCCAGTAGATCCTTTTTCAGGATAAAGGCGATCTCACCTTCCGCTTTTGGCTGTATCAACTGTTCGCTGATTGGCATCTCCTGACCCTGAGAATAAGCCATTGAGTCGGTCAGGAAACCAAAATCCGGCTGATGAACATTGAGCATGTTCTGCACCGCTTTTGAGGTTACACCGATCTTCTTACCGATGATTTTCTCACCCGCAGCCACACGGCGTTCGATCATGCGCAGGGAGATGTTATACGCATCTTCGATGGTGATATCGTTAAATCGCTCAGTAAACGGACGCAGTGTATGTCGCTGTACCATCGCTTCATACAGCTCATCACCGCACTGTAGTATCTGTTCTTTATTCATATGTGTTCTCTATCTCTCTTTGCCAGAGGTCGTTGCCAGGGTTCTTTGCCAGAACTGTTGGCTAAACTTGTTGACGGCTACAGCTTGATGCAGACATTTTTCAGTTCGGTATAAAATTCCAGACCGTGCACCCCGCCTTCGCGGCCGATGCCTGATTCCTTCGCCCCACCAAAGGCGGTTCGCAGATCGCGCAGGAACCAGCTGTTCACCCAGGCGATACCGACATCCATCGCTTCGGCCACACGGGAAGCCCGGGCGGAGTTTTCTGTCCAGATCGCCGCGGACAGACCATATTTGGTATCGTTCGCCAGTTCGATCACCTCTTCTTCGGTATCGAAAGGACGGATATGACAGCAGGGACCAAACACCTCCTCTTTGACGACACGGGCATCATCGGCCAGGCCGGTCCAGATGGTCGGTTCGACCCAGGCGCCGGCATTCAGCGCTTCACCCATCTCGGGGACTCCACCGCCGATCACCACCGTTGCCCCCTCCTCGACCGCCAGGCGGTAATAGGACAGCACTTTTTCTTTGTGTTCCTGGCTGACCAGCGGGCCAAAATCCACCTCCGGGTCTTCAGGCACACCCAGCCTGAGTTTTTCAACGCCCTCTTTCAGGCGCTGTACAAACTCCTCAAAGATCGGACGTTCGACATACACACGCTCGGTACCCAGACAAACCTGGCCACAATTAACAAATGCCGAGCGCATCGTGCCTTCGATCGCTTTGTCCATATCGCAGTCGGCAAAAACAATACCCGGGTTCTTACCACCGCACTCCAGAGAGATATTGCGAAGGCCCACAGAAGCCGCGCGCATGATGATCTCGCCGGTACGGGTTTCACCGGTAAAGGTAATGGCATTCACATCCGGGTGTTCGGTCAGGTAGGCGCCGGCCGAGTCAGGACCAAAACCATGTACCACGTTATAAACCCCCTCAGGCACGCCACACTCGTTCATCACCTCACCCAGCAGGGTTGCAGTGGCCGGGGTTTCCTCGGAAGGCTTAACCACCACGGTGTTACCACAGGCCAGTGCCGGACCGACTTTCCAGGTCATCAGCAGCAGCGGCAGGTTCCAGGGGCTGATCACGGCGATCACCCCTTTAGGGGTACGGTGACCATAGTTGAGCGCACCACGACCATCCGGCGTATCCAGTTTGAACGCTTCGGTGGGGTGGTTCGCCAGGGTTTCGGAAAACGCCTTAAAATTTGCCGCACCCCGGGGAATATCGATATGGGAGGCAATTTTGTGTGGCTTACCGGTGTCTTTACACTCAGCATCGAGAAACTCATCAAAACGCTCATTGATACGGCTGGCCACTTTATCCAGCAGTTTGATCCGCTCAGCCTGAGTCATTTTGCCCCAGGGGCCTTTCATCGCTGCCTTGGCGGCTTTCACCGCTGCATCCACCTCAGGCTGACCCGCTTCATGAACCCTGCCCAGCAGGCTGTTATCGACAGGGTTACGGTTTTCAAAGGTCTTACCGCTGGCATTGGTGACAAATTCACCATTAATAAAGTTTTTAAATTCGTGCATGGCTGTACTCGCTAATCTCAGAGGTAAATCTGTCTGGCACTCGCAGCTTTAAAGAACCACAGACAATAGAACTATATTTGGCGGGATAGTCACTCCGCCACACATGGCCACTCCGTTTATGTTCGGAGAACAGAGCGGCCTTTTTTTAATTATCGGGACTGATCACTTAAATCAGAGCTCTCAACTCAGAGCTCTTTAAATCAGAACTCTTAAGTCAAAGCTCTTAAGTCAAAGCTCTTAAGTCAAAACACTCAGGAAACGTTCATTCAGGACGCGGTCATGATAGAAAATAGCCTTACCCAGATCTTCTGCTTTCCAGGTGACCGGCTCATGATCGGGATAGTGATAATCACCACCACAGAATACCTCTGAACGGTTACCGGACGGGTCGAAGAAGTAGATTGTCTTACCATGGGTCAGGCCGTGACGGGTTGGGCCGATATCCAGAGAAACATCCTCCATGGAGATAAGGTCGGCAGCGCGCAACACATCTTCCCAGGTTTCGAGGAAGAAAGAGGCATGATGGAATTTACCCGGCTCAGGGCACTCAATAAATGCAACATCATGGGCCTTCATACCAACGGTCAGGAATCCGGCAATACGGGTTCCTTCCGGATCCAGCACCTGCTCAGCCAACTCAAAGCCCAACACATTACGGAACAGATCCAGAGTGCCTGCGATGTTTGGTCCATACAGCAGACAGTGGTCAAAGCGAGTCGCTTTCATACCGGTCAGACCACGGGGCCAGGCTTCAGGGTTAACGTTTGACAATCCCCATTTACCGGTTTGTTCTTTCTCGGCAAAGATCTCAAACATATGGCCGGTAGGAGAATCAAAACGAATACGACGACCACAACCGTTCAGCTCGCCCGCAGGAATCTCTTCAACATTGCAGCCATACTCAATCAGTTCACCGTGCAGTTTTGCCAGCGTCTGGTTATCCAGCACTTTATAGCCAACAAAATCCATACCCGGCTCATCGGCTTCCCGCAGGACAACAGAGAACTTATCCACTTCGGTCCAGCCCTTAAGATAAGCCCGTCCCTGACTATCACGCTCAACTTCAATCAGGCCCATCAGATCACGGTAGTGTTTCAGAGCCTCTTCAACATCCAAAACCCGGATCTGTATATGTCCGGGACGCATCACACCTTTTCTCATCTCACTTTCCTCTGCACTTTGCTTTTATTGTTCTACTGCTTTGATTGTTTAGCCGGACGCTATCCTGCCGTCTTCATTCGCGTAACAAGATTCCTGTGCCTGATAATGATCAGCTTCAATCTCAAGGTCGGTTCGGGGAAAAACCCGACAGGCCAGAACATAACCCTGCTGCTGGTCAGTTTCAGATATATGAGCTTTGCTCATCCGTTTGCATTCATATTCCCCTTGAAGAATACGAATCTTACAAACACCACAACCTCCGCCACGACATCCAACATTGATCGCATTAGCACGCATCCGCTCCATCGCAATCAGCAACACCTGGTCTTCTGCACATTTAAAGTCTTGATTACGATTAACCACCGTAATCAAATGCGAAGCCTGCTCTGGCATAGGAGTCTCCTCTCACGCTCTCAATTAATTGCACTGTATTTAACAGCAACCACTGTGCCAGCAAATCAAAAACATTATTAAATAAACTTAATCTATTGTTTTTAAATAATTTATTAACAAACAAAGACCTGGTGATAAAAAAAGGCCTCGCTCGTAAGCAAGGCCTTTTAATCAAATAATGAATAATCGTCACGATCAGTTAACTATTTCATCAGTTCCATCCATAGGACTCCATCGACAGTGCCTCATACAACACCGGACTCTCTAATACAGAGAGCTGATCTGTCTCTTTACTGGCTCCCATAGCAATCAACAGGGGCAGATAGTGCTCAGCACTTGGGTGTGCCGTAGCAAAATCTTCAGATTCAAGATGTGGCTGACTCAGAGCACGAATATTCCGTTCCATCACCTGCCCCCGGGCCCAGGCCTGAAACCGTACGACATAGTCCAGAGGGGATCCGTGCTCATCCCCTATATGGTAAAGGTTATGGGTCAGACTACCGGAAGCGATAATCGCGACGCCTTCACTGCGAAGGCTCTTTAACGTCTCCCCCAGTGCTACAAGAGACGCAGGGGTTGAAGCGGCATCAAGGGAAAGCTGCAACACAGGGATCTTGTGATCCGGCAGCATATGCAGTAGCGGCACCCAGGCACCATGATCTAAACCTCGTTGTTCATTCAGTGAAACCTCTACCCCCTGACCCTGCAATACAGACTGAATATGACGCGCTAGCACAGGGCTCCCGGCAACAGGGTATTGCAGTTGATAAAGCGCCTCTTCAAAGCCACCAAAATCATGAATCGTTTCCGGTTCAGGGGATGCTGTCAGCTGCATTCCACGGGAGATCCAGTGAGGGGATATCACCAGCAGCGCTTTTACCTGACTAAAGAAAACACTGAACTCCTGTAAACGGGCAGCGGCTTCGCCGGGGGACAGCGCCCATCGGGGGGAACCGTGACCGATAAACATAACCGGAGCTGAAGTTAATGGCATGAGGGCCTCCTATTTCAGATAATCAAACCAGCGCAGCTCTGGCCCGGCAGGAACAATACCAGTAGGGTTCAGCGCTTTGATGGAGTAATAACCTGCCTTTATATGATCAATATTAGTATTTTTGCTAAAGGCAGGAATCTTTAACAACCGGTCCATATAGTCCGAAATATTATGATAGTCAGCTATCTGAGCTTTGTTCGTTTTGAATAACCCATAATATGCCACATCAAAGCGAACCAGCGTCACAAACAACCGGATATCACTTTCTGTAAGCTGATCGCCGACTGCATACTGCTGTTTTTCAAAATGCTGTTCCAGCCAGTCTAATGTTGTAAACAGGTCGGCATAAGCTTCTTCATATGCCCCCTGAGAGGAGGCAAAGCCTGCCCGATAAACACCATTATTCAGCGTATTGTAGATTCGTTCATTAAAGCGATCTATCTCGTGTAATAGTGACTCAGGAGCCAGATCGACTTCTGAAGCGTGCAATAAACGAAGATCGTTATTAAATAGTCTGATGATATCTGCAGATTCATTATTGATAATAGTGTTATCTGCCATATCCCATAGGACCGGCACCGTTGCCCGTCCGCTATATTCGCGATCAGCCTGTGTATACAGTTGATGGATATAGGTTATCGACTCCTGCTGAGCCGGCGTACTTCCGGGATATCCGTTAAACCGCCACCCACTGTCACTCAGCTGTGGATCGACAATGCTGACAGGTATCAGCTCGTCTAAGCCCAGTAAAGACCTGGCGATCAGTGTACGGGTTGCCCAGGGACAGATATACGCCACATATAACCGGACCCCCAACGTTTCAATATCACCACTCTTTACCGCTGCGATACGATCCGGACTGATCGTTTTTCTGAATGTACTGCTTTGACGTATAAATCGCCCCTGCTCATCTTTTTTCTGAACCGGGTCCCATTTACTTTGCCACACGCCATTCACTAACATAGTTGCACTCCTGCGGTTAATACAAAAAGCTCCGGCAACTGGAATGCGGAGCTTATTCATCAGCTTTAAACAGCAGAACTCTCTGTCTTTTGCTGTGTAACGGCATAGCGACCATCACCCAGTAAAAACTGAACGACAGAAGCCGCGATTAAAAATACCGGATATTCCCAGCCGCCGCCCTGATTACCAAAGCCCCAGCCATTCGCACCATGAACCAGGATAACGGCACCCAATAGAACGGGGATCAGCACTACAGCAACCCAACGGGCATAAACACCCAGAATCAGCGCAACCCCACCAGCGATTTCCAAAGCCATGGTGACAGGACCGAAAAATCCAGGCAGTCCAAGTGAACTAAAAAAGCCAGCCGTGCCTTCCGGAGTAAAGACAAGCAGCTTCAACAAACCGTGTGCCAGATACATGGTACCCAGCGCAATGCGCAGCAGTGTTGCTGCATAGGCAGGAGAAGTATTCATCGAGTTATCCTCATCTGTTTATTAATGATCTGTGAGGATATTCTGAATTATTTTAAAATATAAACAATGACGCGTTTATTTTACTCATTGTCTATTATTATTTTACAATAAACATTTCGAACAGAGCTTTTAAACCAATGGATAAACTGAACCTGATGTCTACCTTTGTTACAGTTGTTGAGGCTGGCAGCTTTACTGCCGCGGCAAAACGCCTGGGTAAAACTAAAGCGCTGGTCAGCACCCACATAGCGCAACTCGAAAATGCATTGAAAGTCAGGCTGATTATCCGTTCCACACGAAGCATGCAGATCACCAGTGAAGGCAACCGATATTATGATCAGGCCAGGAAGATTCTGGATGATATCGTTAATCTCGAATCCCAACTGCTCAGAGAAAGTCAGAGTCTGGTAGGGCAGCTGCGTATCTCTGCACCGACCACCTTTGGCGAACTGGTGTTAATGCCGTTTATCGCAGAACTGACATCTGCCAATCCTGAATTGAAAATAGAACTACAATTGAATGACCGGTTTGTAGACCTGATCGGTGAAGGTTTCGATGCGGCACTGAGAGTTGGCAATCTGGCAGATTCATCCCTGATCGCCAGATCTGCAGGTTCCACACAGATGAGCCTCTGTGCATCACCCGACTTTATCAATCACTATGGTCAGCCGGACTCAATACGACAGTTGGAAGATCTGCCCTGTGTGTTTGACACAAACTATCGGCAATCGGGAAGCTGGAGCTTTATGCAGGACACACAGAAAATTGAAATCAGACCCCAGATTATCGCCCGGGTAAACAGTGCTCTGGCTGCAGCAAAAATGGCAAGCACGGGCAGAGTAATCGCTTTCTGCCCGGAATTTGCAATACAGACTATGCTGGAAAATGGCGAACTGATCAGGCTCCTGCCTCAGCTGTGCAACACGCCAATACCGATCAATGTGATCTACCCTCATCGTCAGCACCTGTCCAACAGAGTGACAACCTTTACTCAGCAATTTATTGCATACTGGAACAGGCAGAACGCAGCATAACGGCTACGGCTTTGCCTGCTCCTCAGCTATTTTCAGGTATACCGGTTAAGTCTGAAAACTATCAGATCCGTTTAAACAGAGCCGACCGGCTCTGCTCTTCAGCACCATCTGCCGCCGTCACAAAGCGCTCCATATGGATATCCCGCTCAAACAAACGTCCCTGCATCAGGGTCGTTATCGCGGCATCAATCATCGGCGGTGGGCCGCAGAGATAGGCTTTATTGCCATCAAAACGGCCGTTAAAATGAGCCTGTGCCGCGTCATGGACAAAGCCGGTAAAGCCCTGCCAGTCATCCCCTGGCTCCGGTGCATTCAGCGCCGGCACGTAGGTGAAGTTCGCAAACTCTCTGTCGAGGTTTTCAAACAGCTCCCGGTTATACAGTTCGGAGACATTGCGTGCGCCCTGCAGCAGTGTGATCTGGCGGCCATCGCCCTCCTCCAGCATATCCAGAATCATCGATTGCGGACTGGAAAGCCCCGAGCCTCCGGCAATAAAGATCGCCCCCTGGTCATCGGATTTACGCACAAAAAACTGACCATAAGGTCCACTCACATCCAGCGTATCTCCCACCTCTAACTGCTCATGCAGATAAGTGGTGCCCGCCCCGTCCGGAACTAAGCGAACATGCAGTTCAAGCGTAGAAGCATCGGAGGGTTTATTGGCTATGGAAAATGCACGGCTGCCCTCCACCCCGGGTATCTTGAGATTGATATACTGACCGGCCTGAAACTCCATTGGATTGTCCAGTTCAAAAAAGACTCCCTTAATAGTGGGGGACAGTTGCCGAATTTCGACCACCGTGCCAATAAAGTCCATTACCGGATAACCGGCAAAATCGTCATCGACATCAATATCCGCCTCAATCACCATATCTGATTCCGGGGTACAACAGCATGCCAGCACCTTACCCTCATCCCGCTCCATATCCATCAAAGCAAACGGGGAGGCGTTACCCTGATCGCTTTCACCTTCAAGCACCTGAACTTTGCAGGTGGCACAGGTACCATGACCACAGGCAAACGGTAGCCAGACACCCTGTCGTAATGCAGCATCCAGAATAGTCTGCCCCTCTTCAACCTCGATTACATCACCGGTTGGTTCTACTGTTACTTCATAACTCATAGTTCTTAACCCAAAGTTTCACCCTGCTACAGACCCGCCCCTAACCGGAGCCGGTCTGCCTGATTTACCTCAGACCCTGCTCAGGCACTGCGACATTAAACGCCAGCGCCCTGATACCCCTTTAACTCCGGAGTTTTAAATCGGATCAAAGACTTATGGCCCACTTCCTGATCAGCCAGACTGACGTCCGCTAGCGGCTTGAACGGTTCACCGTCCAGCAGCCACTCAACCGTGTCCCAGTTAATCTGGCTGAACTCCGGATGCTGACCAAACGCCTCGGGCATAATGTTTTCAATCAGGACCGCAAATGGCATTGAGGGAGGCAATGGAAATGCTTTTGCCGCGCAGAACATACGGTGTTCATCCCAGCCCAGATAAACAACCTGATTGCCGTGGAAGTTCTCAACCCGATCCATCCGCTCGCCCTGGTAGCCAGGATTTAGTGCGTATACAGGCATTGTTATATCCTCTTCTTATTCTTGTCCGGGTGCAGCGGAGCTACACCCGTTATTATCGTTTCTGACGCTTCAGGCGATGCCTTTCCACTTATTCCAGCGCGCCTCATCAGGAGAGCCTTTAATATCCATATTGTCGTGGCCAATATTCATCTTGTAATAATCTTTCAGAATATCGCCGACATCGGGGCCACCGCAGTTACCCTGGAATATCTGGTGTACCGGCAGCCAGGCCTGAACAAATTTTTCCGGCTCATCGTTAAAGATGTCACAGCAGCCGTCAGAGCAGAAGTGATAACGCTCACCCTGATAAACCGTGTCGCGCATCGAGTTCTGGTTCGGGTTATCCATCTCGGTAAACAGCATTGGGATCTGACAGGTCTGGCACAATTGTGGCAACCCCGATGTGTAAAAGCGTTCGCCCTTAGCTTCCATCTCTTTGGCCATATCCCACAGTGGACGATAGTATTTATCGAAGGTATCCGGGTATTGAGCAGACAACCAGTCCAGCTCCTCATCTGAGGGTATCCAGGTGTGGAAACCCGCAGCATGACCGTGGGTATAGAAGGTCCACCAGGCCTGATGGGAGATATGCTCTTTCTCCTTCTCGATAGTCTCGGCGTATTTCGGCATACGGATGCCATAACGGGCCAGATCCTTAAACAGTGCACCACCGGCTTCTTCGAAGTAGACCTCCCAGGCCTCTTTCCAGGACATCACCTTATTGGGCAGCATGTAGTCCATCATCATCGCAACAATCGTCAACAGACGGGTTCCGCGCCAGAACCACTTATCGATCCACTTCTGCACAATCGGCACATTGTCTTCATGCTGTTCCAGCAGGAACTTGATCACCTCCAGGCCGAGAGTCATATGACGGGCTTCATCAGACTGCGCCGAGAACCCAAAG
Source organism: Oceanospirillales bacterium (assembly GCA_018223185.1). Lineage (GTDB taxonomy): Bacteria > Pseudomonadota > Gammaproteobacteria > Pseudomonadales > Balneatricaceae > Amphritea. The sequence goes on along the minus strand of JAAEYW010000036.1, from coordinate 26,846 downwards.
GTCACCGTAGCCATATCGCCGTTATAGGCGGCACCGGACATAAAGGGCACAAACAGCAAATTGGTCAGCACATACTCAAAGGAAAAACCGATGGCGATCATAAACTCAAATGGGCCAGCACTTCTCGCATCGCAAAAGAATGAGCGGGGTACAGAGAGATACCACACCCGGTCATGCATATGGCTGAACTCCTGGAAGCCATCGAAAAACTTATTGTAGTGGCTCATCGCATGAATCTGGGTCTGTACGTGACGCAACTCATCCAACGACTGCATCTGACAGGCCACCCGGGCCCCTACACCACCGAACTGGCGACCCACATGAGCAAAGCCCTGATAAGCCTGATACTCCAGTGGCGAAACCCCGGTAAGAAAGATCTTCACCGCATTCACATAGCGGGGATCGACCACATTCAGGTGACCGTTGTTCTGGGAGAAAGCATCTAAGATTGCATAGAGTTTTTTCTCTTTCTCTGCCTGGTATTTCCAGTAGGAATCCATGGTCAGACGGAACGGGTCTTCCCACTTATTCCAGTCAGTGATCTTAATCCCTTCAAACTCTTCATAGGGAAACGCCTGTTTACGATCTTCGTAGGAAAAATCCCAGTCCAGATCACGGGTTAGCAGGCGATACTTATCTTTTATATTTAGTTTTTTAGCTGCCATGATGTTACCCCTTACTGTTTCCACTCAAGGACGAACTGGTCGTCATCTTCATCTACGTTACCGCCGAGGGTAATCAGATTGATGTGCAGTTCCTGTACATCCCACTCCCGGCCCATCTTTTCTTCCACTACTGAACGTTCGATTACCAGCTTATTTTCCCGTTCGATGCGGATCATGGCAGGCTGATGGATAACGGTAGCATCCGGGTTACTCTCTTCAATCGCTTCGACGATATAGCGGGACTCATCATTGTCCTGCAGTGCGATATATACTTTTGACATAGTCATAAACCTTATTGTTTTTATTCGCGGTATTATTTCAGAAGTCCGGTTTTAACCAGCCGGGTATCGAGTGCGGTTATTGCTGTATTCAGCGCGTCCGGACCGATCATCTCTTGAGCCAGCGGCGCCAGTGCCTCAATGGCTTTACCCTTCCAGTTTTCAACCCACTGGTGCAGTAACTGTTTATTGGCATCGGATTCCATCACTGCAATTTTTACCACCGCATCCACCCAGCGGTTGGTGTCTTTATTCCAGTTCTGAATAAACTCAGTCAGCATGCTGAAGTCCTGACCGCCGTTATCCGCCAGCCACTGATCGAACTGCAGGTAGACCAGTTCATAGATCAGTCCATCCAGCACCACATCCTGAGCAACAAAGGATTCAAACCAGTCTTCAACACAGATATTGGCTTCGCAGTAAGCCCGCACACCCTGCCACACGGCATCATCCATCCAGTAACGCTTGGCTTCGGCCAGGGCATCACCCGAATTACCATCCAGAATCAGACCAATGCGGGACAGATACTGGGCATTGCCCAGACGGTCCATACCGTTATACAACAGCGCCTGAGTAATCGCGGTGCCGTAGCCCAGCGAGCTGCCATACATATTATTGAGGTTGGCGGCCTGCTCGACATGGCGAAGCGGCACCAGCAGACGGATCACTTTCTGCTGAATCGTATCCGGAATCAGACGGGCCAGATCGCGCTTTTCGAAGAAGCTGTAATTACTCTCAGCCACCTCCTGCTGTTTGGCGCGCATCTGCACATAGGTTCCGTAGTAAAACTGGCGGGGGTCTTTGAAGGCGTACCAGTCCTTCATCACGATGGCGGTACGGCCTTTATCGTTCAGTTCAAACTCGGGTTGCCACAGCGGTTTGTAATGAAAGTTAATCTCGGAAGCAACATCATAGGTTGCTTCCTGATAGCGGGTAGCCGGCTTATCACCGAAGCGACGTTCGATATGCGCAAAGGTGTTGCGCACCGGTTCCAGCATGGCGGTTTTAATCTCAATGGTCATTATTGTTATCCCATCTTTTTTGGATCGTTATTGTTATTTTCGAATCGCATTAACCGTAAAGGTTAGCGGTGGTTATGCGCCATCAGCGTTTCCTCGCCGTAACGCCATTTTTCCATCTCGGCATCAACACTGGTCTGTTGCGCCTGCGTCATAAAGACAACCTGATTGGCTTTACAAAAATGTTCAAAAGCGCCCTGTGGCATAATCAGTTCCACAAACAACGCCGGATCACCGATAGCAAAGTCAAACTCCACAAATCGGGAATCTTTGGCGCTACGCACCCGGACATACTTTGTCATCCGATCAAAGCCAGACCTGTCCTCAGAATCATTACGGGTGTGTAGTTTCAGATCTGCCATATGATCACCTGTGTCATTAATTTTTAATCACGATAGTTATAGCAACGGCTGTGCCAGAGACAGAAAAACGTAGAGAAAAGGCCTTAAATAAATCATAAATTATTGATTTTTATAGACAATTAAAAACAATTACAAACATCACCCAGCCTGACACGAGACCCCGCAGGCCAGCAACAAAAGCTCATGAAATAGTGAAAAGTTAATGAAAAAATCAAATACCAGCGTCTGACGCCGCGCCACCAATCATCGATAAAAATCTAAATAGGTGTTGTTTTTTAGGGAAAATAAGCGTCACAATAAAAACAGGTGTCAGTCACCTGACTCATATAAAAATCAGAAGAAAAATAACAAAAGCAGTGCACTATGACCGAATTACAACCTAAGCTTCCTGACGTTCAGGATCTCTTAGAACAGATCCGTTTTGACAATGAAGAGGGGAAAATCTGGCTGAATGAACAGCGAATGCTATTAATCCACTCTGCGGTTATGGGACTACTGCGAAACGAACTGATCCAGACACTGGGGGTAGAGAGAGCGAAAGGCTTCCTGATGCGTTTTGGTTACCATACCGGCTGGCGCGATGCAGAACTGGCTGAAAAAGTTCGCCCGGATATGACCGCTGAAGAAGTGTTTATGGCAGGACCTCAGCTTCATGCCATTAAAGGGATGGTAAAAGTAATCCCTATTTCACTGGAGTTCGACGAAGATAACCATCATTTCTTCGGTTCTTTTGACTGGTACAACTCCCATGAAGTAGAAACTCATCTGTCAAATTTTGGCAATTCTGACGTCCCCGTATGCTGGACACTGATCGGTTATGCCAGTGGTTTTTCAACCTATTATATGAACCGTCAGATCATATTCAGGGAAACTCAGTGCGCCGGTACCGGAGCTGATCACTGTCATATCGAGGGACGTCCGGCCGAAGACTGGGACGATTCCGAAGAGATGGAAAAATACCTGCTTCCCGATCCAATAATTGAACAGCTGCTGGCCCTGCAGGATGAAGTCAGCGTTCTGAAAGATAAGTTTCGCAGTAGTGATGCAGAGGAAGATCTGCTGTATAACAGCGTCGGGCATTCCGCAGCGTTTAAAAATGTCTGCCACCTGATACGTAAAGCCTCAAAAAGTAAGGTGAGCGTTCTGCTACAGGGCGAAACCGGCGTCGGTAAAGAGATTGTTGCCCGGGGCCTGCACACAACCAGTGACCGTGCTGACAAACCCTTTGTTGCCGTCAACTGTGCCTGCATCCCTCCTGACCTGATAGAAGCCGAATTATTCGGAGTAGAAAAAGGCGCGTACACGGGTGCAACGCAATCCCGTGAGGGTAAGTTTGAACGGGCGCACCGCGGCACTATTTTTCTTGATGAAGTGATCGAGTTGACCCCAAGAGCGCAGGCATCACTGTTGAGAGTTCTGCAGGAATCAGAGTTTGAGCGGGTCGGAGACAACCGCACCCGGCGAATCGATGTCCGGGTGGTCGCCGCCACCAATGAAGATCTGGAAACCGCGGTGCAGGAGGGTCGCTTCCGTGCAGATCTGTTTTACCGTTTAAATGTTTATCCTGTGCATATTCCCCCGCTTCGCGACCGCACCGAAGATATACCGTTGCTGACCGAACACTTCCTGAAAAAATACTGCACTCTGTACAATAAAAAAACAGCTGGCATCTCTGATAAGGCGATGCAGGCACTCGTCCAGTACAAGTGGCCAGGAAATATTCGCGAACTGGAAAACATGATTGAACGAGGCGTTATTCTGACCGAAAACAATCAAACTATCAGCATGGCGGGCTTCTTTCCCTCGCTGTCTGAACCCTCTCATCCACTGAATATCATTGGTGGCCGGGGACAACTCTGTGAAGAACTCCCTAAATCCACTCCAGCGAACACTGAGCCGGTTGAGAGTCTGCTGGTCGAAAACTTCAGTCTCGAACAACTTGAACAGCAATTAATTGAAGAGGCGATGTCTCAGTGCAGCAATAATGTATCAAAAGCGGCACGTAAACTCGGACTGACACGTCCGGCGCTGGCCTATCGCCTGAAAAAAATACAGGATGGATAACAGGTGAAGGCTGATTTAGAATGACGGCCTTCTCTCTTTCCTGAGTTTGCCATGAATCTGATAGTACTGTTTGAAAGTGACTTTACCGCAACCGATACAGTGACCATCAGTGACCGTCGCTTTCACCATATCAGGCAGTTCCACCAGCCAGTTCAGGGACAGCAACTAAAAGTAGGCCTGCTTAACGGGAAGACCGGAAGCGGAACAGTGATCAGCCTCTCGGAACAGAGCATCACGCTGGAGGTTCTGCTGGAAAACCAGCCTCCTGCCGCTCTGCCCCTGACCCTGTTACTGGCACTACCCCGTCCCAAAATGTTAAAACGCACCCTGCAAACAATTACCAGTATGGGGGTCAAACAGATCTACCTGATTAACTCTTACAAAGTGGATAAAAGTTACTGGTCGACGCCTCTGTTGCAGCAGGACAGCCTCAGAGAACAGTTACTGCTGGGACTGGAACAGTCAGGCGATACAATCCTGCCCGAAGTACTCCTGCGAAAGCGCTTTAAGCCATTTGTAGAAGACGAACTTCCAGAGATTTCCTGCCAGACCCGGGCTCTGGTCGCACACCCCTACCACGCCTCCCCCTGCCCCGCGGCCAGCACTGAGAATACGACGCTGGCTATTGGCCCGGAGGGTGGCTTTATACCCTATGAAGTGGAAAAACTTCAGGCCTCAGGGTTTGAAGCGATCCATATCGGCCAGAGAATTTTGCGGGTTGAGAATGCAGTACCGGTATTATTAGCCAGACTATTCCCTGTTTAATCAACAGACTTTCCTGACCTGGATCAGTAAAATTGATAAATTTAACTGAGAATCATCCTCATTTGCATTGACTTTAATTAAAAGTTAAATAAGAATAGTTCGCATTAGCAATATAGTGCTGACTTAACACTATATGCCTTTTAATAAATCAGATACAACTCAGGTGTTTCAACTATGCGAAAACCATTCAAGCAACAGATCAAAAAGCTGACCTTTATCGTTCTGCCTCTGACTATCGCAGCCAACTCGGCGTCGGCTGCAGATGAAGTGAATATCTATTCTTACCGTCAGCAGTTCCTGATTCAGCCGATGCTGGATGCTTTCACCGCAGATACCGGCATCAAAACCAACGTTGTTTTTGCCAAAAAAGGGCTGATTGAACGGCTGGAGCATGAAGGTAAAAACTCTCCTGCAGATATTGTGCTGACATCCGATATCGGTCCGCTCTACGATGTAGTCGAAAAGGGGCTGACCCAGCCGGTGGAAAGTGATGTCCTGACAAAGAATATTCCGGCACATTATCGTGATCCGGCAAACCAGTGGTTCGGACTCACCAGCCGTACCCGACTGATTTACGCCTCAAAAGACCGGGTCGCTGAGGGTGAAATTAAGAGCTACGAAGAACTGGCTGATCCTAAATGGAAGGGACGAATCTGTACCCGTAGCGGCAAACACACCTACAACCTGTCACTGATCGGCTCCATGATCGCCCATCATGGCGAAGCAGAAGCGGAGCAATGGCTGGAAGGTGTTAAAGCAAACCTGGCACGCAAGCCTCAGGGAAATGATCGCGCACAGGTCAAAGCCGTCAAAGAGGGAGTGTGTGACATAGCCCTCGGAAACTCCTACTACTTCGGCAAGATGATCACTAACGAAAAACAACCGGAACAGAAAGACTGGGCGAACGCCGTTAATCTGGTATTTCCAAATCAGGGTGATCGCGGGGCACATATGAGTATCTCCGGTGCTGCGCTGACAAAATATGCGCCTAACAAAGAGAGCGCAATCAAACTGATGGAATTCCTCAGTGAAGCGCAGGCACAATCAATGTATGCAGAAGCCAACTTTGAGTTTCCAGTGCGTCCGGAAACCCCTCGTTCAGCATTGCTGAACAAATATATGGGAGATTTCAAACAGGACAATATCAACCTGCAAAAAGTTGCTGAACTGCGCGCTCAGGCTGCACGGATGGCCGACAAAGTCGGTTTTGATAACTAATCCGCCTTTCTATGGTATAACAGCCATCGACAATGATTCATTCAAACGGTAGTCTCGTGCTACCGTTTTTTCGTTACCAGAAGAGAGTTATGCAGGCAAAACCCACCGTCCCGGTGACCATAGAGAGCGCTTCCGGACAGAACCGTTTAAAAAACAGCTATCTGTTTGGCTGGTATAGCTGTACCTGGGGTACAGCACTCATGGTGGCACTGCCAGTCCTGTCTGTTTTCTATCTGGCGCTGTTTCCAAAGGAAAACATCTGGGGTCATCTGGCAGAAACGGTACTGCCGGTTTACATCACTACGACACTGGCGCTGATGCTCGGTGTCGGAGCGCTTTCCATCGCCACGGGCGTCTGTGGCGCCTGGCTGGTGACCATGTGCCGTTTCCCCGGCCGTCGCCTTTTCGAATGGGCACTACTGCTGCCTTTCGCTGTCCCCGCCTATGTGATCGCCTACGTTTATACCGACCTGCTGGAATACTCCGGCGCGGTGCAAATTTTCCTGCGTGAACTATTTGGCTGGCAAACTGCGCAGGATTACTGGTTTCCCGATATTCGCACCCTGGGTGGTGCGATCCTGATGCTGGCGATGGTGCTCTATCCCTATATCTATCTGCTGGCCCGGGCATCTTTTCTGGAGCAGTCCACCACCATACATGATGCCAGCCGGACACTGGGCTGCACACCGTGGCAAAGCTTCTACCGGGTATCTTTACCCATTGCGCGTCCGGCGATAGCCGTCGGCCTGTCGCTGGTATCAATGGAAACCATAAACGACTTTGGCACCGTAGATTATTTTGCGGTGAAAAGTATGAGCGCGGGAATCTACGATACCTGGCTCAACATGAGTAACCTCGGCGGAGCCGCCCAGATCGCCAGCATGATGATGATCTTTGTCGTCATACTGATCTCTCTGGAACGACTGGCACGGGCAAAGCAGCGTCAGTTTCACAGTTCCGACCGGTTTAAAACACTCACCGGATACCGACTTTCCGGCTGGCGTGCATGGGGCGCCACACTGCTGTGTAGCCTGCCGGTCGTGACGGGGTTTGTGATTCCGGTATGGGTTTTAACAGGTTATGCCTTAAGCAATATTGACCAGCTGTGGACCAGCGACTTCATCACTCATGCCAGTCATAGCTTTCTTCTTTCAAGTTGTGCGGCGCTGCTCACCATTATTGTTGCACTGCTGCTGGCTTACTCAAAACGGCTGCATAAAACCAAGAGTCTCAAGATCGCGGCACAGTTTTCCAGCCTGGGATACGCAATGCCGGGGGCTGTATTGGCAATTGGCGTAATCATCCCTCTGGCCGCCTTCGACAACTTTATCGATGCACTGATGGAGGAATTTTTTAATCTGTCGACCGGCCTGTTACTCAGTGGCACCGCTTTCGCCGTTGTGTTCGCGTATGTTGTGCGGTTTCTGGCAGTATCGGTCGGTTCTGTCGAATCAAGCCTTAACAAGATCACTGAAAGCATGGATATGGCATCACGATCACTGGGACACTCACCACTGCAGACCCTGACGAAAGTCCATCTGCCCTTAATCAAAGGCGGAATCCTGACAGCCGCACTGGTGGTGTTTGTAGATTGCATGAAAGAGTTGCCTGCCACACTGATTCTGCGGCCTTTCAACTACGATACACTGGCAACCTATGTCTACCAGTATGCCTCTGATGAGATGCTGGAAGCCTGCTCCCTGGCTGCGCTGCTGATCGTTCTGGTCGGAATCATACCGGTCATACTGCTGAGCAGGACTATTTCAGCCACCCGGGAGAGTAACTGAACCGGGCAAAAACATTAACAACTGAACGCGATAGGACGGTGAGCCGCAACATGCAGTGACACCTGCGAGCCAACTTCAAACATCAGGGGTTCAAAAATTTCCGACTCTATTCGTCTTCCAGACGGCAGCATCAGCTGATAGACCACTGAACTGCCGAGAAACTCTTTCTGCTCAATGGTGGCCATTACACTGCCTTTTTCAATCCGGGGCCGGATATCGGCAGGACGAATAAAGAGAGAGAGCTGCCTGCCGGCAACCCCGCCAAAGGGTTCAGCAAACTCAATGGGGCCCAGCTCAGTCATAACCTCTGTCTCACTCAGGCACCTGGCATCAAACAGCTCCCCCTTGCCAACAAATCCAGCCACCAGAGGATTAACCGGCTGGTAATACAACTCTGTCGGGGTTCCCCACTGTTGCAAAATACCCTGTGCCAGAATGCCCAGTTTATCGCTGATAGCAAACGCTTCCTGCTGATCATGGGTCACCATAATCGCCGCAATACCCTGATCTTTAAGAATAGATCGCACCTCCAGCGCCAACTGTTTACGCAGGTCGGTATCCAGATTAGAGAAAGGTTCATCCATCAGCAACAGTTTAGGTTTGGGTGCGAGCGCCCGGGCCAGTGCCACCCGCTGCTGCTGCCCTCCGGACAGCTCATGAGGATAACGGCTGGAGATATCAGGAAGCTCGACCAGTTTCAGCATCTCTGCAACCGCTTTTTTCTTTTCTGCGGCACTGCACCGGTGTAAACCAAAAGCGATATTGTCAAACACGTTGAGATGGGGAAACAGGGCATAATCCTGAAACACCACGCCGATTCCGCGCTGCTCCGGTGGCAGGGTAAAACCTGCACTGGAGATCACCTCTCCATTCTGAACAATGGTGCCGGATAACAGAGGATTAAAACCCGCAACAGCACGCAGTACCGTTGTTTTACCACAGCCACTGGGGCCTAGCAGGCAGGCTATCTCTCCCGCCTGCAGCTGCATATTCAGCTGTTCTGCTATAACGGTGTTTTCATAGCCGCAACCAAGTGATCTGAGTTCCAGAAGAGGAGTCATACGTCGAGCGTTCTCTTTTGCAAATGAAAATTATTCTCGCTTATATCCATATCTATTTCAACCATACCGATCTGATAACACCACTCATTATTTTTAATAGAGCGGTGTTTCAACGCCCAGCATCGTTAACAGACCAAACATGACCAGCCAGAGAATCGCAGAGCGGCGAATTAACCGGTTCAGACTGATAATTTCTTCAGCCGCCAGATGCCGGAACTGATCAACACCACAATCCCCGCCCAGTTTGTACTGCTTATAACTCTCTTCCCCCACAGCGGCCAGCGCGATCCGGAAAAGCCAGTCACTAATCCCCTGGTCATCAGCATGTGGTTTTTTTAGCTGATGGAAGGCACTCACACCGTTGCCCACAATAAAGAAGGTAAAGCCCAACGCCCTCGCTGGAATCCAGATAACCATCTGAGCAGCTAGCAGCAAGCGTTTTTTCTGTCTGCGCTGAAGCTGCCATCCTGCCCACAGGGCGAGAAACAGCCCGGGAATGCCCAGAAAAACAAACCAGAACAGTAGTGCAAAAAAACCGGTAAGCGAGAGAAAAATATACTGCTGACAAATAGCATAGTGAGCCGACTGACAATCAGTGACATCATCGGTGCGGTTCAGCCCAAGCAACCCTGCCAGTTGCAGCCAGGAGGCCTGAAAATCCCCCCGGCACCAGTCCTGATAATATTTACCGGTCAGGTCACTGGGCGACCAGTTTTCCAGATAAATATAGAGCACCATCAGCTCTATAGCTAAAACAAAGATTCCGGACTCCCAGCGGAAAAGCAGCAGCAAGAACGTTTCCAGAGCCAGCATACACAGAATCAGCAGAATCCAGTGGAGATAGCTCTGGGGAGTAGCAGCCCGGGACAGACTGACTACGCGCTGCGAGCGGCGCTTATAGCGTCCCAGAATAATCGTCAACATCACAGCCAGAAACTTCATCCGTGCAACTCCCTCTTCAACAGACGGCCAAAATAGTGCCGGTTAAACGCCGGTCCCGGGTCTGATTTGCGTTGTGGAGCGATATCCGAATGGCCGGTAATACGCTCCGCACTCATCTCAGGATAGTAGGCAAACAGCGCCGCTGTCACTCTGGCCAGTTGCAGATACTGCTGTTCGGTATAGGGGATGGTATCCGCCCCTTCCAGCTCAATACCGATAGAGAAGTCATTACAATTGTCTGCACCGCAATAGTGAGATTGCCCCGCATGCCAGGCCCGCTGATCAAAACCAACAAACTGAACCAGATGACCATTTCGCTCGATCAGCAGATGCGCGGACACCTGTAACGATGCGATTGTCTCAAAATAGGGATGGACAGTGCAGTCCAGCTGATTGAGAAAAAAATCACTGATATAACCACCACCAAACTTCGCCGGGGGCAGACTGATATTGTGTATCACCAGCAGCCGTGGCGGCACAGCATCCGGACGCTGATTATAATTAGGCGATGGACAGCGCTCAGCTTCATTCAGCCAGCCTGCCTCTATCTGAAAAATCTCTTTCAACCGGGTCATTTTTCCTCTGCCAGCGACTACTTTACCCTGTGGCTTTCCGTTAAAATACCGTCAGGTGAGCGGCCATTGATAGTACCATGCCTTTCACATCAGACAAGCTATCCGCACAGTAAACCGCTGTGATAGCGGAACAACTGCAACCAGATCATCTAAACGGAGCCCCTATGGCCAACACCCCACTGCTCAGCGATATTACTGTTACCGTTCGTACCGCACTGGCGGAAGATATTGGTGACGGCGATATCACCGCCCAGCTGATTCCGGCAGAGCAACAGGGTAAAGCCCGGGTTATCAGCCGTCAGGATGCGGTCATCTGTGGTGTAGGCTGGGTCAACGAGGTATTCCGGCAGGTAGATGACAGCGTCAGGGTAACCTGGCTGGTCAGTGACGGTGACAAAGTGTCTGCCAATCAGCCACTGTTTGAACTGGAGGGGTCAGCCCGGTCACTGCTGACTGGCGAACGCAGCGCGTTGAATTTTCTGCAGACCCTCTCCGCTACCGCCACCATCAGCGCTTACTATGCCTCACTGGTTGAAGGAACCAATGTTAAGCTGCTGGACACCCGTAAAACCATTCCCGGACTGCGACTTGCACAGAAATATGCGGTCACCTGCGGTGGTTGTTATAACCACCGTCTCGGCCTCTATGATGCGTTCCTGATTAAAGAAAACCATATTATGGCCTGCGGCTCAATCGCCAACGCGGTAGCCACCGCGAAACACAACGAACCCGGCAAACCGGTAGAAATTGAAGTAGAGTCGTTTGAAGAACTGCAACAGGCACTCGATGCCGGGGCCGATATTATCATGCTGGACAATTTTGACCATGCAGGCCTGCGCCTTGCGGTGCAGAAAAACAAAGAACACCCAACCCCGGCAAAGCTGGAAGCATCCGGCGGCATCGATGAAAACACACTGAGAAGTATCGCCGAAACCGGCGTCGACTACATCTCTATCGGCCTGCTGACCAAAGATTGTAAAGCGGTTGATCTGTCGATGCGGTTTATCTGAAGCCGGCTGAGAAACTACAGTCGCTGCAAGCTGTATCAGAAATATAAAAAAATCCGCCCTGATAGGCGGATTTTTTTTTCATAAACACGGCTTATTGATTCCAAAAAGGAAATAATAGACGTTTAAAACAGAATACCCAATTTGGGTAAAAATTCAGCAAACTAACGTTTAATTTATTATAAAAAGCCTGAACCATTGGAAAAGTCATCGAGCTTAGAGCTTAAAACTCAGGCATCAGATCTCAGGTAACCCGGCTCAGGTTTATTGAAACTTAGATTACCGAACCTTAGATTACGAACATAGAGTTTTCGGGAGATGTAGTTTTCTTAGCCTAAGCTTACTAAAGCCTGAGCCTACTGGAATCTAAGCCTACCGACACTGTGTTTACTGAGCCTGGCGCCGGCAATCCGCAGCACCAATCAGCTCCCACTCATCACTTTTCTGAATCTGAAGAATATCGTAAACCTCAACCACGGTTTTATTGACATCATTCTTCCAGAGAATATTACAGATCTCTTTAGCGCTGTCATTGCGCTTTTCACCACCCTCACGGGGCAACATACCGATCGCCAGAATACCGCCATCTGACCACCATACAGGGGTCGCTGGGTACTTATCAGGCTGAGCCGCCAGATCCGCTTCAACGACAGCCCGCTTTTCAACAGGCAGAGGCTCTTCGTAGAGGTAATACGTGACGGTTGCAGTAATGGCTATAAGGATAATCAGGATTGTTTTTTTGTTCATTAGTTTAACTTTATTTCATGTAAAAGAATGTTAATAAGACAACAAAATGCTGAATATTGAAATAAACAATAAGCCTAAAAAAACCCGGTAGAACCGGGTTTTTAATCAAGAAAATTAACAAGACAACTCTAACAAATGGTTAACACCATCCTGCCGCAACACATGTACCGCTCTTAGCCCACTGAACAGTATTTGAGGTAATAGAAGGAGTCAAAATATACGTGGTAGCAGTGGTGGTAATATCCTGAGATGTAGCCGTAATCTGACCTGGTGACCCAGCACTTGCGATTACAACTGATGCGACATAGCCGCCCTGACCATTTGCATCAGCTACAGCGGCAGCAACTCCTGCATTAACTGCTGCAGAAGCTAAAGTGCTTTCTTCAGCAAAAGCTACTTCAAAAGCAGTTTTGATAGACGAGGTCGCTACAACAACTTCAGTAAACTTAGCTTTATTGGTGTAATTCTGGTACGCAGGCAGCGCAATCGCCGCCAGAATACCGATAATCGCCACAACGATCATCAATTCAATAAGGGTGAAACCCTGTTGTTTTTTAATAGTGCTCTTCATGAGTTATCTCTCCAGCGAGCAAAGTATTCATCATCATCCTTGCTCCGAACGACTCCTTCCCTTGCCATAAGGCTCTTCATCCCTGCTCCATACGAGCCAGGTAAGATAGTAACCTATTTTTTACGGCAGTCCAGTGACCTGAAGCAAGCGTCTGTTGATTCTCAAACCGACCGATAGATGTTACTTTACAAATAGATAATAATACAAGGCAGTTTAGGTTAAGCGATTAACTTATATTAAGTGTTCTTTAGATGAACTTACTATACGTATTGAAGCAATCAACTTAAGCTATCCTCTCTGTCGCCGATACAAACAGATAAAATGGATTCTCTGAACAATGAGCGTACAACCTTTTCAGCCTCTGAGCGGTCTGGCCAGACGACTGGTTAATGACGGTGTGTTTTCATCCGATGTAGCGATGGATGCACTGAAATCCGCCCGTAAAGACAATAAGCCATTTATCGCCCATATTATCGAGAACCGGCTGGTGAGTGCCTACCGGGCTGCTGCGGCAGCGGCCGATGAGTTCGGCATGCCCCTGTTTGATCTCGATGTGATCGATCTCGAAGCCCTGCCTCAGGGCTTAGTCGATGAAAAGCTGATTACCAAACACCACGCCCTGCCGCTGATCAAACGTGAGAACAGACTTTATGTCGCGATCTCCGACCCGACCAATATCCAGGCACTGGATGAGTTTAAGTTCCATACCGGCACCACCACCGAAGGGGTGATTGTAGAGGAAGATAAACTCTCCCATCTGATCGACACTTTTCTGGATGAGCAGAACTCCGCCCTTGAGGGCCTTGAAGATGCAGATCTGGACAATCTTGAGATCGATGACGGCGCTCATGAGCAGCAGGAGGATACCGGCGAAGATGCCGCAAATGATGCCCCCATTGTACGCTTCGTTAACAAAATACTACTGGATGCCATAAAAACAGGCGCATCGGATATCCACTTCGAACCCTATGAGAAATCCTACCGCATCCGCTGCCGGATCGATGGTATTTTGCAGGAGGTCGCCAAACCACCCGCGAACCTGGCATCCCGTCTCTGCGCCCGCCTTAAAGTTATGTCCCAGATGGATATCTCTGAACGCCGGGTTCCTCAGGATGGCCGGATAAAAATGAAGATCTCCAAAAACCGGGCAATCGACTTCCGGGTCAACACCCTGCCCACCCTATGGGGAGAGAAAGTGGTGCTGCGTATTCTCGACCCCACCAGTGCGCAGATGGGTATCGAAGCGCTGGGATACGACGAAGATCAGAAAGAGTTATTCATGCAGACGCTGCATAAACCGCAAGGGATGATTCTGGTTACCGGACCCACCGGCAGTGGTAAAACCGTATCCCTCTATACCGGTCTGAATATCCTTAATACCGTTGAGCGCAACATATCCACCGCAGAAGACCCGGTAGAGATCAACCTGGAGGGGATCAATCAGGTACATGTAAACAACAAGGTAGGCCTGACATTCGCAGAAGCGCTACGTTCCTTCCTGCGTCAGGACCCTGGTGTGGTAATGGTGGGTGAGATCCGGGACCTGGAAACCGCCGAGATCGCAATTAAAGCGGCCCAGACCGGCCACATGGTACTGTCAACCCTGCACACCAACAGCGCCGCTGAAACACTGACAAGACTACGCAATATGGGTGTTCCGGCATTTAATATTGCCACATCAGTGTCTATGATTATCGCTCAGCGCCTGGGCCGGCGTTTATGCACCGGCTGTAAAAAGCCAGTGTCTATCCCGGAAGCGACACTGTTAGAAGAGGGCTTCACTGCGGATCAGATCAATACCGGTTTTAACCTGTTTGAACATAATCAGGAAGGCTGTAATAAATGCAACAAGGGCTATAAAGGCCGGGTGGGTATCTATGAAACCATGGCCATGAGTTCTGAAATTGCCCAGGTGATTATGGATAACGGTACCTCTCTTGATATTCTGGCAACCGCTAAACAGCAGGGTTTCAGATCGTTAAGAGAGTCAGGCTTGCGTAAAGTAATCCAGGGCGTTACCAGCCTGGAGGAGATGAACCGGGTTATCAAACTTTAAGTGTTTCTATCTAATTAATATCTAAACCTGTATACGGAAACCAACCGGATGGCTAAGAAAGCAACAGACAAAACACCTCTTACATTTAATTGGGAAGGTAAAGACAGGAGTGGAAATAACAGCAAAGGCGCCATCAATGCGGTAAACCTGGCGGAAGCCAAAGCGATGCTGCGCAAACAGGGGATTATGCCCAAGAAGGTTCGGAAACAAACCTACAGCATGTTCAGCAACCATAATAAGCCGATAAAGCCTCTGGATATCGCCCTGTTTACCCGTCAAACGGCCACCATGCTGAAATCCGGTGTGCCGTTACTACAAGGATTTGATATTGTCGCTAACGGCATCGAAAAAGCCAAGATGAAACAGGTTATCTATGACCTGAAATCCGATGTTAGTGGCGGCACCAGCTTTGCCAAGGCACTGGAGCGTCACCCAAAATATTTCGATGATCTTTACTGTAATCTGGTACATGCGGGTGAGAACTCTGGCTCACTGGAAACCATGCTGGACCGGATAGCAACCTATAAAGAGAAGATTGAAACCCTTAAAAAGAAAATCAAGAAAGCCCTGACCTATCCGATCGCCGTTATTGTCGTTGGTCTGGTGGTTTCCGCAATTCTGTTGATAAAAGTTGTACCCCAGTTTGAAAGCGTTTTTTCAAGCTTCGGGGCAGACCTGCCCGCCTTCACGTTGTTTGTCGTGGGCCTGTCCAAAATTGCTCAGGACTGGTGGTTTATTGCACTGATCGCCATTGTTGCTTCCGGTTTCGCGTTCACTAAAGCCCATGAAAAATCCAGAGGGTTCAGAGAGTGGTTAGACAGATCGGTGCTTAAATTGCCAATTATTGGCCAGATTCTGCACAATTCAGCGATCGCACGCTTTGCCCGGACCCTGGCAACGACTTTTGCCGCGGGTGTTCCACTGGTCGATGCACTGGAATCGGCTGCAGGCGCATCAGGCAATGTGGTCTACGAAAAAGCGATCATACAGATCAAGAACGGCGTATCCACCGGTCAGTCACTGCAAAATGCTGTGACAATGACGGGCATGTTCCCCCCTATGGCCACGCAGATGATCGCTATTGGAGAGGAAGCAGGCTCTCTGGAGATGATGCTCGATAAGGTCGCCAGCTACTATGAAGAGGAGGTGGATAACGCCGTTGATAACCTCTCCACCCTGATCGAGCCGATGATCATGTCGATTCTGGGTATTCTGGTGGGTGGTCTGGTTATCGCGATGTATCTGCCGATCTTCCAGCTGGGTAACGTTGTATGAGCGCCTCGTAAAGAGACTCTCGTAACGGGACGCTCGTAAAGAAGCTCTCGTAACGAGACGTTCGTAAAGAACTTATTCATAAAGAACCTTCAGAGAAGATAGCGGAATCTGACAAATATGTTTTTCGAACTGATTGCAGCGAATATCTGGCTGTCGGTGTCACTCACCTTTGTTTTCTCACTCATGGTTGGCAGTTTCCTGAATGTAGTCATTCATCGATTGCCTCTGATGATGGAGCGCGAATGGCTACAAATGGCTGAGGAGGCGGCAAACCCGAACTCCTCAGAAGCACCAGCGGAGCACCCGGCAGCGCCCTCACAGCTGACTGAGACTTTCAACCTGGCCCAGCCCGCCTCAACTTGCCCGAACTGTGGCCACCTGATTCGCTGGTATGAAAACATCCCGCTTATCAGCTACTTTTTGATCCTGGGTGGAAAATGCAGTAGCTGTAAAAGCGCGATATCACTTCGTTATCCGCTGATCGAGCTGGCAACAGCTCTGATATCCGGCTTTATCGTCTGGCAGCTCGGCTTTAATCTGGCCGCCTTTGCCGTTGTCTTCTTCAGCTGGTGTCTGATTGCGCTGACGGCTATCGATATCGATCATCAGTTACTGCCGGATAAAATCACTCTGCCACTGCTCTGGATCGGTCTGATTCTCAATAGCTTTGACTATTTCACCTCACTGCCCTCTGCGCTCTGGGGAGCCGTACTGGGTTACCTCTCGCTCTGGTCGGTCTACTGGCTGTTTAAACTGCTGACCGGAAAAGAGGGGATGGGATATGGAGACTTTAAACTGCTGGCAGCGCTGGGAGCCTGGGCCGGAGCAGACATGCTGCCCCTTATTATTCTGGTCTCCTCTCTGATTGGGGCGATAGTGGGCGGTTTAATGATCGCTTTCAGTCGCCATGAATCACAAACACCGATCCCTTTTGGCCCCTACCTGGCGGGTGCCGGATGGGTCGCTCTTTTATGGGGCGATGAACTGACTGACTGGTATCTGCAACTGCTAAACTTATAGAATGGTACTTATACACAATACTTCTAGCACAATACTTATAACACTATATTTATAAGACACTAAATTCAGAGAGACTGATATGTTTGTAGTAGGTCTTACCGGCGGAATTGGCAGTGGCAAATCTGCAGTTTCGCGCTTATTTGAGCAACAGAATATCACTGTAATCGATGCGGATCAG
This sequence comes from Oceanospirillales bacterium, assembly GCA_018223185.1. Lineage (GTDB taxonomy): Bacteria > Pseudomonadota > Gammaproteobacteria > Pseudomonadales > Balneatricaceae > Amphritea. The sequence goes on along the minus strand of JAAEYW010000036.1, from coordinate 9,256 downwards.
GTTGCCAGAGAAGTAGTAGAGCCCGGCGAGCCGGCACTGGCTAAAATTGCCCGGAGATTTGGTGAAGACATTCTTTTAGAAAACGGTCACCTTGATCGTAAAGCGCTGAGAAAAATTGTCTTTGAAACCCCGCGTCAGCGGGACTGGCTAGAGCAACTATTGCACCCCCTGATAAGAGATCGCATTTTACTTAAACTCGATCAGTCCGACTCAGAATATGCTATTCTCGCCTCACCTCTGCTACTGGAAACAGATCAGCACCTGCTGGTTAACCATATCGTTGTAGTGGACGTGGATGAAGCGACCCAGATCAGTCGTACCACCGTCCGGGACACTACCGATACCGCACAGGTCAAAGCGATAATCGCAGCACAGATTCCCCGGGGCGAGCGCATTGCGAAAGCGGATGATCTGATCGATAACAGTGGCACTATCGACGACCTTAAACCGCAGGTTGAACAATTGCACAATAAGTTCCTGCACCAGGCACGGCAGGAACGGGAGTCTGACTATGGATAAGCCTGTAAAGAAAAAACCACTGGTAGCATGCCCAACCTGCAGCAAAGAGCAGGAGTGGAGCAGCGACAACCCTTTTCGGCCATTTTGCAGCGAGCGGTGTAAAATGATAGACCTTGGCGCCTGGGCTTCAGAAGAGTATCAGATCCCGGCAGAGCCAAGCGTTGACGATTACAGTAGCAGCTTTGAAGACAGCGAAAGCGCTGATTATCTGGACCGGCCGCTGCACTGACAGTACTTCTCCTGTATGGCGTTTTTACCACGGAGGGCCACAGAAAAAGCGGATGTATATGCTTCTGGCTTTAAGCTTCCCTGTATGAGGGCTTATAGCGGCAATAGCCTGCACTGGCAGAGAACCTTATCGCTGCAAGATGCAGCTCCTACTAATCTGCGCCCTCTGTGATGAATCTGTTTTATATTGTAGGGGCCGCTTCCAGCGGCGAAGGGATATTCAGGTGCAGAGGCTTTATCGCTGCAAGATGCAGCGCCTACGAATAATCGCGCCCTCTGTGATGAATCTGTTTTATATTGTAGGGGCCGCTTCCAGCGGCGAAGGGATATTCAGGTGCAGAGGCTTTATCGCTGCAAGATGCAGCGCCTACGAATAATCGCGCCCTCTGTGATGAATCTGTTTTATATTGTAGGGGCCGCTTCCAGCGGCGAAGGGATATTCAGGTGCAGAGGCTTTATCGCTGCAAGATGCAGCGCCTACTAATAATCGCGCCCTCTGTGATGAATCTGTTTTTATTGTAGGAGCCGCTTCCAGCGGCGAAGGCCTGCACTGGCAGCAAGTTTTATCGCTGCAGGATGCAGCGCTTACTGATTTGAGACCCTGGCAGTTTCACAACCCCCTGCTTCAACAAAAACAGCTGATCGCTGCTATCCCCTGACCACCTGCCTGAATAGTTGGCGCAAGATCTTCCATTGATACCCCGCCCAGCGCATAAACGGGCAGAGAGGATTCACTCACCAGACGGGAGTATTCAGCCCAGCCCAGAGGGGTCACCTCCGGATGACTCGAGGTTGCCTGTACCGGGGAGAGTGTTATGTAATCCACCCCGACTTTCTCTGCCCAGCGAATCTGTGCTTCATTATGGCATGAAGCCCCTAGCCAGCGACCGTTATACGCCTCGCGATGACTCAGTTGCAGCAATCTGTCTGAACTCAGATGGAGAGCTGATACAGCAGCTCTGTTAGCAATATCAACCGAACCATTCCAGATGATCGGTTTCTCCTGACACTGAGCAGAGAGCTGTTGATAGAGGCGCACCTGCTCGGCTTCACTCAGATGCTTTGCCCGCAGCATAATGGCCTGAGCGCCCTTCAGAACGGCCTGAGCGCAAAAACCACTATATTGTTCCGGCTGTAACTGCGGAGTAATCGCCATCGCAGAGGGCAACAACAGCGCATTCACAATCGGCCGGTTTGCCGCCGGGAACTGATATCCACTCAGATCGCTAAGCCTGACCCAGTTAAGCGGCTGCCCCTCCCGGCCATAGGCCGCTCCCATAAAACGGTTTACGCGAAAGACATCGAGCAATACCGATTTATCAGGATAGTGATAGGGAACCTGTATCAGGGGAACGGTGGCAGACTGATCAATCTCAATTCCCAGCTCCTCCTGCAGCTCTCTGGACAGTGCACTGCGAACATCCTCACCCGGCTCAACCTTTCCACCGGGAAACTCCCATAAGCCCCCCTGATGCTGCGCTTTATCGCGCAGCGCCAGAAGCAGCTCACCGGCGTCATTGAAGATCGCCGCTGCCGCGACATGGATCAATTTCGACAAAACCTATACCAACCCGGCTGTAAGTATCGACTAAGAACGGTAATCCGCATTGATAGCCACATAATCCTTACTCAGATCAGTGGTCCAGACGGTTTCCTGTTTATCACCACGATTAAGGATAATTCGGATAGTGATCTCTTCACGATTCATCACCGCCTGTCCCGCTTCTTCAGTATAACTGGCAGCCCGCCCACCATTTTCAACGATACAAGCTTCTCCCAGCCAGATCTGCAGGGTATCAACATCAAGATTATCGACTCCTGCATAGCCCACAGCAGCCAGAATCCGGCCCCAGTTAGGGTCGCTGGCAAACAATGCTGTTTTAACCAGCGGCGAATGAGCAACCGCATAGGCGACTTTGAGTGCTTCATCTGAGCTGGCAGCCTGCTCAACACTGATAGTAACGAACTTAGTTGCACCTTCACCATCGCGAATAATCGCCTGAGCCAGTTCCAGTAAAACCGTGTCTACAGCCTTACTAAACAGCGCCAACAGCTCACTGTTATCCTCAGTCACCTCAACACCACTGGCGCCGGTAGCAACCAGCATGCAGGAGTCGTTTGTAGAGGTGTCACCATCAATGGTAATACGGTTAAATGACTGGTCTGCTGCACGGCTTAACAGCGATTGCAGCAGGGCTGGTTCAACCCTGGCATCGGTAGCAATATAGGCCAGCATAGTTGCCATATTCGGCTTAATCATGCCCGCACCTTTTGAGATGCCGGTAAGGGTAATCACCTGTCCCTGATGTTCCAGTTGCATTGAATACGCTTTTGGCCGGGTATCAGTGGTCATAATACCACTGGCGGCTTCCAGCCAGCCATTCTCAGAAAGAGCATCAAAAGCTAACGGAATCGCAGCAATGATGCGTTCTTTCGGCAGCTTTTCACCAATAACTCCGGTCGAAAAAGGCAGAACCTGCGCGAGGTCTACGCCAGCACGCTCTGCAACAGCCTGGCAGACATCCAGTGCATCCTGATGCCCCTGTTTACCAGTGCCGGCATTCGCATTACCGGTATTAATCACCAGGTATGATGGCATCCCCTGTTGCAGGTGAGACTTACAGATTCTCACTGGAGCAGCACAAAACTGATTCAGGGTAAAAACCCCTGCAGTGCTGGCCCCCTCTGCAATCTCCATTAACACCAGATCTTTTCGGCCTGGCTTTTTAACCCCCGCAGAGGTTGTACCTATACGAAAACCTGCAACCGGGTGCAGCGTTGGAAGCGTGCCAGGACCTACCGCCATTACAGACTCCTTAAACCTTATCTTTAATCTATAGAAAAAAAGAAAGCAGCTTCGCTGCTTTCTGTGTATTAATCAATAACCAGATCAGGGTAAATACCCAACTTCAGTAATCAGTTCAGTTTACCGTGACACTGCTTATATTTCTTTCCGGAACCACATGGACAAGGATCGTTACGGCCTACCTTCTTACCGTCGCGTACAAATGGCTCTGCACCTGCAACAACGTCCTCCTCACCAGACTCATCTGCAACCATAGCGGAAGACTGCTCATGCTGGAAGTTCATCTGCTGATGCGCCGCCTGCTCACGTCGCTGACGTTCCATCTCTTCAATCTCTTCAGGCTGACGCACCTGAACATGACTCAGAATTTTAATCACGTCAGTCTTAATATTTTCTAACAGCTGCTCAAACAGAATAAACGATTCACGCTTATACTCCTGTTTAGGGTTTTTCTGAGCATAACCGCGCAGATGGATACCCTGACGCAGCATATCCATCGACTGCAGGTGCTCTTTCCACAAAGTATCCAGCACCTGCAACATCACCTGCTTTTCAAACAGGCGCATATTTTCTTCACCGACGATCGCTGCTTTAGCCTGATAATCCTCTACGATGTCCCGTAGAATACGCTCACGAAGTGTGTCTTCATGCAGGGTATCATCTTTATCCAACCACTCCTGCAGTGGCATCTCAAGCCCAAACTCAGACTCCAGATGTTTTTCCAGACCGGGGATATCCCACTGTTCTTCCAGACTCTGCGGCTTGATATAGTCACTGATTGCATTATCGACCACCTCCGCACGAATCGCTTCAATCGTCTCAGAGATGTCAGACGTTGCCATCAGCTCATTGCGCTGATCATAGACCGCACGACGCTGGTCATTTGCAACGTCATCATATTCCAGCAGTTGCTTACGAATATCATAGTTGCGGCCTTCCACTTTACGCTGGGCTTTCTCAATCGCATTGGAAACCATCTTATGCTCGATCGCTTCACCCTTCTCCATACCCAGCGCTTTCATAAACTGACGCACCCGGTCTGAAGCGAAGATACGCATCAGATCATCTTCCAGTGACAGGAAGAAACGGGAAGAACCGTTATCACCCTGACGACCAGCACGGCCCCGCAACTGATTATCAATCCGGCGTGATTCATGACGCTCAGTACCGATAATATGCAGACCACCCGCTTCCAGCACGGCATCATGACGCTTCTGCCACTCCGCTTTTGCCTCAGCAATCTGCTCTTCAGTCGGGTTATCCATCCCCTCCAGAACCGACTCAAACTTACCGCCCAGAACAATATCGGTACCCCGACCCGCCATATTGGTTGCGATAGTCACCGCACCGGCACGACCGGCATCCGCAATAATGCCAGCCTCTTTACCATGATTCTTAGCGTTCAATACGTTGTGGGGAATCTTTTTCTTTTTCAGAAAGGCTGAGATCATCTCAGAAGACTCAACCGACGCAGTACCCACCAGCACCGGGCGTTTCTGCTCAACACAGTGCTCAATCTCTTTCAGAATCGCTTCATATTTCTCTTCGATTGTGAGAAATACCAGATCATTGTAATCAATCCGGGCTACCGGCACGTTAGTCGGGATAACCACAACATCCAGACCGTAGATCTGATTAAGCTCGAACGCTTCAGTGTCTGCAGTTCCGGTCATACCGGAAAGTTTTTCATAGAGACGGAAGTAGTTCTGGAAAGTCGTCGAAGCCAGCGTCTGGCTTTCCTGATTAATATGAACGCCCTCTTTCGCCTCTACAGCCTGATGCAATCCTTCAGACCAGCGACGCCCTGGCATAATACGGCCGGTATGCTCATCAACGATGACCACCTGACCCTCCTGAATGATGTAATCCACATCACGCTGAAACAGGTTATGCGCCCGCAGTGCCGCCAGAACATGATGCAGAAGGCTCAGATTCTGTGGTGCATAAAGACTCTCGCCCTCAGCCAGAATTCCCTCTTTCGCCAGCATATCCTCAATCCGCTGGTGACCACGTTCAGTCAGTTCAACGGTGCGGTTCTTCTCATCAACAGCAAAGTCGCCATCAATCTCTTCATCACTTTTCGGATCAATCTCGCCATCATATTTTTCTAACGACGGAATCAGAGTATTCATCTTGCGATACATCTCTGAGCTGTCTTCCGCCGCACCGGAGATAATCAGTGGCGTACGCGCTTCATCAATGAGGATCGAGTCCACCTCATCCACCACGGCAAAAAAGAAATCCCGCTGAACTTTATCCTCTACACTGAAAGCCATATTGTCGCGCAGATAATCAAAACCAAACTCATTATTGGTTCCGTAGGTAATATCCGCATGATAGGCATCACGCTTGGTTTGCGGATCCTGCCCCGACAGAACCACGCCAACGCTCAGCCCCAGAAACTCATACAGCGGGCGCATCCACTCAGCATCACGGCTGGCAAGATAATCGTTTACGGTGACAACATGAACGCCACGTCCCTCTAATGCATTGAGGTAAACAGGCAGAGTAGCCACCAGGGTTTTACCCTCACCGGTGCGCATCTCAGCAACTTTACCGTCATGGAGGGTAATACCACCGATCATCTGTACATCGAAGTGGCGCATCCCCATAGCCCGCCGTGAAGCTTCCCGGACAACCGCAAAAGCTTCCGGCAGAATGGCATCAAGCGATTCACCCTGTTCAAGACGTGATTTAAACTCAACCGTTTTTGCTTTCAGATCATCATCAGAGAGTTGTTCAACTTCGCTTTCATAGCTATTGATCTGCTTAACGACCTTACCCATCTGTTTGAGTACACGCTCGTTCTTACTACCAAAAACCTTCTTTAACATCGAAGTGAACATAATCTGATTTTTTACCTGTTAGAAGCGGCGGTCTTAAGCCGGTTAAAGTATTAAATTAACGCAACATTCTACCTCTATTGGGGCATCAAATTGAATCTCAATAGGGATATTTTTTTTGAGGGTAAATCGGCCTTAAAAAAAGTAAAAAGCCGGACTAATTAGTCCGGCTTTCAGAGTGTATGTGCTAATCAGCTTACAGCAGCGGGCTGCAAATATGAGATAGGCATTGCTTGCTCACGCCCCTCAAAGGTTACAATTTCCCATGCATCTTCTGTTTCCAGCAATTTACGCAGCAGCAAATTGTTCAGATAGTGACCGGATTTGAAACCGTGAAACTCTCCGATCAGGCTTTTACCCAGCAGGTAAAGATCGCCTACCGCATCAAGGACTTTATGTTTTACAAACTCATCATCGTAACGCAGACCATCTTCATTGAGGATACGATAATCATCCACCACAATCGCATTATCCATGCTTCCACCCAGAGCCAGATTCTGACCACGCAGGTATTCTATGTCACGCATAAAGCCAAAGGTACGGGCCCGGCTGACCTCTTTCACGAACGAAGTGCTGGAAAAATCGAGACTGGCTTCCATGTTACGATCAGCAAAAGCCGGGTGATCAAAGTCGATAGTAAAGCCAACTTTAAAACCGTTAAACGGTTTAAATGTCGCAACCTTATCATCAATCTGAACGGTAACCTCTTTCTTAATCCGGATAAACTGTTTAGGAGCATTCTGCTCCTGAATACCCGCAGACTGAATCAGGAATACGAATGGCGCAGCGCTGCCATCCATAATCGGAACTTCCTCGGCACTCAGTTCAACATAAGCATTATCGATTCCCAGTCCGGCCATCGCAGACAGCAGGTGCTCGACAGTCGAAACACGCACATTGCCTTGCTGCAGGTTAGTCGACAAAGTCGTATCGCCGACATTTTTTGCCCGTGCATGGATTTCAACAGCCGGTTCAAGATCCACGCGACGGAAAACAATACCGGTATCCACTGGCGCTGGCTTGAGTGTTAAATACACTTTCTGACCGGTATGAAGGCCTACGCCTGTTGCTTTAATGCTGTTCCGTAATGTACGTTGTCCGATCATATTTTATGCCAAGGCTCTTTGGTGTGTTCTTGTGTGGCGAATTAACGCGACATACTAACAAAAATAGCGCTATATCAGCAATAACTGATTAGTGTAATCACTGCAACGCCAGACCATCTCCCTTGCTATTTAGTCCGCCTGGCGCCGCAGAAATGTCGGGATATCCAGATAGGTCTCCGTTTCCCCCTGTGTGCCACTCTTCGACTCCGCAGACCCGGAAAGTTCCCTGTGTGACACTCTATTTTTTTCAGCACTGATATGGTCCGCCTTACGCCGGTGTACTGCAGGCAGCTCCAGTTGATTCAGATCCAGCTGACCATCGGGCTTACGGTTGTTACTGACCACTTTTACCGTGGTATCTTCCTGCTTCGCTCTCTGCAGGCCGGTAGCAACCACCGTCACCTTGATATCATCAACCATTTCCGGATCGATAACGGTACCCACCACCACAATCGCATTATCAGAAGCAAACTCTTCGATCACCTGACCAACATCGCTGAACTCGCCCAACCCAAGATCCAGACCGGCAGTGATATTCACCAGAATACCCCGGGCCCCCATCAGATCAACATCTTCCAGCAGCGGACTGCGTACCGCCGCCTCAGCGGCCTCAATCGCACGGTTTTCACCCCGGGCCATTCCGGTACCCATCATCGATGTGCCCATTTCTGACATAACGGTGCGTACGTCAGCAAAGTCGACGTTGATCATACCCGGACGGATGATCAGGTCAGAAATACCCTGCACTGCCCCTTTAAGGACATCGTTTGCTTCGTCGAACGCTTTCATCAGGGTGCAGTTTTTACCCAGCACCTGCAGCAGCTTTTCGTTGGGCACGATAATCAGCGAATCAACATGTTCAGACAGCTCTTTGATTCCCTGATCGGCAATCAGCATCCGCTTCTTGCCCTCAAACGGAAACGGCTTGGTCACCACGGCAACGGTCAGGATACCCAGTTCTTTTGCCACCTGAGCAACAACAGGAGCCGCACCCGTGCCGGTCCCTCCCCCCATTCCTGCGGTGATAAACACCATATCCGCGCCGCTGAGCATCTCAACAATCTGATCGCGATCTTCCAGCGCAGCCTGACGACCGATATCGGGGTTGGCGCCCGCTCCCAGCCCCTTGGTAATTTCACCACCCAGCTGCAGAACACTGCGTGACCCCATATTGTTGAGCGCCTGTGCATCCGTATTGGCACAGATAAATTCAACCCCATCAACCTCCGATGAGACCATGTGCTGCACGGCATTACCGCCGCCACCACCTACGCCAATAACCTTAATGACGGCGTTCTGTGCGATATTATTAACTAGTTCAAACATATCCCTTCCCTCCAGGTTCAGTGCCCAACCCGCACCTGTTTTTATTGCATTCGGTTTTGTTGCTGTCTGTCACATCCTGTGAACACATCAATCATCGGGGGTTTATATCCGCTAACCACCCCTGCTGTACTTATTCTTACGAGACGTCTTTGCCTGCGCCGAATTTCATTTAGTAAGTCATTAGAAATTCCCCTGGAACCAGGCTTTCATCCGGTTCAGTACATTTGGTCGCTCCACTGTATCGTCAACAGCTACCGCTTCGCCCAGATGCTGAATATCCTGTTTAGCGTATTGCAACAGACCAATGCCGGTAGCATAGATAGGACTGTTGAGGATATCCCCCATGCCCCGCACACCACTTGGTAACGCCAGCCGCACCGGCATATGGAAAATCTCTTCCGCCAGTTCTACCGCCCCTTCCATCTTCG
>JAAEYW010000035.1 GCA_018223185.1 Oceanospirillales bacterium | reverse complement strand
TCCGTGTCCTCTGTGGTGAGTCTGTTTTAGATTCTAAGGGCCCCTGCAATATATAGCTCCGCTACTATCTACCACGATAGAATCCTTTCCCGATAAAGCGCTAAGAACCTTTTTTAAGGGTGGTTTACACTGGATTATCCACCAGCACTACAGACATAATCAGATCCTGATCTGGACAGGATCCATACTACAAGCACATTTGAATATCTGGCCAGCACTGGCTGAGAGATCGGTGAGCGGTAATGGAGAAATGAAGATTTAATTCAGGCCTGTCCGTTGCGGACAGGCGAACACTCACGTGTAAAAAGGGGAAACTCAGTTATCAGACGAACCCGCCTCATCCACCAACCATTCACGAAACTGCCGGGCAATGTCCCGTTCATTATTTAAGCCCGCACTCACCACATAATACGCCTGGTCACAGTGCATCGGGCGATCAATCGCGACCTGCAGTTTTTCTGCAGCAAGCTCTGCATGCAGCAGACCTTTACTGCCAAGCAGAATACCTTGTCCGGACAGAGCCGCTTCAAGTGTCAGCAAGCCATTGCCAAAACGTAGTTCCCGCAAGGAATCCGTGTTTTCTGTTTGTTGCTGTAAAAACCACTCTTGCCAGCCGCAGGAATCTTTAAAACCTGACAGAGTGCTGTCCCATAGCAGTGGTTGTAGACGTAATGACTCAACACTCTCAATGCGGGCAGCAAGCTCCGGCGTACACACCGGAACTAAATCAAGGCTCATTAAGCGCTGCGGATCAAGATCTTTGTAATCGCCATAACCCAGTCGTACAGACACATCGATCCCCGCACGCTTTAACTGCGACCCCTCGAATTCACTGTTACGACACTTATCTACAGTATGCAGACTGGCCTGTAACCGTACTTCCGCTTCTGGACAGCGGGCGTAAAAGCGGTGAAGTCGAGGCACGATCCATTTCGTGGCGAATAAAGGTTCTGCACAGACGGTAACGACACTCCGCTCTTCGCTAAAGAGACGGATATTGTCTACGGCTCGCTCCAATATTTTGAAGCCTTCATGCAACTCCGGCAACGCTGCACGTGCAGCAGGCGTCAGACTGACCCGGCGATGGTGGCGTACAAACAACTCAACCCCCAGATAAGCTTCCAGAGCCTTAATCTGGTGACTGATGGCCGCAGGGGTAACATTAAGCTCCTGCGCAGCCTTGGCGAAACTTTTGGTTCGGCTGGCAACCTCAAAATATGAGAGGGCTATCATAGGGGGGAGTCGTGACATAGCGTCTACCCTTAGGAAAAAACAAGAACCATCAACGGGGTACAGCAGCACCCCGATAACAGACGGCTAACTATAGTAGCTTAACAGATTCAATAACTATATTTTTACTGACAGTCATGCAACAACGGCTCTTGCCTCGTTTTTTTAATTACACACCTCGGGAACCAGTAACTGACGCAGGGCAAATTTCTGTATTTTCCCGGTTGAGGTGGTCGGCAGGCTACCATAAATGATCTTCTTGGGCGCTTTGAAGCGACTCATATTATTGCGACAGTAGTCAATCATAGCGTCTTCACTCAGTTCGCTGCCAGGGCGAAGCTGTACAAACGCCGCAGGTACTTCTCCCCACTTCTCATCCGCCATAGCGACAACAGCGGCAAGTTCTACTTCGGGGTGACGCTGAATAATATCTTCAACTTCCAGTGAGGATATATTTTCACCACCTGAAATGATCACATCTTTGGAACGGTCAGTAATCTTGATGTAGCCATCAGAATGCACTATCGCTAAATCACCGGTATGGAACCACCCGCCTGCAAACGCTTCGTCGGTTGCGGCCTCGTTATGAAGATATCCCTTCATAACAATATTGCCGCGGAACATTATTTCACCAACAGTGACCCCGTCGGCCGGTACCGGCTGCATTGTCTCCGGATCCAGAACAGTCACCTCTTCCTGCAAAGGGTAACTCACCCCCTGTCGGCCGTTGAGTACGATCTGCTCTTCAAGTGTGCGTGCTGACCAGTCATCCTGTTTAACACATACTGAAGCAGGACCATATGTCTCGGTAAGACCATAGACATGGGTCAGTTCAAACCCCAGTCGTTCCATTCGCTCCAGAACTGCAGCTGGCGGTGCAGCACCTGCAATCAGCCCTGCAACCTTGTGGTCGATCGTGGTTGTCTGGGTGACGGCAGCATCGGCAATCATCGAATGTACGATTGGTGCACCACAGTAATGAGTGACTTGATGCTGTCTCATGAGCTGATGAATTCTTTCCGGATCCACTTTACGTAAGCAGACGCTTGTCCCACCGATCGCAGCCAGCGTCCAGGGAAAACACCAGCCATTGCAATGAAACATTGGCAGGGTCCACAAATAAACGACCTTTGCTGGCAGGTTCCATGAAAGCGAGTTGCTTACCGCATTCAGATAGGCACCCCGATGGTGAGTTACCACGCCTTTTGGATTGCCGGTTGTCCCGGAGGTATATCCCAGCGCAATCGCATCCCATTCGTCTGCAGGCAGTTCCCACTTAGTGTCTTCTGGCTGCTCAGCGAGTAAAGCTTCGTATTCAAGATCGCCAATCAGTCGTCCTTCGCAGTAGCCCGGGTCGGAAACATTGATAACAATGGGTGCAGGACCTTCGACCTGAGACAGGGCTTTTCCAATGACATCTGCATATTCAGTGTCCACCAGCAAAAGGCGCGTGCGACTGTGATTCAGAATGAAAGCGATCGCTTCTGCGTCCAGGCGGGTATTGATTGCGTTTAACACGGCTCCCACCATAGGCACACCAAAATGCGCCTCATACATCGCCGGAATATTTGGCAGCATGACTGATACAGTATCTCCTCTGGAGATACCGAATTTCTGCAGCAGGGAGGCCAGCTGACAGCATCGCCCATAGGTTTGACGCCAGGTATAGGTTGTATCATCGTATATGACAGCCGATCTGTCCGGATACACGGCCGCAGCCCGCTTGATAAAGCTTAGTGGCGACAGTGCTACATAATTAGCTGTTGTTTTATCCATCGCCTGATTAAAAGCACATAATTCAGTCATTTCATTGCCACTCTGTTTAATGACTAATCAGCTACCTCTGCTCAGGTTAAATATTTACCTGGAGAAAGCAGAGCCCGGCTGATGGCGTCAATATCTATTCAAAAATTATTAAAAGCCTGTGAAACTACAAAAATCAAACGGGCTATCCTGAGATGTAAAAAACCTTAATGAAACGGTTTTTCCCAGATGGGCGTTCGCTTGGCAAGAAAAGCATCAATGCCTTCACCTGCGTCAGGGCTCATCATATTATCGGCCATTATTTTGCCCGCAAATTCGTAAGCATCGGAGAGCGACATCTGACGTTGAGGGTTGAACATCGATTTGCCAAACCGAATAGCAGAAGGACTCTTGCTGAGAATTTTTTCTACTTTTGCTGCAACAGCATCATCCAGTTCTGTGTCATCGACTACGCTGCTGATCAGCCCCCACTCCAGCGCAGTCTCAGCGTCGATAATATCGCCGGTCACCAGCAGGTCGAATGCACGTTTAGGTGAGATATTTCGTGACAGCGCAACGGCCGGGGTTGAACAGAACAAGCCCACATTAATGCCCGGGACGGCGAATCGGGCTGATCTGGCGGCTATCACAAGATCACAGCTGGCGGCCAGCTGACAGCCTGCGGCTGCGGCGATACCGCCCACCTTTGCAATGACCGGAACCGGCAGATTAACGATGCTTTGCATGACTTTACCGCAACGACGAAACAATTCCTGATAGTAGCTATGCTCTGGATTGCTGCGCATCTCTTGTAAATCATGCCCGGCACAAAAGCCACGTCCCTCAGCACTAAGAACTACACACAGGACAGAAGGATCTGCAGCTATACTGTCTAACTCAGTTTGCAGTGACGCCAGCATAGCTTCGGATAAGGTATTTAATTTATCCGGCCGGTTTAAAGAAAGAAAAACAGCACCGTTCTGATCGCTGCGCAGCAAAATACTCTCTTTTGACTGATTAGTGTTCATAGAAATCCTCACAAAATATCAAACGTTAAGAATGATTTATTTCAACACTGGCGGTAACAGAGTTTCTGATAAAACAATTTTTATGTGCATTGGCATGGATTTTAGAAATCTTCTCCGGATCGGGCATTTTATCGCCTCCGAATATCACGCTGGGGGAAAGAACTATACGGGTAATTTCCATGCCGCCTTTGCCGTTCTTCTCAAGGTAGCCCTTAGGAGAGTCTTCATATGACTCAACATAAAATCCCTGAAACTCAGCAATAGCTAAGAAAAACAGCATATGACAACTGGAAACGGCGCTTACCAGCATCTGTTCGGGATCAGCACAACCGGGATCACCTTTAAATTCTTCAGAAGCAGAAACATTCAGCTGCTGTTTGCCATTCAACATAACCTGGTGATTACGCGAGTAAGTATCTGAATCTGAACTGTGGGAATTTCGCTGCCAGTTTATTTTTGCTTCATGTACAGACATAACGGAAGGTCTCTTTTCTGAATTACTTTGGACCCTACTTTAGGAAAACCACATATCAGTGTAAAACGATGTTTCCTAACCGAAACGCTTAGAAATGCTAATCCAAGGCTGAATTCAATGGCCTCTATGACAATTCAGTTATATTGGTATCAGACTGATAAACACCATTCTTTTGCATTACAAAACCTAACCAAAATAGATAGAACTCATCGTTTTACCGACCACAGCCATCACGCTAACATCTCTTACACACTGATAACGATTAGCTTTCCTGGTATCAGATCAGAACGGCCAGTCAAAAAACAACTGGTCTGAAGACAGAGCTGGATTGATCGTTATTCGCCATTCGGGTTTCGTTTGGTTTGGCCGGGTTCTTTACCGGACAATGAACGCCCCCGTTTACCTAAGTTACCCCCCACTCTCACCCATTGCGTGATAACCGGGATCAATGGAGCAAGCCAGGCATGAAACAGATCGACGTTGAGTACGCAATCATTGGGGCTGGAACCGCAGGCTTAGGAGCCTACTCCAGGATAAGCCGTCAAACAGATAGCCTTGTGATGATTCAGGATGGCCCTTATGGCACCACCTGCGCACGTGTAGGCTGCATGCCAAGCAAGCTTCTGATCACCGCAGCAGAATATGCTCACCATATCGAAACCAGCGATTTTTTTGGCATTAACACAACAGGTACAGTAGATGGCCAGAAAGTGCTGGAGCGACTGCGCCGGGAGCGGGATCATCGGTTTGTGGCGCGTAATCTTGATTATGTCGGGAAAATTCCAGCGCACCATAAGATCGAAGGACGGGCGACTTTCATCGGTCCGGGGCACCTCAGTGTTGGCCAGGATATCGACGTCAGGGCAAAGAAAGTCATCCTGGCCTGTGGTTCAAGACCTGCGATCGATGATGTATTCCAACCCGTTATCTCGCGGGTGCTTACCAGCGATACAATTTTTGAGATAGCCGATCTGCCACGCTCAGTTGCCGTTATTGGTCTGGGTGTGATTGCCCTGGAGCTCGGTCAGGCACTCCACCGTCTGGGTGTTGATACCACACTATATGGGCGTTCTGGCTCAATCGGCAGCCTCACGCATCCGGTTATGAAGCAGGAAACGCTGGAGATTTTCAGCAAAGAACTGGAGATCTACCCCAGCGGAGCCATAGAGAAAACATGGGAAGATGAAGACGGAGCGTGGATTCAGTACAGAGAGTCGAACGGCGAGACCGTGACCCGGGTATACGACCGGGTTCTGGTAGCCGCAGGCAGGACACCGAATATTGATCGTCTGAACCTTCAGGCCGCAGGCGTTGAATACTCTGCGGACGGCGATATGCCGTTCGACCCTGAAACCCTGACATACCCGGGTCATCCCATTTTTATTGCTGGCGATGCAACCGACATTCTGCCCGTCTGGCATGAGGCTTTCGATGAGGGGCGTATAGCGGCTGATAACGCACTGCACTACCCGGCCACCGTCGATAGCAAACGCAGAACACCTCTGATGATATATTTCACTGACCCTCAGATAGCAATTGTTGGTCAGACGTATAAACAGTTACAGGATCAGGAGATTGTCATTGGTGAACTGACATTTGATAGTCCGCGACATATTGTCTGGAATAAAGTCGATGGCCGCATTCAGGTATACCTGGACGCGAGAACCGGCGTCATTCTTGGCGCGGAGTTGCTCGGGCATCAGGCTGAACACCTGGCACATATACTGGCACTGGCCATCACCCATCAAATGACAGCCAGTCAGGTACTGGAGATGCCCATCTACCATCCAAGTGCTGAAGAGCTGTTGCGGGATGTCTTAATTGCTGCTGAGAAAAAACGCTAGCAGGACGTGTTTTTCCGCTTTTGGGCTGACTACCGGATATGAGTCCCCTCATATCAGGCCATACCCGTGCTCTGGTGCAGGCTCAGAAGCGGAAAACAAAGAACCACTTTACGTCGGTCTTGCCACCAGCGTGGCAAGTCCGAGACATCTTGTGTCGCCTCTGCGTTACCCTCATTCAGGTCGATGCTACACCGCCCCATGATCGGAAGCAGGAACGCAATCCGCCGACTTAAAACGGCCATTTCAAAACCTTATAGAAGCGGAACAAGACTCAATACCGTACTGATGCTTAAAAATCCCATCACTGTGGCAACCAGCAGTGTCGATGAACAGAATGCCTGATAACCATACTGCCCGCCAATAATCGGATAGGTGCTGAACATCGGTGAGGCAGCAAATAAGATAACGGCCTGTTTCAGCTCAAGGGACATATCCGGAAAAACATAGATCACCATGAGTGCTACCAGTAACGGATGCAGCAGCAGCTTAGCGCCGGACACGAGAGCGATATCCGCAAGACTCGAACGGATCGACACGCCCACCAGCGATCCACCAATGATAATAAGTGCAACCGGCGTTGAGCCGTTTCCCATTAGTGACAACCCCTGCTGAATGAACTCAGGCAAACGTAAACCAAACAGAGAAAATGCCACTCCGATGATAACCGATAAAATAATTGGATTCAGAATGACCCGTCTGCCAATAGAGAGCGCCATCACGAGAGAGATTTTACGCTCACTCCCCTCTTTAGCTGAGGCTGACTCTATAAACGCAAGGGCCAATGGCAGGGCAATAATATTTTCAACCATCAGAACCATTGCAAAGGCCTGCGCCGGTGGCGAATCAAAAAACTGCATGACCACCGGCAAACCAATAAATGCACTGTTCGGCTGAGCGCTACCCACCGCTTTTATCCCGCTAAAAAGCAGGGAGCTTTTCAACAAAAACCGGTTCACCAGTATGGCAGCGATAATCACACCTAAACATCCAACGCTATACGAGATGATGTACTGCAGATCCAGTAATTCTGAGATCGGCATCATCGATAGTTTCGAAAAGATCAGCGCTGGCAACGCCAGATAGAGAACAAACCGGCTCATACCCGGCAGGGCACTCTGTGGTATCAAGCCATAGCGAACTGTGACATAGCCTACAAAGATGATCAGAAAGATAGGCGCTGTAATATTAAGAATTGCAGTCATGATGGATCCGGCATGGGGAGATAGAAGAGGAACACTGAAGGGTTACACATATGGTAATGACTATCTGACTAGCACAACCAATAAGTAAATCGTTCTGACTATTCTTTTTTTAGATCACAAAGCTAGCGCTGACAGATTCTACCCAGGCGCTCATCCTTTGAATTTAAAGGGATTACCCCCGTATATGTTCACTTTTCTGTGCATGAGAAGCGCCCAGACCCCAAAAATAGAACCTCTTAATCCTACTGACTATATTTAGTAGTATGTATTATATTTAATAACACTTAATAACAATAAAGAGACCTACAGTACTAAAGCTGATTTCAAAACCCTTAACATCAGCTAATCTGTAGTGTGTTCTCTATACCTATGCTGTCTGCAAAATGGAGACTCCCGAACGATGAAATTAGGACTTATTGGCCTGTCCATTCAACAATCCAGCTCCCCGGCTATGCACGAAATGCTGGGGCAGCTTTATCACTATCCGGTTTCCTATCAATTGCATGAGCCATTGGAAAATACTCAGGAAGCTTTCAGCGCAACACTGCTGGAGATGCGTGCAACTGGATACCGGGGAGCCAATATCACCTATCCATTCAAACAGCTGGCGTTGCATCACTGCAACTCCGTTAATACTGCGGTCAAGCTGGTCGGTGCAACCAATACCATGAAAATTAGTGGTTCCGAAATCCAGGGGTTTAACACCGATTACACCGGCTTTATCAGCGCCTATCGGCATCGTATGGGAGACCAGCCTGCCGGCAAAGTATTGTTGATAGGCGCTGGTGGCGTCGGTCGCGCTGTTGCATTCGGACTGTTTGAACTGGGAACAACTGAAGTGGTGATTTATGACCTTTATCCGGCAAGTGCTACATCACTGGCTGACGCAATCAATAGCGCAGGTTTTAACGCATCAACGGTGACGGCTGAGCAACTTGCTGCTGTCGCAGCAGAGTGTGATGGACTGGTGAACTGTACCCCTATAGGGCATTACAAAACACCAGGCATTCCTATCTCTGCCGCCGCTATCGGCCCACAGAAATGGGCGTTTGATGCTATATATACACCGATTGATACCGAGTTCCTGCAGTGCTGCGCCAATGCCGGAATGAAGATCGTATCGGGCTTTGATCTGTTTTTCTATCAGGCCCTGAATGCCTTCGAAATCTTTACCGGTACCAAGCCTGATCCAGAAAAAGTTATGTCTGAGTACCGGCATCGCTTCAAGATCGAAAGCACTCTCGTATAACTCAACATCCGGAACCGCAATTATGAAATCATCTATCGCTACCGTATCAATTTCCGGAACACTTCCGGAAAAATTACAGGCGGCTGCTGCCGCTGGATTTCAGGGCGTTGAAATATTCGAAAACGACCTGACTCAATTCAACGGCAGTGCTGCAGACATTCGCGCAATAGCTAAAGACCTCAACCTTGAGATCATTGCTTTACAGCCATTCCGGGATTTTGAAGCGATGCCTGAACCCTTTCGCAGCCAGAACTTTTATCGCGCCCGCAAAAAATTTGAGCTGATGCATGAACTGGGAACCCGAAAGCTACTGATCTGCAGTAACGTCTCCCCTCACCTTATCAACGATAAAAACCGGGCCGCCGCGGATCTGTATGAACTTGCAGATATCGCCAGACAAGAAGGCTTCGACATCGGTTACGAAGCCCTGGCCTGGGGAAGGTATACCGCTGATTACGGCGATGCCTGGGATATTGTCAAACAAGCAGACCACCCAAACCTGGGAATTATTCTCGATAGTTTCCATATGTTTGCCCGGGGCAACACTCTGGATATTCTCCGGGATGAAATACCGCTGGATAAAATCACCCTGGTTCAGGTCGCCGATGCACCGGCACTACAGATGGAAGTGCTTCACTACAGCCGTCACTACCGCTGTTTTCCCGGCCAGGGCGATCTGCCCGTCAAAGAGTTTGTTCAGTGTCTTCGGGATAAAGGTTATAACGATTACCTTTCCCATGAGATTTTTAATGATGAGTTCCGTTCATCCCCTGCCGCTGAAAAAGCGATCGACGGTATACGTTCCCTGATATGGCTGGACGAACAAACATCAAAGCACGCTGACAGTGATGTAGATGAAGGAGTTACCGGCGTAGAATTTATTGAGTTTGCACTGCCTGAAAACTCAGATAGTAATCTGCTGGAACTACTGAACGCTATGGGCTTTTCAGAGACCCATACCCACCGTTCAAAGAATGTCACCCTTATGCAACAAGGTGATATCAATCTGGTCTTAAACCGGGAACCCTCCAGCCAGGCACATGAGCATTTTGAAACCCATGGCACTTCTGTATGTGCTCTGGCGATGAAAACCCACAATCTGAAGCGTTCGTTCGATCGGGCTAAACAGTATCACTGTCCCAGCTTTATGAACCAGGCAGGTCCGGGTGAGCTGAATATCCCGGCTATCAAAGCGATTGGCGACAGCCTTATCTATCTGCTCGATGATCAGTCTAAAGTCCGTTTCTATGATGTTGATTTCAAGCCCCTCACGGACCAGCCAGACTCAGGAATTGGCTTGAAAGCCATTGACCATATCGGCCAGACCGTCGCGCATACTGATTTTCTGTCAGCGGCATTTTTCTATAAGTCACTGCTGGAGTTTGATATCACGCCGAATCAGGACCTGCCCGACGTTTATGGTCTGGTCGTCAGTCGTCTGGCGATGAGTAAGAACAAAAAAGTACGCATCCCATTGAATATGACATCTACGTCGCATGCATCAGCACGCCGATTTCTTGATAAAACCAAAGGTTCAGGGGTGCAGCAGATCGCATTTTCCTGTGATGATATTTTTACGGCTGCAGCCGCTATCGGCAGCCAGTTTCAGCTACCGATACCTGACAACTATTATCTTGATCTGGATGCCCGCTTCGCGCTGGAGCCCGAACTGCTGGCCAGAATGAAACAACACAACATTATGTATGACCGGAATGAACAGGGAGAGTTTTTCCACTGTTACACACGGGAGGCTAACGGCGTGTTTTTTGAGATTCTCCAGCGTGAAGGAGACTATCAGCAGTATGGCGAACCTAATGCCCATATAAGACTGGCCGCCCAGTCCCGGCTCTACAAAGAAACAGAGCAGTAACCATGAAACGGCTCTGACTGTTTTATATAGTGCTCCATGCCGTGTCGTTCTGATAAAAACCCACTTCAAGGTGGGTTTTTTATTGCTTACCGCAGAACACGAGTGACAACAGGCGCTGACTCAAACCATGTCTGAGCAAAACGTCTTCTGCCACTGCTTCGGGGACAACCCCGTCCACGCCTTGAACTGGGTGCTGAATATCGAGGCATCGGCATAGCCGAGATTGAGTGCCAGATCGGTCACGCTCATGGTTTTTCGACGCAGATGATCTTCTGCCAGGGTCTGGCGGATGCTGCGCATGATCTGCGTATAGCTGACATCCAGTTTCCTGAGTTTAAGTTGCAGCATACGCGGATGAAGATCGAGCGACGCAGCGACATGTTCCAGGCTGCAATCTCCGCTGGCAAGCAATGCACTGGCGACTTGTCGTACCTGCTCTTCCAGACTGGTGGGAAACTGGGCGCGCAGGAACTCGACGTAGCGCTTGCTGGAGGTGGAGATGGCCGAGGCGTACTGGCGATTTTGACAGTTCAGTTGCTGGGTCCGCAGGGTAATACCGCAGAAGGGCTGGTCGAAATGGACCTGTGTGTACTCACTATTGCCGTAATCGCTCAAATGTGGGGCCGGGGCCGAGACTGAAATTTCGAACTCATAGCGGGGTAGTCCAGTGATCTCGGCGAGAAAATTACACAGATGCCCGACACTCAGCAACTTCATCTGAGTGATGCCAAGAGGTGTCGATATATCGAAATCAAGCACAACCTGGGTGTTATCTCCAGCCGATATCTGCCTGACATGAACTCCTGAAGCCTGCAGGTAGAGAGCGCTACTCACTTTGGTCAGAGCGTCACCGATGGTTTGTGACTGGGCCGCAAACAGGGGCAAGGGACCAAGGGCCTCCAGTGGCTGGTGCTGAGTCAGCAGCAATCCGAACAGTGGCTGACGACATTTAATAGCGGTCAGTTCAAGCAGTTCCGCAAGTTTATTGTAAGAAACAAAGAGGTCGGCACCATTGAACTGCGAGGGCAAAAATCCAACCGAGCGTACCAGTGCCACAGGGTTTTGCCCCAGTTCGGTGACTAGTCGCTGATAGCCAACGATGCTGTAACTTTTGGCAAGATGCACCTTGTTTTTGTCCTATATTTATTTCCTGATTTCGTAATTTATAAAGTTTTATTCGTGAAACATCAAGAATAGGTCAGATATTGGTAGTAAATTGATAGAACACAGTAAGTCACCAATCATAAAAATAACGAGGCATTACCATGACTTTACCAACTACTATCAATGAACAGGACCGTCTGCTCTGCATACATACCGATGACATCGACCCGGTTGATGTCAGTGCCGCTATCCCCGGCCTGAAGGTGTGGCCTCTGTTCCTCGACTCCGAAAATGGTTACTGGGTTCTGCGTGTTCAGTTCCAGCCGGGTACCCGCCTGCCGATGCATTTTCATACTGGCACTGTGCATTTCTATCAGCTCAGCGGTGTCTGGAACTACATGGAGTACCCCGATGATGTCCTTAAGGCGAACAGCTACCTGTATGAACCCGGTGGTTCCATCCATACCTTCTCCGTGCCTGATAATGCGTCTGAACCGGCGGATGGCTTCATGGTGGTACAGGGCTCCAACATCAACTTCACGCCGCAAGGCGAGTTCGTCAACGTTATGGATGCGGGCTGGATCGAAGAGGTGATCATCGAGTGCTGCAAGGCCCAGGGACGTAAACTGCCGCGCTACATCAAGCCGAAAGCCAAGGCGGGGTTCAGCGATGTCGATTAATCTGGACGGAAAGATTGCCATTATCACCGGTGCCGCCAACGGCATCGGTGCAGAGCTGGCCAGAGACTTTGTGCGCCGGGGAGCCAGAGTCCTGCTGACCGACATCGCAGAAGAGGCTGGCAAGGCAACCGCCGCAGAGATCGGCAGCCATGCAGCATTCGTACGCCATGACGTGAGTGATGAAGCGGGCTGGCCGGCGGTGTTCGATCAGTGCGAAATACTGTTCGGCAAGGCTGACATCCTGGTGAACAATGCCGGTATCGAAGTGACAAGCTTTATTACCGAGTGCGAGCTGACTGACTTCCGCAGGCTGCTGGACGTGAATGTGGCGGGCGTTTTTCTCGGCATGAAGCACGCTCTGAAGCGGATGAGTGTGGCCAACGGTGGTAATGGCGGAGCAATACTCAACCTATCTTCCATGTCACACGTCATCTCTCAACCCTGCTTCGGGCCTTATGGGGCAACCAAGTCAGCTGTGGACAAACTGACCAAGGTCGCGGCTATAGAGGCTGGCGTACTCGGCGCGGGGATTCGGGTCAACTGCCTGTATCCGGGTATTATCGCCACGGCCATGCAGGACAAGCTGGGGCAGGATCTGCTCAGGCTGGGTGTATTCCCCGATTCTGAATCACTACAGGAATACGTTATCAGTCGTACCCCACTCAAGCGTACGGGGACACCTGCAGATGTGGCCAACGCAGCAGCCTACCTCTGCTCAGATGAGGCCGGATTCATTACGGGTATCGGTATGAGTGTCGATGGCGGCATGGCATTGGGTTAAACAGAGGAGATAAAAATGAGCCAAAAAGTAGCGTTTATTACCGGCGGCGCGTCGGGAATCGGTCTGGCAACTGCACAGGCCCTGGCCAGGGCCGGCCATCATGTCGTGATCGCCGATATTCAGACGGCTGCTGCACAGACAGCCGCGGAACAGATTCGCTCAGATCAGCTGTCAGCATCGGCGGTTCCACTGGATGTTAGCAGTGACGAGGCCTGGCGCTCAGCAATCGGGTCTGTCGAGCAAGAGCATGGTCGTCTCGACGTGCTGGTCAATAATGCCGGACTGGGCGAAGGTGGTACACTGGACTCCACTTCGCTGGAAGCCTTTAACCGCATGCTGGCAGTAAATGTGGGCGGGGTCTTTCTGGGGTGCAAATATGCTATCCCGTTGATGCAACGGTCGGGCGGAGGATCAGTCATCAACGTGAGCTCTATTTTCGGCATCGTGTCCGATCAGCTCACACTGGCCTATTCCGCCTCTAAAGGTGCCGTGCGAACCATGACCAAGTCCATCGCCCTTGACTGTGCGACCCGCAACACCGGTGTGCGGGTCAATTCCATTCATCCGGGTTTCATTGAAACGCCGATGGTGATGAACGCAGCGGCGGTAACACCAGCAGAAATAATCGAGCCCTATGCGGCAAGAACCGTGGGACAGACGCCCATGGGACGATTCGGGCAGCCCGATGAACTGGCCGATGTTATTGTTTTCCTGGCGTCTGAAGCCTCACGCTTTATGACTGGCTCAGAAGTCACCGTGGATGGCGGCTTTACGGCACGTTAAGTCGCAATAACATATGCCCCAAACCGGGAGTAACGCTAAGTTTCTACCGGTTTAATATTGACGTTTGTTCGACCATTAATACGGAGCGTTATCTCTTTCTTACTCCCTCCAGGACAAAGCAGCCGCGTTATTCTCACTGCTAACTAATGTGAACATACTGACCAGCGCAGCGTATCTGAAGCGAACATTTTTAATCGGATAGCAACGATACAGAAGCGAGTTTCCAATGGAGCAGATCAGGTCTTATAGGTTTATTCATTAAACAACTGACAAGTATTTCCCGTTGCATATCTGGTGATATTAATACCGATAATTTTTCGACGTCCTGCCCCCCAGGATTTCTCTGGCTTGAATTCCTCTGACTTAAAAGTGCCATCCCCCTTTTATTCAGTTGCTAAACCCGATCTGACATAAAAATCATAACACCTGTCAAATTAGATGCTACCTAATCATTTATATGCTATAAATGACAACATAACTGTTCAAACTGCTACGCAAAATTAAACTGACTGTACTAACCTGAATCAGAAGAAGCCTATCACCAGGAAGAACAATGACTCAAAATTCCGCTACGACACCAAAAGGCCTTGAATTTGTAGAGATCGCCACAGCAGACCCAGCGACTCTGGAGCAACTCCTGCAACAACTTAACTTCAGGATGGTCGGCGTGCATCGAAGCAAATCGGTCAAGCTTTATCGCCAGGGTACACTCAACGTGATTGTAAACGCGGAAGCCGATTGCAAACTGTTTCTGAAGAACCAGGTGTCAGGTAGTCAGATAAAAGCACTGGCTGTCAGAGTAGATAATGCCAAGCTGGCCTATGAAGAGTTACTCCATAAGGGTGCCTGGGGCTGTAGCTCATCTCCGGGAGCCATGGAGCTGAATATTCCCGGCATTGAGATTACCGGAGGCGCTGTCCTCTATCTGATCAACAACTACAATGAGCGATTCAGCATCTATGATATTGATTTCACACCAGTGACCCCACAAGACCAGCCTTCACCAGTGTTTAATAAGATTGAAAGTCTGTCACTGTCAATTGCACCACAACATTACAAACAGTGGCAGGATCTGTTTACACAGCTATTACATTTTAGCGTTCAGAACGAAAAGCTGATTAGCCCTGACAAATCATTCAGCCTGATTCTGAAATCGATTGAAGACAACAACATTACTGATGAAGGCATCTCTGCCATCCGGCTGAGCACCCAGAAAGATCAGCTCGACACTCTGGAGCCTTTTCTGCCGGACTATACAGACAATAAAACGGGCTTCAGAACATTGAAAAACCTTCCGGAAGGTATTGATTTCTCAATAGAGGTAGAGGTCTGATGGCTGAAGATCGCATAATTCTGAACGTGGGCGTTCTTCCCTACCGCCTGGAAAAAAAACTGGCTCTGGCAGAACAACTGGGGTTCGGTGTTATTGAGATTGGCAATACGGACCTGACAACGCCCGATCAAAATCTGCAAACCAATGCCAGCATTCTGCAAAACAGCGCGCTGAAAGTAGCCGCTTTTCACGAGCTGAAAGATTTTCTCGGTCATCCATCCCACTTGATGGATTATAAAATGAACCTGGCCAAATCAAATCTGCGACTAATGGAAAATGTAGGAGCAGACCTGCTGATCGTGAGTCCGGCCACCGAAAACTACAGCAAACCCGATCTGCAACGCATGGTTGAAGAGCTTCGCGCTCTCGCAATGCTGGGTACAGTCCGGGGAGTGAGAATCGGTTTTAAACCCTTGCCCTGGTCAGAGAGTATTAATAACTATCAGGACGCCATCACACTGATAACACAAGCCAATAATGCGAACCTGTGTCTTGTGATCGATAATATCGCACTGCGCCATTGTAGTGATGAAGGTCTGGCAACACTGATCAGAGCGATACCGATGGAGATGGTCGGCCTGGTGCAGCTCTCCGCTATTCATAATCAGGACTCGGTACAACACACCACTATCCCTACGCGAATGCTGCCAACCAAGGCTGACCATGAGCCTGTTATACCCGAGCTTATCAGGCTTATGGAACAACAGGGCTATCAGGGCAGATATTCGCTCTATGCTCAATCAATACCCTACCGGGGCTGTTCGGAAGAGATTGTCTCGGCCGAGATAAGTAATAGCCTGGCATACGTCAAAGCGCTTTTAACACCGAACGTATAACATACTGCTTATACCTACACGCTTATAAAAACACAGTGATCAGTCAAACAGGTTTTCAATAACCTGAGTATTGGAGTGTTCTATATGGTTATACAACAACTGACAGGCCTCGTCAGTCTGACGTCGGAACGCCGCATCCATAATTAACTGATGATCATCCACCCCCTCCCCTTTACTTTTGCGACTCTTATTGATCAGAGACAATCTCCGGAATCGTTCTGACTGATCATAAAGCGTAGAGATAAAACGCAGCTGCCAGACAGATGGGCAAGCACTGATAAGCGCCATATGAAAACGACGGTTTTCCTTAATCAGCGCGGCAACATTATCACCTTCCATCTCATTTTCGAATGCCTGTTTTCTGATCGTCATCTCCCGATGGCGGGCGCCGGCAATTTCGGCTTCCCAATCAAGACTGCCATGTTCAATTGACTGACGAAATGCGTCAACCTCCAACATCAGACGCAAACGTGAAACCTCTTTAAACTCGTCCAGTGATACCGGGGCAGCCCAATACCCCCGCTGGCCTTTACGCACAACCAAGCCCTCTGCAGACAACCTGGACAGGGCCTCCCGCACAGGCGCAGCACTGGACTCATATTTACCGGTCAACTGGCTGATCGAGAGTTTGCTGGAGGGCTCAATACTCCCGTCCAGAATATCTCCACGTAACCGAAGGTAAGCTACACTACTATCAGTTTCCTTCATCGTGACTCCGCATTTTCATCATATTAATGGGAGTAAGCTTACCCGATTACAAAGGAAGCGCAATATCTGAAAATTCAATCAACTGATCATAAAACCAATACGTAATAACAAAAAACATATGTAATAATACAAATACTATAAAAATGATTTTGTAGTACATAAGAATAATACAAACATAAAACAGGTGTTGTTATGAAAAAACGTCTTATCGTTGCACTTGCTGCACTCTCAATAGTTGCGGCTCCCGCGTTTGCTGAATTTCCGAAGAAGGATATTCAGGGCATTATCCAATGGGGTGCTGGTGGTTCTACTGATACCGTTATGCGTTCAGTTACGCCACACGCTGAAAAAGAGCTTGGTGTCGATATCGTTATGACTAACCGCACCGGTGGTGTGGGGGCAATCGCAACAAAATTCGTTTATGCCAAGAAGGCCGATGGTTACACCCTGTTAATGGGTGCCGAGAATCCACAAATGTATAAAACACTGGGACTGGCCAATCTGGACTACGGTGACTTTACACCGATCAATATTCTCGCCCGTGGTATTCCCATCTTCGTCGCTAACAACGATGCCCCATACAACAATATGAAAGAGTTTGTTGAGTACGCTAAAGCGAACCCTGGTATGGTAAAAACAGGCTCTACCGGTCCTGGCGGGCTGACCTCCATAGTGCTTGCGATGCTTGATTCTCAGGTAAAACTAGATCTGACCAATATTCCATACGATGGTGATGGCCCTGCCCTGACGGCCCTGCAATCAGGTGCTCTTGATGTGATGCCTGCAGTACTGGGTGCCGCGATTGAGCATGTAAAAGCGGGTCGTATGAAAGTGATTGGCCTGGTCGATGTTAAAGCTAACGACCTGTTGCCCGGCGTAGCACCGATTACAGAAGATTTCCCTGGCTTTTCTACTTACCTTCCATGGGGTCCGTTCTTTGGTGTTTTCGTGAAGAATGGCACACCTCAGGAAGCGGTTGACAAACTGGTTTCGGCTTACCACACAGCGGCACAACATCCTGACTTTATCGATCTGATGAATAAGCGTGGCTTTTCCATCATGAACGTAGCGGGTCCGGAAGCTGAGAAGTTCCTTAGCACCTACCGTTCCGTATCCTCATGGATTGTTCATGACGCAGGTTTCTCCAAACGCTCTCCTGAAGAGTTTGGTATCCCACGTCCTTAATTTGTCCTGAGTGTAAGGAGAACCGAAAGCGCGAATAAACGAACCCTGTTTGCGCTTTTCTTTCCTCTCTGGCCAGCTATAACAATAAGGATTACGTCCAATGCCTACTATTCGTGCCAAAAAACCCGGTGAAACGCTGTTTGGTTTCCTGGTGCTGGCTTTCAGCCTGTTTCTTTTCTGGCAAGCGTATGAAATTTCAGGATTTAGCGCGTTAAGTTCACCTGGCGCATTTCCTATAGCCGCTAGTGGCATTATGGTTGTCGCCTCCTGCATAAGCCTGTTAAAAGACCTAAAGCGACCTGCCGAAATAGGTGGATTTGAAGTTTTCTGGAGCAATGTATTACCACCTATCGTCTCCATAATGATCGCCATCATTTTTATTTTTGGCATTGCTCTGGATACCCTGGGCTTTATTATCTCCGCCCTGCTCTTTTTGATCATCAGCATTCAGTTTCTGCATCAGAAGGGGCTGGTTCGTTCGATCCTGCTCTCACTACTTGCCCTGACGATCATCTATATCATATTCCGGCTGGTATTCAGTGTCATTTTGCCTGAAGGAATTATTCCTGAGCGTGAAATCATGGCCTGGATCGGGTCTCTGTTTAAATAATCGGGGTTATTATTATGATGGAAGCTTTGAACTATTTCGCTACATCCTGGATCTCCCCGGAACTGATGGCCCTCACCGCGCTGGGCACTTTTTTAGGGGTGTATATCGGTGCGATACCAGGCCTCTCAGTTACAATGGCGGTATCGATCCTCATCTCTTTCACATTCTCCTGGGATGTAAATAACGCACTTTGCCTGATGGTCGGTATCTTTATGGGTGGCGTATATGGCGGTTCGCGTACTGCGATTCTGCTGAATATACCCGGCGCACCCTCAGCGATCGCCACAGCACTTGACGGCTATCCTATGGCACTGAAAGGCGAGGCGGGTGAAGCCATTGGCCTGTCTACAGTGATGTCAGTTGTCGGCGGTTTTGTCGGCATTATCGTGCTTGCACTGGCAGCCCCCATGGTCAGCGAGTTTGCCCTGAAATTCCAACCCCGAGATTATCTGATGCTCGGAGTTCTCGGGATCATGCTGGTCGGCTCACTGTCAGGTAATAACCTGACCAAGGGAGTCTTCGCCGGAGCCTTTGGTATGTTAATCGGCACCGTGGGACTTGATCCGCTGACTGCCGAAGAGCGCTTTACCTTCGGGGTTGTCGAGTTATGGAACGGCATCAATCCTATTGCTGTGATGATCGGTCTGTTTGGTGTGTCTGAAGCCCTGACTCAGCTGCACTATATGAATAAAGCGGCCATTAAACAGAAGATCGATCGTATTATTCCTCGCTGGAGCGATATCAAAAAATACCTGCCACTGAGCCTGCAAACCTCCACTATCGGTGTCATTGTAGGGGCTTTACCCGGAACCGGTGGTGATATAGCGGCACTGATGGCTTACGACCATGCTAAACGGGTGACAAAGAACCCCGAAGTGCCATTTGGTCAGGGCGCTAAAGAGGGACTGATCGCTCCTGAAGCGGCCAACAATGCTGCTGTTGGTGGTGCCTATATTCCGATGCTGACACTGGGTATTCCCGGTGATGCAGTGACGGCGGTTTTCCTGGGAGCATTGTTTATTCACGGACTCAATCCGGGGCCGCTTCTGTTGACTGAAAACCCTGGAATGTTCTGGTTTACGGTCGGTAACCTGACCCTGGCGAACATCTTTGTGCTGGTGTTTGGCTTAACCGGTATCAAGCTGTTCTCTAAAATTGTTGAGTGTCCGAAGGGAATCCTGATTCCGCTGATTCTGCTACTTTCCGTTGTCGGTGCCTATGCAATCAACAACTCAATCGCTGATATCTGGTGGATGCTTGGATTTGGTGTGATCGGGTACTTTATGAAGCAGTATGACTATCAGGTGGGCCCGGTAATTCTGGGGGTAATTCTAAGCCGTCTGATGGATGAGAACTGGCGCCGGGCGATCATCTCTGAACGCGAAAGCCTGCCGGATTTCTTTATCAACCTGCTTAGCAGCCCATTATCCTTTGTACTATTCATATCAATAGTCCTGATCTTTATTTCACAGACTCCCCTGTGGACTAAAGCCAAAGCCGCGGTGTTCAGAAAAACCGTGTGACAGTTTGAGTCAAACGAGTTGACTCCTCCTTTACGGCTTACTTTGTAAGCCGTTTTTTTTTGCATAAAAAAATCCGGCGATGCCGGATTTTTCATGAACGTTAAACGATTAACCGATCGGAATAATCAAAACCGGACACGATGCATGAAACAACACCTGATGTGCAGTTGACCCCAGCACCACCTGACTCAGCTTACTATGAGTCCGGGTTCCCATCACGATCATATCCACCTGCTTCTCTTTAGCCACTTTCAGTATGGTATCCGCGATCATCCCGGTTTCAACACAGACTTCCGGTTCAGAAGGTAACTGCATACCTTCATTCAGCTCTTCTTCACAGAAGTTTTTGATACGTGTAACAATATCCTCCTGAACCCGCTGATAACCTTTATTCCGGATCTCTGTTATCTCCTCCTCGCTAAAGCAGTGACTTACAGCTCTCTCAGCCATTGGACTCAGGGGTTCCATCACATTCAGAAAGATTAATTTAGCATTGTGCGCAACTGCATGGGATACCGCTACGCGAAATGCATCACGCCCATCGTGCCCCAACAGATCAGAAGCATACAAAATTGAATCAATATTTTTTAAAGGCATTGTTTTTATTCCTATTTTTCAGTCACCGGCAGACGACCTACTAACGATATTCAGGTCAAAACCAGCCTAGCAGTAAAGAATATAAAATAACCAATTGATCTTTATATTCTATCTATTCAATTTTGTAATACATAATGACTTAAGCAATCTACGTAAATAATAAAATAAAGAAAATGACAGATAATCCGCTCAGATTACCTGCCCTATGATTCAGAGTAGCCCAAGCGCCAACGAGGGGAAGGCAACGAGTAACGCCAGTCGAACAAAGTCTGACAGCACAAAAGGAAGAACACCTTTAAATATTGTGCTCAGCCTCACCTGCGGTAACATACTTTTAATCACAAACACATTGATTCCCACCGGGGGAGTAATAAGACCCACTTCTACAGTGATAACGGCAATAATTCCAAACCAGACCGGATCAAAACCTGCTTCAAGTATCAGTGGTAACACCACCGGAACCGTTAACAGCAACATAGCGAGGCTATCCATAACACATCCCAGCAACAGGAACATAAACAACACTAATGCCAGTACAGCATAGGGCGGCAGTCCCAATGCCCCAACCCACTCGGTCAGAAAAAACGATACTCGCGACACTGACAAAAAGTAGCCAAAAATTTCTGCTCCGACAATCATGAAGAAGATCATCGAGGTTAATGCAAGGGTCTCTTCTACCGCTAAACAGAACCCCTTCCAGCGCATCCCCCGTATCAGAGCAATAATTAGCGTAATGAACGCACCGATTGAAGCGGCCTCGGTGGGTGTAAATGTACCGGTATAGATCCCCCCGATGATCATTAGAAAGACCAGCATGAAGGGCGCAAATCCGGCCATTCCCTGAATCTTCTCCCTGATCGTTGTTGACTCACCTTTTCTGGCAAGGTGAGGGAAAAAATACACTAACAGTGAGATGGTGACACAGTACAATACTAATCCCAACAACCCGGGTATCAGTCCGGCAATAAACATATCCCCGACAGACTGCTCGGTAATGAGAGCATAGAGAAGCAATGCAATGCTTGGAGGGATCATAATACCCAGCGTTCCACCCGCGGCCAGAGTGCCCGTCGCCAGAGAGTCAGCATAACCATACTTACGCATCTCAGGGATGGCTACTTTTGACATGC
The DNA here is from genome assembly GCA_018223185.1 of Oceanospirillales bacterium. Lineage (GTDB taxonomy): Bacteria > Pseudomonadota > Gammaproteobacteria > Pseudomonadales > Balneatricaceae > Amphritea. The sequence goes on along the minus strand of JAAEYW010000035.1, from coordinate 15,447 downwards.
TGGCGGCTGTCGCCACAGACGATCCGGAAATCGCTGAAAAGATCCCACAAGCGGAGATTGCCGCCAGCGCCATCCCCCCTTTCCAACCACCAAATAATGTTCTGGCAGCATTAAACAGTTCACTGGACATATTCGCTTTTGAGGCGAACACCCCCATCAGAATAAACATCGGAATAGGGCTGAAACTGTAATTACTGAGAATTTCAAAAGGCCCCGCTTCCAGAATAGAAAATGCAGGTTCAAACGCGACAATCAGACCGAAGCCGATCACGCCGGTAGCAGCCATTGCAAGGGCAATAGGACACCTCAGGGCGATAAACAGCAACATAATCAACATACAGATGATGCCAATAACAGGAGGGCTCATAGTGTATCTCCTGCCGTTTTATGCTCGCGTTTACCATTTATTAGCTGATCAATACCGGTCGACAGAGCGCGCAGAGCCAGTAACCCTAAGGCAACGGAGGCCAGCGCATAGATATATGAGAGAGATATCAACAGGTCCTGAGTCTGTTCACCTGTGCTCCATGTCGTCATCGCAGCTTCAGTAAAGCGCCAACACAGCAAAGCTCCCAAAACAGCAAACAACACCAGATAAAGCCCATCAATAAAGGCCTGCAAACGGGTTGTCATATTCTGAGTGAACAGATCAACCACGATCTGCCCCTTATCTACCGCGTAAGGAAATGCAAACAAAACCGAATACATCAGCCCAAACTTAACCAGCTCAATACCGCCCCTGAAGGTCAGGTCAATTGCGCCATCGGTTATGTTTAACAGGGCCCTGGAGGCAACATCCGCAAACACACAAAACATAACAAAGACAATCATAACGCCGGCGGCACGATGCAATGCTATCGCAACACCATCTATTATTTTAAATAACAGCATTTTCATCTCTTCTTATTATTCGTTATAAAACTGAAGCAACCGGGCTGAACCTTCTCTGGCGACCTGTTCGGCATACAAAATCTGCAGCGGAACACAGGGCTTAGCAAAAGCCCTGTATCCAGGCCTCCGGAAAAGAAAAAGGTCAGTTACTGATCAACCCAAACAGCCAGACTATCGATTGACTTAATCAGGTTGTTCTCCTGAGCCACAATAAGATGTCCGGACGCTTCCAGGTAAGCGGGGAAATCAGGATGGGTGTCCCGTTTCAGACTGCGCGCTTCGTAATCCGCAAGCGAGTCATATCCCCACAGGTGAACAAACTGATTCTGCGGCCCCACCAGAGTGGTATAAAACCCCATTGGGTATCCCAGGGTCTCTTTTAACACGGGCATCGCAAGCCGGTTAAAAACCTCAACAAACTCATTCATTTTTCGCGGTTTGATGGTGTAGACACGATAATCAACTAAGGGCTTCATCACAGACCTCCCCGGACACCAACTGATCGTCAATACCCGCAATACGCCGCCCGGTAATATAACCAAAGGTCATAATTGGCCCGAGGGTTATGCCTGCAGCCGGATAATTGCCCCCCATAATACTTTTGCGATCATTACCCACAGCGTAGAGTCCGGGGACCGGCTGTCCATCATTCTGCAGCACCTCACCATAAACACTGGTTTTGATGCCATCAAAAGTTCCCAGATCACCCATGAAGACCTTAACCGCATAGAAAGAGCCCTTCGTAACAGGTGCTACGCAAGGGTTTGGCTTATTCTCAGGATCGGCCAGGAAACGGTTAAACGCGGTTTCTCCTCGCTGAAACTGCTGATCCACGCCTTGCGTTGCCCCAGTGTTATACTCCTCAACCGTCGAGATCAGCGTTTTAGCATCAACCGATAATTTTGCCGCCAGCGCTTCAAGGGTTTTGGCTTTTATCAGATAACCATTCTTAATCAGGGATGCTTTAGGCATCGGTGCAGGCTTTGCAAATCCCAGACCATACTTATCCATACAGGTCTGATCGCAGATCAGCCACATATAGGTCTGCTCTTGCTGATTACGGCTGTATTCAACCATAGCGGCGCCCACATCATGATATGATTCAGACTCGTTACAGAACCGCTTACCCTGAGGATTAATGCCGATAACACCCGGCTTATAGCGATCCAGCAAGTGAGGAAATACACCATACTTCTCCCCGCCCAACGGTACCCGGGATACTGGCATCCAGGCCGCAGGGCTGGAAAAATCACACTGAATATCCACCCCCAGCTGCTCAACCATTTTCAAGCCATCACCGGTGCTGCTCTCAGGCACCGGAGAGTGATGCTCGCCGCCCCGCTTTAAATGTAGGTATACCTGTGCAGTACGCGCCTTATCATGGGCAAAACCTCCGCAGGCCAGCACCACCCCATGAGAGGCTTCAATATTCGTCATCTTACCGTCGATTTCAGCGACCATCCCGACAACACGATCACCCTCCATCATCAACTCTTTAGCCGCAGCAGAGGTATGCACGGGGATATTAAGATCAAATGCGCTCTTGGCTAATCGTGCTGCCAGGGCATTACCACTGGTAACATTGATACCTTTGCCATAAAAGCAGAGTTCCTTGATGTGAGTCGCCAGACGCCGGGCAACATACCAGAACGACTCCAGCGATTTAGTCGCATTAAAAAAGTGTTTCAGGTCGGCGTTCGATGAGTTAAACATCATGCCGATAAACGTAATCGTCTTCAGCGGCGGGCGAAGACGCTTCATATTGTCACCCAACCCGCGAATATCAAACGGTTTGGCCAGAATTGAGCGACCAACATCGACCCCTCCCGGTACAGTCGGGTGATAGTCGGGATACAGTGTCGGCACAAACTTCACCTCGGTTTCCCGTTCGAAGAACTCGACCATTTCCGGCGCCTTTGACAGAAACGCTTCACAGGCTACGGGATCAAAAGCATCACCGGTTTCCTCCTGAAGGTAGGTTCGCGCCTTCGCACGGCTATCACCCGGGTTTTGTTTGCGTCCGTGTGAATTACCCGGAATCCAGAGAACACCTCCCGAAAACGCTGTACTGCCACCAAAAACATCGGCTTTTTCAATAACAACGACATCCAGCCCATTTTTCTTAGCGGTAATCGCGGTGGACAAACCACCCGCACCGGCACCCACGACCAGCAGGTCACACTTAATTTTCATTTGACTCATGACTCTATACGCTCATCTGTTTAATCAGAGAAACCAGGGCGGGGAATCAGATCCATTAACATCGACCCCATCCCTCCATCAACCGTTAGCTCTGTGCCATTGATATAAGAGGATCGTTCACTCAGAAGAAAAGCAGCGGTATTGGCTATGTCATCCGGTTTGCCTATTCTTCGTGATGCTGTCATCGCTTTGCGTTTGTCCTCAATGCCAGGCACCAGATAGAATTTTTCGGATAACGCCGTACGGATCATCCCGGGGCAGATGGAGTTACTGCGAATGCCGTTCGCCCCATGCTCGGCAGCCAGCTGTCGGGACATAAGCGTCATACCGGCTTTACTGGCACTGTATGCACCACTCCAGGTTTGTGGGTACAAAGCCGCCACAGAAGAGATATGCACAAGGCTGCCTTGCCCGTTTTCGATCATCTGCGGAATCGCATTACGTGCACAAATCAATGCACCGGTCAGATTGGTATTGATCACGGCATTCCACTCATCAATCGCGACATCGACCAATCCTGCTGGCCGCACAAATCCTGCACAATTAACCAGTCCGTAAATATTGCCAAACTGAGTTTTAACCTGTGAAAAAAATCCGTTAACTGCGGCTTCATCAGCCACATCGGCAGAAACAGCCAGAGCGTGCCCCTTGTACAAATCGATCAAAGGCTCACAACCTTCGATATTTTTATCCAGCATCGCAACCCGCATGCCTGCTTGCAGCAACTGCTCGGCAACAGCAAAACCAATCCCGCTGCCAGCCCCCGTCACAACGCAGACACGACCTGACAGATCCAGCCAGCCATACGCTACTGAGTCACTCATATAGTCACCAAATTATTTAATATAAGATTTGAAAAAACCGGCAGTATTTACTGCCGGAAAATCACCAGGGAGTCATAGGTGAGAGGTTTAAACTATTTAATTACGACCTGTTGATTACAGGTTTCAGATAAAGCCTTAGCGCGATTAATAATCGGATCTGCATTAATACCCTGCTCTTTAAGACTTTGAGTATAAGTATTAACAGCGGTATCAATCATTGGTTTCCATTCAGAATTCTGTACACCACCTTCGATGACCGTAATCTCATGGCCCATATCTTTAGCCTGCTGCAACCCTTTTTTATCCAGACGATCATAAGCCGCACCCAGTTTCAGCGCCCACTCGATACCCGAATTATCACTGACAATCTGTTTCAGATCATCTGGCATAGAGTCATAAACACGGTTGTTCATTGTGACCACAAATGCCAGCGAATACAGACCAATCTGAGTGTGTTTATCGGCAAGTTCATTGAGGCGGAAGGAGGTCATAGCCTCCCATGGCAGGGTTACACCATTTATCACACCACGTGACATTGCACCGTACATTTCAGGCGCAGCAAGGCCTACAGGCTCAGCTCCCAGACCTTTCAGCAGTTCTCCTGCAACCACAGTCGGACGACGAATCATGACACCATCCAGATCAGCTGGCGTTTTAATCGCTTTGTCTTTGGTGTGGATATGCCCGGAACCATGAGTGAACATAAACAGCACATGAGCATCATCATATTCTTTATCAAACATCCCTTCCTGATAAAGATTCTGAATGATGCATGAACCCTGCTGCCCAGTGGCAACAATTCCGGGTAGTTCAACTAACTGACTGCGGGGAAAGCGGTTAGCGGTATAACCCTGAATAGATGCGCCGACATCGGCAACACCTGTCACCACTGAGTCATACACTTTTGGTGCTTTAGCCAGCATCTGTGATGGATACATCTCGACATGAATCCGGCCAGCAGACTTCTCTTCAATATTTTTACCCCAGGATTCAAGTTCCTGAGAAATACCAGATGTGGCTGGCCAAAAATGTGCAAATCTAAGATTAACCTCTGCGGCCTGAGCACTTAACGATAATGTTAAACCTGCAGTTAATGAAAACATTATTGTTTTAAAGTTACTGTTCATATTTAACCTTTTATTATTTTAATAAGTTGTTATTTATTCGGTTTCGTTGTTTTATTTATATTCAACTTGACCGTATATACACAATAATCAATGTCCGCGGGAAGGCGTACAGACAAAACACGCACACAACAGGACAATCCGCGCATATCGTTTGGAAGGTATAAAAATGACAACAATTCCCAGTTACTCCCTCTATGGCGAAAGTCCCGAAGCCAATACCAGTGACATACTCAATTTTGAAAAAATCCCAAGGCGGGCGGTTTACTATGAGTGGAAGATCAACCCCCATCAGCATGACACGCTGATGCAGTTGCTGTACGTCGAAAAGCGGTCAGGTACCGCTTATTTTGAAGGCGAAGAGATTCAGTTTCAGTCCCCCTGTTTTATCCTGGTTCCGGCACAGACAATTCATGGCTTCAATTTTACAGCGGGTATTGATGGCTCTGTCGTCACCGTGTCACAACGCCCTATTGAGTCAGCATTAAAAGGGATATCACCGGCGATACTCGAGTCAATGAATAAGCCCTCGGTAGTATCCGTGCCACGGAATGAGAAAATCAATGCCACTATCTGCCAGCTGTTTGACATGATAGAACACGAAACGTTTGAACAGGGAATGGTTGAGATGACAGCAGCGCACTCCCTGATCGTATGCCTTCTGGTTCATATGCATCGTTATCACCAGGATCAATCAGGAGAAACTACCAATCACTCCACACGTAAAGCAGAACAGATAAAGCGGTTTCGTTCACTGGTGAATGGATCACTTGGAACACTGATGAGTGTTGATCAATATGCAGATCAGCTGGGAATGACGGCCAGTCAGCTACGGCGCATCTGTACCGATGTGCTCGGCCAGTCGCCCCTGACGGTGATCAATACCCGCATAGTCCATATCGCTCAACGGGAACTGGCATACTCCACTATGAGTATCCAGCAGATCGCCCACTCTCTCGGGTTTGAGGATGCCGCCTATTTCTCCCGTTTTTTTAAAAAACAGACCGGCATTACACCCACCGATTTTCGCAGCGCGATATCAAAGGAATCCGAAAGTAAAACATAGAGTGTATTGCGTTTAAGACGGAGCGAATGGCGTACGCAGCCCCCCCTTGCAGATAGCCTCGCCAGGCCCTAAGAAAAAACCATATCAGAGACTCGCCTTAGCGATGGCAGGTACGTATTAACAAAAAAGAGGCTCTCGCCTCTTTCTATTTCATGCTCTTCAGACGGGCATGCCCGATCACGCTCATATAGCCTGATTAACAGCTACTCCGCGGGAGTAAGCGACTTTACTTCACATCACGATTTAAGCTTTGCCACCAAACCATGGATCCCCAGTACGTATCCATAGACCCCCATACCGATGACTATTCCAGTGGCTGCCGGTGATATATAAGAGTGATGTCTGAATGCTTCACGGGCGTGCACGTTACTGATATGCACCTCGATCACGGGCACTTCAGTACCTTTAATGGCATCGTGAAGCGCCACAGAGGTATGGGTGTATGCGCCGGGGTTGAACACAATTCCTGCAAGCTCCCCTTGTAACATCAACTCCCGGGCTTCATGAATGGCGTCCACCAGAACCCCTTCATGATTCGACTGTCTGAAGTCGATCTCATAACCATGGGTATTAGCGGCCTCCCGACACATGACTTCCACGTCGGCCAGGGTTTCATAGCCGTATTGTTCAGGTTCACGGGTTCCCAGGAGGTTAAGATTTGGTCCATTAAGAATCATCAGGGCAGGCATAAAACTATTCTCATATAAGATGTTAACAATACGCTTTAAAATAAACTTACTTCAATAAGCGATCGGGTTCGTGCAACAAAAACGTTAGCACCGTGTCTTCGATCGTTTGGCAAAGCTCCTTTTGCCCGGTTGGAGTAAACAGTTGATCACCGAAAGCCGCTCCAAATGTAGCCTGGTTAGACACGTTAAAAAAACACATAGCACTGATCTGCCAGTGAAGCTGCTCCGCCGATAAACCGCGACGGAAAACGCCTTGTTCAACGCCCGCTGAATAGATCTCTTTAACCCGCTGAATGGCTGGAGCATTTATATCGGCAAAGTGCTGTTTTTCACCCAAGTGTCTTCCCTGATGAATGTTTTCAATCATCACCAGACGAATAAAATCTGAATGCTTTCGATGATGGTTAAAGGTAAAAGTAATTAACTTCCTCAGGGCCTCCTGGGGCTTAGACAGGTCAAGTTCGAGCGCCAGTTCCCCCTGACGCGTATCGGTGTAGGTTTTCTCAATAACCCTGCGATACAGCCCCTCTTTATCACCAAAATAGTAATAGATCATCCGTTTAGATGTGTCTGTTTTATCGGCAATCAAATTTATTCTGGCGCCAGCAAAACCACGTTCGGCAAACTCTTCAAGGGCCGCCTCAAGTATATTTTCCTGTACCGCTTCAGGGTTCTGTTTCCAGCCCTGACGTTTTTTCTTCTCTTTATTTTCAGTCATACAACACAGCATCAGTATCTGGTAAGTGGCAATTCCACCACTGTACTGCTTAAAACGAAGGAATCAAGCTTTTTAACCGTCTGGTACAAAACAGTTGACGAATTGTTCATCATGGTTCATTCTTGCATCACTGAGATAATTAACCTAATGGTACATTACATAAAAATACCGTTCATAATCTCAGCCATAAATTCAAAATAATGAGAAAAGTATGGAGCTCCGAATGATCAAGCATGCACTGTCTTTAAGCCTGGCCGCCGCAATCGCCGCCGCTTCGGCTACAGCTGTCGCTGGACCGACAATTAAACTGGGCCATGTAGATGGCGCTGAGTGGCAAACATCTAAGAAGGGTGCTGCAGGCGTGATCTTCAAGAACATCGTTGAAGGTGAAACCGATATTACTGTGGAGCTGTTCCCTGCCAAAGCACTGGGTAACGAAGGAGAACTGGTTCAGCAGGCTCAGGAAGGCACCACGCAAATGGCAATCGTCTCCGGTGCAATGGCCAAAATTTGTAAAGCCGCTGATGTGTTGAATATCCCCTATACATTCTCCTCCCCTACTGTTGCGTGGGATGTTCTGGACGGAGAGTTTGGTAAGGCTCTGAGCGATCACTGCCTGGAAGAAACCGGTCTGCGTACTCTGGCTTATGGCGAAACAGGATTCCGTAACTTCACCAATAATGCCCATGAAATCAAATCACCTGCTGACATGAAAGGGCTTAAATTCCGGGTTCAGCCAATTCCTCTTTACGTAGAAATGGTTAAAGGACTGGGCGGAGAACCTACTCCTATCGCATGGTCAGAATTACCAAACGCTCTGACCACCGGCGTTGTCGACGGGCAGGAAAACCCTGTCGGAACCATTTACAACAACAGCCTGCACAAACTGCAGAAATATATGGTACTGGATGGTCATGTTTACGGTGCCGACTTCATCGTTATTAACGATGAATTCTTAAGCTCTCTGCCTGAATCAGACCAGGCGATCATCGTTAAGGCCGCCCGCATCGCTGGCACAATGGGCCGCGCTATTCAGCAATTCAACACGGCCGAAGGTGTAACCAAGGTCTCTGCTGAAGGTATGCAGGTCTATTCTCCAACGGCCGCAGAACTGGCTGAATTCAAACGTCTGGCACAGCCTTCTGTTAAGAAATGGCTTGCTGGCGAGCTGGGTGACGACGCTGTCTGGATCGAAAAACTGGACGCCGCCGTCGCTGCAGCTGAAAGTAAGTAAACCTGCTGATCGGTTCCGGTTATCGCCGGAACCGACTCCCTCTTTCTCAACTCCTCGGTTTAATTTTATGATTAGCTTAATACGTACACTCACCAAAGGTGTCGCTACGCTATATGCTTTCGGCGCTGCGCTCTGTATGGGGCTGGTTTTCCTGATTATCTTTGTTAACTCTGTTCAGCGTTATACCTTTGGCGGATCGTTCGAGTGGGGGGAAGAACTGCCAGTGTACCTTGCTGTATACGGGGTGATGTTTGGCATGGCCTGGGCTTATATGCTGGATCGCCACGTTGCGTTTGATCTGCTTGCCAACTTATTACCTAAACGGGTTCATGAAGCATTCAATGCTGTTGTCGACCTGTTAATGGTGGCGGTGGGTGTTTTACTCGGTTACTCAGGCTACCTCTTTATGATGAAGCGCGGCAAAGTTGACGCGTCCAGTCTGATATCGTCTGCACGGGCTCTGCGTGATGCAACCGGGATTGACAGTCTGGCAGTACTGGGGCAGATGTATCCTTACTATTTTGCCATGGTACTTGGCGGGGGCATGCTTGCTTTAGCCGCCTTATTGCGATTTGCCAACCGGATATTGCGGCAAGATAAACACATTGCAGAAGGAGCTTTCTGATGACGTATGTAATTCTCCTGGGTGCAATTGTTATTGGCTTACCCATCGCATTCGCGATTCTGGCGGCACTGCTCTACTTCATGGCCGTTGGCGATTTTCCTTACAATATCCGCATCGTTGCCACCCAGATGTTCGGTGGAATCAGTTCCTATCCGTTGCTGGCAATTCCGCTGTTTATTCTCGCCGGCGAGCTGATGAATGAATCCGGTATTACCAGTCGTATTATCGCTTTCGCCAACGTCCTTGTTGGCCGGATGCGCGCAGGCCTTGCGATGGTTAATATCTGGGCATCTGTTATCTTTGCCGGCCTGTCTGGTTCGGCCGTTGCAGATACCTCAGCAATCGGACGGGTCTTTATTCCTGAGATGGAGAAAAAAGGCTACCCTCGCGACTTTTCAGCAGCCCTGACCGCAGCTTCATCTGTTATCGGCCCGATTATTCCACCGAGCATCCCGGTCATTATCTATGCACTGACCGTTACGGGCGTTTCTGTACCAGCCCTCTTTATGGCGGGCGTCGTCCCAGGTTTATTGCTGGCGGTATTCCTGTCTGTTTATGTTTATATTTTTGCGGGTCACTACGAGAAAGCCGGTGAGCATCACGATTTCGCTGAAAGAAAAAGCTCCCGAAAAGCCCTGCTAGAGGGAATTATCCCCTTGCTGATGCCTGTTTTCGTGGTTGGCAGTATTCTGATGGGTATCGTCACACCAACGGAAGCTGCCAGCTTTGCTGTTGCCTATGCGATGTTTGTCGGCCTGTTTATATTCCGGGAACTGAAACCCAGCCGTCTGGCCGGACTGTTTGCCCGGGCGATGCGTGACAGCGCGATCGTCATGGTTGTTATCGGTGCAGTCGCAGCCGCCAACTGGTTGCTTAACTATAATCGCGTTCCCAACATGATCACCGATTTCGCAGTCAACTATATGTCTGAGAAATGGATGTTCCTCTCAGTTGTAATAATTCTTTTCCTCGTTGTCGGTTTATTTCTTGAGGGTATTGCCGCGATGCTGGTGCTGGTTCCCATTCTGCACCCGATTGCTGTAAGCCTGGGAGTCGATCCAACGCATCTGGGAATCGTGATTATCTTCAACCTGATGATTGGCCTGATTACGCCACCGATGGGTTTATGTCTGTTTGTCGCAGACTCGATTGCAAATGTGGGTATCGGGCGTTTAAGTCGAACGATAATGCCGTTCTTTCTGGTAGAGCTACTGGTTTTAATAATCATCACTTTCTTCCCGGATTTAGTGATCGGATTACCGAAACTATTGGGCTTATTGTAAAAGCATAAGTTAACGAGCTGATAAATCAGGGGGTTGCCTGCCCCCCTCACTTTTAACAGTCCTCCATTTATATTGACGATTACTCAGGACTTCTCACATGAAATTAAAACTTGGCTTAATCGGTATCTCAATTGCTGCATCCCGCGCCCCCTTCCTGCATCAAAAGCTTGGTAGCATCTATGGAGCAGAGGTCACTTATGACCTCAATGACCCACAGGAAAACAGCGTCGACGCCTTCGCTGACACATTGCAACGGCTGCGCCAAGAGGGCTACACCGGTTGTAATGTGACCTACCCTTTTAAGCAGTTGGCAATGCAGTTCGTTGATACAGCAGACGCAGCAGCAACCACTGTCGGCGCCACAAATACACTTTATTTCGCTAATGGTGAGGTCTTTGCAACCAACACCGATTACAGCGGATTCATTCATGGTTATCGCCACCGGCGTTCTGATAAACCCGCCGGCACAACACTGCTGATCGGAGCGGGTGGAGTCGGCCGGGCAGTAGCATTTGGCCTGTACCAGGTGGGCGGTACTAAAACCTATATCTTTGACCTTAATGAGGCAGGGGCTCAATCGCTGGCGGATGCACTGAACAACGCGGGCTATCTGGCTGAGGTTATTACCGCCGATCAGTTACCCAGCATCGCCAAATCCGTTGACGGACTGGTGAACTGCACCCCCATCGGACACCTTAAGTCGCCAGGCAATCCACTGGATGCAAACTTGTTTGGGGGGCAAAGCTGGGCATTTGATGCGGTCTACACCCCGATGGATACTGAATTTCTTCAGGCAGCACACAGCGCGGGCTTAGATCTCGTGAGCGGCTTCGATCTCTTCTATTATCAGGGAATCGATGCGTATCAGACTTTTTCTCAGAGCAAAATTGATCCACTCATCGCACTGGAGCCATTCAAGAAAGAGTTTAATATCCACAGTGATCTGATTGACTAAAACCGGGTAACTGGAGAAGTAAATTCTCCCCGCTTAAAATAAAACGACAATACATATCAAGGAGAGTGAGATTAAGTCTCACTCTTCCACCTGATATGTCTGATCTGACTATTTTTGTTCAGCTACCCGCGCGGCCCGATCAGCACTCATCAGCATTCCTTTACTTAATAACTGAAACTTAATAACTGAAACTTAATAACTGAAACTTAACAACCGAACACAACTTTGTCAGTGCGAGAACGTTGTGTCATCATTAATGCGTCAATAACGCACCTATTACCCTGATACCCTGATACCCTGATGCCCTGATGCGGATAGAAGCCTGTTTGGCGGTTTTCGATCATGCGCTTTATTCTTCCTGAATCTGCTGAATATAGTAAACCAGCTCAAGAATCCTTCCTCGTATAGCCTTTTCAGAGCCCATCGGGCCATACATATCCCCTGCTTCCTCCTTATAACGACTACCCCAAACAGGCATAACCCGATCGCCATGTCCCGATACTAACGTCCTGCCATCGATTATCTGAAATACACGAAAAAACGGATATTGCCCGGTTCTCATAGCAGGGTACTGACCATTATTATTCTTAGCTATCACGGTGAGATCAGCAGGTTTAGGCGTAAGAAACTCGGCCATGGGGCCATCTCCCTTTCCACCAATACCATGACAGGAGACACAGGACCTACGAAACTCATCGGCACCGATTAACTCTTCTTCTGCCGCGACATTACCTATACCAAATGGTACAGCAAGAATTAAAAAGAGGCCGCACACTGTTGCCGCATTCTTCAACTGAATAATCTTTGACATGACATTCTCCCTTTTATGCTATTGAAGATCAGAAACAGCAACGATTCTTCTCTACGGAGAGTGGGTGAGGATAATGGACTGAAGCCACTTTAAAAATAGTTCCTGCTTACCTTAAGTCAAGAAGATGAATTTTGACGAAGCCTTGAACCTGAACGAAATTCACCTTCACTGATTCAGTTTGAAAAAGAAACCGGCGAAAAGCATTATGTGAATATGACGCAGATGACATTTTCACCTGCCGTGCAGATCAATATTTACATCACATCCACGCAGATACTCCATAGCCTTATGATTAGAAAGGATATTAGATAAATTGTGGTAAGGAATAGGCGCCCCGTACACGTTGCATACTCAATATTAAGGCCTATAGCAGAGACCGGTTCTGGTTTGTTAATCACCTTTAATAAACTACTCTGAATCATAAGCATCACCAAAATGAGAGGAGATGAGCATGAAAATAATTGCGACTATGGCACTGGTAGTCTACTGGCTTTCCGGGGTAGCTATTGCCGACATACCGATCAGACAAAGTGCTGAGTCGATAGTGACGTGTGCAAGTGCAGGTACGCATCTGGTTCTGAGTCGATCCATAGCTGAAGGTTTTAACGTCGATCTATGCAGAAGTTTTGACTCTGGAGGACCGGACGCATGCGCTCCCTGTATCACGTCTTTAGAGGCGCAAGGGTGTAAAGTGGTTGATGTCGTGGCAACAAACACTATAACCAATACCGATACAGGAGTTCAGTCTGATTCAATGGCTACCTACCTGATATCTTGCGTTTCACCCTGATAACTAAATGGGTTCATAGCTTTCTCAGCATATTCTGACGACACTGATACGGCGACTTTCTGGTTGCCGTTTTTCGTTGAGAGTAAACCTACAGCCAACATTAAGCAGAAAAAAACTGCATGATATCAGTGCTTAATTACAGACCTGGCAACATAGTGAATCTGATAAAATTCTGACCGCTGCGTGACGTCAACATATGCGTCAATATTCAACGAAACATACCGCCGCAGTGTATTAAGAATAAATCGAACATAATGGGTGGTGGTGAGGGTGAATTACTCGTCGCAGGCTCCGATGTGGTCTCGCTGCGCTCGGCTCGAACCTGCGAGGGATCTCACCCTCCCCTCATATTTCAGACACAAAAAAGCCCGGTTTTTAAACCAGGCTCTTTCGTTTTAAATAGATGGCGGTGAGGGAGGGATTCGAACCCTCGATACCTTGCGGTATACACACTTTCCAGGCGTGCTCCTTCGGCCACTCGGACACCTCACCAAATCTCTGAGACTGATCTCAGAGGCCGCGTACTTTAATAGAATTCAGGACTTAAATCAAACATCTGAAAGGGTTTTTAGTCACTTTTTTCAGATTCGTTTAAAACCTTTACCCGACAGGGATTTCAGCGAGTGCAAAAAGGAAACCCCGCCTGGATTTGCACCACAGACGGGGTAAGTTTGACTTTATAAAGGTAAGGGACGGGACATATCCCTATGGGCAATCCTTTTAGTCAGCCTGACGACGCAGGAACGCTGGAATATCCAGAAAATCCATGTCATCGGTACCTGTTTTACGTGACTCTGACGCAGGTTCCGGTTCGACCACAGGGTTGTCCTGTGCCCGCACAGAGTCATTACGGTTACGCATTACCGTTGGCAGTTCAAGCTGACTGTAATCACTGACAGCACTGGCAGCACGGCGCGAACCTACCGCAACGGATGAGCCATTACTGACTACGCGGATATCCTTCTGTTCAGCACCACCCAATCCGGTTGCTACCACAGTTACCTTGATCTCATCTGACATCTCTGGATCGATAACGGTGCCGATCACAACAGTGGCACTATCGGAAGCAAACTCTTCGATCACCTGACCAACATCGCTGAACTCACCCAACCCAAGATCCAGACCGGCAGTGATATTCACCAGAATACCCCGTGCCCCCATCAGGTCGACATCTTCCAGCAGCGGGCTGCGTACCGCCGCCTCAGCAGCCTCAATCGCACGGTTCTCACCACGGGCAGAGCCGGTTCCCATCATTGATGTGCCCATTTCTGACATAACGGTGCGTACGTCAGCAAAGTCGACGTTGATCATACCCGGACGGATGATCAGGTCAGAAATACCCTGCACTGCCCCTTTAAGGACATCGTTTGCTTCGTCGAACGCTTTCATCAGGGTGCAGTTTTTACCCAGCACCTGCAGCAGCTTTTCGTTGGGCACGATAATCAGCGAGTCAACATGCTCTGACAACTCTTTGATCCCCTGTTCGGCGATCAGCATTCGCTTTTTGCCCTCAAACGGGAACGGCTTGGTTACCACGGCAACGGTCAGGATACCCAGTTCTTTCGCTACTTCAGCAACGATTGGCGCAGCACCCGTACCGGTACCACCGCCCATTCCTGCGGTAATAAACACCATATCCGCACCGCTGAGCATATCCAGAATCTGCTCACGATCTTCCAGCGCAGCCTCACGACCGATATCAGGATTGGCACCCGCACCCAGCCCCTTGGTGATCTCGCCACCCAGTTGCAGGACGTTGCGCGACCCCATATTGTTGAGAGCCTGTGCGTCGGTATTGGCACAGATGAATTCAACCCCATCAACATCCGATGAGACCATGTGCTGCACGGCATTGCCGCCACCACCGCCTACGCCAATCACCTTAATGACGGCGTTCTGCGCTATGTTATTAACTAATTCAAACATGTCCCTTCCTCCAGGTTCAGTGCCCAACCCGCACCTGTTGTATTGCTTATTTTACGTTCTAAAAATTTCCCTGAAACCAGGCTTTCATCCGGTTCAGTACATTTGGCCGATCTTCTACATCGTCATCAAGCGGGACTGCGTCCCCCTGATGATGGCTATCCTGTTTGGCGTATTGCAACAGACCAATGCCGGTGGCATAGATCGGGCTGTTGAGGATATCCCCCATGCCCCGCACACCTTTTGGCAACGCCAGTCGCACCGGCATATGGAAAATCTCTTCCGCCAGTTCTACCGCCCCTTCCATCTTCG
>JAAEYW010000034.1 GCA_018223185.1 Oceanospirillales bacterium | reverse complement strand
TCCGCTGAAATCAGCGAATTAAGCAAAACTTGGGCACTTAATCGCACCTTCCCTAGTAGATCAGATAGCAGATATTCAGAAATAAAACCCAAACGAAAGAGCAATCTCTTCGGCTTTATTTTTTTGGTAAGAAAAACGAATATCATTGTTTCTGCTTAAACGATATCGAGATTGAAAAGTTGTTAGGTACTGCTCAGATTTTTCGCCATCTAGAGGCTTAATTGCATCCAGCACAATACGCATACTGTATTCTTTATTTGTAAAAAGATTAGCGAACAGTTTAGCTGCTAAGCGAGTATGCCCATTGTTTTGATAGCTTTCTTGCAATTGCCCCCCAATGTAGCCACCGATCAGGATATCAGGGCTTAGGCGCCGAGACTGGCCATAATAAGCCTGCCCACGCATTACCAGGCAGGAAGAGCACTCCAGGTTTTGAGGTTCAAGGCTGGCTTTTAACAACCAACCGCTGCCATTATCCTCTGGCAACCCTGTCACTGCAGCGTTAATGCTTTCAATTTCAATTAGTGTTAAATCTCGTAATTCAAATCCATTTTTCTCTGTGGAATGCAGTTCGATGCGGCCCATAGTCAAAGCAGAATCTCGTACATGGCTATTGTCAGCATCCAGCACATCATAATATGCAGCTCGGAAAGAGAGCGATGCTCCCTTACCAAACTTTGAGTTATGTGTGACAGCTGCTTGTATTAAACTGGGATCACGTCCTTTATCGGGAGGAAATACCTGTTGCTTTACAACTGGCACTTCGCCTACAGGTAACTTATAACGTTCGCTCAGAATTTGGCGGTAAAATGGACTAATCGTGTCAGTGTTCCTGTCTTCACGTGATCGAACAAATTGAAGGTAGTCAATCAGGGTGTCCAGAATTAAGTGTTTTGATTCTATTGAGTGTTCACGGAATTCATTTTCATATAGTCTGTTATGGTTATTGAAAATACTGTGTACCAACTTTTTTTCAGTCGTACTGAGAGTAAGGTATTTTTCATAAAGACGAGTTTGTCGGGAAGTATGATAGTTTACAGAGCTCACCAGTGCGCGATCATTGATAGATGAGGAATTGATCGATTTTATCAGTGCCTGCGGAAAGGTCACCGCATGGAAGTCAATTATATTCACCCCTTCGACTAGCTCAATTAATTCCGCCATTCGGTATGCGCAGTTTTTACGGAAGAAAAAATATGTGTATTCTTTTTTTAGAACTTCCCAGGAATGGGCAACGATAAATTTAGCGCTTTCTGGTGTAAGGTCTAAGCGGTACTCCCATAAATCCCGAAGTTCATTTTCGCCATAATTATTATTTTGAAAATAGAAATTCACATCGCTGAATCCACCTATATAACCCCCAAATATTCCTTTGAATATGTATGCCACCGGATTTTCCCCATCAGGCACTACGGCTCCATAATTGATTGTTTTATCGAGAAAGGATGAAGTATTTTCAGTAGAGTTAAATTTTAGAAATGTGTGCCCATAGAATGAGGCAGGATTTCCAAGATAGCCAGTTGCATAAATGACGCTTAGTGATTCTACAGAATTGCCATTAGTCCACTCAGTGTAGGCAGGACATGTCGCTTCAATTGGTAAAACATCAGTATTCAGTAAATTTTTCTTTAACCAAAGATAACGTGCTGGAAATTGACATTGAGGGTGTGTGTTTTTGTTTTCTTTGCTGACCGGCGTGAACATGGCTTTGATCGTTTCATTTAGCTCTGCCTGAGGGCTTGTTTTACCGTTAGACGCGATAAAAAAATCATCACTGTTTATTTCACTAATGTGCCCGGATGGTGATGATGTATCAGTTATATAATGGCCAAGCTTTAGCCATACATTATGCTGTGATAACTTTTGGGTTTGAGCTGCTTTCAACCAAGTTTCAATATTGCTGGTGTTGGTGGCATGTGTATAAAAGGAAGCTATAGTGCAGGCTAGTAGAAATGCAGTACGTATCAACATCAGGATAATTCAAATGTAGAAAGAGAAGGCACCGTTACAATTGAAATATACCGGTGCACGAATAGAGAATGGATACGTATTAAGCTGAGCAGCTGCCTGTTGCTTGGTTTACAGCGTTGTAATAATCAGACGCTTTGTCAATATTAGATTGCTGTGAGTAAGACTCAATACCAACGATTTTAGCCATATCGGCGCGAACTGTCATAATGACATCGTTTTTTTGGCTTTGCTGACAACCGAAGATGTCTAGCATTGCAGAAAGATTTTCACCTTGACCTTTAGCTGTTTCTTCGGCCAGATTTTCGTAGGAGTCAAGTATAAACTGAGCCGCCTCCATTTTACGTGCACTGCATGTTTCCGGGCTCATGGTTGCAGATGTTACCGCAGTTGTTCCCAGATCCCAGGTGACATTGGAAGTTACAGCAGCCCAGTCTGTATCTTTGAACAATGCAGCCCCAATACCGCAATCTGTAAAAGGATTCGGACCTGTTCCTGCCGGGCCATTTGCAGCAGACGCAAGTGGAGCAGTTACTGAGAGTACACATGCAATAGCGGCAGCTGATAAAAGGTTTTTGCTCATTGTGGATATCCCTATAAGGCGATTAATTTATTGAAATTAAATACATTTTAATCGAAGAGACTCTGTCACTATTAATGGCGTATTCATATAGGAATAATTCCTATTTTCGGAAGCGTTCAGAGGTCAGAACAAACCTTCCTGATTCCAAGCGACGTACTGACGACCCGATGCCATCCTCGCCCTTCAAACCCGCCACAGGATTTCCAACAGTATTCTCTCTGGGAGAACCTAGTATGTATGCTAGGCAGACAAAAAAGGAAAACTGATCCTCTTCCTCCATATTTAAGAAAGGCAGCAGGCTCCAGCTTCCTGCCTCTTCGGGTATTAGTAGCGGCATGATAGTACTGGGTCTGCCAAAAACACATCGAAAATGCTCTGGATACTATTAGGCTGGATAACACCCGGGGATTGCTCTTATCAGCAATATCGATCTCAATATCCTCAAGTTCACTACGACCAACACGCTGATGCACTACCATATCCTCGCTTTCAAATTCTGCGTAAGCAGCAAGGATGCACTGTATCTCATTCAGGCATTCACACTTTAACACTAATAGAGAGGGATCGGTCGCAGGTTCAAGTCTTGTAAGGCGCCTAGCCCCTCTGCTATAGCTACCCATTAACCTTGTTAAGTACCGCTGCTCTTTATACTCCAATACTACTTACCCAGCGCCTTAAATTAGTCTGACCAGATTCAGATATAGGACTGGGTATATAACAAACCGTGGTGCATTTTGGGATTAGAGTACTGCAGATGAAGCCTGATGATACATCGGGTCTTTAATATCATGCTGAGGGCTATAGCCGCTCACCGTCTTAAGCAATAGCCGTCTCACCTCTGCATAATCGAAATGATTTAAAGCGATCTCCATTCGATCAATGACAGGCTTTAATTCATGCCATTCCAGCATTGCCTCTTCAGCCCGCATAATCATCGGGTGATCGGTTTGCTTAACATTGTCGCCTATCAGAAGCTCTTCATAGAGTTTTTCGCCATCGCGTAAGCCCGTGTAAATAATCTCAATGTCACCATCGGGCTCACTCTCATCCTTAACGGACAGACCAGTCAGATTGATCATCTGCCTTGCCAGATTCTTTATCTTAACCGGCGTCCCCATATCCAGAACAAAAACATCGCCGGAACACCCCATTGACCCTGCCTGTATAACCAGAGAGGAGGCTTCAGGTATAGTCATGAAGTACCGGGTTATCTCCGGGTCAGTCACCGTCACAGGCCCGCCCTCGGCGATCTGTTGCCGAAACAGCGGAATAACCGATCCGGAAGATCCCAGCACATTACCAAAACGCACCATCGCAAAACGAATACCACTCGCCTGCTCTCGCTTACTCAGCGCCTGCAGTACGAGCTCAGCAAAACGTTTACTGGCACCCATGACGTTAGTCGGACGCACCGCTTTATCCGTCGAGATCAGCACAAAGTTCTTAACCCGGCATTTAATTGCCGCCTCAGCGGTATTCCAGGTACCGATGAGATTATTACGAACACCGACAATCATGTTACTTTCCACCAGAGGAACGTGTTTATACGCCGCCGCATGATAAACAGTATCGACCGCGTATTGCGTCATAACCTTCACCAGATGCGCTGAATCAAGAACTGAACCCAGAACCGGAATAATACCTACCTTCCCGTCAGCTAATTGACTCAATTCCCGTTCAATACTGTAAAGCGCAAACTCTGACTGTTCAAAAAGCACCAGACACCGAGGGCTCTGCTTAAGAATCTGACGACAAAGCTCAGAACCGATTGACCCCCCTGCCCCCGTTACCAAAACACACTGATTTAAAATACAGGCATCCAGCAAAGCTTTATCCGGCTGCACCTCTTCACGCCCAAGAAGATCAGCAATATCAACTTCACGGACATCACTTATACTAATTTTTCCACCTGCAATGTCAGACAGAGAGGGCAGCGTAAGCACCCGGAGATTGAATCGACTAAGTGAGTCGACGATAGCTTTACGCTTCATACGGGAAATGGAGGGGATCGCCAGCAAGACCGAATCGACGTCAAAGCGTTCAACAATAGCAACGATATCAGCTGAGCCATAAACCCTGATACCATTGATATCCATGCCGTGAAGACTTTTATCGTCATCAACAAAGGCCACCGCAACAAACTCCGTGGATCCCGCCAGTGCGGTTGCCAGCTGCCTGCCCGCAGAGCCAGCGCCATAAATAAGCACCCGCTCAACCCGATCCCGCGCTTTGTGATCGCCCCCGGGAAATTCTTTAAGAATGATCCAGCGGGCCGCCATTCTGCTCCCACCAATAACCAGAATAGAAACCAGCCAGAAAATAAAAAAAACTGAGCGCGGGGTATATTGTTCAAGTGCCAACAGATAAGTAGCCAATGACCAGAAGAGAAGTGCCAGTGTAACCGCTTTAATAACGGTCCACTGTGCCTGATAACCAATATAGCGAATAACCGCTCGATACAACCCAAGCCGGATAAAGATAGGAATAGCAATAACCGGAGCCAACAGATAAGCAGGCCAGTGAGCGAAATTATGCGCCGTCCAGTCACCGTAACGCAAAGCAAAACTAAACCAGCAACAGATTGGCAGCGCAATAAGATCGAAGGCAACAAAAATAGCTTTTTTCGACTGCCTGGATGTATTGAGAATCGATTTAAACAAAAATAATCCTTGAAAAGCTGTAACAATAATCAGCGTTGAATTCGATCACCGGCCCCCTTTCCAAGAACCGTAGCCACTATATAGTGAAAATAGGACTTTAACGACATAGTCTCAATCATCTTCTCATCTGTTTCAGCAAGCAACTCAGGAGTCGACATATCGATTTCACTTATCTGACCAAGCCCGGTAATACCTGGGCGGACACTGAAAACTCCTCGTGCTTCCCTGGCAGCTATTAACTCCTCTTGATTGTATAACCCGGGCCGGGGACCAACCAGACTCATTTCGCCTCTGAGCACATTCCATAACTGAGGAAGCTCATCAAGCTTCGACTTCCTTAGAAAGTATCCGAACCTGGTAATTGAGCTACTGCTAGCCAGATGTGTTGCTACTGAAGCGGTATCTACAGACATAGTCCGGAACTTAATCAGTGTGAAAGGCTTTTGAAAACGCCCCACCCTAACCTGCAGAAAGACTGGTGAGCCCGTATCAAAGAGACCAATTAACGCCAACAACAGTAGCAGTGGAAAGCCACAAACTAACCCTAGCAGTGAAAACACTATATCAAATAACCGAATCATTGATTCTTTTCCGATACAAAACAACGCTTGAGACCTTCTTCGACTGTTAATGGCGGCTTCCACCCCAGCAGTTCACGGTTTTTCGAAATATCAACTCTCAAGGACCCCAGCAACCGCTGAGCCAATGCTTTTTTGCCCAATAAAATAGCTCCCAACCGCAAGATAAACGAGGGGACAGGAACCAGGCGACAAGGTTTACCCATCGCCTTAGCTACGCCCCGCAGAAGCTCCGTGGTCGACAAATCCTCAGCATCACCCGCCAGAAACACCTGATTCGCTGCGGCAGGATGATCGACACACGCTACAATCAGGTCAACAAGATTATCTAAAGCAACCAAAGTGCGTTTATTGTAAACAGCCCCGAGAGGTAATGGCAGGCCTTTTCCAACCAGCCTGACCATGCTGGCGAAGTTACCTTTTACACCCGGACCATACACCAGTGGCGGACGGATAATAACGATATCCATGCCAGTTGATTCCGCTAATTCCTGCAATCCTCTCTCAGCTTCAAATTTAGAGATCCCATAAAGGTCTTCAGGCTGGGGGATATCATCAGCAGTAAAAGGCTTACCCTCGGCGGACTGTTCTCCATTCACTTTGATCGAGCTGATATAAATAAAGCGTTTTACACCAGCCTCAGCCGCCTGACAGGCAAGCCGTAAAGTACCTTCGACATTCACACTACGGAAAAGAGTCAAGGGAGACCTGGCATTATCATTCACTAAATGGACACGTGCTGCACAATGAATAACGACATCAACCTCATGCAGAGCTTTGCCCCAACCGGTATCCGGACCAATACTTCCTACTGGTATAATGGTAGTTTCTATCGAGTGGCTTGATGCAAGATCCCGCACAGCCGCAACAACTTCATATCCGTTAGTTATTAGTCGAGCCAAAGTCGCACTGCCAATAAAGCCTGTTACACCCGTAACCAAAATTCTCATCTATCTTTCACACCGACCGCAAGAGCAATTGATAACGCAATAAAAACATACAACCGTTCAAGCGGTCTTCTACGAAGCTGATTACATACTAATAATAACCTGAATATTTTTTTTCGCGATAATGCCTTATATTTCTGAAAGTCATTATTTTCGGGCAAAATACTCAATAAGGTCTTAACCTGAAGCATCCCCCCTCCAAAGATTATATAGCGCACCCTCTTCAAAAAAGAAGCTAACGATTTATTAACACCCACCTGATTACAGGAGTGCTGCCTGTATTCCATACGTGGAACAGTATCAATAAACCACTGATAACCCTGCGAACGGGAAAAAGCATAAAGCAACCAATCATGAAGTATAATTTCATTTGCTTTCGGAGTATCACGCAGAAATTTTTGGAACGCAATTGCCAAATCATGTGTCACGACATAAGTACAACCAGGACCGGCTGCTTCAAACAAATAATCAAGCTCTCTCTGCGGCTGGGCCTTATTAATAAGTTGTCGCGTTCCATCCTCCCAAAAAGCGATAACATTACCTGAATAGGCATCAGTTCCAACTAATTTTATATGATATATAGATTCATATATCTTATTTTTATGCCATATATCATCCTGATCGGCTAGAGCTATATAATCAAAACCTGAAAAATCAACATCTCGAAACAACCTGAAGAAATTCTTAGCCGCTCCACCAAAGCGCTCACCATAAGGAAGTACAGTAAGATTATTGATTGTATTCTGTAGTTGCACACACCACTCATAAGTAGCATCTGAAGAAAGATCTACACTTATAAAAACTGTAACTTCAATATTCCGCTGACTTAAGATGCTACCTAACTGTTCAGAAATCCAGTTTATTCCATTATAGGCAGCAAGTAAAACAGCCACTTTAGGTGAATCAACCATAGGATCAGGCATAAAAAACCTCAATACATGAACAAAAAACACCCAACTAAACAAGACAAAAACTTACTTATTAATAGTCTTTATAAAAAAAAAAAACAAAAATCTAATTATTCTCAATCGTGAAATTAAAGCGGTCAAAGTAAAATTTAGACTAGCATTCGGTTGTGTAACTGTAGCTGAATGCCTTCTGTATAATAAAAGAACTTCATCTCCAAAAATTATTTTCTTACTGCATAAAATAGCATTCAAGCCAATCCACCAATCGTGCATAACACCAGGCGGTGAAGGATCAATATCCTTTAAAACCGATACATTCATTGACATACAAGCACCTGTAAAACTGTTCTTTATAAGCACAGCGATTAAAGATTTAGGAGTCTTATATATATCACGAAGATTTAGACCTAAAGATATGAGATTCTGATCAACCAGGGAAGCATTACAAACGTGAACATCACAATAACTCAAAGCATTTAACGAGGTCTTCACTCGACTTTCGAGCCAAATATCATCCTGATCTGATAAAAAAATACAATCTTCGTTCACCTGAGATAGAAGAAACTCGAAATTTTTAGCGGGTCCCTTACCAGGACCATTTAACACTGAAATATTTTCAGAAACGTAACTACTCAAAATTTTTAATGTTTTATCAGTAGAACCGTCATCAGATAAGTAAATATGCCAATTTTTTACACCCGCGGATAGTATAGACGCAATGATAGAATCCAACTGCTCAGATATATAGCAGGCTCCATTATAAGTTGCCACACAAACACCGACACTCTTCATCATCATTCATACTCTATATATAAAAACCGACAATCCAATTTATAAAAAACACATTAAACCATTTATTACTAGACCAACCCCATACACCACATTAATACTAACAGAAATAGACTCATGCAATATTTACATATTTAACAAAACTCATTATTTCAGATACGTCGAGTAAAGCCACCTCTTGAAAACCCACTTACAAGAAAATAAAAAATCCAGATAATCAGGCAATCCGGATATTTCAAAATACAAAAAAAAGAAAGCCTCTGACGCTTACTCATCAACTGGAAATATTTAAATAGACGTTTATCCATCTTATCTAAATAAATATTTTCCTGAATCCAGAGCTTCACAAGGTCATGGTCTTTACAAAAAAACTCATTGACGGGTTCATTTCCATCGCTAACCCCACCAACCTTATGCTTCATCAATACATTTTTTATGATTGATATATGATAACCGCTATTCAACGCCTTAAGATACATTGGGTAATCTTCAAGAAGGCGATACTTTTCATCAAATCCACCGACACCCTTAAGGAAATTACGAGAATAATAAGTACAAGCACCGCTTATAAAATTTCCCCTTAGAACTAGTCGTTTTAGAAGCCTTCCCTCACTACCTTTATCAAAAAGCTTAGTATCATAGCTAGACGGCTCAACACAAAGAACACCACTATCATCTACAACCTGTCTTAAAGCAGTCAAGATCGTAATATTTTCTTCAGTGAATTGTTTAACAATTTCATCAACACTATTTACATCAAAGAATTCATCTCCAGAACTTAATGGAATAATAATATCCCCTGTTGATCTATCAATTGCTTTATTGAACGACTTAACCGTTCCTAAATTAATTTCATTTGCATAAACCAAAATAGAATTAACACTACTACAATCAGATTTAACTTCATCGATAACCTCAAGGACCTTAGCCTTATCAAACTTTTCGGAGCCATCATCAACCACCAAATATTCGACAAAGCCAACCTCATTGAATGCTTGATTCAATACAGATCTTATAGTTTTAGACAACCCGCTAAAGTCCCTATATGTAAGAGTTATAATAGTAACACTTATTTTATTTTTATTTGACATATAGGACTTACCATCCAACTTAAAATTATATTTTAAATCTGTCAGACACACACATCGACAGAACAATCCATTTTTACGAAAAAATATAATTTAAATGTATAAAAACACCTATGCATATCATCATTACAATATATTTCACCAAAAAACTTATTAAGATGAAAATCATCTTTAATACGCAAACAAAACATAATCATAAAAAATAAAAAATAAAAAGCAACCTTAACTTAACCCTCACATTCACCAACACAGAAAATAATAATCAAATAAAAACAAAAACATCACGCTCACATTAAAACTTCATCAATAAGACGAGCTAGACGAACAGGACTCAAATAATAACTAGTATGTAATTCCTGAACACAATCAGCCTCCGCCTCAACAAAAAACATATTTAAACCCAACAAGCTTGAAAGAGACGAATACACTGAAAAATCAGAAATATTATCTGGCAGCCAGCTTATCAATACTGAGTTTTTATTACAGAACATCAGATTGGTCCACGCAGCCCCTGATGGACCAGCTATACATTTAGCTTTTTTAAATATCATGAACTGCTCTTCGATACTATAATTCTCCAAAAAAACTGTAGTAAAACCGTACTTAGTAACTAGTAATTCTTCAATCTCATCTTGATTATAACTTCGAGCAAGACCAGGCATTCTGCCAATAAAAACTCTCTCAAAAAAATCCACACCAAGCAAATCTAGTTCATTCGACTCAACAATATCCTCAACCAATTTAACAGTGTAGTCTATACTACTTTTTCTATAAAAACAGAAATCAACACGAGACAATACATTCTTCGAATTAAAAAGAACATCTGACGGCTTAGTTATCACTAATAACTTTCTAATCCTATACGTATTTTTTTTGTCGAGGTAGTAAATATTAAATTTAAATCCTTTAACAGAAAATACCAGTGTCTTTTTAAATGAGTCAAACTCTAAAACCCTTGATGAAACAACTATATTAGCACATCTTTCAAATCCAGATTTTGTGGCTATATACTGAAGCTTAGGCAATAACTCCACCATCCAGTGATAATAGTTTTCACTGCCATTTCCACCCAAAAAATATGCACTCTCAATGACCAAATCATGAACATCATGCAGTTTTATAAGGCTTACAGTGTCATTATGCATACGTAAAAAACCAGTTGCATAATTAGAAACTGAAATATCAATATGTGGAATTTTATCCACTATCAAATCATCATCTACCAAAAAATTAGAAGAATCTACAGAAAAAAAACAATCTTTTAACTCATATAAATTAATAGATGATAGTCTAATTTTTTCAGAAAAAACGTTAATACTTTTATAGTTAGGAGTTTCTGAAACTGTTTCTGACTCACAGTCTAACCTATAAGAACACGGAAGCTCATAAAGAAACACATTTTTGTTACAAAAAAAACCAAAAACCCTCCACTGGCAATTACAACTTTTCAACCTCGACAAAAACAAAAAAAGACAAAAAAGAACCTTTACCTTCATTTTAAAAATAAAAGAAATAAAACTCTTTGGAATTATTTTTTTTAAGACTCTTTTCAGCATAATATATAAACTTTCACAAACACTAAAAATTAACTTAAAAGCCTGCTTATAAAAAAACATTAGAGAATCACTTGTTTTTTAGTATATTACATACAGACTTCACCCTCTAACTCTAAGAAACTTTTGACAAATTTTATTTGTTAACTTTGCAACAGGACCACCTACATCAACCATCAGGGACAGTCTTAACAATGAGGAGATACTAAAGCCTAAAGTCACCCCCCCCCCAATTACGGCACCAAGAAAATCACTATAATGCCCCAATGCACTAATCAGTAGCGCGATAATGATCAATATCACTATATCTTTTTTCACCCGTTTATTCCAAGAAAAACCAGTTATACCTCGAGTAATAATAATCAACAAAGGTATATTAACAATGTACATGACAAAAAATGCGATCCCCGTTGACTCTATATGAATATAAGGAAGCAACACCCATACAACCAACACAAAAACACTAATTACCACCACCTCCTTAAACATGAATATAGCCCCCTTACCTGCTGCCAAAATAACAAACCCCATCGGCCAAGCAATTATTTTCAAAACATCTCCAAGTATTTGCCAACGTAAAATAGTTACAGCGGGCCTGAACTCATCCGTATATAATAACTGAATCACCCACGGAGAAAATGCTAGCATCCCCAGCAAAACTGGTCCCGCTAGCAAAATTGCTACTTCAGTTTGTTCATTAACCAGCCGATTCACCTTGATTCGATCATGAATAGCTTGAGTCAACCTTGGATAGTAGTCAGTACCCATAGCCGATAAGACAAAACCAATATAAGTCATTGAGATAGACCAAGCTGCCTGGAAGTAACCTAGACTCTCGGGAGAAAGCTTCTGCTGAACCATAGTTCGCACCAGCAATTGACCAAGAAGGAATACTAAGCCTGCCACCATAAAAGCCGAGCCAAGAGTAACCAAAGTTCGCCATTGGACACTCAACTGCATGAAAGACGAAGAAGGAATATCTATATGAGGTATACGTGCAACATATATTTGACTTATAATAAAACCTATCAAGGGACCAATAATAATTAAAAGGATTATTCCATCCGCTTTAAACCAGTAAATAATAGACAATCCTATTGCAGTACTAATAATAGATGATGACACTGATATTTTAGCTATATCACCTATCCGGCGCGTACCTGTCAATAGTGCCCGCTGATAACTAGCGGCAACAGATAAAGCAACACCAAGGGCTATCCAACTAACGGAACCGGAAAACTCTTCACTTCCCATCGCATATTTGGCCACATAACTACTACAAAGCCAGAAGACTAACGCTCCCAAAACCGAAAGAACGAGTGTACCCCAGAATAAGGCCCTGCGAGCTATACCCACTGCGGACAGATCACCTCTTCCCTGAGCTTCTGAAATTTGTCGTGTACCTACATTTTCAACACCCAAAGCAGAGACCGTAGATACTGTGCTCATAAAGTTTTGCAGTATACCTAGCAACCCGACTCCAGCTGGACCAAGTAATACGGCAACTACCTTGACTCGAATTAGACCGATTAAAATATCGAGCAAAGATGCTCCGCCAATCACTGCTGAGGAACGAAGAATCTGTTTGTGAGAACTGTTCTCGTTCATCTCAGTATCGGATACCGTAATGCTTGAACATATATTCCATAGAGCCACGCATTATTTTCATAAGCTCCCGATACTCGAGGTCAGATGGTTTCTGAACAGTAATGGCAAAGCAAGGTAGCATTAGCAGTCTTTTCAATTGCCTCTCCATAGTTCGCTTTACAATAAAAGCACATACATTTCTATCTCCTCCTACTGCTTGGTATAATCTATCTGCCCTCTTAAACTTTAAATCCTTTGGAATCAAGATTGCGGTAGATGTTTTCCTCTTCTGGTTTCTATTATTCATTGAAATGAAATTAACGCCCGCACCATTAAAACTTAGAAACCTATTTACTATTGAAAAATCTCCTATTATAAGATCCTCGAATTTTTGAATATAAATTCGCTCTCTAGTGAACTTTCTTTCAAGAATATTCAAAATATAGTCATAATGATATATTTTAAAATCATTACTATTAATAGCAAGATTACTAAAGCTTTCATTACTATCCATATATCGATAATACGATTCGACATAAAACGAAAACATGGCAGAAACAGGTTCTCTTATCGTAATAAGAATTCTAAAATCTATACCTTCAAAAACTTTAGCTAAATTTGATATTTTTTTTTGCCATGAAATTCCAGGTTGAGAGACCGTAAACATCTCCTCAGAAAAAATCAATGATCCTGAATCATCTCTCAGCTTTTTTTTTATCTTAGCATTTACCTCAAAGATATTTGAGCCAGAGTTTATCGCATAACATAAATCATAATATAGTTCATCTGATTCCGTATCCCGGGGCTGAAAAACACCTAAATACATATATTTATTGCTATCTACATACGGAAAATAATCCATCTGAAGCATTGTGGTTGCGGTTTTAGGCAGGCCAATATGAACATAAACACGATTAGGCATCAATCATCCGTAACATCTATTTAAAATAAAAAAATTTATCGCAACATACTTCAACGAATATCACCACAAATTACAGGCAGTCACTACTTCAGACAAATCATTCATATCTATAGTAGGGCTCAAAGGCAGACTCAGAACACTATTATGAATTTCTTCTGTTAATGGATAAGATTCTCCGGCCCAAAGCTTATATGCCTTTTGCTTGTGTGGCGGTATAGGATAGTGGATAAGCGACTGGATCCCCTTTTCCCGTAGATAGTCTTGAAGATCATTACGATTGGAAGCCCTGATAACAAAAAGGTGCCAAACATGACCTTCTTTTTTATCTAGGACCGGAAGCTGTATCGCATGGTTATCGAGGTAGTTAAGGTAGTAGTCTACAGCTCTACGGCGAAGCTTAATATCTTCTTCAATATATCTTAATTTCACCCTGAGCATTGCAGCCTGAATCTCATCCAATCGGCTATTCACTCCCTGATAAATATTTTCATACTTTTTGTGACTACCATAGTTCCCGAGTGCACGAATAGTTTCCGCGAGTTCACTATCATCTGTTGTCACGGCACCGCCATCACCCAATGCACCTAAATTTTTACCCGGATAAAAACTAAACCCGGCCGCATGCCCCCAACTTCCAGCCCTACGTCCATTGATTGAAGCTCCATGAGCCTGTGCTGCATCCTCCAACACAAGCAAGCCATGTTTATCTGCTAAATGCATCAAGTCAGTCATCGGAGCAATTTGACCATAAAGATGAACGGCAATGATGGCTTTAGTGTTCGGAGTAATAGCATCAGCTGTTTTTTTAGGACACAGATTAAATGTCAGCTCATCCGGCTCTACCAAAACGGGCTTTAGTCTGTTTTCAGTGATTGCTAATATGCTGGCGATGTATGTATTGGCGGGAACAATTACTTCATCCCCCTCCTTAAGCTTACCCATTTCCTTCCACGCTCGGAGTATAAGCATCAGAGCATCGAGACCATTTGCAACTCCAATACAGTGACTTACTCCACAGTATGCAGCAAACTCCACTTCGAAGGCTTTGACTTCCTGTCCATGAACATACCAGCCTGAGTCTATGACCCGTATTGCGGCTTCTATCAACTCATCTCGATAAAGGCTATTTACTGATTTAAGGTCTAGAAAAGGTAGCATTATTCAATATACCTGATGATACTAGCAGGATTTCCAATAACAACGGCTCTTGGCGGTACATCTTTGGTAACCACAGCTCCAGCTCCCACCATAGCTCCTTCCCCTATAATTAAGCCTGGCAGTATCGTTGAGTTTGCCCCGATACTGACATTATCTTTCACTGTGATACCAGAAAAAATTTCTGGGTATCGTTTTGAACGCGGGTAAGGATCATTAGTGAAAGTAGCATTCGGACCTATGAATACATCATTTCCAATAGCAGTACTATCCCACAGAAAAACCCCTGACTTAATAGTCACGCGATCACCGATAACTACATTGCCTTCAATCAAGGTATGTGCACACACATTACAATCGTCCCCCAGAACTGCACCATCAAGGATAACAGCGTATTGCCAAATGCGGGTGCCCGCTCCTAGAATACATTGTCCAACATCGGACAACGGATGAATAAAGCTCACTTTAACACTTCTCTTCTAAATCGCTCATAGTTACGAATATAATCGCTTTCATCATAATGCTCACTGGCTAGCACTAGCAGTACGCAGTCTTCACTGAAATCGTGCATTTCCCGCCAAACCATATCTTCAATCAGAAGTCCTTTAGTCGGAGAATCAAGCCAGACCTCAACTCTCTTTTTTCCATCATCCAACACCATACGACATCTTCCCGCAACACAAATAGCGACCTGCTTAAGATTTTTATGAGCATGGTAGCCACGGCTTACGCTCTCCATAGTTCGATAAATATAATAGATGCGTTTTATATCGAACGGGACGGCTTTATCCATGCCGATCTCAACAGCGACCAGACTACCCCGTTTGTCTCCAAGGCTCTGAAAGTCTATCCATTTGACTAGGTTCATTAGCGCACACCTTCCTGCTGGTATTTCTCGGCCTGTTCAAAACTACCGGCTTGGCCATCTTTGTGGGAAACAAGAGGTTCAACTCTCCCCCCAAGCGGCCATTCAATATTCAGAGCAGGATCATTCCAATGGATTGCCCGCTCGTATTCAGGCGCATAAAAATCCGTACATTTATACTGAAAATCCGCAGTTTCACTTGTCACCAGAAAACCATGCGCAAAACCCGGTGGCACCCATAACATACGGTTATCATCTTCTGATAGGTACTCCCCGACCCATTGACCAAATGTTGCAGAGCCCGGACGCAGATCCACAGCCACGTCAAACACTTCACCACGGGTTACCCGTACCAGTTTGCCCTGAGGCTGTTTTATCTGGTAGTGCAAACCACGCAGGGTATTTTTCACTGAGCGGCTATGATTATCCTGAACAAATGTGGCATTAATACCCGCTTCACTGAAAGCGTGCTGGTTCCAGGTCTCCATAAAGAAGCCGCGCTCATCACCAAAGACTTTCGGTTTGATAAGTTTTACGTCGGGTATCCTGGTTGAGATAATATCCATGCTATTCCTGCTATCTATCTGCCTGTTTTCACTAGTTTTCTGAGATACGCTCCATAACTGTTCTTCTGGAGTTTCTCTGCCTCAGCAAGTAACTGTTCTTCATTGATATAACCCATTCGATAGGCAACCTCTTCCAGGCACGCAATTTTTAACCCCTGACGCTTTTCTAAGGTTTCAATAAAGCTGGCGGCTTCCTGAAGTGAGTCGAAAGTTCCTGTATCAAGCCAGGCAAAGCCACGACCCAATAATTCGACCTTCAGATCGCCCCGATTCAGATAAATCTGGTTAACCGTCGTAATCTCCAGCTCACCGCGCGCTGACGGAGTGACTGACTTCGCTATTTCGATCACATCATTATCATAAAAATACAGACCAGTGACGGCAAAGTCAGACTTAGGATTAACCGGTTTTTCTTCAATGGAGATAGCACGCCGCTGATTATCAAACTCAACCACGCCGAAACGTTCCGGATCGGTGACCTGATATCCGAATACAGTTGCACCTTTTTCTCTGGATGCAGCTGTTTGAAGAAGGTTACTTAACCCCTGACCGTAATAGATGTTATCACCCAAGACTAAACAAACGCTGTCATCGCCAATGAACTCTTCGCCAATTATAAATGCCTGCGCAAGGCCATCCGGGCTGGGCTGTACCGCATAACTAAGATTAATACCCCATTGACTGCCATCGCCAAGCAACCGATTAAAGCCTTCCTGATCTTCAGGCGTGGTGATAACAAGGACATCCCGAATGCCTGCCAGCATCAGCACAGAAAGCGGGTAATAGATCATTGGCTTGTCATACACCGGAAGCAATTGCTTTGAGATACCCCGGGTAATGGGATATAGACGGGTACCGGAACCTCCGGCAAGAATAATTCCTTTCATTTTTTCTCCAGATACTCTGCCAGAGTTATAGTCAGTTGGCTTTGCCAGTCAGGCAGCTCAATATTCAGAGCGTTTTCCAGCTTGTTTACGTTCATTCTGGAGTTCGCGGGCCTTCGGGCGGGTGTAGGATAGTTAAGGGTGTTGATTGACCGGGCATTGTCCTGAGTCAACAACAGCGTTTCTCCCATTTGAACGGCCTGATTGAATATTTCTGTAGCAAAGCCATACCAACTGGTTTCACCCTTAGATGCTAGTTGATATATACCGCATTTCAACTCATCACGAACGGCTAACGTACTGACCTGAGCGATCAACCGGGCCGGTGTAGGTGTGCCGATCTGATCGGCAACAATATTAAGTTCAGTTTTACTTTTTGCGAGACGAAGCATCGTCTTCATGAAATTGTTTCCCCGGGCACTATAAACCCAGCAGATACGAAAGATCAGATAATCCGCACCACTATGCTCTACCGCATGATCACCTGCCAGCTTGGTTTTACCATACACACTGAGCGGACCCGTTGGGCTAGTCTCTACCCAGGGAAGAGTTCCAGTGCCAGGGTAAACATAGTCGGTACTATAGTGAACCAGCCGGATATTCCTGTCGACGGCATACAAGGCCAGTTGAGCAGGCAATTCTGCATTGAGTCGTTGAGCCTCAGCCTGGTACTCTTCAGCATCATCAACAGCAGTCCATGCAGCAGCATTAACGATCAGGTCTGGTTTTCTGCTGATCAGGTAGTCATTGACCGCTAACTCACTCATCAGATCCAGCTCAGACCTTGACGGCGCATCAATACGACCTAATGGCGACAGAGTTCGATGAAGCTCGAAGCCAACCTGACCTGTTTTACCCAGAAGTACTATATTCACCGTCCCTCCCTTAAGCGTTAACGCCTAAACGCTCGCGCTGATAACTTCCGTCCTGTACCCGCCGACACCATTCTAGATTGTCCAGATACCATTGCACGGTTTTACGAATACCGGACTCGAAGGTTTCCAATGGTTGCCATCCGAGTTCACTTCCTATCTTGCTCGCATCAATCGCATAGCGCCGATCATGACCAGGCCGGTCCTTAACGGTGGTTATCAGACTGCGATAATGGATATGACTCGGAGCGAGTTCCTGCAATGCATCGCACAATGCATAGACCACGTCTATATTTTGCTTCTCATTATGCCCGCCGATATTATAGGTTTCTCCCACCCGCCCCTCAGTGACAACTGTATACAAAGCCCGTGCATGGTCTTCTACATACAGCCAGTCCCTTATCTGATCACCTTTTCCATAGACTGGCAGCGGTTTGCCTTCCAGCGCATTGAGAATAACCAACGGAATCAGCTTCTCAGGAAAATGATAGGGGCCATAATTATTGGAACAGTTAGTCACCAACACAGGCAGGCCGTAGGTACGCATCCAGGAGCGTACCAGATGGTCAGAGCTTGCTTTGCTCGCGGAATAGGGACTGCTGGGGGCATAATGTGTTGTTTCTGTGAACAAGTGTGCAGATGCATCGTCAGAATCTGCTGGATGCGGCAGATCGCCATAAACCTCGTCGGTTGAAATATGGTGAAAGCGGAACGCCGCTTTTCGCTCTGGTGACAGGTCAGTCCAATAGGCCCGGCATACTTCCAAAAGAGTATAAGTCCCGACAATATTGGTTTCGATAAATGCCCCCGGGCCATCAATAGAACGGTCCACATGAGATTCCGCTGCCAGGTGCATTACGACATCTGGCTGATGTTCAGCAAACACTCTGTTAAGTTCTTCCCGGTTACAGATATCGACCTGTTCAAACCGGTAGCGATCATTTTTTACCACAGATTCCAGAGATTCCAGGTTTCCGGCATACGTCAGCTTATCAACATTCACGACACTGTCCGCTGTATGTTGGATAAGGTGGCGTATAACTGCAGAGCCGATAAAGCCGGCGCCGCCTGTAATCAATAGTTTCATTCACTCATTCCTTTCGTATTTGTACAAGATGTACTACGTGAACAGGCTGTTCATAAACTCAAGCACAGATTAAACACATTCTATACAATTGGCCGGCGTAAGTACGGTATTACTGCCCAAGGCGATTACTCAAACTGATATGAAAAAACCAAACATATTTGCTGACCTGGACTGGTCTTCTGAAGCCCCTTTATCAACAAAGTTCAACGACATCTACTTCTCTATTGAAAACGGTCTCGCTGAAACCACCCATGTGTTTCTCGACAGTAATCAATTATCCGACCGTTTCAAAACAACAGCATCGTTTACCATTGCTGAAACGGGGTTCGGTACCGGGCTTAATTTCCTTGCGGCGTGGCAGCTGTTTAATGAGCAGGCACAGGATACAGCGAGATTACATTTCATCAGTGTCGAGAAATATCCGATCACACCTGACGACCTGACCCGCGCGCTCGCTTTATGGCCTGAGCTCAATACGTTTTCTGAGCAACTGTTAGCTCAATACCCAAACAGCGTTCCCGGCTTTCACCGCCTCAGTTTCGATAATGGCCGGGTTAGCCTGACACTGATGCTGGGTGATGCGACTGAATGTTACAGCCAGTTGGATGCCGAAGTCGATGCATGGTTTCTTGATGGTTTCTCCCCCGCTAAAAATCCTGACATGTGGAGTCCAGAGCTGTTTCAGCAGGTCGCCAGACTCAGCAAGCCAGGTACAACTTTCGCCACCTTCACCTCCGCGGGCATTGTAAAGCGCGGATTGAGAGGTGTCGGGTTTCAGGTCAGGAGAACGGATGGCTTTGGCCCTAAATGGGATATGCTGTCGGGAACGTTTGCAGGAACGGATGAAGCAGAACAAAGCAGTTCAACACCCTCTCCTGCCTGGTTCAGGCTTCCGCACAAGCATACGGGCGACAAAACCGCCCTGGTGATCGGTGCCGGAATAGCCGGATGTTCCACGGCGTACTCTCTGGCTATACGCGGCTGGAACGTAACACTGGTCGATAAACATCCCGGAATTGCAACCGAAGGGTCGGGGAACCGTCAGGGGGCGCTCTATGCCAAGCTCCCCGTTGAACCAATACCCGCCAGCCGCTTCCACCTTTCAGGCTTTCTCTACAGCAGCAATTTTCTTAACCAGAATCTGGCTGGCCGGACTGATATCTGGTCGCCCTGCGGATTATTACAACTGGCGGCCAGCGATAAAGAGCAGGCCAAACAGCAAAAGCTGGTGGAGTCCGGTAACTATCCCGAGCCGGTCGTTCGATTTGTTGAACAGAGTGAAGCGTCAGCCCTCGCAGGAACACCGGTCAATAATAGCGGCCTGTTCTTCCCCGATGCCGGCTGGGTGACCCCTCCTTTACTATGTAAATGGTTAACAGAGCACCCGGGCATCACCGTATTGACAGAGACTCAAATTCTGCGTCTGGAACGAGAGGGTAACGACTGGAACGGTTATACCCAGAACGGTCAGACACTAACGGCATCGGTTGCAGTGATCGCATCAGCGGCTGACAGCAGACTGTTTGAACAGCTTAACCATCTGCCGGTGCAGAATATTCGTGGCCAGGTCTCTCTTACTACTGCAGAGATCAATGCACCATACCTGAAAACAGTTCTTTGCAGTGAAGGATATATATCACCCGCTAAACACGGACATTTCTGTTTTGGTGCCACGTTTGATCTAAAAGATGACGCGACTGATATCCGAGAGTCCGGCCACCTGCATAACCTTGATAAGGTGTATCATATGGCTCCGGAACTTGGCAAGTCGCTGTCCCGGTACCATGCTGAAAAAGGGCTTGAAGGCCGTGTTGCGTTCCGCTGCGCATCACCGGATAAACTGCCGATAATTGGTCCGGTACCAGTGTACGAGTCCTTTCTCAATGATTATGCCCGGTTACGTCATGATGCCAGGACAATCATTGATACTCAGCCGCAATATCACCCCGGTTTATTCGCAAATCTTGCACATGGATCAAAAGGCCTTATCAGTGGTCCAATAAGTGGTGAGATTATCGCTTCAATGCTTGAAAATGAGCCTTTACCACTGGAAAAAGAGCTGGTTGATAAGCTGAGTCCTGGACGATTTATTATCAAGAATCTGATCAGACGGGCGATATAGTACTTACGGTTTTTTCAGGGTAGTAATAAACAGCTATGGCATTAATTATTTACGATCAGGGTTATCGTATCCAGACACCGGTTAAATCGCTGTTTCCTCCGCGCGGAGTAGAGCAGCTGAGTGCGTCTGCCCGCACAGCCGAAGTCGGCGGAGAAAAAGACCACGAAAAGGATCATGTAGATCAGCTTCTGCATCATGAACCGGGCCCGCACCCAAAAGGGAACGCCCGTAAAGCTGCATCAATCTATAGTCAGACCGGAGGCAGCAGCACCTCTCAGGAACACCCGCGCTCCTATATTCCTGCATCGCTGATTATGTCACATCCGGTTCAGTCGGTATTACAGGGCAGTAAAATCCAATCGGCGCTGTACAAGATGAAGCAGTTTGGTATCAGCCACCTGCTGGTACTCTCCGGTGCAGGAAGGCTGATGGGCATTGTGACAGAAAAGCTGTTACTGCAGTATCTTAGCTATCAGGGAGCCCAGTTACACAGCATTGAAGACACCATCGAACAATGCTATTCAAAGCAGGTGATTACAGCCACACCGGATACCAATATTCGCCAACTGGCGGTCAGCTGTGTCGAACATCACCTGAGCTGTATTCCTATTGTTGAGGATAATGGTAACCTGCTGGGAATTATTACCCGGACTGACCTGCTGCAGTCACTGATCAATAATGAGTGGCTGGACAGCCGGTAAGCCTGTCTCAGTTTTTAAACCTGCCATTTTGATGGGGCAGCGCATTGTTGTTTTCATTAATCTGAGTACTGTCATCCCGCCCGCCAAACAGTCTGACCAGAAACGCGAATACCTTTTTCACGCCACGCCAGATCTTTGGCAGCAACCAGATCACCAGTGCGATAAAAAGTACCAGCGCTATGAGAAACGCAACAGGATGGTTTAGTGCAGCCCATAACCCACCAAACACGGCCAGATCTTCTGCGACTGAGGCGGTCCAGTTGGTCACCGGTTCCGGTGAGGTATTAATCATCACCCGCCCGCCGGCTTTGAGGGCGTGACTGGTAGCAGACAATGACCCGCCGACAAGGGCTGCCGCCACAATAACGGCTTCATTCATATCACCAACCGCACCGGCAGCCAGTGCGGCGCCTGCGGGAATCCGGATAAAGGTATGCAGAGCATCCCACCCCGTATCGACACCGGGTATCTTATCGGCAAAAAACTCTACGCAGTACATAAACCCGGCGGCCATCAGCACCATAGGATCAGCAACCACGTCTAACCCGGCCGGGAGTTGCAGATGCCCCATATTGGCCATCAGACCCAGCATCAGGATCGTAGCATAGAGGTTTATACCGCTGGCCCAGCCAACCCCCATCGTCAGTGCAATCAGCGCTGTAATCTGTTCCAACTGGTCCATAACGATACCTCTGCCAACTATAAACTGTTACGGGCAACTATATTGCACTGTCCTGTACTCTGGCTGAACAGCACTACCGCCTCACCCTGTCTCAGTTTAGCTTTAACCTGCTCTATTCGCGTATCAGTGGTTGTTTCATTCAGGCCATAGTCTGTGCCATCACGGGTGACAAACTCCGTTATAAGGCTTGTCAGTGTGTCAGCTTGCAGTTCTTCCCAGGGGATAATCATCGTTCACCAGGGCCAGCGGAAGAAACTGTCTGCCCTTTCCCGGATACGGGGGCAGCTTTTCAGGTCTTGCCGGTACTGTTGTGCGCGCTGATCGACTGAATCAGCCTGACGTATCAATACCGGATCGGGGTGATACTCCAACCGATACAGACCGCCATGACCAATTCGTGATGCGATATACAGTTTACCCGCCTGATTCATATTCAGATCGTTTCGCTGACTGGCCATCTGTGCGTGCCAGCCAAGAAAGTCCAGAGCGGTAGTGATATCGGCAACGGTGCCAGCCCAGTTTTCACTTGCCAGGCGATACTCTTCCCAATCTGAAGATGCTGGCACAATATAGGTACTGGCCTCTGTGCCTACCGGCATATTCAGTTCCGCCAGTGCAATATGCAGCGGCAAACCCCAGCGACTTTCAGTTGATACCGCCGCATCCAGCCAGTCATTATTCTGATACAGCCCGAGACAAAACGGGTTATCTGGTTTTACAAATCGCTCCGGCACGACCTGAGCGATATCACTACACCCCTGCAGCACCAGAGCACTCAATAAACATACCGGGATTGATCTGTAAAACGTCGATTTGGGCATCAGTCTGATACTCTTAGCCGTTATATTTCGCCAGTAAAGCCAGTAACTGAGGTTCATCCATAACTGGAATATTCAGTTCTTCAGCTTTCTGTAGTTTAGACCCGGCTCCCGGGCCTGCCACAACACAATCGGTTTTCTTAGAAACACTGCCCGCGACCTTTGCACCCAGTGCCAACAGTTGCTTTTTCGCGTCTGTCCGGGGCATCTGCTCCAGTGTCCCGGTCAGCACCCAGGTCTGACCGGCCAGTGGCTGAGCATGCACGTCTACTTCAACATCCTGCCAGTGTACGCCAGCATCACGCAGTGCCTGAATGACTTCACGGTTATGTACCTGATGAAAAAAGCTGACAATATATTGCGCTACTACCGGGCCGATATCCGGCGCTGCCTGCAGCGTTTCCTCACTGGCCGCCATAACCGCTTCAAGCGAGCCAAAATAAACCGCCAGAGTTCTCGCGGTGGCTTCACCTACTTCGCGGATTCCCAGTGCATAGATAAAATTAGCCAGCTCCGTCGCCTTACTTTTTTCAATACTCTGTAGCAACTTAGTGGCTGACTTGTCTCCCATCCGCTCCATACTGGCCAGTTGCAGATGGTGTAACCTGTAGAGATCCGCCGGACTGTGCACCAACTCTTTCTCCACCAGCGCATCTATCAGCTTTTCACCCAGTCCATCAATATCCATCGCCTTACGGGATACATAGTGCTTCAGCGCTTCTTTGCGCTGGGCTGCACAGCTCAACCCCCCCGAACAACGGGCAACCGCTTCGGTCTCAACCCGGATAATTTCAGAGTCGCACACCGGACACCGTTCTGGCAAGCTAACAGGCTGAGTCTCTTCGGGCCGGCGTTCAGCCACCACCGAAACCACCTGAGGAATCACATCACCAGCCCGGCGGATAATCACACTATCGCCCGCCCGGACATCCAGTCGCTTAACCTCATCCATGTTATGTAGTGTTGCATTACTCACTGTAACGCCACCGACAAATACTGGCTCCAGCCGGGCAACCGGCGTGATCGCTCCGGTTCGACCCACCTGAAACTCGACAGCCTTGACCACCGTCATCTCTTCCTGCGCCGGAAACTTATGAGCAATGGCCCAGCGCGGCGCTCTTGAGACAAAACCTAACTGCCGCTGCAGTTCAATATCGTTTACCTTAAATACGATTCCGTCGATCTCATAAGGCAACTGGTCGCGCTTCTCTGCCAGCTTCTCAAAATATTCAAGACAGCCTTCCGCCCCCTCGACTACCGCCATCTCCGCATTGATTTTCAGCCCCCAGGTTGCCAGCCGGCGCAAAATGGCTTCATGTGTGTCCGGGAGTTCGCCTCCACTGACAATACCCACAGAATAGCAGCACATCTCCAGTGAGCGTTGCGCAGTCACCTTAGGGTCCAGCTGTCGCAGGCTTCCGGCAGCCGCATTCCGGGGATTAACAAAAGGCTTATCACCCCGTTTAAGCGCCTGCTCATTCACCCGTTCAAAGGCTTTACGGGGCATATAGATCTCGCCCCGCACTTCAAGCCTTTCAGGATAATCTGTACCCATCAGGCGCAGCGGGATTGAGTTAATGGTACGGACATTCAGAGTAATATCTTCTCCGGTGCTGCCATCGCCCCGGGTTGCTCCTCTGACTAAGACGCCCTGCTCATACAGCAGACTGACAGCGATACCGTCCAGTTTGGGTTCACAGGCAAATTCAACAGACACCTCTTCAGCAAGCTTGAGCCGGTCACGCACGCGCTTTTCAAAGCTGTGCATATCATCGGCTGAAAAGGCGTTATCCAGCGATAACATCGGCATCTCATGACGCACCTGAGTAAAAGCTGCCAGAGGCTCGGCACCAACCCGCTGAGTAGGCGATTCAGGGGTTACAAGTTCGGGGTTTTCCTCTTCCAGTTTTTTAAGCTGCTGAAACAAGCGATCATATTCTGCATCCGGCACCTGAGGATCATCAAGAACATAGTATTGGTAGTTGTAGCGACGCAGTTGATCGCGCAACTGCTCAAGCAGCTGCGTAACAGAGATATCAGATTTCATTGGCTTCTATCAGGAACTATCAGACGGTTGTGGTTTTTTTCAGTTTACGCATTTCAAACTTACGGATGCGCTCACGGTAATGCTCTTTGGTCTGATCCCGCATTGTGGAGCGATTTTCATCCAGCAGCACTCCGCGCAGATTTTTTGCAACGGCGACAGCGGTTGCCAGCATACATTCGTAAGCGTTCATCACATCACGGGGTTCTTCCATCGACATAAAAAAGGTAACGCCGCGGGTTTCCATGCTATCCATCGTATCGATATCAAAATAGCCGGGCTCAAGTGCGTTGGTCATACTGAACTGGATTGCCCCCTGATCGATACCATCCTCATATCGGTGGAAGATTTTCATATCCCCATAGCGCATGCCGCACGCCAGCAGAATTTGCAACAGACTACGACCGGAAAAGCTCTCTCCCCCCTCTGACGCAACCACTGAGATTACCAATACTTTATCGGCTTCAGGAATCTTCTGCAGTGACTGCCCCTTAATCCCGATACCGCTGTCAGGTTTATCCGCTTTCGCCACAGACTTTTCTGCAGGCTCGCTTGCAGGCTCATCAACAAAGAAACCATCCGCAAGGTCACCAGGCTCATCATCGGTGGCAGAAAAATGTTCTGGCTCGAATTCTGGCTCCGGTTTCAGCTCAGCCTTCACCGGTTCAAATCCGGACGTTTTAAATGGAGGTTGTGATTTAGTTGCAGGCTCATCAGTCAGTGAAAAAATAGATTCCTGATGCTCAGAAAGTTCCATCGAGGTCTGTTGCAACTGGTTGTTATCTTCGCGCACCGGGCGCATCAGTTCGCTCACCGGGCGGGTGTAGTCGAAGCCATGATCATCCTCATCGTCATCACTTTCAGACACACTATCTGTCCGGAACCCTTCTGGCAGAGAATCGATCAGGTCATCATCTTCAGCAGAGTAATCAGTTCCTGTTCGCATTGTTTCATATTCAGGTGCAGAATCCGTCTCATCCTCATCGACGGGAAACAGCTCCACGTTTTCAGGTTCCGGGCTGTCAGTTTCAGCGCTGTCAGATTCAGAGCTTTCTGATTCAGAGCTTACAGGCTCATAACTTACAGGCTCAGCGCTGGAATATAATTCGACATACTCAGGTTCAAGCTCGTCATCCTCTTCGGCATCTGTCTCGGCGGGAGACACAATATGCTTCACGACGGGTATTATATCCTCATCATCAGGAACCTCTTCCAGAGCCTTATCAGGGATTACAACAGAGGGTTGCTGCTCTTCTTGTTCAGAGAGAGTGGCCGGATCAGCGGCCCGAACCACACGTACAGCTGAGACCCCTTCATCCATTTCATCAAACGAAGGACCATCATGGTGCGGAGGAAAACTGTCAGATGAAGCAAACAGAGGATCATGTTCGTCCTCTGAAAAGGTCGGGCTTATATGCTCTGCTCTCTGAGCAACCGATTTTTTCTTCCAGGACGGTTTTGCATAGGTGCGGGAAGAAACAGGTTGGTCAGAAACAGCTTCTTCAGAAACAGCTCTGGCAACCGTTGCGGCCGGCTGTTGCGTAACCGGTTGCTGAAAAAACGACGTTTGAGCGTCAGGCTCTTCGGCAACAGGGTTAGCCGTTCTGGGAAAAGAAAGGTCGAGCTCATCATTACCAAACACAGGCTCACGACGAGTTTCAGTGGCACTATCAGGCGCGCGGCCAACAACCCTGGCTCCACCACCAGGCAGCTCAGGGTTGAATGATGCTTCGGGCACATCCGGGATATCGCAGAACGACTTATCGATCTTCATCTTCAGCCGGTTGCCACTACCCCGCATCCGGCGCCAGCCATCTAACACAATCAGGAGAACAACTATCGCGCCACCGATAATCAGCCATTCGCGTAATCCTAATTCCATTGCCAGATATTACCCTTATTTGAATTTATATGCGGTGTACAGTCTCTCTATTGTCCTGAATTTAATCAATCATTCAACTATATGATCAATAGACAGCTCTAATATATCAACTTGACCATGAACAGCAACAGGAGAAATGGTTCCGCTCAGATCTCCGGGTTGGGGAGTAGGCTGTCCAGAAGCCGATATTCGCGCAACAATCTCAACTGTTTCGGCACCGGA
The DNA here is from genome assembly GCA_018223185.1 of Oceanospirillales bacterium. Classification (GTDB taxonomy): domain Bacteria; phylum Pseudomonadota; class Gammaproteobacteria; order Pseudomonadales; family Balneatricaceae; genus Amphritea. The sequence continues at coordinate 14,323 of JAAEYW010000034.1, read as the reverse complement.
AAGCTTCGCTTGCGGGCTCATGGATAAACTGTCATCCAGAACTATGTTGAGGGGCAAGTCAGCAACGGTGACCCGCTTTGCAGCCAGAGGCATCTTTCCCCCCACCGGACGGGCAAAGATAAACACGGTCATCTCGGGTGTTACACGACTCTGCAGTTCAGAGCTCAGACTGACGGCCAGTTCCAGTTTAACCTCAACAAGTTCAGGCAGATCAGGGACGGTTTCTCCGGCAGCAATCAGTTTATCCCGGGCAGAGGTGATGCCTGATTTCAGCGAGTCCGCCTGCGCCGTACTGGCATTGGTCAATCCTTTACGCCAGAACTCCATCGCCGCACGATAGTCCCCCGACTCGTAAGATTCGATTCCAAGCAAACCCAGTGCCGTCACATCAAAAGGATCAATCGACAGAGTTTTATCAACCTCACTACGAATCTGCGGGTTCATTTTACCATTGTTCGCAAAGAACAGCGCCTGTGCATACTGCCCATTAACACTGGCATATTGAGGTGCATCTTCAGGCAGATATTTCAGCGCCTTACCATAGCCGTCAGCAGCAGCAGTAAAGTTCTGCATACTCATAAAGGTGTTGGCCAGCAGGTACCAGCCCTGCGGATTTTCCGGCTCCTCTTTGAGGCGTTCCTGCAGTGCAGTTATGGCTTCTTCAACGGTCGGCTGGCGTCCATTAAACGGATCCGCTGGCCGGTTCATTGCCACGGCAAGATCACCGGATCGGCCATACTTGCTATAGATCGCCAGGCCCATCGCAGGAATGAGTGCCGCCAGCAAAAAAGCGGTAATGATCGACTGCCGGGTAACATGCACCGGTTTGCTCGATGAGGCGACAGTATCATCCACATCCTGAAGCAGGTTACGCTCCAGCTCAAGCTTCAGAGAATCATAATTTTCCTGATCAAGATTTCCGCCATCCCGCTCAGCGTCAAGTTCAGCGAGACGCTCCTGATAGATAGTGATATTCAGCTCACGCCGGTCAACATCAGGCTGGATATCATTTTCTGTCTGGCGTCCCCGATACACCGGAACTAAAACAAATGCCACTGCCAGAAGTGATAGCAGTGCAATTCCTAACCATAACGCCGTCATTTATTCTTATCCTGTTTCAGTAACTGGTCGAGCCGTTGTTTCTCTGCATCACTTAAATTGCTGTCAGGTTTACCCGGTTCAGATTTCTTGCGCTTACCGCTAACCAGTAAAACAACGATGACCCCGATCAACAGTAATGCAGCAGGTCCATACCAAAGCAGGTAGGTCTGTTCTGACATCCGTGGACGATACAGCACAAACTCACCGTAACGGGTCACCATAAAGTCGATCACCTGCTCATCATCAGCGCCGTCTTCCAGCATCCGATACAGTTCATCACGCAGGTCTTTAGCAATGGGTGAATTAGAGTCGGCAATATTCTGGTTCTGACATTTCGGGCAGCGCAGCTCTGTTGACAGTGCATGAAACCGCTCACGGGTCGCATCATCTTTAAACTGGTAGGTATCAATCGCCGCACTGGCTAAACTGCTAAAACTGAGTAAAACCACCAACACGATATGCCGGACCATCAGTTCACCTCCAGCTGCTTCATTTTCTGCCGCAACTCACTCCAGACCCGCTCATCAATCGCACCTACATGCTTGTAGCGAATGATACCCTGGGCATCCAGCAAAAAAGTTTCCGGTGCGCCATACACCCCCAGATTCAGGCCGAGCTTACCTTCCGGGTCGTAGATATTCAGGGCATAAGGGTTCATATACTTATCCAGCCAGATGCGGGCTTTGTCGCGATCATCCTTATAATTAACCCCGTAAATGGTTATCCCCTCATCACGGACCATGCGATTCAGCTGCGCATGCTCCTGCTTGCAGGTGGGACACCAGGTTGCCCAGACGTTAAGCAGCGCCGGACGACCTTTGAGATCGGCAGCCGTGATGGTTTGTTGCTCATCAAGAAGGGCTGACAGACTAAACTCCGGCACCGGCTTATTGATCAGCGGTGAAGGGATGGTTTCAGTGTCTTTTCCAATGCCGTTCCAGAGAAACAACCCCAGTGCAACAAACAGAACCAGAGGCAAAATAACAATTAGTCGACGCATCATTATACCTATCGAAATACTTAATCAGGCCACTGCCCGGGCAGCATCCCGCCGGGCCTGTTTACGGTAACGGGGGTCTGTCGCAGCCAGTAATCCACCTGCAGTCATCAGCAAGCCGCCCAGCCAGAGCCAGCGCACAAAAGGCTTATGCTGTACCCGTACAGCCCATGCACCATTCTCCAGAGGTTCACCCAGTGCAACATAGAGATCACGGAACAACCCAGGATCAATATCAGCTTCAGTCATCACATTACCCCGGGCCGGGTAAAAACGCTTCTCAGGACGCAGCTCACCATACAACTCGCCCTTATAGCTCACACGAATGATCCCCATATCAGAGCTATAGTTCGGCCCCTGCTTCTTCTGCGCGCCGAGGAACTCGAACTGGTACTCACTGAAGCTAAGCACATCACCGGGAGCCATCCGCAGATCGCGCTCTTCGTTATAGATGCTGACCATCAGCGCCCCTACGACAGTCACTACAATACCTGTATGGGCCAGAATCATACCAAAATAGCTTCTGGACATTCCGGAGACAGCCTTCTTAAGGCTGCTTCGGCCAGCGACTTTTTTCCAGAAATCTCTGATACTGCTGAACACCACCCAAAATACCAGTGACATCACCCCGGCAACGGTCAGATTAAACGCCTCCGCATAGACATACTGAACCAGCAGACCGGCAATCACACTGAGGAGCGCAGGCAACCACAGCTGTTTCAGCAGGAATACCACCGACGTTTCTCGCCAGCGCGCAGCCACACCCACCCCCAGGGCACCCATAATCAACATCATCAACGGAATAAAGAGTGAGTTAAAGTAGGGTGGTCCAACTGAGATCTTACCCCAGCCCATTGCGTCAACGATAAGCGGATATATAGTTCCCAGCAGCACCATCATCGCGGATACCACCAGCAGAATATTATTCAGCAGCAGCAAAGACTCGCGTGACAACAAAGCAAAACTGGATTCACTCTTCACATTGCCGGCCTTAACCGCATACAGAATCAGTGAGCCACCAATAGTGACCACCAGTAACGCAAGAATAAAGTATCCCCGATCCGGATCAGACGCGAACGCATGCACCGATGTCAGCACCCCGGACCGAACCAGGAAGGTTCCCAGCAGGCTGAGGGAGAAGGCAAAGATCGCCAGCAATACGGTCCAGCTTTTAAACACACCGCGTTTTTCCGTCACCGCCAGTGAGTGAACCAGTGCAGTACCGACCAGCCAGGGCATAAATGATGCGTTTTCAACCGGATCCCAGAACCACCAGCCGCCCCAGCCAAGCTCGTAATACGCCCACCAGCTGCCTAATGCGATTCCCAGTGTCAGAAAAGCCCAGGCAATATTGGTCCAGGGACGTGACCAGCGCGCCCAGGCTGAGTCCAGACGTCCGGTCAGCAGCGCGGCAATTGCAAATGCAAACGCAACCGAGAAGCCTACATACCCCATATACAGCATCGGTGGATGGATAATCAGACCGATATCCTGCAGCAGTGGATTCAGATCACCACCCTCGGATGGAAACTGAGGCAGATGACGATCAAAGGGACTGGATGTCATCAGAGTAAAGAGGATAAAACCAACCCCCACAATACCCATCACCGCTAACACTCGAGAGACAATTTCTACTGGCAGATTCTGGCTTTTAACCGCGACAGCCACAGTCCAGCCACTCAGAATCACAACCCACAGCAACAACGAGCCTTCATGACCGCCCCAGATCGCGCTTATCTTAAAATACCAGGGCAGTAACGTATTTGAGTTGGTAGCCACATAGGCGACAGAAAAGTCGTCGACAACAAAGGAGTAGCCCAGACAGATGATACTGATCGTCAGAAAGAAGAACATCCCGACCGATAGTGGCCGGGCGTAGTTCATCAGTAATGTATTACCAACAGACGCTCCCACCATCGGCACGACAGCAAGCAGCATAGACATACAAAGCGCCAGAATCAGCGCATATTGACCCAGTTCAGGAATCATAATCACTCGGCTCCCGCAGCGCGGATCTGTTCAGGCATTTTGCCTGCCTTTTTAAGTGCCTCAGCAACTTCCGGAGGCATATAGTTTTCATCGTGTTTGGCCAGCACTTCAACCGCCTCAAACACTCCGTCACTGTTCATCTCACCCTGAGCAACAATCCCCTGCCCCTCACGGAACAGGTCAGGCAGAATACCGGTAAACGTGACGGTCACTTTATTGGCATAATCGGTCATATCAAACGTCACCTGCAGACTTTCAGTGTCACGTTTCACACTACCCTCAACCACCATACCTCCGGCCCGGATGCGAGTACCTTCAGGCGCTTTATGCTCAGCGATATCGGTCGGAGAATAAAACAGATTGATATTCTGGCTAAGGGCATACATAACCAGCCCGACCGCAACGGCGGCACCAAAAACAATGAAAAGTACAATAGCCAGCCGCTGTTTACGTTTCGGGTTCATGACTTCGATTTCTCCCTGCGCAGCCTGCGGGCCTGCTCGGTAAAGATCTGACGCTTTTGCATCAGAGGGTTAACAATATTCATAACAATCACAACCAGTGCGATTGCATAACTCATCCATACGTAGAGGCCATGACCACCCATATCGATAAAGTCAGCAAAAGATTCAAAACTCACGTTAATACCCTCAACCAGCAATCAGGTCGCGCACCCAGCCACTGCGGCGCTCACGCTGGATAATTTCGTTACGTAGCCGCAGCATCATCACTACAGCAAAGAAACAGTAAAAACCGATCACCATTACCAGTAAAGGCACCCACATCTCTGCAGGCATCGCCGGACGTTCGGTCAGTTTAAAGGTGGCAGGCTGATGCAGTGTATTCCACCAGTCCACGGAATATTTGATAATCGGGATATTTACCAGGCCAACCAGTGCAAGCACAGCGGTAGACTGAGCAGCAGTCCGTTCGCTCTCGATGGCGGAGTTCAGGGCAATAATACCGAGGTAGAGAAAGAAGAGAATAAGCATAGAGGTGAGCCGGGCATCCCATACCCACCAGGAGCCCCAGGTAGGCTTGCCCCATATAGCGCCGGTCGCCAGTGATAAAACAGCGACAGATGCACCAATCGGGGCGCAGCATTTCGCCACCATATCGGCAACTTTCATTTTCCAGATCAGACCGATCGCACCGGCAACGGCCATCAGCATATAACATGACTGCGCCAGGATAGAGGACGGTACATGAATATAGATAATCCGGAAACTATTGCCCTGCTGGTAGTCAGCAGGCGCAAAAGCAAGCGCCCAGACACAACCTGCCACTAACAGCAGCAGAGCAGCTACCGCAAAGAAAGGCAGTAATTTACCGGTAATCTCGTAACACCAGCGGGGAGAAGCCAGTTGATAAAACCAACGTGGCATCCACTTCTTATCAGCCATATTTCAACCTTATCGGGGTCTTACCCACTTACACTAATTCTTAAAGCGGCACCTATTGCCAGCGGAGCCATCACCAATCCAAGCGAGAGCATCGCGCCCAGAATTGCCAGATACCCACCCAGGGGTAACCCCGTCACTGCTCCCTGCACCGCCGCGCTGCCAAATATCAGCACAGGAATATAAAGCGGTAGCACCAGCAGTGAAATTAACACTCCACCCTTTCGCAACCCAACAGTCAGCGCGGCACCAATGGCACCGAACAGACTCAGCGTTGGCGTGCCAAGCAACAAACTCAGCACCAAACCCCACATTCCATCACCTGGCAAAAACAACATAATGCCTAACACTGGCGCCAGAAGTGTCAACGGTAAACCGGTCAGCATCCAGTGCGCCAGCACTTTTGCCAGTACCACCAGATAAAGTGGCTGAGGGCTTAGTAAAATCTGTTCCAGTGTTCCATCCTCAAAATCAGAACGGAACAAACTGTCCATCGACAGAAGCGTTGCAAGTAATGCGGCAACCCAGACCACACCCGGCGCAACATCCGCGAGAAATGTCGGATCCGGGCTGACGCCTAACGGAAACAGTGTTGCAACCATCAGAAAAAAAATCAGCGGGTTAACAAGGTCACTTTTACGTCGATATGAAAGTAACAGATCCCGCTTCAACGCACCCCAGAAAGGACCATCAACCTTGTATACATGGGCCATCGACTCTCCTGCCGACTGGTTAGGCATACTATCGTTCATAAAGTTCCCGCTAATTGATCAAGATTAAGCCTGCGGATCTTGTCTCCCATCGCCAGCTCGTGATGGGTGGTCAGAATAACGGTACCGCCCTGCTCTGCATGAGCAGTAATCAGCGCCTCTTTCTCTGCGACCCCGCGTTTATCAATTGCAGTAAAGGGTTCATCCAGAATCCACAACGGCGCACTGCTAAGGTAGAGCCTGGCCAGACTTACACGGCGGTTCTGACCGGCAGACAGAGTATGACAAGGAACATCTTCATACCCCTTTAAGCCCACTTTGAGCAGGGCATAATCCAGCTTACTCAGATCCATCTCCGGGTGCAAAGACGCATACCACTGCAGATTTTCTCTCGGTGTGAGTACCGCTTTCACCCCAGGCTGATGACCAAAATAGAGCAATGATTCCCGGTAATCCTGTGCGCAGTTATCGAGATGCTCTCCCTGCCAGTAAATATCGCCCTCAAAATGACGCGACAAACCACTGAGAATACGCAACAACGTGGTTTTACCACTGCCGTTCTGCCCCTCTATCTGGATCACCTCTCCCGCATTGACCTCAAAGCAGAGCCCTTCAAACAACACGCGATCATCCCGCTCGCAGAACAGATTGTCGATTTTCAGTCTTGGTGTGGACAACAGAGCACCCTCAAAAAGCAAAACAGGCAAACTCGCCTTTATAATTAGCAATGCCCGCCGAAAGCAAGGCATTATATACAAAATAAACAGCCGTAGTGCATACCCCGGCCAAAAGAACTATATCCAGCCTCAAACCACGCAGGGAAACTGATCGTGCTTAACCCATTGAGCCTACAAAATCTGCAAAACAGTGCCGGAAAATCACTTTCGGCCGCAGAGCTTGTTCGCACCCTGCCACTGAACACCCCGACCCGGATCACCATCCGCCAGGTCACTCCCGATACGGTACGCCCCAATCAATTTAAATTGCAGGTGCAACTCGGCAGCCAGCTTTATCAGCTACAAAGCAACCAGTCATTATCCCCCGGCAGCTCTGCCACATTAACCCGCACCGCAGCAGGACAATTACTTCTGAACAGCGGGGCCAGCCAGCCAGCAACGACCGGACTGCAGACACAAACACTCAACCAACCTGCCACAACCCAGTCACAGCCGATACAACAAAGTGGTGCCTTAACCCCGCCAGGGAACAACCAGACCATCGCCCCTGATCAGCCCCCCATCGTACGGATTGAAGGACGTACTCAACAGAGACCACAAGAACAGCGCAGCCAACAACCACCGGGGACTCCACCGCCGCAATCTTCACCCACCGCAACGGCAACGATCCCATCCGGTTCTCAGGCCGGACTGAACAGGCTATTACCGATCAGCCAACCCGTGCTGGCGACACTCTCTCTGGTAATAAAAACCAATGCCGGTGAAGGAAACCTTATTGCCAATATCAATGGCCGCATGCTTCCCCTGACACTCTCACAGCCACTGCCCTTCGATGGCAAAGTGCTACTTATCAGAACCTCTGGTGATCAGGTCCAGATTCACGCCCTGACATCACCGACACAGAATCAACACCTCAATCACAACATCAGCGATGCGTTACGCTATGTATTACCGGCACAACAGCCGGTAGCCGACAGCCTGATAAAACTGCAACAACTGAGCAGCAGTACGGGCGGCGAAAAAAGTCCGATAAACAGCATTATCAGTTCATTGATTAACCTGTTCGGAGTCAAAACAGAGTCTGCCGCAGCAGGACAACCAGGCGTTCAGCAAAATCTTTTAAATGGTGGTTTATTCACTGAACGTAATCTGGCCGATCCCCGCAGTCAGATCCCCGCCGGAGAGATGAAACATCAACTGAATCAGTTATTGCAGCAGGCCGATAAGTTACCGGAACAGGCGCGACAGCAGCTGCATGAGCTGGTGAAAGGGCTACTGAACCGGGTCACAGGCAACCAGCTGGAAAGCATTCAGAATACCCGTATTAACAGCGACGGCGGTCTGGAGCGCTTTTTTGCTTTGGACCTTCCGGTCAAAAACGGTGAGCGGCTGGATAATGTTGAACTGAAAATTTCAGAACACCGCAAGCCCCTGTCCGAAGATGAGTGGCAGCGGCTCTGGCGGGTCCGGCTTCATTTTGATCTTCAGGATCAGGGCACCGTCGATGCGGAACTGGTGCTGGAACAGGAACATCAGATAACCGCTCATTTCTGGTGCAGTCTCGCGGCAACAGCCGAAGAACTAAACGGTAAGTTACCCGACTTTAATCGTCAGCTACATCTTCAGGGATATAGTATTCATTCAATCCATTGCAGTGAAGGTGCAGCGCCAAAACCTGCCAATCAGGTCGAACAGCTCATCGATGTGATCACCTGAAACGGAGATTATATGAACAGAAAGACAGAAGAGTATCAGAAAGCGATCGCCCTGAATTACGATCATCAGGGAGCGCCAACAGTTACAGCCAAAGGGCAGGGTATCATTGCAGAACAGATTATCCGGCTAGCCCGGGAGCATGAGGTGCATATACACGAAAGTCCCGAATTGGTAGAAGTTTTACTTCGCCTGGAATTGGGCGATGAGATACCGGAGAGCCTGTATCGCGCCATTGCCGAAATAATCGCTTTCACTTATAAACTTAAAAACGAATAAACTAAGAAAGTGTGTCGGGCGCAGCAGCGCCCTTACAGATTGAAGGACTGGCAGTGCTCAGTTGCGATTATCCGGCGCCGCAATCTCTTTATGCAGCAGCGCCATCAACTCAGCTTCAGGTCGCCCGATACCACAATTTTTAACCAGATCATCGACATCAGCTCCCATCTCCATCAACCTGGCCGCCTGATTATAAGCCAGAACACCGGGATCACGATTAGCCAGTTCCTGCTGTTTTTCAGCCGTAATATTGAGCTTATTTTCGACATCCATCAGCCGGTGCCCCATGCCAATGGAGCTGCTGGTCAGCGCCTGAATCTCATTCCGTAACACATTGATCAGTGCTTCATACTGACGCTGGTGCAGGTGCAATTTACGGCGGGCGTTGATTGAGTAACCAATCGATACAAATGAAACAATGGCGACCGCTGCCACAGCTAACCAGATCATCTTATCTCCTTGCTACTGGCTCAATGCAGCATTCAGTCCATGTAGCAACGCCGGTATGTTCACCACGGCACACTGATGTTGCATACACGTTCCCAGTAGCCAGGGCCGGCTTTGTGGATTTTTATTCCAGGTAATCAGATCTTCCTCAATCTCCTGAGCACCGATCATGGAATCAATGGTTACAGCCCAGCCAGCGTCCTTAAACTTAACCAGCTCGGTATAGGCTGCTTGATCCGGTTCATATCGCTCAGGAATAATCCACATTCCGGTATCCACGACCCGAACCAACTTTCCTGATTCGACATAATTGCCCAGAATCCAGTCAGCCTCAACACTTAGCTCAAGGTTCATCGAACTCAGATCATGAGCCCCCTGCAGATATTTAACCGGCAGGGCCAGTTTTACACCATACATTTTCACAAACAGACATTGTAGCGGCTCAGAATCAACTTCAATCAGCGCTTCTGGCTCTGGCTCTGACTCTGGCTCTGGCTCTGGCTCTGGCTCTGGCTCTGGCTCTGGCTCTGGCTCTGGCTCTTCAGTAAGTATGATCTCTGGCACTATTTCAGGTAAAGAGTCTGCTTCAGATTCGACAACGTCTTGCTGTTGCGACCCAACAGCGGTATCCGGAGCAGATTCCGACGGGTTTTCAGATATCAGATCAGCCTCAGATGGTTGCACAGAGACAGGCTCTGAATTAACAATTGATGTTGGATAAACAACGTCTGGTGCCAGTTCAACAGCCGCTTCTGTAACAGCCTCAATCTGCTTTTCTGATACAGACTCGATGCCTGTTTCAGGTACAGAGAAAAACACTGCTTGCGGGGCTAATTCGATAGCAGACTGCGACAAAAGCTCAGGCTCAGGCTCAGGCTCAGGCTCAGGCTCAGGCTCAGGCTCAGGCTCAGGCTCCACAGATTCTGTGTAACTTATCTGCATATCCAGTGTTATTTCCAGATCATCCAGCTCGCATTCTTCGATCTCCGGGCCCGCTTTCGGCAGTTCCGATGCGACCAGAGGCGCCTCAATGATATCTTCGGACAACTCATCTGAAAGATTCAGCTCAGCCTCAATACTGTAAGGCCTCTGATCATCTTTCAGCAGCGCATCCAGATACTCTTTTACCAGTTGCTGTTGCCGGTTCAATTGCTCTTCACTCATCCTCTGCTCCGCTCCGCCAGGCCGCGTAAAATGCGGATATATGCTTGTACACCAGACATTGTCAGATCCAGCTCAGACGGGGTAATCCCTTTAGAGCTGGCGGTAATAAACTTACTGTCCACCGGTACCACAGACGCAGCAATATTTTCAGCAAAGCGCTGATGCAACTCGCGTAAGCAGCTTACCGAAGCAGGAATAGTACGATCATAGAACGTCGGAATCAGGGTATAGTTTAGCGGCCGTTTTCTCGCCCGATTGATCATCGTAATGGTACGCAACATGCGTTCCAGCCCTTTCAGTGCCAGAAACTCGGTCTGCACCGGCACCAAAAGATGGCTGCAGGCAGCCAGGGCGTTAATCATCAGCACACCCAGCACAGGAGGACTGTCTATGACGACATAATCATAGCGGTCTTTTACCTGCCGCAAAGCCTTCGCAATCTGTAGCCCCATGCCCTCCTGACCAACCGACTTTCGCTCCAGTGTAGCCAGCGCAGTGGTGGCCGGAATCAGATCGATACCTTTATTTGAGGTCGGCATCAGCAATGGCTCAAGCAGTTTCATATTGACTTCACTGCCCGGCTGGAACAGATCATAAACACTATTCTCAAGCTCATCCGGATCATATTTGAAATAACTGGTCATCGAACCATGGGGATCAAGATCCACCAACAGAACACGCTGACCCGCATCAGCCAGTAAACCGGCCAACGTAACTGCGGTCGTGGTTTTTCCCACTCCACCTTTCTGATTAGCTACCGCCCATACCTGCATTACTGCGGTGACTCCTGTGTCTGCGGAGAAATGTTCTCCGGTGACATTAATGTTTCTGTATCCAGCGGCTGAGTAACTTCCGTACGACGAAAGATTACCCGCCCCCGCTCATCTTTAACCGGCTCAATCGACGACTCTGGCAAACCGCTCTCAGTAAGAATACCACTGACAGCGTCTTCACTAACCTGCTCACTACCAAAAGCCGATACAACTCGCTGCGTTTTGCGATCACGGGTAACCACAATCATTATTCTGCGGTTTATCCGCCGACCACTTTCCGTATCATTATCGGCATGAGGCTGATATTCACCAAAACCGACTGCGGCCATCCGCTGCGGCGCCACTCCATTCATCTCCAGAATACGAACAACCCCCGCAGCACGCGCCGCTGACAACTCCCAGTTTGAGGGATACTCATCAGAGGAGATAAACTGATTATCAGTATATCCCTCTACATGAATAGGATTATCATACTGCTTAAGTATTTTAGCGACCCGTTCAAATACAGGATCGGTAGTTATAACCGGTAATGCACCGCCTTCAGGGTATACAAGGTTTGCCCCCAGTTCCAGAGCAACCCAGAGGTTATTACTCTGAACCGACGCACTCCCGTTACTAATCAGCTTTTTAAACTGCATCTCCATCTGTTCGCCAATCGCTCTCAGGGCGGCACTGTTTTCCGGTTTTGGCGGGATAATTTTTTCCGTAGGATTTTCCCTGCTGGATTCCCCTCCCTGAAATATGCCTATCCCCGCCGGATCACTGTCAGATTTTCCGCCAATAGGTGGGCGCAAGGCCCCATCCTGTCCGGAAAATATTCCCGCAAATGACTCGGTCACCTGCCGGTACTTCTCTTCATTCACAGAGGAGATCGCATACAACACGACGAAGAAAGCGAACAGCAGGGTAATAAAGTCTGCATAAGATATCACCCAGCGCTGTGAATGCAGATCCGGCTCTTCGACTCTACGCCTGGACATGCTATCCCTCCTGCTCCAGATAACCCTGCAATCGTAACTGAATAATCCGGGGGTTTTGTCCCTCTGCGATTGAGAGCAGCCCCTCAAGCATCATTTCCTGAAAATAAAACCGTTTAAGTATCATCGCACGAATTTTATTTGCCAGTGGTAAAAACAGCAGATTGGCAATCGCAACACCGTAGATAGTAGCGACAAACGCCGTGGCAATACCTGCACCCAGATTTGCCGGATCAGCCAGATTGGACATAACATGGATCAGCCCTAATACAGCACCGATAATCCCCATGGTGGGCGCATAACCGCCCATGCTTTCAAGAACTTTAGCCGCCTGAAGGTCACGATTTTCCCGACTGATCAACTCAGTTTCAAGGGTGGAGCGAATAACGTCCGGCGCCCGCCCGTCAACCAGCATCTGCAAACCGTTACGGACAAAACTATCATGCTGCTCACTGATCTCTTCCTCTAGCGCCAGCAGGCCTTTACGACGGGCAATGACGCACCAGTTGACAATGCGGTTGATACCATCACGGTAATTCAGTTCATTATTACCAAACACCCGTCCCGAGAGGCTGAGCGCACGGGAGAGTTCCGCCTGTGAGGACTGAATAAATACGGCAGCAAAGGTTCCACCCACAACTATCAGCAAAGCCGGTATATTCAGCAGTTCATCAAAGCCGCCTCCTGAAAGATAGTTTCCACCGACTATTGCTATGATCGCCAGTAGTATTCCACTAATACTTACCAGATTCATCAATGTCCCCAGTGCTTAAATAACTGCCGGATACTTTCAAGACTGAGTACGGCATCGGCCAGCTGCGCGTCAATAACGGCTTTTGGCATACCAAAGATAGTACAGCTGTCTTTATCCTGTGCCCAGACTGTCGCCCCTACTGTTTTCAATAGTTTCGCACCATCACAACCATCTGCGCCCATCCCTGTCAGAACCAAAGCAACCGCCCGACGCCCATACCCTTTTGCCACTGAAGCAAACGTAAGATCGACACTGGGTTTGTAAGTCATCCGCTGATCACTTTCGCGGATAATCAGTTTTCCCGCATTAGATGGATCCAGAATCATCTGCTGCCCGCCGGGAGCAAGGTAGACATGCCCGGGAAGTAACTTATCGCCATGCTCAGCTTCTTTGACCGTCACCGCGCAAAGATCATCAAGACGCTTTGCAAAAACCGAGGTAAACGCCTTCGGCATATGCTGGGTAATCAGTACCGGCACAGGAAAATCAGCTGGAATCTGCGTCAGAATAAACTGCAACGCTGCTGGCCCACCAGTCGAAGATCCTATCGACACAATGCCGCAATCAGGAATTCTGACCTTTGAATCTCCCTTAGCAGACCGGCTGTCGCCTTTCGTTTCCATTAGCCGTGAAGACTGCCTTATTGGTGATGCAGGAGATACAGACTCACGCAGGCTCACGCCCGGTTTCACAACAGACTCAGTTCGGCTATTCAGGCCCGGACGCGGTTTACGTCCGGCAAGCGCCAGAATCTTTTCTGTCAGAATCTTATCTACACCACCCACATCTGACTGTCCGCTACCAGCAACCCATTCCCGGGCATCTTTTTCCATGTAATCAGCGGCCCCCAGAGATAAAGCTTCAAGGGTTATCGCAGCACTGCGCCGGGTCAGAGAGGACAGCATAACCACCTGACAGGGGCACTCTGCCATGATCTGTTTAAGTGCGGTGATACCATCCATCTCTGGCATCTCCACATCCATAGTAACCACATCCGGGTGCAGCAGTTTTACTTTCGCAACGGCTTCCGCTCCGTTCTTTGCTGTATCAATAACCTCTATATCAGGATGGTGGGTCAGTATCTGCTTAATACGGTTACGGAAAAAAACCGAATCATCAACAACTAAAACTCGAACTGCCATACAGTTATCCAGTGTAGGTCTGCCGTCCGGACAACTATGCTCAACTGGCATATGCCTTCAGCAGACTCGGAATATCGACGATCAGAGCGATCCGGCCATCACCCGTAATAGTCGCTCCGGAAAGACCCGGGGTGCCATGTAAAACTGATCTGCCCCAGTAAAAGTGGACACCTGATTAAGCTACATTTTTCAGTTCAAAC
>JAAEYW010000033.1 GCA_018223185.1 Oceanospirillales bacterium | reverse complement strand
GTTTGAACTGAAAAATGTAGCTTAATCAGGTGTCCACTTTTACTGGGGCAGATCAGTACGAGTTTCTGTACGATGACAAGTCCCAGTCCACTACCGCCAAACCGGCGTGTTATTGATGAATCGGCTTGTGCAAAAGCATTGAAGAGGAGTGTCTGCTGTTCTTCAGAAATTCCTATGCCTGTATCTTTAACGCAAAGTTGCAGTTGCTTCTGACCATGCTCCTCCTTCCGGGTTCTGAGTATGACCAGAATCTGACCTTTGTCAGTGAATTTTATTGCATTGCTGATCAGGTTGGTTGCGATCTGGCGCAGCCTGGTTGGGTCTCCTAAAACATCAGAGTAGGCGCTTTCATCGACCTGATAGGCCAGCTCCAGCCCTTTCGCTGCAGCGCTTTGGGACTGCATCTCCAGTGCTTCGAAAATTACCTGTTCAGGATTGAACTGTATACGTTCAAGTTTTATTGCATCGGATTGTAATTTGGCAAAATCCAGTATGTCATCGATCAGCGATAACAGCATTGTCGATGTTTGGTTGATAATCCGGCAATGTTCTTGTTGTTCAAAGCTAAGGTCTGTTTGTCTGAGCATATTGGTGAAACCAAGTACCGATGTCAGAGGTGTCCTGAGCTCATGACTCATACGCGCGAGAAACTGATCCTTCGCTATATTGGCCTGATCTGCTCGCTGGCGTGCTCTCTGGAGGGCAATATTCTGCTTCTTAAGGTGATGCAGGGTTTTTCGTAACCGTTCAGTCGCTTTTTCCACCTGACTCTCAAGAATCTGATTGGAACTCTGAACCTGCTCACCGAGAAGGTTTACCCCTTTTTCCAGAGAGCCCAGCTCTGCATAAGACTGAGTATCAACCCTGGCGTCCAGGTGTCCCTCTTCAAGTCTTTTGACAACGCCGGTCAGGTTTATTATCGGCT
This sequence comes from Oceanospirillales bacterium, assembly GCA_018223185.1. GTDB lineage: Bacteria > Pseudomonadota > Gammaproteobacteria > Pseudomonadales > Balneatricaceae > Amphritea. Next base: position 42,803 of record JAAEYW010000033.1, on the reverse strand, counting down.
TTGTCAGGGTTTCAGCGAATCGCGCAGCGATAATAAATGTGCCAATCAGCCCTCCCAGCAGAATCAGCAGGCTATTGGTGATGATCTGGTTTTCACGGTTGTGCATTGGTGCTGTCGACATAGCGACCACAACCCAGCCCAGCAGCTCCCGCTCAATCTGGGCAGAGCCTGTCTCAGGAGAATCGCCAACAATAATTCCCTGAGTGGTGACTGGCGTGGTGAACAGCCAGACAGCATCGTCTGTCTGGTGGCTGGGCTGTGGTTTAAGATCGGGTATTAGTTTGAAATGGTCGGAACGATAAAGCACTCTTTTGTCCCGATTGATAAAGATCACATCGGCGACATCCGCTTCCTGTATAGGCCCCTGACTGAGGGCTGATAACTGGTGGGTCATTTCTGATATCAGACCAAATTCTGAAGCCTGGGCTAGCAGTCGGGACATAGTTTCACCCCGTTCAATGAGGGCTGATTTATTGTCGGCTATCCGGGTTGAGACAAAATATCCTGCTAATATCAGGGTCATCACAACCAGGGGAATCAGGGCTATCAGTAATACCTGTTGACGAATTCCGTACCGGTTTTTCCTGTTCTTTATCACTGGGTTTCTGCCTCCAGAATCTGTTGCTGGAGCTGTTCAGCGGTTTTCATTGTCAGGTTTAATTGTCTTGCGATTCGCGGATTAGTGATCACTTTAAAGTAGGGGCTAAAAGAGGGAGACGGTAAAAATCCTCCGACAATCAGGTGCAACTGTTCAGCGGTGTAACGACCGATATCCTCCGGGGTGGTGATACAGGCGGCGACGGCTCCGGCTTTGACATAGTTTTCTGAGAAGGCCAGCAAGGGGACCCGGTTTCGCAGAGACATATATAAAAGCCATTTAGCCGTGGTCTTGTTTAAGGTGCTTTGATCCGGAATAACGAGAAACAGGTCCGAATTCTCCATTATTGGCTGAATACGCTGTATAGGGTTGTCCTCTAGAGTCAGGGTCTGATAATTGAGGCTGAGTTTCATTGCTGCAGCGGCCTCTTTCAGCTCAGGCAATATGTACTGCGAGCCAGGTCCAAGGGTGAACCCCAGCCTTTTCAATTCCGGTTTTATCTCTGTCGCCAGCTTAAGCTGACGTTGTAGTGGTTGATCCAGAAAGATTGCTGTCGTGCTGATTTTTTTTTGTTTTAGTTCACGGGAGTATTTTTCCGATAACTCAAGGAAGCGCTGACGGGGTATAAAGGTGCTGACGATTGTGCTGTTCTGCTGAGCGAATTGCATTGCAAACTCAGTGGCCTGACTGCCTACAGTAATGAGCAGCCGGTATGCTGCGAGGTGGGCGCTGGCATTACCCGTCAGGTGATCTGTATAGGTGGTGTCCATACGGATTGTGGGCCCCTGACTGATTATTTTAGAGGCAACACTCTCGTAGGCTGGGTTGTCACTGCTGAGTAGCAATAGCGAATCAGCGGCTTTTACATTACAGGAGGCAAGCAAAAGAGCTATCAGTAAACAGATGATCTGATAGTTATAAGAGGCTTTTGCGACTACTTCCTGTGTAGTTTTTGGCATAATCCGTTTTGTCAGAAAGTCAGAAACTTAGCTGGGCTTGTAAGTAGGTTCGTTGTTCAAACATATTTTCAGCATAAAACTCAGAATACGGTTTATCCAGTAAGTTCTGGACAATCAGGGCAATACTCAGCTCATTCTGAGGAGAGAGTCTGAATGCCTTGGAAATTTTAAGATCAGTCCGGTGATAAGGTGAATTGGGAGGGTCGCTATCCTTTACAGCTTCCTGCCATCGAACAGAGCTGAGATAATAGTGGCTCAGGCTTAACTGAAGGCTGTCAGGTAGCGTAATACTGGCCAGCAGAGAAGCTGTGTGCATAGGGTTACGGGTTTCTAATCTATCAAAAACATCAGTAGAGCTTCCGTTCTGATTGCCATCGTTTCTGTAACCATTGCTGTCTATATAACCATAATTCACAATAAGCAGAGGTTTGAAGATTCCTTCAGACTGATATTTATATTGAAACTCTACTCCTTTATTACTCCACTGAGCCCGGTTCATATAGCTACGGTATACCCCATGTGGATCCTTCGGTGCTGAGTTAATCATACTGGCATCGAGTAATTGATAGCTGGTAGTTATGCCATCTTCTATCTGCTCGTAAAAAATACGGGTATCCAGTTGCGAATGCAGGGCCGGCCAACTGAGCATCAATCCCAGATCAATCGAATCAAGTTTCTCTGGAGAGAGGTTATCATTGGCAAGGAAGTCATAGTCATAAACATCACCAAAAAGTGAGGTGTAGGGGGCTGGGACATAAATTATATTTTCAAAGTTGGCTTCCAGCAGTGAGGGCATTCGATAAGCACGGCTGACAGAGCTTCTAAGCGTACTTTGTGCAGAAAGTTGATAGTTCGCTGCGATACGTGGAGATACCCGCGTGGCGCTATCCGTTGCATGCTCCAGCAGTGCCCCTGTATTAAGGGTCCAGTTTGTAAATCCAGAGTATTCCCAGTTGGTAAACAAACGGGTACTTTCTTTTTTTACCCATTCATTTGTGCCCAGTAACTGTCGACTCTTCGCGCTTTCGGCCCGGAAGGCTATCCCGGATACGATTTGTGAGTCGAAAGCCGGATGTTGTTTCAACGTTATTTCGAAGTCATGCTGTTCTATATTTCCTGTTTCACCCGTGATCAAAAAAGGCGCATTAGTATCAAGAAACTCCTGCGCGATGCTGGTGGGCAGGCCTGTTAGTTTTGCGGCCTCTGCTGCAGTTAATAAGCGGGCACTGAGATCGTTGACTGAATGTGCGTAGCTGACCTTTAATTCGTTTGAACCGTTCAGAGAGTGTGACCAGTTCAGGCGTTGATAGTTGGTTTCAAATTCACGGCGTTTGAAATTCCAGTCAGGAGCGGGCTTGACATCGCCGACGGAGCTATAGCCTTCCGAGTACCCTAAATCAATAGAGATCGTGTCGAGCAGAGTAGGAGATATTGTGCTTTCGAAACTAAAATAACGTTTAAAATATGGGTCTTGTGCATCGTATGGGAAGGTGTATCCATCATTTCCTAATAGCCCGCCAGAAACCCGGTAATGCCCATAGGATGTCTTTTGATTGTGTTCTGCCTGAATGTTACGGGTATTGAATTCACCCTGCGTATAGCGAACAAAGCTTGTTCTTTCACTCAGCGGCGAGTGGGTAATAATATTGATCGCCCCCAGAAACGCATTAGAACCCTGGGTTACAGTATTTGTTCCTCTGATGATTTCGACACGTTCAATATCTGCGATGGTTATCGGTAGGGTTTCCCAACTAACGGCAGAGAAGAGCGGAAGGTATACGGACCGTCCGTTGATCATAACTTCCATCCTGGGTGGGAACTTATCACTCATCCCATGATAGGCAACCGCCGAAGCATTGGTAGCGATATGGTAGGATTGCATCCCGGGTACCAGCCTGAAAAGCTCTGGGATAGTAGTAGCACTGGACGCTTCAATCATACGTCGGTCAATGATAGTGATAGACGCAGGGGCTTCGCTGAGTGTTTGTGGCAGCCGTGTTGCTGAAAAGGTAACCGGAAGGTCGTTCAGGTAATCAAGTTCAGATAGCGCGTTCTGTGCGGCGCAGAATGAAGCAAGCGGGCATAAAATGAAAGCCACAGACAGGTTGTTTATTAGCCTGCGAATATTTACAAATGACATGGTTTTGGTTTTAACCTGCAATTAGGTTTGATCAGATCCGTGTACCAACCCAAATAACAATAACACCCATCAATATTGCTTCGATAATAAAACCGTTGTGTTCGATTATCCATTGCATACTCAGAACCTACGTCATGTTTATCTGTTCCCGATAAACAAATGGCCAGAAGAGATCAGGGAAAATAAGGGTAATGAATATACCTGATATCGTCATACCGGTCGATTCAGATTCAGACCAATGCTTTAAGAAAAAGTAAACATTTGTTTTAAAATAAGTGTGTCTCGGTCACTGTGTCTGCAACATTGTTGTGCTGATGTCACTTGAGAGAATGACTATTTAACGCTTTCCAGAGCTGCAGTACTGGCTGGCTGTTTATCGTTTGACAGTTTTCAGAATGACAAATTTGTTATTACTGGCGACAGTCGAGCAGTTGCCGAAAAGTCTTTTCAATTTAGCATGGTAGTTAAGATGGCGGTTGCCGATAACCCAGAGCTCTCCGCCCTGTTTAAGCACAGCCTTCGATTCGGTGAACATCTGCCAGGCGATAAAATCACCGATGGTACTCTGTTGATGAAAAGGGGGGTTGTTGAGTATCAGGTCACAGCTGTCCAGTGTTATCCCGTTTAAGCAGTCAGTAACCTTAAATTGGGCGCTGCGTTCAGGAAAAGCTCTGTTAAAGTTGATTTCAGCGGACGCTACAGCCATGTACGACTCATCAACAAAGTGAATAGTTGCCTCTGGATTTGCTGCTGCAGCCACCAGGCCAACAATGCCATTACCGCAGCCAAGGTCGACTATCTGCTGAAAGCGGTTATCAGTGGGGAGGTTTTCGATCAGAAAGCGGGTGCCTATATCCAGTTTTTCCCGGGAGAATACGTTGGCATGGTTGAGAATCTGATATGCAGTGTTTTCCAGTGCGTATGATCTTGGGTAGCTATTTTCAGGCGGGCTAAGTGTCGGGTCGAACCGGGAAAATATCAGCCTGGCTTTTTTCCGGGCCAGTGATGTTTGAGTCTGACCTATAATTGTTTCAAATAACTGCAGGGTTGACGTGTGAATCCCCTTAACCATTCCCGTGCCGATGATCTGACTTTTCTGATTCAGATAGGGACGGATGCGATGCAACTGATCTTCCAGTTGCCCCAGACTTTTGGTGACCTTTAATATCACCAGGTCGTAAGCTTCTCCTGACTCACCGTAATCCATCAGCGAGTGTCTGAACTCAACCGAGTCCGGGTCGAGCTGATTCTGACTGAGGTTCAGCTGCATCCCTTGCCGGGCAATAAATGAGTCACTGACAGAAACCGTGTGGTAATCAGAGAGCGCGCAGGCTAGTGTGCCGAAACTGTCGTTCAGAATCAGGATGCGACAGTTGGTGTGCAGCAACTGTTCATCATGCAGATAGTTCAACAGATATTCATCTGCTGCATCCCAGGCGCGCAGGGTTTCCTGCTGTCGGGCTGGATAGCGGGACAGTTCAAAATTGCCCTGTGGGACTGCAAGGGTTTCCATCGTCATCCTGTAATCTGAAGAAGTAGGCAGATGATTATAATGAATTAACTGCGTGAGACCAGATAAACGCCGGCACCCATCATAATTCCTCCGGCACACTGATTCAGCCGTTGCATTGCGGTTGGTGATTGTAATCGTTTGCTCGCCCAGTGTGCACAGTAGGCGATTAGCATCAGTCCTAACATCAGGGCCATCAGCGTCAGGCCTGCCGCCAGGGCAATATCCCTGCTGTCGAGTGAAGACAGATCCATAAATGTTGGCAGAAAGGCGATATAAAACAGAATTACTTTCGGGTTAGAGGCTGAGATGAGAAAGCCCTGTATAAACTCCAGAGATGACCGTCTGGCAATCAGGGTGGTGGAGTCTTTCAGACTGGGTTTACTGGTGAAAATTTTAAAACCCAGCCAAAGCAGATACGCAGCGCCAATCCATTTGATGAGTGTGAAAAGCCCGCTCCAGTGTTCGGCAATGGTGGCTAGTCCGAGGCAGGCAAGCGTCAGGTAAATAATATCGCTGAAGGTCATTCCCAATGCCAGCATAAAACAGCGTCGCGGGCCTTCTACCATCGCTTTGGCCAGAATGGAAAACACCCCGGGACCCGGTGTTATGCCAAATATAAATATGGCGATAAAAAAGGTGATGGCGCTTTCGAAAGACATGACAGACTCCTTTGCTTGAGCAAGGAGTGAGTTTACCGTTTAGCCTGTTTGAAGGCTATTGTGGGAAGTGTAATTAATTGTTTCAGCGTAGTTCTGCTGGAGTGCTTTTTTTGTTGCAGATATCTTTGCACACCCGGTTTTTACCTGAAGACTTAGCCCGGTACAAAGCCTTGTCAGACCGGGCAACGATGTTGTTAATCGATTCCCCCGGTTCATACTGTGCGACACCAAAGCTACCAGTGATCTGCGCTGTGGGAGAAAGCTTGAAATCGTGTTCTTGTATCGCCTTGCGTAACTTTTCAGCACTTGCCAGGGCCTCTTTCAGATTTGACTCGGGTAGAACGATAAGGAATTCTTCTCCTCCCCAGCGGCCATAATGATCACTCAGGCGACAGCTGCTGTGTAAAATCTCGGCGATCTCTTTTAGTACCCGGTCTCCCTCATTGTGTCCAAACTGGTCATTAATCGTCTTAAAGTCGTCCAGATCAAAGAAAATGATAGAAAATGGACGTTTATAGCGTTTGGCAAGTTCGCTGCTATCAGTGAGTGATTCAGTCAGCATCCGTCGGTTATAGAGGCAGGTTAGCGGGTCATGCCTGGCCATCTCTCTGAGTTGCTGGTTGTGAATATGAATCAGCCTGTAGCGGTAAATAAGAAACATGAGCAGGGCGCCTATGATGGTCAAAATCTGCCATATCAGGGCGTAATCTGTCTCATGTTCAAAGGTTATCCTGATCCACCGGTTGCGAATCGTGTCACTCTCTTCCGGGGTAATTGAGTTTATTGCTTTGTTGATGATATCCAGCAAGGGGGTGTCTTGATAAGTGCGGTTGACCGCGACACTGATGTCCCAGGAATCCCGTACCTGGTCTATAACTTTAATCCCGGACAGGTGGAGTTGGCTGATGGCCGAGCTGATTCCGTCAGGGGCATTCAGTAAGGCGAATACCTCCCCGCTCTGAACCCGTTTAAGGCCATCCATGATTGATGCAACCGGCACTATATTGGCATCGGGAATTCGCCCGCGAATAATCTCAATAAAGGCTGATTCTTCGATGATGGCTACCGATCGCCTGAACATCTCATTCAGAGGCATATCTGCCGGAGTCTCTGATCTGACCGCCAGCACCGCAGGCATACTCAGGTAGGGGCGGGAGAATTGCATAAATTTCGCCCGGCTCGGTGTCTGCATCGCTCCTGCGATCAAATCGCACTTTGCTGCTTTCATGGCAGCAATGGACTGGCTCCATACCTGGGAAGTGACGGTTTCAAACTGGAGTCCGGTTCGTTGGCTTATCAACTGAAGATAGTCAGGGATTACCCCTTCGTAACGGTTGAATTTCAGCTGGCTGTATGGCTCCCAGAGCGGATCGCCACACACTTTGAGGGTCGGTTTAGTTGCCAGAAACTGTTTCTCCCTCTCGTTAAAGGATAGCCGGGCCTGATCTTCGGGGTGATAGATAAAGTTTTCAATTTTGTAATCAGACGGGATTAAATTAAAGAGCAGATAAAGCTGGGAGATCACTCTCAGTTTTTCTGGTTCTATTGATCCGAATCTGCCCTCCTTATCAAAAGCCAGTGCAGCCAACTGTTCACCTTCAAATATCAGTGCTGCTTTTGAACGGTTCTGACTGTTGTATTGTGCGATGATAAGATCCGCGGTTTCCTCAATATGGCTGAAGGCGTAGCGCCAGCCCTCAATGGTTGCCTGCCGAAACGCTTCAACCAGTTCAGGCTTCTCGTGCAGCAGCGCTTCTGACGTGAACAACAGATCAGAGTACATGCTGAAACCAAACTTTTCCGGCCGGATCATGGTGTACCCAATCCCTTTTTCCTTTAGATGGAAGGGTTCATTGGATATGTAAGATGCCATAGCATCTGTTTTACCTTCGATCAGGTCGTTGATATTAAAGCTATGATCCTGACGCTCGAAATCTGAGTCAGTGATACCCGACTGACGCAGCATTGCCAACAGTTCAACCTGCTTTTCTGCATCCGGAGTCATCATAATCCGTTTACCCTGAAGGTCGGCAGGTTTTGTAATTCCAGACTTTTCGGTGGTCAGTAACATCAGTGGCGAGTTCTGAAAGGTTGCCAACAGGGCAACAATTTTTGCTCCATTAATACGTTGAGCCAGGATAGTTGAACGGCCTAAAGCAAAATCCCGTTCGCCGTTAAGCACTGTTGCAACCGGGTCTTCATTTTTTTCAAATTCATGAATTGAAAGATCGATACCCGCCCTGCGGTAAAGCCCTTTCTGTTTAGCCATGTAGTATCCGGCAAACTGAAACTGATGTTTCCAGATAAGCTGCAGACTGACAGGTGTCAGATTCTCTGTGCGGGTATGCTTTATGCTATTGCTTTGGGAGCTATAACCCGGTGTTGCCAGCACTGTGCACAGCAGAATCAATAAAAGCTTTAAGGTGTTATGCAGCATCTTGTATGTCCGGCTTAGGTCGTAATCAACGCTGTGACTGAGCCTGGTACCCCGATATATGCGAAGGAAGGTAGCAACTTAAGTCATCTTAATTCTAATCAATAAATGAATATCCTGCATGAACGGTTGTCGCATTTTGGTGACTGCGCTGTCAGTATGTGGAGTCAGTTATTGTTTTTCAGTTGTGAGTGCAAAGTTTATTAAACAAGTGTTTGCATTTACGGCTGGCTTTTTGAGTTGTTCAGCCTAAACAAGCTGCATTTATATGGGGGATTGTGCGAAAATAGCCACCGAAATTTTACCGGTTATTCAGGAATGAAAATGCTTAAAATATTACTTCGTGGTGTGTTGTTAATGTTGTTGACGGGTGCTGTTAATGCAACCCCGGCATTCGTGTTTACGGCGATTCCTGATCAGGATGAAACCCAGCTGAAGCAACGGTTTCAGAAGGTAGCCGATTATCTGCAGCAGGAGTTGGATACTGAGGTGCGGTTTATTCCGGTTAAATCCTATGCGGCTTCAATTACCGCGTTCAGAAACAATCAGGTGCAGCTTGCCTGGTTTGGTGGTCTCTCCGGTGTGCAAGCCAGAGAGCTGGTACCCGGGTCCCGCGCTGTGGCTCAGGGTGTTGAAGACCCTGTATTCAAGTCGTTCTTTATTGCCAATACAAGCGCAGGCCTCAGCCCTGCTGATCACCTGCCAGAGTCTCTGCGAGGGCTGACATTTACCTTCGGTTCAAAAGGGTCTACCTCCGGACGTCTGATGCCTGAATATAACCTGCGGGAACAGTTTGGCATCAGCCCTGATGAGCTGTTTAGCCGGGTCGGTTTCAGTGGTAACCACTCCCGTACGATTGCGTTGGTTGAGTCCGGAGCCTATCAGGTGGGTGCTCTGAACTATAAAGTCTGGGAAACGGCTGTGGCAGAGGGAAAAGTGGACACTTCCAAGGTACAGGTTATCTGGGAAACACCTACCTATCCTGATTATCAGTGGACCGTTCGTGGTGATCTTGATGCCGCTTTTGGCGAAGGCTTTACTGCCCGGCTTGAAAAGGCTTTGCTGGGAATGAAAGATCCTGAACTGCTGAACAGCTTCCCTCGTTCCGGCTTCATTCCTGCTTCGAATCAAGACTTTGAGCCTGTTCGTAAGGTTGCGAAGCAGGTGGGTTTGCTGGATTAATGACTGCTCTTGCGATACAGAGTGACTCGCTGGGATACGGTGCTCAGCGGGTTCTGGAACCTGTCAGTCTGGATATCAGGACTGGCGAGCATCTTATTCTGCTGGGTAAAAGCGGGTGTGGTAAGTCGACCCTGTTGAATCACATCTATACCGAAAACCGCAACGAATGCGCCCTGATCCCCCAGGGGTTAGGGCTGGTCGAGAGTCTGAGCGTATTTCATAATGTCTATATGGGATGCCTGTCCCGCCATACTGTGTTTCACAATATACGAAACCTGGTATGGCCCACTCCAGCCCGGGTGGCTGAAATATTACCTTTGCTTGAACGGTTAGGGTTAAGCGATAAGTGTTTCTCTGCAGTGGCGGATCTGTCCGGTGGTCAGCAGCAGCGTGTTGCGGTTGCCCGGGCTCTTTATCAGCAATCTTCAGTGTTACTGGCTGATGAGCCGGTGTCTGCCTTAGATGGCCCGGAAGCTGACCGGGTGATGTCACTACTTGGACAGAATTTTATTACCGCCGTCATTACACTGCATGATGTTGACCGGGCATTGCGCTATGGTCAGCGGATTATAGCCATTCAGGATGGTAAGCTTGTCCTTGATGAACGGGCGGAAAGGCTGACAGTAAGTACCCTGAATGAGTTCTACTAAAATACTGTCTTTGCCACGCTATCGCTGGCCCGGTGGTGTGCGGACCAGCCTGTGGTTTCTGCTGATTGCACTGATCTGTCTGCCATTTGCTGATCTGGAAATTTCCAGTCTGGACCCCTGGAGTGAGATGGGACGACTGCTGCAGGGGGTTATCTCTCCACAGCTGATGGACTCCGGCCTGATCTTCGAAGCTTTGCTGGCCACACTGGCTTTTGCTTTCGCCGGTGTGGCGCTGGCCGTTGTCTGTGGTTTTCTGCTGGCTCTGGCTTTTCACCATACCTTTATTCGCGCAATCTGTGCTCTGACACGCTCGATCCATGAGCTGTTCTGGGCGTTGATTTTTTTGCAGTTTTTTGGTCTTCATCCGTTAACCGGACTGCTGGCTATTGCGGTTCCGTACTCAGGTATATTTGCCCGTATGTATGCTGAGATTCTTGGGCAGGTTCCGAAGCATCCAGAATATGCACTGCCTGCCGGCAGTGGCTTTTTCAGTGCTATTCTCTACACCCGGTTACCGCAGGCCTGGCCTCATCTGGTCAGCTATACCTCCTATCGTCTTGAATGTGGTATTCGCAGTAGCGCAATTCTGGGTTTTGTCGGGCTGCCAACCCTCGGCTACTATCTCGAATCCTCCTTTTCTCAAGGTTATTACCCTGAGGTTGCGGGGCTGATGATCCTGTTTTATCTTTTAATTGCGACGAAGAAAGTGTGGCTCAGACGCTGGACCCTGCCTCTGTTTTTGCTGGGCGCGCCCTTTTTTATGGGGACGGGCCTGCCGATCATCTGGGGCAATGTCGGGCGGTTTTTTTCTGAGGATATAGTGCCTGCTCCTCTGCGTAGTGGTGAGGCAAACTGGCAATCTCTGGCCGACTGGGCGGGTACTATTGTTATTGATCAGGCGCTGCCCGGAGTCTGGAATACGCTGTTGTTGTCACAGATTGCACTGGTCGTGACCGGTTTGTTTGCGCTGCTGTTTTTTCCGCTGATAAATCGTTATTGCTTTGGCGTTGCCGGACGGTTTCCCGGACATGTTTTTCTTGTTATTGCCCGCTCTACTCCCGAGTATTTGCTGGCTTATATTCTGTTGCAGCTTCTGGGGCCCTCAATGCTCCCTGCCGTGATCGCACTGGCGATTCACAATGGCGCCCTGATCGGATATCTGACGGGGCGTAATAGCAATGAGATACAATTAAGACCTGATGCACCCGAAAGACAACTTGACCGCTATTTCTATGAGTTATTGCCCCGCAGTTATCCGGCGTTCCTATCCTTTATGCTTTATCGCTGGGAAGTGATCATGCGGGAGACCGCTATTCTGGGAATTTTGGGTATTCATACCATCGGTTTTTTTGTCGATAGCGCGATTCAGGAGATCCGTTTTGATGTTGCCCTGTTGCTGATTCTGGTCGCTGCGATGATGAACATCCTGGTTGATCTCCTGGCTCGCCGGATTCAGCGTCATATCTGAGTTTTACATCTGATTATGCTGGACTAAGGCTGCACAAACCTCAGCAACCGCTATTCTGAAAGACAGGCCTGCCGATAACCGACAGGTAGCACTGTTAACTAAAAGCTGAGCGAACTATTGTGCGAGTAATGACAGAGCATCGGTCAAATGTCTCAGACAGCGGGGCTGAGGGGCAATTAATTTACGGGCGTGCGGTTATGCCTGAGAGCTGTTTGACAGAATATCTCCGGGCGTTGCTGTCTTCAATGTGTTGCTTGTCGGGTTGTTACAAATGAACCTGCTGACCAAAATTCTGCTCTGGATGTTTCCGGTTGCACTGCCTGTGATGGGCTTTACCTGGAGCTATTATCAGGTGCAGCTGGATGCTACAGCTGAACAGGTTGGTAATATTGGCTCTCTGGTGTCGACCTCGGGTGCTCAGCGACTGAACGATTTTCTCAGTTTGAGGGTCAGTGAATTCGTGCTTCTGGGGGGAAGCATTAATAATTGCGATGCCATTGATAGTGCCAGTAATTTTATGTTGTCGGTACGTAATGCCTTGCAGCAGAGTCAGGGGTTTTCTGCACTGGTGATTGCCGATGAGATGGGAAAGGTGGAGGCTAGTCAGGTTGCCAGAGTGACTCAGTCTCAGGCAGATTCGACCCGAATACTTCAAAATAGCCAGCTATTTGATGTCTGGCGCTTCAAGCATATCGAAGCATTATTTAAACGCTGGCAGAATGATCTGCCAGAACTGCAGCAGCAAAAGAACGCACTGTTTATGCAAGCGTTGAGCATGGAGCGAAAAGGTGAGGCAGACTCTGCCAGTTACTTCCATTTGCAAAACAGAATATTCAGTCTGGCATCACAGATAGCGCGCCCTCCGGTACATATAGATTATGCCGGGAAGCGGGAAGCTGTGCTTATGGGGCTGTCATCCGAACGTGACACGTTTCTTTTTACCCAGCCTCTGATCACCTGTGCCGGGCATTTGAAAGGCTATGTTACCGCTTTTCTGGACCGGACTCAGATTGATGAGATTCTCAATGATCTGCGCCAGAGTCTGGCGGACAGGGGCATAAATGCTGCTGACGTTGTGCTGTTGAGAACTAATCCTCTGCGCGTTGAATCCGATTATCGCTATCTGAATACCGTAGCGTTGAAAAATTTTAGTCTGTCATTGCCGCCAGCGGGTAAGTTCAGTCATCAGTTTGATGGTTTTCTGGCATCTGCGCCCGTTGCCGATGACCAGGTGCTCAATAAAGTGATAGCACAGATGAGTGCTACCGCTCTGAATGTATCTGTCGCAGAGTATCAGGACTATATTGATCAGTTTTCCTCGTTCTCCCTACTGGTATTCATTGCTGACAGTGGCTGGCGTGAAGGCGGCAAAAAATTGCTGCTGGAAGCTTCAGCCTGGCTGATAGTCAGCATGTGTTTGTTGTTTGTTCTTGTTTATATGCTGGCGCAAAATATTGTCGCGCCCGTGGCCAGACTGAAACAATCGATAGATCAGGTTGAGGCAGGAGACCTTTCTGTTAAGGCTGAAGTTAGTTCCGCTGATGAAATAGGACAGTTGGCCAGTGCTTTTAATCGTATGACTAATACATTGCAGCGCAGTGAAGAGGAACTTATCCGGTTGGCCCGGGAAGATGCGCTGACCGGACTTATGAACCGTCGGGCGTTGATTGAGGAAGCGATAAAAGAGCGCCACCGGGCTCAACGGCTAACCACCACAATTGCGATAGCAATGATTGATCTGGATCGTTTTAAGGATATTAATGACCGGCATGGTCATGCTGCTGGCGATTGGGCACTCAAAGAGTTTACCCGTATTATGCAGGGGATGTTGCGTAAAACTGACCTGTTTAGTCGTATCGGGGGGGAGGAGTTTGTACTGTTACTGCCCGATACGGATCTGTCCACAGCGCACCGGCTGGTGGATACATTACTGTCATCTCTGCGGCAGAGTCAGATAGAGCTGGAGGATGGTGCTGTTGTGCAGCTGACATTCAGTGCAGGAGTGGTTATCTGGTCAGAGGATAGTGGCTTTGATGAGGTGCTTCGTTGTGCTGATGAAAAGCTGTATCAGGCTAAATTAGCCGGTCGGAATAAAGTCGTCAGCTAAACATTTCAGCCCGTTATGGGTAATCCATGATTTGATTTGTTATATGAGCAAGTGATAGATTGCTGCTCACATTAATAATTTAAACATTTGTTCGGTTTCTATTATTTGAGAATTAACCCTGGTAAGACTCTTGCTGTAAGGTAGTGATCTTCGTTTTCTGCAGAGGAATGGTCAGGGTGTTTCACAGGCTGTAATCCAGGCTGGTCGTGGATTTGAAATACCTAACCAATACCATCGGAAACCTGTTATGAACTTAGTTCCGTTTGTGAAGTACACATCGTGCGGAAATAACTTTGTTATTGTTGATGCAACAGAGCGTTCTCTGCTGACCGAAGCGGAGATGTCCCGGTTTGCCTTTCAGGCGACGAATACCAGCTTCGGTATTGGCTGCGATAACTTATTGGTGATTCAGCGTTGCAGCCCTGAAATACTGGAGTCGATTGCCGCATCAAGGGGGTACTGGCGTAGTCTGCCGAATGCTGATCAGGCCGAATATCTGTTTCGCATGTTTGAACCGGATGGCGAAGAAGCGCTCTGCTGTGGCAATGGACTAATGTGTGTTGCCAGCCATCTTTTCAATGAGCATGGCGTATCATCCGCGTCGATCATGACAGAAATACCACTGCAGACACCCAAAACCATACAGATCGGTGCAGGTAACGATCAGCAGGGAGGTTGGGTAAATCTGGGTCATCCCCGGCGCACCCCGGTTGAACTGGCTGTTCCAGAGCACTCATCCCCTTTTACCCCGACTATCGACTATTACCCGCAGATCACAATCGGGTTTCGTGCAGGAGACTTGCGGAGTTTCAGCAACTCAACTCTATTAAAGATTAAGGCGCATCTGGTGTTTACCGGAGAGCCCCATCTGGTGATATTTCCAGACACCGATTTTTCTATTCCTGAGCTTGCTGATTGTATTTTTGGCACTTCTGAATCGGGCGTGGTCAAAGATCGCCGTGAAAGTTTTGGCACCTGGCTGGTAGAGCATATCGGGCAGTATTTTAATAATCACTATAAAGCGATGTTTCCCGCGGGTATTAATGTCAATCTGGCACGACAGAAAGGCGTTGGGGTTATTGAGAACCGATGTTTTGAACGAGGGATAAACCGTGAAACCCTTGCGTGCGGTACCGGCGCTCTGGCTGTGGCGTATATTTATAGTCAGATCAGCCAGTTAACTCCGGATACAATTGATATTTTACCTCACCGTTGCCGCTGGCATGATAACCAGGCACGGATTCGAATTCATCGCGCTGATAGCGGCTGGTCGCTGGAGAGTATACCGGTGATGTTATTTGATGGCGTTTACCGGTTATTGCCTGTGAACCATCCGGTGGTTGAGAAACTCTCTGCTACGCGGGATGAAAGTGTCGGGCTTGTTGCAAGGCTGGCGACATGAACGTAAAAACAGCCTGCAGACAACAGCCCGGTGTGTTTCTGTGGGGCGTGGGGCAACTCTGCTCAATTCTTCTGCTGGCTGCTTTACTGCTGTTTGCTGCCTATCAACGGGCGGGCTTCGATATCCTGTTGAGTGAGATACTGCGTTGGGGGGGCTCCGCGGCTTTTATGACAGCGTTATTGCTGCTTGTCGTTTTGGGGTATGGTCGCCGAAGAGAGGCTTTAAGTGGTAAACACCTCAGTCAGGTGATGATGGGGTTGAGCAGCATCGCTCTTGTGTTATTTAGTCTGCAGCATTTCTGGTTTGGTAATGGACTCCTGAATCTGTTTGATCTGGCCACCGTTATCTTAATCACGTTTCTGGTGTCGCTGGAGCTGGCTGTGTTACAGCAGAGTCGCTGCCGTATAAAACAGCCCGGCTCTGAGTGTTATAAGCAGATGCGTCCGGCCATCTTTCTATTCCTCTTTGGGATTGATCTGTCGATGGCGTTTATTCCGCTGCATATGGAAGCACTGCCCCGGAGCTTTAACGGTTTTAGTCCTGACCTGTTAATCGGCTTGCCAATATCGGTTGAGTTTCTCTGTGTGGGCGTGGCTATCCTGATATGTGGTGTCTGGTTAGACAAAAGCGGATGGAAGCCTCCCTTTTATACCGGACTGGCGCTGACAGGGGGGGGATGTCTCTATTCCTGGCTGGCACCGGATGCGGTGCAGTTTATTCTTTCCCGCGGGGTGCTGGGATTTGGTTATGGATTGACTCTGTTAGCGTCTCAGAGTTATGTCATCAGACATACCGATAATAGCAATAAGTCCAGAGGACTGGCTCATCTGTTTGCCGGGCTGTATTCAGGCAGCATATGTGGAGCGGCAACCGGAGCCGTACTTGCCGAGCAGTTTGGTTATGGCCCGGTATTTTTGTCAGGCGCCTTTATTGTGTTCAGTGTTGTGGTTTACGGCCTGATTATTCTGAGGCAGACTCCAGTGCCATCCGAAGCTGCAGAAGCGGAGCCAGCTAACACTGTGAAGCCGCAGCAAAAAGGCTCGTTTATGCAGTTTCTGGGTGACCGGCAGGTGCTGGCGGCAGTGCTCTTTAGCAGTATGCCTGCGTCCATTGCCGTGGTGGGGTTTCTAAACTATTTCAGCCCGCTCTATCTCAACCGGTCAGGAGTTAATGATGCGTCCATTGGGCAGGTGTTAATGCTGTTTGGTGTGATTCTGGCTCTGTTTGGACCGGCCATCGGTCGCTTTGCTGATCTGAGCGAGACTAAGCGGGCACCGATAATTCTCGGTTGTACGCTTGGCGGTCTCGCTTTTCTCGTCTTCAGTCTGTTGGACGGTGTCATGGCCGTTACTCTGGCAATTCTGTTGCTGGGGCTTTCTAACTGCCTGGTACTTTCCGCACAGAGTGCTTTTGTTTTGAAACAACCGGTAACCGCTCAGTATGGAGAAGGTAAATCGATGGGGATTTTCCGCTCAAGTAGCCGGATCGGACAGATGCTGGGGCCTGTGCTCTTTGCCGGGATTATTACCATGACTGATATTGAGTCGGGGGTTATGTTGTTTGGTCTAGCCTATCTTATCACGGCGATGCTGTTTGCCCTGCTCACCTGGTCACCACGGGGTGTCAGAGTCACTTCACACGTTAAGGTCGTTTCTAATGAATAACCCGGTAAAGTGCAAAGAATCAGGGGTGGCTGATCAGTTACTTAACGCTGTGCGTTGTCAGGTTCCTGTTGTTGATAAAGTGTTGCAGTCAGCCGGGGATTGCAGTGTATCCGAATATCTTCAGCAGATTTGTCAGATCAGTCAGCAGAGCTATCAGCCACGCTCGGACATTGCTGAGGTGATGTACGAATATTTAGCTCCCTTGCTGGGTGAACAGATGGCAGACAGGGCCGCAACCGATTTTCTCCGGCACCCGGTTGCCCTGACCACCAACCATCATGGCGTTGATTTTTTCGCCCAGTCAGTTCAGGGCAGCCTGCTATTTGGGCTGGCTAAACGGCAGGTGGAAGGCGTTACTACGATCCCGGTATTTTCCTGTGCGAATATCCCTTTAAATAATCTCACTTATCCCCGCGGAGCACTATTATATGGTGCCGATAGTAGTAACGGCGGTACATGGCCACTAAAACTGCCTTTTTTTGCCAGTAAACTTCGCCGGCAACTTGTTGCCCGTGTAAAAGGCTTGGGGGTTGAAACATTAAAGTCCGTGCAGAAGAGAATTAAGGGCGAGGCGCAAATTAATTCGTCGCTTAAGGCTGCTTTAAATTTATTAATTGATGAGGACTATCTGGCTGAGGATGTTCAGACACAACAAAGTTATTCTGCACAGTCTGTGATCTTAAATCAGCGTATCTGGAGCCGATTGTTTTGTCCCTTTGTTAAGATGCCAGACTTAATAACGATTGAGCTTGAAAAACTGTCAGAAGGCTTATTGCTCAAAGACTTAGAAAGTTCGAGCAGCCTTGCTTCTCTATTGTTTAATGACCAAATGATTGGCCAGTTATACCAGAGGCTGGATAAGGTGCCCGGGTGTTGGGATCAGAGATTGTTGGAGAAACGTTGGGATAACAGACGGGACATTGCACAGATTCAAGCGTCTGGATGCGGTACTTTTTGTTTCTGGGGCGTGGATCGTCGCTTGTGCAGAATCCCGCTGATGCTGACTGAGTGTGAAGGGAAGATGATGCTCTGTGGCTGTGATGATACCGGAACCGAGTATCGTTATAGCCTGGAGGCTGATGCGTTGTCTGAAGCGATAAGTGAGGGCTTGCTGCTGCCTTCAATTTTCAGTTGTTATCTGGTCATTGCGCTGGCTCGGGGAGTGACCTGTTTAGGTGGATATTATCAGGCGGAATATCTTCCTATGATGCAGGAGGGGATATCAGATCTGTTGCGGCAGGCAAAAGAGTTTCAGAGAGCTTCTGCAGTGACGGGCTGTATTACTAACGGTTATCTTTCAGGCATGCAGACGATAATGCTAGAGCAAGGGGCGAAATTACTCCCTGCTGGCCCTCTGGAGATGTTGGCAAGCGGTTCAGTTTCTCTTGCTGAATTGAATCATATTTCCAAAATCAGCGTTTTTGACGCACATTTTGCATCGTTAGCTGAAACTATTCCTGACGTAGTAGCACGGGAACAGTTGGAGAGTGAGTGGTTGTCTTCTCTTTCTTTGGATCTGAGAGAGTCTCTCTCAGGTAAAGTTGTTTTGAGGAAACTGAGTTGAATTTTGGTGTCTTTATGGCATGCGATTCGTTTCAAACAAGTGTATAAAAGAGGTTGAAGTGCTTATGCTGATAAAAGGAGGGACTATGCGTTTTATGAGAAGTCTGGTCCTGGTACTCTTAACCGGTTTCACCGTGTCGGTGGTGCAAGCAGGTGTGCCAGCAGATAAGGCTATCTTTTCAACAAAGCCTGCAATGAATGGCGATCAGCGATGGCGAGTCGGATACTTTGAGGGTGGGGAGTATGTTGACTATCAGAAAATTCTCATAGAAACCATAAAAGGGTTAATGCAGCTGGGCTGGATTGAAAAGGTTGAAATTCCAGATCAGGAAGGGGAGCAGACTGATCAGCTTTGGCACTGGCTTCAGAATGGCATTCACAGCGACTACATCGAATTTGTTAATGATGCACACTATTCAGCGCATTGGAATGAAGGTGTGCGTGGCCAGATGGTCGAAAAAATCATTAACCGATTAAATCGTAAAGGTGATATTGATCTGATGATTGCGATGGGGACCTCCGCAGGGAAAGCGTTTTCGAATGATCGTCACCATACCCCGACAATGGTCCTGTCCGCTACGGACCCATTGTCGGCAGGTATTATTAAGAGTGTTGAAGATTCAGGATATGATCATATTCACGCAGCGGTAGATCCAAACCGCCATGAGCGCCAGGTTCGGGTATTTCACGATATTGTCAATTTCAAGAAACTCGGGATTGCCTATGAAGATACCGATAATGGCCGAAGCTACGCAGCGCTTCCGGTCATCGAAAGACTGAGCCATGAGCGGGGATTCGCGATTGTTAGCTGCCACACTCAAAGTGATATCAGTGATATTACTATAGCTGAAGTCAGTGTGGCTGATTGTTTCCGTACTCTTGCACCGAAGGTAGATGCTATTTATGTGACTGCTCAGGGCGGTGTGAATGGTCATAGCATTGCCCAATTGGTAAAAATTTCCAATGAAAACCGGGTGCCCACGTTTTCACAGTCTGGATCGGACGAGGTTAAAAAAGGGTTTCTACTGAGTTTATCCCAGGCAGGTTTTCGCTATATTGGTGAATTTCATGCTTCCACATTTGCCAAAGTATTTAATGGTGCATTGCCTAATCAGCTAACTCAGTTTTTTGAAGAACCTCCACGCATGGCTGTGAATTTGAAAACGGCTGAGATTGTTGGTTTTAATCCGCCTTTGCTGCTGTTGGGCGCTGCGGATGAGGTTTACAGGAATATCCCTTCAGAATAAAGCCAGAATAAGGAATATAACGGCGGGCTATGTTAATAAAATCGGGGAAGAAGAGACTACAGGCATGGCTGGTAGGTTTTTTATTACTGTTGTCGGGTGGGACGCTTCAGGCGGCTGAGTCAGATAGCTTGCCTGTGCTGAATCAGGGCCAGAAATGGCGTTTAGCGTACTATCAGGGAGGAGAATACATTGATTATTCTCATTACCTCAGAGTCACCGTGGAAGGGCTCATAGAGCAGGGTTGGATTAGTCCGGTTATTATTCCGGAGCAGCTTAATACAGCAAGGGAACTGTGGAGCTGGTTAGCTGTTAATGTACACAGCGATTATCTCGAATTTCTGCCAGATGGTTTTTACAGCGCAGGCTGGGACCGTAATTATCGAACGGTGCTGCGTGAGCGGGCAATAAGCCGGTTAAATCAGGAAAATGAGGTTGATTTACTGCTCGCGATGGGAACTTGGGCCGGAGTCGATATGGCGGTTGATCGTCATGCTGTTTCGACCATGGTGATCTCTGTTAGTGATCCCCGCAGTATAGGCCTGATCCGGGATCCGGGGAACGCTTATCAGCATATCTATGTCACTGAAGATCCATTGCGTTATGAACGGCAGATCGCATTGTTTCATGACCTGATCCGGTTTAAAACGCTGGGGGTTGCTTATGAAGACAGCTTTGAAGGTCGCAGTTACGCGTCTGTTGATACGATTCAACGGTTAGCAAAAGAGCGGAATTTTAAGGTAGTCAGTTGCTTTACCAAGAGTGATGTGGCCGATCAGTCGCTGGCCAATCAATCAGTGGTTAACTGTTTCCGTGAGCTTGTAACTCAAGTTGATGCAGTTTATGTAACTGTTCAGGGAGGGGTTAACAGCGACACGATTCCAGTGTTGGTAGATATTGCCAACCAGCACCGTATACCGACCTTTTCACAGTATGGGCAGAATGAAGTGAAACAGGGATATCTGATGAGCCTTTCACAGGCACGAGGATTTCCCGAAGAGGGGCAGATGCTGGCAGATGTAGCCATAGGTATTTTTAAGGGTGCAGTGCCCGCGTCATTAGCGAACCACTCTGCTGAGGCAAACAGAATTACCCTTAATCTGAAAACGGCAGAGCAGATAGGACTTTACCTGAACGCTGAGCTTTTGGCTGCAGCGGATCAGCTTTTTTGGCAGATAGAACAACCCTGAGTACTGAGTATGTTGTCCAGTTTCAAGTTTAAAATTATCGCCCTGATTATGGCTGTACTGATCTGTACTGCAGCCGGCGTGATGTATTTCACCCAGCGGGATGTGGGGCAGGCGATGCAAGTCGCTGAGCAGAAATCTGCCCGCAACGTGCTGCAGCTGGCTGATCTGAATATCCGTGCCGGCTATGAACAGCTGATCAGTGAAAAGGTGGATATTCTCACTAAAATTAAAGCCGATATGCGCCAGCTCACTCGTCTTGGACAAACCGTTCTTGATAGCTACGCAGCAGTATCGGCAAAAGGGCTGCTCTCTGAAGAGGCCGCGAAAGAGATCGCCAGTCAATGGCTTTCGGATGTCGATTTTAATAATGGTGATCTGATCCTCTTTGGTCCGGATGGGATTATCGTTGGCTCGACCGACTCGAAGCTTACCAATACTTCAATCGCAGGCCTGCGGGATCTTAAGGGGCGACAGCTACATCAGGCGATGCGTTTTGACCAGCTAAAGTCAGAGGGGGATAGCGGAATCTTTTTCTGGCATAAGCCTGGCGAACCCGAAGGGGGGCGCTATATGGGCTACTTTCTCCCCTTGGCAAACTGGGGGTGGACCATGGGGATTATTGTCAGTTTTGCTGATGTCGAGGAAGAAAGTCAGAAGCAAATGAGCCGCATTGTTGATGCTCTGCGTCTGACTTTCAATAAACTCCAGGTGGCAGAAACGGGCTATGCCATTCTGTTTAGTGGTGACCGTAAGATACTTATAGAGCCTCCGCGGCAGCGCCTGAGTGAAACGATTACAACGGATGACCTGGACTGGAATAAAGCAGGTGTTCTGGATCAAATTATCACGGCCTATCAACGGGGTGAAAATTCTGTCAGTCACTATAGTGCATTTACCGGCGGACGGGAGGTACAGGTCTTTTTCAGCTACTTTAAAGCGTTCGACTGGTACTCCGCTGTGGTTGTGCCGGTGTCTGAAATTGCAGCCCCTGGCCGGGCGGTGGTAGCCCAGCAAAGTCTGATTATCGGGCTGATATTTCTGGCCAGTATCAGTGCCGCATTTATTCTTGTCTACCGAATGGCTACACCCCTTAATATACTGGCATCTTATGCAAAATCACTGCCTGATCAGGACTTTATCCGACCCGGTGAACAGAGTCAGAAAATTCTTAATCTCGCCCGGAATAAACCGGATGAGATAGGTCGTCTTGCCGAGTCATTCCTGTTTATGGAGAAGGCGATCAGATCCACCATACAGCAGGTGCATAAAGAGAAAGAGATCGCAATCAGTGCCAGTAAAGCAAAGAGTGAATTTCTGGCTACCATGAGCCATGAAATTCGTACACCGATGAATGGTGTGCTGGGTATGACGGATCTGGTTCTGGATACCCATCTGAGCAATGAGCAGCGTCGGTTTATGCAGATGATTCGATATTCCGGGGAAGGTTTGCTGGATATCATCAACGATATTCTGGATTTCTCGAAAATAGAAGCGGGTAAGTTACAACTGGATTACCGGCCGCTGAATCTGGCTGAGTTAATTCAGACCCAGGTTTCAATCTTTAAGCTGCAGGCGCAAAAGAAAGGGTTGAAGCTGACCTGTAATCTCCCCGTTGAACTGAATACCGTTGTTCGGGGGGATCCTGTACGGCTGCGACAGGTACTGACCAATCTGATCGGTAATGCGATTAAATTTACCCGTGAAGGCTCAATAGATGTGACTGCAGTTCTGTTTGAAGAGACTGCGCAAAGCCTGTCCTTTCAGATTCGTGTGGCGGATACCGGCGTGGGGATATCGCCTGAACATCAGAGTGTTATTTTTGAATCCTTTGCTCAGGCGGATAATACGACTACCCGAAATTATGGTGGAACGGGACTTGGGCTGGCAATCTCGCGTCAGTTGATCGAGATGATGGGTGGGTTGATTGATTTTTCCAGTGAGCAGAACCAGGGGACGACATTCTGGTTTAGTCTGACATTGGCAAAAACCGATGAACAATCCGAATCAGAAATAACAGACTTTAAGTCGTCATCAGAGGCGGTCACCATTGAGGGATATATCCTGTTGGTGGAAGATCATCCTGTTAATCAGGAATATGCACTTCAGGCGCTCAAAGGGTTGGGAGTCAGGGTCGACCTTGCAGCAAATGGTGTGCAGGCATTGAAAATGATCAGTGAGAAAGACTATCAGCTTGTGTTGATGGACTGTCAGATGCCGGAGATGGATGGTTATCAGGCGACCGCCGAGATCCGCAAACGCGAGCAGGCAGAGCAGAGGCCTCATTTGCCCATAATCGCGTTGACCGCGAATGCGATGGCTGATGACCGACAGCGATGTCTGCAAGCGGGTATGGATGATTATCTGGCGAAACCGTTTGATAAAAAGCAGATCACGCATGTTCTCAGACACTGGCTGTCGCTGGAGGGGGCTGGCGGCAGTGGTTTCATGCCGGACTTCAGGGACAACGAGGAGAGCCCGGGCGATAAGAAATTCCACCTGGATAAAGAGGTTATAGACGAGAATGTTATATCGCAACTGATTGAAATGGATGCCAATGGTGCGTTTCTGCGAAAGATTATTGATGCCTACCTTGAGAAATCACCTGACGATCTTAAGCGCCTGAGACGGGCGATATCAGAGCAGGATGCACAAACGCTCAGGGTTGCAGCCCATAGTTTTAAATCAAGTAGTTATAATCTTGGAGCGATGACTCTGGCAGAGCTCTGTAAAGCGTTAGAACAAATTGGCCGGGACGGGGTGCTGGAACAGGCAGCCGCATTATTGACAGAGATTGAAGCTGAGTATCAAAGAGCCCGGCAAATATTAATGACCATCAGGAACACAGAGAGTGAACATGAGGGGTGAGGTGGATAACAAACCTTCGGCCTACCGGGTGCTGGTAGTTGATGATGATCTCACAGCCCGGATTCTGGCCAGTCACTCCCTTGAACAGGAAGGTTTCGAAGTACTGTTGGCGGATAATGGCGTGGTTGCGCTTCAGGACTTTCAGGACTCGCAGCCAGATATTGTTCTGATGGATGTCGAGATGCCGGGATTGAATGGCTTTGATGTCTGCCGTCAGTTGCGCAGTATGCCCTGCGGAAAGCTGGTGCCGATCCTGATGGCAACTGGCCAGGATGATATTGACTCTGTTCGTGAGGCTTATGCCGCCGGGGCCACCGATTTTGTTTCCAAACCCTTTAACTGGAAAGTTCTGGGGCACCGTCTGAATTATATGATCCGCGCCAGCAATACCACTGAACAGTTGCGCCAGTTGCAAAAGAGTGAAGCGCGCCTGGGGAATGCTCAGCGTATTGCCCGGCTGGGGAACTGGGAGTGGCATCGGAATAGTGGCGAAGTATACTGGTCTGATCAGTTTTATCAGCTACTGGGAAGTAAGCGTGGACTTACTCATGCCGGTATTCGAACCTTTCTGCGTTGTGTCCCCGCGAATGAAAGGCCGCAGATGCGGCACTGGCTTGAACAACTGCTGAACTGCCGCTACTCCGGTTTTATGTCTGGGATCAATCACAGTATCAGCCTGCCGGGTCAGAGTGTTAAGAGTGTTCAGCATCAGGCTGAGGTCTTTTGTGATGAGCAGGGCAATACAACAATTATTGCCGGAACTATGCTGGATGTTTCTGAACTGAAGCAGGCTCAGGATCAGGTGTTGAAACTGGCACGGTTTGATAGCCTGACAGGCCTTTCAAACCGGAGTGTATTCTGTGACCGGGTGCAGTTGGCAATCGATCAGGCGGAGCGCAAAGGGTGCCTGGGGGCTGTGCTATTTCTTGATCTGGATAATTTTAAGCGGATTAACGATACATTTGGTCACGGTATAGGCGATCTGTTATTGAAGGAAGTGGCGCGACGGTTGACGGACAGTGTCCGCACGGCTGATCGGGTTTCAGATCAGGGCCTGCTGAATTCTACTGACGCTGACCTGACTGTGTTCACTGAGGGCAGTCCGCCTCCGCTGGTGGCCCGGTTCGGTGGTGATGAGTTCACTGTTCTGTTGCCTGAAATCAATCAGATCCGGGATGCTGAGAATGTTGCCCGCCGGATTCTTGAGTCTATCGGTCTGTCGATTGATCTTGCCGGCCATGAAGTGGTTATCACACCCAGTATCGGGATCGCTATTTTTCCTCATCATGGTGAAGATGTAGACAGCCTGATGAAAAACGTTGATGCGGCTATGTATTATGTTAAGCATGCGGGCAAAAATGGTTATGAGCTGTTCGTTAAGTCGATGAATGTCGTTGCCAAACGCAGGCTGGAGCTGGAAAGCCATCTGCGTCATGCGATTGCCACGAATGAGCTGTCGCTGAATTATCAGCCCCAGGTAGCGATGAGTAGTGGCAAAATAGTCGGTGTTGAGGCGTTGCTGCGCTGGAACAGTCGCCAGCTGGGTTTTGTTTCGCCGGTTGAATTTATTCCGATAGCAGAAGAAACCGGATTGATTGCACCCATCGGTGAATGGGTAATGAGAGAGGCGTGTCGGCAAACACGACAGTGGCAGCTTCAGGGATTGCCGAAAATCAGGGTTGCGGTTAACCTTTCGGTGCGTCAGTTTGCCAGGCAAAATCTTGAAAAGCTGGTTGATCAGGTGTTGCTCGATACAGGGTTGCCAGTTGATTGTCTGGAACTCGAAATCACCGAAAATATGTTGATGGATGATGTTGAAGGGTCGGTAGAAACCCTGCATCGCTTAAAGGCTTTGGGTGTACAGCTTGCGATTGATGACTTCGGCACCGGCTATTCCAGTCTCAGTTATCTGAAACGTTTTCCTATCGATCGATTGAAGGTGGATCGCTCATTTATCACCCATGTGACGACAGACCCGGGCGATGCTTCAGTGACTCAGGCGATTATTGCTGTTGCCCATAATCTTGGACTGAGTGTTACCGCAGAGGGGGTTGAAGAGGTGTCTCAGCTTAAATTCCTGCAGCAGCATGCCTGTGAAGAGGTGCAGGGCTTTTTGTTTAGCCGGCCGCTTACCGCTGAAGACCTGGCTGAACTGCTTGGCACCAATGGCGGCTTTATACCTCTCCCGACTGACATCAATTCTGACTAATGTTTGCGCGCAGCTCTTAACACAGTCGGGTGCAAACAGATTCTTACGGAAACCTCTGCTGTCCGATGAATATCTGTTTTACTGTCAACGGTGCTATTGCCCCAGCGTGTTTTTCTTATTGTTTTCCCTTTAAATACCTGTATTTATTCTTTTTTAAGTTTCATTTAAGTTAGCCCGTCTAAACTATGGGTTAACTTGAGAAAGCATAAGACAGATATGTCATACCTCCTTAAAGCAGTCTTTGCATTTATCCTATTTCTACGTGTCTGCGTTGTTTACGCTGACCCGCAGGACATGGTTGATCCGGATTATGCAGCTGAACTGGTTTCAACGGGCCGGATTGTCTCTTTTGATCAGTTGTTGTCACTGCATCTGGTGCTCACCCGGGGGCGTATGCTGGATCTTGAACTTGAGCAGAATGATGACGATTTCACCTATGAGGTCGAAGTGCTTCATGCGGATGGTCACGTCAGTGTGTACGAGTTTGATGCAGTGACCGGTAAGCTGTTACAGGAATCCTTCGGAGAGTAATCCTTATGCGAGTTCTGGTGATAGAAGATGATGTCAGACTGGTGGAGGAACTTCGTAACCAGCTGCAAAAAAATGGGTATGTTGTTGATACTTCAGCTGATGGTGTTGATGGCGCTTTTCTTATCCGGGAAATCAGTTTTGATGTGATTATTCTCGATCTTGGCCTGCCACAAAAACCGGGGCTGGAGGTGCTGAGGGAGATGCGTGCAGAGCAGATTGATACTCCGGTTCTGATACTGACAGCCCGGGATAGCTGGCAGGAACGGGTGGATGGTCTGAAAGCGGGTGCCGATGACTATCTGGGTAAACCTTTCTTTATGGAAGAGCTGATGGCGCGTCTGGAAGCGCTGGTTCGCAGGCGTTATGGTCAGACTTCACAGCAACTGGAGTACGCTGGGGTCACGCTAAATCTGGACACCCAAATCGCCCGCAGTCAGGCAGGCGATGAATTTCAGTTAACCGGTATAGAGTTTCGCCTGCTCCGCTATCTGTTGATGAATCCGGGCCGTTTAGTGAGTAAAACAGTCCTCTCTGAACATGTCTATGAAGAGGAACAGATACGCGATAGCAATGTTATCGAAGTCTATATCAATCGATTACGCCAGCGGTTTGGTAAAGCGTTTATTAAAACGCGCAGAGGGCAGGGATACTGCCTGCAGGCAGAGAGGTGTGACTCATGAGCAAAGTGAGGCCATCGCTGGAGCGGAAGATCCGACGGGGACTTATTCTGTTGATCGTCCCGGCTTTTGTGCTGCTGTTGTTGTTGATGCATACGGGGATCAATCGTATTACCAGTGAGTATATTGGCTCAAGGCTGGAAAATGATGTTGGAAATATCATCACGGCACTGCAATGGTCTGACGGACGCTGGAAGATTAATGAAAACAAGGTCTCTGAGATTTTTAACCGGGTTCGATCAGGCCATTATTACATTGTTCGCTGGGAGGGCGGAGAGCTTCGCTCCCGCAGCCTGTGGGATATAAAACCCGGTGTTGACCTGCTTCCCCCGGGTCGTCAGGTTCAATCACAGACTGGCGGTCCGGGTGATGAACACTGGCAAATATGGCAACAGGGTGTTCGTAAACATAACCAGGATGTAACCATCTGGGTGGCAGAGGATATCAGTGCTTTTATTGCCCGCCAGAAAGAATATGAGTATTACCTGTTGTCTGTTTTAGTCGCCCTGACCCTGTTAATTATATTGTTGCAGCGCAGTATATTGCATTGGGGCTTTGCCAGCCTGAAGCCTCTGCAAAACGCTCTGGTCAGAGGGAAACTCAGTGGGGCTGTCAATCTACCGAAGGGCATTCCGGAGGAGATTAAGCCGCTGGCTGATGCCATTGAACGTCTGGTTGATCGTTCTGGCAAACAGCTGAGCCGTTCCAGAACAGCGACCGGTAACCTGGCTCATGAACTGAAACTCCCTTTGCAGCATCTGCAAATACTGTCTCAGGCGACCGAAGTTGAAGATAATCGAGAGAGCCTGAAACAGATTTATACTCAGCTCCAGCGTCGTATTGAAGGAGAGTTACGGCGCGCAAAAATTGCAGGGTCACCTAATCCGGGTGAGTTATTTAATCCCCGGGAAGAACTGCCCTATCTGGTTCAGTTATTAAACCGCCAGCGTAACCGTGATGACCCGATAGAGCTGGTTCAGCAGGTTCCGGAGTTTGCCGTTCCGTTTGATCGCGATGATATGTTGGAGCTGGTGGGTAATCTGCTCGACAACGCCTGGCGTTATGCCCGCTCCAGAGTGCAGTTAAGTATCAGAGAGAGTCACGGAGACTGGACCATTATCGTCAGTGATGATGGCCCGGGTATCCCCCCGGATAAAATTGACACTATGTGTTTAAGAGGAACCCGTGTCGATGAACAGGGGGATAGTAATTATGGTCTGGGGCTGTCGATCTGTCAGTCTGTGGTGAATAGTTATGGTGGTCATATGTGCTTGCATGCCGCCAGATCCGGAGGTCTGGAAGTGATTATTGATATACCTCAGTCCGGAAAAGAATCCATTGAAGAGGGGAGAAACGATGAGACAGAAGCATATAGCTAGAATGGCCGCACTTCTGGTTTTTGTTCCAGCTATTAGCATGGCTGAAATAAAACCGGGTAGTGTTGTAGTCTACTCCGATGGTGGTGTAGAGAAACTGTTGTCAGCGACTAAAGAGTGGAGTCTTTGGGAAGACCAGCGTAAACGCCAGTATAAACGCTCCTATCTGCCATATTTCCCAGTGCTGGAATACCGGCGCTTCAGTGAACAGCCTGGCGGTTATGATCAGTTTGTGCCTGATTTAGGTGAGGTAGAGCTAAAGCCCTTCAGTGACCGTGAATCTGTTCGGTTTGATCTGACTCGCAGGGATTTGCAGAAGGGTACTACAACACGATTATGGCGTTGCAGCTATGATGGAAGCGGAAATTTCTCTCTGAGTAAAACGCAGCAACTGAAAACCCATGAATACAGCTGTATGCGGGTGGTTGTCGATAAACGCTTCCTTGAA
Organism: Oceanospirillales bacterium; assembly: GCA_018223185.1. Lineage (GTDB taxonomy): Bacteria > Pseudomonadota > Gammaproteobacteria > Pseudomonadales > Balneatricaceae > Amphritea. The sequence continues at coordinate 13,924 of JAAEYW010000033.1, read as the reverse complement.
AAAGTCCGGGAACAACTTGTGTTGTCATATTCACCGGAACTGAAGCTGGTCATGAAACAGGTAAAGACTGATCGTTATGGCAGAACGCGGCAGGTCGAAGTCGAACGAATTCTCCCGCCGGAACGTGCCACTGCGAAGCGAATTGCCCGCACTGTCTACAACATTACCTCCAGGTGAATGTGATGCAGAAACGAATTGCTCAAGCTAAACACAGCTATATTACCCGGAATGCAGACCTCTCTGTCGCAACTAAACTGGGACAGGGAAAACCCCGCTCAGGTGATCTTATGCTGGCCCGGGTTGATCGCATTCGGCACCATACCCGGTTGGAAAATACCTTTGGCCGAAGGGAGCACCTTTATCCGGGGGATGAGATTATTGTCGCGGCAGCTGATCGGTACGCTACCGGACAGTTTCACGCACAGGTGCCGGATCAGCTGGGAGCATGTCACCTGGTTGCGGCTGGCGGTATCGCCGCCGAGGTAATACAGCGACATGCCGGCGTAAAAGGTGCGACTGAAATTACCGCGCTCGGATTGCTCTGTGACAGCACGGGTAAAACCCTCAATCTGAGTCAGTTTGCGCCCCTCAATACGCTGAAAGTCAGTCCCGTTTCTCTGCAGAAGTTACCGACCCTGCTCGTGATGGGAAGTGATATGAATAGTGGGAAAACAACACTGGCCTGTGCCGCTGCTAATGGATTACGGCAGGTGGGTTACCGTATTTCTGCTACGAAACTGACCGGCACCGGTGCAGGTCCCGATTATTGGCGCATGCTTGATGCGGGCGCGGACAGGGTGGTTGATTTTCTTGATGCCGGTTACCCCTCTACGGTGGGCATGAAGCCGGCACAGCTGATCTCTATATTGCAGCAGTTTAAAGCTGATGCGGTACAACAGGGGGCTGACATTCTTATTGTCGAGGTGGCGGATGGGATTCTGCAGCCGGAAAACCGGGCGCTGCTGGAGAGTAACCAGTTTATTAGCGAGATAAGTGCTGCTCTGGTTGCTGCCGATGGGGCTATCGCCGCCACTATGACCGCTCAGACGGTGCTGCATGCAGGCATCAGTGTTCTGGGGGTTGGCGGACTCATTTCCCGTTCACCATTAAGCTGTGATGAAGCCCGGGCCAGTCTTGGATTACCCATACTTGATCTGAACGATTTTCACCGGAACAACACCCGTGATTATATTCTGGGCAGTCTGTTTGGGGCTGATAAGTATGCTACCGCCCATTCTGGCTGAGAAACGCTGGCAGCAGCTGTTGCTGCTTGCTGCGACTGGTGTCCTGCAATCAGTCTGCCTGATCTTACTGATCGGTTGGGGGCGCCATGTTGTAGAAGGCACTGATCAGCCGTCGTCGGTTGCCTGGGGACTGGGGGCTGTGGTGATAATGTTGCTGGCTGCAGGACGATATATCGAGCGGTTTTATGCAGAACTGCTGGCGCAGCGTTATATTTTCCAGTTAAGACACCGGGTGTTTGAAAAATCGCAACATCTGTCGCCTGAGGATTTCCGTGTTGCAGACAAAGGCGGCACATTGCTGAGACTGACGGGGGATATGACCTCTATTCGTAACTGGATTGTTCAGGGAATGGCGCCGCTGATTGTGATTGGACTCTGGTTTACGGTGTCTCTGCTGGCTCTGTTGCAATTGCACTATCTGCTGGTGGTCGCTCTGCTGGTTCCTTTGCTGGTCGCAGTCGCGGGCAACTATCTGCTGGGACGGTATCTGTTTGTACAATCAGAGCAATTGCGCCGCCGCCGGGGGGAGATGATACGCAATGTGACCGAAAAGCTGCGTCAGCTGCCTTTAATTCGTGCCTATAACCAGCCAGGGAAAGAGACACGGCGTTTTCTCCGGCAGTCGAACCGGTTAATGCAAAGTCAGATCCGTAAAGCCCGTACTTCCGCGCTGATGCGGGGGATGAATGAAGCTATCTTATTATTTGCGATGTTGTCTCTGATCGGTACAGGGCTACATTTGCAGCAGCAAAATATTATCAGCGCTCAGTATATGGCGGTGTTGATGACCGCAGCCCTGTATCTTCTGGGGCAGTTGCGGCGATTGACCCGGCTTTATGAATTCTGGACGTTGAAAAAAGTCGCAGAGAAAAAGCTGGTCCAGTTTCTGAGTCGTGATTCATTCAGAGAAGGGCGACGGAGCAGGGTTGCCGGAGTATTTAAGGTTGAACTGCAGGAGGTGTGTTGCGCTAACCGTCTGGCGCCTCAGTCTTTTACTATTCATGCCAATAGCCGGATTCTTCTCTGTGGTGGGTCGGGTAGCGGCAAGAGCACCTTGTTGTCAGCCATTGCCGGGCTCACCCGGATCAGTGGTGGCCGTATTTTGCTCGGTGATAAAAATATAAAGAGTTACCGGAGCCGGGTGATCAGTCAGCATCTATGCCTTGTCAGTTCATCTCTGCCGTTGCTAAGGGGAACCCTGAAAAAGAATCTTCTGTATGGTGCCCGCAAACTGAGTGATGAAGATCTTCAGGCGGTGTCTGCAGTGTGTCGCCTGGATAATCCGCAGGAGTTGGCGCAAGGGTTACAGTCTGGTCTTGAAGAGGGAGGGGCAAACCTGTCGGCCTCTCTGATTTACCGGATCATGCTGGCCCGGGCATTATTACGAAAGCCCTCACTGCTTCTGCTGGATGAGGATGTCGCACATCATAGCTCTGATGTGCAGCAGGTTCTCCGCAGTCTTTCCAGCACGTTTCAGGGTGCTATCGTGCTCTGCGCTGATTTCAACGGGGCGGATGAGATCTGTCCCCAGCGCTGGGCGTTATCTGGCGAGCCTGACGCCACACCGGTAAACAACAATAACGTGATAGTAATGGGGCAGTATTTAAATGGTAAATGAGTTACTGCCATCTCCAGGAGAGGCGAAGCGGGTTATCTTCCCGGCAATTTCCGGGTTGCCTTTATGGCTGTATCAACCGCGTAAAGTACGCAATATGAAGCGTGTGCTGGTTGCTGTACATGGCATATCCCGGGATGTTGAAGAGCAGATCGAGTGTTATCGGCCGCTGGCTGATGAGATGGGATGCTGGCTGGTGGTGCCAAAGTTCAGCTCACAAAAATTCCCTCGTTATCAGCAGCTCTGTTCCGGCTCGGGTCAGCCCAGAGCCGATATAGCACTTAACAGCTTTCTGGCATTGTGGCGCTGTATGCATGGGCAGCCCTACCTGAAAATTATGCTTGCCGGCTATTCTGGTGGTGCGCAGTTTGCGCATCGCTATGCCTTGCATCATCCGCAGCAGGTCGCTGCTATGGCACTGGGAAGTGCGGGTTGGTACAGCTTTCCGGATGATCAGGTTAAATATCCCCGGGGTCTCGCCCGAACCGTTGCACTGGACCGGGTGCAGCTGGATAAGATGCTCCGGATTCCAATGCTGGTCACCGTGGGTGATCAGGATAATCTGCGGGACAGTAGCCTGAGACGGTCGGTGAATCTTGATCAACAGCAGGGGGATAACCGTATCCAACGGGCTGTTAACTGGGTGGAGGCTATCAGGCGTTTACAGTTAGAAAAATCGTATCGGCCCGTTCAGTTTAAAATGCTGGCGGGGCAGGGTCACAACTTTTATAACAATATGCAACAGGGACGGATGGCAGAGCAGGTTCTGCAGTTCCTGTTACAAAGTGAGAGAGGCGAATGATTAAGAGAAAAATTTTACTGATGGGGGCGCTGATAGTCGCTATCTCAGGGTGTCAGGTTAAGGATGAAAGCACTCAGCTAAAAGCGGACGAGTTGCAGCATCTGTTTACCGATCGAACCGTAGAATCCTATAACCTGATAAATGGTTCGACCAGCTTTACTTATTATGCAGCTAATGGCCAGGTGAAGCAGGAGCGGTATTGGGAGACGCGTAAGGGGAAATGGAGAATAAAAGACAACGAGATCTGTCTGCAGATGGACCATAAAGCAGAAAGTTGCAGAGGGGTTTATCAGGTGGGTGATCGTTACTATAAATACCGAACAGACGATCAGGGACAGCAGCAGAAAGTCATCCGTTATCGGCAGTTTCTGACGGGTAACCGGCTGTAATCAGATGCGATTCTGTGAAATTATTTTCTTGCTGCATTGGGCAGACACCTATCTCAGGTGTTCTGCCAGATGATCAACCAGCATACGAACCTTAGAGGACAGATGACGATTATGGGGGTAGATTGCCCATACCCCTTCGCTCGATTGTTGATAGTTTTGTAATAACGAAATCAGCGCACCGCTTTCCAGGCAAGGTTCGACATAGTAGTCGGGCAGTTGTACGATCCCTATCCCTTTCAATGCCGCATCCAACAGTGCCTGACCGCTGTTGCAGTGCAGATTTCCACTCACTCTGATGTTACGTTCCTGTCCATGCTCAAGAAAACGCCAGTACTCCAGCGTGCCGAGCAGACAGTTATGGTGACTCAGTTCATTCAGCACATGGGGTTCACCATGGGTAGTCAGATACGCAGGCGATGCACAGACATAGAGCTTCCGAGAGATGAGCTGCCGCGCGATCATACTGGAATCTTCCAGCTTACCCAGACGGATGGCCAGATCATACCCGGATGCCACCAGGTCGATGGTCTGATTGGTCAGATGACACTGTACCTCCAGTTCCGGGTAGAGGCTGATAAAGTCGTTGATTAAAGGGGCGATTTTTTGTTCGCCATAAGTGGCCGGAGCGGTAATCCTGAGTTTCCCCCGGGGGGTGTTCTGAAGATTATTCACCGCCCGTTCCGCTTCTTCCAGACCGTTCAGTAGCTGCCGACAGTATTGATAATAGGTTTCGCCCGCCTCCGTTGCGGTAACCTTCCGGGTGGTGCGATAGAACAATTTTGTCCCCAAACGGTTTTCCAGCGCGCTGATCTGACGACTGACCTGAGCCGTAGATATGCCAAGACGCTTCGCGGCGGCAGTAAAGCTTGTTGTTTCTGTGACAGCAATCAGTTCAGAAACCCCTTCCCAGCGATTCATTGTTACATTCTCGTAAAAGTATATTAACAAACAGATAGATTATCTTGTTTTCATTAACAACTACAATGGCTGCTTAATTTATTATGCTTCGCCAACAATACAACCCAGAAAGAGTTGAAGAGAATGACCATGATTAAATCTAGAGCGGCTATCGCATGGGGTCCGAATCAACCCCTGTCTATTGAAGAAGTGGATGTCATGCCACCAAAGGCGGGCGAGGTGCTGGTACGCATCGTTGCGACTGGTGTGTGTCATACCGACGCTTTCACACTGTCAGGTGAAGATCCGGAAGGTATTTTCCCGGCGATTCTGGGCCATGAGGGCGGTGGTATTGTGGAACAGGTTGGCGAAGGTGTCACCAGCGTTGCTGTTGGTGATCACGTTATTCCGCTGTACACCCCAGAGTGTGGCGAGTGTAAGTTCTGTAAATCCGGTAAAACCAACCTGTGTCAGAAGATACGTGAGACTCAGGGTAAAGGTCTGATGCCAGACGGTACCACCCGTTTCTATAAGGATGGTCAGCCGATTTATCACTATATGGGTTGCTCTACCTTCTCTGAATACACTGTTTTGCCTGAGATCTCTCTGGCTAAGGTGAATAAAGAAGCCCCTCTGGAAGAGGTTTGCCTGCTGGGTTGCGGTGTCACCACCGGTATGGGGGCCGTGATGAATACCGCTAAGGTTGAAGAGGGCGCTACTGTGGCGATTTTCGGTATCGGTGGTATCGGCCTGTCGGCGATTATCGGTGCAACCATGGCGAAAGCCAGTCGTATTATCGCGATCGATATCAATGACTCTAAGTTTGATCTGGCGCGCAAACTGGGTGCGACTGACTGCATCAACCCGAATGACTATGACAAACCGATTCAGGATGTGATCGTTGAGCTGACCGATGGCGGTGTGGATTACTCCTTCGAGTGTATCGGTAATGTCAACGTGATGCGCTCTGCTCTTGAATGCTGCCACAAAGGCTGGGGTGAATCTGTGATTATCGGTGTTGCCGGTGCCGGTCAGGAGATCTCAACCCGTCCGTTCCAGCTGGTGACCGGTCGTGTATGGCGGGGTTCAGCGTTCGGCGGTGTTAAGGGCCGTTCTGAACTGCCGGAAATCGTTGAGCGTTATCTGCAGGGTGAATTCGCTCTGAATGACTTCATTACTCATACCATGGGTCTGGAAGATATTAATAGCGCTTTTGATCTGATGCATGAAGGTAAGAGTATCCGCAGCGTTATTCATTACGACAAATAACCGTCAGCTACAACGGCTGTCGTCACAGAGACGACAGCCCTTGAGGAAAGCATCTATGAGTCTTGAACTTGTAAGCCAGACGAAGAGCTTTGGCGGATGGCATAAACAGTATAACCATAAGTCATCGGCTCTTGGTGTGACCATGCGTTTTGCCATCTATCTGCCGCCGCAGGCGCAGAGTGGTGAGAAGTTGCCTGTGCTGTACTGGTTATCCGGATTAACCTGCACCGATGAGAATTTCATGCAGAAAGCCGGAGCACAGCGGGTAGCGGCAGAGCTGGGTATCGTCATTGTGGCACCGGATACCAGCCCTCGTGGTGAGAATGTTGCGAACGATGATGGTTATGATCTGGGTCAGGGAGCCGGTTTCTATGTCAATGCGACTGAAAAGCCCTGGAAAGAGCATTACCGGATGTATGATTACGTCGTTGAGGAGCTGCCAACTCTGATAGAGGCTACTTTTCCTGTATCAGAGAAGCGTGCAATCGCCGGGCACTCAATGGGCGGGCATGGAGCGCTGATGATCAGTCTGCGTAATCCAGGGCGTTATACCTCAGTTTCTGCGTTCAGTCCGATCAGCAATCCTGTCAACTGTCCCTGGGGGCGTAAAGCTTTCACCGCCTACCTTGGCGCGGATGAGAACAGCTGGCAGCAGTATGATACAACGGTGCTGTTGCGCAATAACCCTGTGCACCTGCCAACCCGTGTTGATCAGGGAATGGCGGATGACTTTCTGGCAGAGCAGTTACAGCCGGAAAAACTGCTATCTGCTGCGGCAGAATCCGCTTACCCGCTGCAACTTGAACAGCATGAGGGTTATGATCACAGCTATTACTTCATTGCCAGTTTTATTGAAGCACAGCTTAAGTTTCACCATCGTTATCTGGTTGCTGACTGATAACGATAAGATGTGTTTGTTGAGGTATGTTTTGGGGCTCTTTATGAGCCCTTTTTTTATTTGTATTTATCCCGCGAGGTTGATTATGTCACTTTAAAAGTGAATCGGGTTTCAGTTATCAATACAGCAGTTCCCCGTTGGACAAAAGTATAAAATATCAGATTCTATTTTGGCGGTTATCACTTTTGGAGTATTTCCTCCAGAGATCACATTGGCTAATATGCTGTGATTAAAATTCGAGTTTGAAGTAGCGTTATATCGCGATCAGGAGCTATTGGCGACCTCTCCGAAGAGAGTAGACCTGTTGCAATAGCATGTGTGAGTTTAAAGGAGTGACGATGTTATATTTTTTAAAGCGATTAATGTTCAGGCACAAAATTCTATTGCTGGTATTGCCCTCTTTCCTGGGCCTGATTGTGTTTTCCGGTCTGGATATTTTTCAGGGCTTCAAGCAAAGTCAGAATGCAGAAAATATCGGAATTCTGGTTGAAATTACTGCTGAAAACAGTCTTTTAGTTCATGAGTTGCAAAAGGAGCGGGGCGCGACAGCAGGCTTTATCGGGTCTAAAGGTGCTGAATTTAAAGACTTTCTTGCTCAGCAGCGGCAGAGTACTTCCAGAGTGGCTCAGTCGCGGATAGATTTCCTTCAAAAAACCTTACTTCAACTGGAAAGTGATGAGGTGAGTGGAATATTGCAGGATATCTCTGCACAAATGAGTCGACTGGATGAAATTCGCCGTCAGGTTGACCGTCAGGAAATTCCGCTCAAGGATGCGCTGGGTTTTTACACCCACCTGAACAGTTTACTTTTGTCTGTCAGTTATCGGGTGGCTCATCTGGCTGGGAATGCATTGCTGGCAACTAAGTTATCAGCATATTACAACTTTTTGCAGGCCAAAGAACGCGCCGGTATTGAACGGGCGGTGTTAAGTAACACGTTTAGCGCCGATCAGTTTGCTCCGGGGATGTACCAGCGCTTTATTCAGCTGGTCACTGAGCAATCGGCCTATCTTGATAATTTTACTAAATTTTCATTACCTGAGCCGAGACAGTTCTACACTCAGTCTATGGATCATGCTGCCGTTCGTGACGTAGAGCGGATGCGGGAGATCGCGTTTAATCACGCATTAAGCGGTGGATTTAATGTTAATGCAATTGATTGGTTCAAGCAGGCAACAGCGCGGATTAATCAGTTAAAAATAGTGGAAGATAAGTTATCAGCGGATCTGTTAATGCTGACTTCTCAGCAGAAAACATCTGCGAATAACTCGATTCTATTCGTGAGTGCCGTGACTCTGGTGATCATTATCTTAGCGGTATTATTAGCCATATCGATTATTCGCCTGCTAACCGGGCAGCTAAACTCGCTTGTTGGTGCTATGGACGAGGTACAACAGACCAAAAACCTGACTGCAGGTGTCGAAATTATAACGCAGGATGAGCTGGGTATTGGTGCCGGACATTTTAATGACATGCTGGCAACATTTAAAACGGCAATCGGCGAGATAGACCGAGGCAGTGTTCAGTTGGCTGCAGCTGCAGAAGAAACATCAACAACGGTAGATCGTAACCTGCAGGGACTGGAGCGTCAGCGTGATGAGACCACTCTGGTGGCTTCAGCGACTGAGGAAATGTCAGCGACCGCTCAGGAAGTTGCAACGAATACCATGACAACTTCTGAAGCGGCCAGTCATGTAACCAATCTAACCTCCGATGGCGTTAATATTGTGACTGAGACTGTGGGTTACATGAATCAACTGGCAGATGACATGGGTCAGGCTAACCAGTCGGTCACCCGTCTGAAAGAGGATAGTAATGAAATCTCTGCGATTGTCGATGTTATAAAAAGTGTCGCGGAGCAAACAAACCTGCTGGCGTTAAATGCTGCAATCGAAGCCGCGAGAGCAGGCGAACAGGGACGTGGCTTTGCTGTCGTTGCAGATGAAGTCAGAACACTGGCTCAACGGACGCAGAGTTCTACAGCGGATATCGAAAGAATTGTGGGCAACTTTCAGACGAGCGCAGGCGCGGTTTCGAATACCATTGAAAAATGTGCAGAGGATGCAGAGAAGACCGTTGGACAAACCAATATGATGGAAAAGAAGCTGATTGAAATTCAGCAGGAGATAAATTTAATTAATACTATGTGCCTGCAAATTGCAACTGCTGCAGAAGAACAGGTATCCGTGACAAGCGATCTGGCCAATAACGTCAGAAGTATTAATGAACTCGCAAATCAGGGGATTGAAGGAGGTAATCAGATCGCCACCGCCGCAGATGAGCAGGCTCGATTGGCCAGTCAGCTACAAACACTTTCTAACTCTTTCAAAATCTCTTAAGTATTCTTATTGAGGTCTGCTCGCAAAGCTCTGTGAACCAGTATTAGTCTGATTCACAGAGCTGGGTGATTCTCAGTTAAGCCTCGTCATGTAGCTGACTTTGTCACTTATTCCGGCAGTACTGCTATTGATCCAGAAGTAGTTTGACAGACATTATCAGCGTTACAACCACCACCAGCGGTCTGATCAGGCGAGAGCCCTGATTAACCACCATGTGTGCACCTATCTGGCCCCCGATCAGTTGTCCGGTCGCCATAATAAATCCCGCCAGCCAGAGTATATTGCCTCCCAGCGCGAAGAAAATCAGCGAAGCCAGATTGGAGGTAAAGTTCAGTATCTTAGTATGGGCGGTTGCCCGTGACATGCTGAAGCCGAGCAGTGATACAAACGCGAGCGCAAAGAACGTTCCTGTTCCCGGCCCGAAAAAACCATCATAAAACCCGATTGCTGTTGTAAACAGGAAGGCAAACAGAGGGTTACTGATTTTCCGGTCACGGTCCAGATCACCAATCCGCTTTGAAAACATGAAGTACAGTGCAATGGCTACCAGCAGAAGCGGCATAACTGATGCCAGTAGCGTTGTGTCCAGCTGTTGCACAATCACAGTGCCTGACACCGCACCGATGAAGGTACAGAGAATCATCAGTTTCATCTGAGTCAGGTCGACCAGCCTTTTACGAATAAAGTAGACTGAGGCTGCGAATGTGCCAAAACTTCCCTGAAGCTTATTGGTCGCCAGCGCCTCGACCGGGCTCATTCCTGATGCCAGCAGCACCGGCAGAGTAATCATTCCACCACCTCCAGCTATCGCATCAATTATACCTGCTCCAAGGCCGGTCAGAACGAATAGCAGAATGAGTGTCAGGTCCAGCTCCATAGATGTCTCCTTGTCAGATGCTGATCACTTTAACAGTTGTTGCTAACTCATTGATAACGAATTTATTCAATAAGAGAGTGCTCACATGCTTATCTTCAGTGTGTTATTACCAGGGATTGAATGTTATCTCAGATAAACCTGAATCAGATTGTCTGGTGAAAGTGACCAGGATCAATATATCTACAATAGAATTATATGATTACGTGAAGTTTGGTTGTGTACGCTTTGTCAATACTTTGCAATTTTAATATGCAAAGAATTTCTTGAGGACTTATGTCTATACTGTATGAAATCAATTCGATTTTTCAGTAGCAGGCATTAGTGGGCATTAGCAGGGACCTCGGCAGTGACATCGGATATCAGAGTAGGTAAGGCTCAATGACGGCACTTGAAAATAAACAGCTACTAAATTTGATCCGCTATGCGCCCGTTGTGATCGTGTCAGTATTTGCTCTGGCGGTTAACCTGATTGCGATACAGGATAAGCGCGCTCAAGCCGATCAGAGCATCACAAACCTTCGTGAAGAACTTATCTTCCAGCAGAAAGAGATGATTCTTTCTGAGGTCTCTCAAGTATATAAACACATCATTCTGCAAAAACACAAAATAGAGAACGACCTGAGAGAGAGCGCAAAACAGCGTGTCTATGAAGCTTATGGTATCGCGAATTACATTTTTGCACAGAATATAGATAAACCAAAAGCTGAAGTGGGAAAGCTTATTACTGAAGCACTCAGACCGATTCGATTTTTTGGTGGAAGAGGTTACTTTTTTATTCTGGATAGCGATGGAACAACCATTTTGAATGCTGCTAACCCTTACATTGAGGGAAAGATCAATTTAGATATCCATGACGACAGTGGAAATTTAACCTTCCGTAAAATGCTGGATATAACGAACGACAAAAGTGAGGGATATTTAAACTGGCGCTTTAAAAAGCCAGGACAGGCCGGAAGTTCAGAGTTTGAAAAAATTGGTTTTATTAAGCGATTTGAACCGTTTGGCTGGTCGATTGGAACGGGTGAATACTTCGCTGACTTTGAAGAAAGTGTCAAAGAGGGTCTGCTTAACTGGTTTTCAGGGTATGAGTATGGAGAAGGTGGTTACTTCTTCGTATTAGATAAAAAAGGAACACTGTTAGCTCATCATCGAGATGATTTTGTAGGATTAAACATGGAGGTTGGTAAACCGCTGGGGAGCGAATTTTTTCAAAAAATTATGGATCAGATTCGTAACGGAAGTGGTTATGTTCGCTCGTCTAAGCCACTGACATTAAGTGGCGACGTCGCGCTAGAGCAGGTTAGTTATTTTAAGGAAATAAAAGAGTGGGACTGGATTATTGGTACCGGATTCAGTACTCAGAGTTTTGAAAGGCGTTTACAGAAAAAAGAGGAGGCACTTGACAGTTCCAATCAACAAAGCTTAAACCAGTTGATCTCTCTTTCTATCGTTTCAATGTTGTTACTTACTGGTTGCTCCTGGTACGTAGGGCATTTGATTGCCAGGCGTTTCGAAATGTTTAAAAGGAAAATGGAGGAAGATTTTAACGAACTCAATGATACAAAAAATAAAATGGAATATATGGCATTGCATGATGCCTTAACTAATCTGCCTAATCATTTTCTTATGTTAGAGGAGATAAAAAAAGGTATTAAATTGAGTCATTCAGCTAACAATAAGTTAGCGGTAATGTTTGTGGACCTGGATAACTTCAAAAATGTGAACGATCTCTACGGGCATCAGGTCGGCGATCAACTGCTGGAAGTGATTAGCCGAAAGTTTGAGTTATTGACGGGCAGCAATGGCAGCCTCTCCAGGTTTGGTGGCGATGAGTTTATGTTTTGCTATTCAAACCTTAAAGATGTAACCGAGGCTAAGAATAAAGTAGCGCTTATCCATGAAGCGTTGTCTATTCCCTTTGAGATAGAAGGCCGGTCTCTCTGTATTGGTTGCAGTGTTGGCGTTTCAATGTTTCCTGATGATAGTTTGGATCCGGAAATTTTAATCAGTCAGGCGGATACTGTGCTTTATCAGTCAAAAGCTGAAAAAAAGGGACAATCCCTTTTTTACAGCAGCGCTATTAATGAACAGATACAACGAAAAGCAGAAATTGAGCGTGAGTTAGCGCATGCCATTAAGAATAATGGCTTGTCTGTTTATTACCAACCGCAGGCAAATGCTAGTGATGAAACAAGAATCCTTAGTGTTGAGGTACTGGCAAGATGGAAACATCCCTCTTTGGGTTGTGTTTTTCCAGATGAATTTATTGCGGTAGCAGAAGAGAGAGGATTGATTAATGATCTTGGATTGTTTGTTTTTCGCCGCGCCTGTGAGGATATTTACGCTCTGTCTGCTAATGGAAAGGATGCACTCAAACTGTCGGTGAATATTTCACCTATACAACTTATGGAGCCAGACCTTTGTCTCAGGTTGATAGAGATATGTGCCGAAATAGGCATTGCGCCGCAACGAATCACATTAGAAATTACTGAGAATATTTTCATTAATAGTTTCGAAGCGGTACAGCCATTACTTACTCAATTGAGAGAGCAGGGCTTTGGTTTATCTCTGGATGATTTTGGAACAGGTTACTCCTCACTTAGTTATATAAATGGTTTGCCGCTGACCGAAATAAAGATTGATCGCTCGTTTATCAGCAAGTTCCTGGACAATTATCAAAGCGACATGCTGGTTCGTATGATTATTGAGATTGGGCGTTTGTATGGTCTGGTTGTTGTTGCTGAGGGTGTGGAAACACACTCTCAGCTGCAAAAACTAATCACCTATAAGTGTGATCTGGTACAAGGTTTTTATCTGGATAAACCTTTAGAAATAGAGCGGTTGGCTGAAAAATTCTTCAATCAATCTGAGAAAAGAGTCAGTAATACTCACATTAGTCAGCTATAAAATTAGGGTGAAGTTGTTATGATATGGGTGACGATTTTGCTAACGCTGCTCTGGTGCTTGCCTGGTATTTCGCACAGTGCTCCTCGGCAGATAGCACTTTGGCGACATCAGGCCAGTGATGTTGAAATCACTGCATCTTTAGCCGCCATTCAAAGGTTTAACGATAGTCAGAATGAATGGCAGGTCTTGCCAGACTTCATTCCTGAAGCCTCCTATACTTTATCTATCAAGGCTGCCGCTCAGGCGGGGCTTCTTCCTTGCGTGATTGAAATCGATCAACCACTTGTACCTGATTTTGCATGGAATGGATTTATTCGTCCACTGGAAGGACTGCTTGATGATGGCATGTTGCAGTCCATTAATGCATCAGGAAAGGGAACTTACAATGGTACAGTTTATTCTGTCGGTCCGTTGGATGTGTCTTTAGCTTTGTTTACCAGCAAGATGCTTATCCAGCAAATAGGCGCTCGTTATCCGACCATGGAACAGCCATGGACAAAAAATGAGTTTATGGCGTTTCTTGATGCAGTGAAAGCAACCGGAAACTATAAATACCCATTTGATATGCGAGCGCATGATAACACAGAGTGGATCCCTTATGCCTGGGCTCCTATTATGCTGTCCTGGGGCTCTGATCTGCACCGGTAGTTTTGGACACCGCATTATGTGAGTAAAATCGCTTAACGA
>JAAEYW010000032.1 GCA_018223185.1 Oceanospirillales bacterium | reverse complement strand
ATCAGTGTCTCACCTTAAATTATGCCAGTCGGACGCTAGTCCGACGGGCTGCTAGAATCGAGATGTAGCCATCGTTACCAAACTGAATGCTCTGCAGACGATCAACCATCTCCTGCTGCAGGTCTTCCTGTATCTGAAACACATAATCACCAGCCCCGACTAACCAGTTATATGGTTCAAATCGTGCGATAAACGCAATTTTATCCTGCATTTCTGAACGATCGCCAGGTGGATACCAGCGATAACGAACATATCCACGCCCCTCTTCTGAGTGGGAAACCTGCAGAAAACGACGCACGAAATAGACTCCGTGATCATCTTTAAGGTCTGTGAGTATATGGTTTTCAAGATCAGGCTGAAGTGGCAAAAGCAGATTTTTACCCTGCTGATCAGCGACAAAAATATACCCTCTGCCACTAAAAAAACGCACCCCTCTCAAAGCCTCCAACAGCATCGTCTTTAATTCAACTTCAGGCACTTTTTCATGATTTTGCCGGTACAGGCTGTTCATTACCTCGATTGCCTGCATCACTTCACTCTGAGAGCGGGTCATAATAACCTGCTCAGCGTTATGGTAACGAGCATTAATAAACTGTGCTGCATCCGCCACTTCACTTTGTAAACGACGATTGATATTCAGCTGAAGTGAGTCATGAAGTTTTTCCAGGTTACCGTTGAAATACTGCTGGCTGGCGATAAACAGATAGCCAAACAGAACGGCCAGAAGAGATACCAATACTGCTGATACAAACCAGAGAGGGTACAGGCCTGTGTTGCGTATTTTTCTCATGAAATCCATTGCGACCCGGCATCCTCTAGCGCTAAGCAACCGTGAAACATTATATGTCCATTCAGCTTAGCTTAGTTGACCTGAACGCAGGCGTACAGTTTTAACAGACGAGGAACTACTCAGGATGACAGAAAGCAGAGAAAAAGGGCGGCCAATGGCCGCCAAAAAACACCGACATAATCCGGAATAAACAACAAAGCCGGATGCGGAGTGCATTCCACTTATGACAAGTGGGCTGCGGTGCGAATCTCCAAACGACGACTGGAGACTGAGAAGCGGGGCAGACGAGCTGCCCCTGGGAATACACTATAGGTTTTAAAAACCGGCTTATTAGAAGAAGCCCAGTGGATTAATATCGTAGCTGACCAACATGTTCTTAGTCTGCTGATAATGATCCAGCATCATCTTGTGAGTCTCACGACCAACACCGGATTTCTTATAACCACCGAAAGCAGCATGTGCCGGATACAGATGGTAGCAGTTAGTCCATACACGTCCGGCCTCAATACCACGTCCCATACGATAAGAACGGTTCATATCGCGGGTCCAGACACCGGCACCCAGACCGAACTCGGTATCGTTAGCAATTTCCAGCGCTTCAGCTTCATCTTTGAACGTGGTTACAGCAACCACAGGCCCAAAGATCTCTTCCTGGAATACGCGCATTTTGTTATGGCCCTTCATCAGCGTTGGCTGAACATAGTAACCATTACTGAATTCACCATCATTTACATGGGATTCACCACCGATAAGGAACTCAGCACCTTCCTGCTTACCGATTTCCATGTACGAAAGGATCTTTTCAAACTGCTGCTGGGACGCCTGAGCACCAACCATTGTGTCAGTATCCAGCGGGTTGCCACGCTTAATCTGCTTAGCACGTTCAATCACTTTAGCGATGAACTCATCATAGATGCTTTCCTGAATCAGCAAACGTGATGGACATGTACATACTTCGCCCTGGTTAAAGAATGCCAGAACTGCACCTTCAACCGCTTTACTGACAAACGCTTCTTCCTGATCCATTACATCTTCAAAATAGATGTTCGGAGACTTACCACCCAGTTCAACAGTAGATGGAATGATGTTTTCGGCTGCACATTTAAGAATGTGAGAGCCCACCGGAGTAGAACCGGTAAATGCAATTTTCGCGATACGCTTACTGGTTGCCAGAGCTTCGCCAGCCTCTTTACCGAAGCCGTTTACGACGTTTAGTACGCCCGGCGGCAGCAGATCACCAATCACTTCCATCAGTTTCAGGATTGAAGCCGGAGTCTGCTCAGCAGGCTTCAGTACAACACAGTTACCGGTTACCAGTGCAGGTGCTAGTTTCCAGGCAGCCATCAGCAACGGGAAGTTCCACGGGATAATCTGACCAACCACACCCAGCGGCTCATGGAACTGGTAAGAAACGGTGTTCTGATCGATCTCGCCCATTGTCCCTTCCTGAGCACGGATACAACCGGCATAGTAACGGAAGTGATCAACACAAAGTGGCACGTCAGCTGCCAGAGTTTCACGAACAGCTTTACCGTTATCCCAGGTTTCGGCAACGGCAAGCATCTCGAGATTCTGTTCAATACGATCTGCTATTTTAAGCAAAATGTTGGAGCGCTCTGTAACAGAGGTGCGGCCCCAGGCATCTTTAGCTGCATGAGCAGCGTCCAGCGCCAGATTAATATCTTCTTCAGTCGAACGAGGGATCTCACAAAATACCTCACCCGTTACCGGCGTGCTATTCTGGAAATACTGGCCTTTAACGGGCGCAACCCACTCACCACCGATAAAGTTTGCGTAACGTTCTTTAAATGAAACAACTGAACCTTCGGTTCCTGGCTGTGCGTAAATCATTGTCCAAGCCTCTCTTTTTGTTATACACCGCACTTTGCGGGCTGTTTGACTACTCTTCCATAATAGTCAGTAACCCCTGTTCTGACCTATGCTCCCTTGGCACTGAAAATTTAGTTATTTAGTACTAGTTTCAAATCGTATGATTCAATTGCCAGTTTGAGGATAAAGCCTGAGCAACACGCTGATAATCAACATACAATTCAATCTGGCCTGCACTATTCTGGCCCGTATACGCTAAGCTGAAATGCACAATGGGCGTATTGCGCATTTAGAAAATGATTTTGCAAGGATATTTAAATGACTGACAATGCACACGGTAAAGAGCGAAATTATGATGAAGCCAGCCGTTTAATTTCCACTACTTCCCTGTCGGGATGCATCACCTATGCAAATCAGGATTTCATTGATATTTCGGGTTATAGCCGAGAAGAACTTGTGGGCCAGCCCCACAATATTGTCCGCCATCCCGATATGCCGGCCGCAGCTTTTGCCGACCTGTGGACCAACCTTAATGCCGACAAGCCATGGCTGGGCGCGGTGAAAAACCGTTGTAAAAACGGCGATTACTACTGGGTTCTGGCTTATGTCACTCCACAATATGATCACCATGGAAAAAAAACTGGCTATCAATCCGTACGCGGCAGACTACCCGACGAGATAAAACGACAGGCTCAGGCTCTGTATGACACGGTTAATAAAAGTCCAAAACGGTTATCACTATCCCGCACTCACCTGAGTCACCGTGTTCTCGCAACGGTTGTTTCCGGTTTACTGGCCGTAACACTTGTCGGGGTCAGCCCGCTTGATACACCGGTAAGACTGCTGCTATCGGGCCTGCTGACAAGCGCATTTACTGCCCTGGCCTATTGGCAGTTAACCCCCCTGAAGAACAGCCTGAATCAGGCGCTGAAGATTTATGACAATCCCCTTTCTCAGCGGGCCATCGCAGGACGGATGGATGAAGTTGGTGCATTCAATCTTGCCATTCGACTGCTTGAAGCCAGAATACATACCGTCACCGGGCGAGTGGAAGATGCGATAAAGACTCTCAGAGAGGTCATGGCTGTTACTCATCAGAGCCTCAGCCAGACCACCGTCGGGATTGAACAGCAGAATCTGGAAAGCGACATGCTGGCCTCTGCCAGTACCGAGATGGCATCCTCTTCCCATAATGTTGCAGAAAACACCTCACGAACCTCAGATGTAACCCATCAGGCGGCGATGGATGCCCAGAATGGCAGAACCACCATCAATGATATGCTGCAAACCATTGAACTGTTGTCTGGCGAGGTGGAACAGGCTTCCGAACTGTCAGAACAGCTACATCAACAAACTGAAGAGATCGGTCATATCACGACTATGATCAATGATATCGCCAATCAAACCAATCTGTTAGCGCTGAACGCTGCCATTGAAGCGGCCAGAGCCGGCGATAACGGACGTGGCTTTGCGGTGGTCGCCGATGAAGTCCGGGAGCTGGCAAAACGCACCCAACAGGCGACTGAGCAGATCAAATCCAGTATCGGATCCGTGCAAAAACAGGTTCGTAATACAGCAGATAGCATGAGCAAAACCCATGGTCAGGCAAAAGACAGCATCAGCCGGGCCGAAATTGCCGGACAAGCGTTTGATCAGCTGAGCCAGTCATTAGACCTGATATCAGATCAGAGCCAGCAGATTGCTGTGGCGGCAGATGAACAGAACGAAACAGCAGAAAGCCTCAGCAAAAGCATTATCTCTATCCGGGATATATCTGACAGCAATAAGGAATCAATTAACAATACCAACCAGGCTATAGTTAATCTCGACGGGCTGGTTGCAGACCTGTCTCAGATCGTCAACCGGACGAAACAATAAAGAATCAAATCATACTTCTGACCCGATGCCCCTGAATATCAGGGGCTGAGGTTGCCGCTCAGCAACAAAACAGCCAGCGTCCACATCATCAGACAGACCAGTCCATCCAGAATACGCCAGCTGACAGGCTTACGAAACAGCGGAGCCAGCCACCGGGCACCAAGGCTCAGCGAAAAAAACCAGACAAACGAAAACAGTGCTGCGCCCGCTCCAAACCAGTACCGCTCCTGATCGGGGTA
This sequence comes from Oceanospirillales bacterium, assembly GCA_018223185.1. Taxonomy (GTDB): domain Bacteria; phylum Pseudomonadota; class Gammaproteobacteria; order Pseudomonadales; family Balneatricaceae; genus Amphritea. The sequence continues at coordinate 41,381 of JAAEYW010000032.1, read as the reverse complement.
GCGCCCCCCAATACTACCCAGTAATACCACGGTATCAAGATAGACATGCGGATTCAGCAAACTCAGCGCCAGAGTGGTCAGCAACGCTGACTTAAGACTGGAAAAGTTATTCGTGGACAGGCTCATCGACTCACTGCGCAGGGCCGAGCGAAGCGCATTAGCGCCATACCACAACAGGAATGCACCACCCGCCCAGCTGATTAGTTTCAGTGTCAGCTCCGACTGACCTATTAACACCCCCATCCCCGCTATGCCCGCGGTAATCAGCACAGCATCAAGCAGGCTGCACACCCCGGCAATCGCCCAGTGGTATTCGCGGCGCACCCCCTGGCTCAGAACAAATGCGTTCTGGGCACCGATAGCCATGATCAGTCCGGCACTGGTGGCCAGTCCGGCCAGAAAAGAGGCTGATATGAATGACGTCATCATACTTTATATTCCCTTTGGTACTCGATGAGCAGGCAGAATAAAAAACCGGCGCAGGTTAGTAAAACTAATAATATTTATATTTCATTAGAAAAATTAATAATGCTATATTTGATCACTCATCCTGATTAACGCTCTGTGACACGCTAACCTCTCTGTGACCAACTTATCTGCAACCTACTTATTCGGTGAACCGCTATGTTTGATTATCGCCAGCTTCAGGCTCTGGCCACTGTCATGGAAGAGCAGAGTTTTGACCGTGCAGCAAAACGGTTATTTCTGACCCAGTCAGCCATTTCACAACGGATCAGACAGCTGGAAGAATCCGCCGGCCAGCTGTTGCTGGTGCGCAGTCAACCGTTGCGGCTGACGTCAGCCGGAGAACAGTTACATCGCCATTACCACCAGGTCACCCTGCTACAGAGCGAACTTCTGAAAACACTGGGCAACGCCCGGGAGAAAGGTTTTACCAAGTTAACGATCGGGCTGAATGCGGATACGCTGGCAACCTGGTTTATGGACGCGCTGCAACCGGTGCTGGAACAGAGCGACATATTGCTTGATCTGAGAGTGGATGATCAGGATCAGACCCACCTGTTACTCCGGCAGGGCGATGTTCACGGCTGTATCAGTTCCAGCAGCAAACCTCTGCAGGGCGGCAATGCCGCGTTTCTGGGGATCAGCCGCTACCTGGCGCTGGCCAGCCCGGGCTTTATTCAACGCTATTTTCCCAACGGGGTTTCTGCTGACACTCTGACCAGCGCTCCGGCGGTAGAATATAACGAGAAAGATGAACTTCAGGATAACTTCCTCAGCCAGTTCTATCCCGCTGTACAGACCTATCCACGTCACAGAGTGCCCTCTTCAGAGGCATTTACAGAGCTGATACGACGCGGACTCGCCTGGGGCATGGCGCCGGACCTGCAGATGAAGTCACTCATAGAGTCCGGTGCCGTCATTGAGATTGCGCCGGGCCAGAGCCTCGAGGTTCCACTGTATTGGCACAGCTGGAACTTAGCCACCGAGACCGGAAAAAACCTGACCCGACACCTGATCAGCTACTGTCACCGGCACCTGGAACAGCCTGGCGGATAAACGGCTATTCACAGCACGTAAGGCCCATGCGACCGAGAACAAAGAACAGAGGACAGAAGACAGAACATAAGCAGTAAACGGGTTATGTGCACCTCAGCACAGGGTGCTGAGTCGTGTCAGCGCTTTTCTTTGTAACCGTTCAGCATCGATTTAACCAGCGACTCATTATGTATCCGACTGGAAATCACTACGCCAGCAATATGCAACAGAATTAACAACAGCATCAGATTATCGGCAAACTCATGAATCTCCTTCCAGTACTCATCACTGTTGCCGTGTTCACCATCCTCATCGTAGTCTTCTCCGGCCAGTACCGGACTGACAAGATGCATCTGCCCCTCGCCGGCCTGCGGACCTTTACCCTCTTCGACTGCATAAAGCTTCATGCCACTCAGGGTGATCACCGCCAGCATAACCAGAAACGCAATAAGGCACCGGGCTGGACCTGCGGATACAGTTAATGAAAAAACGTAAAATTGACCGGATCTATTGACCCGACCGGTGAATAAACCGATAGTCTGCATCCATCGCTATAATCTGAACCCAAACAATCTGATCAGGACGCCGTTTTGCTAAGTTATCGACACTCTTTTCATGCAGGCAATTTTGCCGACCTTCTGAAACATATCGTACTGACGGAGATTCTCGAGCACCTGATCAAAAAAGATAAACCGTTTGACTATATCGACACCCACGCCGGAGCCGGATTATACGACCTGCGGTCAGATAAGGCGGAAAAGCTGGGTGAATACAGCAACGGAATCGGCAAACTCAAACCTGAGGAGTGGCCCTCACTTGCCAGCTATTTTTCTGCCATTCGCAGCTGCAACCCTGCAGACAACCTGAGGTTTTATCCCGGCTCACCGCTGATCGCCCGCCACTTTATGCGGCCGCAGGACCGGGCAACCCTGTATGAGCTACACCCGAGCGATTATAAACTGCTCAGCCAGAATACCCGCAACAACCGTCAGATCAGAGTATTGAATCAGGATAGTCTCGAAGGGTTGCTGTCACTACTCCCTCCGGCCTCACGGCGGGCACTGGTGCTGATGGACCCGTCTTACGAGATTAAAAGCGATTACGACCAGGTATTTAAAGTACTCAAAAGCGCCCATCGTAAATTTGCCACCGGAACGTATGCCTTGTGGTACCCGGTAGTGGACCGGCACCGTATCCGTAAACTTGAAAAGCTGTTTATCAGTAGCGGAATACGCAATATTCAACGCTTTGAGCTGGGGCTGGAACCCGACTCAGCAGAACGGGGAATGACCTCCTCCGGAATGATCGTAATTAACCCGCCCTGGACTCTGTTTGAGCAGATGAAAAACCTGTTGCCCCGTCTGGTTGAAGCGCTTAATGAGGGTAAAGGAGCGTTTTATAGCTGCGATATTCTGGTGCCGGAATAAAGCGGGCGAAATAAAAGAAAACGGAATAAAAGCGTGCTGCCCCTTACACGGTGATTAACCACAGAGGCCACTGAGCACACCGAGAAAAGCTTTAAACAGTATGTCTCTGTGCCCTTGATTGTAAAAGGCCTCGTATCAAAGCACAAAAAAAGGCCGATGCAGATGCATCGGCCTTTTTTATCTTACGATCGGACAGTCAATCTACCTGGCATTAAGACTTAGGCAGTTTGAAAGTCCAGACTGAACCACCCTGATTCAGATGCTTAATACGCTTGGCAACTTCACCACCCCACAGTGGTACTGCACCACCCCAGCCGGATACAACCGAGATGAACTGTTCGCCATCCTGTTCCCAGGTGATTGGTGAACCGACGATACCGGAACCGGTATTGAACTGGTATTTAACTTCGCCAGTCTTGGCATCGAAGCCTTTCAGATAACCCTCAGGTGTACCGATAAATACCAGGTTGCCTGCGGTAGTCAGAACACCACCCCACAGTGGAGAGAAGTTCTGGTAGCGCCATACCTCTTTACCGGTTTTCGGATCCATCGCCCGAAGCACACCGATGTGATCTTCAGTCAGAGGCTTGATAGTAAAGCCGGCACCCAGGTAAGCTGCGCCTTTTTTATAGGCCGTTGGCTCATTCCAGATATCCATGCCCCACTCGTTAGAGGGAACATAGAACAGCTCTGTATCCTGGCTGTAAGCCATAGGCATCCAGTTCTTACCACCCAGGAAGGCTGGTACAGCGTGAACAGATGAACCTTTTTTACCATCTTCAGACGCACTTGGATTGCCCGGACGCATCTCTTCGTTGTAGATAGGACGACCCTTCTTATCCAGTCCTTTTGCCCAGCTGATCTCATCAACGAACGGGAAGCCGCGGATAAAGTCACCATTAGTACGGTTAAGGACATACATAAAGCCGTTACGGTCAGCGGTTGCAGCCGCTTTAACCGTTTTGCCGCCTTCCTGGTAATCGAATGCGATCAGCTCGTTTACACCATCGTAATCCCAGCCATCATGTGGCGTGGTCTGGAAATGCCATTTAATCTTTCCGGTATCCGGGTCGATTGCCAGACGGGATGAGGAGAACAGGTTGTCGCCCGGCCGCATATGGGAGTTCCATGGTGCAGGGTTACCGGTGCCGATAAACAGTGAGTTGGTATCCGGATCGTAGGTGCCGCCCAGCCATGTAGCCGCGCCACCGCTCTTCCACAGGTCACCAGGCCAGGTCTGACCCGCTTTCCCACCGGAAATACCGTTTTCAACTTTCTTACCATCTTTCCAGATGTAACCCATATGACCTTCAACAGTCGGGCGGGTCCAGAGGATCTTACCAGTCTTGGCATCGTAGGCTTCAGCTTTACCCACTATACCGAATTCGCCACCAGATACACCGGTAATGACTTTACCATTAACGATCATAGGAGCGGCTGTAATTGAGTAGCCCTCTTTGTAATCAGCAACGGTCTTTTTCCACTTCACCTTACCCGTCTTGGCATCCAGTGCTACCAGTTTGGCATCCAGAGTACCGAAGATCACCAGGTCATCATACAGGGCGACACCCCGGTTAATAACGTCACAACATGGCATGATGCCATCCGGCAGACGGGCATTGTATTCCCACAACTCTTCACCGGTTTTCGTATCCACTGCGAATACCCGGGAGTAAGAAGCGGTGACATACATCACGCCATCTTTAACCATTGGCTGGGATTCCTGACCCCGTTGTTTCTCTCCACCAAAAGAGAACGACCAGACAGGACGCATATCTTTTACAGTGTCAGTATTGATCTTATCCAGCGGACTATAGCGCTGTCCGCGCGGGCCCAGACCGTTGGATACCACATCTTCTACTGTCTTCTGATCCTGCAGAATATCTTTATCGGTTACATTTGCCTGGCTCACGCCCGATACAGACATTGCTGCAACCAGCGCTGTCACAGCAAAACTGCCGCTGAACTTCTTCATTGCATTGCTCCTTGATTAAGGATTGTTCTTATTTTCTGACTCTCAACAGATCTGAGCAAAGATTCCAGACCTGATGACATTCTGTAAATTTGCACCCATTCCAACAATTGACCGGGGGAATGAGTTTTATACTTACTTAGTACTACTACCTGCCCTGCTGCCGTTATTATTCAGCTCAGGCACTCAAAACCGATATAAATCCACGCCGCTCAAACTCCTCCAGCACATCAAGCACATCGTATTCAGTAACATTCTTAAGTTCAGAGAATGATGCCAGTGAGCGGGCAATCTGAGCACCACTGCAACTGCCATCACATGCCTGTAGGGTGATCAGGGTCAGTCGGTCGGGAAAGATAAGCTGCCGCGGTGCTTTTAGCACCCAGCGGTTATGCTGACCGTCAAAATAGAGTTTGCAGTCAGCTTTCAGTACCGGCGTCAGCCCGGGCATTGCAGTGATCATGAGAAAGCCTCCCTCTCTGACATGAAGATCGCTGACACAGAACCCTTTGAATACAGAGAGTTCTTTAAAAAAGATCGCACTGACTGACAGAGAAATATTGCCCGCGGATAACCCTCTGAGGCCAGATCCGGAGACATCCCTTTCAGGAAGATCTCACTGCAACGCACGCTGTTACTGAGCAACATCCTGATACAACCCTGGCAGTTCGTAGCGCAGGTTATAGCTCGAATATATCTTCTCGATCTCACCGTTGCGGATCAGCCGCTCAACCACGACATCAACCTCATTTCCAAGCTGACGATAACGTTGTGACACTGCCATGCCGATATCCCACTGCTGCTTACCCATAGAGGGAAAACCATTTTCCGCCAGCTTATAGCGCGGATCGCCTGCCTGACCGATCTGCCAGTCGACTTCGGCCCGCATCCCCATAACAGCATCCACCTTGCCAGCCTGCATGGCAGCAAAGGCTTCACTATTACTAAAAAAATGATGCGTATTTTTGCGCATCTGACCACCGAAGGCCGAGGTCAGATAAAAGTCAGGAAGACTATCGATTTCAACGCCGATAGGGTGATACTGAAACACCGCTACCGTACCGACCCGTTCAAGTTTTTCACTATCGAACGCCACCTGCCAGCGTTCCCGCTGATACGGGCCGAACAACACCACCTGTTCATTGATCAGCAGCCCCTGATCGTCCCGTTTAAATGCGTATTCCCGGTCGTAAGGCACCCGCATCATCACATCGGCAAGATGCTTCGCCGCCAGCGGGTTGGCTTCGTCTTTATCCAGGTAGTGCCCTTTCCAGACGTTGTTGCGAAGATCGTCTTCGAGATTCTCATCCGGCGTAATCCAGTGCACCTTCATCTTCAGACCGAAGGCCTCAGCTATACGGTGGCCGATCTCGATATCCACGCCTTGCGGTTTGCCATCGACCTCAAACGAATAGGGAGGGAAGTTTTTGTAAGCGCCAATGTAGATAACACCACTGGCGATTACATCATCGTAATAACGTGCCTGAGCTGTACCGGTCCAACCCAGGGTCAATACAGCTAACAGGACTAAAAGGCGCATCGTTAACTCCGATTACTCAGTGGTTGCTACAGTTACCAGCCATGTGCGAATCGCCCACAATGCTTCCTGACTCAGATAATCAGCCATTTTCGGCATATATACACGACCGTCACGTACAGCACCGTTAACAACCCGGTATTTAAACCACTCATCACCCTCAATACCCGGCTCAAGGTAACGCAGATCAGGCGCGATTCCGCCGGAAATTGCTTCCAGTCCATGACAACGTGCACAGTTCTGGGTATACGCTGAAAAACCTATCTCAACCGCAGTGCTATGTTTTTCGTAGTCTTCGCCATAAGGGTTTTCATCCAGCCACTCATCACCCAGTTGTTTCAGCTCATGAGTATCCATCGCCTGAGGTGTAACATCACCATGAGCCATTACCTGTACCGACAGCAGCATAGAAAGAGTCCCGGCAGCAACAGCACCCAGAGTTTTAGTTGGCTTTCTCATTTACATCACCAGTCTTATTAGAGTTTTAAAATCCCGGATCGTCCCGTCTTACTTTTGGACACACTTCACAAAAGACCGGGAGATCGCTATAGGTGAGATAATAAAACGCAAAGGTAAAGCTCAAGAATTCTGCTTTGGTGCTGAAAAACTAGTACCTTGGTACTAGCACTGAATAAAACACAAAAAGTTAGATATTTAATATCAATAGGTTAGACCATAAAAAGACTGCTTATGAGTTTTCATAACATCTTTTTAAGCCCATAAATAAAGGGAGGATATTTTTTAAACCAGAGAACCTTACTCTGTTAAAGACCTGCTTATCAGGTCTATCACAAGGGCAGAAACAGATCAGATCGCGGCATTAAAGCCGACCCAAAGCAAGCCGGTCAAAGACCGGTATAGCTCAGACAAAAGGCTTACAAAAAGAATCAGTCAGCTGTCGCGGCCAGCTTATTGATGGCAGGCGGGTAATTTTGTGCCGCTGAACGCATCAGCCACTGTTGTGCCATCCGGTCATCCTGAGCCCGTCCCACGCCCGTCTGATACATGACAGACAGGGCGTACTGGGCCTCAGCATTGCCCGCTTCAGCCGCCTGTTTAAACAGACCGGCAGCCCGGTCAATATCCCGTTCCACTGCCAGACCACTCTCATATAACCATGCCAACCGTGTTATCGCCCGATAATCAGGCGGTGATGCTGCTGCCAGTGATTGCAGCAGTCCCAGAGCCTGATCGCTGTCCCCCGCAATCAGCAATGCTTCAACTTGCGACAGAGGCTCGGCAGGATCATTACTTTGCATACTGGCCAGCAGATCTGCCGCATCACTGTCACCATCTAAAGCTGCCACAGTTAACCACTGACGGGCCTGATCCGGGTTTTTAAACACAGGTGAATGCAGATAGATCAGCCCTAACTGGTAAGCGGCCGCTCTGCTACCCGCTTCAGCGGACTCCCTATATAGCCCTATCCCCCGTTGCGGATCTTTTTCAACACCAATGCCCTGGGTATAGAGATTGGCAAGGTTAAACAGCGCCTCAGACCTGCCGGAGCCATCAATATTCAGCCACATCTGTCGCGCCAGATCATGATGCCCCATCTTAAACTCGGCGTAGGCCATATAGAGCTGAATACGCGGTTGAGAATCGATAAACTCTTCCGGCAACCCGGTATCAGACGCAACAGCACTGCCAACCGGGGAGATTGCCAGCAACCCTGCAAAAATAATGGATGCCGATACTTTTTTCATAGCCTTCCCCGGTTATTCAACGGACTGATTCCAGGCCTGTATTTTATAAGGCCCGTATTTTTTAAGCCCTGCATTAACAATGCTTACTTTACAACAAACACCCCTTCCATCCCTTTATGCCGCAGCCCCGCAATATAAAATTCAAAGGTGCCCGGCTTAACCGGCACAAAAAAGATCTCGGCACTACCCTCATCTTCAAATTCCAACTCGTTCAGACTAACCGCCTTAATCTCCATCCCCCCCGCTTCAATTTTGCGCAGATAGATCGAAGTAAAAAACTCAGGTGCACGAAGCGCGTAGGGTTTCAAACCGCTGGCAACGATCTCCAGCCGATAGGCCTTGCCTGTCTCCAGTTCATATTTTTTCTCCGACAGGCTATAGTCACTCTCTTCACTGCCCATCAGCAGTTCGGGCAATTTCTGGGGTTTTCGGGTGAGATCTCCCTGAGCCAGCAGCTTGCCACTGAACATCATGGCAACGGTCACACAGATGACGGCTATTGCACTCAAAATCACCCGTGAATATCCCGTTAATATTACTCGCATCATCGCTTTGTCCTCACCTGTTATGATTATGTACATCAATGCTAAGCGGATGATGTTTTTTAAAAATAGTACTTCAGAACTAATTGATCGGTACTTTCCGCATATTTAACCCTCCTTCAGTACCACCTATCCTGAAAGAGATCTGACAGATGAGTTTACATATGCGCACACTTAAATCACTTCTATGGATTCTGACAGGCTCGATATGGAGTTTTTATGCTCTGGCCAGTGCACAGGAGATCCGGGTTGGCTATATCGCCTACCACCCTCATCAGGGACCGGTACTTTCGAATCTGATACCGGAACCGGAAGACCGGGGATTCAGCGGTGCCCGCCTGGGTCTGAAAGACAACAACACCACCGGCCGCTTTCTGAAGCAGCACTACACCCTCATATCAGAGTTGGCTGAAACGCCTGAGCAGGTCAGTCAGATCGCTCAACAGTGGCTTGATGACGGTCTCAGATTACTGGTTACAGACCTGCCAAAAAAACAATTGATCGCACTCAGCCAGCTGGCTAAATCCTATGGGGCGGTAGTGTTTAATGCCGGCAGCTACGCCGATGAGCTGCGCACCCGCGAGTGCCTTGCTAATACCCTTCACACCCTGCCAAGCCGGGCAATGCTGACAGACGCTCTTGGACAATGGAGCAATGCCAGGCGCCTGCATCGCTGGTTACTGATAAAAGGGTCTCAGCCTGAAGATCTTGCTTATGCTGAGGCACTGAAACGCAGTGCTAAGCGTTTTGGCCTGAAAATTGTTGAAGAAAAAACCTGGAGCTTTGATACCGACCTGCGCCGCACCGCGCAGCGGGAGCTGCCGCTGTTTACCCAGACCGATGAATATGACCTGGTTGTGGTGGCCGATGAACGGGGCGATTTTGGCGAATATGTGATGTACAACACCTGGTACCCCAGACCGGTTGCCGGAACGCAGGGGCTGACACCCGTTGCCTGGCACCGGGTCGTAGAACAATGGGGAGCGGCACAACTGCAAAGCCGCTTTGAAGATCAGCACCAGCGCTGGATGAACAGCAAGGATTATGCTGCCTGGGCCGCTATCAGAACCATAGGAGAAGCAGTTACACAAACAAAATCGGATGATGCTGAAACTCTGTTTAACTTTATCAGTTCTGATAAATTTCAACTGGCAGCCTTTAAAGGCCGCAAACTGAATTATCGCAGCTGGAGCGGTCAGTTGCGACAGCCGATACCTCTGGTACAACCCCGTTCGCTGGTCTCTCAGCCACCACTGGAAGGGTTTCTACATCCGGTAACGGATCTCGATACGCTGGGATTCGATCAACCGGAATCAAGCTGCAACGTGTCATATGCCTCGAATTAGCACCACCCGGAATAAAAAAAATAACAGGATCTGTTCTATGAGATGTTTAACCAAAATACTCCCGCCACTGACACTCTCACTGCTGAGCACTGGAATGCTGTGGAATCAGGCGATGGCTGAAACGGCCTATGTGTCGAATGAGAAGGACGATACGATCTCCATTATCAACCTTGATACTCTGGAAGTTACCGGCACCATCAATGTCGGCGAGCGCCCACGGGGAATCATTTTCAGCCACGACAAAACCCGGTTATACATCTGTGCCAGTGACTCAGACACGGTGCAGGTGATGGATCTGAAAGATAACCGCATTATCGCCCAACTGCCTTCGGGTGAAGACCCCGAGCAATTTGCGCTGCACCCGGATGACCGGCACCTCTATATCGCTAACGAGAATGATGCGGTGGTTACCGTTGTGGATGTGAAAACCCAGGAAGTTATCTCCCAGATAGATGTAGGAGTGGAGCCTGAAGGGATGGCGGTTAGTCCGGATGGCCGGTGGGCTTTGAGCACCAGTGAAACCACCAACATGGTTCACTGGATTGATACCAGAACTCACGAGGTGGTGGATAACACTCTGGTGGACCAGCGCCCACGCCATGTCGAATTCAACAAGGATGGCAGCATCGTCTGGGCCTCCTCTGAAATAGGCGGCACCGTCTCGATAATCGATGTCTCAAACCGTCAGATAAGCCATAAACTTAACTTTCAAATACGGGGTATCCACCCTGATAAAATCCAGCCAGTGGGTATCAAGCTGACCGATGATGGTAAATATGCGTTTGTTGCGCTGGGGCCTGCCAATCATGTGGCCGTTGTCGATGCTAAAACCTATGAAGTACTGGATTATCTGTTAGTCGGCCGAAGAGTCTGGCACATGGAGTTTAATAGCGACCAGTCCCGCCTGCTGACAACCAACGGAATCAGTGGCGACGTTTCGGTGATTGATATCAACCGGATGAAGGTAATCAAATCGATTAAAGTGGGGCGATATCCGTGGGGAATCCGGATCAAACCCTGATCCGGTAAACTATTATGAGCATTCAAATCCGCAATCTCAGCTTCAGTTATGGCTCGCTGAATGCCCTTCAGGATATCAATCTATCACTTCAGGAAGGCTGCTTTAACGCCCTGCTGGGGCCCAACGGCGCGGGCAAAAGCACCCTGTTTGCACTGCTAACACGCCTTTACGCCCTGCAGAATGGCGAGATCAGCATTGCCGGACGCAGCATCGCCCATCATCCGGCAGAAGTGATGCGTAAACTCGGGGTGGTCTTTCAGCAAAGTACGCTGGATCTGGATCTGAGTATTGCGCAAAATCTTTACTATCACGCCGCCCTGCATGGCATATCTAAGCGACAGGCCCTGCCCCGTATCACTGAAGAGCTGGCCCGGTTTGACCTCAGCGGACGACTACACGACAAAGTCCGCACCCTCAACGGTGGTCACCGGCGGCGGGTAGAGATTGCCCGGGCACTGCTGCATAAACCAGAAATTCTGCTACTGGACGAACCCAGTGCCGGGCTTGATCCCGCCACCCGGGAATCGCTCAACCGGCATATTCGCGAGTTGTGCGATCAACAGCAGTTAACCGTACTCTGGGCCACCCACCTGATTGAAGAAGTGCACAACGATGACCCTGTCACCATCCTTTTCCGGGGACGGATTCTCGCCAGCGATACTGCCAGCCGGTTATGTCAGCAGCATAATAGCGCGGATATCAGCACCCTGTTCAGATCTCTTACAGGAACGACAGAATGACTCTTCGCGATGCACTGATCTGCTTTAACGGTTTGCTACAGCGGGAACTGTTACGCTTTGTACAACAGCGCTCCCGCTTTTTTAGTGCGCTGGTGCGCCCCTTGTTATGGCTGGTGGTGTTTGCTTCCGGCTTCCGCGCGGCGCTGGGTATCGCCATCATCGAGCCCTACGAAACCTATATCACCTACGAGGTGTATATAGTGCCGGGCCTGTGCGCCATGATTATTCTCTTTAATGGTATGCAAAGCTCGCTGTCGATGGTGTATGACCGGGAGATGGGCAGTATGCGGGTGCTGCTGGTCAGCCCTATGCCAAGGCCTTTTTTACTGTTGTCAAAACTGATGGCGACCTCGCTGATATCACTGCTACAGGTCTATGGATTTCTGATTATTGCCTGGTTATGGGGCGTGGAAGCCCCTGTGACCGGCTATCTGACCGCACTGCCAGCCTTCCTGCTGGTGGCAATGATGCTGAGTGCGATCGGATTATTTATCTCAGCGAGGATCAGACAGCTGGAAAATTTTGCCGGGGTGATGAATTTTGTCATCTTTCCAATGTTTTTTCTCTCTTCAGCGCTCTACCCACTATGGAAAATGCGTGAAGCGAGTGAGTGGCTCTATTGGATCTGTGCCTGGAATCCGTTCAGTCATGGCGTTGAACTGATACGCTTTGCGCTTTACCAGCAAGTGAATGGCCAGGCACTGAGTATTGTTATTGCGGTAACACTGGTCGCCTCTATTCTGGCCGTCAGGGGGTTTCAGCCTCAGCAGGGGATGGGGAAGCGTTAAGGGTATCTGAGAAAACAGCCCGGCCACGTCCCTGATGCTTGGCCTCGTAGAGTGCCTGGTCTGCTGATTTCATCAGGCCGAAAGCATCATCACCCTTGTGATGCACGGCAACACCGATGCTACAACTGATATCAATTTCAATCTCCGCAAAACTAAATGGTTTCATAAGTTGATCGAGCAGCCGGCTGCTAAGCTGCCGCAGCTGCTGATCACCGTCTTCCAGTTTATATTTACACAGAATAACAAACTCATCACCGCCTACCCTGCACGCAAGATCCGATTCCCGCAAACAGCTAATCAATCTATTCGCGACTTCCATCAATACAGAGTCACCCACATCATGACCATAGCTGTCATTGATCCACTTAAAATGATCAAGATCGACGAAGAAAAGGGCAATGCCGGGAGAGTGATAGCGTTCTTTGAAAGACATATCACGATTCAGGCTGTCCATTAAACTGCGTCGGTTTGCCAGCCCGGTAAGCGGATCCGTTTCCGCCATACTTCGCAGTTGCTGCTCCAGCTCTTTACGCTGGGTAATATCATAAAAGATAGCGATATAGTTCAGCACATTACCACTGGCATCTTTATTCAGACTGATCGAAAGCCATTCAGGATAAATCTCATCATTCTTACGCTTATTCCAGATCTCTCCACGCCAGATCCCCGCAACGGCCAGACGCTGCCACATGCGCTGATAAAAAACGTCATCCTGAAGACCGGAAGAGAGCACCGATGGCGATTTTCCGATGACTTCATCTTCAGAGTATCCTGTTATTCGTGTAAAGGCCTTGTTCACCTGCAGAATACGGTTATTTGCATCGCTGACAATAACCCCCTCATACGCTGACTCGAAGATCAGACTACTGAGTTTAAGAGAGTCAGCAGTTTCACGCAGCATCGCCTGCTGTCGGTTAATATCATCTTCGTAGCGTTTAAAACGTGACTTTAACCAGCGGCTGTATATCAGGGTAATTAGCAGGGCAAGCAAGCCAATCATTGTCAGTGCTATCAACTGATTGAAAGCAACATTGCGAAGCTCGCTATCAAGGGCCTGCTTCTGCGCCGATAACAGCTCATTCAACTCATCCTGAAATATACCTGCGATCAGAATCCATTCCCGATTGTTCAGAGGATTAATGAGGGATAATTTTTTACTGAGATCTGTCTCCCCGGACTTATACCAGTCATAAAACTGGTAGCCTCCGCCTTTGCGGGCAGTGTCCAGCATACTCTCAGCACTGTCACGGACCCTGGGATCCGCATCATCAATAAAGTTAACACCCTCCAGTTCCGGAGTTACTCCACTGGCCAGCAAAGTCCCATCGCTGTCGGAAAGCGCAAAATAACCGGTATGTCCAAAACGGATATTACGGATGTAATGATAGATGTGAGGCTTCAGATCATTTTCAAACCGATAGAGATAATCACCAGTACCAACAATCCAGTTGTAGGGTTCAAATACCGCTGCATAGGCGATCTTGTCTTTCATCTGCTGGTCATCATCGGGAGCATACCAGCGGTAATAGGAAAACCCTGCCTGTTGAGAATTCGATACGGCATCGATCAGGCCCTGCATAATGTAATGCCCGGTATCATCCTGATTATCGAGCAAAGACCTGCCCTCAAGCTGAGGGACTGTAGGTAGCAGGACTGCCGTACCGTCCATCTGATCGATAAAGTAGTAGCCCCGGCCATCAAAAAAACGGATATCCCGGAGCGCTTCCACCAGCAGTTTTTTCATCTCAGCTTCACTGAGTTGTTGATGGTAACGCTGGTAAAGCGAGTTCATCAGCTGCAACGCCTGAAGGGTCTGGGTTCGCGACTCACGCTTGAGCAGATCGGTTGCTTCGGTAAACATCTGTCCGATCATATGCTCAGCATCATTCATCTCAGCCTTCAGCCGTTTTCGCTGCTCCTGCATCAGCTCCTCTTGCAGTGAAGCGAGCTGCTGCTGATGCTGAGTTCTGGTACTGAAAATGATATAGACGGTCTGCAATAGCAGCAGCAGAAGTATAATCAGAGAGATGCCCCACAACAGCCGGACAGGGAAACGGGGTGAATTATTATCTTTATACACTGATCAGATCCAACGCACTTACAAAAACAACTGAACTCTTTAACACGGGTCGACTCACTGTAACGTCTGGCGCGGGACATATAATACGTATAGATCCCACATATAAACCCGAACAATATTGACGCAGATCTTATCACAGACAAAAAATTATATATTGAATCATAACCTTAACAATAACAGTACTTTGGTACTACTTTTTTACATGCATAGTAGAATACCCCTCAACCCGTACTAACGGTGTAATAGAATCAGAGTTAATTTATATAAAGTCATCTGAATCTGAGCACAGTACTCTAAAAGCATTTGCTGCGATCGCTCGATTGTCAGAGGTAACTGATCCGCAAATATGCCTGACAATACTGATCAGCGATGAATCAGAAATCACAGATAAAGCTGTTTCTATTATGAAGCAGCAATGTAGTAAACTGGGGGAAACAAACCCAGTCCCATTACAGAATAATTATAATGGGCGGTAAATATCTGCCAATAAGGCAGGCGCCCACGGGAGAACAACGTGTATAAAATTCTTATCGCCGACGACCATCCTCTGTTCCGCGAAGCAATTTGCGGGGTCATAGCGAATGGTTTTCCTGGTTGTGAAACACTCGAGACCGAGGACCTGGACAGCGCACTGGAAATTGCCAAAGCGGAAGATGATCTTGATCTGATTCTGCTGGACCTGAATATGCCAGGAATGCACGGTTTGAATGGGCTGATCAGCTTACGTAATGACTCTCCCACTATTCCCGTCGTCATTGTATCAGCCGAACAGGATAAGCAGATTGTACTTCAGGCCATCACCTACGGCGCTGTTGGTTTCATCACGAAATCCTCACCGCGGGAACAGATGACAGAGGCGCTGCAGCAGATCCTGAATGGCAATGTCTATCTGCCATCAGATATCATCCGCTCCGAAAAGCCTTCAGGTAACATACATCGTCGTCACGATGAAAGTCAGATCCCTCCTGAAATGCTTTCCTCACTGACTCGCCGGCAGCTGCTCGTACTGGAACGAATGTCTGAAGGTGAATCTAATAAACAGATTGCTTACACCCTTAATATCGCTGAAACCACAGTCAAAGCCCATGTCAGCGCGATCTTAAGAAAGCTTGGTGTGCATAACCGCATTCAGGCGGTACTGTCTGCCGGCAATGTAGACTTCAACCAATACCTGAAACGTTAAACAGTACACCTAACCGGCCTGTGCCAATTAGAGTAAGTGTCTGGTCAACGAAACTGACACTTACTCATCTCCCTTCTGTCTCAGCCCCCTTCTATCCCACAACCAGAACCTCTGGTCACTCAAGCAGATGATTCAGCGTCATCTTGAGCTTCATCGGCTTCACCGGCTTATTGATCAGCAGATACCCCTGCTCCCGCACAATCTGTTTCAGCTCATTGGTATAATTTGCGGTGATCATCACCACCGGGACAGGATGAGCAAGATAGCGGTTGAAACTGATCGCTGCATCTAAACCATTCTCATCATTATCCAGATGGTAATCAGCAATTAACAAATCCGGTGGTTCAGCATTTTCAAGCATAGCCATTAGCTGAGCCTCATCATGGGCCGTTTGCACACAACAGCCCCAGCCCTCAAGCAGGGTTTTCATCCCGCGGCAGATCGCCGGGTCATTATCGATCAGCCAGATCTCTGCATCCTCAAGCTGACCGCCCGCCGCTGGCTGAAGCTGTTGCTTAGTCGTGACAGGGATCTGATCCGCCCTGGCCAGCGGAACCTCTACCGAAAACATTGAGCCTTTACCGGGTACCGAACTGACACTGATCTGATGTCCCAGCATCCGCGAGATTTTATCCACGATTGCCAGCCCCAACCCCAATCCCTTATCATTTTCAGCCGGACGGCCATGCAACCGTTTGAACTCAAGAAAAATATCGCCCAGCTTATCTTCGGGTATACCATGACCGGTATCCCATACTTCAATAACCAGACTGTTACGCTTGCGCCGGCATCCCAGCAGCACGGAACCATGGTCGGTATAGCGAATCGCGTTAGTGAGGAAGTTTCTCAGAATACGCGCCAACAACTGAGAATCGGAACAGATCACTGCACTGCTGGCCACATAACGCAGTTTCAACTGCTCACTGATGGCAACCTGCTGATACTCATTGGCAATATTATTCAGCAGACTGCTGGCGGGGAAAACCGTAACGTCAGGCTCAATTACACCCGCATCCAGTTTAGAGATATCCACCAGCGTACTAAGCAGCGATTCCACATCATCGAGAGAACTGCCGACAGAATCGATCAGATGGCGCTCACTCTGAACGGCAGGCTTTTCCTGCAGCGCACTGGTAAACAGCCGTGCGGCGTTCAGGGGCTGCAACAGGTCGTGGCTAACCGCCGCGAGAAACTTGGTTTTCGAGAGATTGGCCTGTTCGGCATGTTTACTGGCTTCCAGCAGACGCCCTTCCATCTGTTTTCGCTCAGTGATCTCCAGCCTCAGCTGGTCATTCAGCTTGGTCAGTTCGGAGGTGCGCTCAATAACCCGCTGCTCCATCGTCTGATAAGATTCCTGCAAGGCATAGGCGGTTTTCCGGCGCTCGGTAATATCTCTGATCAGCACAAAGAAACCCACGGCACGCCCCTCTGAGTCCAGATTTGGCACATAGGCTTTAAGCATATACCGAGGGCCACCCTGAGGGTCTCTTTCTTCAATCTCGAAGGTAACACTTTCGCCGGACAGCGCCCTGTCAATATAGGGCTTCAGGTTAACAAACTGATCGCCGCCATGCACCATCGTAATGGTCTTACCGATCAGCGCTTCCCGCGGCCAGCCATACCAGTCCTCGTAAACCTTATTGGTAAACTGGAATCGCAGATCATCGCCAACATAAGCAATCAGCGCCGGCACATGGTCGGTAATCAGACGAATCCACTGCTCACTTTCCCGCAAGGTTTCAGCATATTGATGGCGCTCAGTAATGTCAGTGTAGGTATTAACAAACCCGCCCTCCTGAATCGGATGAGTACGGATCTCAATTACCTGCCCACTGCGCAGGCTCTGCTCCAGCTCAATGGTGCCACCGGCGTGGTGATGGTTACTGAAAGGGGTCAGCAGAATCAACTCGCACCGGGCGATCAGATCCTCAAACAGTGGCTGCTCATTCAGTTCATCTTCTTCAAAGCCCGACAGCTCCAGAAAACGCTGATTCCAGACTTCCAGCCGCCCCTCCGAATTAATCAGAACAACCCCCTGAGACAGGTTATCAACGGTGTTCTGCAACACTTTGGATTTATCTGCCAGGGCCCGCTCCCGACGGGCTGTTTCGTTCTGCTTCAACTCTGTAATATCGGTGTAGAGTATAACCAGACCACCGTCCAGCGTAGCCCGCTCACTCACCTGGAACCAGCGGCCATTCTTCAGACGATAGAACACTGAGTTATCGGTCTCATCACCGCGAAACTCCTCCTCGATCAAACCATGCTCATCAGCAAGCCGGCGGATATCCTGAATCCCAAGACCCTCTCCGATTGATACGCCGGTGCCCGCCCAGACCGATTCAAACTTACTGTTATACACGACAATTCGCCGCTCACTGTCAAACAGAACAAAGGCATCGGATATACTTTCAATCCCGTCGATTAAGCGCTGATGGGCCAGTTCTGCTTGCTGTTTGGCCTGACTCAAAGCAGCATTACTGGTCTTCAGGTCTCCCAGAGCAACGTTCAGTGCGGCAGTCCTCTCGCGTACCTGCTCGGCCAGCACGACGGAATGTTCAAAGGCTGCATAGGGGTCGGTACGGGTGGTTGCGCTCACCTCAACCCGCTCAATCAGAACCCGGTTGATCTTCTGCAACTTACGATTTTCCCGCTCCAACTGCTCAACCCGCTGGACAAGGTCAATCGGTTGATCCTGCCCCATACCACTCATATTTTTCTCCCGATCGCGACACCGGTAAACGTCTGATTAACGTGCATACCATCAATCTGCTCGCCATAGGTGTTAAATCCAACCACCCGATGACGCTGCAACAACTCGGAGACCGGCTCACTCTTGCCTCTGAGCTGAGCCTCAAGCCGGCGTAAAAAGCAGTCACACCCCAGGGTGAGCAGATGTTCACCGAGCGTAAGTTCCTGCCGGGTCAGTTCCTGATCCAGCCTGGATATCAGTTCGCCAGGCTCCATCAGTGTCAGCACGATCCCGTTCTCTACAGCACAGTAGAATGTCAGACTCAGATCATCGTTAACACTCTGGATGGAACGGACGAAATATTCATCCCCGATTCGCACCGCTATAGGATTAAGCGCAAACGACTCATGATTAAGCTCTTCCACCGGCACCCCGACAATGCGGGAATACTCAATGGCGGCAGGCTCTGCATTCAACTCAAGCACTCTGCGCTGCTCGCTGTCAGCCTCAGTAACCACCAGCTTAGTGTCGCGGCTTTCCATATGATGGCCGCTGAACACCCTGAATTCACAACGCGTATTTACCAGAATAATAACCGCCGCATTGGTATGAAAAGCACCATCGAAATAGACGTGGGTATTAGCCAGACAGATATCATCCCCGGCCGAACCACCAAAATGAGGAATACTTCCCAGTGCGGAATCCAGTGTTACCAGTACCTTTTCTTCCTGAGTAGACAATCCATCAAACAAGGTAAGGGCAAAACTATGATCTTTAATTGGTGCAACCTGCTGCTTCAGACACTGCTCAGACAGCTGTTCAACCACACCCTGAGCATCATTAAAATCAAAGTTTTCCAAACTGCTGATCAGGCGCCCACTCACAGCAAAAGCGTCTCGGGAAAACCCTATCGCAGAGATACAGCCCTGACCGTAACCCTCAACAGTAATCTCACCAGCGGTGGTACATCCGACCACCAGAGCGTCTTTGAATTGCTGTTGAAAGGCCTCAGACAGCTTATCCAGCTGATACTCTGCCGAACAAAAAAACAGCACAAAGTTAAGATCGGGCCTGTTCAGCTGCCGGTATAGCTGATCGACTGCCACCCGCTCATCACGTTCGGTCGAAAATGCAGTGCAAAGCTCTGGCTGGCATATATTCTGAGATGAATGATTGGTCACAGTGGTCACACCGGTAGTTTAAGATGACCCTTGAGTCTAAAATGGAATCACCCTTGAAAACAGTATACTTGAGTACCTGAAAAGTAGTAGAAGAAGAGAAAATATAGAATAAGATATTGTTTTATATAGACTTAATATTAAAAAAAGCAGGACTAAAGTAGTAATAAAGCATCCTCACCGGCAGAGGAAGGGGGTTGCCAGCGAGGATGCGGATGCCATCAGGCGATTACCAGCTCAGAACAGCGCCCAGAGCAACGGTATCGGTTTCAGAGGTATCAATAGTGCCGTTATCGGTTTTATGAACCGTATACTCAGCTACCAGCGTCAGATTGTCGTTGATGTTGTGGAACAACGCGGCGCCGGCCAGGGAGTCCTGAGTCGTCACGGAACTGCCTGCTGCAGTATTTTCAGTCTGACCATAGGACAGCACAACACGGTTGGCATTAAAGGCGTAAGAGCCCTGCACCAGATAACCATCAGACTCAGCACTGTCTGCCAGAGTATTGCTGGCAAACACGCTGCTGATACCTTCCTGATCAAATCCGGATGCAGTCAGCGCGAAACCAGCGGCTGCAATACGGGCACCGTAAGAGATACCTTTAGCATCCACGCCGGACGTTACCGAATCACCGACTGCTCCACCGATCCAGGCTTTAATTGCAACGCCATCGTAATCAGCGGTGTAAGTCGCCTCGGTTTCAAAGCGGGCGGCGTTAGAGTCATCCGTAGTACTTCCTGTTGTATTCGGATCAAGTACGCCTACGGCAACCTGGAAACCACTCATAACCGGTGTACGGTAAGTAATCTGTGCGGTTGGGTTAGCATAAGGATAACCGGTCGTGATGTTACCAAATGTGGTATTACTGGTGGTTGCCGGCGCAAAGCCCACCCCCATCAGCAACTCATCACCAAAGATGTTGCTACGGCCATACAGGCCAAAATCTTTACCGAACAACACCTGACCAAAGTCGCCATCAACAGTGGCATAAAACTGACGTACATCGATCATGGAGTCCGTTTTAGTGCCATCGCCATCCTGATTACTATCATTGATAGAAACCCAGAAAGATGAACGACCACCGACGGTCAGATCGCCCACGGTCTTGCCGACGTTAAAGCCAATATAGTTTGGCAGAAATCCCATCCGAACACGGGAGGTTTTAGTATTGGTATCAGCAACTTTATCTTCGCTGTCCTGATAGGTGTAGAAAGCATTGAAATAGCCATCTACAGAAAAGGTTGTGCCATCCTGGTCGTAGAGACTGATTCCAGCCATTGCACTGTTGCTGAGTGCGACTGCCAAGGCTAACGGCACGCTGCGCCATAGTTTTTTATTATTCATTATGCCCTCTGATTCTTCATCGATTGGTTTGTTGTGTAGGTCAGAGGATTATTGGGGTTTGTGGAAGCAGACTACAGGCGACTTTAGAGCTGTTCAGACCGGCAATTGGGCGACCTACCAAACCTCTCTATCGCCTCGCCCATAAAGGATAAGCAGGCGTACAGCGAAAGTGCCTCATACTCAGGCGGCACCTCTCTTACATATTTAGTACATACAGACTATCGGGAATGCACTTTTTACAAAAACCTGGACACAAAAAAAACCCGCTACCAAAGGAAGCGGGCCTGTTAAAAACAGCATTATACCATCAGCGCTGGACTAAACTCAGTCACGGCTGACACTATCAAGTAATAGTTCCGGCTTGAAGCCAAGTGCAAATCCCCCCCAGTGCCGGCCATTGACATACAGAGGGAAGGTCAGATCATTCAATACCTCACCGGTGTCCCGAACAAACGTCTGCAGAAGGAACGGCGCTGTATTAGTTGCCCGCCGGATCTCCGCCCGACTGCCTTTAAAAAAGCGGCGATGACGGCTTTTTACATTATCCTTTTCAAAATCACCCGTCATAGCCTCGGACACCTTAAGGTGATGCGCCGGAGCATAACCATCAACAGCGATGGCAAGAGCGTAGATCAGATCAGGCTTCTGCCTTAGATAGTCGTCGTACATTGGGCGCAATAGTTTTTCAAAGGGATCAACATAGCTTACATCAAACTTTTCAGGCAATTGCCCCTCGTTTGTCCGCTTGTAATTCCGGTCAAATACGTCACAACCGTCATTGCTCAGTTGTTCCAGTGCGTTCTGTATCTGTCGGGCCCATTCACGCCCGGCCTGAATGATATTTTCAAAGCTGCCATAGCCGATGATAAAGCGTGACAACAGCTCCTGAGTCTCCTCTGTTGAACTTTCAAGATCAGCAGAAAACTCCCTTGAGCGCTCCATCTCATCGCGGATATCGCCACTGATCCCGGCTATACGCTCAACATGTGAATGGGATTCCTTATTCGTGTATGAAAGCTCATCAAGAGTCGAACTGATCGTTGTAAGCTGACTGTTCACACCTTCAAAATCATGAACCAGACGGGTGAACTGCACACTGGTATCGCTGATAAAGCCTTCAGTGTTGCGGGTATATTCGAGAATATTGGCCGAATTGGTTTTGGTATCGTTAACCAGGTCCGTCATCACCGAAATATTCTGATCAATCTCTGAGGTGGCATTTTGTACCTGTTGCGACAGGTTACGCACCTCGTCAGCAACCACGGCAAAGCCCCGCCCAGCCTCCCCTGCTCTGGCCGCTTCAATCGAAGCGTTCAGTGCCAACAGGTTGGTCTGATCGGAAAACCGTTTAACCATCGAGAGAATTTCAGTAATCGTATCAGAGCTGGCACTGAGTTTCTCAACCGTATCCTGAAAGCCTGACGCCAGCTCGGAAATAGTACGCACCTGGCCCAGCACCTGTTCCAGCTCATTACTGGAGCTTCTGATCTCATTCAGGTTGTTTCTGGTATATTCGGATATTTTCAGGGTATTTCCAGCGACTTCCTGAATCGCTGTAGTCGACTCCTGACTGGAAATCAGCACCTGCTGAGCCTGCTCTTCCTGAGCACTGGTTGACTTATGAACCTCCTGCAACACTTTACTCAACTGGGTAGCACTGAGAGCCACCCGCACACTGTGATTACGGGTATCTGCAATAATCTTTTTCAGGCTGGTGGAAAATCCATTATAGCTGGATGCCATAGTGGAAATTTCATCATGGGTAAAATCAGGCAGTGTTGCAGAGATATCACCATCCTTATCTTTGATGGCGCTGAGGACATCTATCATTTTACGAATCGGTCGTAAAAAAATATGCCGCATAAAAAATATAGTGAATAGTGAAGCGGCGATCGCAAAGGCCAGCAATAACCAGCTATACATTTCTAACTGATCTAGTCTGGAGACAAGCTCCGCGTTATTGGAGGACTGTGTCGCAACCTGTTCCAGTTGACCCAGGCTATACCAGTTTAGCCCCATAAAAAACACTGAGGGCAGAATCAGGAAAACCACATTCCCGACTATTTTACGGGTTAGTGAGTTGAAAAAATTTCGTTCTACTGTGTCATAGAGCCCCATACTCATCCACTTCTTCGTCATTATTATTCGGATACGGTAAGTAACCTTTTTAAATGAAAAGTCGCTCTGTTAAAAGAAAAACACTACCCATTTCATGTAATCGCGATATTTAACATGAAGATAGAGACCAAAGGATTATTTTTTTCATACTAAAGTTATTAATTACTGAATTTTAATAACGGCATTGGAATACTAACGGAGTATTCATACTCTGGAATTAATATCCACCGGAGGCCACTGCAAACGCGTTCCGTTGCTGTTCAGCCAGGCCTTAGCCTCAGCATAATGAGGATAAAACCGGCTCACTTCCTGCCAGAACCGAGGAGAGTGATTCATCTGTTTCAAATGACTCAGTTCATGCACAATCACGTAGTCGATAATCGTTGCCGGCGCCATTATCAGCAACCAGTTAAAACTGATCACACCACGACTATTACAACAGCCCCACTTACGCCGGTAGCTTCGCACGACCACCGCAGAGGGCGACAGTTTCATATGCGCACTCCACTCACTCACCCGCTGTTCAAAGTAGCACTGTGCCTGTTGACGATACCACAACTCCAACTGCTCTTTTATTGCATCCGTCCGTGACTTTCTGATCCGCCGGGAAAGCGTCAGTTGAATACAATCTGATGAGAGGTTAACGCGGGTTTCCGGCTGATCAACAATGACGTCAAGCGTTAAAGGTTCACCCAGCCAGAGCAGCTGACTGCCCTGATCCAGTATAACGGGCGAGGGACATACCGGCATTCGCAGACGCAGTTCCCGTTGGCGAGTGATGATCCAGTCGGTTTTTTCACTCACCAACTGGTCGATTCGGGACTGGGCAACCCGGGTCGGCGCTAACACCCTGACACTGTCTGGACGCACCTGAATCTCAATAGTCCTGCGCCGGGAACTTCGGCGCACGGTATAGTCCGGTATGCAGCGACCGTTAACAGGCATTGGTCTGACCCGCCACTGTCGCGCGTAAAGGTGACTGAAAAGAAGAATTTATAATGTGACGTATCATTCCAACAAGCTTATCCAGGAGGCTTATCTAAGAGATTTATCCAAAAGACTCATCAAAGAGGCTTATCAAAGAGGCTCATCAAAGAGGCTCATCAAAGAAACCCATCAAAGAGATTTTTTTTGGGGAATTAACGAGCAGCAGCGGCTCATTAAACGCCTGAACTGCGCTAGCAGCTCAGGATCAGAATTTTCCGCATAACTGATCTGCTCATAACAGCATGACAATGCAGCAAATTCTTCCGAAAGTGAAGGAAAAGACTGTTCCATCCGGGCAAAAAACTGTCCGGGCGGCTCACCACTGCGTCGCTGTAAACCGAGCTGGAGCAAACGTTTATCCAGTCGCTTGAGGGCGCTGACAAGCGGATCCTGACGCGGCCCGCGACGGATAAATAAGCTTCCGGCAACCCCCAGCAGCACCAGCCCTCCCGTTATCAGAATCAGCAGTACAATTTTAACAACCGAGATACCACCGAGTAACTGCTGCAAAAAATCACTCTGACGATCCTGAAAATTAAGTACCCAACGATGCCAACCGTAATTAATCGCTTCATAACGCAGTCTCAGCTGCATTAACAGTGCACCACTGAGAAAGCCTTTACGCATCAGCATTGCATCGGCAAGAAATGAGGATTCAGAACTGAACAGTTGCGCCGCAGGCTGCTCCAGCCGCAACGGGGCAACCACCGAGGTGGGATCGAGCCTGAGCCAGCTCTGGCTTTCTCTGTCCCAGTACTCAAGCCACGCATGCGCCTCATACTGACGCACCGTCAGAGCACCATCCAGCGGATTCAGTTCGCCCCCCAGATAGCCGCCGACCACCCGTGCAGGCACGCCGGCAGCCCGCAACAGGAATGCTCCGGCACTGGCAAAATGTCCACAAAACCCCTGCCGGGTCTGAAACAGAAACTGGTCGACAGAATCACTCCCCGGCAGTAGCGGTGGCTCAAGCGTATAGCGAAAACGCGTGGCAAAAAAGGTCATCATCTGAGCGGTAAATGCTTTAACATCGGGTTGTTCAGATGCCCACTGCAACGCCAGTTGACGGGCTTTTTCATTGCCCCGTTCCGGCAGTTGCAGGTAACGGTCATAGCGACCGGCAGACAGTTGATCCTGCTGCGGAGCAACGCGGGAAACCAGTTGATACTGAGTCCGTTGCATCAACGGATCCTGGCCCTGCAGGGTCATATCAGCGAGACGACGAACGGTGGCAGGATAACTCACCGGCACATCAAGACCATAACGCCAGCGTTGCCCGGTCGCCTCCATCACTATCTCATATCGATAATCCCGGAGGCTGTTAAAACGAGCTGCAAGACCGGACTGTACCCCGCTTTGCTGCTCAATACCCTGTTGTTCAGAGCGCGTCCAGCGCCGGCCATCAAACCGGTCATAGGTCAGCCCTCGCCAATAACGTATATTCTCAGGTGGTAATGCCGTTTCAAAACGGGCCCTGAAAGCAATATCCGCTGAGCGGGTAAGGCGACTGACATCTCCGGGAGACATAGAATCTGACAGCCCGGTAAAACTCTGTCCGGTATTCATGTCCACCTGCCACAACGGACCAATCCGGGGGAAAATAAGGAACAGCACCAGCATCATCGGCAGCGCCTGCGTATAGAGTACCGCGGATCGTTTCAATGGACGCCAGATATCAGTATTTTGCTGACTGCGATAGACGGTATTAAGACAGGCGGTTACAACGATCAGCGATAACAGGCTATAGAGCGTCATCGGTATCGACTGAAAAAACAGAAAACTACAAACAATCAGCAGTAGTGCGACATAGAGCACCACCAGCGCATCCCGCCGCCGGTACATTTCGGTGAGTTTCAGCAGGAAAGCGGCCACCAGCAAGCCAACAGTTACCACCATCACCGATCCCGAGCGCAGTTCAAACAACAGCCCCACAAGCACCAGTGACAGCAGAGCTGAACGTACGCTCCAGTGAGGGAAACTCCAGCGACCGCTATGCACCATCAGACGCCAGCCCACAGTAAAAACTGCCAGCAGAAATAACCAGCCGGGCACCACGGTAACATAGGGTATCATCACCATCAGAATGCTCACCAGCAACCAGATCATGCTGCTACGGGTGAGCTGAAACAACGGTTTCACGGTGTTCTCTCCTGAGTGCTATGCTGATCGTCCAGACCAAAGCAGGCGAGCGCCTCCAGCACTCTTACCCGGTGCGCCTCACCACGATCAGGGCCGATCTCTATACCTGGTAACAGCAAACCATACTCCTCCCCCCTGCGGTGAAGCTGCAGCACCCACCAGGTAAGGCGGGAGATACGGGCTTCCGGGGAAAGCTCCGGCCACAGATCCCAGCTTAACCACCTGCGGTTATCATTCAGCTCAACATACTGCTTTGCATACATGCCCTGCCCACGGGCATAGTTTTTCCAGGCCACCCGTTTCAGTGACATACCGTCCTGATACTGTTCAAGTCCAGTAAATTCCTCTCCTCCGTGGCGCTCACCTATATGCGCCTGACTCTGATCGCCACTCACTGAGCCACTCAGATCGGATAACCGCCCCCCTTCCACAGGGCGCGGATAGACCAGACTTTTCAGGTCGACCTGCAACCAGGCCCAGGCTCTGAACAGCCCCAGGGGATAAAAGGTCTCAATCTGCAACGCATCAGCAGGCAAAAAACCACGACGACTGGCCTTCTGATAGAGAGTCAGGCTTCGCTGCCGGTCTTCAACCAGGTCTACGGCAGTTTCTTCCCCCGTGCGTAAACGCAGCTGAATACTTTCGTACTGCCGTGTACCTTTAGCGGTCAGAGTCAGATCGAAGGCCGCCTGCTCACCCACAAAACAGGGATGCCCACGAACAAAGCGAATGGTCAGCCCGGAAAGGTTGGCATAAGTGTGCAGAATGGTAACCACAAACAGGCTGGCTAACAGAAAAGTAACAGCAAACATCAGATTGTTCTGAAAGTTGATCGCCAGTATCAGCATCACCAGCAATAACATCAGAAAAACAAAACCGGCGCGCGATGGCATGATATAGATTCGCCGCTGGCTCAGGGTCAGCTGCTTTAACCGTGGACTGCGGCGCAGACTCCAGTCGAATACAGCCCGTCCCAGGCGTTGTCGTATTGATCCGGTCACCATTGAAACCTCAACTCAGGCGGCATACCTTATAGTCAGGCAACCACATCCACCTGACTCAGCAATTGCTGAACCAGGGCATTGGCACCAAACCCTCCGATATCTTCTGCGGCCCGTAAACGGTGCCCGGTAACGGGCCCGAGAAGCTGTTGCAGATCTTCGGGTATGACATAATCCCGGCCCTCAATATAGGCCCAGCTACGACTTGCATTCAGCAGAGCCAGCGCGCCCCGGGGGGAGATGCCAAAACTGAACTCAGGCGCCTGTCGGCTATAGGCAATCAGCCGTTGCAGATAATCCAGAATACTCTCAGACACATTAACTGCGCCGCAGGCCTGAGATATCTGTTCTAACTGGGCAGCCGAGATGACCGCCGGGAGGCTATTCAGACGTTCCCGGGGATCCCCTCCCCGAAGTAATTCCCGTTCAGCCCTGACATCGGGATAGCCCAGTTCAATCCGCATCAGAAAGCGATCCAGCTGGGATTCCGGTAGCGGGAATGTACCCTGTTGAGTGACCGGATTCTGTGTCGCAATCACAAAAAACGGTTCTGGCAGCCGATGGGTCTGACCATCCAGGCTGACGCGCCCTTCCTCCATCGATTCAAGCAGCGCAGACTGGGTTTTAGGAGTGGTACGATTCACTTCATCAGCCAACAGTACCTGAGTAAACACCGGGCCCGGGTGAAACTGAAAGCGATTAGCGGATGGATCAAAAATACTCACACCGAGAATATCTGCCGGCAGCATATCACTGGTGAACTGCAAACGCTGATACTCTAACCCAAGCACTTTAGCCAGTGCATGGGCCAGCGTTGTTTTCCCCATTCCGGGCAGATCTTCTATCAACAGATGCCCCCTGCTGAAGATACAGGTCAGCGCCAGCTTTATCTCCTCCTGCTTGCCATAGAGAACACTGGATACCTCTTTTATCACTGCCTGAATCTGGTCTCGCATCGGGTCTCACTTTTTAACTAATGTGTAAGGGTCTGACTTAGCTGGAGCTGCACTTAAACCTGGCGCTACATTTTCAATCCATTATATATACAGCAAAGTGTGAAAAATCGCTTCCCGGAGGAGTAAGACTATTCAGAGTCGTTATTCTCTGTATACGCACTGAATTGGTAAAGCTATCAAATTTCAGTGACAAAAAAAGGCGCTGAGCGCCTTTTTTATAAACTGTCTGGTTGAAGCATTGCTACACGCAATCAGTGGTGATGACCACCTTCACCGTGGGCGTGGCCGTGAGCCAGCTCTTCTTCGGTCGCATCACGCACTTCAACCACCTCAACATCAAACTTCAGGGTCTGATCTGCCAGCGGGTGATTGCCATCAACGATGACGGTCTCATCAGTTATCGCCGTTACCACAACCGGTTGCTGACCCCAGGCAGTCTGAGCCATGAAACGCATACCCACTTCGATATTATCAACCCCTTCAAAAGCAGCACGGTCCACTTCCTGAATCAGTTCTGGGTTAAGTTCGCCGTAACCCTCTTCAGGAGAAACCTCTACATTCAGTTTGTCACCGGCTTGCTTGCCCTCCAGCTCTTTTTCCAGACCGGGAACAATACTGCCCGTACCATGCAGGTATGCCAAAGGCTCTGCACCTTCAGATGAGTCCATAACCTCATCATCCAGGTTTTTCAGGGTATAGTGAATAAGGACAATTTTTTTGTCAGCAATCTGCATTGTTCAGACCTCAAAAGTTTAAGACGTGAACAGCACTGCTGACAGAGGCCTAGATTAGTGGATAATTTTTTAATCTGGGGGTGAGTACGAAGATATCAACCCCTGAATAAAATTTTATACTGTCAGCGATGACATCCGATAATCCGTTCAGACGCTGCCTTACACTTAACTGCATAGCTCACGCAGCAACTCTGCCGCGGGTACTGCTCGACAACCCGAACGATTCTGACCACTCCAGAGCGGTGAAAACTGACCCGACTGCTGCCGCTCTGCCGCAGCCCTCAGAGGAGCGATCGATGTGGCTGCCATCGGAAACTCAGGTGCCTGTGGCACCATAGCCCCTAATTCAGCCATCACCCGGTTTACAATTCCACGCGCTGCCCCGCCCGAAAAAATATTTGTCAGGGCCGTGGGAGTTGTCTGTTCCAGCAGAGCCTGACGGTGAATATCACTGATACGCGACTCATCACAGAGCAGGAACACCGTACCCAGCTGCACCCCGGCGGCCCCCATTGCCAGCGCCCCCTGAAGACCCCGTTGATCGGCAATACCGCCAGCCGCAATCACCGGCAGTCCGATGGCAGATATAATCTGCGGCACAAGTGCCATAGTGCCTGTCTGACTATTCAGGTCACGGTTGAGAAAAAAACCCCGATGGCCTCCGGCTTCAATACCCTGAGCAATAACCGCATCAACACCCTGCTGTTCCAGCCACACTGCTTCAGCCACGGTTGTCGCACTGGATATCACTTTACTGCCGCAATCACGGACCCGTTGCAGCAGATCCGGACAGGGTAAACCAAAGTGAAAACTGACAACGGCCGGACGATACTGTTCGATGACCGCCGCCATCTCACTATCGAAGGGCGTTCGTCCCGGGCCTGCAGAAATAGAATCAGGGTCAATACCATATTCCCGGTAATAGGGCTCTAATTGCTGACGCCACTGTCGTTCCCGCTCTGGATCGGCAACCGGCGGTGTATGGGCAAAGAAATTCAGATTAACCGGTTTATCGGTTGCTGCCCTGATCGTTTCAAGCTCAGCCCGCAACTGATCAGGGGTTAACATGGCACAGGGCAGAGACCCCAGCCCGCCCGCATCACTCACCGCAATTGCCAGCGCCGCATCCTGAGCGCCCGCCATTGGTGCCTGAATGAGCGGCAGTTCAATACCAAAGAGTTGCTGTATATCCATATTTAATTCTCCGTTAACGCCAGCCGGGCTCCCAGATAAACCAGCACCGAGCCACTGACTGCATTAAATCCAACGCTGACAGACTGACTCTGCAGCCAGTTTCGGGCACCATTAACCGCTAAAGCCAGCGAACACTGCCACAGCATAGCAATAATAAAGTGTATCGCCGCCAGCCACAGAGACTGAATCAGAGCCGATCCCTCCGGGTCGATAAACTGAGGCAGAAAAGCCATGTAGAAGAGCGCTGTTTTGGGGTTCAGGGCATTAGACAGAAAACCCTCTCTGAGCGAGCGCCACATAACAAAGGGCCGGCCCCCTGAGTCCGGCAGCCTGAATACGTTACCTCCCTGAATAATGCCGCGGAAACTGCTGACTCCCAGCCAGATCAGATACCCCGCACCGATCAGTTTCAGAAACTGAAACCCATTGGCAGATTGTAACAGGATGACCGAAATGCCCAGTGCCGACACGGTAGCGTGCAGAAACAGCCCACAGCAGATGCCGGTACTGGTAGCAAAACCATCTTTCCAGCCGCCACGGGCGCTGTTACGGATCGTCACCATGGTATCAACCCCCGGAGTCAGGGTTAACAGGGTGATGGCAACAATAAAGGTGACAAACAGATGGCTATCCATCATCGGTTAAAACTCCATGCACGAATATTCAGTTAAGATTACAGCGATCTTAGTCAGGCTGACTCTGCCGGACGAGCATATAATAGCGCCCGACAACGACCAGAAGAATCCCCCCCAGAACCAGTAGCGCCGCAAGCAGCAGACGTACTGAAATTATCTCGTCGGTAAAAACCACACCACCGGCCGCCGCGATAACCGGAACCAGTAACTGCAGTACTGCCGCCTGCACCGCCGACAAGCCACTCAGAGCCCGATACCAGACGGCATATCCGATACCCGAAGCAACTGCCCCGGAAAGAACGGCCAGCATCACACCATTAAATGACAGAACACTGTCTCCCAGCGCCAGCGTAATAATGAGTGTCAGAATAATCAGCGGCAGGGTTCTGAGAAAGTTAAAATGGGTATCTGCCAGAGGGTTAACTGATCCCCGGCCTATCAGGGTATAGATCCCCCATGCGATACCTGCTGCCATCATCAATATAAATCCCCACAGAGAGGGAGTGTTGATTGCTGGTTTAAGCAGGTAAACAAATCCACTGAAAGCCAGTCCCAGGCCCAGCCATTCAACCCATAGCAGCCGGGCGCCACGCCACAGGCTCACCAGAATCATGGTGATCTGTACTGCGCCAAACAGTATCAGCGCACCGGTGCCGGTATCCAGGCTGATATAGGCATAGGAGAACCCCAACGCATAGATAAACAGCATCAGCGCGGCTGACCAGCTTCCCCGTCCGGTGATACTGCCTGGCTTGGTTTGAGTCGCCTGAGTCAGATACCAGAGCATTGACAGCACGATGATGCCAGAGAATAAACGGATAACCGTAAAGCTGCCTGCATCAATACTCTGCTCTCCCAGCGCCAGCCGGCACAGCACTGAATTACCCGCAAAGGCCAGCAAGGCAAACAGGGTATAAACGATTGTTGCTAATAAAGGCCGCTGATTCATTTGTCATTATCCGCCAGTTTATGATTCGTCAGGCCATTATCGGCCTGAACTCCCGACTGCCCAGCGCGGCCCAGTTGCCAGAGCATCAACGCAGCCCCACAACCGCCACTCCCCAGTATCATGGTCATAATCATGATCTGGTACCGAACCGCGATCAGGGGTGACACCCCTGAGAGGATCTGTCCTGTCATCATCCCGGGCAGGGACACCAGGCCAACGGCCAGCAGACTATTGATCTGCGGAATCATCGCCGCCTGAAACGCAGTCAGACGCGCTTTTGGCTCAGGTTTCCCCTCCAGCAATTCAGAATGATAACGCTCTGTCGCCAGACTGATCGCGTTCATTGTATTAGCGAAATACATTCCCGCTAAAGGGATGATCACTCTTGGCTCATACCAGGTTTCAACCCCGATCACCAGAATCAGTGAGATAAGCAGGTGCAGTCCGGCAGAGCAGGTCAGGGCTATCAGTGTTGGCTTAAGGTAGTTTCGCTGATGATTCACCGGACGCAGCGCAATCCAGCTGGCGATACAAACCATCAGGACTAACACCGCGCCAGTAATCCATGGAGAGGGGTTTTCAAACAATGCCACCAGCACATACCCAACCCCGATCAGCTGCAGCGTCATGCGCGCTGCTGAGAGTAATACTTCAGACGCTTTTCCCGCCCAGCGGGCATACACGACAGCAATCAGAACCACAGGGATAGCGCACCAGGCGAGTGACCACCATGAGATTACATTCATCCGGAATTTCCTTCTATCCATTATGACTGTCAGGTTTTAATTAGACGGTACGAGTATGTCAGACGCCTATACTACATATCATTACGTTACAGAGCCTTTTTAAGCGACGTATTTTAAAGCCCTGTATCGACTCTTCAGGTATCCATACCGATAAAACCACCCGACTGATGCGCCCATAGCTGGGCATAGATGCCCCCTTGCTCCACCAGCTGATGGTGGTTTCCCTGCTCCACGATACGCCCCTGATCGAGCACAATAAGCCGGTCCATTGCCGCAATAGTCGACAGTCTGTGAGCAATCGCGATAACAGTTTTGCCCTGCATCAGATTGGACAGACCGCGCTGAATATCCGCTTCAACCTCAGAATCCAGCGCTGAAGTGGCCTCATCCAGAATCAGAATCGGAGCATCCTTCAGAATGACCCGGGCAATGGCGATGCGCTGACGCTGTCCGCCGGACAGTTTAACGCCCCGTTCCCCCACCTGAGCATCATAGCCAGTGCGGCCCTGAGGATCGCTCAACCCAAGTATAAAGTCATGGGCTTCTGCCCGTTTTGCTGCATCCGTCATCTGTTCGTCAGACGCATCCGGATGACCATAGAGGATATTATCCCGTACACTGCGATGCAGCAGTGAGGTGTCCTGAGTCACCATACCGATCTGATGCCGCAGACTGTCCTGCTGCACCTGGCTGATATCCTGTCCATCAATCAGGATCTGTCCGTCAGCCAGATCATGGAAACGTAGCAACAGATTGACCAGAGTTGATTTCCCGGCTCCGGAACGCCCCACCAGCCCCACCTTTTCTCCGGGTTTGATGTCGAGATTCAGATGTTCGATAACCCCTTCACTCTTATCGTAGTGAAAAGAAACATCGTTGAAACGGATCGACCCGGCCTCAACAACCAGCGGTTTCGCATCGTGCTGATCGGTTACATCAAGAGGCTGAGACAGAGTATTCATACCATCATTGACGGTACCAATATTCTCAAACAACATACTGACTTCCCACATAATCCACTGGGACATACCGTTAAGACGCAGAGCCAGGCTGATTGCTATCGCAATGGCCCCCACCGTCACCAGACTGAAACTCCACAGGTAGATTGCCACTGCCGTGGTGGTGAACAACAACAGATAGTTGAGACACTGCACCGTCACATTGAGACCGGTGGCCAGTCGCATCTGCCGGTACACCGTTGCCAGAAAGCCATCCATACTTTCGCGGGCATAATCCGATTCACGCTGACTATGAGAAAACAGCTTCACCGTTGATATATTGGTGTAACTATCAACAATCCGTCCGGTCATTGATGAGCGGGCATCCGCCTGTACCGCTGAAACATCCCTCAGGCGGGGAACGAAATACCACATCAACAGACAGTAACCGACCAGCCAGCCCAATAAAGGTAACATCAGGCGAAGATCTGACTGTGCCACCAACACCAGCATCGAGAGAAAATAAACCGCAATATAAACCAGTACATCAAGCAGTTTCATCACCGCCTCCCGCACCGCCAGTGAGGTCTGCATCACTTTTGTGGCAATCCGCCCGGCAAAGTCATTCTGATAAAACGACAGACTCTGACGCAGCAGATAACGGTGTGCCAGCCAGCGAACCGACATTGGGAAATTACCCAACAACACCTGATGAACAATTAACGAGTGAAGTACCACCAGCAGCGGCAGGCCGACCAACAACAGGATTCCGACCAGTGTGAGGGTATCCCCCTCCTCCTGCCAGAATGTCCCGGGCTGCTTGGTACTCAGCCAGTCCACCAGCTGCCCCAGAAAACCGAACAGCGAGACTTCAAGCATTGCCAGCAACGCAGAACACAGCGTCATCACCAACAGCGGCCACTCCATCCCGCGCATATAGTAGCGACAAAACGCGTACAGCCCTTTTGGCGGCTGACCAGGTTCCGGCTCAGGGTATGGGTTTGTCAGACGTTCAAAAAATTGCAGCATTAACAGAATCCGAAGGCCACAGCAGCAGCCTGTTATAAAAGTCGAAAATGATACCTGAAAGAAAACCTGTTAAATATGCCTGAAACCATTCTGAACGAAGATTTCTCTTCCTACAACGGGCGGGAATTGCGACAAAATCAATCACCATTTTGACGATGTTGCTGTTTCAAATTCACCTGATCAGGCTAAGCTGAACCTTATTATTGGATAGTTTATGCGCAGTTGCTCCCAATCAGGTCAACTGACAGGAAACTGTAAATTAATTTGAGCGCACGTGTTTATTGAGGATATATCTTTGCCTCATCACTTAAAATTATGGATGTGTATGAATGGTTTTTAACCGTTTTGTACCGACATCCCTGCATAACCGGGTTTTGATACTGACACTGGCAGGATTTCTTTTATCTGCCGGAGCCATAACAATGCTGATTTTCAATTACCTGCAACAAGGCTCAACCAGACTCCTGGTCGAACAGCAGCAGACGATGGTAGACATGGTGGTTCGGCAGATGGATTCTGCTTTACAGAAACGGGTGTCTTATCTGGAAACCTTTACCGATTCGCTTCACTCCAGATACCAGCTTTATTCGAATGAAAAAATACAGGAAGCACTGACACGGGATACGCAATTACACGCCCTGTTTAATGGCGGTGTTGTGGTGCTGAACCAGGCGGGTATATCACTGGTTGACTACCCTACGGTGCCCTACCGGACCGGTATTGATTTTTCAGACCGGGAACACCTGCAAAAAGCCCGTATATTAAAGTCCACAGTGATCACCAAACCTCTGTTTGGCAAGGGACTGAAAAGCCCGCTGTTTGCGATTAACACACCGATTCTCTCTGCTTCCGGCGAGGTGCTGGGCTATATCTTTGGTGTTAACCTCCTGGCTCAGGACAACCTGCTCAAGGAGATATCCCGCATAACATTTACTGACGGTGGCAGAGTGATGGTGACAGACCCGAATCTGGGCATCTATGTGACCGATACCCTTAAAGGCGTACCGCTTGAAAGTTATGAAAAAGAGAAACACTGCGACTGTATCGAACTGATTCAGGCAGGGGAATCGTCGGGAATAACCACCGACGGAAATGGCAATAAGGTCATTTACGCTTCAGCAAAGCTGGACAAACTGGGTTGGGTAATTATCCGTACCTATCCGTTGCACAAAGCGATGGCTGACGTTAACAGTCTTTCAGAAAAGATCATAACGGTGATTCTGGTTATCAGCTTTTTAATGGCGGGCTTAATCACCTACCTGATAAGAAAGCTGCTGACACCGCTGCGAAATGCCGCGCGGGATATCCGTAAAATGGCTGACGGTCAACTTCCCGAACAAGCCCTGGCGGTAAGAAGCAATGATGAAGTGGGCCAGCTGATCAGGGCATTTAATCAGCTCCACAGAAATCATAACCGCTATGAACTGGCATTGAGAGAGTCAGAAGAACGCTACCGTCTGACAATGGAAGCCACGCAGACCGGTTTGTGGAGCTGGGATCTGACAAATGACTCAATTCACTGGGATAGCCAGTGCTACAAAATGCTTGGCTATAAAGATCAGGCATTTCATCTCAACAGACAGCTGTTTAGAAAACTGATGCACCCTGAAGACCAGGTTCGTTTTTACATCAGTTTTCTGCCACGGGTACTCGACAATCACGCTGCAGAGATTCAGTTCAGGCTGCTCACCAAAGACAACCGGTGGCTCTGGATAAAGAGCCGGGGCAAGCCAATCCGGTTTGGTAAAAACAACCATCCACTCTGTATCGCCGGAACCCATATGAACTTCGAGGAGCAGAGGCAAACGGAACAACTGCGCCTGGCTGCCGCGGCTTTTGAAAGCAATGATGCCATCATGATAGTTGATGCCGAAAACAAAATTATTAAGGTGAATAACGCGTTCTCTCAGATTACCGGTTATCAGGCCGGGGAGGTGATCGGCCACACCCCCGCCCTGCTGCGCTCAGGGGTTCATAAAAGCCAGTTCTATGAAGACATGCTCGGCAGTCTGAATGAATCAGGCAAATGGCAGGGAGAGATCTGGAACCGTCATAAAAATGGCGAGATCTACATCGCCTGGCTCAATATCAATACCCTCTTCGGCGATGACAATACGATCTATCAACGGATTGCCACCTTCTCCGATATCACTGAGAAAAAACGCACCGAAGAGCTGATATGGACACAGGCAAATTTTGATCCATTAACAAATCTGCCCAACCGCAGAATGTTCATGGACCGGCTGTCTCAGGAGATTCGTCTGGCGGCCCGGTCAAAATCGTCCTTCGCATTGCTGTTTCTCGATCTTGACCGCTTTAAGGAGATCAATGACACACTGGGTCATAATGTCGGTGATCAGCTGCTGATCGAAGTAGCCGAGCGCTTTAGAAGCCTGGTTCGCAGCAGCGACACGATCTCCCGTTTGGGTGGAGATGAGTTCACAATCATACTGCCGCAGATTGAAAACAGCGCCCAGGTGCAACAGGTCGGGGAAAAGATACTCAGCGTTCTGAAACAACCGTTCGATCTGGAAAATCAACAACGTTATATCTCTGCGAGTATTGGCGCAACCCTCTACCCTCAGGATGGAGATACTGCAGAACAGCTGATTAAAAACGCTGATCAGGCGATGTATGCGGCAAAAGCGGCGGGCCGCGGCACACTGCACTTTTTTACTGAAGGGATGCAAACGCTGTCTCTGAAACGTGCTCAACTGATAACGGCATTGCATGAAGCGATCAGCAAACATCAGTTCCAGCTTTACTATCAGCCGGTGATCAATCTGCAGCGTATGACGGTAGTGAAAGCCGAGGCACTGATTCGCTGGAACCATCCCGACGAAGGATTAATGTTCCCTCACCAGTTCATTCAGGCAGCCGAACAGGGCGGCATCATACAGGAACTGGGAGACTGGGTTTTCCGGGAGGCACTGCAACAGGCAAAGCGGTGGCGAAAAAATCTGATCCCGGAGTTACAGGTCTGTATCAACGCATCCCCGAGCCATTTCGACAGCCATGCAGATAGCTCAGCCCATGAACGCTGGATTGCAATAGCCCGCGAATCTGACATAGAAAATGCTGAGCTAAGCATAGAGATCAGCGAAAGCCTGCTGATGGAATCTTCAGCAGAAACCAGGCAAAAGATCGTACAGTTACGGGACGCCAATATTCAGATTGGACTGGACGACTTTGGAACCAGCTTCTCATCGCTGGCCCATCTGAGCCGTATGGATATCGATTATCTGAAAATAGACCAAACCTTTATCCGCAACCTGCAGGCCGGTTCAGATGATCTGGTTCTGTGTAACGCTATCATTGTTATGGCACACACTCTGGGCCTGAAAGTCATTGCTGAAGGGATTGAAACTATTGAGCAGCACACGCTGATGCAGCAAGCACACTGTGACTATGGACAGGGTTTTTTCTATGCCAGTGCGATGACAGAAAAGCAGTTTGAACACTGGCACAAAAAGTTTTGCGAACAGCCACTGTTTCTGACCGATTAACGTTACTGATCCATTAACAGAACAATCCGGCCAGAAATACTGCTGTGCTTACGTTCAGGTATTCGTTCCGGTATTCATTCCAGTACTCTCCTAAAAATACGACGGCTGCATTGCGGCGTCTTTAATTTCATCGTAATTATCAAGAAACACCTCAACAATCTCAGGATCGAAATGAATCCCCGCCTGCTCACTGATATAGAGTAAAACCTCATCCTCAGGCCAGGCCTGTTTATATACCCGATGTTCTGACAGCGCATCCCAGACATCAATGATGGCAAAAATCCTGGCCGCCAGCGGAATCTGTTCACCTGCCAGCCCTTGCGGATAGCCGGTACCATTCCAGCGTTCATGATGGCTGTAAGGAATATCGATTGAGGGTTTAAGAAACTCAATATCTCTCATCATATCCCGGGCGATTACCGGATGCTGTGTCATGACAGCCCACTCTTTATCATCAAGCGGACCGGGCTTAATCAGAATCGTATCCGGAACTCCGACTTTACCCGCATCATGCATTAATGCGCCCCGGGCTATGCAGGTCAGTTCATCACCGCTGATGCCCAACAAAGAAGCCAGTCTGACCGTCATTCGGGTAACCCGCAGACTATGTTCTCCGGTCTCCTTATGGCGAATATCCATCACCTGTACCCACCCCTTGAGTGTCTGATCATAACTCTTTCGCAGATTTAGATTTGCCTGTTCAATACGGTTCAGATCCGAACGGATCAGAAACAGCAGTAAGCCAGCAGTACAGCTGACAAACGCCAAACCTTTAAGGTTCTGAGCCTGAGTAATCATCTCCGGCGAACGAAACAGGCTAGCCACAAGGGCATCCGAAAAATAGATCCACAATGAAGCAAAGATCAGATAGATCAGAACCGTCCTGTAATAGGGTTTTATCATCAGATTCCTCGACAACAGCCGCTATGGTTTAAGAGCATTGCCGTAGATTATCATGATCTGTGGCG
This sequence comes from Oceanospirillales bacterium, assembly GCA_018223185.1. Lineage (GTDB taxonomy): Bacteria > Pseudomonadota > Gammaproteobacteria > Pseudomonadales > Balneatricaceae > Amphritea. The sequence continues at coordinate 2,424 of JAAEYW010000032.1, read as the reverse complement.
AAGAGAAGCCGGTACATCGCTAAAGCGGTCCTCGTTTTGACAGCAGGCGTTGTAACAGCGAAGCCTCAGCTTCATCACCACGCCACTCACCCGAAGCGGAATCAACAGGCTTATCTTCAACCCCCATCGCTTCAAGAGGAGCGGTAACATAGGGATTACTGTTGCCCTGCACGCGGGTGATCAGTATATTTCTCTGTACCTCCCAGCTATCAACCGGGTCCTGAGCATTCCAGGCGGAAAACAGCTTCTCCTGCCTGGCGCTGATCTTCAACCCATACTGATCACGCATATAAAAATAGGTGCGGGCAATATCCCCCTGGCGATTCAGAGGGGGTTCAGCCTTACGCCTTTTAAAATCGACCTCCATATCGCAACGACCATAGACACGGGGCTCTCCTTCCAGCAAGGTGAAGCTGTAATTTGAACGATCACCATTAACCTCGCCAATGGCAGGAACAAGGTTGTGCAGATCAGCTTCCATGCGGCGGAATGTCTTATCTTTTTTACAGGCTTTACGTCCACCTTCCTGCCAACACTGCTGCTGATGACCAAATGCCCAGGCCGGCACGATATGCTCCCACTCTATACGCCCAGCCCGGTTTGCATTTTTACGGGGTTTAAAGCCACAACTCTGCCACAGGGGGACCAGTTTTTTTCCCTCTGCCCGATACTCGCAGCCGCAATAAAAACTGATGGGATTAACCTGATAAAGTTCAGCAAGAATACGCTTTGATTTATTGAAGGACGGCGCAGACTCCGCCGTCGCAAACGCAGGTAGAAAGAATACAAACAAAACGATCAGAGAACGATACAGCATAGAAGATCCCTACAACTAACAACAGGAATCCATCCCCGACATTTACTGTCCCTGGCAAGAATGATTTAAACAGGATTAACGATGATACGTGGGTGATCTCTGGCTGACCTGAATGATCAGCCAGACAAACTTACTTACGATTACCAATCCGGTAGTTACCCGTCTGGTTAAACTGTACAACCTGCTTACGTTTTCGGCCGATCAGTATCGGGCCATCATCAAAAAACAGAAAGTTCTTCCAGTTGCGGCGAAACACATCCCAGCGGGTTTCAATAACATGCTCGCTGCTGTAGCAAAACCAGACGACCGTCTGATCATCCCATTGCAGATGTTCTGCCAGCAACGCTGGCAAAGCGGAATCATCAGACTCCCAGGTCTGCTGCCAGTTATCAGTTTCCAGCCAGGTTTGATTCTTATTAGCCCAGTCATCCTCGCCGAACAGGCCGGGATGATTACAATGTTTACTGATTTGCTGAGTCCAGACCTGCTCAGCCCGTGATTCCGTCAGCGGCTTAATCTGCTCCAGATCCTCTTCACTAACCGGCAGGTCTTTATGCCTGAAGATCCAGGCTTTCTTATATTGCTCAATTGGCAGATAGCTCATTACAACTCGGTGATTTAATAGTGGGTGGTTCAATAACGTGCCGCACACTATACCAGAATGCAGACACGCAACAATCTGTTACATTTAACTGAATCCATGCTTTAATCGGTCAGGCGCCGGGCCTGCCAGAAGTGCTGTATCCAATAGGGATTATTCAGTGACGATATCATCACTCCCCGACTGGTCGAAGCATGCAGAAACTCTCCTTTACCGATATAGATACCCACGTGCCTCAGTTTAACCCTGGAACGATAAAACAGCAGGTCTCCCGGTTGCAGCTGTGGCATCTCTACCTGATATCCCAGCCGCGCCTGTGCCAGGGTCGTCCGGGGAATTTCAGCACCCAGCCGCTGACGAAAGGTCAACTGGGTGAAGGCGGAACAATCCACCCCCTGCTTGTCTTGTCCTCCCAGCAGATAAGGAACTCCCTGCCACTCCCGGTATTGCTGCAACAGACTCGCCCTTACCTCTGACGACGGTTCAGCCGTTGAGGAAGGCAGCTCTGCTGCACGGTATGGCTGTGAACCACAGCCACTCAGACTCAACAGTAATAGCAACGCAATAAATCTTGTCATAATAGCCGCCCATTAATACCCTCAGAACTCGCTGACAGGTTTCACCATACACTGTATCGGCATATGCGAAACTTTTTTGACTCCGCCAGCAACACCGATACACTACCCCTCAATATTCTCTCTGTGATTAAAGGAAACAGCGATGCTTCACATTCTGCCGGAAACTGCTGGTGATATCATTGTGGTACAGGCGACTGAAAAACTGACATCAGCGGACTATCAGGATATCTTTTTACCCCTGCTGGAAGAAAAAGTGGCAGCCCACGGCAAGGTACGCTGTCTGATCTATCTCGATCATAACTTCAAAGGCTGGGAGGCTGGCGCGATCTGGGAAGATACCAAACTGGGTATCCGTCACGGCAGTGATTTTATATGATCTGCACCGGTAGTTTTGGACACCGCATTATGTGAGTAAAATCGCTTAACGA
>JAAEYW010000031.1 GCA_018223185.1 Oceanospirillales bacterium | reverse complement strand
GAGAAGGTTGCATCGCAGATTGTCTCAAGAGGAGGGACTTATTCGCAACTTCCCTAGAGAAACTACTATGTCTACTTATGGTCGCTACTTGCACATCGTTCGTCAAAATCGACAGATGAAAATTAAAGGGGACAGCCTTTATTTAACGCAACCTCAACCATGTAACCCGTTCTGATCTTGATCGCCCGTAGCCTTTAATTTCCCCCTGCCATAACCCGGAATAGTCGTTGTTCTGACTTCAGCAGGCCGTGATGGCTATCGGTGCCACAGCCGGATTTTTCTCTCAGCCTGCTGGTTCTGTTATGTTGTAAACAGTACAGGCGAATTTATTTTTATCTGTGCATTGTCAGAAAGACGACCGGGATAAGGTGATGTAATCATTTATTTTCAATTAGTTAGTGGGCGGCATGACTTATGCTGTCGCTATAGGGTAGCCCTGATAACGGTGGCGATATAAGCAGATCTCTGCTGATTGGTTAAACCACTGTGCGATGCGAGTTGGGTGGTGCTGTCAGCTGTTGCTGATCAGCCGCTTAGCGGCAATACGTAGGAGGAAAAGCTGCAGTATTTAGCACGGTTGTCTGTTTCGCTATATAGTTATAGGTGATAGCGCTTTTATTAAGGCATTATGCGGTTTAACGCTCTTTCAGATGATGAGGGTTGAGGAGACCAGAATGAAGAAGGCGGCTGTGCAGAAGCAGGACAAAAGCCCACTGATGAACCGGGGTCGTAAATATGACCATCTGGAGTTGCTGGAGCAGATCGATGCCTGCGGCTCGATTACGGCGGCTGCAAACCTGATGGGGATGAGTTACAAAACCGCCTGGGATGCCGTTGAGGCGATTAATAATCTGGCTGAATCTCCGTTGGTTGAGCGCCGGGTCGGTGGACGCAACGGTGGTGGTGCTGTTCTGACCGCACATGGCCGTCGGCTGGTTTCTGTATACCGGCATCTGGATAAAGAGCGGGAACAGACTTTGAATCAGCTCAACCAGGTGGTGGACGATTTTGAGTCCTATTACCCACTCATTCGCAGGTTTGATATGAAAACCAGCGCCCGGAATCAGTTTTCAGGCAAAGTTAAAACGATTAAAACCGGCGAGGTGAATGCCGAGGTGGTGCTCGACATAGGCGGTGGGGATGAGATTGTGTCGAACATCACCCGTGACAGTGTCGGACATCTGGAGCTTACAGAGGGGATGGATGTGTATGCCCTGATCAAATCATCCTGGGTGATTCTGAGCAGCAATAACAACCTGAAAACCAGTTCCCGTAATGCGCTCACCGGCACAGTGGTGCGCTGTCATGAGGGGGCGGTTAACGCCGAAGTGATTGTCGAGCTGCGTGGGGGGAAAACCCTGACCGCTATTATTACTAACGATAGCGTCAGGGATATGGCGCTGAAAACCGGCACTGAAGTGACTGCGCTGATTAAGTCTTCCAACGTAATACTGGCTGTGGTCAGTTAACCGGGTGAGTAAATGGATTGTATGATGAAACAGATCGTACGTTTTATAACTGGTTGTTTACTGCTGGGTGTAACGGTTGCACGCGCTGACACTGTCATGGTTGCGACGGCAGCCAACTTTACCGCGCCGATGAAAGCGATAGCGGCGGCGTTTGAGAAACACAGCGGACACTCTGTGATGCTGACGTTTGGGTCATCGGGTAAGTTTTTTGCTCAGATTCAGAATGGCGCTCCATTTGATCTGTTTCTCTCTGCCGATGCTGTAAAGCCCCGGAAGCTCGAAGAACTGGGGTGGAGTGTTCCCGGCAGCCGCTTTACCTATGCGCAGGGTTCTCTGGTGTTGTGGTCTGCGCAGGAAGGTCTGGTTGCAGCAGACAGCCCGGATATCCTCAGGTCAGGTCGTTTCAGGCACCTTTCTCTGGCGAATCCTAAGCTGGCGCCCTATGGCGCGGCCGCTGTTGAAACGATGACCAGGCTGGGAGTGTACGATCGCCTGTCGGCGGCACTGGTGCAAGGCGAAAATATCGCTCAGGCCTACCAGTATGTGTTTTCCGGCAATGCTGAGCTGGGTTTTGTCGCCCTGTCGCAGGTGATGCAAGATGGCACGCTGAAAGCCGGATCAGGCTGGGTTGTGCCTGCTGATCTGCATACTCCGATTCGTCAGGATGCAGTGCTGCTGAAGCGGGGCAAAGATAATGCCGCTGCGATTGCGTTGCTGGATTATCTGCGCTCGGACACTGCTGCCGCTGTTATCCGCTCCTATGGCTATAAACTCTAAACGATTCGGGAGTCTCATCCATGTTCAGTGATGGAAACTGGGCGGCCATTATATTAACGGTCAAGCTGGCCAGCATTGTTACCCTGTTGCTGCTGATTATCAGTACACCGATCGCCTGGTGGCTGGCGCACACCCGTTGCCGTCTGAAACCTTTTTTTGAGGCATTGGTGGCGCTGCCGATTGTGTTGCCGCCTTCGGTTCTGGGTTTTTATCTGCTGCTGGTGATGGGGCCGCAGGGCTTTGTCGGCCAGATCACTCAGGCACTGGGGATTGGCACCCTGCCCTTTACGTTTGCCGGGCTGGTGGTGGCATCGGTGTTTTACTCCCTGCCCTTTGTGGTTCAGCCGATTCAGCAGGCGTTTGAAAACATCGGCGACAACTATCTGGAAGCCGCTGCGACCCTGCGGGCCAGTCCGTCAGATCGTTTCTTCAGTGTGGCCCTGCCGTTAGCCCTGCCGGGGTTTCTGACCGGCAGCGTACTGGGATTTGCCCATACCGTGGGTGAATTTGGTGTGGTGCTGATGGTGGGTGGCAATATTCCCGGTGTCTCCCGGGTGGTTTCCGTGCAGATCTATGATTATGTGGAAGCCCTGGAATATGGTCAGGCTCATTCACTGGCGATCACGATGCTGGTGTTTTCCTTCCTGACCCTGTTGTTGCTGTACACCGTTAACCCGAACAGAAGAAAACTCTGATGTCTGTGTCTGCTGATATTTATGCTCAATTTAAGCTTAATTATGACGGCTTTGTGCTGGATGTGGATCTGAATCTGCCCTCGCAGGGGGTGACGGCACTGTTTGGCCCCTCTGGGTCGGGTAAATCCACTCTGCTGCGCTGTATTGCCGGTCTGGAAAAAGCCGAGGGTACGCTGATCGTCAACGGTGAGGTCTGGCAGGATCAGCACACCTTTCTCCCAACTCATCAGCGTCCGATTGGTTATGTGTTTCAGGATGCTAATCTGTTTCCTCATCTGAGTGTTAAAGGCAATCTTAACTATGGTGTTAAACGGCAGCCTTTCCAGCATGATGGCTTTTCACTGGACCAGGTCGTCGATCTGCTGGGCATCGGGCACCTGCTGCAACGTAAACCAGACAGGCTTTCCGGGGGGGAGAAACAGCGTGTCGCTATCGCCCGGGCACTGGCGGTGAATCCCCGCCTGCTGCTGATGGATGAGCCGCTGGCAGCACTGGATCTGGCCCGCAAACGGGAAATTCTGCCGTTTCTTGAAACGCTGCATGAGGCGCTGGAGATGCCGGTGATCTATGTTACCCATGCTCCGGGTGAGGTCGCCCGTCTGGCGGATCATCTGGTGGTGTTGAATCAGGGCCGGATGGCGTCTGCCGGGTCGCTGAATGAAACCTTTTCCCACGTTGAGCTGCCGCACCAGGCCAGCGATGCCGGCAGTGTGATTATCGAAGCGCGGATTACTGAGGTGCAGCGGCAGTGGCATCTCGCGCTTGCCAGCTTTGAGGGCGGCGAGATCTGGATCAGGGATCTGAACTTTAGCAGCGGACAAAAGGTGCGTTTTCAGGTGATGGCCCGGGATGTCAGTCTGACACTGACGGCGGATCATAACAGCAGTATTGCTAATGTACTGCAGGCCGTGATTGATCGGATCAGCGAGGGGGATCATCCGGGTGTTGCGCTGGTACGCCTGAAAATCGGCACAAACTTTATTCTCAGTCGTGTAACCCAGCGCTCTGTGCATGCCCTGGGACTTGCTGAGGGTGACCGGGTGTGGGCGCAGATTAAGTCCACGGCAATCGTTGAGTAGGATGCCAGAACCGGCCAGATGATAACCTTTCCGGTATACCGGACGGTGTGAAATATTCTTAGTATGTTGGCGCTTACTTCTTCTCAGTTGTCCATTATAGCTGAACTTAATCAGGTACTGGATAGGCACGGCGATGGTTCACTTCAAATGAATCACTCTGATGCCTGTTGAATCCAGTGTCTTGACGCGGTCAGGCAAATAGATCATGATCGAGCCTATGAACAGATTCACAGCAGACAGCCATAGCATTATTACCATCATTTCCGAGGAACTGGTGGGTTAGCGCATGTCTTAGCAAAACATAAAAAAAACCCGCCCTCTCAGGCGGGTTTTTTTATATCTGAAACCCGCTGCCAGTAGCAGGGTCTGGGTAACCCATTATTCAATCACTAGTGAGGTCCACAGAGCCATGATGAACAACGCAGTTTCCACAAACAATAACACTGATACCCGTGACTACTACCCTGCCCTTGATGAGATCCTTGCCGCTGCGCAGCGTCTTAAATCCGTTGTCACCCGCACCCCTCTGATCCGCAGCGACAACCTGAGCGAGCGATATGCTGCTGATATCTACCTTAAGCGGGAAGATCAGCAACTGGTCCGCTCCTATAAGATCCGTGGTGCATATAACAAAATTGTTAGCCTCACGGCGGCGCAGCAGTCACAGGGAATCGTCTGTGCCAGTGCCGGAAATCATGCTCAGGGAGTGGCTTACGCCTGTGCCCTGCTGGGGCTAAACGCCACCATTTTTATGCCAGCCCCGACCCCGGGTCAGAAGGTTGAACAGGTGCGAAAGTATGGCAAAGCGCTCGTGGATGTTCGTTTAGTCGGTGATACGTATGATGATGCATATCATCAGGCGATGCTTTTCTGTACGGCGGAACAGGCTGTTTTTGTACATCCCTTTGATGATCCGAAAGTGATTGAGGGTCAGGCATCGGTGGGGGTTGAAATTCTCAATCAGCTGGCCGCCACAGAGCGTCAGGTGGATATGCTGCTGATGCCTGTGGGTGGTGGCGGACTGGCATCCGGGGTGTCATCCTATTTCGCAGCGCGCTCTCCCCTGACACGTTTGATTGGTGTCGAGCCTGAGGGTGCCGCTTCGATGAGTGGTTCGTTAGCCGCTGGCTGCAATGAAACGCTGTCACAGATAGATAACTTTGTTGATGGTGCGGCGGTAAAACGGGTGGGCGAACGCACCTTTGAGATCTGTAAGCAGAATCTGGAACGCGTTGTGACGGTGCCGGAGGGCAAGGTCTGTTCCACCATGATGCAGTTGTACAATCAGGAGGCGATTGTCGTCGAGCCTGCGGGCGCATTATCGATTGCGGCGCTGGATAGCTTTAAAGATGAGATCCGGGGTAAAACGGTGGTCTGTGTCGTCAGTGGGGGCAATAACGATATTCTGCGTACCGAAGAGATTAAAGAGCGTGCGATGCTGTTTGAGGGGCTGAAGCACTACTTTATTGTTAACTTTCCCCAGCGGGCCGGCGCGTTGCGTGAGTTTCTTGCTGAGGTTCTGGGGCCGCATGATGATATCGCCCGCTTTGAATATTCTAAAAAGAATAACTGCGATCGCGGCCCGGCTCTGATCGGTATTGAACTGGCCTGCAAAGAGGACCTGCAGCCATTGCTTGCCCGCATGACGCAGAAGCAGATCCGTTTTGAGTATCTCAACGACCGCCAGGACCTGTTCCGGTTTGTGGTTTAAGGCGGTCAGTTCAGTCAGCCCTGGTTTATCAACAAAGTGGTATGTATAGAGTTAGCCTGCTCTGCCTGCCTGACGGAAGACTGTTAAGATAAGATCTTTGGCAAACAGAATGGGCAGAGCAGATGGATAACTTCTATCGGCAGTTAACAGGTTTTACGGATATCGCTCAGATGGTTGATGAGCGTTTCTACCGCCCGGTACCGGATGACTGGTATGTATCTGTTGTGGATGTTCGTGGCTCAACTGAAGCGATTGAGCGGGGTAACTACCGGGACGTTAACTTTATCGGGGCGGCAGCCATCACCGCCCATCTTAATCTGGTTAACCCTAACCTGCCATTTGTTTTTGGGGGTGACGGCGCGACGGTTCTGGTGAATGAAAGCATGCGGAATGAGACCCTTAACGTGTTGCAGTCGCTGAGTCACTATGCCCGAGAGAGCTTCGCTTTAGAGCTTCATGCGGGGCTGGTTCCGGTCAGAACTTTGCGGGCGCTGGGCAAAGATCTTCAGATCGCAAAATACCTCACAGGTGAGAGTATTGCTCAGGCGATGTTTAAAGGGGGTGGTATTTCGCTGGCGGAGACGCTGGTTAAAAACCGCGCAGAGTTTCGGTGTGAATCCTGCGCTGTGTTCAGCAAAACTGATATTTTCAGTGGACTCACCTGTCGCTGGCAACCGGTTCCCTCGGGGAACGGTGTGACTATTTCGGTTTTGATTCAGCCTCAGGACGAGAATGATCAGACGGTGTTAACCCGGGTGATTGCCAGGATTGAGACAATTCTGGGAGGCTCTTTCGCCACGGCTAATCCGGTCAGCATGAATAATGCGAGTTACCGCTCTTTTCTGGATAACCTGAAACGGCAGTTGAGGGTGACCGATATTGGTTTCAATAAAGTTTTCTTTAGCACCCTTTATGAGCTGTTTTTGACGGTTCCGCTGTTTAATCTTAAGGGCTTCAGGTTTATTCCCGGCGTACAGAACTATGTTGATAAAATTCCGTTGCACTGTGATTTTAAAAAATACGATGACACACTGCGGATGGTGCTTGACTGCTCTTCTTCAGATTACCGAGCAATAGAAGACTATCTGCAGTCAGAGCAGCAGGCAGGCCTGCTCAATTTTGGTATTCATGTTTCGGATGCCGCGCAGATGACCTGCTATGTGGAGAGTATGAGTGATGGAGGCCATCTGCATTTTGTTGACGGCACCGATGGTGGTTATGCACTGGCAGCCAAACAGCTTAAGCTCGCAGAAAAGCCGTTCTCGGAGCGCCTGACTATTTAAAGCCTGCTGCGAACGTTCGTTGAGAAAGTCGGTTGCGGGCTTAATGCACTCTTCCGGAATCACCATCGATGTAATAAAACGCAGGATCCGGGGCGACAGCGGTTGTTACCTGACAACTACCCCGCTGTTGACCGGGTGTGTCATAGGATCTCTATCGCTTTAACGTGCAGCAGTATTTCACTATCATTCACAGGGAAAACGGCTCATGACTGACTCAGGCTTTAAATTTAGTCGCACGCGACAGTGGTATCACCTTTGCGACAGATCGCGTTCTGTTATCTGTTATTACTGAGGCATTGGCAGAGTCCGCCGGATTTGCCGAATCTTTACTTCTATTCAATACCTCTTTCAGACACCAAAGTTCATCGTGCATCATTTGAGATATCTTGATACAGGCCGCAAGCGGTGTCTTAGCCCGGTATCTGATTGCGTCGATCCGAAATTGTAATCGCCGCAACTGAATCTTGTTTTCAGGTCTTGAGTCATTAATAATCTGGTTAATCTTCAAGCGTAAATAACGCTCCAGTACCTGCGGTTTGGTTTGAGCCAGTTTTGCCAGATGATCAAAATCCAGCGGTCTATGTTGAGAGTTCATACTGCGCCCTACTCACTAATAGGATCATTACAGTATGGCATCAACTCGCTAAAATGGCCGGTGTGTGTCCAGAGAGTCACCAAAAAGTGGCCTTTTTGTTCAGGATTTAGGCTATATTTCGGAGAGGAATATAGTAAGTGGCTTATGGATTGATAACAGAGAATTTCAGTGATGATGACAAAATCGGTGGTACTGGTTCTGAGTGATGGTAGTCATCTTCATGATGATACCGAACAGTTTTTACGGAGAAAAGGTCATGAGGTCGTGACCGATCCGGATAACTTCGGCGATGCCTTTGCGCAGAACTCCCGTAAAATCGTTCTGATTGCATATCAGGATCTGCTGCAAGGAGTGGAGTGTTATAGCCGGATTGTCACTGAGTTTTCGCTCGAGCGTTGCCCGCATTACTCGGTTATTTTGTGTATAAGCAAGGATGTTGCTGCGGCATACGAGCTTTGCTTAAATCAGACGGTTGATAACTATTTTATTGTAAAACCAATATATGACATGCACCGTTTAGCCCTGCTGGTTAAGCAGGCGGATGACGCGGTAGCTCATGCTGAGCAACGGATGGCTTTAGCCTCTATTGGCGAAGAACTGGTTGAACATAAAAAAGTTCTTGATAGCTTCATCATCAGTAATATCGACAAAGGGGTTGAATGTCAGGCTGATACGGTGAATGCCTTTTCTGCGGCACTGAATGAGCTGACAGATCTGATTGCGGGGCACTATGATCACCCCCTGCCCGTTGATCATAACAAGGTTGCGGAGCAGACCCGGCAGCTAAGCGACCGGAAATTGAGGGAGATGTCAGAGTGGGCTGAAACCGTTAAAGAGGGCTATAACGAGATTACTCAGCTGAAGATACCTGCGGTTTCAGACAATAAGACCAATGTTGCCCTGATTGACACTGATTCACATAGTGCTTCCCCCGTTAAACAGATTCTTTTTGACTGTGGCTACAACCCCATTGTGTTTGCGAGCGCCAAAGAAGCACTGCCCGCGATGATCTGTCGACAGCCTGACCTGCTTTTACTCGATTACGAAGTGTCTGATCTCAGTGCTCTGAAAGTGTTGGCGTACATGCAGAAGTTTAATCAGTTGACGGATATTCCGGTCATATTGCTAACCGGACACCCGGATAAAGAGATACTCTCAGGCTGCCTGAAAGCCGGCGCCCGTGACTTCATTGTGACACCGGCAGATAAAGAAACGCTGCGTGAAAAAATTAATAAACTGCTCCCTGAAGATCGTCAGGTTCTGGCCTGACGACCATGTCTTCAGATACAGCTTTAATGCAGCGTTAAAACCAGTTTTTACGTTTAAACAGCCATAGTTGTATCGCAACGGTAATCGTCATAAATCCACTGACTATCCAGAAAGCCCAGGGATTTTCTGCGCCGGGCATTCCGCCGACGTTGATACCCAGTAAGCCGGTAAGAAAGCCGAGGGGAAGGAAGACCGCAGCAACAATCGACAGCAGATACATTCTGTTATTCATCTGTTCAGCCAGACGGTTGGATAACTCCTCCTGAGCAACCGCTGCACGGTCCCGTGCTGAGTCCAGGTCTTCAATATAACGTGTCAGTGTATCGGTTACCTCCCGGAGATTTTGCCGGTCAGCCTCTGTCAGCCAGCTAACTTTGGTCTGGTTCATCTGCTGCAACGCATCCCGTTGGGGCGCCAGATAGCGTCGTAGTGAGATCACCACCCGGCGTACTGCCGATATCTTGTTTCGCAGATCGTAGCTGCTGGAACTCACCAGTTCCTCTTCAATTGAGTCAACATAATCTTCAGTATCGTTGATGGTGTCCTGCATCCGCACCATCAGTGCGGATGAGAGCATAGCGAGAAAATCGCCAGTGCTGGTGGGACCGGTGCCTGTCTCAATGGCACCGACGATATCACTTGCTGACAACATTCGTCGCCGGCGGGTACTGATAATCCGTTTATCATCAATCCAGATTCGGATTCCCACCATATCTTCGGGGTTTGAATCGGGGCTGAGGTTGACGCCTCTTAAGGCAATTAAAAGCCCTTCATTCACCTGCGTTGCACGGGGTCGGCTTTCCTCAGTTAGGAGGGCATCAATGACCACCTCACTCAGCTGACTTTTCTCGGTGATCCAGTGACGGGTATCAGCATCGGTATAATCAAAATGAAGCCAGATAAGCTGATCTTCGGGCAGACCATTGTCAATATCGTCCCCTGACAGGGCGCATCCTCCGCCATTACCATCCAGCGAATAGCCATAAACTAAACCTGTGCATCCCATATTTTAATAGCCCCTGAACTGTGCAAACAAGCTGCGATGAGAAGATAAACGGGTCGATCAGTTGCCTACAGCATAGCACTGCAAAACAGCGTTCTGCGAGAAGTTATCACGCTTGAATATCCTGTTTCGATGGCAGGATCAGGGTCGTTGAAATGGCAGAAGCCTGGAGTGTCTGCAGGACAGACGCTCCGTGCTTTCTGTTATAACTAGAACACTGGTGTGACGGCTTAGTCAGTAGGACTGCATTCGCCACAGAGGGGCCGGGTTATATTTTTCCGGATAGTGGCGGCATCATCTCCCATGCCAATCAGGAAGTGAAGTTTGGTGAAAGCGGCTTCCAGGGTGAGATCTGCAGCGGGAGTGACCCCGATCAGGTTCAGGGTTGCGCCGGTAGCGTAGGCGCCCTGGTTCACACTGCCCTGCAGGCACTGGGTGGTGTTCAGAACCACGACTCCGTTGTTGCCGGCGCGCTCCAGGGACGCAATGAATGCTGTGTTCTGATCGGGCGGGTTGCCAACACCGTAGGATTGCAGAATCAGTGCCCTTACCTCATCAGAGTCCAGTAACGCATCGATCACCCGGGCGGAGATGCCTGGGTAGATCGGTGCAATAACAACCCTGTTGGGGTTGCAGTGAGGCAGGTGAAAGTCCGGTTGCCCCGGCTCCAGCAGCAACTCATGTTGTATATCTATGTGAATGCCCACCTGCCCCAGCCAGGGATAATTGGGTGAGTCAAAGGCATCCAGTTCTGCGCTCTTAATTTTTTTACTGCGATTGCCCCGAAGCAGTCGTCCATTAAAGTAGATACAGACCTCTGGGATATCGTAGTTACCCGCCAGAATCAGACTGGTGACCAGATTATCCAGAGCATCATTACGCAGCTCAGATAACGGGATCTGAGAGCCGGTGATGATCACCGGCTTGTTCATTCCCTGCAGAATAAACGACAGCGCTGAGGCAGTGTAGGCCATAGTATCGGTGCCATGGAGCACTATAAAACCATCATAGTTGTTCCAGTTATCATTCAGTGTCTGGCCGATCTGTATCCAGTCTTCGGGCATCAGGTTGGAGCTGTCGATCAGCTGGCTGAACTTTAGTACATGGTAATCCGGCAACTGATGAATAGAGTCCGGGCTTTGCTGAAGCCGCAGGCGAGTGTCCAGCAGTGCTTCAAATCCGTCATCCGGAGCATAGCCCTGAGCTGACGACTTCATGCCGATAGTACCGCCAGTGTATAGAATCAGGATTTGTCGTTTCATCAGATACGTTTCTCCAGCGTAAATGCCTGAGGCGCCAGCATTGATTGTGGGCTGAGCAGGTGTTCCAGCTCTGCTTCGCTTAATAGCTTTTCTGACAGCACCAGCTCACGCACCGTGCGGCCTGTGTGTAGAGCGATCTGTGCGATTCGTGAAGCATTGCCATAACCGATATGCGGTACCAGCGCAGTAATGCAGCCGATGCTGCGATCCATTAGTTCTGCGCAGCGTTCACGGTCCGCTTCAATTCCCTGTATGCAACGGGTTTCCAGCATCGAGCAGGCAGAGTCCAGCATCTTCATTGAGTTCAGCAGATTGTAGATAATCAGCGGCTCCATCGCGTTGAGCTGCAACTGCCCTGCTTCTGCGGCCAGGGTCACTGCCAGGTCATTGGCTATTACCTGATAAGCGGTCTGATTGACCGCCTCGGGAATAACCGGATTCACTTTGCCCGGCATGATTGATGATCCGGGTTGCATCGGCGGGAGTTTGATTTCGCCAAAGCCTGTGCGGGGTCCACTGGATAGCAGTCGAAGGTCATTGGCTATCTTGCTTAGCTTGATAGCAAAGCGGCGCAGAACACCAGAGAACAGTACAAATGCGCCCATGTCCGAGGTTGCTTCAACAAGATTTGTTGCAGGCACCATTGGCTTGCCGGAAATCTCTGCCAGATAGTTGACGGCCAGAGCCGCATACTGCGGGTGGGTATTGATGCCGGTACCGATAGCGGTGCCGCCGAGGTTGATCTCACACAGCAGCTTGCTGGCTTCGCCCAGACGATCGATATCTTCGCTCAGGGTGACTGCAAAGGCTTCAAACTCCTGCCCCAGTGTCATCGGTACCGCGTCCTGCATCTGGGTGCGGCCCATCTTAACCACATCTGAGAACTCGTGCCCTTTTGCCGAGAGCGCGCCGATGAGGCTCCTGATGGTCTCAATCAGCGGATCTGCAGCCAGCTGAATCGCCAGACAGGCAGCTGACGGGTAAGCGTCGTTAGTCGACTGGGAGCGGTTAACATCATCGTTGGGGTGCAGAAACTGGTACTGCCCTTTTCCGTGGCCCAGTTTTTCCAGCGCCAGGTTGGCAATCACTTCGTTGGCATTCATATTCGTTGAGGTGCCAGCGCCCCCCTGAATCAGATCGACTACAAACTGATCGTGCAGATGGCCATCACGAATATCTTCACAGGCGGCAATAATCGCCTGTGATTTATATGGATCAAGACTGCCAAGGTCGGTGTTAGCTTTCGCAGCGGCCATTTTTACCATCGCCAGTGCCTGCACCAGTTGTGGGAAATGGCTAATGGGAACGCCGGTGATGGCGAAGTTATCAACCGCGCGTTGTGTCTGGATGCCATACCAGGCGTCCGCAGGAATTTCCATATCGCCCAGCAGGTCATGTTCGAGACGTGTGTTCATTTGTCAGGATTCCATCAGAGGTTGGGCATCTCTGCCCTTTACCATTTAGGTTATGAGTGTCGCCGGTAAAATCAGTTACCGGCGGATGTTCGTTAATATCAGGAGATAGCCTTAGCCGTGTTATTGGCGGCACACTGATCGGTTACGTCGTGTTGTGCCGGTACCTGATCCCAGGCGGCCGGATCAATATTCAGGTCGCTGAATTTCTCGATGTCGAATACCGGAGTTTCGATGCCATCTTTCCGTTGTTGCTCGTAGTCATTCATCACCCGCAGACCGGTCTTAAACAGTAGCGCCAGCGCCAGCAGGTTTGCCAGTGCGAGTAAGCCCATGGTGACATCAGCAAAGGCGAATACCGTGCCCAGATCCATAATGGCTCCCCAGCAGCACAGACAGATGATCGCGACCCGGAATGCATTAAACAGATTCTGATTCTCTTCACTAAAGAAATTCAGGCTGTTTTCGCCCAGATAATAGTTGTAAAGAATGGTGCTGAAACCGAACAGAAGCAACGCAATACTGACGAACATCCGGCCCCATTCACCAACATGATCGGCCAGTGCGGATTGGGTGAGCGCGACGCCACCCTGCCCGGCAATGGTGGCAGGATCATAGATACCGCTCAGCAAAATGATGAATGCGGTACAGGAGCACAGGATCAGGGTGTCGATAAATACTGAGAACGCCTGCACGATGCCCTGATTTGCCGGGTGTGGGACATAGGCAACCGCTGCAACGTTAGGTGCACTGCCGAGTCCTGCCTCGTTGGAAAACAGTCCGCGTTTAACGCCCATCAGAATGGCCGCGCCGATACCGCCGCCAATTGCCGGATTAAGGCCAAACGCGCTGTTAACAATCAGTATGATGACATCGGGAATACGCTCGATGTTCAGGCCCAGCACCACCAGAGTGATGCCGAGGTAGCCCAGCGCCATTACCGGAACCAGTATTTCGGATACTTTGGCGATGCGCTTTACACCGCCAAAGATGATCAGACCAACAACCAGTGCCAGTGCGATTCCGGTGTAGTAGGTTGGGATACCAAAGGCATCCTCAAAAGAGGTGGCAACCGAGTACGACTGCATCGCAGTGAAGCCGAAGCCGAAAGTGACCAGCAGTAATACTGAATAGAGTGCCGCCAGCCATTGCCATTTTTTACCCAGACCGCGACGGATGTAGTATGCGGGGCCACCCCGGTAAGTGCCATCCGGCTCTGCTTTTTTAAAGGTTTGTGCCAGAGTACATTCGAAGTAACTGGTCGCCATGCCCATCAGGCCGATGACCCACATCCAGAAAATGGCACCCGGTCCACCCAATGTAATGGCAACCGCAACACCGGCGATATTACCGCCCCCCACCCGTCCGGCAACGGAGAGTAGCAGCGCCTGGAATGAACTCAGGTGGCCCTGCTGTTCATGTTTGAATGCCTGTTTGCCGCTAAGAATTTTGAACATCTGACCAAAATAGCGGAACTGCACAAACCGTGATGCGACCGTAAACCAGAGGCCCAGAGTGATAAGCACACCAATCAGAACTTTTCCCCAGAGCAGATCGTTGAGAAACTCCAACATAAGACAGTCTCCATTTGCGACATGGGTCGCTATTATTTTTGTGATTGAGACGAATATTTAATCAGTATCAGGGGATGTAGAACATTTGATGCTTTAATACATATTGGTGTCAGATAGCGCACTAACTGCGCTAATGTGCGCCATCAATTGCTTTGCATCCGGCACGGCTTCCGCTTTAGAATGAAGTTCCCCGGGCGTTGTTAAGTGGAGCAGGATCTGAATGCATCAGGACTTTGCCAATAATCTCAGGCTACTGTGCAGCTATTACAAATCAATAGCGGAAGTGTGCCGGCGGCTCGACATTAACCGGCCTCAGTTCAATCGTTATCTGAGTGGTCGATATAAACCTTCTGCTCATACATTGTTGCGTTTTTGTGATTTCTTCGGTGTTGAAGAGCACGAGATTCTGATGCCCCATGAGCAGTTTGAACGTCTTATAAAAGTCCGTCCTCGTCCTGTTGTGGTTAATGAAACCGCACATCAGGAATCTGAACATCTGGCTCGTCTGCAAAGGGCTGGATTATCCTCTCTTGAAAAGTATCTGGGCTATTACTTCGAGTACTACGAGTCGATGGCTTATCCTGGACGGATATTGAGAACGCTTATCTGTATCGAACGTCAGGATGACCGTGTTTACTATCAGCGCACGGAGCGCTTGCGAGAACACCCGGGTGAAAAAGTATTTCACGGCGTGTATCAGGGTATTGTCAACTATCTGACGGACCGGATCTTCATGTTGGATTACGAAACACTGACCGGTAATGAGATGACGCAAACTATCCTCTTTCCTTCATTTAAGAATAGGGTCTCCCGGCTGAGTGGTCTTAAGCTTGGAGTGTCCGGGAGCGGCGAACGGATGCCGTGTTGTGCCCGGGTGGTTTATGAGTATCTGGGACGATCAGTTGATAAGCAGAGAGCGCTCTCCCTGTGTGGCTTGTACGAGCAGGATTCTGTTGAGATTGATTCTTCAATCAAGGCGGCAATCAGTAACACCATGGATGACAATGACAGGCACTTTCGCGCGCTGTATATCTGAGATTTGTTCTGCTGTATTAAAGGTCTATTCTCTGATCAGGCCGTTTTTGATGAGCGCTGCGTGGATCTTTACCGCGCTTTTCTTCAGGCGGTTTAGTTCTCCGAGACCGGGTATCTGCCCGGCATTAATTGAGGTCTCTTTTTCCTCCAGTTCCATGTCGAGATAATCCAGTAACTTTTTGGCGCATCCGGTGCAGGGACCATTGCAAAGCTTCTCTTGTGGCGTGTCGAAGGGAATCGCTGAGCGAATGTCTGCTATCAGGTTTCGCATCGCCGTTTGAGTGTCTGGTTTGGTTATCATAGATCAGTGTTCCACGTGGAACCTTTGCTTAGTCAGCGCTATGTTGATGGTAGATGATATGCATCGCCGCCGCTTCAAGGTCATCGACGATAACCGTGTTTTCAGGCAGTCCGCCTTTGGCAATTGTGCGCTCCCCCTTCCCCGTTCTGACAAGAATTGGCGGGCAGCCTGCCGCGACCGCCGCTTCGAGGTCGCGCAGAGAATCGCCTACGACAAATACATTTCCAGGGTCGATATCGGGATAGCAGCTAAGGATGTGCTGGTAGAGCCCCGGTTGAGGTTTACGGCAGTAGCAGTAATCCTCCGGCAAGTGGGGACAGTATTCAATCTTGTCGATACGCCCACCCTGCTCCTCGGCAAGAGAGGTCATTTTGTGATGCATCTGATGCAGGGTCGTCAGATCAAAGTAGCCTCTGGCAAGGCCTGATTGATTGGTCGCAACGCAAACATCGAAGCCTGCTTTCGTTAAACGGGCAATGGCTGGCATGCTGCCGGGGAGCGGCCGCCACTCATCAACCGTTTTAATGTAGTCATCGGAGTCGTAGTTGATGACGCCGTCACGATCGAGAATTACCAGTTTCATTACTATCTTCTCAGGCCTGATTGCTTAGAGGGTTGAAGTATAAAGTCAAAATTCTGAGCTAAAAAAGCCGGTTTGATAACCGGCTTTTTTGTAAGCTCAATGGATGAGATCTTAGCTTAATGCAGAGATATCTGCCACGCCCAGGAACAGGTTGCGAAGCTGACTGAGCAGCGCAAGGCGGTTGTTCCGGATCGCTTCGTCATCTGCCATAACCATCACCTCGTCGAAGAACGTATCGACAACGGGGCGTAGTTCGGCAAGTTGCTCAAGAACGGCCTTGAAGTCGCCCAGTGCGATCAGTGGTTTCAACTGAGTGCTTTTTTCTGCAACGGCTTTAGCCAGTGCTTTCTCTGCATCCTCCTGTAGCAGTGATTCAGATACGCTGCTAGCGATACTGCCTTCCTGCTTGCTGAGGATGTTAGAGACGCGCTTATTGGCCGCTGCCAGTGCTGCTGCTTCCTCCAGTGTGCGGAAATGGCTTACAGCCTGTACGCGCTGATTGAACTCCAGAGGGCGGGTTGGACGCAATGCATGCACCGCCAGGTAAACCTCGACAGCGATTCCCTCATCGTCATACCAGGCACGGAAACGCTCCAGCATAAAGTCAGTGATGCGGGCTACCAGGCCGTCTTTAGCGGGAAGGACGGCATAGTTGTTGACAGCTACCTGTATCAGATCTTGCAGATCGAGATTGAGTTGTCGTTCAACGATTATTCGCAATACGCCCAGTGATGCGCGGCGCAGTGCAAACGGGTCCTTAGAGCCGGTGGGTGGCTGGTTAATTCCGAACAGGCCGGTCAGTGTGTCCAGTCGATCTGCAAGCGCAACGGCGATGCCTGGTTCGCTTTGTGGCAGTTCATCGCCAGCAAAGCGTGGCATGTATTGCTCATTCTGTGCCAGGGCGACCCCTTCGTCCTCTCCGTCATGCAGTGCGTAGTGGTATCCCATCAGCCCCTGAAGGTCGGTGAATTCGTAGACCATGTCGGTCATCAGGTCGGTCTTGGCGAGCATTGCTGCGCGCTCTGCTTTGTCCTGATCCTGTCCCAGTTGTTCTGCAATGTGCTTGGCCAGAGCAGCTACGCGGACCGCTTTATCATGCAGGGTGCCCAGTTCTTTCTGGAACACAATGCTTTTAAGGTCTTCGATACGGGACTCAAGGGTGCGCTTCTTGTCTGTATTAAAGAAGAATGCAGCATCGGCCAGGCGTGGACGAATGACCTTTTCGTTGCCGGCGATCACCTGGGCCGGATCGGTTGATTCGATATTGGCGATGGTGATAAAGAATGGCATGAGCTTGCCATTGCTGTCGGTCACGTGGAAATATTTCTGATGCTCTTTCATTGAAGAGATCAGTGCTTCTGAAGGTACATCAAGGAAGCGCTCATCAAAGCGTCCGGTCAGTGCGACAGGCCATTCGTTGAGTGCAGTCACTTCGTCCAGCAGTGCTTCATCAATCTGAGCGATGCCGTTGATAGCGGCTCCTTCCGCTTCAACCTGAGCGCGAATTTTTTCCTGACGCTCCTCAAAGTCAGCGATGACATGGCCAACGCTTTCAAGGTTTTCCAGGTATTCATTAGCCTGGCTAAGCGTGATTTCGTGATTGTAGTGAAAGCGATGGCCGCGGGTGTTACGCCCTGCTTTCAGGCCGAGAATCTCGCACTCAATTACCTGATCACCCAATAGCATGACGACCCACTTAACCGGGCGAACAAACTCAGTGCGGGAGGCGCCCCACCGCATCCGCTTGGGTATAGGCAGTTTACCGAGAGCGGCTTCGATAATGGCGGGCAGCTCGTCAGCGATCGCTTTGGCGGGCACGGACTGGCTGAAGCTCATCTTACCGTCGATCTCTTGCAAGCTGTCTACAGTGGTGCCGCACTTACGTGCAAAGCCTTCCAATGCTTTTGTCGGGTTGCCCTGCTCGTCATACGCAATCCGCGCCGGGGGCCCCTGCATCATAAATGTGCTGCCCGGAACTTCGTCAGCAAGGTTGCTGATCAGTAGTGCAAGGCGGCGTGGCGCTGCGTATGAGTTAACAGTCGTTTCGCTGAACACTGCATCTGCCTGCTTGCCAAACAGCTCTTTGATGCCTGAGACCACTTCGTTTTCAAGTGCATCAGAAAGTGTTTTTAGCGCTTTTGGTGGTAGCTCTTCTGTGCCGAGTTCGAAGAGAAAATCCTGACGGGTTGTCGAATCGGTCATTACTTAGTCTCCTCTTCGCAGGCGGCTAATACTTCGTTGCGGATGCTCTCTGCGGCTAGCGGGAAGCCGAGACCCTTGCGGGTGTTGAAGTATGCTTGCGCCACTTCGCGAGCCAGGGTTCTTACTCGCAGAATGAATCTCTGACGTTCAGTCACTGAGATTGCATGGCGCGCATCCAGCAGGTTGAATGTATGGGATGCTTTCAGCACCTGCTCATAGGCAGGGAGTGGCAGTGGTACATCCAGCGCCAGCAGTTTGTTGCATTCAGCCTCGTGATGATCAAAGTTTCTGAACAACTGGGGCACGTCTGCGTGCTCAAAGTTGTAAGTTGACTGCTCTACTTCGTTCTGATGGAAAACATCGCCGTAGGTGACCGGGCTGCCGTCAGGGTTGTAGGTCCATACCAGGTCATAAACGCTTTCAACGTCTTGCAGATACATAGCAATACGCTCAAGGCCGTAGGTTATCTCACCGGTAACCGGGTAGCATTCGATGCCTCCCGCCTGCTGGAAATAGGTGAACTGGGTTACTTCCATGCCATTCAGCCATACTTCCCAGCCAAGGCCCCATGCGCCCAGTGTCGGGGATTCCCAGTTGTCCTCTACGAAGCGGACATCGTGTACGTTCAGGTCCAGCCCCATTCGTTGAAGAGAGCCGAGGTAGAGTTCCTGGAAGTTGTCTGGTGATGGTTTCATGACTACCTGAAACTGGTAGTAATGCTGTAATCGGTTCGGGTTTTCTCCGTACCGGCCGTCGGTTGGGCGACGGCTTGGCTGCACGTATGCTGAGTTCCAGGTTTCGGGACCGATAGCGCGCAGAAATGTTGCTGGATGGAAGGTGCCTGCGCCGACTTCCATATCCAGTGGTTGCACTATTACACAGCCCTGCTCTGACCAATATTCTTGCAGTGCCAGGATCAGCCCTTGAAAAGTGCTTGCATCCGGTCTCGCTTTATCTGTCACTGAGATCACCATTTCGAATCTGTTTGTACAAAAATAGAGCGAAATTATACACGAATTCCAGATAGTTAGAGCGTCTGGTTGGCCGATAAGGCCTGTTTTTTAGGCTCCTTTTGGCTCAATTCAGTAGTCTTTGCACAAGTATTCTAAAATCTCGATCACCTGCTCTGTGTTTTCTGCGACCGCCATTGCTGCAGCATCAATCTCTTTAAGTGGATGAGTCAGCTCTCCTGTGTGCTCAACAATAAGAGATTTTCCCAGTGCTACGGCTATGCCTGCGTCAAATGCTGCGTTCCACTGCTTGTATTTGTCACCAAATCTAACGATCACGATGTCCGCTCTTTTAAGTGCGGTCATGTGTCTGATGCTGTTCAGTTTAGCGGCCTTGTGGTCTTTCCAGAACGTATTGTCCTCTGCGCCGAGAATTCTTGAACCGCACTCGTCACTGCTCTCGTGATCAGTATTGGGTGTCAACACTTCTATCGGAAGGTTGTTATTAGCTATGGCGCTTTTTATCTTCTCGCGCCACTGGGTATGAATCTCACCTGACAGGTATGCGGTGTATTTCATCTCTATTTTCGCCTTCTGTTAGTTATATGTGGATGCTGCATTATATAATTCATCCAGTAATTTTTGTTGCTGTTATCATTTCGCAATATAAAAGGTTCCACGTGAAACATCTTAAAGGCTGGTTGTCTGTATCGGTTCTCTGGTTACTTGCTCTGCTTCCCCTGTCTCTGGCTCAGAAGTTAGGCGGCCGGCTTGGAAGGCGTGCCTATAAAAAAAGGGGTAAGAGCTACAGGATTACCCGGATGAATATCGATCTTTGTTTTCCTGAATTGACGGACGGACAGAAAGAAGCGCTGTCTGAAGCCAGCCTGATAGAAACCGGGAAGATGGCTGGCGAGCTGGGTATGAGCTGGCTGTGGAGGCCTGGGCGGGTTATGGCAAAGGTTGCCAGAGTGCGCGGTGAAGAGGTCATGGAGGACGCTCTGAAGCAGGGGCGTGGCGTTATTGTCATCGGTCCTCATTTGGGTAACTGGGAGGTGTTGGGGTTGTATCTGAGTACCCGGTATACACTCACGTCGATGTATCGCCCGCCTAAGATTGAGTTAATGGATCGTCTGATCAGAAAAAAAAGAGCCCGGCTTGGTGCAAAGCTGGCGCCGGCCAGTGTTAAGGGGGTGCGTATGGCGATGAAGTCTTTGAAGGCCGGTGAAGTATTGGGGATTCTGCCAGATCAGGAGGCTGATAGTGGCAGCGGAGTCTTCGCCCCCTTCTTCGGGCAGGACGCTTATACCATGAAACTGTTGCCACAGCTGGCAGCACAAACCGGCGCGGTTGTGGTCTCGGCATATGCCAGGCGTTTACCCGGCGCTAAAGGGTTTGAAATCATTTTTCATAAAGCTCCGGAGCAGATTAACGAGAAAGATTTGTTGCGCGCAGCTACCGCAATGAATTCAGAGGTTGAGTATTGCGTGCGGCAGATACCGGAACAGTATCAGTGGGAATATAAGCGGTTTCAGCACCGACCGGATGGCGGTCGGATGTACTGAGCAGATGGAAAAGAAAAAAGGGCATGTGCCCTTTTTTCTTTTTTAGCGTTTCCAGAAAGCGGGTGTAAACAGAACCAGCAGTGTGAACACCTCAAGCCGGCCAAGCAGCATGGCAAATGTCAGCACCCATTTGGCGGTGCTGTTCAGATCGCCATAATGGGCCTCTACTGCGCCTAGACCCGGGCCCAGATTGTTGAGTGTGGCGCCGACGGCTGACCATGCAGTTACCTGATCAAGACCGGTTCCCAGGAGAATGATCAGCATAATGATAAAGACAATCAGGTAGACAGAGAAAAACCCCCAGACCGCTTCGAGAATCCGGTCAGAGATGGGTTTCCTTCCCAGTTTAACCGGGATGACTGCATTGGGGTGGATCAGTCGCTTAATCTCCCGGTGGCCCTGCTTCAGAATCAGCAGGACGCGAATGACCTTCATACCGCCGCCGGTTGAGCCGGCACAGCCTCCGGCAAACGCCGCTACAAAGAGCAGGAATGGCAGCATGACCGGCCACTGTGCAAAGTCTGCGGTGGCAAATCCGGTTGTGGTTGCGATAGAAACAACTTCAAATACCGCCTTGCGGATCGACTCACCAGGCGTAAAGGTTTCTGTCACTATCAGCACGATAGCTGCCAGACAGGTTATGCTGAAGAGAATTGTGAGGTAGAACCTGAACTCCGGATCCTGAAAATAATGACTGAATGTGCGCTGTCGCCAGGCGAAGAAATGCAGGCCAAAGTTGATGGCTGATATCACCATGAAGAAGGTGCAGATCGCTTCTATGAGGGGGCTGTCGAAATAGCCAATGCTGGCGTCGTGGGTTGAGAAGCCGCCTATCGCCACCGTAGAGAAACTATGACCTACCGCATCGAACAGGGTCATACCCGCCAGCCAGTAGCCCAGAGCGCAGGCGACGGTAAGCGACAGATAGATATACCAGAGTGCTTTTGCCGTTTCGGTTATGCGCGGCGTCAGTTTGCTGTCTTTGACAGGCCCGGGTGTTTCGGCCCGGTAAAGCTGCATTCCGCCAATTCCGAGCATTGGTAAAATTGCTACGGCCAGAACGATGATTCCCATACCGCCGAGCCACTGTAGCTGCTGCCTGTAGAACAGAATTGACTCTGGCAACGCATCGATTCCGGTTATCACTGTAGCACCGGTAGTGGTCAGGCCGGAAAGTGATTCAAATACAGCGTCAACAAACGAAAGCCCTGGATCCTCTGACAGCATAAAGGGGATTGCCCCGAACAGTCCCAGCACCACCCAGAAAAGCACCGTGATCAGGAATCCGTCCCGGTTTCTCAGGTCTTCCCGAACCCTGTAAACCGGCGCCCAGATAATAAAGCCGGTTAGCAGGGTGATGGTGAAGCCAGAGACGAAAGCCATATGGGTGCCGTCATGGTACCCATATGAGATAGCCAGTGGTGGCAGCATAGAGATGCTGAATATCATCAGCAGTAAGCCGAGAATTCGGAGAATTACCTTGTAGTGCATTAATACTCTCCGATCAGAAGAAGCCCAGGCCTACCTGGAATAAGCGTTCAACTTCACTGATTTTTCGCTTGTCGACAAGAAAAAGGACCACGTGATCATCATTCTCAACAACGATATCATCGTGAGCAATCAGTACCTCATCCTTGCGCACAATAGCACCAATGGTGGTGCCCGCAGGGAGGTCAATATCTTCGATGGTTTTGCCAACCACCTTGGACGTGCGTTTGTCGCCATGGGCGACCGCCTCAATCGCTTCTGCTGCTCCACGGCGCAGTGAGTGTACTGCTGCAACATCGCCTCTGCGGACGTGAGTCAGCAGACTGCCGATGGTGGTTTGTTGTGGCGATATGGCGATATCGATCACCCCGCCCTGCACCAGGTCAACATAGGCAGGGTTGTTAATCAGGGTCATGACAGTGCGGGCGCCCAGCCGCTTTGCCAGCATCGAGGCCATGATGTTGGCTTCATCATCATTGGTCAGTGCGCAGAAAACATCGGTGTCTTCAATGTTCTCTTCCAGTAGCAGTTCTTTATCCGATGCGCTGCCCTGCAGAACGATAGTGTTATCCAGGCTTTTGGCAAGGCTGTTACAGCGGCGGATATCCCGCTCAATGATTTTAACCTGATATTTGGCTTCTATATTCTGTGCCAGCCGTGCACCGATATTACCGCCGCCGGCAATGATAACCCGTTTATAGGGGCGATCCAGTCGTCGTAATTCACTCATCACGGAACGGATATCTTTTTTCGCCGCAATGAAGAACACTTCGTCATCGGCTTCGATAACGGTATCCCCTTTGGGGATGATAGGCCGGTCTTTACGGAAAATTGCCGCTACCCGTGTGTCTACGGCGGGCATGTGTGAACGGAGGTAGGATATTTCCCGGCCCACCAGAGGTCCGCCGTAATAAGCTTTAACGGCGACCAGCTGGGCGATACCATCGGCGAAATCGAGTACCTGTAGCGCTCCGGGGTGTTCAATCAGACGGCGTATATGTTTGGTTACCAGTTCTTCGGGGCTGATCAGTACGTCGATGGGAATCGATTTGTCTGTAAAGATCGCTTTGTCTTTGAGCAGATAGTCATGTTCGCGAACCCGTGCAATCTTGGTGGGCGTATTGTAGAGGCTCTGAGCGATCTGGCAGGCGATCATGTTGACTTCGTCGCTATTGGTGACCGCGATCAGCATGTCGGCATCTCGGGCTCCGGCCTGTTCGAGAATAGAGGGGTGGGATGCTTTACCCTCCACTGTTCGGATATCGAGGCGATCCTGCAGTTCTCTCAGGCGGCCAATGTCAGTATCGACAATGGTGATATCGTTGGCTTCACTGGCCAGGTTTTCTGCCAGTGTGCCGCCCACCTGCCCCGCGCCAAGAATAATGATTTTCATATCTGATAACTCTCCGGTCAGCTGGCAGAACAGTCTGCTTCAGTTCTGATCCTTTAGCAATACCGCATAATAAAAGCCGTCGTGTCCCTGTGGCTGGGGGAATAGCTGGCGCCCAAATGGTCGCTCAATGCCCCAGTTTGCTTCAATCGGGAGGTGGCACGCATCTGTTTGTATCTTCGTAAACCGCTCAATCACCCGCTCGTTTTCCTGGGGGAAAACTGAGCAGGTGGCATATACCAGCCGACCGCCGGGTTTAAGCATCTGCCAGCAATTCTCGAGAATTGCCAGTTGCAGTTCCGCAAGGGGTTTGATGTCCTCGTTCTGCCGCAGATGTTTAATGTCAGGATTGCGCCGGATCACCCCCGCTGCCGAGCAGGGTGCGTCAACGAGAATACGGTCATACTCAACACCGTCCCACCAGGTATTGGTAGCGGCATCTGCAATAATAACTTCAGCCGTGAGGTTGAGTCGGCAGAGGTTTTCTTCGATTCGGTTCGCCCGGTTATGTTCCAGTTCCACTGCGGTGACATGACTAAGATCCGGCTGGTGCTCAAGAATATGGCAAAGCTTGCCCCCTGGGGCTGCACAGGCGTCCAGAACCCGCTGTCCGGGTTGCAGATCCAGAAGTTCGCCGCTGAGCTGAGCGGCTTCATCCTGAACGCTGGCGAAGCCATAGGCAAATCCGGGCAGGATATTCACATCCACAGGCGATTCCAGTTGAATGCCAACGCTGGAATACGGTGTTGCTGATGCCGCTATACCAGCATCACAGAGTTGCTGCAGATAGTTATCCCGACTGCATTTCTGCTGGTTTACCCGTAATGTCATCGGAGGCTGCTGACTATTCTGTTCGAGGATCCCCTGCCAGTGCTCTGGCCAGTTATGCTGTAACTTGGCGATCATCCACTGAGGATGATTGTAACGAAATTCGGGTTGCTCGCTCAGTTGCTCAAACAGTGAGTCCTGCTCTCTTTGCAGATTTCGCAGCAGGGCGTTAAGCAGCCCTTTAGCCCACTCTTTATTCAGCTGGCTGGCCGCTTCAACGGTTTCGCTGATTGCCGCATGGGCTGGAACCCGCATCTCCAGTAGTTGATAAAACCCCAGTAAGACTAGTGCGTAAAGATCCTGATCTTGTGGTTTGAATGGTTTTTTCAGTAACAGGTGTGCCAGGCAAGACAGGCGGGGTAAAAAGCGCATGGTGCCATAGCAGATCTGCTGCAGCAGTGCCCGGTCACTTTCCGGGCATTGCTGCAGCGCCCGGGGAAGCGCTGTGTTTAATGACTCTTTGCGACCGATGACAGGTCCCAGAGCGCGTGCTGCAATGGCGCGGATATTCATCAGCAGTGGCCCAGCTCCGTGCCGTCACTAAACAGCTCTCGCTTAGAGTTTAACACCGCGCTGGTATCCATCGCTTTGCTGCCGGGAAGTTGTATTTTCAGCAATCTGACCGCACCGTCGCCGCAGGCGACAGTGATCGCCTGTTTGTCGGTGCCGATTACAGTGCCTGGCCTGGCGTTGCTCTGTTCATCGCTGGCTTGCGCATACCAGATTCGCAGTGTTTCACCGTTCAGGGTGGTGAACGCTACAGGCCAGGGTGCCAGGCCGCGAATCTGTCGGGCGATCTCGGTGGCCGGTTTGTGCCAGTCGATCTCCCCTTCCGCTTTTTCAAGCTTATGGGCATAGCAGGCCTGACTGTCATCCTGGATTTCGGGCTGAATCGTCTGGTCGGCTATGGCTGGCAGGCTTTCCAGCAGTGCGGCTGCGCCTATGGCTGCTAGTCGGTCATGCAGTTCGCCACTGGTATCTGAAGCGTTGATCGGACACTGCTTTTTGAGCAGCATGGCGCCGGTGTCCAGTCCTGCATCCATCTGCATAATAGTGACGCCGGTTTCACTGTCTCCCGCCAGCAGCGCGCGGTGAATCGGTGCCGCTCCGCGCCAGCGTGGTAACAGTGATGCATGGACGTTGATGCAGCCCAGTCGTGGCGCATCAAGAACCGCCTGAGGCAGTAACAACCCATAGGCAACCACAACCATCAGATCTGCACCCAGGGCAGCCAGTTGCTGTCGATCCTCCGCCTGCTTAAAGTTCAGCGGCTGGTAGACGGGCAGGTCATGCACAAGGGCAACCTTTTTGACCGGGCTCGGTGTGAGCTTGCGGCCACGTCCGGCAGGTCTGTCCGGCTGGGTGTAGACGCCGATAACATTATGTCCGGCATCCAGCAAAGCCTGGAGGCTTGATGCGGCGAAGTCCGGTGTTCCGGCAAACAGTATGCGCAGTTGTCTGGCAGTGTCTGACATGCTTCAGGCCTTCTGTCGGTGCAGTTTGTCCAGTTTGCTGCGGATGCGATTACGCTTCAGAGGCGAGAGGTAATCAACGAACAGCTTGCCTTCAAGGTGGTCGATCTCATGCTGAATACAGACTGCCAGCAGGTCATCGGCCTCCAGAGTGTATTCCTCTCCGAATTCATTCAGGGCTGTCAGGCGGATTTTGTTGGGCCGCTCAACATCTTCATAGAATCCGGGAACAGAGAGGCAGCCCTCCTGCATTCGCTCAGTTTCATCAGCTAGAACCTCAATCTGGGGATTAATAACCACAAGAGGGCTATTTTTCTCTTCAGAGGTGTCGATAGTGATGATACGCTGGTGCACATTGATCTGCGTTGCTGCCAGGCCGATGCCGGGAGCGTCATACATGGTTTCAAACATGTCTTTGACCAGCTGTCGCAGTTCATCGTTAAATTCGGTAACCGGCTCAGCAATTGTGCGCAGGCGTGGATCTGGAAATTCGAGTATTGGAAGTAATGGCATGGCTGCTTGAGAAAGAAAAGGTTGAAATAAATGGGCGCTAGAATCAATAATCTTCCCATTATACTGATATAGATACACAATGTATTGCCGATACTGTTATAGACTCTCAAAAACATGGCGGTCTGAGACAAGGATTAGATGATGAAACAACTGGTAACAGGCTTTCTGGGCGCTCTCGCGGTCTGTATTGCATTAGTAATGCCGGCGCAGGCCGATGTTCGCAAAGATACCCTGGCGTTAAAAGAAAACCATCCGAAAACATATGTAGTGGTTAAAGGTGACACGCTGTGGGATATCTCCGGTATGTTCCTGCAATCGCCATGGAAGTGGCCCCAGCTGTGGGGTAATAACCCGCAAATTGATAACCCGCATCTTATCTATCCGGGCGATGTGTTAACACTGAAGTGGATTAATGGGCAGCCGCGCCTGGTGCTGAACGACGGTATCCTGCGTCTGAGCCCCAAGGCTAAAGTGACGCCGCTGAAAGAAGCGATTCCGGCTATTCCGCTGAAAGATATCATCAGCTTCCTGTCTGACAACATTATTATGGATAGTGATCAGCTGACAGCTGCTCCCTATATTGTGGGTGGCACAACAAACCGTATCGTCGCCGGTGCGGGTGACCGGGTGTACGCCCGGGGAACTCTGGTGGGTGATTACGCCCGGCAGAATGTCTACCGTCCGGCTAAAGAGTATATCGATCCGGTAACTCGGGAGCATCTGGGTTATGAACTGTTCAAAATTGGTGATGCGGTCGTAGATAGCAAGAAGGACGACATTATCACTCTGGATCTGCGCAAAACCCGGGAAGAGGTTTCTGCACTGGATAGGGTATACCCCAGCCCGAAAGAGGCTATACAGTCTGTGTTCTACCCACGGGCCCCTGAAAGTGAGATCGATGGCCGTATCCTCTCTGTTTTACGTGGCGTTCGTCAGGCCGGGCAGTATGACGTGGTAGCTATCAACCAGGGGATGCGTGAAGGTTTAAAACCTGGCGATGTGCTGACAATTTTCCGGGCAGGTGAAGTGTTAAAAGATCCGGTGACTAATGAACTGATCACGCTGCCGGCTGAAAAATCGGGCCTGATGATGATCTTCAAGGCGTATGAAAAGCTCAGTTATGCCCTGATTCTTAAGGCGACTGATGTTATCGCTATCGGGGATGAAGTACACACCCCTGAATAACCAGTTTTAACTTTCATACTGATGGACAAGGAGTGTCCATGCACGAACATCTCAGAGAGTGGATCGCCCTGTCAGAGTTGCCCGGGATTGGTCCGGGGGGACTGCTCCGGCTTATGCAGCCGGACGCGTCAGGGGATCTGGCTGATCAAACGTCTCTGCTGCAGCTGAGTCATCATCAGCTGCGGTCGCTTAATTTGCCGGTCCAGACTATCCATCATATCGGGGCATACCAGAGGGGCGAGTGGCCGGATAGCGCATATCTCCAGGAGATTGATCGCTGGCTGCAGCAGCCCTATAACCATCTGGTCACTTTTAACTGTGACAGATACCCGCCTTTATTAAAACAGATCTCAGACCCTCCCCTCCTGTTATACATAAGCGGGGATCCGGATCTGTTGCATCTGCCTCAGTTGGCAATTGTGGGCAGTCGTTCTGCCAGCCGCAATGGGATAGCGCTGAGCAGGTCCTTTGCGAGTGATCTCACCGCGTCTGGAATCACCATTACCAGCGGACTCGCCAGGGGTGTTGATGGCGCAGCTCACATGGCTGCTGTGGAGCTCTCGAAGCCTACCGTCGCTGTGCTGGGCTCGGGTCTGATGAATGTTTACCCACGACAGCATCAGAGTCTTGCTGATGACATTATCAGTCTGGGCGGTGCTCTGGTGTCGGAATATCCGTTAAGGATGGCGCCGTTGCCACATAATTTTCCGCGGCGTAATCGCATTATCAGCGGGCTGAGTGCCGGTGTGCTGGTCGTTGAAGCGGCCCGCCGGAGTGGGTCATTAATTACGGCACGACTGGCACTTGAGCAGGGGCGCGAAGTGTTCGCACTTCCCGGAGCGCTGAATAATCCGCAAAGTCATGGCTGTCATGATCTGATTCGTGAGGGCGCGACTCTGATTGAAACCAGTGCGCAGATTATTGACCCGCTGGCCAGCTTACTGGGTAGTTATTGTTATGATGAAAAACGGGAAGCTACAGACTCTATAAAGCTGACGGATGCTGAGGCGGTCCTGCTGGATCAGATCAGTTATCAGTTGGTGACGCTTGAGCAACTGATCGGAATAACTGGGCTGGATGCCCCGGCCTTGTTGCCGCAACTGGTCGCGATGGAACTGTCAGGTTATATCGCAAATACCCCGGATGGGTATCAGCGACTAATCTGAATACTGACTGATCTGTTTAACATTCAATAACGTAGAAAAACCTGCTTTTTTACGTGGTTGAATGTTGTACAGTTTTAGAGTAATTTGCCACGTTTTCCCGAATAACTTCACGACTTTTGAAGGAAATCATGACTAAACCATTTGTTGCTATTCTGATGGGTTCCGACTCTGACCTGCCGACCATGAAGGCTGCTGTTGACGTTCTGCGTTCTCTCGAGGTTCCGTTTGAGATGAAAGTGAGCTCAGCGCACCGTACACCTGTACAGACACACGAGTATGTTAAAGATGCTGATCAGCGTGGTGCTGTTGCATTCATCTGTGCTGCGGGTATGGCTGCTCACCTGGCGGGCGCCGTTGCTGCTAACACCACTAAGCCTGTGATTGGTGTGCCAATCGAGTCTTCTCTGGATGGACTGGATGCCCTGCTTTCCACTGTACAGATGCCTGGTGGTATTCCGGTGGCGACTGTTGCAATCGGCAAAGCGGGTGCTAAAAATGCTGCATATCTGGCATGCCAGATCGTTGCTGTGCAGGATGCCGAACTGGCTGAACGGATCAAGGCAGAGCGTCAGGCAAATACCGATGCTGTTGTTGCCAAAGATCAGGCTTTGCAGGAAAAACTGGCGAACGGCGAAATCTGATCGCTATGGGCTGGTGGCATATTCGTCAGGCAGCCAGGGCGATGCACCAGGGAGGTGTTATCGCCTATCCTACCGAAGCGGTTTGGGGGCTCGGCTGTGACCCTTTTAATGAAACAGCGGTGTATCGCCTGCTTGCTATCAAGCGTCGCCCGGTCCATAAAGGGCTGATACTGGTGGCTTCATCGATACAACAGATACAACCATTGCTGGACAATCTTGCGGCAGAAGACCGCGCGCGCGTAGTCGCTTCCTGGCCCGGTCCGGTCACCTGGATTTTACCTGATCCTGACAATCTTATACCCTACTGGATTAAGGGCGATCATGATTCCGTTGCTGTGAGAGTGAGTGACCACTATCAGGTAAAAAATCTTTGTGATGCGTTTGGGTCAATGATTGTGTCGACCTCAGCGAATTATTCAAACAAAGAAGCAGCAAGGGATAAATTGAAAGTGAACATTCACTTCAGAGATAAAGTGGAGATGATTGTTCCCGGTGAGCTGGGCTCTTTGAGTCGGCCAACGAAAATTTTTCGACTGGACAGTGATAAGCCGGTACGAAGCTGAATATCTAAATATGACAGCGGTTGGTAATGACTAACGAGGCTGCAACGACAGAGGTGAGAGAATGTCGGCACCAGACATTAATGCGGTAAAAGAGTATCTGCTGAGCCTGCAGGACAGCGTTTGTGCTCAGCTGGAACAGGCCGATGGGCTGGCAACGTTTGTCGAAGATAGCTGGCAGCGGGAAGCGGGCGGCGGAGGTCGTACACGGGTGCTGGTGGATGGTGCTGTGATCGAAAAAGGCGGGGTAAATTTTTCCCATGTCTTTGGCGACAAACTTCCGGGCTCGGCGACTGCACACCGTCCCGAACTGGCCGGTCGTACATTTCAGGCGATGGGCGTGTCACTGGTTATTCATCCCCATAACCCCTATGTGCCCACCTCACATGCGAATGTTCGCTTTTTTATTGCCGAAAAAGAGGGCGAAGAGCCGGTCTGGTGGTTTGGTGGCGGCTTCGATCTGACCCCCTACTACGGCAATAAAGAGGATTGTCGTGCCTGGCATCAGGCGGCAAAAGATGCCTGCGATCCTTTTGGTGAGGATGTTTATCCCCGCTATAAGGCGTGGTGTGATGAGTATTTCTATCTTAAGCATCGTGATGAGCCCCGGGGTATTGGTGGTTTGTTCTTTGACGATCTTAATGAACCGGACTTTGATACCTGTTTTGCTCTGATGCGTTCTATCGGTGATGCCTATGCGCCAGCATATTGCCCGATCGTCGAGAAACGTAAAAATATGCCTTATGGTGAACGTCAGCGCGATTTTCAGCTGCACCGCCGTGGCCGTTATGTTGAGTTCAATCTGGTATTTGATCGTGGCACGCTGTTTGGCCTTCAGTCCGGAGGGCGTACGGAATCGATTCTGATGTCTCTGCCCCCGGAGGTTCGCTGGGGTTATGACTGGAAGCCTGAACCCGGTTCAGAAGAGGCGCAGTTGTATGAGGACTATCTGAAACCGCAGAACTGGCTGGAGGGCTAAGATGACAGATCGTTATGCGGTATTCGGCAACCCGATTAAGCACTCGAAGTCCCCCCTGATCCATACCGCTTTTGCCAGACAGACTCAGCAGGATCTTGAGTACCGTTCAGTATTAGTGCCGGAAGATGGCTTCAGTCAGGCTGTGGATAACTTTCTTTCTCCTGAGGGTGACGGTAAAGGCCTGAACATCACTGTTCCGTTTAAGGTTGAGGCCTGGCAGAAAGCTGAGTGTCACTCCGACCGGGCTAAACTGGCAGGTGCTGTTAACACCCTTTATCGCAATGCAGCGGGTCAGCTATGCGGCGATAATACCGATGGTCTTGGGCTGGTGGCTGACATAACCCGTAATAACGGTGGTGAAATTCACGGTAAGGACCTCCTGATTCTTGGTGCTGGTGGCGCCGTACGTGGCGTCCTTGAGCCGATTCTGGCTCTGAAGCCTGCCCGGCTGGTGATTGCTAACCGGACGGTAGCCCGGGCTGAGGAGCTGGCCGAGGTGTTTGGTGATCTCGGGACTATCGAAGCCTGTAGTTTTGATCAGTTGAAAGGCCAGCAATTCGATCTGGTAATCAACGGCACCGCTGCAAGTCTGCAGGGTGAAGTGCCTCCCCTTCCGGATAATCTGCTGCGTCAGGGCGCCTGGTGCTATGACATGATGTACGGTGCGGATGTGACTGCGTTCAACCGCTGGGCACAAGCGCATGGAGCAGAAAAAACCCTTGATGGTCTCGGGATGCTGGTAGAACAGGCTGCCGAGTCATTTACAATCTGGCGCGGAGTTCGTCCCGATACTTCCGAACTAATTCAAGAGCTTAGGCATCAACTGCTGACTAAGTAGTGACCACTAAAATCGTTCCTTGCGTGGAGTTTCTACTCGGGTTATAAAAGGAGGGTCAACTCCCGTCGCAGGAATGATCCGTTATGGAAAAAGAGACCCGCCTCTCCCCCGATCAGCTCTACCGCCACTGCAACACTGAGTTGCTGCCTTTCAAAACTACCGAAACGCTTGAGCCCTATACCGGCTTTTTTGGCCAGGAACGTGCTGTCGAGGCAATGGAGTTCGGTATTGGTATGAAACGCCCCGGCTATAACATGTTCGTTATGGGCAACCCGCATACCGGACGGTTCTCGTTCGCTATCGAAAGCATCCGTTCTAAAGCCAAAAAAGAACTGAAAAAAACCCACGACTGGTGTTACCTGAACAACCTGGAAGAGACTCGCAATCCTATTGTGATTCAGCTGCCAGCGGGTAAAGGCTGGGTGTTTAAACGGGATATCAAACATCTGATAGAGGGAATTCTCACTGAACTGCCGGCGGCTTTTGAAAGCCCCGCCTATCAGCGCAAAAAAAGTAAAGTAGAGCGTGACTTTAACCGTCTCTATGATCAGGCAATTGAAAAAGTTGATAGTCTGGCCCGCGAGCACAGCATCGCAGTATACCGTGATGCGGGGAGTATCGGTTTTACGCCGGTCGCTGAAGGTCAGGGCATGGATGAAGCAGCTTTTTCCCAGTTGCCGGAAGATATCCGCGACGAGTTCACCCGTAATATTGCCAAGCTTGAAGAGTATCTCAATGAAGAGCTTGCCAGTATGCCTAAGTGGCGCAGGGAAGCGGGCGATAAGATGAAAGTGCTGGACCGGGAAACCTCCCGTAATGCGGTCTCTCCCCTGATTCAGCCCCTGCGTGAAAAATATCATAATTTCTCTGGTGTCTCTGATTATCTCAGCCAGTTGGAGTCCAATCTGGTTAAAAATGCGCTGGATATCATTGAAGAGGAGAAGCCCAGTGAAGCGCGTACCGATCTGGCCCGGCGGCAGTATATGGAGAATACTTTTGGCGTCAACATGCTGGTGGACAATCAGAAAACCAAGGGTGCCCCGGTGGTGTTCGAGACCCATCCAACCTATGACAACCTGTTTGGCCGCATTGAATATAATTCAGAGATGGGCGCTCTTAGTACCAACTTCCAGCTGATCCGCTCGGGTGCCCTGCATCGTGCCAATGGTGGTTATCTGGTTCTGGAGTCAGAGAAACTGCTGGAGCAGCCGTTTGTATATGGTGCCCTGAAACGTGCCCTGAAATCCCATGAGATCCGTATTGAGAATCCGATGTCGGAGATGACCGGCACGGGCACCATCACCCTGGCACCACAATCCATCCCGCTGAATGTCAAAGTGGTACTGATCGGTACCCGGGAAACTTACTATCTGCTCCAGGAACTGGATCATGACTTTGAGAAGATGTTCCGGGTGGTGGTGGACTTTGATGAGGATGTAAAACGTGAGCCGTCCAGCATCCGTAGTTATGCCCGGCTGATGAAAACCCTTGCCGATGAGGAGGGGCTGGCGCCTCTGAACCGTCAGGCAGTTGCCCGGCTGGTGGAGCACAGCTCCCGGCTTACTGAAGATCAGGAACTACTGTCTGCGCACGTTGGCGAGCTGGTGGATCTGTTATGTGAAGCCGACTATAAGCGGATTCACAACCGCGACGAGATTATCAATGATCAGCATGTCGAGATGGCGCTGCAGGCGAAAGAGCGCCGCACCAGCCGTATCTCATCGAAGATACTCGACAGTATTCTCAATGAAACGGTGCTGATCGATACTGACGGGGAAGCCTCAGGCCGCACTAACGGACTGACAGTGCTGGGGGTTGGAGATGTCTCCTTCGGTTTTCCTGCGCGCATTACGGTGACTGTAAATCCGGGCACACGGGGAATTGTCGATATTGAGCGGGAGGTCACCTTAGGTCAGCCTATTCACTCTAAAGGGGTGCTGATCCTGTCGGGCTATCTGGGCCATAAATATGCCAAGGATTTCCCCCTCACCCTGTCCGCCAGCATCGCGCTGGAGCAATCCTATGGTTATGTTGACGGCGACAGTGCCTCCATGGCCGAGATATGCACCCTGATTTCGGCCCTGACCGATATCCCGATTAAACAGCAGTTTGCCATCACCGGGTCTATCAACCAGTATGGCGAAGTACAGGCCATCGGCGGGGTAAACGAAAAGATAGAAGGCTTCTTTAAACTGTGTAAAACCCGGGGGCTGACCGGCTCTCAGGGGGTCATTATTCCGAAAGCAAATATCCGCAATCTGATGCTTAAACGCGAAGTGGTCGACGCGGTAGCCGAGGGGCAGTTCAGTATCCATGCGGTAGCCACGGTAGACCAGTGCCTGGAACTGCTGATGGGCCGTAAAGCGGGCCAGCTGAAAGAGGATGGAACGTTTACTCAGCGTTCACTGAACGCGCTGGTGGTGAAGCGGCTGCGCGAAATCGCTAAGGCGAAAGCCTGAAATCTGTGAAACAGATTTCAGGCCAGACCGCCGCTTCGCGGCTAGCTAGACGTCACTTCGTGACTTGCTAGTGGCTAGGAAAAGCAAAGAAAAAACAGAGTGTAAGCGTTGATATAACACTTTGATTTAAGTAAAAGTGGATATTAGATTCAGACATGTTGTTAGCAGGGATGCAGCCTCTACAGGCACGATCATTCTGTAAGTAGCCTCTCTTAGTTCTCGCTATCCTGCTGATATATAGAATAAAAATGGCGGTTGGTCTATCGAATTACCAGAACAATAGTGCCAAAGGGCACTATAACCAGCTGTTATAAGCCTCAATAGTGGATGCCCCACAATTAATTAAGGATGATTCATGTACGATTTAGAAACAAAACAATATGCGCAAGCTCAAGAGGAGATAATATCTAAGCTTGAGTTTCGTATAACCCAGCCTAAAGACAATAGATCTGAAAGTCGTGATGATGTCATGAGGGACTACGCTCGGGTTCTATATTCATCTTCTTTTCGCCGACTGCAAGGGAAAATGCAACTACTTGGCATAGATGCCAATAAATTTAATCGTAATCGATTAACGCACAGCTTGGAAGTTGCTCAAATTGCAAGATCAATTGCTTATGATCTTGAATTAAAGCATGCAGTCGTTTCAGAAACTGCTTCTCTCGCTCATGATATCGGCAATCCTCCTTTTGGGCACTCTGGCGAAGTTGTTTTAAATCAATTATGCGATAGCTCTGGCGGCTATGAAGGAAATGCTCAGGCATTTAGAATTTTACGTACTTTAGAAAAGAAACATCATTCATATTCTGGTTTAAATCTTACTTTAAGATCACTGATGGGTGTAACAAAGTACTTTTATAAAAAAGACACTAATTCTAAGAAGTTTCTATACGACAATGATTATGATTTTTTATCGGAACAGTTAACTGAAAATGGAGTTACAGTTACTAAAAGTATTGATGCTGAAATTATGGACTTAGCTGATGAAATTGCATACGCAGCACATGACTTAGAAGATGCTTTGAGCTTTGGGATGATTACTCTTGGTGAAATTTTATATGAATTTAAAATTAGTGATA
Organism: Oceanospirillales bacterium; assembly: GCA_018223185.1. Classification (GTDB taxonomy): domain Bacteria; phylum Pseudomonadota; class Gammaproteobacteria; order Pseudomonadales; family Balneatricaceae; genus Amphritea. The sequence goes on along the minus strand of JAAEYW010000031.1, from coordinate 15,242 downwards.
CATACTCGGCTGCATTCGATTCTTTTTCAGAAATAGTTAGAACTGTTCAAGCTGATGCAATGGAATCACATATTCTAAGTACATCTGAAGAATATTCTATGATCATAAAAAAGGAAATTACATCAATAATTGTTAACACTTTATGTCGGGATATTGGTTTAGTTAATGGTGTTTTAGGGTATAAAGAACATGGTCTATTAGCTGAAGGGCTAAAGAAGCTTCTTTTTAAAGCTATACTAAGAAAAAAAGATGTCCAGCTATATGAAAAAAAAGGCGAAAAGGTTATCAAAGGTTTATTTGAAGTTTACTTAGATGATTTATTTAATAAAGGAAATATGCTATTGCCTCCTGAACTAAGGAGTATAAATGAGCCTAAGGAAAGGTTAGTAACGGATTATATCTCTGGAATGATGGATAATTATGCGATTCAAGAGTATGAAAAGTATTTTGGAGCGGGCTCTTCTGAAAAAATATTTGGATAAAATGTCGTTTTATAACATAAGGAATATTCATTGAAGATTGATAACCTGAGGCTACACCAGTTTTTAATTGAAAAAGATATTACGTATTTTTATCATGCCAACTCTTTAGTGACGGCCTCTTCTTTTATAAGAGCTAATGGTTTGTTATCTAGAGGCTGCGTAGAAGAAAAAGGTTTTTTTCAAACAGCACAGTCTTCAGACGGAATTGACAAAAAATATGATGTTTGGAATGATGTTTTTATAGATACTGTAGACTTGCATGGTCATTTTCCTAGGCAGAACCTGTATGGTCCAGTCTTGTTCAAATTTAGTATTGATATCCTGTTAAAAGATGAAATAGATATTTGGATAACAAAAAACAACCCTATTTATTGGAATGAAGATACAGTTAATGAAGACAAGTATTTTCAAGGGGTAGAAGAGCTTATTCAGTGTTGGGATAGCTTTGATAGACAAAGAAAAATGTTCACAATAAGAAAGCCGGGAAGACCTGTTCTATTTGAGTCGTTAGAAGAAATAGTTTTAGATAACCCTAATGTAAAAATTTACGGGGAAGTTGATCCTTTTATTGAAGCCAAAGAAGCTTTGAATCAGCTTACTGAAAATAAACCGAAGCTCAGAACATTAATAGTGCAAAGAGAATGTAATCGGTGTTTTTGTCATGATAATTACTTGAAGCAAGTGTCTCCGGAGCAAATAGCACGATTATTTTTACCTCAGGCACATAGTAGCTTTCCAAAATGAGGTTTATAACAAGTCACTCAAAAGGGTAAATAGCAGTTGGTTTTTGCACCTTCGTCGCTTATTTTAACCAACAATAAGGATTATAGGGGACAGGTTTATTTTCGATTCTGTATAAGAAAATAAACACCCCCATTCTCTTTCGAGCAAGTAAAACGAAGTTTTACGTCGAGCAACGAACAACGAGCAACGGCTCTTTCTTTTTCTAGCAAGGAAACGAAGTTTCCGTCTAACCACTAGCTAGCCGCGAAGCGGCGATCTAGCTACTCGCCGTATCCCTCGGCTATGTGCTTGTCCTTGAGTTTCACATAATTCCCCGCCGTATAGGTAAAGAAGTTGATCTCTTTCTCCGTCAGCGCCCTCACCTCTTGTACCGGGCGGCCGACGTAGAGGTGGCCGCTTTTCAGGGTTTTTCCCGGTGGCACCAGGCTGCCGGCGCCGATGATGACGTTGTTTTCTACTACCGCACCATCCATCACCATTGCGCCCATACCGACAAGCACACGGTTGCCTATAGTGCAGCCGTGGAGCATCGCCTGGTGGCCGATGGTAACGTCATCGCCGATGATCAGCGGGAAACCGTCCGGATTGAAAGGGCCTGCGTGGGTGATATGCAGCACGGATCCGTCCTGAACGCTGGTGCGGTTGCCGATTCGGATGCGGTGCATATCGCCTCGGATGACCGTTAATGGCCAGACCGACACATCATCGCCAAGTTCCACGTCGCCGAGTACTACGGCGGTAGGATCAATAAAGTTGGCTTTGCCCAGTTTAGGGGTGTTGCCCTGATAGCTGCGGATAGTCATATCGGTCTCTTGGTCTGATGCTCTGTTGAGGGTTCTATAATAAACTCAGAGTGGTGATTGAAAACAGCGTATAGCTACCCCATTTAGTAAATACTATCGTTATTTATATCCCGGTTCAGGAGTTTATATGTCTAATCCATTGCTGCAAAACCATCTGCTGCCGCCTTTTTCTGAGATTAAACCTGAACAGGTTGAGCCTGCTGTTGATCAGCTGTTGGCCGAGTGTCGCGCGGTGGTTGAGACGGTGCTGGAGGGCAATGACTCGCCCGACTGGAACAGTCTGGTGGTGCCGCTGGAGCAGAGCCATGACCGTCTGGCAAAAGCCTGGTCACCGGTTTCTCATATGAATGCCGTGGTTAACAGTGATGAGTTGCGCGATGCCTACAACGCTTGTCTGCCTAAACTGTCTCAGTTCTGGACTGAGATGGGACAGCATCAGGGACTGTTTGAGGCTTATGAAAAGCTGGCAAACAGTGAAGCGTACAGCCAGCTGGACGAGGCCCAGCGTAAGGTTATTGATAATACCCTGCGGGATTTCCGTCTTTCCGGGATCGCGCTGGGAGCAGCGGAAAAGAAACGCTATGGCGAGTTGCAGCAGCGGCTCTCCGAACTGACCACTAAATTTTCTGAAAACGTCATGGATGCGACTGATGGCTGGAGCAAGCTGATCAGTGATGAAGCTGAGCTGGCCGGACTGCCGCAGAGCGCGCTGGCTTCCGCCCGGCAGCTGGCGGAAGCAAAAGGTGTCGAGGGCTGGTTGGTTACGCTGGATTTCCCCTCTTACTATGCCGTGATCACCTATGCGGATAACCGGGAGCTGCGCCGTGAGTTGTATGAAGCGTTCGTCACCCGGGCATCAGATCAGGGGCCGCATGCGGGTCAGTGGGATAACAGTGAGATTATGACTGAGATCCTGACGTTGCGGGCGGAACTGGCGCAGCTGCTCGGGTTTGAAAACTATGCTGTTTATAGTCTGGCAACCAAGATGGCGGAAACCCCTGAGCAGGTGGTCAGCTTCCTCAATGATCTCGCCGGAATGAGCCGCCCTCAGGCGGAAAAAGAGTATCAGCAACTGCAGGACTTCGCGCTGGAAGAGTTCAGTGAGCCGGAGCTGGAGTCCTGGGATATTTCATACTACAGCGAGAAGCTGAAGCAGGCCCGCTATGCGATCTCCCAGGAAGAGCTGCGTCCCTACTTCCCGATGGCGAAAGTGCTTGATGGAATGTTCAGAATAACCGGTCAGCTGTTTGCTATCGAGATTGAAGAGGTCGCTGAATTTGATCGCTGGCATAAAGATGCCCGGCTGTTCAATATCAGTCGGGATGGTGAGCTGATCGCCCGGTTCTTCCTCGACCCCTATGCCCGGGCTAAAAAGCGTGGCGGTGCCTGGATGGATGATTGCCGGGTCCGGCGTATTGATAATGGCATATTGCAGCTGCCGGTCGCTTATCTGGTCTGCAACTTTAACCCGCCAGTGGGTGATAAACCGGCCCTGTTGACCCATAACGAAGTGACTACACTGTTCCACGAGTTTGGTCATGGCCTGCACCATATGCTGACCCGGATAGAGTACGCGGATGTCAGCGGTATTAACGGTGTTGCGTGGGATGCCGTTGAGTTACCCAGTCAGTTTCTGGAGAACTGGTGTTATGAAGCAGAAGCGCTGGCGCTGATCTCGGGTCATTTCGAGACCGGTGAGCCACTGCCTCAGGAGCTGCTGGAGAAGATGTTGGCGGCGAAAAACTTTCAGTCAGGCATGATGATGGTACGCCAGCTGGAACTGTCACTGTTTGATTTTCAGCTGCATCGTGAATATAAAGCGGGCGTCACTAATATTCAGGCGGTTCTGGATCGGATTCGCCGAGAGGTGGCTGTTATCACCCCGCCAGCCTTTAACCGCTTTCAGCACAGTTTCAGCCATATTTTTGCCGGGGGGTATGCCGCTGGCTATTATAGCTATAAGTGGGCTGAGGTGCTGTCTGCGGACGCCTTCTCCCGTTTTGAAGAGGAGGGCGTGTTCAATACTGACACCGGCCGTTCATTCAGGGAGAATATTCTTGAGATGGGTGGTTCGAAAGAGCCGATGGCGCTGTTTGTTGCCTTCCGTGGCCGGGAGCCCAGTGTTGAGGCATTATTGCGTCACTCAGGGATTACCGCATAGAAAGGCACGCAGGCGGGCCCCTCTGTTTCTGAGGTATAATGCTGCAGGTGCAGAGGTGGTCTCTTTCTGCACCTGTAAAAACTGACCTTTTGAGTGAATTATGACGATTGTTAAACGTTTTATCGCGGGTGCGGTTTGTCCCCGTTGTGGCGAGATGGATACCCTGAAAATGTACCGGGATGAGAGTCATGAGTTCCGTGAGTGTATTCGCTGTGACTTCAGTGATTCTATGGCGATGGACGGCTCTGATCAGCCAAAAGGTGAGCTGGATACCCGGGTGAACCGGGGCGGGAAAGTTGAGCTTGAGCCAGCACAGCCGCTGAATTTCGTGGCTAATCCCGGTTCAGCCAAACATTGATAGCAACGCTCTGATGTCGACGCACTGATATCGAAGCTCTGATAACGAAGCTCTGATAACGAAGCACTGACATCACACCACATCAGGAACCTCTATGTGCCATCGCTGTGCCTGGGCAACTGCCACCGAGCTTGAACAACACTACCATGATGAGGTCTGGGGTGTGCCTCAGTCCAACGATCAGCAGCTGTTTGAGTATCTTATTCTCGAAGGTGCGCAGGCGGGACTGAGCTGGCGCACGATTCTGCAAAAGCGCGAGGGTTACCGTCGACTGTATGAGGGGTTTGACCCGGCAACAGTCGCGGCGTTTACGTCGGAAAAAATTGAACAGATGCTGCTTGATCCCGGCATTGTCAGAAACCGCCTGAAAGTTACATCCTCAGTGAAAAGCGCGGGTATCTTTCTTGACCTGGCGGCGAAACATGGCAGTTTTGCCAATTATATATGGCAGTTTGTCGACGGTCAGCCGGTTCAAAATAGCTGGAGCAGCCTCAAGCAGGTGCCTGCTGAAACGGATCAGTCCCGGGCGATGAGTAAAGCGTTGAAAAAAGCCGGGATGACCTTTGTCGGACCGACCATCTGTTATGCCTTTATGCAGGCCACCGGAATGGTTAACGATCATGAAGTGAATTGTCTCCGCTACCAGCCCTGTCGCCAGCTGGGTGAGACCTTCACTCTTTAATGTTGATAGCGCACCCTATAGATCACCCCTGCCCGGTCATCTGAGATCAGCAGGCTGCCATCCCGGTCGGTGACAATATCGACCGGCCTGCCCCAGGCGCTCTGCCCCTTTAGCCAGCCCTCAATAAATATCTGCTGCCTGGGTGGCTTCATCGCAGTATCGACCCGGACCACCCTGTAGCCCACTTTGTCGGAGCGGTTCCACGATCCGTGTTCGGCAATAAACAGCGTGTCAGGGGTCGCATCAGGAAACTGGCCGCCACCGTAGAACGTTAACCCCAGGGGGGCAACGTGGGCACCCAGTCTGAGCATCGGTGGCTGGAAGTCGGACAGTGGCTGATTCTGATACAGTTCGGGGTCGGGAATATCCCCGGCATGCACGAAGGGATAGCCAAAATGCTGGCCGGGTTCAGTGAGCCGGTTAAGCTCATCATCCGGCAGATCATCTCCAAGATTATCCCGGCCATTATCGGTAAACCAGAGTTCCCCTGTCCGCGGATGCCAGGTAAAACCGACGGAGTTGCGCACTCCCCGGGCAACGATTGTCTGCTGACCATTATCCGGGTTTAGTTTCATGATCGTGGCAAAGCGAGGGTCCTGACTGAGGCAGATATTACAGGGGGCTCCGAGGTTGAAGTAGAGATCGCCGTCGGGTCCGAATTTAAGGTATTTCCAGCCATGGTGACTGATATCAGGCAGGTTGTCTGTGATGAGTTCTGTCTGGAGTGTTCGCAGCCCGACATGATCTGCATCGGCGATGCGCAGAATGCGATCAACTGCGGCGATATAGAGGCTGCCGTTACGCCAGGCGATCCCGCTGGGCATATTTAAGCCCCGTAGCAGAATATCCCGCTGTTCATAGCGGCCATCCCCGTCCCGGTCTTTGAAGCGGTATACCCGGCCCTCCCTTCGACTGCCAACAAACAGTGTTCCAGGCTCACCAAGCGCCATCTGGCGGGCATTTTCTGCCTGCGCCACGACCGATATCTGATATCCCTGAGGCAGCTTAAGCTGCTCCAGAGGCAGTGCATGAAGGGGCAGTGATAGTACTGTGCCGAACAGTATGCTGAGCAGTAAAGCGGACGGGCGCATATCTTTATTCCAGCGGTTGTTTGAACTCCTTAATGAAAACATAGCCGCCAGTTACCCCGCGTGCCACAAACAGGCTTAAGAAGGCCAGCCACAGACCGTTATTGCCCAGAGACTGGGTCAGATACCAGACCGGAGCAAAAACGCCGAACACCGAGACCAGCATCGTATTCTGCATCGCTTTTACCTGAGTGGTGCCGACAAAGATGCCATCGGTCATAAAGCTCCATACGGCAATCAATGGGAGACCTATTATCCAGGGCAGGTAGGTCGTTGCGGTGTCCCGGACCTCCGGAATATTAGTCAACAGGGCGATAATCAGTTCACCGCAGAGCCAGAAGAAGAGGCTGAAAAGCACCGCGCTGATCAGCGACCAGCTAAGGCAGGCAGAGACGATTCTGTGAAACCCTTTGCGATCCCTGGCACCATAAAGTTTACCGCTCAGGGCTTCTGCTGCATGGGCGAAGCCGTCTAATCCGTTGGATATGATAAGAAAGAAATTAAGTAATACTGCGTTGGCCGAGAGAATCGAGGCTCCCTGCTTCGCCCCCTGAGAGGTAAAGAAGGCCAGTGTTAACAGAAGCACCAGGGTGCGGACGAAAAGATAGCGGTTAACATTGATCAGGTGGTAGTAATCACTTACTGACTTAAGCCTTGGCCAGGGCGTATTGCCTGGCTGTTTTGCCAGCATCCGCAGCATCAGAGTTATACCCAGTAACAGGCTGGCATACTCCGATATGACGGTCGCCAGAGCAACCCCTTCGGCGTGCATTCCCAGGCCATAGACTGCGATCAGATCCAGCAGCATATTCAGCAGGTTAGTCACCACCAGCAGCAGCAGCGGAATGCGGGTATTCTGATTGCCCAGAAACCAGCCTAACAGCGCATAGTTGGCCAGGACCGCCGGAGCACCAAAAATTCTGATTTCGGCATACAAGCGGGCTTCGGTTGTGACGTCCGGCTCCGCTCCGACCAGCGTCAGTGCGGTCTCTATCAGCGGATATTGAAATACGACCAGCGTCAGCCCTATGATCCCTGCCAGCACCAGTGACTGAGCGAGAAGTAACCGGCTCTGATCATAATCGGGGGCTCCCAGCGCCTGAGCCGTGAGTCCGGTGGTCCCCATACGCAGGAAACCAAAAGACCAGTAAAGAATAGAAAATATCATCGCGCCGACGGCCACCGCCGCCAGATATCTGGGGTCCGGCAGGTGGCCGATCACTGCAGTGTCCACCAGACCCAGCAGGGGCACGGTAATATTTGACAGGATCATTGGCCAGGCGAGTGACCAGACCTTTTGATGATCCTGTTTTCGGGCCCGCTGCAGGTATCGGATCATGCCACGCTGCGGATCGGCAGAGAGTAAAGCAGCAGAAACTGAACCAGTGCAGCCACAACCACTGAGGGGCCTGCCGGGGTATCAAACTGCATTGATGCCGAGAGTCCGAGGATTACGGCAACAACGCCCAGCAGACTGGCAATTACTGCCATCTGCTCCGGAGAGCTGGCCAGGCGCCGGGCGCTGGCGGCGGGAATAATCAGCAGAGAGGTGATCAGCAGAATACCCACCACTTTCATAGCGATAGCGATAACCACCCCGATTAACAGCATCAGAGCCAGTCGTATCCGGGCCACCGGTACGCCTTCAACCTGCGCCAGTTCCTCATTGATAGTCACGGCCAGCAGCGGATTCCAGAGCTTCCAGATCAATAGCATGACAACGCCTCCGCCACCATAGATCCAGAACAGATCCGTGGGCGTGATCGCCAGAAGGTCGCCAAACAGATATTCCATCAGGTCGACCCTGACGTCATCCAGCAAGGCAACGGCTACCAGACCCAGCGACAGGCTGCTGTGGGCCATAATACCCAGCAGGGTGTCGGTTGCCACCAGCCGCTGCCGCTGCAGACTGACCAGAATCAGTGCCAGGATCACACAACAGCTGACCACCGCCAGATTGAAGTTGATATCAAACAGCACGCCGACCGCTATTCCCAGCAGGGCTGAGTGAGCCAGGGTATCGCCAAAATAGGCCATTCTCCGCCATACGACAAAAGAGCCCAGCGGTCCGGCTACCAGTGCAACCCCAATACCACCCAGCAGGGCAAGTAGCAGAAATTCAGGCATCAGTGGTGCCCTCCGCAGTGGTGATGATCGCTTTCCTGTTCATCAGGCAGCGGGAGGATATCACCATGATTATTATGCTGATGATTGTGGTGGTGACTATAAAGCGCGAGGCTTTCAGCGCCGGGTATGCCAAACAGTTCGATATAGGACGGGTCAGCGCTGACCTGCTCCGGATGACCGGAACAGCAGATATGATGGTTCAGGCAGATCACCTGATCGGTGGCAGCCATAACCAGATGCAGATCGTGCGAAATCATCAGTACCGCGCAGTTGTATTTATCACGGATGCTGGCGATCAGCTTATACAGCTCGGTCTGGCCGTTAATATCCACCCCCTGAGCCGGTTCATCCAGTACCAGAAGCTCTGGTTTACGCAGCAGGGCCCGGGCCAGCAGCACCCGCTGCATTTCGCCGCCGGATAAGCTGTGAACCGATTGTTTCAGGAGGTGTTCGGCACGAACCGACTGTAACGCGACAATCCGGTCTTCAATGCTGGCAAAGGCGGCGGTCTTCAGAAACCGCGCCACGGTAAGGGGAAACGTCGTATCAATATGCAGTTTCTGCGGCATATAACCGATACGCAGTGCGGAGGACCTCTTAATCGTACCACTGGTCGGAGACAGAAGCCCCAGAACAGCTTTAACCAGCGTGGTTTTCCCTGCCCCGTTGGGGCCGATCAGCGTGGTAATTTCGCCCCGCTTCAGGGCCATGGAAACATTTTCGACAACGCTGTTGTTACCAAAGCTGATGTTCAGGCCGGTAATTTCGACCAGATTAGCCGGGCTCATACGTTCTCCTGACAACCGGGACAGCGTCCCAGAATTTCGATATTTTCCTGTTCCACCGAGAATCCGGCGTTACCGGCGAAGTTTTGAATACTGTTGTGTAACTCGCTGGACTCGAGTTCAGCGGTGGTTCCGCAACTCTGACAGATCAGAAAATAACCCGAGTGGCTGTGTTCCGGATGACTGCAACCAATAAAAGCGTTCAGTGTGGCCAGCCGGTGCACCAGCCCCTGCTCCTGAAGAAAATCCAGTGCCCGGTAGACAGTCGGTGGCGCCGAGTTAAAGCCGGCTTTGGCAATAGCGGGTAGCAGATCATAAGCGCCCAGTGGTTTATGGCTTTGCCAGATGAGTTTGAGCACCAGTTCACGGATTTTAGTCAGTCGCTGGCCATTGGTTTTACACAGCGTCTGTGCCTGTTGCAGTGCAGTTTTGACACAGCGACTGTGGTCATGATCGGGCTGGTGGGCGATGTTGTTTACGGATTGAGGCGCCATAATAAAACCGGTTGATATATTAATTGTTATATTATAACTTTGCATTTCTTTAATTAACAGTGGCTGCTTCCGATGATTTCCAGATTATCTTCAACAATTGTTCTGCTTTTGCTCACTATCTCTGTTTTCGGAACGCAAACGGCAACAGCCGGTCAGATTCGGGTACTGGCCAGCATTAAGCCCATTCAGCTGATTGCAAAGGATATGCTCGGTGATCTGGCGCACGTTGATGTTTTGTTACCCTCAGGAAGTTCGCCTCATCATTACTCTCTTAAACCGTCCTCGATAGGCCAGATACATGATGCAGATCTGTTTATCTGGGGTGGACCGGGCCTCGAGCTGTTTCTGACAAAAACCGTTAGTCAGCTGGAACGCCCTGCTCTGGCGCTGCTTGAAGACGATGACGATCATCACCCGGCGAACCCGGAAACAGAAAACGTCGATGCGGCTCATTCTGATGATGCCGGCGGGCATGAGGATGAACACCATCATGATGGTGCAGATCCTCATTTCTGGATGGCTCCGGATCGCGCGCTGGCGGCTGCTGACAGGATTAAAGACCGGTTGGTGGTGTTGTATCCGGAAGAGGCTGCGATCTACCAGCAGGCGTACGATGATTTTGCCGCCCGTCTTTTGCGCACCGATCAGCAGCTTCAGCAACAGCTGAAAAGTATTTCAGCTGTTGGTTTTTATGTGTTTCACGATGCATTCAGTAGCTTTGTTGAGCATTATCAGCTGAATCAGCTGGGGTATTTTACTGTCGATCCGGGCCGTAAGCCTGGTGCCCGCCGGCTCAGCGAGATACGTAAGGCACTGGAAACCAACAAAGCCCACTGTGTTTTTGTTGAGCCTCAGTTCAAAGCGCCGGTTGTCGATAGCCTTATTCGGGGACTGAATATCCGCGTGGGACGGCTTGATCCTCTTGCGGTTGAGATTGAAGCCGCGCGTGGAGGGTACAGTAAATATCTGCAATCTCTGGCAGATAGCTTCACTAACTGCCTCTCTGAAGAATAAAAAATAAAAAAAGTGCTTGTGGGCACTTCACAAATGAAAAGCTCGTCTTTATAATGCGCTCCTCTTTCGGAGCAGATGTGGTGGAATTGGTAGACACGCTAGCTTCAGGTGCTAGTGCCTTCACGGGCGTGGGAGTTCGAGTCTCCCCATCTGCACCAACTTATTTATCCTGTTTTCATTCCCGCTTTTTTATTTACTTCATTGCATTTCTATTTTTTAAATTTGCTGCGACAGACTTTTCCGTTTGCCAGTCGATAGCGCCGGGCCACGGGTGCCAGCGCAGTCGGCAGTGTGCCTTTCTCTACGTCTGACAATGCAGCTGATCGGGTGTAGTCGCTTAGCGCAACACTACCCACTAATACTCCTTGATAGAGTCATTGAAAAAGCAATTGGCGCAGTGAGGTATCTGTGGGCCTGGTTCGATTGTCAGGGAAGAGGTCAGTTCGTTACGGCGACGCCGAAGATAGCGACGGTTTGATGCACCGGCGTAGTTTAACATTGCGCGCCAGATGACGATGTCTGGTGGGTTATCGCTTTTAAGCGAACAATTTGCGCCTGGGTAAGCTGGAGGCAGGTAAGCAGGAGTAACTCTCCATACTTTGTTGTTGCGCCCATGATTTCCATCGTCGACGTTGAGTCCTGCGAAGGTCATTACATGGGCGTGAAAGCGTTCAGTTTTTGCCTTATTCCGTGAATTAGAAGTCCATCGCTATCTTTAATGAGATAACGTTGCCTTCGGCATCTACGGAAGGTAAGTTAGATTGCGTATTTGTGTACTCATAATCAAATACAACATCAACGTTCTCATTAATAGCTTTGATGAACTCAAGACCGATCAGATCCTGATTATCATCCCGCTTTTTACCTATCGAGAAAGTGACATTGTCATAATCTCGCCAGTAGCGCTCATATTTGCCTTTAAAATCAATTACCTTTTTATTGTTGTAATGAAGAGGTATAGAAATGGCAGTCTTTATATAGAGTGCCTGGTAATCCAGCTCGTTATTGTCAGTGTCTTCCCGTTCCAGCTTCGCACCTAAAGTGATATAGGCGGCATTATCCATAAAGAAGTAATAGTTATCCGCAGATACGCTGTTCTGAGTCGCATCGCGCCCAGAGTCTGAAGCAAAATCTTTTACGACCAGGCTATAGCTGAAACGGTTATACCAGCCTTCAGCTAATGCGAGTCCTAAAGACGGGGTAAGGCTATGGGAGTCATATAGGTCCTCACCGCCCAAATCAACCATTGAATAGCTGTAGTAAAGGCCCAGGTCTTTATCACCCACCTCTCTGGATCCAAAGGCCGACAGCGTGTGAATCTGCAAATCAAAGTCACTGAGCGAATTATGCTTACTTTGGTAGAGGTCGTAGACCAGTTCGAGTTCAGTCGTTTCGCTCTTCATGGCCATATAGCCCGCTGAAAAGTCGACAATTAATGCTTCATCAGATTGGCCGGTCGTTGTATCCAGTGCAGAGACAGAGATATTATCATCGTATTCAGCACCAATTGATGCTGATAGCGAGAGAGGGGCTTCCTGCGCAAATGATAGTGAGCTGGATAGCAGCATCGCACTTACACATAAAATATTCGTTTTAGCTTTATCCATGATAAGCCGATTATCCTTTTATCAAACGGGTATCGAGGGAACCTGAAAACAGGTCCCGTAGCGTTTATAGCTTACGGGACCTGGTAGAGGTTTTCTGGTTAAAGTTAGGAGAGTTTAGCTGCTTTCTTGGCGTTTTCCCGGGCGGCTTTTTTGGCTGCGTCTTTGGCCGTTTCTTTTGCGGTAGCTTTCGCCATTTCCTTAGCTGTTTCTTTAGCCGCGGCTTTCGCTGCCTGTTGGGCTTCACCTTTGGCTACGGTTTGCGCGGAGTCTTTAGCAGTACTTTTTGCGGTTTCCTGGGCTGCTTTCTTAACCTGACTTTTTGCACCATCTACGGATTGCGCTGAAAACTTTTCAATACGTGCATCAAATTTTGCTTTTTGCAGGGCTCCCTTTTGCTCCATGGCGGTGGCTTTATCCAGGAAGTGCTCTTCACCGCTTTCATCGTATAAAGCGGTGAATTTATCCGCTTTTGTCTGGAAGCGGGCTTCTTGTTCGAATGACTGGGTGAAAGCATTTATCTGCTGCTTATTAAAATTGCCGTCAATCACACGCTGTAAATCATCAGCATCGATATCAAGCATTAATTTCCCGTTCGCTGCGTTATTTAACGACCGGTTCATTGCAAACAGTTGTTCTGGAGACAGCTGCCCTACCAGTTCAGCGGTTAAATCAATATCGGCTTGAATCGCATCAGCATCTGTCAGTTCGGCAATCGCTAGCAGCGCTTCAGCATCTGTTTGTTCTGCAATCGTTTGTAGTGCCTCAGCATCTGTCTCGTCAGCTAATGCCTGCAATTGCTCAGCGTCGGTTTCATCTGCGATTGCCTGCAGGGCATCGGCGTCAGTCTGATCTGCAATCGCCTGCAGCGCAGCCGCATCGGTTTCATCGGCGATCGCTTGTAGCTCATTGGCATCGGTTGCATCTGCTATAGCTTGCAGCTCTGTCGCAAGTGCAAGGTTTGCATCTGTCGGATCTGCGTCAGCGGCTGTTTGCGCTGCTGCTGCCGCAGCATCCGATTCAGCTGCTGCCAGTGCTTCTGCGTCGGCATCAATTGCTGCCTGAGCGGCTGTGTCGGCGGCGGTCGCTTCCAGGCTCGCTGCATCAGCTTCTAGCGCGGCTTGTGCTGCGACATCGGCATCGGCGGCCTGTTGCGCCGCTGCATCGGCCTCTAGCGCAGCTTGTGCAATGGCATCATCAGCCAATGCCTGCTCTAAGGCAGCCTGATCATCAGCAGTGAGGGTGGTGATTAACAGCTCTTCGCTACTAAATTTCTGTTCATTAGCAGCATCTACTGCATAACTTACCGGAAGATAGGACAAAGAAAGTACCAGAGTGGAAATAGCCGTTTTTTTAAACATGTAAAAGATCCTTCATATATCCGTTATCAAAAATCGCTGTTAATAAGCACTGAAACACATAGACAAACCCTCAGTACGTTTTCACTGACTGAGTATTAATATTCTGTAGAGGTCAGGATTCTTCCCCCTTGCTCATCAGAGCCCATGCCAAAATACATTTATATACAGTGGTGGGTTGTTATTGCTGCTTCGGGGGATGGTGGTTTAAAGTCATAACCCCAACGCTGAACAGGTAGGAAGCATTAACTACGCCAATAAACAAATGTCATTAATTTACAATGACTTATTGTTCTCATGGTTGATTGGCCAGCGTTACTTCTGATAAATACAGGCTGCTATAGACGATATGTGTCGCCGTTTGGAGGCGCGTAATGACTTGGTATTAATAATTTTGTTATATATCAAATAGTTATCATGTCTCTGTTTTGAGTCATTATGTAAGTCAGAATTTACAGTATAGAGTTTGCAGTTACGCTAAAAGGGCTGGTGTAACTGGATGGCCTGAGGGCTGCAACAATGTGTTCTATGTCTCCGGCCGTTAGCATATGCGGCACTATTACGGCCTATCTTTATTCATGTTCAGGCGATTTATGGATTTTCACCTGACTTTGATTCTAGGAAAGGACAACCCCTGACCCGCTGGGGCTGTCCAGTAACACTGGCCCGATCAGAGACTACAGCCGTAACCCTTACAGTGGATATGATGGAAGTCCCCTGCTGTTCTTTCCGGTTGAGTGTATGAGCCGGGCTTAGCATCCCAAAAAAACGGGTCATAGGGAGCTGGTGAGTACCAATCTGTTTTGGTTTGCGTTTCATCCCCAGACGGAGGTGTTTACCGTCGAAGAAGATAAATGACAACATCAAAAATTAGTTTTGATGTTGTGTCCTACCTCTTATGAATTGCGTTATGCCGCTTGGAAACTGATATATATCAAGATGCTTTTTATCAGACCGGTTAACCTGAATTGCATCAACTTGCGAGGTAGTTAAACAATGATTGCTAATTTTTCCGATCTGCTGGAGATGTCAGTATCCCAGGATCAACCCCAGCGTTTACTGCTGCTCTTTGCTAATGCCGAAGGCGTCTCATCGAACCCGAAGAAGCAACGTAAGCAGCAGCATGGAGCCATCTCTCCGGTGATGTGTGTGGATAAACTGCCCGAAGAGATTGAGTCTTTTAAAGCGTTGGTCGCGGAAGCGGATAATATTTCCAAAGAGTGGAACTTCATCATCATCGCCGGACTAAGCGGTGAGAATGGTGTTGCTCCGACAACAGAGGATGCCGACCCTTACCTGAACCAGATGGCAAATGGCCTGACCATGGGTGAGGATCTGTCGCGATATCTGATTTTTGATCGGAATGAGAATCCGATCGTTATGCAACAGTAAAGTCGCATATTCAGATCGTAGGGGGCCGCTTGTGGCCCTTTTTTGTGTCTGTCGGGAAGATATTCGAGGTAAAAAAAGGTTCTTCGCGTGTTATTGGGAAGGATATAGAAACATCGATATCTTCATGGTTAAGCCCGTTTGGCGAGCTCT
>JAAEYW010000030.1 GCA_018223185.1 Oceanospirillales bacterium | reverse complement strand
TCCGCTGAAATCAGCGAATTAAGCAAAACTTGGGCACTTAATCGCACCTTCCCTAGGGCTAAAGGGTTTAAAACCCTTAATAAGAGGGGCGCAGCAATTGATTTCACCAAACCTTTTTAATACCACAGAAATCTGTTTGATCACTCTTGCTGTTAAGAAGGTTTTCCGAGCGACGAGCAAGCCGGGCACCGGCGTTCGAACCACGAACTACGCTGATGCTTTTTCTAGCCAGTCGCGAAGCGACGTTCTAACAACTAGCTAGCGGCGAAGCCGCGATCTAGCGACTCAGCCATCCCCCACAAAATTAATTTAACCCCCCACCTGTTCAGATCGGTTTTATCGGGATATTATTTCTCTACGGTCCTGAGCACAGGGCCGGCGTCGCTCGGACGGTTCCGGGCGCTTACGTTAATCGAGGTTTTTATGGCCGATAATTCTGGCACACCCCCCGTACGTCATTTTTCCCGTATTGATCGACTGCCCCCCTATGTTTTTAATATCACCGCCGAGCTGAAGATGGCGGCGCGCCGGCGTGGCGAGGATATTATCGACTTCAGTATGGGCAACCCCGATGGGCCGACACCACCGCATATTGTTGAGAAACTCTGTACCGTTGCGCAGCGTGATGACACCCATGGTTATTCCACTTCTCGCGGTATTCCGCGCCTTCGGCGGGCGATCTCCCGCTGGTATCAGGAGCGCTATGAGGTCGAGATTGATCCCGAAGAGGAGGCGATTGTCACCATCGGTTCTAAGGAAGGTCTGGCGCATCTGATGCTGGCCACGGTGGATCATGGCGATACAGTACTGGTGCCGAATCCGAGTTACCCGATTCATATATACGGCGCGGTGATTGCCGGTGCCCAGGTGCGCTCGATACCGCTTATTCCAGGGGTCGACTTTTTCGTTGAACTGGAACGAGCTATCCGTGAGTCGATTCCGAAACCGAAGATGATGATTCTCGGCTTTCCCTCCAACCCGACGGCGCAGTGTGTCGAGCTGGATTTCTTTGAGCGTGTGGTGGCACTGGCCAAAGAGCACGATATCATCGTGGTGCACGATCTGGCTTACGCCGATATTGTCTATGACGGTTGGAAAGCGCCCTCAATCATGCAGGTGCCGGGTGCCAAGGATGTTGCGGTTGAGTTTTTCACCCTGTCCAAGAGTTACAACATGGCCGGCTGGCGTATCGGCTTTATGGTGGGCAACAAAGAGCTGGTGCATGCGCTGGCCAGGATTAAAAGCTATCACGATTATGGCACCTTTACGCCGCTGCAGGTCGCCGCTATTGCCGCGCTGGAAGGCGATCAGCAGTGCGTGCGCGATATCGCTGAGCAATACCGGCAACGCCGAAACGCCCTGGCGAAAGGGTTGCATGAGGCGGGCTGGATGGTTGATGTGCCCAAAGCGTCGATGTATATCTGGGCTAAAATTCCCGAACCCTACGCAGAGATGGGCTCGCTGGAGTTTGCTAAGAAGCTGCTCTCCGACGCTAAAGTATGCGTCTCTCCGGGGATTGGTTTCGGTGATTATGGTGATGGTTTCGTGCGCTTTGCCCTGATCGAGAATCAGGACCGTATCCGTCAGGCGGTGCGCGGTATCAAGGCGATGTTCCGCAAGGACGGTCTGATCGGGATTCCGGAAAAACGCCGTTAAGCAGGATAAGGCTAAGCAGAATAAGGCTAAGCAGTTAAAGGACGCAGAAAACGGGACAGGTTTATTTACGTATAAATAAATGAATTTGTTCCCTTTTGTCTTTTCTCTGTGTTCTCTGTGGTTATTGCTTAAAAATTTACCACAGAGGGCACATAGACTCTGGAGGCAGCGGCCGATATTGTTTAAAAATGGATTTCATTAGAACACCATAAGAAAGACGATCCGCTATACTCTGGCGGCCCTGTCGGCGCTTATCGTTTTGGCCGTTGGATAATGGCCGTTTTAATTACGGCTTTGGTCCCTTTAATTCGACCGCTTTAATTCGACCCCTTTAATTCTGGCATCACCCCTTGTTAAGAGGAACGCGAAAAAACATCTCTTCTCCTACAATACATCCATACCGTAGGAGCCCCGTCCCGGGGCGATAAAAGCAATCGCGGCGAGACGCCGCTTATATGTCCGTTACACGCAGTGCTAATCGGTCTTTTTCCTGGGCACAGAAAAGCGAGCAATGATGACTGTCACAACCCCGACAATAATAGAGAGTATAGCAATGCCAGACATCGCATTGCCGTGAGATTGAAACACTTGAATATAGGCCCCTAAAGCAACAAAGAACACACCCAAGAAAACGCCTACCTTAGGGTTTGACGTTCTCAACCCGGATGGCCGGACATTTTTTGCAGTTTTAGATTTAGAGTGAACAGACGCTTTTCGTCTGTGTGTATGTCTGGGCATGACCGACTCCTCAGCCTGTAAACGGTTGGCTTAAATAGTGAGGACCGAACGGCAGCCAACGGTTAGAGGTACGTTTGATTTCCGTGTTAAATTTCCGTATTTAATTAAGTCTACACCAAACAGGCAAAGTCACTTAACTATTTGCTAAAGCACACGATTTGCAGATACAGGCTGTGCCTCTTGTATCGTCAGACAGCTGATTTAATAACGACTCCGCAAACGTTATTTCAGGCGAGCTGCACCAGCAATGTGTATCAGAACCACACGACGATATATTGCCGCACTGATTGGACTGCTTACATAGGGGACATACAGCTGGATCAATGCTGTCCGGGTGTGTATTCACAATAAACCTCTGTCAACTGAAAGACTTGATACTGCTGCAAAGCATAGCGCAATCAATGCCAGTGCTGTTAGCCATAAGCAGGGGCGGGTGTTGTCTTTTGCATTTTGAATGGGGAGAAGAGCAGCTGAAACCGGGCAGGTTTCCAGGGCGGTTTCGAGGGCGGTTTCGAGGGCGGTTTCGCGGACAGAGAGAAATAATGATGTCAGTCGATGTCATGCTAACACTAAGCTAACTATTGATAATCGTCAGACATTCCGGGGGGAATACCCCCCCGGTAGGTACAGGTTTAGCGATTGGCTTTAAAGTCGGTCCAGAGCCGGGTTGAAAACCGGTCTATTTTCTTCGGCATCACCTTCAGCGAGAACAGTTTCGCTTTAACATCATCACTTGGGTAGATGGTCGGGTCACTGGTGATTTCAGCATCAATTAACTGGGTAGATGCTTTATTACCGTTGGCGTAAGCAACGTAGTTGGAAACCCCCGCGATAACATCGGCCTCTAACAGGTAATCCAGTAATTTATGGGCCAGTTCAGGATGCTTGGCATCTGAAGGGATTGCCAGCATATCAAACCAGACAGCGGTGCCTTCTTTGGGAATAGAATAGGCAACCTTTACACCGTTACCCGCTTCCTCTGCCCGGGTTGCACCCTGCAGGATATCGCCAGACCAGCCGACTGCGACACAGATATCGCCATTGGCAAGGTCATTAATATACTTTGATGAATGGAAGTAGGTAATGCTCGGGCGGATAGACGATAGCAGTTTGCCAAGATCAGAATCCCGGCTGTAATCTCCTTTTTCCGTGCTGTTGGGGTTTTTACCCAGGTAGTTCAGCGCGATTGGCAGAATCTCGGCCGGAGCATCCAGAAGGGCAACACCGCAGGACGCGAGTTTTTCCAGGTTTTCCGGTTTAAAAACCAGATCCCAGCTATTCACCGGGGCATCTTCACCCAGGGCTTTCTTAACCTGATCAACATTATAGCCAATACCGGTAGTGCCCCACAGATAGGGTATGCCATAGCGGTTATCCGGATCGACCTCTGCCAGCACCTTCATCAGTTCAGCGTCCAGATTTTTGTAATGCGGCAGTTTTTCACGGTCCAGTTCGAGAAAAACATCCGCCATAATCTGACGCCCCAGAAACTGCGAGCCCGGCACGACAAGGTCAAAACCTGAACCGCCCGCCATCAGCTTAGCTTCGAGAACTTCGTTACTGTCAAACACATCATAGGTGACAGATAAACCGGTCGCTTTTTCAAAATTTGTCAGCGTATCGGGGGCAATATAATCAGACCAGTTATAAAATTTGATCGAATCATTTGCGATAGCCGTGGTGGAGACTGACACCGCGAGTGCCGCAGCAAGACCTAACTTCTTTGGATTCATGTTATTGCTCCATTTAAGGTGCTTTCGATGGTGCAATTTCAGCAATCGCATCGTATAAGCATTAACTCGTTAATACCGTAAAACGGCGCTTATCAGTACCATATCGTTATATGTTTTATTTTGGCTGCCCTCTGATTAAGGGGGACAGCTCTTAAGCTTCTC
Source organism: Oceanospirillales bacterium (assembly GCA_018223185.1). GTDB lineage: Bacteria > Pseudomonadota > Gammaproteobacteria > Pseudomonadales > Balneatricaceae > Amphritea. The sequence continues at coordinate 57,322 of JAAEYW010000030.1, read as the reverse complement.
AGGCTGTCACAGTGTTTTCTGTGATCAATTAAACAGTAAAGCGGCATCCGGATTGCCTGTTTATCCTAAACTCATTCTTATATAAATCATTGGTTATCAAGGGCTTGAAGTGTGTCTTCAGGGCCTGATATACCAACCCCAGGGCTTATCGCTGTCATACTTTGTTATCTGTTTTGTTTCCAGATAATTATTTAATCCCCAGTGACCCAGCTCACGCCCGATCCCTGATTGTTTGTAACCACCCCAGGGGGCTTCAGTGAAGGTTGGCTGGGAACAGTTGATCCAGACGATACCGGCTCTTAGTTGCCGGGCCACCCTGTCGCACCGTTCATCATCCCTGGACATCACCGCAGCAGCCAGGCCAAAGCGGGAGTTGTTTGCCATGCGAACAGCATCCGTTTCGGCGGTAAACGGTTTGACACACACCACCGGGCCAAATATCTCTTCCTGCCAGACCGGGTTATTTTCCTGCATATCAACCAGAACAGTGGGTTGCAGGTAATAGCCGGTCTTCAGCTCTGCCGGACGCTGACCGCCACAGGCGATGACTGCGCCCTCTGCCACACCCGTTTCAATGGCCGTCAGCACCTTCTGATACTGACTTTCATTGACTAAAGGACCTAACAGAGTGTCTGCATCATGGCCCGCGCCAATGGTTATCTTTGCCGCTTCTTCGACCAGGCGTTCAAGCAGCTGAGGATAGAGGGACGCTTCCACCAAAACCCGGGATGTTGCCGAACAGACCTGGCCCTGGTTCCAGAAGATACCAAACATTATCCATTCAACGGCGGCCTCAATGTCACTGTCTGCAAACACAATAAACGGTGATTTTCCGCCCAGCTCCAGACTGATATTTTTTATCTCTGTGGCCGCCGCTCGCATGATGGTGGCACCGGTTGGCACCGAACCGGTGAAGGCCAGTTTATCCACACCGGGATGTTCTGACAGCGCCCGGCCAGCATCAGCGCCTGAGCCGGTGACAATATTCAGTACCCCCGGTGGCAACTTCACTTCATCGACAATCTCGGCTAACACCAGCGCCGTCAGTGAGGTTACCTCAGAGGGTTTCAACACCATGGTACAACCCGCAGCCAGTGCCGGAGCCACTTTCCAGGCCGCCATTAGGAGTGGGAAGTTCCAGGGAATGATGGCACCGGCAACCCCCAATGGTTCTTTCACCGCTTTACAGCTGAAGCGCTCATCTGCCAGTGGTATCACCTCATCAGAATCATCAAGAGACTCTGCCAGATCAGCGTAAAAACTGAAGGTTCCCGCGGCATCCTCAATATCCCATTCAGCTTCAGGATACGGTTTGCCATTATCCAGAACTTCCAGGCGGGCAAGTTCGGCCTTGCGTTCGGTGATCTTCGCCGCAATCTGACGCAGCAATATTGCCCGCTCTGCGCCTTTCATGTTGGGCCACGGGCCGCTATCAAAAGCCTCTCTGGCCGCCTTAACGGCTGTATCGATATCATCTGCGTTAGCCGCGACGATGTAATCGAAAACCTCTTCCGTGGAAGGGTTGATAACAGGAATACGCTCAGAAGACGTGGAATCCACCCACGCTCCGCCAATATAAAGCTGTTTCGTCATGCTCTTGCCCCGTACCCGGTTTATATTCAGATAGTCTGTGATGCCATCAGCCAGCCACTGGCATCGGTGACAGACATTAATGGGTCGCCAACAGCTCTGACGCTTCGGCTATCACTTTGTATAAAATCTGCGCTATCTCGCTGATCTCTTTGCGCCCGGCAACCAGTGGCGGTGACAGCTGAATAACGGCTTCTCCCCGGTCATCGGTACGGCACATAAGCCCCTCCTGATACAGCCGGGGAGAGAGGAATTTGAACAGAACATTTTCGGCTTCTTCATGGGAAAAATGTTCTTTGGTTTGCTTGTTTTTAACCAGTTCAATACCGTAAAAGTAACCCGCGCCCCTGACATCCCCGACAATCGGCAACTCAAGCAACTTATCCAGTTCACTCTTAAAGAACGCTTCGTTTTCACGAACATTGGCTAGCAGGTTTTCACTTTCATAGGCATCCAGGCAGGCCAGTGCAGCCGCACATGCCACCGGGTGACCACCGAACGTAGATCCGTGAAGGAACAGTTTCGTTTCATCTTCCAGAAAAGGCTCCATGAGAAAATCCTGGCAGATCATCGCTCCCATCGGCACAAAGCCACTGGTCAGCCCTTTAGCACAGGTGATGATGTCCGGCTGGTAATCAAAGCGTTCACAGCCAAACATATATCCCAGACGACCGAAGGCACAGATAACCTCATCCGACACCAGCAGAACGCCGTACTTATCACAGACTTTCCTGACCTCCTGGAAATAGCCTTCCGGTGGGACAATACAGCCACCGACATTCTGAATCGGTTCAAGGAATACTGCAGCGACGGTTTCCGGCCCCTCGATGACGATGGCCCGCTCAATCTCTAACGCACATTTCTTACCATATGAAACGCTGTCATCCTGATTATTGTTGCGATACAGATCGGTGTTTTCTACGTGTCTGGCACCGGGTACCAGCGGCTCGAATACATTTTTAATGCCGGTAGCACCGTTGATCGATAGCGCACCCAGACTGGTTCCATGATAGGCGAGGTTGCGGGAGATCACTTTGTATCGGCGGGGCTGCCCGATTTCGGCAAAATACTGACGGGCCAGTTTCCAGGCTGCTTCGACCGACTCACCACCCCCGTTGGTAAAGAACACCCGGTTAAGATCACCAGGTGCCAGATCTGCAAGACGCGACGCTAATTCAATGGCACCGGGATGGGCGTAACACCAGATAGGAAAAAAGCCCATTTTTTCAGTCTGCTCAGCAACGGCCCTGGCAATGTCGGTTCGCCCGTGACCCAGTTGCGATGTAAACAGCCCGGCAAGACCATCAATATATTTCTTGCCATGAGTGTCATAGACATAGCACCCCTCACCATGAGTGATAACAGGGATCTCGTGATTCTTGTAATATCCCATCCGGGTAAAGTGCATCCACAGATGGTCTCTTGCTTTCTCTTGTAATAACGCTTGATTCATAACATTCATAACATTCATAACATCACCCTGGAAATCTCCGCAGTGAAAAAATTATCTGCGATCTGATTTGAATTTCAGTGTAGCGACAGGGCGAAGGGTTCTATATACCCAACCTTGGTTACATACAATCAATGCTGACATGCGCGGTTACCGCTACCCGCATAGCGTATATCTGGCATCGTTGAATGGATCAATCTGCAGTGCTTAAGCTAAGCTGACATGGCTTAATTACTCTGGGAAAGGCCTCAGTCCGTTTGCGCCTGAGCAGGCTGAAAGCCCCGCCAGACATTTGACTTTGGCTGGGACATACCGTAGCTTCAAAGGTCGTTTTTCCAGATAAATTCAGGTTTATGCCCAGTGGCCAGTTGTCTATTTAATCTGTACGGAGAGCGCCGATGAGCTCTCTTTCTCTTGCATCAACCAGCGGTTTTGAACACTGGAATACTCAGTTAGCTCACCTGGTAAAAAATCTGGGAGAGGAGACGTTTTTCCCCTGTCTGATAGCGACGCTGCGAAACGCAGTGAAAATCGATTATCCGCAGGTGTGGATATATCGGCGAAATAAAGCGCCTAAAGCGATCTATTTCGAAATTAGCCGTGAAGAGCGTTCAGCACAGATTGATTCCTATATTGATGGCTCCTATCAGCTTGATCCGTTTTACCTTGCGGCACTGATTAACAAGGAGTCTCCGGGGTTGTACCGGATAACCGAGTTGAGCGCTAAAGGTTTTCAGCAAAGCGAGTATTATCGAAGTTATTACGCTGAATGCGACACTGAGGACGAAATTGTTTATATCATCGAGGCTGGGCAGGATGTTTGCCTGCAGGTCTCGCTGATGCGCAATAAAAGCTCATCTGAATTCAGTGATAAAGAGTTGAAATTCCTTCGCAGTATCGAAGCTGTGATCAGAGAGCTTTGTCTGCATCACTGGAACGCATTAAGAAACTCCCGTCAGGAAGAGCAAGACCTAAAAGTTGCGCCCGGCTTTGAAAAAAGCGTCAATCTGGCATTTGATCTCTTTGGGCGCTCAGTGTTAACCGGCCGGGAAAAGGATGTGCTGGGTCTGACCCTGCAGGGCTATAGCACCCAGGCCTGCGCCGAACAGCTGAATATTTCGATAGAAACATTGCGTCGTCATCGTAAAAATATTTACGCCAAACTCGATATAAACTCTCAGGCGGAGCTTTTTTCGCTATTTTTAAGCTCGTTAAGCTGCTTTGAACAGCAACCCAACAGAGACCCTCTTGAACTCTATATGAGCAAACCGATTAAGTCGGCTTAGCCCGTCAGGCTTTCGTAACATTGCTTCCAGAGGTATGAAAATACAAAACCTGACCCGGTGATTTATAAAGGCGCGCATGCGTAAAACGCTATGAGAAAACCGATTCGATATACCCTGGCGACCCTGTCAGCGTTCACCGTCCTGGCGGTTGCATATCTGTGGCTGATTTTTGCCAGCCCCTTTTTCTATAGTCCGCCTGAGAATCTGCCTGTTATAGAAGACGACGCGACCTATTCGGTATTTGTCTACGGAACTCTTACGAAGCCCTGGGTCCGCTGGCTGGTGATGGGGCGTAGCGCAGAGGTTGAACTGGCTGAGCTACCTGGTTTTCGTAAGGATGAACTGGATATACAGGCTGATACCGGGGCGGTTGTCAAAGGGCAGGTTATTCTGGTAAATGCCGATGAATTCAGAGCGCTGGATCGATATGAGCGGCTGGGTGTCCGCTACGAGAGGATAGAGCTGACGCTGCAGGATGGCCGGTCAGCCTGGGTGTACCGCTTGCTGAAAAAAGAGTAGTGGGTAGAAGTAGTGGGTAGAAAAAGTGCCGGTTTATACCGCGTAAAAAAGACTGAATTCGTTGTCGTTTATCTTACCTCTGTGTCCTCTGTGGTAAAACTGCTCTTGACCCTCAAAGACTCACTACAGCAACTCTGAGAAAACGGCCAGTGTTTTCCAAAAAATGGCTAAGCAAGTATGATGTTCTCCCCCATATCACCTTAGGACAGACCCGCCATGCCTCCATTATTCGAAGAGATTGATAGCCAACATTCCCCTCTGGGTCAGATCTCGCTGCGCAAACGGCGGATGCCTGCGTTTGGTGACCGCGATATCTATGAGGTGAAGCTGGGCGACGAGTTTCTGATGTCGAGTATGTTTGTCGAGGCGGAAGAGGCGTTATCGACGCTGGGGCTGGCAGCAGTGCAGGGCGATACTCTCAGTGTTGTGGTCGGTGGGCTGGGGCTGGGATATACCGCCGTGGCGGCGTTAAAAGATGAGCGGATCTCTGAGCTGCTGGTGGTGGATGCGATTGAGACCGTGATCGGCTGGCACCGGAATGAACAGGTTCCGCTGGGCAAAATACTCAACGCCGACCAACGCAATCGTTATGTGTTGGGCAGTTTCTTTGACCTGGCGACCGATCCTGACCAGGGCTTTGACCCGGACAGCGCTGGTAAGCTGTTTGATGCCATTCTGTTGGATATCGATCATTCGCCAACCGAGTTCCTTAACTCAGCCAACGCCAGCTTTTATACCACAGATAATCTGGCGCTGATGGCGCAGCAGCTTAAACCCGGCGGCGTGTTTGCCATGTGGTCGCAAAACCTGCCGGAAGCACCCTTTGAGGCGTTGCTGAAAACAGTTTTTCAGAGCGTTGATTCTCATGTGGTCTCATTCTATAACCCCTTTCAGGGCGGTGAGTCGACAAACTCTGTGTATGTGTGTGTGAAGGCATAGACAGTACTGTAAAGAGCAGATGCACAACAGGAGACGCCGAGGACACGGCGTACTCTAGGATAATCATAATTAAGGAAGAATCATGATCATAGTCTATGGAATTAAAGAGAAATTAAACCCGCTTAAAGCTCAGCTATCCGATGTAATTCATGGTTGCATGCAATCGGTGTTGGGTATGCCTGAAGATAAGCGCGCACACCGCTTTGTGCCTTTGGATAAAGAGGACTTTTATTATCCGGGTGGTCGATCCGACGCATATACGGTGATTGAGATTAACATGATGGCAGGTCGTAAACCGGAAACGCACAAGGCGCTTATCAAGGCGCTGTTTCATGCGATCGAGAGTCAGCTTTCTATCTCTCCTGTAGATATTGAGATTACGATTAAGGAGCAGGCACCTTATCAGTGGGGCTTCAGGGGGATAACCGGCGATGAAGCCAATGATCTGAAGTACAAAGTAAAGGTGTAAGATGCTGTAATGCTGTTTTGATCACAATCCCCGGTGCTCTCTGTTCCCGTCATAAAGCAGTTTCTGTGGTAAACCGCGACAGCCGATAAAGGATTGCATCGTAAAAGCTTACGTGCCATCTTTTGCCGGTGCACCCTTGATTAAATCAACACCTCAGACCGAATGGCCGCGCTGAGCTACAGCATTGAGCTACAGCGCTGAGACAGACAGTTGAGACCGATAGTTGAGACAGACAGTTGAGCTATAAAAATAAAGATATTTGTAAAGTCAGAACGATAACCACTTTTTTGTCTTTGGCGAGTGACAAAGACAGTTGGAAAAAAGAGATCGATAAAGCCTCCCGGTTTTGTCTGCGTTTATCAAATGAACTTAGCGATAATGGCTATGTTGTTCAGTCTGTTCGAATTGTGACAAACCCTTTCGGTGAATATCTGAATACCGCCAGTCTCGAGAGTGCAAGAGCCGATCTGGCATTTTTAAGTGAGCTGTTGAACGCTGCTGATCTGTCCGGGATGCGCATTCGGTTTGCGATAGGGGAGGCTAAAACTCAACATGAGATAGTGCTGTTACCCGAGTTAATTCAAGAGTTTGGCGATCTGTGTAACGTCTGTGTCAATGTCGGTCTTGATGAATATGGCTTTCTTGATAATGAATTAATTCAGCATGCTGTCACGGCGGTTGAAAGGATTAGCTGTATTACCCCGCGGGGTGAGGGGAATTTTAATTTCACCGTTAATTTTAACTGCGATCCGCTGATTCCCTATTTTCCTGCAAGCTATCATCGCAACGAATCAGGAGACCGGTTTGTCATCGGCCTTGAAACACCAGATCTGTTGGTTGATGTACTGCAGACGTATAACCAGACAACCGAGGCTGACAACCATAATGACCTGTGTAAAGGGTATTATCAGGTTATGCATAACGCACTACAGCACCATATAACCACTATTCAAAATATCATCAGTCGTGCTGAATTCGATATGCCGTTTGCTTTTGCTGGCTTTGACAGCTCCGCCGCACCGTCTAAAAATTGTGCGAGCATGGTGGCAGTCTATGAGCAGATGGGGGTGGAATATTTTGGCGCAGCGGGCACTGTTGAGGCGTCAGCGTTATTGACCCGGGTATTCAAGTCGATTGAAGGTGTCGATCTTGTCGGTTTTTCCGGCCTGATGCTGGCTCTGACAGAAGATACCGGCCTTGCGCAGGGCAGTATCGATGCACATTTTGATATCCGTTCGTTGTTAACCTATAGCGCTGTGTGCGGCATTGGGCTGGATACCGTTCCTATCCCGGGCAACACCCCTGCTGATAAGATTGCAGCACTTATGAGAGACACCGGCACCATGGCCTACCGTTTGAACAAGCCACTAACCGTTCGTGTATTTCCCGTTCCTGGCCTGGCCGCTGGCGATATGACTGCTTTTGAAAGTGATGATCTTTGCAATTGTGCCGTGTTGGCCGTTCCATAATAAGCGTGGCAGTAGAAAGGTCAGAAAAGAGCTCTCAGTGGTATAACGATCTTGTGTACCGGTTTCTGGAACATAGCTGCTGTTCAGTCGCTCAACACCGTTGTGAACAATACCGCAGGGCCTGCTGACATTAACAGTAGTCTGGAGTCGCGTGGGGCGTTAGCTCTGGAACGCGATGTAGGCGCTATGACTGATGGTGAGTTTAACGCCAGGAATACCAAGCTACTCAGCTGCACCTGATGGGCAGCAGAACGACGCAGGCCTGAATAGCGTATGTAAGAAGGGTAAGCTGAATTACCCTTCGGCCTGCTTATCCTTTAAGCCTGTATATGAAGAGAGTTCGCTGCCTGAAATAGCGGAATATCCGGTTGTAGATTCTGATGGTGTCCGGTGTTCTTCGGTCAGATTTTCTGAACGCTCAGCGTCCTGCGCCATCGCGGTTGTACCGGTGAAGGCCAGCGCGCTGGCGGCAAGAAATGAAGCAATATATCTGTTCATGAAATTCTCCTTTTTTTGACAGCCACAAACTTATAACGTTTGAACGGGGGTATGTTCAATTCACTTTACGTTACTTTACTTTCGCAGGGGCTATATAAAGAGCTGGGAAGGAGTATTGATTCGCTTTTCTCAGGCTCTCACCGGTGGTGAAACTGCTCTTCATTTATACGAGCTAACCACAGAGAACACTGAGTTCACAGAGAAGCGCAACGGTCTTTAAAAGCTTTCAATTCAATTCAATTCAATGCGGAGTTGATTCGGATTCAGCTGCGGTGACAGGTCTGGAGAATAGTGTTTATTCCACACGCCCTCGGTGTTCTCTGTGGTGAAACTTCTCTTCATTTATACAAGCTATCCCCCTCTAACCGCCGAGGACGGAGAGTAGAGCGCAAGTGTAGTCAGGGAGATCTGTTGCTGAGAATTTTCGGGACGGGATAATGATGTGATACATGTTGAGCTTCGTCCGGACAGCCCAACATGCCGGCCTGAATCAGGCGAAAACGAAATATTTGCGCACGGTCTCTACTACTTCCCAGGTGCCTTTCATGCCGGGTTCGATAACAAAGACATCGCCACCTTTCAGGTGTACAGGCTCTTCGCCTTCAGGCGTGATGATGCAGTAGCCTTCCAGGAAGTGACAGAACTCCCATTTATCGTAATTCACTTCAAACTTGCCGGGTGTGCAGATCCAGGTTCCCATGATTTTGCTGCCATCTTCAGAAAGATAGGCGTTGAGGTTTACGGTGTGCGGGTCACCACCGATGCGTGTCCACTTAGTGGCGTCAACGACTGGCGTGGGGCAGGTTTCGCGCATTACTGTGATGAAATCGGACATGTCAGCTCCAAACGTGTTGATGAATAAAGAGCAGCCATTGTAGTGAAGTTGGATATCCGGGGTTGTCCGGTTCCGACGTGGTTTATTCTAAAACGCCCTTGTCGGCGGTTATACGCGCTAACCACAGAGGTCACAGAGCACACTGAGAAGAGCAAAGCTCTGCTTGGTGACTGACGTGGGCGCCGGGTATGACAGTGGAGGGGAGCGGAAAGGAAAGGGGGTTATCTTTTAAAGCCTCCGTGCTCTCTGTGGTGAATCCGCTGTTTAGTTATACGCGCAACCACCGAGGACACCGAGTTCACTGAGAAGAGCAAAGTTCTGCTTGGTGACTGACGTGGATACCCGGTATGACAGAGGAAGGGAAAGGACCGGTAAGGAAAGGGATTTATCTTTTAAAACCTCCGTGCTCTGTGTTCTCTGTGGTCAAACATGCTCTCCGGCTAGCGGATAAACACCAGACTGCCTGCGCTGATAAACAGCCCGCCACAAAAGCGGTTGAAACGGCGGATATTGCGCTGTTTTTTCAGTGCCGGGGCCAGCACTTTTGCGGTCAGGCCGTAGCCCAGTTTGCTGATCAGATCGAGTACACACCAACTGATCGACATAATCAGCAGTTGAGTCAGCAGCGGGCTTTCCTGAGTCATGAACTGGGGCAGAAAGGCCACAAAAAAGAGAATATCTTTGGGGTTGCTGATGCCCAGCGTAAATGCCCGCTGGAACATCACACCACGGCCACTGCTGGCGGCAGGCTGGCTGTTGTTATGGCTGTGGTCTGCATCCCGCCAGGCACGATAACCGAGCCAGATCAGATAGCCCGCACCGATATAACGTAGCAGGCTAAATAGCTGCTCGGAGGCCAGCAACAGCGCACCCAGCCCTGTGGCTGAGGCGATCAGCAGAATCAGGGACGCACTGACGCCACCCAGAAACGCAGGATAACTGCGGCGAATGCCGAAATTCAGGCTGTTGCTCACCATTAACAGCGATAACGGGCCAGGGATCAGGATCACCAGCAGGGCGGCAGAACAGTATAGAAGCCAGGTTTCCAGGGTCATCTTTTTCTCAAAGGTTATTTATCAAATAAAAACGCCCTCCCCGCAGGGAAGGCTGATTCAGGGTTGCGCCAACTTTATGGCAGGAATATAAACTTAGCAACGAAGATGGCGGTCAGCGCCCACACTCCGTTGGAGATGCTGGCGCCTTTGCCGGTAGTCACTTTCATGAAGGTGTAGGTGATAAAGCCAATAGCGATTCCGTTGGCGATAGAGAATGTCAGCGGCATCATGATGGTGGTCATCAGTGCGGGAGCAAACTCAGTGAGGTCATCCCAGTCGATACTGGCCAGAGAGCCCATCATCAGCATGGCGACATAGATCAGTGCGCCATCGACCGCAAAGCCCGGCAGCATCTGCGCCAGTGGCAGCAGGAACAAACCCAGCAGGAACATGATGCCGATCACGACGGCGGTAAGACCGGTACGGCCACCGGCCGCGACACCGGCGGCAGACTCTACATAGGAGGTGACCGGAGGGCAGCCAAACGCAGTACCAATGACCGAGGAGATCGAGTCGGCTTTGAGGGACTTATCCAGCCCTTCGATCTTACCGTTTTCATCCTGCAGATTGGCACGCTGTGCAACCCCCATCAGGGTGCCGGCGGTATCAAAAATATTCACGAACAGGAAGGTGATAATCACCGGAATCAGAGCAACATCGAAAGCGCCGATAATATCCAGCTGCATAAAGACCGGTGCCAGATCGCCAAAATTAGGTACGGCGATCAGGCCGTTCTCAGGCCAGGCCATAAACCCTGACGCCGGTGCCCAGTCGACACTGACACTGAAAAACTCATGGGGCAACAGGGCTGACATCAGGAAGGCGATCGCGGTGGTGATGGCGATACCGATGATGACCGAACCGAACACCCGGCGATAGCTCAGAATACAGATCAGCAGGAAGCTAAGCAGCCCCAGCGCTGGGGCTTCGGGACCGAACTTGCCGAAGCCGAAGTGAGTCAGGTCGGCAAGAGCCACGACATTGTCAGGGTTAGGCACGATCAGACCGGTAAAACGCAGACCGATAAACCCGAGAAACAGTCCCACACCGGCAGTCATCGCCAGGCGCAGGCTCAGCGGAATACTTTCAAGCATCCACTCTCTTAAGCGGGTGACACTCATCAGTACAAAGAGCACACCGGAGAGGAAAACCGCGCCCAGAGCGATCTGCCAGCTGTAGTTCATTTCCAGCACAACGGTAAAGGTAAAGAAGGCGTTCAGGCCCATGCCCGGTGCCAGACCGATCGGCCAGTTTGCATAGAGCCCCATGAAAATGGTGGCGATGGCGGCGCCGATACAGGTTGCCAGAAACAGGCCATCAAATGGCATCCCTGTTTTCGACATGATAATGGGGTTGAGGAACATAATGTAGGACATGGTGACGAAGGTGGTCAGGCCTGCAATCATCTCTGTCCGGAAATTGGTTTTATGTTCGCTGAGTTTGAAGAAACGGTCCAGAAACGTGCGGTTTTTAGAGGACGATGAAGCATTCATCGTGGCTTGATCTAGTTGTATGTTTTCCACAACTCTAACTCCTGATCTGGGGTGTCACCCATTTTATTTTTATTGAGGCCGTCAGCGGATTGTCTGGCAACCGGGTTGTTGTGTTTCATTCCCTGGAAATAGTGTGTCCTGAATAATATTGTGTATATATTCATACTATAATTGTATACAAAAAAGTCAACTCAAAAGTCAGGTTTTTGGGATTGCTGATTTTAGTATATGAAATAGCGGATTTAGTTTTGTGCCCAAGGCAACCGGCGGTTGCTTGATTCAGACCGCTGTTTAAGCGAGCTTGAACCGGCGGTATTGCAGTGCGGCTGAGGTTTTTTCTGTGGGTAGTTATGTGTACAAAATTTGCGCTTGTGTGTATTATTGAATTACGTTTTTAATCAAAAAGTTATGGCTGTTTTTCCATCTGCTTTTGGCCGGTGACCCGGAGTTAAAGAGGCTTTATGAGTCAGATATCTGAGTTAAAAAAGAATGATACCAAACGGGACGGTAAAAAGACCCAGGATGACATTGTCTACGCACATATTTTTGATGCGATCCTGGAACAGCGTCTCTCTCCCGGCACCAAGCTGAATGAGGAATCATTGGGTGAAATCTTTGGTGTCAGCCGCACCATTATTCGTCGTGCTCTGTCCCGTCTGGGCTATGAACAGGTGGTGGTATTACGGCCTAACCGGGGCGCTGTGGTGGCTTGCCCGACTCTCGAAGAGGCCCGTCAGATTGTATTTGCCCGCCGGGTGGTGGAAAAGGCCGTAACTGAGCTGGTGTGTGATCATGCCCAGAAGAAACAGTTGGAACAGCTGCGACAGATGGTGCGCGACGAACAGGCCTGTTTTGATCGGGGTGACCGGGGTGCGGGTATTCGTCTGTCCGGTGAGTTTCACCTGATGTTGGCCGAGATTGCCAGCAATCCGCCACTGCTGAGTTTTCAGCGTAGTCTGGTATCGCTCTGTTCGCTGATTATTGCGCAGTATGAAAGTGGTGCTAAATCCCACTGTTCCTATGATGAACACTTTGAGCTGATCGATGCGATTGCCGCGAAAGATAAAGCCCGGGCGGTGAGTCTGATGATGCATCACCTCGATCATATTGAGGAGAAACTCAGTCTGGATGATGAAATCGCCACCGATGATCTGAGGGCGATCTTCTCGAATGTCCGGAATTCGAAATAATTTTTTCTTTCCGCATATCTGTGCGCCCGGTGTTCTCTGTGGTTAAGCTAACTTCCATTCTTTTACCGCAGAGGCTATCAGGGGTGAGCACCCGAAGGTAAAGGCAGGATCTGTCGTCGTTAAGCGTCGGGTTTAAACTTCGCAGCGACGATAAAGGCCGATGTAAAAAAGGCTGATCTCTTACGGATCAGCCTTTTTTCGTTTTCTGCCAGGTGTTGTGCTTACTGCGTTTATGGTCGGCTATACACCGGTTCACCCATGGCGAACGTGTGTTTAACCGCCCGGTCATCGCCCAGGGTCATCATCACAAAGAGGCGTTCCTCAATTGTTTTTGTCTGTGCCATCCGGTAGCTCAGCAGCGGGGTCGCCTGGTAATCCAACACCACAAAGTCAGCTTCGCTGCCGGGCTCCAGATTTCCGATCTGCTGGTCGAGCTGCAGTGCCCGGGCGCCGCCGAGAGTCGCCAGATAGAACGATTTATACGGATGCAGTTTTACGCCCTGCAACTGCATGACCTTGTAAGCTTCATTGAGGGTTTGCAGCATCGAGAAGCTGGTGCCTGCACCGACATCGGTGCCCAGTCCTACTTTGATTTTATGCTGCTCCGCCTGTGGCAGGTTAAACAGGCCGCTACCGAGGAACAGGTTGGAGGTCGGGCAGAACGCGATTGCTGAACCGGTTTCACTCAGACGGGCGCACTCTTCATCACAGAGGTGCACGCCATGGGCGAACACCGATCGTTCCCCCAGTAGCTGGTGATGATCGTAGACATCGAGATAGCCCTTTTGCTGCGGAAACAGCTCTTTAACCCATTCGATCTCATTTTTGTTTTCTGACAGGTGAGTGTGCATATAGAGGCCGTCGTACTCTTTGAGTAGCCGCCCGGCCATATCCAGCTGTTCCGGTGAGCTGGTGGGGGCGAAGCGGGGAGTGACCGCATAATGAAGCCTGCCTTTGCCGTGCCAGCGTTCGATCAGTGCTTTGCTCTCTTCGTAGCTGCTTCGGGGCGTGTCGGTGAGTGCTTCAGGAGCGTTACGATCCATCATCACCTTGCCTGCAATCATGCGCAGATTGTGTTGCTCTGCACAGGCAAAAAATGCATCCACCGATTGTGGATGAACGGTGCCGAATACCAGTGCGGTGGTGGTGCCGTTTCGCAGCAGTTCCGTGAGGAAGATATCCGCGACCTCTGCGGCATGCTGACTATCGGCGAACTTCTGTTCGGCAGGAAAGGTGTAGTTTTCCAGCCAGTCCAGCAACTGTTCGCCGTACGAGGCGATCATTCCGGTTTGTGGGTAGTGAATATGGGTGTCGATAAATCCTGGCGCAATCAGGGCATCCCGGTAATGTTTGATGTCACAGCCCTGAGGCAGTTGTGGCAGCAGTTCTGATGCATCACCCAGAGCGGTGATTTTGCCGTTTTCAACCAGCATCAGGCCATCTTCAAAATAGCGGATGCTGTCAGTTAAACCGATCTCAGCCGGGTCGCCAAGGCTGTCCAGAATAGCTGCACGGTAAGCGGTTACAGTGTTTTGTGTCATACGGGTTCTCAGTTGTACTTCATTTATCGTTTGCCAGCCGCATCAGATGGCCAGACGGTCAACCACAGATGTCGCTGCGGAGTTGGTTGCCGGTTTTTGCGTTGATTGTTGTGTCGGTGTTGTGTTGCGCTGAGTGTTAAAGCCGGCGTTATAGTGGGCGATTATTTCTCCGGCCACCGACACGGCGATCTCAGCCGGCAGCTTTCCTTTAACCGTGGCAATCCCCATGGGGCAGGTCATCCGCCCGATCTGTTCGCTGCTAAAGCCTTTTGCCTGCAGCCGGTGGATAAACTTGTTGCGCTTGGTGAGTGAGCCGATCAGGCCGAAGTATTTAAAATCGTTACGTTTCAGAATCGCTTCAGTCAGCTCCTGATCCAGCTGGTGGTTGTGGGTCATGACGATAAAGTAACTGCCGGCGGGTTGCTTTGCTACCTCATCGACAGGAAACTCGTTAACCACCTTTTCTACGCCTTCGGGGATGATTTCAGGAAATTCATCTTCGCGGGCATCCACCCAGCGAACCTTACAAGGCAGGCTGGCGAGTATCGGAATCAGCGCCCGGCCAACGTGGCCGGCTCCGAACAGAGTGATTTTGACGATGTCAGTGTTCATCGGTTCAAACAGCAGTGTTGTGGCACCGCCGCAACACTGACCCAGGCTGGCTCCCAGAGAGAAGCGTTCCAGTCTGGGCCGGGTCTGTTGTTCGGCCAGTAACTGCCGGGCAATTTTGATCGCCTTATATTCCAGATGGCCACCGCCGATCGTGTCAAACTGTTGCGCCTGGCTGACTATCATCTTGGCGCCGGAGTTGCGCGGTGTTGAACCGCGCTCCTCCACCACTGTAATGATGACTGCCGGGGTGGCATCGGCCTCAATCCGGCTTAGCGCTTTGATCCATTCACTGTTCATAACAGGGCTCCTGCGATTATCGCTTCAGGGGGTTATCTCAGCGGTTGGGGATACGCTATGCGGTGATTGTAACTGCTGCATTTCCCGGACCGCCCAGAGCACCCGTTCAGGCGTTGCCGGAGCGTCAATGACGGGGCTTTTACGATAGTCCCCGATACTGGCGATGGCGTCTTTAATGGCACAGAACACTGAGATGCCCAGCATGAACGGCGGTTCGCCCACGGCTTTTGAGTGGAACACTGTGTCCTCTTTGTTTTTACGGTTTTCCACCAGACGAACGCGAAAGTCGACCGGCATGTCGGTCACTGCCGGAATTTTGTAACCTGCGGGACCCGAGGTCATCAGGCGTCCCTGATCGTTCCACACCAGTTCTTCCGTTGTCAGCCAGCCTGCGCCCTGCACGAATGCACCTTCAACCTGACCAATATCGATCGCCGGGTTCAGTGAGGCGCCGACATCATGGAGGATATCAACCCGCAGTATCTTATACTCCCCGGTCAGAGTGTCGATAACCACTTCGCTGCAGGCAGCGCCGTAGGCAAAATAGTAGAAGGGGCGGCCGCTGGCCTTTTCCCGGTCATAGAATATCTTCGGCGTGCGATAAAAACCGGTGCTGGAGAGTGAGATCTGATTGAAATAGGCCAGCTGAATAAAGTCAGCAAACGGCATCAGCTGATCGCGAATCACCACGTGGTTGTTGCGGAACTCAACATCCTCTTCAGTCACCTTGAAATGACTGACTGCAAACTCCACCAGTCGCTGCTTGATCGTACGGGCCGCGTTCTGGGCCGCTTTACCATTCAGGTCTGCCCCGGATGAAGCTGCCGTTGGTGAGGTGTTGGGCACTTTCTCGGTATTGGTCGCGGTGATCTGGATATTATCGAAATCGACCTGAAACTCCTCGGCCACAATCTGAGCGACCTTGGTATTCAGACCCTGTCCCATTTCGGTGCCGCCGTGGTTGAGGTGGATGCTGCCATCGGTGTAGATATGGATCAGGGCTCCGGCCTGATTGAGGAAGGTGGCCGTAAACGATATACCGAATTTCACCGGGGTCAGGGCCAGGCCCTTTTTCAGCAACGGGCTGCTGGCGTTATACTCTTTAATTTCGGCCCGGCGCTGCTGATAATCACTGCTCTGTTCAAGATCGGCGAGCATCTCCGGCAGAACATTATCCTCTACCTTCTGGTAGTAGTGGGTCGTGTCACGACCCTCATCGCCGTAAAGGTTCAGCTTGCGGATTTCCAGCGGGTCTTTGCCCAGTGAACGGGCGATCTCATCGAGGATGATTTCCGGCATGATCAGACCCTGAGGTCCGCCGAAGCCCCGGTAAGCGGTATTAGACGCGGTATTGGTTTTACAGCGATAACCGGTGATGGTGGCATCACCGAGATAGTAGCTGTTATCGCTATGGAACATTGCCCGGTCAACGATAGAGTCCGACAGGTCGGGAGAGTTACCGCAGTTGCCTGCCAGCTTCATCTCGCAGCCGGTGATCATGCCGTTATCGTCAAAACCGACATCATACTGATTGAAGAAGGGGTGACGTTTACCGGTCATCATCATATCTTCCATCCGCGGCAGGCGCATCTTGGCCGGACGACCGGTGAGTTTAGCAACCACAGCCGCGATGCAGGCAGGACCTGCCGCCTGAGTCTCCTTGCCACCGAATCCGCCGCCCATACGGCGCATATCGATCTGGACTTTGTTAAACGGAATATCCAGTACTTCGGCCACCAGTTTCTGTACTTCGGTGGGGTTCTGGGTGGACGAGTAGACAATCATGCCGCCATCTTCGGTGGGTACCACTGAGGCGATCTGGGTTTCCAGATAGAAATGTTCCTGACCACCGATATGAACGCTGCCGGACAGGCGGTGTTTTGCTGTCGCCAGTGCTGATGCGGAGTCCCCCCGCTTATGGGTGTGAGGGGCACTGACAAAATGGTTGTTTTGCAGCGCCTGCTCAACCGATAACACCGGTTCCAGTTCTTCATACTCTACGATCGCCGCCATTGCCGCTTTGCGGGCGGTATCATGGTCACCCGCTGCGACCGCCAGTACCGGCTGACCGTAATATTCGACCAGATCTTCAACCAGCAGCGGATCGCCGGGTTTCAGGGCGCCGATATCTTTAATGCCGGGGATATCCTGAGCGGTTATCGCAATGGCAACACCGGGAAATTCGTAGCACGGGGTGGTATCTATCCGGGTAATCCGGGCATGAGCCTTGTCTGACATGCGCGCATAGATATGCAGCTGATTCGGAAACTCAAGCCGGTCATCGACGTAAATTGCCTCGCCGCTGACCTGTTTCGCTGCACTTTCGTGTTTTACGCTGCGGCCAACGCCGGTTTTCAGATCCTGTTTAACCAGCTCCAGCATCGCTTCATAGCTGGTTTCTTTCTTATGATCAAACATATGCAGTTACCCGTGTTTCAACTTCTGGGGTTTCGATCTCAACAAAATAGCGGGTCAGCATGTTGCTTGCGACCAGTATTCTATATTCCTTTGAGGCGCGGAAATCTGAGATCGGACTGAAATCCTGTTGCAGCGCTGCTTTGGCCTGTTCAATAGTCGCCATCGTCCAGGGCGCTCCGGTGAGTGCCTGCTCGCAGAGGCTGGCGCGTTTCGGAATCGCCGCCATGCCGCCGAAAGCGATGCGGGCCGATTCGACCACTCCGTTGCTGATCTTCAGGTTAAAGCAGCCCAGCACGGCGGATATATCGTCGTCGATCCGCTTGGAAATCTTATAGCTGCGAAACTCTCCATTGTCGGCTGCCCGGGGCACGATCACTTTTTCGATAAACTCGCCCGGTTGCTGATCGGTGACCTTATAGTCAATAAAGTAGTCCTGCAGATTGATGGTGCGGCTCTGATGACCCTTGCGTAACACCACTTTTGCCCCCAGTGCTATCAGCGCGGGGGGCGAGTCACCAATAGGGGACGCGTTGCCGATATTCCCGCCCAGGGTGCCCTGATTGCGGATCTGCAGTGATGCAAAACGGTGGAGCAGGGCGCCAAAATCAGGGTAGTCGTTATTCAGTGTATGGTAACAGCTGCTCAGTGAGGCGCTGGCGCCCAGCTCTATCTGCTGCTCTGTTACGCTGATCTGTTTCAGCCCGGGGATATCACCGATATAGATCAGTGTCTCTATCTCCCGGTGAAACTGGGTGACTTCAAGTGCCAGATCGGTGCCGCCAGCCAGTAGCCGGGCGTGCGGATACTGTTCCAGCAGCGTCGATAGTTCTGCGATGCTGGTCGGGTTGAAAGATCGTTTTGTGCCATCAGACAGTTCTGCCTGCTGCTGCGGCTGAATCTCCCGCAACTTAGCCATCGTGGCATCCTGTTCCGATGTAAAGCTGTCAGGGGTCACATCAGCATACATCTGTTCGGCGGCTTCAATGATCGGGCGGTAGCCGGTGCAGCGGCAGAGGTTGCCTGCCAGCGCTTCATTGATCTTCTCTTTGTCCGGATGGGTGACATTTTTGCCCAGCGCGAACATCGACATCACGATGCCGGGGGTGCAGAAACCACACTGACTGCCATGGCAGTCGACCATCGCCTGTTGTGCCGGATGCAGTTCCGATCCCTGTTTGAGGTCTTCCACGGTTATCAGTTGTTTACCGTTCAGGGCGGAAACGAAGGTCAGGCAGGCGTTGATGCTTTTGTAACGGATCCGGTCGCCATCCAGCTCCCCCAGTACCACCGTACACGCACCACAGTCACCGGATGCGCAGCCCTCTTTGGTGCCCGTCTTGCCCGGTGTTGAGCGCAGGTAGTTGAGTACCGTCATATTGGGGTCTAGTTGCTGTTCGACCCGCAGTTCCCTATTAAGTAAGAACCTGATCAATGTGGACCTCCTTTTTTTATAAGTTTATCTATATGGAGTTTAGTTCGGATTTTAGTCATTAAAGTAAAAGCTGACTTTTAAGTCAACTTATTTGAGTTCTCCTGAGATTAAATCCGGACCTTGTCGATACTCTATTTACCTGTGAGTCAGATTGAATACGAGAAATTATTCTGTAGCGCTTCAGATATTTGGGGCGAATCTCTGTGAATATTTGGAATATTAATTTGTATACCTTTATTTGGTATCTATTGTATACAATATAGTTCCGGTTTTTTCAGATAATCCTTTTTCTCTGGTGTTTTTCAGGCTCTGCTTTCAGTTACTCACAGGAGGACGTGATGCTGCCAGACCGTGGCTGCAGAGGTTTCAGAGATGTTCAATGATGTTGATGCTTTGTGGCTGACCGGAGAGGTGTATCAGAAAGGTAATAAATGCGTGTTCATATTTTCATAATGTGGATACAAAGTGATGTATAATTTGTGGACAATTTAGTTGGGCTGGATTACTTTTATACCTCGTTAGTCAATCAGTCTGGCTGACCGCTTGTGAGAACCTTGCTGTTAACACGTTGCAGGGTAACCAATAACAATAAAAAGGTATGTCACAATGGCAAATCAGAGTTCCAAAATTCATCTGATCTTCGGGTTGGACGATAAGCCGGGGGTTGCTGTATCAACCTTTGCGGCTTTGCAGCATGTGCTGGCCAGTTTTATCGGTATTATTACCCCGACGCTGATCGTCGGTGGAGTGCTGGGTCTTGGCAGTGAGGTGCCTTATCTGGTCAGCATGGCGTTGATCGTGTCCGGGATAGGGACATTTATTCAGGCGCGCCGAATCGGCCCTGTAGGATCGGGTCTGCTCTGTGTGCAAGGCACCAGCTTTGCCTTTCTCAGTTCAATTCTGGCAGCGGGTTTTATTGTCAAAGGGAAGGGCGGCGGCCCGGATGAAATCCTTTCGACAATTTTCGGTGTCTGCTTTTTCGGCGCGTTTGTGGAGATATTCCTGAGCCGCTTCATCGATAAGCTTAAACGCATTATTACCCCGGTGGTTACCGGTACCATCATCACTCTGATAGGTCTTTCGCTGATTAAAGTCTCTATGACCGATATAGCCGGTGGTTTCGGTGCCAAAGACCTGGGTGCACCGGTTAACCTGGCACTGGCGGGTATTGTGCTGATCACCATCGTAATCTTTAACCGCTTCCAGATTCAGATGTTGCGCCTCAGCGCTGTTATCATCGGCCTGACATTCGGCTTTCTGGTTGCCTGGTCGATGGGTAAAGTCGATTTCAGTGGTTTGAGTGAGGTGTCACTGATCGCTATTCCGGTACCGTTTAAATATGGTTTCAGTTTTGATTTTGCCGCATTTTTGCCGATCGCTATCATCTATCTGATTACCGCTCTGGAAACTACCGGTGACCTGACTGCCAACAGCATGGTTTCAAATCAACCGGTGTCCGGTCCGCTGTATGTCCGGCGTATCAAAGCGGGTGTGCTGGCGGATGGTTGTAACTCAGCGATTGCATCATCTCTGAACAGTCTGCCAATGACCACCTTCAGTCAGAATAACGGTGTGATTCAGCTGACCGGTGTTGCCAGTCGCCACGTAGCGCTGTTTATTGCCGGGATTCTGGTGCTGTTGGGACTGTTTCCGGTGATCGGCGGTGTACTACAGCAGATGCCAAAGCCTGTGCTGGGTGGTGCGACCCTGATTATGTTTGGCACCGTAGCGATGGCCGGGGTTAAAATTATCTCTCAGGCGGGTCTGAATCGCCGTAATATGCTGATCACCGCGATCTCAATAGGTCTGGGACTGGGTGTGGCATCGGTGCCCGAGGTGTTGTCTTCAATGCCGGCAGCGCTGAAAAGTATTATCGGCTCGCCACTGACTATCGGCGCGCTTTCAGCCATTATTCTGAACTTCATTCTGCCAATGAATATGGATGAAGTGGCGAGTGAGCAGGACGAGGATGTTGCAATAGCGGCGGATGAGTCTCTGCAGGAAAAAAGTGTCTGTTCAAATGTGAACGGCTAAGCAGTGCCCTTATGATTAAGCAGTAAAAGATTTTGCTAACGGAGTTAAAACGTTGAACAGTATCCGACGTATCTGGATTAAAGCCCCTCTGGCAACACTGGAAAGCGATTGTGCTGGTGGTGTGGTGATAGAGGGTCAGACAATTGTTGAAGTGCTTGCCAGTGGTGCAGCACCCGCTAAGCCGGTTGATGAGGTCTTTGATGCCCGTGAACATGTGCTGTTGCCGGGGCTGATCAACGGTCATCACCACTTTTATCAGACGCTGACCCGGGCTTTTCCGCAGGCGTTGAATAAATCTCTGTTCAGCTGGCTGAAAAGTCTCTATCCGGTGTGGGCACAACTGGGTGAGGAGATGATTGAGGTATCAACCCAGGTGGCGCTTGCGGAGCTGCTGCTATCCGGTTGTACCACGGCCAGCGACCATCACTACCTGTTTCCCCGGGGGCTGGAAAATGCCATCGATATTCAGATGTCGCAGGCTGAAAAACTGGGTGTCAGAGTGCATCTGACCCGTGGTTCGATGAGTCTGGGGGAGGATGGCGGCGGTTTACCACCTCAGTCAACGGTGCAGGATGAAGAGACTATTCTGGCTGATAGTGAACGTCTGATCAGTCAATATCATCAGCCGGAAGCCGGTGCTATGAGCCGGGTTGCCCTGGCGCCCTGTTCACCTTTTTCGGTGAGCGAAAGCCTGATGAGGGCCAGTGCTGATCTGGCACAAAAGCATAATGTGCGGCTGCATACCCATCTGGCGGAAACCCACGATGAAACCGAGTTCTGCATCAGTATGTTTGGTCTGAGGCCGCTGGATTATCTGGAAAAAGTCGGCTGGCTGACCGACCGTGTCTGGCTGGCCCATGGTATCCACTTTAATGATGATGAGGTGCGCCGTTTAGGTGAAGCGGGCACCGGTATCTGTCACTGCCCATCGTCCAATATGCTGCTGGCGTCGGGACTGTGTCCGACGCTGGATCTGGAGCGTGCCGGTAGTCCGGTGGGTCTGGGGGTGGATGGTTCTGCCTCTAACGATGGCTCCAATATGATTCAGGAGGTGCGTCAGGCATTCCTGCTGGGCCGGCTCAGATATGATGCCGCTGAGATTACCCATCAGAAAGTGCTTTCCTGGGCAACCGAGGGCTCAGCCCGTTGTCTTGGTCGCGACGATCTTGGGTCGCTGAAGGTGGGGCAGCAAGCTGATATCGCACTGTTTAAACTGGATGAACTGCGTTTTGCCGGCGCGGGTGATCCTCTGGCTGCTCTGGTGCTCTGTGGTGCTCATCAGGCCGACAGGGTGATGGTGGCCGGCCGCTGGCGCGTCACTGATGGCGCGATTGTCGATTACGATATCGCTCAGTTAATACAGCGGCAGAAAGCGCTGGCGCGAAAACTGGCATCCGGTTAATTCACAACTCTCTCTGACCCTGTCCGCTGCGTGATTCTGCTGCGGATATAACCCTGAATTAAATAAAACACACTCATGCTGGCCAGAATGGCCGGCAGGGCTGAGTGCGTCTGAAACATCATAAAAATATAACAATAAGGAAACCTAAGATGAAAAAACTACCAACTTCTGCCTGTGTACTGGCCGGCGTAATTGCCTCAACTCTCTCTGCTTCGGCTTCTGCTGAGATGCTGTGGAGCTCTTTTAGTCTCAGCTATCTTAATGGCAGCGACTATGAAGTGGGCGACCCTGACCGTCAGGTGGTGACCGTTGAACATGCCAGCGGACACAGCTGGGGGGATAATTTCTTCTTCCTGGACCGGCTGGAATCCGATAATGGCAACAGTGAAAACTATATGGAGCTGTCACCGCGGCTGAGTTTGTCCAGTCTGACAGGCAGTGATCTGTCTTTTGGCCGGGTCAAAGATGTATTCCTGGCGGGCACCTGGGAGAGCGGTGAAGGGTTTGATAACGTTCTTGCCGGTGCCGGTGTGAGCCTGGATCTGCCGGGCTTTAAATACTTTAATGCCAACCTGTACCGCGCCAATAACGACAAATCGTCCGATGACACTCAGCTGACACTCACCTGGGGACTGCCGTTTGCGCTGAGTGATGCTGAATTTCTTTACGATGGTTTTATCGACTGGACCACGTCTGAGTCGGATAAAGCTTCAGAGATGAATTTTACCTCTCAGCTGAAATGGAATGCTGGCAAACTGATCGGTACCAACGCACCGGTTTATGTCGGTGTGGAATATGCTTACTGGAACAATAAGTTTGGTATTGATGGTGTTGACGAGCGTAACCCGGCACTGCTGCTGAAGTGGCACTTCTGACCGGTGCTGCTTCAGACATAACGTTTATGACCGGCGCTTAGCCATCACGATGCAGAATGATCTGCTGATACTTCCCCCTTCGGTATCAGGCAGCTCATTGCAGATGGTATAGCGCCACCTCCTCTGTTTTATCTTTTTCTGAACGTCCCTCGAGATCTGTTTTTTTAAGAGTGTGTCTATGGCGTGCAATGACTCTAATGACTCCAGGTTGTGGTCTGGTCTCTTCCTGCGGGGTGTATTAATCAGTTTCAGCCAGATTTTTTTGCAGAATAATGCATTGACCGGCTGCATTTTTATTCTGGCGGTTGTTCTATATTCTCCGGTGATGGCCGCCGCCGCTATATTGGGATGCTGTGTCAGTCAGCTTTGTGCACTGATGCTGTGTCAGTGTGAATATAAGCAGCGTTTTAATCAGGTTGACCTGCAGTGGCGGCTTGAATCCGGCGTCTATGGTTTTAATGGCGCGCTTGTCGGGCTGGCGGTGAGCAGCTTATGGCCACTGTCCTGGCTGGCACTGATGCTGCTGGTGGTGGCTGCAGTACTGACATCAATCGGTGTTTTGTTCTGTCTCTCCAGATTTAACAGCACTCTCTATACAACCCCGTTTATTGTCTCGATCTGGAGCGGCTGGCTGCTGTTCAGTCCACACCCGGATTTGCCCGCTGTGGTGGCTGTTGTGTCTTTCGCTCAGCCTGAAGTGGACGGTGTTGTTGCCGGTCTGTTGCAGTCTGCTTTGTCGGCAATCGGACAGGTGATGTTCCTCAACAGCAGTGTCAGCGGTGCGCTGCTGCTGGCCGGTCTGTTGATAGCCTCTCGGGTTGCGGCATTGGTCAGCTGTATAGCAGTGATTCTGAGTATACTGATCGCGATGTTGTCTGGGTTGCCTGAAGTTCAGATTGACTCGGGAATATACAGTTATAACGCAGTGCTGGTGGTTGTGGCGTTGTGCAGCCAGAGTGACCGGAGTCTGGTGAGACTTATTTGCAGGGTATTCTGCAGGGTATTCTGCGGAGTATGTCTCGCCGTGTTGCTGACCCGCCTGTTGCAGCTATGCGATGTTATCCCTCTGACCGCTCCGTTTGTTATGAGTATCTGGCTGATTGCCTTTTTAACGGCCCGAAAGAGGGGACTGAAACGGTGCTTGTCCGGTAAAGCACAGTTATAAATCAGTCTGGCTGCTCAACCGCGCTGAAATGATGAAATTCTGATGCAGAAACTGTCCTTCGGTTGTTATTATGGATGGGTTACCGACAGAGCATGAAACGATGGATAAAACATATCTCGATGCCCAGACATTGCTGGAAGACTCTTTCCGGTTAGGGGCAAAAATTATTAATGATGGCTTCCGGCCCACCTATATTATCGCTATCTGGCGGGGGGGGACGCCTATTGGTGTCGCGGTGCAGGAGTTTCTTGCGTATTACGACATTCAGAGTGACCATATCGCGATCCGCACCTCATCATACAGCGACGGTATTGATGGCCGGTCTAAATCGGTCAAGATTCATGGAATGGATTATCTGATCAAAAATATCCAGGCAACCGACAGCCTGCTGATTGTTGATGATGTCTATGATACGGGACTGACAATTCAGGCGGTGATTACCGAACTGAAACTGAAGTGCCGGTTAAACACTCCGAAAGATATTCGCATCGCGGTGCCCTATTTTAAGCCTGCACGCAATAAAACCGGGGTTGATCCAGAGTATTATCTTTATGAAACGGAAGCCTGGCTGAAATATCCGCACTCCCTCGAAGGGCTGACGACCGGCGAAATAAAAACGCACCGTCCAGAGCTGTATGACATTATCGGCCATCTGATTCCTGACGCGTAATACCCGGCAAAACAGAGTGATTATTCCTGGCAGGGAAGGTGAGTATTGTGGAAAAATATTTTATTAATGAACAGGAACTGATCTGTGATTCGTTCCGCTTAGGTGCGCAGATTTTTGAAAGCGGTTACCGTCCCGATTTTATTGTAGGAATCTGGCGGGGCGGCAGCACTGTTGGTATCTATGTACAGGAGTGCCTGCAGTATCTGGGTGTTAAAACCGATCATATATCTATCCGCACCTCTTATCGTGGCTTGCCGGGTTATCAGTCGATGATTGAAGGTGAGGGGACTATCAAGGCCCATGGTTTGCGCTATCTGCTTGAAAACCTGAATCGCGATGACAAACTGCTGATTGTTGATGATGTCTATGGCTCAGGTAAAAGTATCGAGGCGGTGCTGACCCAGCTGTCGCAGCGGGCTAAGCGAAATATGCCGGTGGATGTGAAAGTCGCGGTGCCCTGGTTTAAACCTGCCCATAACCAGACCCGTCGTACCCCTGATTTTTATACCCATACCACCGATAAGTGGCTGGTATTGCCCTATGAGATGGTGGGTTTGAGTGAATCAGAGATCTACGCCAATAAACCGGGTTTAGAGGCGATAATGAAGACAGTTAAATGCTGATGGCGGCATAATCGCTAAGATCTGTAATCAGTTGCGCTATATCGCTCAAATTCCTTTATCATATGCGCCCGTTAATTTGGCTTAGCCAGGATATGACAGTTCTATTGCCCGCAGAGAACAGATGGGACTTGTTAACACCTTCCCGGCATACAGAGGATTTATCATGAAGTTTTCAGCATTAGATCTGGCACCTGAGATTCAGCAGGCCCTGGATGCCTGTGGTTATAGCCAGATGACCCCGGTTCAGGAGCAGGCGATCATTCCGGCTCGTCGCGGCAAAAACGTATTGGCTAATGCGCAGACGGGTACCGGTAAAACCGCGGCATTTGCACTACCCATCCTGCAACAGATGCATGACCGGCCAAAACCGACTGAGCCGGGTTGTCCCCGTGCGCTGATTCTGACGCCAACCCGGGAGCTGGCAGAGCAACTTGCGGATACTATTAAACGTTATGCTCAGTTCCTGCCGCTAAAGATTATTGCACTGTATGGTGGGGTCAACATGGACGGCCAGCAGAAAAAGCTGAAAGCCGGCGTTGATATTGTGATCTCAACACCGGGTCGTCTGCTTGAGCATGTGGTGCAGTGTAATGTCAGTCTGGCCAAAGCTGAGTTTGTGGTGCTGGACGAAGCGGACCGGATGCTGGATATGGGCTTTATTGCTGATGTCAGTACGCTGCTGCAACAGACGTCTAAAAAGCGTCAGACCCTGATGTTTTCAGCGACTATTTCGCCAAGGGTTAATGAAGTCGCGAAACAGCTGATGACACCTTATGAAACGGTTCGGGTCGCGAAACTGAATGCCACTGCCGATACGGTGGAGCATGTGGTCTATCCGGTGGAGGAGAAGCGCAAAGCTGATCTGTTTGCAGAACTGATCAACAAGCACCAGTGGTTTCAGGTGCTGGTCTTTACCAGCACCAAAGCTCAGGCCGATTCGCTGATGGTTGATCTGAAAATTGATGGTATCTCTGCTGCGATCTGTCATGGGGATAAATCTCAGGGATCACGCCGTCGTGCTATTGCTGATTTTAAAGCCGGTAAGATTCAGGTGCTGGTGGCGACTGAGGTGGCTGCGCGGGGTCTGGATATTCAGGGGCTGGAGCTGGTCGTAAACTACAATCTGCCCTATCTGGCGGAAGATTATGTGCACCGTATCGGCCGCACCGGACGTGCTGGCGCCAAAGGCAAGGCGATCTCGTTTGTCAGCCGGGAAGAGGAACGGGCACTGGACGATATTGAACGTCTTATCGGCACCCGTATCCAGCGGATCTATATGCCGGGCTACGAGGTTGGCAGCCGGGATAACCTGCGTAAACAGCTGGGTAAAAAGATTCACCGGCCGCGCACCAACAAAGCCGGGCAGACTAAGATTATCCGTAGTAAAACCGGCACGGCAAAACCGGCTGCGAAGAATCGCAAGAAGTAAGTCTTTAAACAGCAGGGGCTGCGTCTGGTGCTAAAGCTGGAACTGCAGCCATCTGCTTCCTCCCCGGGCGCTATCGTTCTGATACTGGGGCAGTGGAGAACTGCCGGGTCGATCTGACCCCCGTCTGTGCCAATATGACCAGGATGAGTCGTCAGGCTTACAGGTCGTCCCATCTTCTGATAACCATTGATCTGAAGTCTCGCATAGCTGCCTTTGGGTGAACAACTGCCTGATCGGTCCGGGTGCTGTCTGGCGCTCTGAAGTCGATGCGGGTATGCCATGCTATCTGCATGGCATCATATTACCTGCCTGCATAAACAACCCTGTCGCCAGACTCTGGCGGAGTTTTTCACTCGATACATATTCATTGGCTGAAGGTCCGACTCAGTTGCTGCTGCACGATGCGCAGCAAATATGACGCAGGTGGTTTTTCGCTGCTAAGCAGTCACTGATCATCAGTGATGAGGGGGGAGCTGCAGTGATTTTAAGGCTGTTCAGATAAAACTGTTGAACAATGGATAGTGATGGTATAAAACTAAAGTCTAATTAAGCGTTAGCCAGCAGCCAGCAGCCAGCAGCTGGCTTATGTCCTCGCATCGATTAGGTCGAGGAACCCTATAATAATAACGTAACCGGGATTTTTGCAGGAGCAGGTGTATATGATTTCTGTATTGAAGGATCAGGATGATTTTTTTGCTTTTCTCAGGGGATCAGGTGTGCCACTGAAACAGACATGGACACCTCAGCAATGTAGTCAGGCAGCCCTTGCCTGGCTGGTCGATCAGAACGATGTTATCCGCACTCAGTTTGCCGTTACGGTGACCGAACTGCAGGACAGTACTCAGGTGATGCAACCCGATATTAAAGAAGCTCTCTCTATTCTGCTGGATAACTGATCCGGGGATCGATTCCGGGTCTGAGATCAGATCCGGATGGTCAGTCTTAGTCTTCTTTCAGACGTCAGAGCCGCATTTCCGGCTTGAGCTCATATTCGCACAACTTGTCGATAATAGGTTTCAGCTGAGGATGGCGTTCCGAGTCTTTTACATATACCGCATAGACTGTGCGCTTTACTGGCTTGATACTGTCCACCCGGTGAAGCTGACCTGACTCCAGGTATGGCCCGACTAGTACCAGCGGAAGGAACGCTGATCCGCCATGGCTGAGTATAAACTCCAGTGCGATCTGACTCTGCTCAGTATGCAGAATGGGGGTCAGGGGCTTCTTAAACAGTTTGTTCGTTCTCAGATTGAATGCCATTCCCCAGTCAACATAGACAAAATCATTGTTTTGAACCTGATCAGTCCTGAGATCGCCGTAACTGCTGACCAGTGCCAGTTCTATCTGGCCAATTTGCTGGTGGCCGAGCTCGTTAAGGCTGGGTGGGTCGAGTACGATGGCCAGATCCAGCGTACCTGAAAGCAGTGACCGGGTCAGGTCCAGATGATTGCTTATCTCGGTGCGAATAACCATGTTAGGAAAGCTGTCAGCCAGTTTTGGCAGTGTGGATTGCAGAAATGTTCCCCAGAGGTTTGAGATCCCTCCCAGTACCAGTTGCAGATCCTGCTCTTCCGAGATGGCGACATCCTGCAGTGCCAGTTGCCAGTTTTTAATGATGTTTTCCGCATGGGGTATGAGTCGCTCGCCTGCGGATGTCAGCAGAATATTGTTGCGCTGACGGGTGAACAGAGGCACGCCGATCAGGTCTTCCAGATGTTTTACGCGAAAGCTTACCGCTGACTGAGTCAGGTAAAGGTTCTGAGCTGCCTTGCCAAAATGGCGGGTGCGACTCACTTCCAGAAATGTGCGTAGTAGTCCTATTTCCATAGCGTCAAAAGAGAGCTCAGTAGATAAGTTTGATTAGTTTTTTTGATCGAAATAATAAAAAAGCATCATTTTACAGGCTTTGAATCTCTGATAATAATCCATTTGTACTTGAAACAGTACGTTAAAGAACCGATCAATTATTTTTATGATTAATTGTTCAGAAAATGTTTGTCGGTTTCAGGCGTCAGGTCAGATAAGTCGCGCTGACCCTGCGCAGCATTATAAAAGCCCTTGAGGTATTAAAGAGAAGTATTATGAGTAACAGGAATCGTATCAGTAACTATTCAGATGACCAGGATGACTGGGATGAAGAGTATGATAGTTATAAAGGCAGCAAACGACGTGCACGCCCGATCCGAGCAATAGATAATAACTCTGACGATTTTTGGGATGAGGCAGATGAACTGCCTGAGGAACTGGGTCGAAAATCCCACAGTCGTCGCAGAGATATCGAAGATCGCCTTGAAAGACAGCGACTGAAACGAGATATCTACGGTGATGTGGACCGGCAGGACCGGGCATAATCCCAAATAAAGCAGGCTTCAAAGCCTGCTTTTTTTTGATCTGATCCCCTCTTTTTATTGATTGCCTGTCAATAATAGGATTTTTTCTTATATACCCCTTCGCTCTGATTTCTGAAAATAGACTGAGAGTCGCGTAGATCGATATAGACGTTGAGTACTCTGACGACTAGCAGTTACTGATTAAAATAAAGGAGCGCTGAATGCATACGGGAACAGTTAAGTGGTTTAACAATGCAAAAGGGTTTGGCTTTATTGTCTCTCCGGACTTCGAAGAGGATCTGTTTGTGCATTATTCGGCCATTATCACCGAAGGTTATAAAAGTCTGAAGACCGGACAGTCTGTCCGTTTTGAGGCTTCTCCCAAAGATGTGGGCATACATGCCGTCAACATAACACCGCTCGCTGCAGGCTGAGCGGTATCTGGCACTTTATCTGTGCAGCCTGTCTGGCTGCACATTTCTCCGCTTTAGCCGATATACTCTATACATGAGCTTTGTTAGAAAAAGCTCAGTCACAACATAAGTTCATCAACATAAGTTCAGTCACATGAGTCGTATGACCGGAGAGCCTGATGCATCAGCTGACGCCATCTTCTTCACACGTGCTGGCCGTGCCAGTTCATGAGTGTGGTGAGCCGCTTGTCGATATAAAGTTGCTGGGGGGGCTGCAATATGGTCCACCGCCTGAACGCCCCGAGACACTGGGGGACTATACCTTTGTCCGGCAGGGGATATACAGCCGCCTGCTTCATGCTCAGTCACTGTTGCCGCCGGGTATATTCCTGCGATTGTATGAGGGCTATCGGAGCCTTCGCGTACAGAAAATGCTGTTTAGTGATGAACTTGAACGGGTACGACGTCGTCAGCCAGGTGTGTCCGGGTCGGAGCTTTTTTATGAAGCAACCCGCATGGTTTCAGCAGTAGCCTATCCGGATGGTACCCAGAATATTCCTCCCCATAATACCGGGGCTGCAGTGGATCTGTTTCTGGTTGATAGCAGTGGCACAATGCTCGATTTTGGTATGGACATCTATCGCTGGACTGAAACGGACCCGGATCTGTGTCTGACACATACGCCGTGTATCAGTGATAGTGCAATGAAAAATCGTCGTCTGCTGGAAGAGGTTATGACCCGGGCGGGTTTTGTTAACTACCTTCAGGAGTGGTGGCACTTTTCCTATGGCGACCGGTTCTGGGCTTATCTTAGCGGGCATGGCCATGCGATCTACGGCTGTATCAAGCATCAGTGAGCGATAATGCTATCTGATCAGCTGAGCTGTTCAGGATTTATCGACCAGAATATTGTTTGTGTTTCTGAGTGTGCGGGCCATCTCCCGGGCGAGATTCATCATCAGAATGCCAAACTCCAGGGGGTGGCTGATATGAAAGTCGTGATATACATCGCTATCTATCTCCAGTGTAATTGACTCTTCGCACGCTTCAGCCCGCCCCACTCGATCATGTAGCGCAATCATGCTGACAAAGCCTATCTGTTCACCGCTATTAAATTTTCGTATGTAGGCGAAGCGACCGTTATGAAATTTATAATAGTCGACCGATCCCGCCAGAATAACGTGAAAGCTGTTACCGGGCTCGCCGGGGGAGAATAGTTGCTCGCCCGGTTTGAGTTCTCTGATAATGCCGTGGTCCAGAAGCCAGCGGATCGCAGGGTGTGGCAGGGCACCGAAGACAGATGCATTGGCAAATGAACTGAGTTCGTAACGTTCTGAAAGCTGCTGACTGTTTATTCTGTTCACTAACTGATATTCCGCAACGGGTCTTCTGGTTTATTCCGATCCTGATTTTGCAATTAATTCCTGAAGTAAGCCTCTCTAGTTTAGTACGCATACAACCGTTTTCAGCCTTTTTATCTGTTTCGTGCCTTGCTTAAACGCCTGAATATCCGCTGTTCATCATTTAACGTAATTTATCTGGCAGGTTGCCTATACTTCAGTAAGTGATACAGGATTGATACAACATTGTATTCCTGTGTTAATAATCAGGTTTCATTACTTAATGCTATTGCTCTTGTGATGGTGATTGATTTCTATAATGCTCATATATTTCACTTTTAAAGTGATACATAAAAGTTGTCAATTGTTAGTAATTGTGTAATATTAACTCAGATCAAGAATATGCCACATTGTTGCTATGACAAGTTCTGTGCTGAACGACACTGATGTGAGTAGTTCTCAGAATAAAAGAGTGAGGAAAAGACATGACCGATGCCTATATCTGCGATGCTATCAGGACGCCTTTTGGTCGTTATGGTGGCGGACTTTCCGCTGTCAGGGCTGATGATCTGGGTGCGGTGCCTATCCGGGCGCTGATGGATCGCAATCCACAGGTGGACTGGTCTCAGGTAGATGACATTATTTACGGTAATGCTAACCAGGCCGGTGAAGATAATCGCAATGTTGCGCGGATGTCGGCACTGCTGGCCGGGATGCCTACTGATGTTCCGGGAACCACGATCAACCGTTTGTGTGGTTCCGGTATGGATGCAATCGGAATGGCGGCACGTGCTATTAAAGCCGGTGAAACTGAGCTGATGATTGCCGGTGGCTGCGAATCGATGTCCCGTGCGCCCTTTGTAATGGGCAAAGCGGAATCTGCTTTCAGTCGTACACCGAATGGTCTTTATGACACTACTATCGGCTGGCGCTTTATCAATCCAAAGATGAAGGCAGCATACGGCGTCGACAGCATGCCGGAAACGGCAGAAAACGTGGCTGAAGAGTTCAATATTTCCCGTGAAGACCAGGATCTGTTTGCTTTTCGCAGTCAGCAAAAAACCGCTGCGGCGATGGCTAAGGGCTTGTTCCGGGAGGAGATTGTTCCGGTCGTTATTCCACAGCGCAAAGGTGATCCACTGGTTGTGGATACGGATGAACACCCTCGTGCGTCTACAACTCTCGAAGATCTGTCTAAACTGAAAGCACCTTTCCGTGAAGGGGGCTCTGTTACTGCGGGTAATGCATCCGGTGTCAATGATGGTGCCTGTGCACTGCTGGTCGCGTCTAAAGCCGCCGCTGACAAGTATGGTCTGACGCCGAAGGCCCGTGTGGTGGGAATGGCAACTGCCGGTCTGGCACCCAGAATTATGGGGTTTGGTCCGTCACCGGCAACCAAAAAAGTGCTGGCAAAAACAGGGCTGACGCTCGATCAGATGGATGTTATTGAGCTGAATGAAGCGTTTGCTTCTCAGGGACTCGCGGTGATGCGTGATCTTGGGCTTGCCGATGATGCTGCCCATGTAAACCCCAATGGTGGTGCTATATCACTGGGACATCCGCTGGGGGCCAGCGGTGCTCGTCTGGTGACTACTGCGATGTACCAGCTTCACCGTACCGGGGGCCGCTATGCCCTCTGCACTATGTGTATCGGTGTGGGACAGGGGATCGCGCTGATTATTGAGCGCGTGTGAAACAGTGAGACACGTTAATCAGCTTTGGCCGGAACCGACTGTCCGGCGGGCTGATTTTAAATGTTCTGAGTACTGCAATATAAAAAGACAGGACGAGCAAAGTTATGAAATATGAGAAGCATCCCCGCCGGGCGCTTGATGCCATTGAAACCGCCAGCATTGATGAGCTTCGCGCTCTGCAGCTGGTTCGCATGCAGTGGAGTATTGCCCATGCGTACAACAATGTACCGGCGTATAAAAAATTGTGCGATGAAAACGAAGTGCATCCGTTTGAGCTAAAACAGCTGGATGATCTGCAGCGTTTTCCATTTACCACCAAAGCGTATCTGCGTGATGCCTATCCGTTTAATTCCTTTGCGGTGCCGATGACCGATGTGGTGCGGATACATGCCTCGTCTGGTACGACCGGCAAGCCAACAGTGGTGGGTTACACCCAGAATGATATTAATGTCTGGGCTGATGTAGTGGCCCGCTCGATCCGTGCTGCCGGAGGCCATGCGGGTGATAAGGTTCATATCTCTTACGGGTATGGACTGTTTACCGGCGGTATGGGCGCCCACTACGGTGCCGAGCGTCTGGGTTGTACGGTGATTCCGATGTCCGGCGGGCAGACGGAGAAGCAGGTTCAGCTGATGAACGACTTCGATCCCGATATCATTATGGTGACACCTTCTTACATGTTGAACATCATCGATGAGATCGAACGCCAGGGGCTGGATCCCCATAAGATGGCGCTGCGCTGCGGTATCTTTGGTGCTGAGCCCTGGACCGATGAGATGCGTAAAAATATCGAAAACCGTCTGGGTATAGATGCGGTAGATATCTACGGCTTATCCGAAGTGATGGGGCCAGGTGTTGCGATGGAGTGTATCGAAACCAAAGATGGTCCGACCATCTGGGAAGATCATTTCTACCCTGAAATTATCGATCCTAATACCGGTGAAGTGCTGCCGGACGGCGAATACGGTGAGCTGGTCTTTACCTCTCTGACCAAAGAAGCGTTGCCTATTATCCGTTATCGCACCCGTGATCTGACCCGCCTTCTGCCGGGTACTGCGCGTCCGATGCGCCGCATTGATAAGATCACCGGCCGTTCCGATGACATGATGATCATCCGGGGTGTGAACGTATTCCCGACTCAGATTGAAGAACAGATTCTGAAGATTCCTGCGCTGGCACCTCACTATGAAATCGTAGTCGCTAAACAGGGCAACCTCGACACGGTGCTGGTGAAAGTAGAGCTGACCGCTGAAGCGGCCGGCGCCCGTCAGGAACAGAGTGCTAAAGAGCTGGCGCACCATATCAAGGCTGTTGTGGGTATCTCAACGCAGATTGAGATTCTTCCTCCTGGGACGATTCCCCGTTCCGAAGGCAAGGCTAAGCGGGTGTTTGATAACCGTCCGAAAATAAAATAACCGGGTGGTCTGCTGCCGGATCGCCAACAAAAAGTCATCGCGTAAGAGTTGTGTTAAGCGCTCTTAAAACGAGTGGAGACGATTGAAATGACAACATCACAAGAAGAAAACTTCATGCGCAAAATTTCGGCTGAAGAGAAGATAGAGCCGAAAGACTGGATGCCGGATGCGTATCGTAAAAACCTGATTCGGCAGATCTCCCAGCATGCTCATTCTGAAGTGATTGGGATGCAGCCCGAGGGCAATTGGCTGACACGTGCGCCATCTCTGCGGCGTAAGGCGATCCTGCTATCAAAGATTCAGGATGAAGCGGGTCACGGGCTGTATCTGTACAGCGCCTGCGAAACGCTGGGGATCTCCCGTTCAGAGATGATTGAACAGTTGCAGAGTGGGGCTGCCAAGTACTCCTCAATCTTCAATTATCCAACCCTGACATGGGCGGATGTGGGCGCGATCGGCTGGCTGGTGGATGGTGCCGCGATTGTTAACCAGGTCTCTCTGCAGCGCACCTCTTATGGGCCTTACTCCCGCGGCATGATCCGTATTTGTAAGGAGGAATCCTTCCATCAGCGTCAGGGTTATGAAGCGATGCTGGCGCTGGCGAAAGGTTCTGAGGGACAGAAAGCGATGGCTCAGGATGCCCTGGACCGATTCTACTGGCCGGCGCTGATGATGTTTGGTCCCCATGATTCTGAATCAGCCCACTCGCAGAAGTCGATGGAGTGGAAGATCAAACGTGAAACCAACGACGATCTGCGACAGAAGTTTGTTGACCAGACGGTTAAACAGATCGAGGTTCTGGGTCTCGAGCATCCGGATAAGAACATCACATGGAACGACGAGCGCGGTCATTACGATAGCAGCGATCTGAACTGGGATGAGTTCTGGAGCGTGATCAACGGCAACGGCCACTGTAACCGTCAGCGTATTGAGCATCATCTAGCGGCTCATGAAGAGGGTGAGTGGGTGCGTGATGCGATAACAGCCTATAACGAAAAGAAACGTGCGAAAAAAGCACAGCATGCGGCCTAAGGGGTAACTGAGATGACAACCATTACTGAAAAACTGGAACTGTTTGAAGTGTTTGTGCGTTCCAAACGTGGTCTGGATCATAAACACGTTGGCAGCCTGCATGCGGAAGATCATGAACAGGCGCTGGAGTATGCCCGCGACTGTTATACCCGTCGCAGTGAAGGAGTGAGCATCTGGGTGGTCAAATCCAGTGATATCTGCGCGTCCCAGGAAGATGATGCAGATTGCTTCTACGACCCG
This sequence comes from Oceanospirillales bacterium, assembly GCA_018223185.1. Lineage (GTDB taxonomy): Bacteria > Pseudomonadota > Gammaproteobacteria > Pseudomonadales > Balneatricaceae > Amphritea. Next base: position 21,567 of record JAAEYW010000030.1, on the reverse strand, counting down.
AGCGATGACAAACCTTACCGTCATGCGACTTACTACGTTCTGCCTGACCCAGTAAATAACATGTGATCGGGAGAGTCGAGAATGAGTGATCAGATTAAACAAGCGATACAGGAATACGCAACCCGGCTGGGTGATGATTCCGTAGTACTGGGACACCGGATCTCTGAGTGGGTCAGTTACGGGCCGTTTCTGGAAGAAGATATCGCCTACGGTAACGTCTCCCTGGATTACATCGGTCGGGCCCGCATGTTCTACACCTATGCTGCTGAGCTGGCAGATGATGGCCGTGATGAAGACGATTTTGCCTATATGCGCAACGACCGTGAATATCGCAATCTGTTGCTGATGGAGCTGCCGAAGGGTGACTTTGCCTACTCTCAGGTGCGTCAGCTGTTTGCCGATGTCTACTACACCCTGATGCTGCCAGAGTTGTTGCAGTCAAAAGATGAAACCCTCTCTGCTATCGCGGCAAAAGCGATAAAAGAGACTAAATATCATCTGCGCCGTAGCCGTGACTGGGTGTTACGTCTTGGTGATGGCACTGAAGAGAGCCATAAACGTACTCAGAAAGCGCTGGATCAGTTGTGGGGCTATACCCATGAACTGTTCGATATGGATGAGACTGAGCAGTTGCTGGCCGATGCCGGTATCGGTGTGGATGTTTCCAGACTGCGGGATAGCTGGCTGAAGATGGTCAGTGACATTCTCACTGAAGCGACATTGACGGTGCCGGAAGACAGCTGGGCGGTTCGTGGTGGCCGGGTTGGTTATCACACTGAGAATCTGGGCCATATGCTGACAGAAATGCAAATTGTGCACCGTTCACATCCAGGCTGTAAGTGGTAACTGGCTATGAACGAGATCTCACTGATGCCGGAAGAGCAATATCAGCGCCTGCAACAGCGCAGCGCTGCAGATGTCAGAGAACTCTGGGATCTGCTTGATGCCGTTAAAGACCCCGAAGTTCCGGCACTGAGTATCTGGGATCTGGGTATTCTGCGGGATATTCAGCGTCATAAAGAACAGGTGGTCGTGACGATTACACCCACCTATTCCGGGTGTCCGGCGATGGACAATATCAGCACCGATGTAGTCTCTCTGCTGAATGCAAATGGCTACTCCGATGTGACTGTAAAACTGGTTCTGTCGCCTGCCTGGAGTTCCGAATGGATGTCAGCAGAGGGGCGCAAAAAGCTGCGTGAGTATGGCATTGCGCCACCGGAGGATGCCGAGCTGGATGAGGACGGTCTGACCCCTGATGCCCATGCGGCGTGTCCCCATTGCAGTTCGCGTAATACCCGAAGAGTCAGTGAGTTTGGTTCAACTGCCTGTAAAGCACTGTTTCAGTGTGATGACTGCGGTGAGCCGTTCGATTATTTCAAAAAGATCTGATGACACATCAGTTCTGAATAAAAACAAAAGGTGAAGCATGTCTGACACCAATTTTTACACGCTGAAAATCGCTGATGTTCAGCCGGAAACCGAAACTGCGATCTGCGTAAGCTTTGCTGTACCGGAAGATCTGAAAGAGAGATTCCGCTTTATCCAGGGGCAGTTTCTGACCCTGCGTGCCACTATCGATGGAGAAGATGTTCGTCGTTCCTATTCGATCTGCTCCGGCGTGAACGATGGCCATATGCGGGTGGGAATTAAGCGGGTTAAGAACGGTAAGTTCTCAAACTATGCTAACGATACCTTCAAGCCGGGTATGTCGATTGAAGTTATGCCGCCACAGGGTAGCTTTTATACCGAGCTGAACCCCGAAAACAGCAAGAACTATATGTGTATCGCGGTGGGCTCCGGTATTACGCCGATGATCTCTATTATGAAATCGGTACTCGATACTGAACCGGGCTCTGAGGTTACCCTGATCTATGGTAACCGCCGCAGTAACTCGGTGATGTTTAAAGATGAACTGAACTTCGTTAAAAACCGTTATATGAACCGCTTTCAGTGGATCAATATTATGGACTACGAAGATCAGGGCGCTGACCTGCTGAATGGCCGGATCGATAACGCAAAAGGCTATGCGCTGCAAAAAGCCGGTCTGATTAATATCAAAGCGGTGGATGAAGCCTTTATCTGCGGCCCGGAAGCGATGATGTCAGAGGTTTCCCGGGGCTTCCGTATGGAAGGGCTGACGGATGCGCAGATTCATTACGAGTTGTTTGCCAACTCCTCTGCAGACTCGAAAGAGATGCTGGAAAAAGCAGCTAAACGTAAGGAGCAGTTCGGCGAAGAGAAAATGTCCAAAGTCACAGTGCGTGCCGATGGCCGGGCGGTAATGTTTGATCTGGCGACAGTCGGGGAAAACATTCTTGATGCCGGTATGCATAATGGCCTGGACCTGCCGTACTCCTGTAAAGCAGGGGTTTGCTCTACCTGTAAATGTAAGCTGGTCGAAGGGGAGGTGGATATGGATATCTCCCACGGTCTGGAACCCCATGAAGTTGAAGCGGGCTACATTCTCAGTTGCCAGGCGCACCCGATCTCAGACACCGTTGTGGTTGACTTCGACCAGCGTTAACACCGCATTACCATTTCACTACCTTGTTGAATCTTGGCCCGGCTTTTTAGCCGGGCTTTTTTTGCTGAATTTAAGTCAGGGTTTTGCATAAAGGTCTGAATAAGGCCTTGTTCAGACCATATTTCAGCTGAAAAAGTGATATTTAAAGGTTTACAGTTCAATTAATCATTCAATTGAATTGCTCTATACTCGTCTGGTTGCTATTTATTTGTTATGGTTGCGCGAATTTTGTGAGGGGGCAGGGATGCCTTCCGTCAGCGAACAGGGCGTATCGAGGTTGTTATGGTTTTTCACTCTTCAAAACTGGAAAAATACAGTCCATCCAGTCAGTTTTTTGATATTAATGAGTTCCCTTTTTACTGGATAGCGCGTGTAAACGCACTGTATTCGCAAGAGATGGAGAAGACTCTGAAACCGGTGGGGATGGATATCGCCCGATGGCGGGTTGCTGTCATGCTGAGGGTCTACGGACCATTGAGTATTTCCGATATTGCAGAGCATGCAATCGGTAAGTTGCCGACGATAACGAAAATCGTATATCGGATGCGGGATGCGGGTCTGGTTGAGGTGAATGCCTCAGAAACAGATGGTCGTGTCACTGTCGTTTCACTTACTGAAGAGGGCCATGACAAAGTTAAAATGGTCTTTAAAACGACTGAAAAAAAGGTTTTTGCGAAGGCTTTTCAGGGATTTACCGAGCCCCAGATTAAGAAATCTACCGAGTTGCTGAAGCGCTATTTTACCAATCTGTCTGCTGATTAAATTTTTCAACCTCAAAGAATAAGGCCCTCATTCAGCGTTCTGAGTGAGGGCTTTCTTGTATTTGTATTCTTTGATTTATCAGTATGAGTGCATGAATAATTTTTTAATTATTTTGTTTTTTATGTGCTTTTTCTCATCGAATTGTCTGTTTTTGTTATCTGTATATTATTGTTTTGTAATGTTTTTCTGTTGATTCTTTGTAGTGTTTCTGTCGATTATTACGCTGAAATATAGATGAAGTTTCAACTAAATTTAGTTGACACTTCAAGTGAAATGTATAATTCTTGATTTATATCAATGATCGTGACCTCCTTCGGGAGAGCGATGAATAATTAAAATAAGAATTATGTGAGTAGCTGAACTATGTCTATTTTTTCTCAGCGTATTTCTCAGGGTGGTGATGGCTACCGGGTGGCAGTGAAAGATACGGTTGATGTGCAGGGCTTTCCGACAATAGCCGGATGCCAGGCTCTTAAGGATACTGCCCCAGCGCAAGAGAATGCGGACGTTGTTAATGCTGTTTTGAAGACCGGTTGCCAGTTAGTGGGTAAAACCAATCTGCATGAGCTTGCATATGGAATGACCGGAGTGAATCGCTGGGCTGGAACACCGGTTAACTACCACTATCCAGATCTGATCCCGGGCGGTTCTTCCAGTGGCTCTGCCGTGGCAGTTGCTGCAGGTCAGGCTGATTTCTCAATCGGTACTGATACGGGTGGTTCGATCCGGGTTCCGGCAGCCTGTTGTGGTGTTTATGGCCTGAAGCCAACGTTTGGCCGGGTTAGTCGTCGGGGGGTTTTACCTGCAGAAACGACCCTGGACTGTGTTGGCGTACTTGCTGATTCCGCCGATATGCTGATAACCGCAATGCAGGCTATCGATTCTGCATTTGCTACGACTCCGCATCTGAAACATATCCGCCTCGGTCGGGTGGATGTCGATGCTGACCCTGTTATCTCTGACACCCTGGCTGCTCTGTTAAGTCGCTCTGATGTTGAGATTACACCGGTGGTCTTACCCGCATTTGCTGAGGCGTTTGTCGCAGGAATGGCCGTGATTAATGCTGAAACCTGGCATGCCTGTGGTCACCTGCTTGAAACCGGTAAAGTCGGTGAAGATGTTGCATTGCGCTTAGCCAGTGCGGCTGGTACTACAGCCGATCAGCTAAGTGAGGCTGAAGCTGTCCGTGAACGGTTTACCCGTCAGGTAGATCAGGCATTGCAGCAGGTCACCGCTCTTGTATTACCAACACTTCCTTCGTTTCCGATGAGCCTTGCAGATGCTCTGGCGGGTAAAACCGACCTGAGTATCTCCTCGCTGGTTCGTCCTTTCAATCTGTCCGGTCATCCGGCCCTGTCTGTACCGCTTGAAACCCTGGACCACCGTCCGGTTGGACTGCAGCTGGTGGGACGTAAAGGTGAAGACGAAATTTTATGTGAGCTTGCCCGTTTATTGAGCGAGTTCCTGCCTAATCAAAATAAAAACAGCGTGGAGTATTAAGTAATGACTTCCAACGTCATCAAAAAAGAAACCTGGGGCGGAGCAGCAGAGTTTGATTCTTTGCTGGCAGATATCCGCAGTCGTCGCCAGGAATTCGAAGATCAGAAATATATATCCCAGGACATTATTGAGCGGTTTAAGTCGATCGGTGTTTACCGGGCTTTGGTGCCGAAGCGTTTTGGTGGAGATGAAAAGTCGCCCGCTGAGTTTTTGCAGATGGTCGAAGCTATTTCCGCTGCCGATGGCTCTGCAGGATGGGTGGCCAGCTTTGGAATGAATCCGGCTTATCTGGCCTGCCTGCCTCTGGAAACCATTGAAAAGGTCTGGGCTGAAACCCCCGATGTAGTCTTTGCCGGAGGTATTTTCCCGCCGCAACCTGCAAAGCGCGTTGAAGGTGGTTTTCTGGTAAAGGGACGCTGGCAGTTTGGCAGTGGTTGCATGGGAGCATCCGTATGTGGGGTGGGTATTGCACCGGATGATGGTCAGTCACTCCCCCGTATGGCTGTTATGCCCAGGGAGATGCTGACGATTGAAAAGGCCTGGGATGTGATTGGCATGGTCGGCACCGGCTCTCATGATCTGGTCGTGGATAATGTCCTGGTACCGGAAGAGTGGACCTTTACCCGGGGCGGTAAACCCAATCTTGATGATCCGTTTTTCAAATACCCCTCACTGGCTTTTGCTACTCAGGTTTTGTCGGTAACAACGCTGGGTCTGGCACGTGAAGCGATCGATGTTGTGCTCGCTATGGCGGCGGGCCGTAAGTCGGTTACCGGTGCTCCGAATCTGGGAGAACGGGAATATGTACAGATGGAGATCGCAAAAGCTGAGGCTAAAGTGCGATCTTCCCGGGCGTTCTTTTATGAAGCGACCAATAGCGCATGGCAGACCATTCAGGAGGGCGGTATTCCATCACCTGATCAGGTCAGCATGCTCCGTCTGGCATCAACCAATCTGACCCATGAATGTGCTGAAGCGATTCGTATCGCTTATCAGGTTTCTGGCATGACCGGCGCGTATAACGATCATCCGCTGTCCCGCATTATGCGTGATTCCATGATGTGTACTCAGCACGCCTTTATGGGGGCAATTACCTACAAAAATGCCGGGGCGATGCTGTTTGATCACAAACCGTTGCCTGGATATCTGTGATCCGAATTACGACTTTTAACCTCCAGACGATAAGAGGGAGAACATTATGAGCGAAAACACTATGCACCGGGTGCTTTTCTGTATCGGCGTTAATCAGAACTTTATGGATGCACCACAGCGTGAAATGGGTGATGTCTGGCAGGCATTCAGTGCAATGATGAAGGGTATTGCAGAGCTGCCCGGCGTCAACGTACTGGGCATTATGGACGATGATCGTATTCAGGTTGGTCCATCGACCAGTGCTCCCTGGACCGCGTATATCATGGCGGATGTACCCGATCTCGAAACCATTATTGAAGCCTGTAATTTTTTCCGCTCAACACCGGTTGGCGATGGCACTTACAAACTCTGGAAATACTGCAAGGTTGAGGCACGTATAGGTCGCGAACTTGTCGTTCCCGCCTGATCCGGTTTCTGGAGACTATCTGATGGCTACCCGTGAAACAGTTGCATCTTTATCAAAACGTCTGAAGACGTTTGAGGATGAACACGCGATTCGGCGTTGTATGAACCGCTATATGTACCTCTGCGATCAGCTTAATGAGGGCTTTGAGCTGAACGATCTGATGCGACTGTTTACCGGCGATGCCGTCTGGGAAGGTCGCGGCAGTCGCTATGGCAAAACCTTTGGTTGCCATACTGGCGCTGATGCGATTCAGGCGATGTTTACCAAATACACCCTGCCACCTGCGCATTTTGAAACCAATGTGCATTTTCTCACCAGTGAGTTGATTGAGGTGCAGGACGATGAAGCGACCGGAGGCTGGGTTTTACTACAGACCTCTACTTTCAGCAGCGGCAGATCACAGCTGAGCAGTGCGCGCCTGAATGTGAGGTTTCGCTGTGAACAGGGTGAGTGGCGTATCAGTCACTTTCAGACTGAAAGCTTATTTAACCGGCCGGTGACAACGCCGTGGGACCAGCCTGCAGATCTGCCCGTGCCGGAGTAAAGAGCGGCTCTGCCTACAGAATTAAGCAGTTAACAAAAGAACAATAGTTGGGGAATCCCATGACAGAAATGATCGATGTAAAAAATATAACGGTTGATTACGAGAGTATGGTCAGACCGGATAAAGTTCACACCTCTCTTTACTCTGATCCTGAGATCTTTGAAGAAGAGCTGGATAAAATTTTTAACAACACCTGGGTATGGGTGGGTCACGAGAGTGAAGTGCCTGAGACAGGCTCGTACAAAACAGCCATGATCGGCCGTCACTCCGTCATTGTCAGCCGTGATCGCAAGAAAAACATCCATGTGTTGCTGAACCGTTGTCGTCATCGTGCAGCCACTGTCTGTGAAGGCAAAAGGGGCAAAACCAAAAGCTTTATGTGTCCATACCACGGCTGGGGATACTCTCTGGATGGCGCGTTGCGGGCAATACCCAAGCCTGAAGAGTATGAAGGTGTGTTTGATAAGTCAGAACTACCGTTGATAAGTCTGCGTTTTGAAACCTATCAGGGACTGATTTTTGCGACGTTCAATGACGATATTCAACCACTGGAAGCGTTTCTCGGTGGTGCAAAGAAATGGATCGATCTGTTTGTTAAACAGTCGGGCGGTTTTCCACTGAAAGTGCTTGGTGATCATCGTTTTCGTTTTCCGGGTAACTGGAAAATTCAGCTGGAAAACACCACCGATGCTTATCACTTTCCGATCGTGCATAAGTCATTTGTCTCCTCTGTTGATGAGCAAACCGCCGATATTTTCGATTTCCTGGATGGCGAAGGCCATGTAGAGGATCTGGGTAACGGTCACAGTGTCATGGTCATGATTCCCGAACTGGTTGATCTGGATAAAAACCTTGATGATCCGATTCCGGAACGCTTTCAGGCACTGGCGGAAGAACTGGCCGCGGAGGGGCATTCCGATGCTGAGGTCCGACGCATGGTGCGTGCAGTCGGCGGTTCCGGTTTCAACCTGAACCTGTTTCCGAACGTTGCCTGCTCAATGGCGTTTTTCCGCGTGCTGGCACCGGTCTCTGTGAATGAGACGGAGATTCACCATGTGGCACTTGGGGGCGAGGGTGCGCCTGCGGCATTTAATCAGATGCGTCTGCGTTTGCATGAACATTTTCAGGGGCCGATGGGGTTCGGAACACCGGATGATGCTGAGGCATGGGAGCGGGTACAGAAAGGCTCTCAGGCGGGAACCGGTGAGTGGATTCTGCTTAATCGGGGCCAGAACCATCTGACCACCAGTCCGGATGGCAATGTATCGGGAGCGGTGTGCTCTGAGACCGGAATGCGTGCTGCTTACCAGCAGTGGAAAAAGATGATGACTGCCTGATTTACCCGATTAAGAGGAGAGATAAAAATGACCGATTTAAGTTTGCTGAATCAGGTAACCGCTTTTATAAGTATCGAAGCCGATATGCTCGATTTTGAAGAGTATAACGCGTGGCTGGATCTGTGGAGTGACACCGGTGTGTACGTAGTACCGATTGATCCGAAAGAGACTGACTTTGCCAATACTCTTAATTACGCCTATGACAAAGCCGAGATGCGGCGTCTGCGGGTTAACCGTCTGTTGAGTGGTGAGGCGGTATCGACCCAGACAACCGATAAAACCGTTCGTGGATTATCCCGCTTTCGTATTCTCGAAGATAGCGATAGTCATGTCACCGTTCGTTGCGCCATGTATCTGAGCGAATGCCGTCATGGCAATCTCAAGAGTTATCCGGCAGATGTCACCTATAAGCTGATGAAGACGGATAACGATTTCCGGATCGAAGAAAAGGTGATTCGTTTACAGAATTCAGATGCTTATCTGAGCAGCATTGGTTACATCCTTTAAAGGGGGCTCAGATGACTCAGGACACTTATAAAAATCAGGTTGCTCTGGTCACCGGTGCCGCTCAGGGGCTGGGTAAAGCCATTGCTAAGAGCCTGTTTGACGCGGGTTTTGCGGTTGTGATTACCGATGCCAATGAGAGCGGAGCAAAAGACGCAGCTCTGGAGATCGATGCGACTCAGAACCGCGTTATGGCGATGAAGCTGGATGTACTGCATAAAACAGATTTTTCTGACGTACTCGAAGCAGCGGTTGCCCGTTTCGGCAAGGTCGATGCACTGGTTAATAACGCGGCGATGACACCTACCACACCCGTGATGGAGATTACCCCTGAGGAGTTTGACAAGGTCGTCAGTGTCAATATGCGTGGCACTTTCTTTGGTTGTCAGGTGTTTGGGCAGTATTTCGCTGATAACGGTTATGGGCGGATCGTTAATATGGCGTCACTGGCGGGTCAGAATGGCGGCACTGCCTCCGGAGCGCATTATGCCTCCAGTAAAGGGGCCATCCTGACGATGACTAAAATCTTTGCCCGGCAGCTGGCTGAAGCCGGTGTCACGGTCAATTCGGTGGCTCCGGGTCCAATTGATCTGCCATCGGTACGTGCACTGGTTCCACCCGAGCGTCTGGAGCAAATCATAAACGAGATGATTCCGGTTAAAGCCCTGGGCAATGCTGAGTTTGTTGCGGATATGGTGACCAGACTGGTAAGCCCTGACGCTTCTTTTGTCACTGGAGCCACCTGGGATGTAAACGGTGGAATTTTTATGCGCTAAGGCGTTAAGACCTGCGCATTGAGTCGGGCCTGGCGTACAGGCCCTACAGTACGATTTTTTGAAAGGGTGAGAGTATGAGCGAACAGCTGATTAATGTTGTTATTAGTAAGCGTGAAGACCAGGCGGATGCCGTGGCGGTCTTTGAACTGATGGCAAAAGACGGCCATAACCTGCCTGCGTTTGATGCCGGGTCGCACATTGACGTGCATGTAACACCCGACATTGTGCGTCAGTATTCTCTCAGTAATGACCCTGATAACAGTGCTGTCTATCGACTGGGGATTCTGAATGACCCTGAGTCCCGAGGCGGCTCTGTCGCGATCCATCAAAATTTTCAGATGGGTACAGAAATTCAGATAAGTTCACCCCGCAACCACTTTCCTCTGGACCTGTCTGCAGAGCGCACCATTCTGGTGGGGGGCGGTATCGGTATTACGCCGATGCTGACGATGGCTTATACACTGCGGGCTGCCGGCAAAGCATTTGAACTGCATTATTGTTGCCGTACCCGCAGCAGTGCCGGGTTTCTCGATGAGCTTGCCACGGAGTTCGGTGATCGGGTAAAGCTGCATTTTGATGATGGGGGCGACGATCAGCGTTTTGATCCTCAAGGGGTATTCGCCCCGGCAGCTGACAATACCCATATTTATGTCTGCGGCCCTTCTGGCTTTATGGACTGGGTGATTGCGACTGCAGAATCCGTCGGTTACGACAAACATAATATCCATTTTGAATATTTTAACGCTGATATCGACACCTCTGGCAGCGCTTTTGAGGTGGTTGCTGAACAGAGTGGTATCTCGGTCATGGTTGGCGAAAATCAGACCATTGTTGAGGCACTCGAAGCCGCCGGTATTAACGTTGATGTCTCCTGTGAACAGGGAGTCTGTGGCACATGTCTGTGTGATGTGCTGGAAGGGACGCCCGACCATAAAGATAAGTTTCTGACCGAAGAGGAGCGGGAGGATAACGACCAGATTATTCTCTGCTGCTCGCGGTCGAAAAGTGGCAGGCTGGTTCTGGATATCTGAATCCGGAAGTGGCACCAACTTTGCCGTAAGGCAGAAATTTAAGTTGATGATGAGTCAGAGAAAGAGGATGAAAGTGTCTTTATATGGTTGAAATATCAACTATTTCAGGAGCCTGTCCTCAGGGTGGTTATCAACGTATAGCGAGTGAAACGAGCGATTTAATAAGCACTAGTACTTTCAATAAAAATATAAAAATGAGAGCGATCAGGAGATTTTAAAATGAAAAAGATTCTCAAGACAGTTGCTGCAGGGTTCGTATTAACGGTAAGTCATGGCATCGCCAGCGCGGATACGACGCTGACGCTGTCTTCGTGGTTGCCGCCCACTCACCCGGTTGTGTCACAGATGATTGTGCCATGGACCAAACAGGTTGAAGAGGTTACTGAAGGCAGAGTAAAAATCAATATTCTGGCCAAGGGGCTGGGGCATCCGAAGATACATTATGATATTGCCCGGGATGGTCTGGCTGATATTACCTATAGCGTTCATGGCTACACACCAGGCCGCTTTGTCATGACCAAGGTGGTTGAATTTCCATTTAGTGGCAACAGTGCAGAAGCGCTGTCTGTCGCCTACTGGCGTGTGCATCAGAAATACCTGGCCAAAGCCAATGAGCACAAGGATACGCAGCTTCTCAGTGTCTTTACCCATGGCCCCGGCATGATCCACAACAGTCAGAAAACGGTTTCATCAGTGGCGGATCTGGACGGCATGAAATTACGTGTCGGCGGTGGCGTTGTGAACGATGTTGCCACCTCACTGGGTGCGGTTCCGCTTCTGAAACCGGCGTCCAAAAGTTATGAACTGCTCTCCCACGGGGTTGCCGATGGCACACTTCTGCCGATGGAATCGGTTAGCGCATTTAAAATTGATGACATTGTAAAACACACCACAATCGTTCCCGGTGGTCTGTATAACATCAGCTTCTTTCTGGTGATGAACCGTGATCGTTTTCACAGCCTGTCACAACAGGATCAGGATGCCATCATGAGCGTTTCCGGCGAAGCATTTTCTCAGCTTGCAGGGCGTGTATGGGATGCTGCTGATAAAGCGGCACTGAAAAAGATGAAGGAAAACGGTAATGAGATTACTACCGCCGATAGCGCCTTTGTAGAGTCAATAAAGCAGCGTACTTCAACCCTTGAGGCGGACTGGATTAAAGAAGCTGAACAGCGTGGTGTCGATGGGGCCGCGGCGCTGGCCGAGCTGCGTCAGATCACTGTCAGTTTTAACAAGTAACAGAGTCCGGTTATGAGTTTCTTGAAATCTTTGTTCAGGGCTCAGGTATGGATCAGCCCGTTTGAGTTTCTATTTGAACGGGTGCTTGCCTACACCGCTGCGCTGGCCATGTTTACCATGATGCTGGTGACACTGGTGGATGTAGTCGGGCGGGATCTGTTCTCTGCGCCCCTGCCGGGCGGCTTTGAAGTGACTGAGCTGTTACTTGCCTCACTCATCTTTCTTGGCTTGCCGATGGTGACGGCTGAAGGGTCCCATGTGGATGTCGATCTGATGGATTCAACGATTCCGGCATTTCTAAAGCCACTTCAGGATATCGTCATATGCGTTATTAACCTTGTCGCCTTTGCAACCCTGTCCTGGATGATGTGGAAACTGGCGATTCGTACCTACGAATATGAAGACACGACGGCCATTTTACAGATCCCTTTTGCCGGACTGGTATTTCTGATGGCCATTTGCTGTTCATTGTCGACCTGGGCTCTGATGCTGATGCTGGTCTTTAAGCGTGGCAAAAAACTGTTCAGTCATGATCACGGTGCTGCCGTTAAAGAGGTGAAGTAATCCTATGGAAATAAGTCTGATCGGCTTTGTCGCCTTACTGATACTGATCTTTGCCCGTGTACCGCTGGGTTACGCTATGGGCATAGTGGGTGTCTGTGGTTTTGCCTATGTGCAACAGGTGGAATATGGCAATCCACGGGGTTGGGATGCGGCGTTAAACATGGTGTCTCAGGTGTCTTTTGAAACCGGTTTATCGTACAGCTTATCGGTGGTTCCCCTGTTTATTCTGATGGGGAATTTTATTACTGAGGCTGGTCTTTCCTCTCAGTTATATCGCGCATCGAATGCGTTTCTCGGCCATTTTAAGGGCGGTCTGGCACTGGCAACCGTTGTCTCCTGTGGCGCGTTTTCGGCGGTCTGTGGCAGCTCTATGGCGACTGCCGCCACCATGTCCAGGGTCGCGATGCCCTCAATGCGTAAATATAAATATTCCGATGGCCTGGCCAGTGGCTCAATCGCTGCAGGCGGTACGCTGGGAATTCTGATACCCCCCAGTGTGATTCTGGTGGTGTACGGCATGATCACTGAAACGGATATTGGCCTGCTGTTTATAGCCGGATTATTGCCAGGACTGATCGGCATTATCTTCTATATGGCGGCAGTCAGTGTGACGGTGTATATCAAGCCGGAAGCCGGGCCTGCCGGGGAAAGATCAGGCTGGGGTGAACGTTTAGTGGCTTTCCGGGATGTCTGGACTATCTGTTTGCTGTTTTTCGTTGTCATGGGTGGCATTTACAGCGGTGTTTTTACGCCAACGGAAGCTGCAGGTATCGGCGCATCGGGTGCTTTTCTTATTGCTCTGTTTCGTCGCCGCCTGACTTTCAACCGCCTGGTTGAAACACTGGTCAGTACAGTGCGTACTACTGCAATGCTGTTTTTTCTGGTGATTGGCGCGGTGTTGTTCTCTAACTTTATTAACCTTGCCGGACTGCCTGACTCTCTGCGCGATGCGGTGCTTGGAATGGAGCTGAGTCCGGTGTGGGTGATTATCGCCATTATCGGGATATACGTTCTCCTTGGGTGTGTTCTGGAAAGTATGTCAATGATTCTGCTGACGGTGCCGGTGTTCTATCCACTGGTTCAGGCGATGGGTTTTGATCTGATCTGGTTTGGCATACTGGTTGTGGTCGTGACAGAGATCAGCCTGATAACGCCGCCGGTTGGACTGAATGTATTTGTGCTTAAGTCGGTGCTGCCGGATGTCAGATTATCGACGATTTTCAAGGGCGTCACGCCTTTCTGGATCGCGGATATTGTGCGCCTGCTGTTAATCGCAACGGTTCCGGCAATCTCTCTGGTTCTGCCGGGGATGGTGAGTTGAAGCGCCAGGGGTATGAAAACAGTTTGTTTAAGCTGCTTTTCGAACAGGAACCGACGTTAGAACAAGAAAAGGTTAAATTATGATCCCTGATATCAAAACAATTCTATATGCATCTGACCTTGGTGATGGCTCTAAAAGGGCGTTTTATATGGCGGCAAAAGAGGCCTTCAGACATAACGCCAATATGATTTTTCTGAATGTTGTAGAGCCTGTCAGCACATCAACGGCAACTTTACTGGAGGGGTATCTTAATCCTCAGGTGATAGCCGGGATGCGTTCTGAGGGTTTCGAAAACCTGAAGGCTCTGATGGAAAGTCGTATCGATGATTTTTGTCTGCGGGAGCTTTCCGATCGTGAGTCTCTGGCCAATCATCCGGTAGCCCGGATTGAAGAGGGGCCTGCTGCAGAAACCATTATTCAGGTTGCTGACGAGCTGGATGCAGACCTGATTGTTATGGGGACGCGAACCCGGACTCACTCGATGCTAGGACGTTTTTTTATCGGTTCAACCGCCCAGTCAGTGATGCAGCTGAGTAACCGGCCGGTGATGATTGTACCGATTGAGCATTAACAGTTGTTGTAACGCTGCCGGTCTTATGTAGTTACGAAAATATACAGTTACGGAATTTCAGTCGGGCAGAAACTGTAATAACACAATTACAACAACTCAATTACAACAACAATAGAGGCTTAAGAAAATGAAAAAGGGTGTAATGCGTCCGGGGCATGTGCAGATCCGGGTTCTCGATCTTGAAGAAGCCGTTGCCCATTACCGGGATCTTTTAGGGCTGATTGAGATGGATCGCGACGATCAGGGCCGCGCCTATCTTAAGGGCTGGACCGAAGTTGATAAGTTCTCCGTTGTCCTGCGTCAGGCTGATGAGCCGGGTATGGATTTTATGGGCTTTAAAGTGCTCAACAACACCGTGTTGGAGCAGCTGGAGAGCGATCTGACAGCGTACGGCTGTGCAGTCGAACAGATTGCTGCGGGTGAACTGGCAGGCTGTGGTCGTCGTATCCGCTTTGAAGTGCCGACAGGCCATCGTTTTGAACTCTATGCAGAGAAGGAACAGACCGGGAAATGGGGTGTATCCAACGTCAACCCTGAAGCCTGGCCGATGGATCTGAAAGGGATGAAAGCCACCCGCTTTGATCACTGCCTGCTGTACGGTCCGAATGTTGAAGCCACCTATGCGCTGTTCCGCGATGTGCTGGGCTTTGATCTGGCAGAGCAGGTGATCGATCCGGAAGGTAACCGGGTTGCGGCGTTTCTGACGGCCAGCATGAAAGCTCACGATATTGGCCCGACCCGTCACGGCCTGACCCATGGTCAGACGATCTACTTCTTCGACCCGTCGGGTAACCGCAACGAAGTGTTCTGTGGTGGTGATTATCACTATCCCGATCATGAGCCGGTCACCTGGAAAGCAGAAGATCTGGGTAAGGCGATTTTCTATCATGACCGGGTGCTTAACGAGCGTTTTCTCAGCGTTCTGACTTAACCGCACTGCCCCAGGAGCTCTGCCTCAGGAGCTCTGATTAATTCGGGTTAGAGCTGCCGCCCCGATGTGAGTGGCGGGCGTTACTCACATCGGACAACTGCGGTTTTATGTTTCATTTTTGATATCCGCAACAGATCGTTTTAAAAATTTTTATTAATACCTGAAGAGGTGACGAAAGTGCCAATAGTAAATATTCAGATGATGGAAGGCCGTACGGATGAGCAAAAAACAGCGCTGATCCGACAGGTGACTGATGCCGTGATGAGTGCAATCTCATCACCGGAAGAGAGTATCAGAGTGTTGCTTCAGGAGATTCCTAAAAAGCACTTTGGCATATCGGGAGTGCCTGCCGATCAGCTGGGCCGGTAAGCTTTCCGGTGCAACCGTTCTAAAAAAATAAAAGGTGGTAAGTATGAGTATGCAAAATTTTGATGTGCGTGATTTTCGACGTGCGCTTTCGCAATTTCCGACCGGTGTAACGGTTATCACAACGAATGATGAGCAGGGCAGGCCGGTAGGGGTAACCGCCAGCAGCTTCAACTCGGTCTCCGTTGAGCCACCTTTAATTTTGTGGAGTATTGATAAGGGGGCACATAGCTTAGGGGTCTTTGAAAACTCAGAACATTTTGCCGTAAATGTTTTGAGTCGTAATCAGGTTGATGTTTCAAACCGGTTTGCCAGTCGTGGTGAAGATAAGTTTAAAGATGTTATCTATAGCAAGGGGGTGGGCGGCAGCCCGCTGCTGAACGATTACTCCGCTCAGTTCGAATGCAAAACCTGGGCCGTTTATGACGGGGGTGATCACCTGATACTGGTAGGTGAGGTGCTCGATTACCGCTATAACGACAGCAATCTGCCATTAGTCTTTGCCCGGGGGAGTTACTCGGTATCCAGCCAGCATCCATCGACCGTTAAATATGATGTAAAGGATGAGTCCGGTGAGTTTATCTCTGACTATCTCCTGTATATGTTGCGAGAATCCTATAATCGCTTCAGTTCTGATCTCTATCCGAAGTTGCAGGCTGAAGGCGGAGTCAATCCGGAAGAGTGGCGTATTCTGGCGATGCTTTGTGATCATGGCCCAATGCCAATCGATGATCTGGCCCCGTTAGTGATGCAGCCTGCTGTTGCACTGATACAGACAGCTGAGTGGATGCAGGACCGGGGGCTGGTTGAGCTGGCGGACGGTTCACTTAGTTTGTTGCCTGAGGGGACCTCACTGGCAAATAAATTGCTCTGTCTGGCCAAACAGCATGAGGCTGAAGTCCTGATCGCCCTGTCTGAGGAACAGTCCAGCCAGCTGAAAAATGGCTTAAGAGCCATTATGGAAAGCCGTCCTTAAAAACGGTTCTGCAATGTCGTGTTTAAAATAAAAGGGCAGGCTTGCTCGTTATGCACCCCTGTCTGCCGTCTGAGTAGCTTGAATGAAACAGATAAAACTGAGCCATGTTTCGGGTGAATTTATCGCATTGATGGCGCTGTTGATGTGTATGGTGGCGTTATCGATAGATGCGGTTTTACCGGCTCTGGGACCGATGGCATCGGCGTTAAATGTCAGCGATACAAATCAGATTCAGCTTGTTATTGCAGTTGTTTATGCCGGTATGGCGGTTGGACAATTATTCTACGGTTTTCTGGCAGATGCTAAAGGGCGGAAAGTCGCTATCTATCTTGGTATAGCAGTTTTCGTTCTCGGAAGTCTGGTTGCATTATGGTCGGATACTCTGGAAATGATGCTGATCGGCCGTTTTATGCAGGGGCTGGGTGCTGCCGGGCCAAGAACGATTACCCTGGCTATTATCAGGGATCAGTATAAAGGCAATGAGATGGCACGCGTGCTGTCTCTGGTGATGACGGTCTTTATTATTTCCCCAGTGATCGCGCCGCTGATGGGTCAGGGGATACTGTGGCTGTTCGGCTGGCGGGAGATCTTTATTTTCTTACTCGGTTTAGCCACGGTGGCATGGCTGTGGTTCTGGTTAAGGCAGCCTGAAACGTTAGCTGTTGCAGACAGAACGCCGTTTTCAGTCAGAGAGACCTTCAGAAATTTGCGAGGGATGGTCAACGAGCGGTCAGCGGTCTGTTACGTTATCGCACTGGGTTTAATCTTTGGCGCATTTATCGGTTTTCTCAACTCTGTTCAGCCGGTTCTGCAGGGTATCTATCAGATGGGCGCTGCTTTCCCGGTATTATTCGCCACCCTGACAATCAGCTTTGCAGGCGCTTCATACCTGAACTCACGCTTAGTGATGCGTTTTGGTTCCCGACGGCTTGCTTTAACCGCGGCTCTGGCGGTGGCGGGCCTGTCGTCTGTGATGTATGTTTTTTCATTCATGGTGCTGGGCGTTCCGCCACTTTGGGGGTTGATGATCTACCTTGGCATAACCCTGTTTTTCGTGGGTTTACAGTTTGGTAACTTAAATGCCATGGCGATGGAGCCGTTCGGTCATATTGCAGGCACCGCATCGGCGGTCATTGGTAATGTTTCAACTCTGCTGGCTGTTGTATTTGGCACTCTGGTCGGACAATTGTTTGATGGCAGTGTGTTACCTCTGGTGGCCGGTTTTGGACTGCTGGCGAGTGGCTCAGCTTTCTTTATTCACAGAGCCGGTGTTATTTGCAGCGTCAGAAGTCTTGAGAGTCAGTCAGAGCGCAGTGATTTAACTCAATAACAGGATGATTTATGTCTACTCCATACGAACTACTGGGTGGTGAAGCAGGTGTCAGGGCATTGGCGAATGAGCTTTATCAGGTCATGTCGCAGCGCCCCGAAGCCAGCACGATTCGCTCCATGCATGCAAAAGATACTGCCGATGTTGCCGAAAAACTGTTTATGTTCTTATCCGGATGGATGGGCGGGCCGGATCTCTATTTTCAAAAATATGGAACGGTCTGTCTGTCCAGCCAGCATGCAAAATTTGCTATCGGCAGGGACGAGCGTGATCAGTGGTTAGGCTGCATGGATCAGGCATTGGTCAATATCAATGCATCCGATGAAATTATTGATATGTTGAAAGAGCCTGTGTTCAGGCTGGCTGAGATGATGCGCAACGCTGAATAGTCGGCGATTGTTTATCCTTTTTTTTGGGGCTGTCTTCCTCTGAGAAAGCCCATTTCTTCCCCTTGTTATATTCTGTTACATCTTCACACAACATTATACATTTCCACGGAATCTGGTTTACACCACGGCGTTAGTCTGTTTCCTGTGCTCAGTCTGTTTTGACAGGTATAGCGTTCTCCCCTTCGAATACTGACTTGTTAGCTGACATTCACTGCAAGGCAGCGGACCGGTTCCGCGGCCTGACGAATATAAAAATATCGCGTGCTCGCGGAGGAAAAATCGATGAAGAAATTAAATGGCCATAACCTGTCTGGTTACCTGCTGTCCGCTGCAGTTGCTGCGGCAACGGCAGCCATGGCTATGCCTGCACAGGCTTACAATCTCTACTCGCAAGATGGGGCGGAGGTTAATCTGGATGTGGAAGCTGTGTTCGGTACATTCAGCAGTGAAGAAACGTACGGTAATAGCGCGTCTGATCCGGGCTGGCAGGAAGGTTATATTAAATATGGCTTCAGCGGTTCCCGTGATCTGGATAATGGTGCAACCCTGTTTGGTGCTGCTAATGCGGTGTCTTCCGGCACCTGGGGTGATGGCGATGCGGCCGGTTTAACGACCGGTGATGAGACTAAAACCAAAATTGAAGACCTTTATATTGGCATTCGGACTGATATGTTCGAACTCTCTGCCGGGCGGCAGAACCTGAGCATCGGCGACGGCTTCATTCTCAATGGTGACTCTCTGAATCTGGGTAAAGGTCTCGAAGGGATTGATCCGGCATTTGAGCCAGACCGTGGAGGCGCTTACTGGCTGGCGGCCCGTAAAGCATTTGATAAAACGGTTGTTGCCCGTATTGGCGGTGATGCCGGGCTGCGCTCAGATATTTTCTGGATCGAATCTGATAACGCCGGACAGGCCAGCATGGAACTGGCGGGTGCAAACCTTGAGTATGTCACTGAAAAGGGCACCTTTGGTGCGATGTATATCAAAGGCCTGGGGGTGGATGCCGGCGAAGCCGCATTTATGGGCCTGGAAGGCCGTGACGGACAGAAAACTATCAGCGTTCGCTATCAGGGTAATGCCGGTGTTGAAAACCTGTTCCTCTCTGCGGAGTATGTTTCTCAGGAAGATGGGGTCAGCGGTGATGATACGAATGCCTGGTATGCTGAAGCGGGCTGGACTTTCGCTGATGCTCCCTGGGGCCCCAGTGTGAACTATCGTTTTACCAGTTATGACGAAGGCTATGATCCACTCTTTTTCGGCTTTAGCCGTGGCTATGGCACCTGGTTCCAGGGCGAAGTGGCGGCTAACTACGCCGGACCTTTCGGTACGGGTACCGATATTAACTACCTCGGTGTAACTGCACATCCTACTGAGATGCTGACAGTGGGTGCTGGCTACTTCAACTTTGAAGATAAGAATGACACTGATGCTGTGGACTTATCCGCCAATGAACTGAATATCTGGGCTGAGTGGGTGGCGATGGATCATCTGATTATCAGTCCGGTACTGGGCTTCTACACACCGGATAGTGCCAACAGTTCGCAGGGTAACGACAACACCAATACCTATGCACAGATTATCGCAATCGTTCCGTTCTGATTGCATAACATAACTATAAAAAAACAGGGCTTCGAAAGGAGCCCTGCATTTTTCCAACAAAGGAATATGAGTATGAAAGAGTATTCACTGATGATTAATGGTCAGAAGACCGCTCCTCAGGGTGGTTTTTTTGACGTTTTGAACCCGGCGACCGAAGCAGTGGTTGCTCTCTGTCCTCAGGCGAGTGTTGAACAGCTGGACGAGGCGGTTAGCGCGGCACAGGCATGTTATGAAAACTGGCAATATTCCAGCAATGAGGAACGCAAAAAGTTACTCCATGATATCGCTGACCGTATCGAAGCCAATGCTGCTGAGCTGGCGCAGATTATCGTCGAAGAGCAGGGTAAACCGCTGTTTCTGGCGCAGATGGAGGTTGGCGGGGCGGTTGCCTGGACCCGTGCAACGGCTGAGCTGGAAATGCCGGTGGATGTTCTTGAAGACAGTGACACTAAACGGGTTGAAGTACATCGCAAGCCGCTCGGCGTGGTGGGCTCTATTACCCCATGGAACTGGCCGCTAATGATCGCGGTCTGGCACATCATGCCAGCGATCCGTTCCGGGAATACGGTGGTGTCTAAACCCTCGGGTCTGACTCCTCTGAATACGATCCGTCTGGTGGAAATAATCAATGAAGTAGCCCCTCCGGGTCTGGTCAATATTGTCACCGGTGAAAGTGGTATTGGCAGTGGTATGACCAGACATCCCGGGATCCGCAAGATCGTATTTACCGGCTCGACCCCAACCGGGCAAACCATTATGCGTGGTGCCGCAGATAACCTTAAGCGTCTGACTCTTGAACTGGGTGGCAATGATGCCGGTATCGTACTGCCGGATGCCGATCCTGCCGTAATTGCAGAGGGTATTTTCCAGACTGCATTTCTGAATATGGGACAAACCTGTGCTGCGTTGAAGCGTCTCTATGTTCACGACTCTATTTATGAAGAGCTCTGTGAAAAACTGGCTGACGTTGCTGCAAAACAGGTAATGGGTAACGGTCTGGACGAGGGCGTGACCTTTGGGCCGGTACAGAATCGCGATCAGCTGAATCTGGTCAATGAGCTGGTGGAAGATGCCCGCGCTAACGGCGCCAGGATTCTGTGTGGCGGTTCTCCGGTTGATGGTGCCGGATACTTCTACCCACCGACTCTGGTCGCTGATGTTACCGATGGCTGTCGCCTGGTCGATGAAGAACAGTTCGGTCCGGTACTGCCGATTATCCGTTATAGCGATGTCGAGGATGCAATCAAACGTGCCAATGCCACTGATGTCGGTCTGGGCGGATCTGTCTGGTCGTCTGATATCGCCAAAGCGACTCAGATTGCCGGACGTCTGGAGTGTGGTACTGCCTGGGTTAATGGCCATGCAGAACTACTTCCCTATGCACCTTTCGGAGGCTGCAAAATGTCTGGCTTCGGTGTTGAGTTTGGTCAGGAAGGTTTGATGGAGTACACCTCTGCTCAGGTTATCAATATCAACAAATAACCTGAGATAAAGGCCTGTCCGTTACAGGAAAACAGCCGGATTAAGTAGCAGGAGCTGTTTCCTGTTTTTACGGTTTATGATTGGCTCATCACGATGTTGTTGGTTGATCGCCTTGCCGGGAGCGTTTCCCGGCGCTTTCGTTTTCCGGAGCTTTCTTCCTGGCTATAAACGGCAGCTTTGCCCCTCACGTGAGGGGCTTTTTTATGGTTCATCGCGCTTTACCGGGAAAGGCATCCTTAATCTTCAAGAAGAAGTAAGCC
>JAAEYW010000029.1 GCA_018223185.1 Oceanospirillales bacterium | reverse complement strand
TAACGTTATCGGCTCAGCCAGCTAGCGCATAGGTGTGGTTAGAAGGACGCTTACTTATATAAAGATATTGTTCTAAGAGAACACCAAAAAAAGCGTAAGGTTTTAAATAAGGATTCTCAGGAGATTCATCAGAAAGTAGCCGCAATGTGTCATTGTTTTTCTGATTTTGTTGATTATTTATGTAGAGATGATGAATCTGTTAGTAATTATCTTTTTAAATCTCA
Organism: Oceanospirillales bacterium; assembly: GCA_018223185.1. Lineage (GTDB taxonomy): Bacteria > Pseudomonadota > Gammaproteobacteria > Pseudomonadales > Balneatricaceae > Amphritea. The sequence goes on along the minus strand of JAAEYW010000029.1, from coordinate 69,323 downwards.
GTCTTGGTGGTTTGAAAAAATAAAGCCTGATTTAGTAGTTAAAATAGAAGATCTCAATTCATATCTATATGAATTGACAGGTGAGTACCCTTCTATTGAACACCAAAGTGTTGATCTGGATACGAGAACAGTTATTATAACTGATCAGGATAGGTTTAATATTCTAAACAAATGGGCTAAAAATGATTCCAGATTTGAGTGTTTGTAGAGGTCTCTTGTGATTGTTTCCGTTATATGTGCATATAACCCTAATAATACCGGTATGTATACTGTCGATAAGGCCGTTTCAGATTTCTTCGAAAATCATTCTGATATCGAATTGGTATTTTATATAGTTGGTGATGCCGATAAATCCAGAGATGGTGAAGGTAATATTGTTTATAAATCAATAACAGATAGTTATAACGATGTTATATCGTCAGATATTATTCTTTTCTGGGGAGACTTTATTTTCTCATATGACTTTTGGTTAAGTGCTTTAATACCCAGAATGATTTCGCATGGAGTGACTGTCGATTTTGAAAGCTCAGTAGAATTTTTATATAAATATATTTTGCTGGAAGGTGCAGACGATTCGGTTTTCAGTAAAGTGATCATTTACGGGACTACTATTGTTGCTGATGATTCAACCTCTTTGTGTTGTGAACGATACTTCAGGTCGATGTGTCGGCTCATAAAGAAAGCCAGGCTTGTGTGTTTCAGGGATGCTTTATCATATGCGAGATTTACATTTTTAGGTAGCCCTGCCCTCAAATTAGTACCTGACTGTGCAATGCTTAACTCGAATAAATACCCGCTTGGGTTGGGAGGGAATAATCGAATTGGGGTTTATATTGGGCGATCTGAAAAACTTGATCAGTTGAAGTTTGTTTCTCTTGCGCGGTCGATAAAGAAGAAGGTTAAGATGGACGTTGAATGGATTCAATGGTTTCCAAGAAAAACTCGAGATAAACGATTATCGTTTTTAATAAGTGGTTCTGTTAGCGATGAAAGACCTAAGCCTTCACAGGTAGTGAATGGTTTATATCAATATGACTTAATAGTTACAGATGTTTATCACCTGGCCGTAAACTCCTGGGCGCGGGGTGTTCCTGCAATATTGATCGGGTACGGTGCAAGGCATGAAAAAGGTACCCTTGGCAGTAAGAAAAAGGAAACACTTTTTTCAAGCTTCTTTATTCAGGATTATTATGTGTTCTGGGAAAGTGTTTCGCTGTTTAATAATGCTGACTTGGTTAATATGATCGATCTCAAGTTGAAAAATAAATCTTTGAATAGTCAGGTGTCATCTTTGATCAGATGTGCGGCGAAAGACGCGTCTGATCATCTGAAAAAAAGCATATTTGGTTGAGATGAATATTTTTTTATTGTGCTTACTGTATTGTAGGAGTAGAGCGCTTTTTTGTTATGAAAACATTCATTATTATTCTTTTATTTGATGGTTTTTTCAATGTTGTTCCGATAGTCTGCGGCAATTCCTGCTTGTTTAAGGAATGCTATGATGTTTGTGTCTAAAATAAAACTTTCATATATGTTTTTTATATTTTCTTCTGTTCTCTTATTGTTTAGGTAGTTTGTTTTTTCAGATAGACCGTAAAAGTTTAATTGTGAAATATGTGATCTGTTTTTAAATCTTTTTTTGAATTGTGAGTAGCTTCTAATTGGGAAGTGAATGATTTTTATGTTGTTTTCTGTTCGGCCATTAAAAATTCTATTTATATGGCTGGCTCTGTGGTTTCCTGTTTTTACCTCTTTTAGTCCATGTGGATTTATAATGGTTTTGGGTGAAGGGTAATTTAAGAGCATTGTCTCTATGGGCTTTTTTGCTTTTGGGTCTGACTTAAAACCATTGATAATTACTGTATTGGAATTGCAATAGTCGAATTTTTCATTTTTGGCTTCCTGGGGAAGTAAAGTATTATATCGTTTTACGGTAACGACCGAATCTTTAATAGAGAGATAGCTTTTAAGAGATGCGCCATTATCTGGCTGCCAGAATTCATCTGCATCATTATTGATTACCAGATCCGCCTTTAATTTTTTTTTACAATAGTTCGCCATCTCAGTAACCCATTTTGACTGCTGGAAATTATTGTCTGGCTGATCAATAATATGCAGATCAAATTCATTGCTAAGCTTCTGTAATATTTCTCTTGTTCCATCAGTCGAGTCATTATCCATAACAACAAAACAGTCAACACCAACTCTGCTGTGATAGCGAATATTATCTTCAATAATATCGGCTTCATCTTTTACAAGTATGGACATGGCTAGTCTTAGGCTTCCTCTATGTAGCAGGCGATGTGTCCAGTATTCAAATAGCCTTCTGATCATGTGTTTTTATCCTTTTTGTAGACATTCATCTTGCCTGATGGTGTTGTTTTAAACCGTTTATGCACCCACATATACTGGGATGGCGCTTTTCGAATCCCCGCTTCTATAGACTTGTTTATCAGCACAGCATCCTGCTCTTCCGAGCCTGAGGGAAAGCCTTCAACTTCGTTACACTCCAGGATGTAACCCGAGTTATCGGGTTTGCGCCAGCAGTCCAGTCTGATCAGAGGTGCGTTATTCAGCTGATGCATTTTTGTTGTCGCTAACGTAGTTGCAGCCGGGTGACCGAAAAACGGTACAAATGCTGTCCCTCTTCTCCCGAGATCCTGATCCGGGGCATACCAGATGCAGTGATTATTGCGCATAGCACGCAACATCTGGCGGGTTTTTTTTCGCTCTACAGGAAAGCTGAAACGTTTGCGTCCGGAGGTAAAGAACCACTCCAGCATTGGGTTGTCGTGCTTTCTGTATAGGGTGCTGCATGGCTTGCCGTGCAGGGAGAAAAGCAGTCCGGCAAGATCCAGGCAGGAGAAGTGCCAGCCCATCAGGATAACGCCATTACCCTGCTCCAGCTGCCGGTCAAGCAGGTCAAAATTACGGAACTCTGTTATCTTGCGGAACACGTTTTCATCTTTCCAGTAGGACCAGCCGGTTTCTATAAGACCTATGCCGTTGTTTTCAAATACCTCTTTAACCCGCAGTTGTTGCTCTTCGGGGGATAGTTCAGGAAAGCAAAGCCGGATATTGACAGTGGTGATATGTCTTCGGGTTTTCATCAGGCGATGGAGAATCCGGCCCAGATATTTGCCGATCCGCAGCCCCCTGTGAAAAGGCAGGGCGCAAATCAGGCGGAGAATTCCGATGCTGACCCAGATCAGCCAGTATTTTGGCGCAAGAAAATCTGACCCGCGTGCTTCTTTGTTGCCCACAATTAATCCAGATACTGTGAAATCAGGCAATTATAGTGTTCAAACCTCTGTAACACTAGGGAACCTACGATTAAGTGCTCAAGCGTTGCTTAAATCGGACAATTTAATGAATTCAAGAGATTTTAAGCGGTCTCCATGTCTGGGGGGGGGGCTTGATATCCATGTGGTGTCCTTGTTTTTTGGGGGACGCCTGCCTCTATGAGCTCAGTATATGTTTTGTCTATATTCCAGATAAGCATCGGGTTTGATCTGATATATTTAGAAGAACGGGATAGAGTGTAACGGGTAAAAACTTTGCTGTAATTATCTCGATTGTCATTCATCCTATCATATATGTGATAAACAAAAGGCCCCTGAATCACTTGCCATATGCTCTCAGGTGAACGGGCGACATATCTATTCAGCTTATCAAGCTTACTGGATATAACTCTAAAGTCACACTTTCCATCTTATTCGACGACGGAAGTTTTTGCACAAAGTACTGATTTTTATAGATGTTAATGAGAGTAACCAGACAGTGGTTTTAATATGCTGGGTTATTTCTGGTAGCGGAAAATTCTAATAATAGCCATGACAATACTCTATTTGAATGGCATGGTGCGAATCTGCCACTGGCCATTAGAGTAGTGAATGTTTTTGTAATCAATCTCTTGGAAATTAGTATCTAAATGATCTGTTGAAATCAGCCTGGATAAACCGAGCTGCTTAATAATAGGAATTTTTCTTATCTTTTTGAGGATGCTAATTTTTTTTGCAGTATTAATGACATTCTTTGGCAGCTCGTTTTTCATAGAGTTAATGATCAATTGCATTTCCTGATGACATTCATCCCTATTCTGAATAGCTCTGTTTTCACCGTGAACTCTATAACCGCCAAGAATAGCATCTATCGAATAGAGTTCAGCATGCTGAAAAAAGCGACACCAAAGCTCGCCGTCAACCATGTATTTTTGATTTTCATCAATATAACCTCCGGTCTTTTCCCATAGGCTTCTGCGCCAGAAAGTTGATTCTTGTTGAATCCAGTTATACTTTCCCGTTAGAAAGTCATAAATATTTTTTGGATTCTTTTTGGCGGTTGTCATTACCCCCTCTTTATTCCATAAGCCATTAAAGCCTGTAATCCATTCTACTTCAGGGAATAACTCGAAAATACTGGCCACGGTATGGAGTGCTTGTGGTGTATATTTATCATCTGAATTTATCCAGGCCATTATTTCACAATCGGTTTTAGCAAAACCTTTGTTCAGAGCATGGGCGTGACCGCGGTCAGGCTCTGAAGAGTAAAAATGCAGCTGGTTTGCGAATGATTCGATAATATCTTGAGATCCGTCAGTGCTGCCTCCGTCTATTACTACGTACTGTATTGCCGGGTACTGTTGATCTACTACCGAACGTATGGTTTCTTCAATAAAGGGAGCTTGATTAAATGAGGGAGTAACAATCGCGATGGAGGTGGGCTTCGTCATAAGAAATCATCAATAGATGTTAGATTGAGGTAGTATGTGAACTTTGCGTCAAATGATAACATCGCGTTGGTTGTAAATTATACAGACTTAAAGAGTCTTAGTTGTCAATATTTGTCACTAATGCTGTAAAATGTAAAATTGTTATGGCTGTCAAAAATAATCTGAGAATTTTTCAATAGTGAAAAACGGTAATAGTTTGCAGGTATACATTCGCCTGCTTAGGTATGTCAAAAAATACTGGGCAGCCTTTTTGCTCAGTGTTGTTGGTTTTGTTATTTATGCCGGTTCACAGACGGCCTCCGCAAAGTGGCTTGAGGCCTTTGTTGATTCCGTCGGTTCGGGTCAGCTGGATAACCGGGGGATACTCGCGTTGTCGGTACTCGGGATCTTTTTTGTCCGGGGCCTGGGTACATTTCTGGGCAATTATGGGCTCTCTTATGTTGCCCGCCATGTTGTGCATAATTTGCGCTGCGACCTGTTCAGGCATCTGATGATGCTGCCAAGCAGTTATTATCATAAAAATTCCAGCGGCGAGTTGCTGGCTAAACTGACCTATAACGTTGAGCAGGTCACGGGTGCGGCAACTAATGCGCTGAAAGTTGCGATACGTGAGGGATTTACGGTTATCGGTCTGTTTGGTTATATGCTGTATCTCAACTGGAAGCTGACGCTGTTGTTTCTGGTTGTCGGGCCAGTTGTCGGAGTTGCGGTTGGTATTGCGGCACGCCGGATGCGGGGTATCAGCCGGAATGTGCAGCGCAGTGTCGGCGATATCACTTCGGCAGCATCTGAAGCGATTAAGGGCTATCAGGTGGTGCGTATTTTTGGTGCCACTGAGCTGGAAACCGATCGCTTTATCAGGGTCAGCCAGCAGAACCGCCGTCAGGTGATGAAGATGGTCGTGACTCAATCGGTCACTACGCCTTTTGTTCAGATGATGGTCGCGGGTGTTATTGCACTGATGACCTTTCTGGCAATGGAGCCTGAGCTGATTAAGGAGATGAGTACCGGACAGTTCATTGCTTTTATCTCGGCGGCAGCGCTGATGGCAAAGCCGGTGCGTTCCCTGACAGAGATCAGCAGCATGATTCAGTCGGGCCTGGCCGCATCGGAAAGTGTTTTTGAGGTGGTTGATACCGAACCGGAAAAAGATGGTGGTACCTTTGAAGCTGACCGGGTTCAGGGTGCGCTTGTAGTGCGTCACATGAGTTTCAGATATGAGGCTGATGCAAAGCAGGTGCTCGATAATATCAATCTTGAGATTAAACCGGGTGAAACGGTTGCGTTAGTGGGTAAATCAGGCAGTGGAAAATCTACCCTGGCGGGACTGCTGCCCCGATTTTACGATGTGACAGAAGGGGAGATACTGCTCGATGGTCACAATCTCCAGGACTATAAACTGGCTAATCTGCGCAGTCAGATTGCACTGGTGAATCAGCAGGTTATTCTGTTCAATGGCACTATCGCTGAGAATATTGCCTATGGCGCAATGGCGGGTTGTACCCGGGGACAGATAGAAGCGGCGGCAGAGGCTGCCCATGTTGCCGAGTTTGTTCACCTCCTGCCAGACGGGTTGGATACGATGGTGGGTGAGAACGGCGTACTGCTTTCGGGTGGTCAGCGTCAGCGGATTGCGATCGCCCGGGCGATTCTCAAAGATGCGCCCATTCTGATTCTGGACGAAGCCACTTCTGCGCTGGATACTGAGTCGGAACGGCATATTCAGGATGCACTGGAAAATGTTATGCAGGGGCGAACTACATTGGTTATTGCTCACCGATTGTCGACTATTGAGAATGCTGACCGGATTCTGGTGATGGATTCTGGCCGGATTATAGAACAGGGCAACCATGCTCAGTTACTGCAAAAAGGCGGTGTTTATGCAAATCTGCATAGCCTGCAATTTTCTGAAGCCGCGGTTGCCACAGAAAACGAACAAATCACCGGTCAGGAACCCAATCAATGAAACTGGTAATGCCACGATTAGATAGGGCGCAGGTGTTAGTTGTCGGTGATCTGATGCTGGATCGCTACTGGCACGGGCCCACGTCAAGAATATCACCTGAAGCACCGGTGCCGGTTGTTAAAGTGGACCAGCGTGAAGATCGTCCTGGCGGGGCTGCCAACGTAGCGCTGAATATTACGGCGCTGGGTGGCGGAGTCTCCCTGGTAGGTATTGTGGGGCAGGATGAAGCGGGCCATGCGTTACAGCAACAGCTTCTATCAGCCCGGGTTAACTGCCAGTTCTGTACCAGTAACACTGAGCCAACCATCACTAAACTCCGGGTGCTGAGCCGTCATCAGCAACTGATCCGGCTGGATTTCGAAGAACGTTTCAGTGCCGACCATCGTTTTGAATTGAAGCAGCAGGTTGAATCGCTGCTGAGCTCTGTCAGCGCGCTGGTACTATCAGATTACGATAAAGGGACGCTGAGTGAACCGCAGCTGCTTATCGACGCGGCCCGAAAGGCTGGTGTTCCGGTATTGGTTGACCCCAAAGGAACCGACTTTGAGCGTTATCGTGGAGCCACTCTGCTGACGCCCAATATGGGTGAATTTGAAGCCGTGGTCGGCCGCTGTCACTCGGAGCAGGAACTGGTTGAGAAAGCTCAGTTACTGGTTGCTCAGCTTGAGCTCAAAGCGCTTTTGGTAACCCGCAGCGAACAGGGGATGACACTGATAAAGCCCGGCCAGAATGAGATTCACTTTCCTGCGCATGCGCGGGAGGTCTTTGATGTCACCGGCGCTGGCGATACCGTGATCTCAACCCTGGCGACGGCACTGGCCGCTGGCGAGTCACTTGAAATTGCCACAGGACTTGCGAATATTGCAGCTGGTATTGTGGTGGGTAAACTGGGTACTGCTGCGATCAGTGGGCCGGAGCTGCGCCGGGCCGTTAACCAGGCTCAGGGATCGGAGCGGGGTGTGGTCAGCGATGAGCAGCTGCTGATCGCTCTGGAGGATGCCCGTGCAGCCGGGGAGAAAATCGTCTTCACTAACGGTTGTTTCGATATCCTCCATGCCGGACATGTGGGCTATCTGGAACAGGCCCGGGCACAGGGTGACCGGCTGGTGCTGGCGATCAATGATGATGATTCTGTACGACGGCTTAAAGGTGAAGGCCGGCCGATCAATCCCGTTGAGCGGCGCAAAGCGGTGCTGGCCGGGTTGGAAGCCGTAGACTGGGTCGTCAGTTTTGCCGAGGACACCCCTGAGCGGTTGCTGGAACAGATCCGCCCGGAAGTGCTTGTGAAGGGCGGAGATTATGGCCTTGATCAGGTCGTCGGTGGAGAGTTTGTTAAACGTTATGGTGGTGAGGTGAAGGTGCTGTCCTTCCTTGATGACTGCTCAACGACGGCGATTGTGGAGAAGATTCAGGGCAGCTGAGTCTTCTTCTTATTATTTCAGGCCGCTTTATCTGATCATCGGGTTCTGGACGTCCGTTCTTGACAGGCTATCGGCTGCAGCTGCCACATTAGAGCGCAGATGTTGCGGGTTGATGGTGCCGATAATGGCGCTGCTGACCCCGGGATGGCCGAGTACCAGGTCGAAACTGGCTTGTAACGGATCAGTTGTCGCTCTTTTGTTTAAATGATCTGAACTGATATGGCCTGAGGCAAGAGCCTTTTTGATAAAGATCCCTTTCTGATTCGCCAGCGCATAATCGATGACCGGAAGCTCATCCTGGTAATTCAGGTTGTAAGTCACCATGGCTATATCTGAGCGCCTGAGTGTTTCTATACCTCCCTCTACGGTCTTCGTCGACATCCCGCCGGCGCGAATCTTCCCTTCAGCTTTTAACTGTTCCAGCTGTTCCAGAATGCCATATCGCTGGATAACGTCCATATCATTGCCATCGGAGTGCACCAAGAGAATATCGATAACGTCGGTTTGCAGCCGTTTAAGGCTCCGCTCGACACTGAACCGTACATGTTCCGGAGTAAAGTTAAAATGTGATTGTCCTGTCAGGCGGTCAAACTCTTCGCCTACTTTGCTGCATATAAGCCAGTGATTGCGTTGATTTTGCAGCAGGGGGCCCAGTCGCTCCTCACTCTGGCCATAGGCTGGAGCGGTATCCAGCAGGTTAATCCCCAGATCCCGGCTCAGGTCGAGAAGCCTGCGTGCCTGTTGATCATCCGGGATGGTAAAGCTGTTGGGGTATTTCACTCCTTTATCCCGCCCCAGTTTGACCGTGCCAAGCCCGACAGGGCTTACCATAAGGTCAGTGCCGGCGATCTTTCTCAGCGTCAGCAAAACAGGGTCTCCCATACAGGCTCTGCAATATCAGGGTGGGGCAGCTGACCGGTGAGCACGGTATCGGCCCTGTTTTCAGGGACAATATTCTGTTCGCTCAACATTGTCAGAATCTGATCAGCCAGATCGGGAGCCAGCGCCAGTTTAGTGGGCCAGCTGATAATGCAGTTGCCGACGGCCTGAGCAAACGCAGAGTCCGGCCGGGTAAGTGATGATTGTTTCGGCTCCGCCCGGTTAATGTGAAAGCAGGCCCAGCGGGCATTTTTCAGTTCAATCCAGGGGAGTAGTTCTGCAATCAGTTTTTGTGCTTTTTTTATCTGCTGTTCTGCAGACAGGTTAACACCGGTTTCTGCCAGATCGCCCCCCAGATACCAGACCTGTTCACCCGTGCTGGTGGGGTGTGTGGTGATCGTCACGACGGGCTTGCTGCCGCTGCTGATACAGTGGGCAAAGGTTGGCAGATCCGAGCCGTGGCGAACCATCACCATATGCAGCGGTCTGCGCTGCATCTGTGGTTGCTTAATATTCAGCTGCTGCAGTAGTGGCTCAGTGCCTTCACCGGCGGTAGTGATGTAGCGTTGTGCTTCAATGCGTAGCTGAGGCAGCTGTATTCCCTGGATTTCCCCGTTCTCTGTTAGCAGCGGTAGCGGGTTTCCTGTCACTTTGATGATACGTTCAAGGTGGGGCTTCGCCAGCGCTTCAATGACCGAGGGGACATCGAGCACAATTTCGTTGAGTCGATAGAGATTGCCGCGAAAGCCGGGGTTGCTGAAGACATCGGGGCGCTGCTCCGGGGAAACCGTTTCAACTCGCCCTTTTAGCGCTTTACTGGCGAAGAAGGTGGTCATTTTTGAGCCCAGCGAGGCTTTAGACCACATGTAGTGGGCCTCTGAGAGAATGTTTGCTGTGCTCAGATCCAGCTCGCCAGCCCCCTCAATGCAGGCCCGCCAGCGGGATGGCATATCAGCGATACTGCTGGACGCCTGTGTCAGGACGCCATTGAGAGCGTATTTTGTGCCGCCATGGATGATCCCCTGGGAGCGTACGGACTGCGCACCACCGAGCGTGTCGCTTTCCAGCAGCAGCGCGTCATACCCCTGTTGTAACACCCGGTTCAGCAGCCACAGACCTGCAATACCGCCACCAAGAATAACCAGATCTGTCTTTATCGTTTGCATGAATCACCCTGCCGGTTAACAGCGCTTATTATACCTTCGGTATCACAGGCTGATAATGGTAAACTGATGTTTTATGAATGGAATTCGTTTATCCCCATGGCCCGATTGCTTTATTCGCTGCTGTTTTATTGCCTGACACCACTGATACTCCTGAAGCTCTGGATGCGCGGAGGTAAGAGTCCTGAGTATCGGCGTCGCTGGGGCGAACGATTTGGTTTTGTTCCCCGGTTAAGTGGGGGGCAGCCTGTCTGGATACATGCGGTGTCCTTTGGCGAAACCATGGCCATTATCCCGTTAGTTGAAAAACTGCTGGCTGAGCAGCCAGAGATCCCGGTGTTTATCACCAGTATGACGCCAACGGGAAGTGCCCGTGTGCTGCATCATTTTGGTAACCGTGTCGGGCACGCCTATTGTCCTTATGATCTGCCCTGTGCTCTGAGTCGTTTTCATCGGCGTATAAAACCCCGCTGTTGTGTGATTGTTGAGACCGAGCTCTGGCCCAATCTTATCCACAGCTGTGCAAAACGAGATATCCCGGTGCTGGTGACCAATGCCCGCTTATCGGCCCGTTCTGCCTCCGGCTATCAGCGGTTTAACTGGCTGACCCGGCCGATGCTGCAAGAGGTCACCTGTATTGCAGCACAAAACCGGGAGGATGGTGAGCGGTTTATTGCACTGGGGCTGGCTGCCGATAGACTGCAGGTGACGGGCAGCATTAAATTTGATATCTCTGCTCCGGCAGACGTTACAGAGGAAGCCGGAAAACTGCGAGCCGCCTGGGGGGCTGAGCGTCCGGTTCTTATCGCTGCCAGTACCCATGACGACGAAGAAGCGCAACTGCTCAGTGTCTACCGTAATCTCCGGTCCCGCTATCATACTCTGCTGCTGATTCTGGTACCCCGCCATCCGGAGCGATTCCCGACGGTCTACGATCAGAGTGTTAAGTCGGGATTCCATACCTGCCGGCGGAGCGTATCACCCTTGCCCGCGGCTGATTGTGAAGTCTATCTGGGGGATACCATGGGGGAGTTGATGACTCTCTACAGTGCTGCCGATATCGCCTTTGTCGGCGGCAGCCTGATCGAGCGGGGCGGACACAACCCGCTGGAACCTGCAGTGCTGGGTAAGCCGGTGTTGATGGGCCCTTATGTATATAATTTTCATCAGATCGTGGCGACCATGGAGCAGGAGTTAGCGTTGCAGGTAGTCGCCGGGCCTGAGGCATTACAACAGGCGATTACCGAACTGCTGGATCATCCTGAACAGGCCCGGGCGATGGGCGTCAGAGGATGTAACTGCATCGCCGCTAATCGTGGTGCGCTGGATCAGCAGCTGGCGCTGGTGAAACAGATGGCCGGTATCCAATAAACGTAACCGGCGCGTATTTTCAACCGAGCAGCCGGTCCATCTCCTCACAGAGCCAGTGGCCGATGAAAATATGAGCCTCCTGAATCCGGGCGGTTTCGGTGCTGGGGGCTTTGATCAGGTGGTCCGCAATCGAGTCGAGTTTTCCCACACTTTCACCGGTCCATGCCCAGCAGGTGGCGCCTATCTGTTGCGCCGCTTCAATTGCGTTGATTACATTTGCACTGTTGCCCGAGGTTGAGAGTCCGATGACCAGATCATCGGGGCGGCAAAGTGCTTCGATCTGCCGGGTAAAGACTGAATCGAAACTGTAATCGTTGGAGTGGGCGGTCAGAATTGAGCTATCCACGGTTAATGCGATGGCAGGCAGTGCCCTGCGTTCAGCTTTATAGCGCACGACAAACTCAGCCGCCAGATGCTGACTATCGGCTGCACTGCCGCCGTTCCCGAGAAACAGTAGTTTGCCCCCGGCGGCAAATGTTGCTGAGATCTGATCTGCCAGCGCCTGAACATCAGTCTGAATTTCCGGCAGGCGGTTAAAGGTTTGCATATGGCGTTGCAGTGCACTTTCAAATGACATCGGTTTTTATCCTTACAGATCAAAGCTGAACTGTTCGCCAGCCTGTTCAGAGAAGATGTCGCTCAGGACATTATTCAGCGGCGCGCTATCACTGTCGCGTATCCAGGTTTCGCCGTTGAAGTCGAAGTGAAAACCTCCGCTGCGGGCCGCCAGCCAGAGCTGTTTGACCGGGGTCTGACGGGTAAGAATTACCTGGCTTTTATTTTCACATATGATGGTCAGCACGCCGCCGTTATTGATAACGTCGAGATCGGTTTCCGCCTCATCCAGAACCTCTTCAATCAGCTCCAGGGTGTCATCAACGCGTTGGTTAAATTCAGATTCGTTCATTGTCATACTCGCAGGCGAAAAATTATCATCAGGGGATGAGTATATAGCAGTTCGTTCAGGTACTCATCATGGCAACAGCGCTGTATAATCGGACGATTAATCTAATATCAGGAATAAACGCCGTGAAAGCCTGTTGGATCGCCATTTTTTTCAGTGCTCTGTTGGTCAGTGGTTGCGGACAGAAAGGTAAGCTTTACCTGCCCGATGAAGCGCCGCAACAGACACAGCAGTAGTCTCAGAAACTTTCAGTTTTTCACTGTTGAACTAACAGGCTCAGCACTCCTGAGCAGTAACCCTATTTGATACAGAAAGAAGACAATGGATAATTTTCAATATTTGAACGGCCGTCTCTGTGCCGAAGAAGTTCCGGTCAGCCGGATCGCCGAAGAGTTTGGCACGCCGACCTATATCTATTCCCGTGATGCACTGGAGCGTGCTTATCTTAATTATGCTCAGGCGCTTGAAGGCCGTGATGCGCTGGTCTGTTATGCGGTAAAAGCTAACTCAAATATCGGTGTGCTGAATGTGCTGGCCCGTCTCGGTGCGGGTTTTGACATTGTCTCTCTGGGCGAACTGGAACGGGTTGTTAAGGCTGGAGGCGATCCTGCAAAGGTGGTGTTTTCTGGCGTCGCCAAGCGTGAAGATGAGATGCGCCGGGCTCTTGAGCTGGGGATACACTGTTTTAATGTTGAATCTGAGGCGGAACTGGATCGTCTGAACAGCGTTGCCAGCGAACTCGATAAAGTGGCGGCGATTTCGTTGCGGGTTAATCCTGATGTGGATGCCGGTACTCATCCGTATATCTCCACCGGTCTGAAGGATAATAAGTTTGGCGTGGCGATCGATGATGCTGTGCGCATCTACACCTATGCCAATAGTCTGAGCCATCTGGATGTTCAGGGTGTGGATTGCCATATTGGTTCCCAGCTAACGGAGATTGCACCGTTCCTGGATGCACTGGACCGGCTGTTGCTGCTGATTGATACTCTGGCAGAGCAGGGAATCACCATCAGGCATCTGGATCTGGGGGGTGGTCTGGGCGTGTGTTATACCGATGAGGTGCCACCGACTCCACAAGAGTATATCGGGGCCGTGATTGATAAACTGGGTGATCGTCCGCTGAAACTGATTTTTGAGCCGGGCCGCTCTATCGCGGCGAATGCGGGAATACTGATCACTAAGGTCGAGTTTCTGAAGTGCACAGAGCATAAGAACTTTGCCATCATTGATGGTGCAATGAATGATCTGATCCGTCCGGCGCTTTATAGTGCCTATATGGAGATTATTCCGGCAGAGATTCGCGAAGAGGGCGAAGTGCGCCGTTTTGACCTGGTCGGTCCGGTATGTGAATCAGGCGATTTTCTGGGCAAAGACCGGGAGCTGAACATCGAGCCGGGTGACCTGCTGGCGGTCTGTTCTGCCGGTGCTTATGGTTTTGGTATGAGCTCGAATTACAATACCCGCAACCGGGCCGCTGAAGTGATGGTGGATGATAATCAGGTTCATCTGATTCGCAAGCGTGAAACGATAGCGGACCAGCTGCGCGGTGAAACTGTTCTGCCAGGCTGATAGCCTTAAGCTGTTTTATTCGGCTGTTTGTCTTAAACAGTGTGGTTGAGATCTGCTCATGAAGTTGACTGAAAAGATCGTCTAAAAAAGATGGGCTGAGTAAGCCCCGTAAAAAGGCAAAGCGCTGTCCTATCAGCGCGCCTGAAGAGATAACTATGTTAGTTCGATTTACTAAAATGCATGGTCTGGGCAATGACTTTCTGGTGCTGGATACCGTAACTCAGAAAGTTAAGGTAAATTCCGCGATTGTTTCACGACTGGCGGACCGGAATTTTGGTGTTGGTTTTGATCAGATGCTGATTGTTGAACCACCGACTAACCCCGATATGGATTTCCGTTACCGGATTTTCAATGCAGATGGCAGCGAAGTAGAGCATTGCGGAAATGGTGCCCGCTGTTTTGCGAAGTTTGTCCGTGATAAGCGCCTGACGGCGAAAGAAACCATTGCCGTTGAAACCCAGAAGGGCCCGATCTACCTGACCATCACTGAAGATAAGCAGGTGAGAGTGGATATGGGTGTGCCGGTACTGGAGCCTCAGAAGATTCCCTTTAGCGCCGATCATCAGGCCGCTACTTACCCGATCGACGTTGAGGGGCAAACTGTTCAGATCAGCGCGGTGTCTATGGGTAACCCCCATGGTGTGCTGGTGGTGGATGCGGTTGATCGGGCCCCGGTTGAAACCTGGGGACCGGTTCTGGAGTCTCACCCTGCGTTTCCGGCTAAAGCGAATATCGGCTTTATGGAAGTGATCAGCGGCGCCGAGATCCGTTTGCGTGTTTATGAACGGGGAGCCGGTGAAACTAAGGCCTGTGGTACCGGTGCCTGTGCTGCGGTTGTTGCGGGTCGTTTACGCGGGTTGCTGGATGATAAAGTGACAGTTCACCTGCCAGGTGGCACACTTCTGATTGAGTGGGCCGGTGAGGGTGAGCCACTGATTATGACCGGGCCAGCCACGACTGTGTACGAGGGGCAGATCTTTATATGAGCGATAATAAGTCAGAAGCGATCAAAACCGCAGTGGTTTCGACTGTCGATGCGAAGACAGAAATCAGCGCTGTACAGGTTGCTGAATACCTGCAGCAGCATCCGGATTTCTTCAGCGGCAATGAATATCTGTTGGAGAAACTGTATGTCCCCCATCAGCGTGGTACCACCGTTTCGCTGGTGGAACGTCAGACCAGTCTGCTGCGCCAGAAAAACCGCGAGTTGCACGACTATCTCGGCGATATGATCGGTGTCGCACGGGAAAATGATATCCAGTTCAGTAAAACTAAAAAGATGATTCTGGCGCTGATGGATGCTGAAACCCTCGACGATGTGGCGGTCGCCATCGATGAGAGTCTGTGTCAGGACTTTAACAGTGATACCACCGCACTGGTTCTGTTCAGTGATCAGCCGGAAGAGCAGAATAATCTGCGGCTGATGTCGCGAGATGACGCTGCGGCAATCGATGCGCTGGTGGATCAGTCACAGACCCGTTGCGGGAATCTGACCGAACTGCAAAACCAGTTTATGTTCCGTGAACAGGCCTTCAAGGTGAAATCGGCCGCCGCGGTACCGCTGGTTAAAGGTGAAACGCTGGGATTATTGGCGATTGGCAGCTTCGATGCGACTTATTTCCAAAGTAATCAGGGCACCCTGTTTCTCGATTATATCGGTCAGGCACTGAGCCGGGTGGTCTCTCCACTGTTGCAGGGCCGCAAGGCCTGATTGATGAGCTTTTTTTAATATGAGCTCTGGCAACGCTGCTCTGGATGGGTTTTATGCCTATCTGAGCAGCGAACGGCAGTATTCCCGTCACACCCTCAGCAATTACCAACGTGATCTGGGCCGGCTGCAGGACTATCTGCAGCACAGTACACTGTTTCCCGATGGCCGGGTGGATTGGGCCCGGATTGAGGCTAAACATATCCGTAATTTTGTTGCCTGGGTCCATCGCGAGGGACTGGGAGGCAAAAGCATTCAGCGATTACTCTCTGCAATCCGCAGTTTCTATAAATATCTGTACCGGGAAGGGCTGGTGAAACAGAACCCGGCGCTGGGTATACAGGCGCCCCGAAGTCCCCGTCGATTGCCTCAGACACTGGATGTTGATCAGCTGAATCAGCTGCTTGATCAGGATGAGAGTGAAACCGACCCGCTTGAGTGTCGCGATCAGGCGATTTTAGAGCTTATCTACTCTTCAGGTCTGCGTTTGTCAGAGCTCGTCAGCCTGGATCTTCACAGTATTGACTGGCAGGATGCAACCCTGCGGGTTGTGGGTAAGGGTTCTAAGGAGCGCTTGCTGCCGATTGGCCGGAAGGCGATGCAGGCACTGGATTGCTGGCTTGATCTTCGCGATAGTATGGCCCGCCCGGAAGAGATGGCGCTGTTTGTCAGTAAACGAGGCACCCGCATCAGCACCCGCAGCGTTCAGTTGCGAGTCGACCGTCGGGCAAAAATGCAGCATACTCAGGGCAAGGTTTATCCGCACCGCCTGCGCCACTCGTTCGCCAGTCATATGCTCGAATCCAGTGGCGATCTTCGTGCGGTGCAGGAATTGCTGGGACACTCTGATATTTCCACCACTCAGATTTATACCCATCTTGATTTCAGGCATCTGATGGATGTTTACGATAAAGCCCACCCCCGGGCTCACAAACAGTCGCACAGGAAGGCCGGTAAAGACGATGATTAAATGTATTACTTTTGATCTGGATGACACGCTCTGGGCAGTTGATCCGGTGATTGTCGAAGCAAATAAGACGTTATACAGCTGGCTTAGTGAGAACGCAGAGCTGTTTGTAAAATGTTATCAGTTGCGGGATTTTGAACACCTGAAGTGCAAGGCGCTGGAGCATTTCCCTGAGATTGGTCACAGCGTTACCCTGATCCGGCTGAAGCAGCTGGAAATGGGCCTGTTGGATGCGGGTTATCCACCGGAGCAGGCGGAGGCTCTGGCACATCAGGCGTTTGAAGTATTTATAGAAGCGCGTAACCAGGTTGAGCTGTTTGAACATGCGCGGACGATGCTGGAGCAGCTGAAACAGGCGGGTTATCTGATAGGGGCACTGAGTAATGGTAATGCCGATGTTAACCGGGTTGGGCTGGGGGATCTCTTCGATTTTGCTCTGAATGCTGATGGTGTAGGTAAAGAGAAACCTCATCCGTTAATGTTTGAGCGTATGCTGCATGAGAATCACCTGCGGCCTGAGCAGGTGATCCATATTGGTGACAATCCGCACCACGATATTGCCGGGGCAAAAAATGCCGGGCTCTGGACTATCTGGGTCAACCTGGCTCAGTTGGAGTGGCCTGAAGGTGATCCGGCTGATCATAGTGTCACTTGTCTGAGCGATATTCCGGATAAAGTGGCTGACATTGCCGTACTTTCTGATCATCGTGCAACTCTTTAGGTATGTAAATGACAGAACAGACGTCTGTGAGTCCAGTGCCACAGAATCAGATTAACCTGAGTTACGACTCAGTTGAGGATCGTATTCTGATCCGCGCGTGTGAGAACGGTAAAGAGTATCGGGCCTGGTGGACCCGAAGATTAGCTCTGCGCCTCTTTAAACTGTTTCAGGAGCATACGTTTCCCACTGAGAACAGCGCCAGTCATCTGCAACCTGATCAGCAGCAAAACTTAGGTGAAATTGAAAAGTATGGTGCTGTTCAGCAGGCAGACTTTTCAACGCCTTTCCGGGAAGGCGCCGATCAGTTTCCATTAGGGGAAAGCGGTATTCTGGTGCAGCGGGTGGATATTAAAACCGAGGGAAAGCTTGTCCGGTTTGTTATGCTGCCAGCCGAAGGAGAGGGGATGACTCTGTCGTTACCCCCCGGTCAGCGGTACTCTTTTGAACATATGCTGCAGCGGGTGATGGTGGCTGCAGAATGGTTGTCAGAGGCTTCGGCTGACGGCAGTGCGGTCCCGGATCAGCCGCCACTGACTCACTGAAGCCGGGATATCCCGGCAAAATTAAGTTCTAGCTCATATACACGCCACCATTCACAGAAATATTGGTGCCGGTGATGTAACCGGCATCGTCCGCGGTCAGGAATGCCACCGCCCGGGAGATCTCTTCCGGTTGTCCCAGGCGGCCGACCGGAACCCCGGCGATAATGGTCTGCAGTACATTTTCCGGTATCTGACGTACCATCGGTGTATCAATAAAGCCTGGAGACACCGCATTTACCGTGACGCCTTTGCCTGCGCCCTCTTTGGCAATCGCTTTGGTGAAACCGTAGATACCGGCCTTTGCCGCAGAGTAGTTGGCCTGGCCAAACTGTCCCTGTTCCCCATTCAGGGATGAGATATTCACAATCCGCCCGAATCCCCGGCTGCACATAGCATCAAATACCGGCTGGCACATGTTGTACATCGAATCCAGATTCGTGCGTAACACCTCCTGCCATTGTTGTGGTTGCATCCTTTTCAGGGGCGCGTCGCGAGTGATTCCGGCATTGTTGACCAGAATATCGATCGGGCCCACCTCCTCTTCCACTGCGCGGATAAAGCTGCAGCAATGATCGTAGTCGGTAACATCCAGCGGATAGATAGCGATCTGATAACCATCAGACTGCATCCGCCTCTGCCACTCATGGGCTCCGGCCTCAGCCGCTGGCAGATAGCTGCCAACAACCCGGTGTCCCTGTTGGCACATTGCGATACACATACTTTCACCCAGGCCGCCATTCGCGCCGGTCACCACTGCTATTCGTTGATTCATCGTTAATTCTTCCTGTCGTTATGTCTAAAGTTTGAGTCGGTTTTTCAGAGAGGGCGCGATCGCCCGTTCACCGTTGAGAATGTATTTCTGGCTGCGGCTTTCGATATGGGGTAGCTGGTACAGGTAGTTCACCATCAGCCCTGCGGACTGTTTCATCCCCCGTTCAGAGGTGTCCGCCAGCCAGTTAAGTTGTTCGATCCGGGCGCCGTTACTGAGATGGAAGTGAGCCACCGGATCCTTGCAGGCATTGCCTTCACCGGAAACCCGGTACAGGTAGTGGGCGACCAGTTGTAATAGCGCCTCACGACTGCCCTCCCGGGTCAGGCCGTCAGGTGAGATGCGCGGTTGCGGTCGCTGACGCCAGAACTCCCCGCCAGGAAGCTGACTCAGACTGCTGTCGTCCTGCTGGGCCAGCCAGCGGCAAAATCCGGGAACGGGCGAGAGGGTAGAGAATTGCTGCAGTCCCGGCAGGTCATTCTGTAACAGACCGACCACTCGCTTAATCAGGAAGTTACCGAAACTGATTCCTGCCAGGCCGGGCTGAGCATTGGAGATTGAATAGAAAATTGCGGTGTCCGCTTGTTCCGGTTGCAGCGCCGGGGCCGACTGATCCAGCAGTTGCTGAACGTTGTCTGCCAGTCCCTGCACCAGCGCAACTTCAATAAAAATCAGTGGTTCGGCGGGCATACTCGGATGGAAAAAGGCAAAGCAGCGACGATCGGAGTCCAGACGGTTTTTCAGGTCTTCCCAGCTTTGAATCGCATGTACGGCTTCATAAGCGATCAGCTTTTCCAGTATCTCTGCACTGGACTGCCAGCTGAGCTGCTCAAGTTGCAGCAAGCCGATATCAAACCAACTGATCAAGAGTCTTTTCAGGTCGGCTTCCAGGCCTTTGAGTTGCGGATACTCCTGCTTCAGCTGCAACAAATCTGCCCGCATATCCACCAGAAATCTGACCCCTTCCGGCAGACTGCTGAACTGGGTCAGCAGCTTAAGCCGGGGTGGATCCAGAGCATCCCGCAGGGTCTGTTCGGCCCTATATTTCTGCTCCGGGCTGGCTTCACTCCACTGGAGGAAGCTCTGTTCAACGGTTTGTTGATCGAGGTCGTAACGTTCTGCCAGCAGGATCAGGAAGCGCAGACGTCCCTGCTCGCTCAATTCAAGATAATTCCTGCCCAGAGTGGCTGCCCGGTTTCTGGCGGTAACACTGTCACCGTCTTTGCTGAGACAGGCATCAATCCAGCCAGCCAGCTTCTCCATATCCTCCGGTTCCAGTTGCGGATTCAGCTGCAGAGGGGGCAGCTGGCTGTTACCCCGTGGTTCGCGCCATAAATGCCTCAGCTGTCGCAGTGTGCGTCCCAGCAAAGAGTTGTCGGGCGGGGGCTGTGGATAATATCTGGCTGGCAATGTCATGGAGACCTCCAATGGCTGCTGGTGGGCAGAATTTATTTATACCAAGGGTAAGCTATCAAATAAATATAAAATAACCAAGGGTTATTACTTGGTTTTGTCCGTGAAAACCATTATGGTTGGTTGTAAATAACAACATCGATAAGAGGATGCAGCGATGCACGAACTACATGGTTACTACCTTGAGGATCTGGAAGTGGGCATGACCGCCCGTTATGCCAAAACGGTTACTGAGGCGGATGTGGTGCTGTTTGCCGGAGTTTCCGGTGATGATAATCCGGTCCATATCAATGCGGAGTATGCCGAACAGACCGTGTTTGGACAGCGTATTGTCCACGGTATGTTCAGTGCCGCCCTGATCTCTGCGGTGCTGGGTACCCGGATGCCGGGGCCGGGTGCGATCTATGTCGATCAGCAGTTGAAGTTCAAGGCGCCGGTTTACATAGGCGATACCGTAGTGGCGACGGCGACGGTTCTGGAGATCGATGAGGCGCGTCGTCGGGTTGTGCTGGAAACCGTTTGCACGGTCAGGGGTAAGGTTGTTGCTGCCGGTGTTGCGACCAATATGGTTGATCGTCGTCCTATTTGATTCAGGAGTAAAAAATGCTGATTAACCGAGATGCGAGTGCGTTACTGGTGATTGATGTTCAGGCCCGGTTGCTGCCCGGAGTGCATGAGAGTGAGCAGTTAGTTAACGGTTGTCGCTGGCTGATGGAGCTGGCCCGGTTGGTTGAGGTGCCGGTTCTGGGGACTGAGCAATATCCGCAGGGTGTGGGGCCGACTGCGGAAGCGTTGCAAGCACTGCTGCCGGAGGAGGATTTTATCGCTAAGACGTTCTTTTCCTGTGCGGACTCTCCAGAGTGTCGCAGCCGTATTGATGCACTTGACCGGGAGCAGATCGTAATCTGTGGAATGGAGGCGCATGCTTGTGTGATGCAGTCTGCCTTACGGTTACTGGAGCAGGGTAAAAAGGTGTTTGTCGTGGCTGATGCAGTCTCGGCCCGTAACCCGGCTGATACCGAATACGCCATCGCCCGGATGCGGGACGAAGGGGTGAAGATCGTAACCCGGGAGATGGTGGGGTTTGAGTGGATGATGCGTTCTGATGTGCCGGAGTTCCGGGATTTCAGTATGAAATTCTTACGCTAACTTATTGGTGACTGAGGCAGGTATGGAAAACAACAATAATAATCCGTACGACATGGGGCTGGCACAGAATAGCGCTAACTTTAGCGCACTGAGCCCTGTGGGATTTATCGAGCGTGCAGCGAGTGTCTACCCAGAACATACGGCAGTGATTTATGGCGATCTGAGTCGTGACTGGGGGGAAACCTATCGGCGCTGCCTGAGACTGGCGTCCGCCTTGCAGCAACGGGGTATCGGCCAGGGGGATACCGTTGCGGCGGTGTTGCCAAATATTCCCGAGATGCTGGAATTGCATTTTGCCGTACCGATGCTCGGTGCTGTGCTGAATACCCAGAACACCAGGCTCGATGCAGAATCCATCAGCTTTATGCTTGACCATGGCCGTGCGCAGGTGGTGATTACCGACCGGGAGTTTTCCGATACTGTAGGCCGGGCGCTGAAAATGTGTCAGTACCAGCCATTGGTCGTGGATGTGGACGATATTCAGTTTAGTGGGGGGGCGCTGCTGGGTTCATTAACCTATGAGCAGCTGCTGGCCGAAGGCGATGAGCATTTCAGCTGGCAACCTCCGGCTGATGAATGGCAGGCAATCGCTCTGAACTATACCTCCGGTACTACCGGTAATCCCAAGGGGGTGGTATATCATCACCGCGGTGCTTACCTCAATGCCATGAGTAATATCCTCGGCCAGAATCTGCCACCCCATGCGGTTTACCTTTGGACCCTGCCGATGTTCCACTGTAACGGCTGGTGCTATCCCTGGGCGGTAACTGCGGTAGCCGGTACCCATGTGTGTCTGCGGCATCTGCAGGCTGAACGGATTTTTGAAGCGATTCAGACTAACGGCGTTACCCATTTCTGCGCTGCTCCGGTGGTATTAAACATGCTGCTCAATGCCGCCCCGCAAGTCAGACCGCGGGTGGATCACCCGGTCACGGTCACCACCGGAGGGGCCGCGCCACCGGCGGCGATTATTGAAGGAATGGAAGCGCTGGGGATTCAGGTGGTGCACGCTTATGGCCTGACCGAAACATACGGACCGAGCGTGTTCTGCTCTTATCAGCAGGCGTGGGATCAGCTGTCACTGGAACAGCGGGCAGTGAAGATGGCCCGCCAGGGTGTCAGGGCTCCCGGTATGGCGGAGCTGATGGTGGCTAATCCGGTAACGCTGGAGCCGGTAGTCAGAGATGGCACGGTTATGGGAGAAGTGATGATGCGGGGTAATACCATGATGAAGGGGTATCTGCAGAACCCTTCCGCTTCTGCGGAAGCCTTCCGGGGAGGCTGGTTCCACAGCGGTGATCTGGCTGTATGGCATGCTGATGGCTATATCGAGGTTAAAGACCGCTCTAAAGATGTCATTATTTCCGGCGGGGAGAATATTTCCACTATTGAAGTGGAAGATGTGCTGTTTCGCCATCCTTCCATTCTGGAAGCTGCCGTCGTGGCACAAGCGGATGATCACTGGGGTGAAGTGCCTTGTGCCGTGGTCACCCTGAAACCGGGTGAGGAGCTGGAAGCCCAGAGCATTATCGATTTCTGTCGTGATAAGCTGGCCCACTTTAAGTGTCCTAAACGGGTGGTGTTTGCCGAGTTGCCAAAAACCTCCACCGGTAAAGTACAAAAGTATGCATTGCGACAGATGTTGCAGTCTTAATCTGTGCCGGGGCTGGCCCCGGCGTTATATTAACCGGGCTGTATAACCGGCTGTTATTATCGGAGACATTATCATGTTAATGAGTCAGCCCGAGGAGGTTAGTGTGAAACAGTCCCGGCACCCAAAGCGCCCCGTTACGATCCCTGCCGATGAGGCCGAACGCAACCGGTTGCTGGCGGAGATGGCCGAACAGTCTACCGATATGATCTCCCGGCATACTCCGGAAGAGTGGCGCTTTATCTATGTATCCCCGGCGGTGACTCATCTGCTGGGCTATAGTGTGGAAGAGATTATCGGGGTGTCGGCCTACGAACTTTACCATCCCGACGATGTGGAAGATTTCAAGCGTCGCTCCCCCAGCGTCAGTTATGATCAGGGGCTCTACACTCATACGTATCGTTTTCGCTGCAAGGATGGCCATTACACCTGGCTGGAAAGTACCAGCCGTTCTATTCGTGATCCGGATACCGATGAGCTGCTGGAGATTCTGGTGGTGTCCCGTGACGTCAGTCAGCGTATTAATGCAGAACAGGCCAGCCGTCGCCTGGCCAGGGTGCTGGAATACAGTAGCGATCTGGTCGCCTTCGTTACTCCTGATCACCGGGTGACTCAGCTTAACGAGGCGGCCCGGGTGACTCTGGGACTGGAGCTTTCTGCCCATCAACCCCTTTCACTGACATGTCTGTTTACGCCAGAGAGCTATGCCCTGCTGCAGCAGCAGGCTTTGCCTGTTGCTAATGAAGAGGGACGCTGGCGCGGTGAAGCTGAGATGTATAGTCATACTCAGCAGTGCACTATCCCGGTGATGCTGGAGGTGCTGGCGCACCGTTCTCTGGATGACCGGCTGGAGTATTTTTCGACAGTTGCAAGGGATATGACCGAAGTGAAAGCGGCAGAAGCAAAAAAACGGCAGTATCAGTTTGAGATCGACCACGCTGCGCGCTTAATTACGATGGGGGAGATGGCTACCGGTCTGGCCCACGAAATTAACCAGCCGCTGACCGCTGTGGTTAACTATGTTCGGGGTATTCAGCGGAGAATGGAGAAGGATTGCAATGCGCCGATGGCGCAGATCGCTGAGCCGTTAGAACGGATTGGCAGTACTGCGCTCAGAGCCGGTGAGATCGTGCACCGGATGATGGACTTTACCCGCAAGGCTGAGCCTTGCCGGGAGATGCTGGCGTTGTCGCCACTGGTGGATGAACTCATCCGGTTCTGTGCCAGTAATGCTGACCGGCACCATGTGCGGTTGAGCAACCGGTTGCCGGCAGACCTGCCACCGGTCTGGGGTGATCGCATTCAGCTGGAGCAGATTCTATTGAACCTGATCCTTAATGGAATTGAAGCCTGCGATCAAAAAGATCATCAGGGCGTGCCAGAGGTCTGGCTTGAAGCTTCAATGAAAAAGCCGGATCAGGTTATAATCAGCGTACTTGATCAGGGGGCCGGACTACCTGTAGAGGACTCGGAACAGTTGTTCGGAGCGTTTTATACCACCAAGGCGGATGGTCTGGGGATGGGACTGGCGATCAGTCGAACCCTGATAGAGAGTCATGGTGGTCAGCTGAGGGCCGCTAACCGGGCAGAAGGAGGTGCAGTATTTAGCTTTAATCTAAGCACCCGTTAAACTCAAGGAAACTCTATGGCGCAACAAACTGTTTATGTCGTCGATGATGATGCCGATGTGCGTGATTCACTGCAGTGGTTACTGACATCGGTTGGCCTGCAGGTCAGGACCTTTGGTAATGCCCAGGACTTTCTTGATGCCTTCGAACAGGGTAGCAGCGGCTGTGTGGTGATGGATGTCCGGATGCCCGGACTGAGTGGTATCAGTGCACAGAAGCAGCTGCCAGATTATCAGATCGATATACCCCTGATTATGATCTCCGGTCATGGCAATGTGGATATGGCAGTAACCGCGATGACTCAGGGGGCAAAAACCTTTATCGAAAAACCTTTCAATGACCAGTTGCTGCTGGATCATGTGCAGCAGGCGCTGCAACAGGATCAGGAAAAACGCACCGATCAGGGGCGGCTTAGCCTGCTGCAGGAGCGCTATCAGTCGCTGACCAAACGGGAGCGCCAGGTGTTTGAACAGGTTGTCAATGGTCTGGCTAATCAGGAGATAGCCGATCTGCTGGCGATAAACCGCAAGACGGTGGAAGGGCATCGCGCCAATATGATGGCTAAGATGGCCGCCCCGTCCCTGCCGCAGCTGATTCAGATGGCGGTCAGCCTTGGTCTGGTTGCCGGCTATAACGGCTGATGGCTGAGCCGCATCAGTGGTTTTGTCTGTCTCAGGCGCTGGAACGGCCTTAACCGGGCTCTTGCATACCGGTCAGCATCAGCGCTTTGACGGGTGGGTCATTAGCTTGGTTGCCGGTTTATTTTGCCGGCCGGCAATCAGCGAGCCACAGACAATCGCCAGACAGGCCAGCATCAGGTTCAGGTCGGCTTTTGCCAGTCCCGTCATGACTAAAAGCAGGGCCGAGATAAGTGGCGCCGAGTAGGCCAGTACGCCTAATAACTGCAGGTTGCCATGCTTGATACCATAATCCCAGGTAAAGAAAGCGATACCGACCGGCCCTAAACCCAGACCAATAACGCCGGTCCACTGCATTGCCGATTCCGGCCACACTGTGGTTTCCCATAATCTGTGACAGATCAGTGCCAGCAGCGCCGTAGCACCACAAAACCATCCGGCCGCATCGGTGGAAACCTGCTTTACCAGACGGCTTAATACCGAATAACCGGACCAGATAAAGGCGCAGCTGAGTGCTAGCAGATAGCCGCTCAGGTAGTGCGGGTTGAAGCCATCGCTTCCCTCACCGATAAGCAGCCAGCAGCCATAAAGTGCAAGTACGGCACCCAGAAGGTGTCGCTTCAGCAGGTTTTCTCCCGGTAGCAGGCTGGCAAACAGGACGATCAGTAACGGCCACAGGTAAGCGATCAGACTGACGCTCACCGCTGGGGCTTTGGTCATGGCAAGAAAGTAGCAGAAATGATAGCCGAAATAACCACCGACACCCAGAAACCAGGCCAGTTTAGGTTGTCGCAGGTGACGCAGCCCCAGATGTCCTTGCCGCCACCAGTTAAGTGACATCAGTAAAAACGCCAGGGCAAAGGTCATGGCCATCAACTGAAACGGCGGAATCCGGCCTTCGGTCAGACGGGTCAGCAGCGCCAGAGTGCCCCAGAGAAAGATTGAAACGGAACCGATCAGGGTCGCCCGCAGAATGGTAGTCGACATGCAAAAAGTATCCTAAGTGAATTACAGAAGCATAACGCGGGTGCCCGCCTGTATCTTTCTTAATTGAGCGGAACTATTTGCCGGAGCGGCGGAAATAGCTGGGAGGGATTGAAAAATGTTTGCGAAAGCGATCACTGAATGCCGCCAGACTACTATAACCTACCGCATCGGCGACCTGCTGAATGGTCAGGCTATCCTGCTCCAGAAGCTGCCAGGCCCGTTGCATCCGCTTTTCGATCAGGTATTGATGGGGCGTCATCCCCAGCTGCTTACGAAACAGCTCACTCAGCTGGCGGGGACTAAGATTAGCCACTTGTGCCAGCTGGCTGATACTGACAGCATCACCGAAGTGATGATCGAGATAGTTCTGTGCCGCAGAGATACGGCGATCCAGCCGGGGTTGTTTACCGCACTGTTCCTGCAATAACTGAATTAATAACAGCAGCATCTGGCGTTGGGTGCTGACCGAATTGTGCTGTTGCAACTGCTGGTGCAGAAAACGTACATACTGAATGATTGCCGGACTCAGGTGGATAAAAGCCGGTAACTGTTCGAACTCCGGGGCCAGCTGTCCGGGTATATCGGCGACGACAAAACAGTTATCTTCAGATCCTGAAAAACCGTGCTCCTGTCCTGCGCTGATGATAGCGGCACGTTCGGAATCAACCCGCCCGCTCTGCCTGCCCACAGAGATATCCAGCTGACCGCTGACCGGCAATACCAGCTGATGATAGTCATGCAGATGGTTATCGGTTTCGGCGCTGTAGCTGCGCAGGTCAAGTGTCAGGTTGTTGTGTTGCATGTGCATATTCCCAGGTATGTATTGCCCGTTTTCGTTCCGGCCCCCAGCGGTAGTTGCCGCTTTCGCCGCTCTCGCGGATCACCCGGTGGCAGGGAATCAGATAACCGACACTGTTGGCGGCCACGGCACTGCCAACGGCCCGCTGGGCTTTTGGTGAGCCGGTAGCCGCAGCCAGTTGTGAGTATGAGTAAAACTGCCCCGGCCGGGTATTCAGCAACGCTTGCCACACTTTAATCTGAAAGTTAGTACCTCGCAGTAACAGATGCAGTTTGCCCGGTTGTGGCAGGGCGGGAAATATCTGTTCTAACAACGCTGATGCGCCTTGCTCATCGGCAATGACGGTTGCATTTGGCCACTGGCTGAGCAACTCTGCATGGCGTTCGGAGAGATCGTCATCGAGAAATGCCAGGTAGCAGAGGCCGCGACGGGTCCAGCCTGCCAGCGCCAGACCAAAGGGGGAGGGGGCGATGCCATAGTGCAGCTCAACCCCTTTGCCTCCCGCCCTGATTTCACCCGGAGTCATCGCTTCACAACTGATCATCAGGTCATGCAGACGACCGCTTCCTGATAAGCCGGCATCATATGCCGCTGTCAGACTGTCAGTGGATGCTTTAAGCGCGTTAAGCGCATGCTCTTTGGTCAGATACTGGAGAAAGCGTTTAGGTGAAATCCCTGCCCAGGCGCTGAACACCCGCTGCAGGTGGTATTCACTGAGATGGACCGCGGCGGCAACTTCAGCCAGCTCTGGTTGATTTCTGCTGTGCTGACGAAGATAACGGATTGCAGCAGCAACGGTCTCATACTGTTGTACTGACCGGTCAGACATGACTAATTCTCCGGTTATGCGATCGGTTGAGCAGCTTGAGCCTGCTTCTCCGTGTCGGGTTTCTGAGCATGTTCAGAGCATAGCCTTGCAGAACATGAGCTGCCAGAACCCGCCGCAGTTCTATCAGAAGGGTGCAGTCGATAACAGAGGCGGAGACCTGTATAACCAGGAATGATCCCGTCAGGAGGGCAGGCAGGCTCACGCGTTGCAGCAGACGTCTGATAGTCATTTTCCCGTTCCGTGTTGACGTTATCTGTCCAGTGTCTGTGATTTGCTCCGGCAGAGCCACCCGATTCTTGCGCTGTTTATCTGTATTCGAAACGGTTTTGCAGGCTTTGAAAACCGGCGTATCAGTCGAGAAACTGCTCCAGCAGGTCGTTCAGAAACAGTCGTCCCCGGGGGGACGGGGCAAGCATTCCTGCATCGGCTTCCAGCAGTCCCTGGTTGCGGCTCTGTTCTACCATCGGGGCAATTGACGCTAGCGACAGACCGGTACGCAGGCTGAATAACTCTGCTTCGACCCCCGCGGTTAACCGTAATGCATTCATCATGAACTCGAAAGGACGTTCCTCAGGACTGATATCCTGTTCTCCTGAGAGCGGGTTCAAAGCATCCATGTAAGCCTTCGGCTGACGTT
Organism: Oceanospirillales bacterium; assembly: GCA_018223185.1. Classification (GTDB taxonomy): domain Bacteria; phylum Pseudomonadota; class Gammaproteobacteria; order Pseudomonadales; family Balneatricaceae; genus Amphritea. Next base: position 40,877 of record JAAEYW010000029.1, on the reverse strand, counting down.
GCTTCCAGCGCCGGTTGATCCGGTTCTGTTCCGGCCAGCTGATTTTTCCATGGGCGCCGGCACCAATGCCGAGATAGTCGCCAAACTGCCAGTAATTCAGATTATGCCGCGACTGACGGCCGGGCTGACTGTAGGCGGAGATCTCATACTGATGATATCCATGGGTTTCAAGCAGCGCCTGCCCCTGTTCCTGTATTGCCCACAACGCTTCATCCTCCGGCAGTTCCGGCGGCTTACTGAAAAACTCAGTATTGGGTTCAATGGTGAGCTGATACCAGGAGAGGTGAGTGGGTTTCAGTTCCATGGCCTGTTGCAGATCCGCCAGTGCCGCTTCCGTGGATTGTCCAGGCAATCCATGCATGAGATCGAGATTAAAATTATCGAAGCCGATCTCCCGCGCTTTACCGGCGGCATGCAGGGCATCATTGCGGTTATGAATTCGCCCCAGTTGCTGTAACCGGGCGCTGTCAAAACTTTGGATGCCGATGGACAGACGGTTAACCCCGGCCTCTCTGAAACCGGCAAAACGTTCCTGCTCAAAGGTGCCGGGATTGGCTTCCATGGTGATCTCGGCATCCGTAGAAATGCGGGCGCGTGCCGCGATACCGGTCAGTATCTGTTTAATCCCGGCGGCATCAAACAGGCTGGGGGTGCCGCCGCCGATAAAGATTGTCCCGATTTCCCGGCCCTGAACTCCTGCCAGCTCCTGCTCCAGATCGCGCATTAAAGCGTCGATGTAACGTTGTTGCGGGATCTCGCCATTGACGGCGTGTGAGTTGAAATCACAGTAAGGGCATTTGCGCACACACCAGGGGATATGGATATAGAGCGAAAGAGGGGGAAGCGTGAGCATTATCGGCTTACTCAAAGATAAGCCGGGATCATCCGGATCAGCTGCTGTACGGCCTGTCCCCGGTGGCTGATTTTGTTTTTCTGTTCAGGAGGAAGCTGGGCCGAAGCGATATCGAGTCCGGGAACCAGAAACAGAGGGTCATAGCCGAAACCATTTTCGCCCTGGGGCAGGGGTAGAATCTGACCCTCCCAGCTGCCCTGACAGATCAGCGGTGTCGGATCTTCGGCGTGTCGCATAAACACCAGTACACAACGGAAACGGGCGCTACGGTGCTCCGGTGAGGTGCCTTCCAGCAGTTGCAACAGCTTGCTGTTGTTATCGGCATCTGTGGCATTGGGACCGGCAAAGCGGGCGGAGTAGATTCCCGGTGCACCGTTAAGCGCATCCACTTCCAGTCCGGAGTCATCAGCCAGCGCCGGTAAACCGGTCAGCTGGCACGCGTGCCGGGCTTTGAGAATAGCATTCTCAACAAAACTCAGACCGGTTTCATCGGCATCAGGAACATTGAACTGAGACTGAGGGACAACCTCTACACCCAGATCGCCTAACACCTGATTAAACTCTTTCAGTTTGCCTTTATTGCCACTGGCGAGAACGATTTGACGGGACATTGAGAGACCTTGTCTTGGACGTTTTATAACGGTTAATCAATATAGAACCGTTGTTCAAAATTGATGCTATAGGCTGGCTGATTCGGGTCGGGCTGCACCTGAAGATTAAAGCGCAGCACCTGATCATCAGTGAAGCCAAAATCGCCGATATAGTAAAGTGCGCCGGTTTCTTCTATTTTCTTAAAGTTCAGTGTTTGTTTCTGAGAGATCAGATTAGTAACATCCCCTGACACCATCGCTGAAACCGGTTTGGTGCTGCCATCGGCCTGTTTCTTCAATACCGAAATATTCAGCAGCCCTTTCGTTTTACCCCGCTGAATACCATAGGAGGACGCGACATCGGGTTGGATAAAGCTGCTGTTGAAGGCATTGTAGTGAATCATATAATCGCCATGGGAGACCATCTGCTCAGCGGTGGCACTGGTGCTGAAAGCGCCCCCCAACAGACCCACAATAAGGAACAGAGCCGCTGTTGTTTTCTTGATAAGTCCATTGAGCCTGGTTGGCATTTTCATTTTAGTTCTCCCTATCGGGTAATCCGGTAGATTGCGATTTCGCCCAGCATGTTGGGCCACAACCGGATCGACCAGTGATGTTTGTGTTCATTATCCACTACGGTGCGATCAAGGATGTGGATATTGCGCTCGACACAGAGTTGTTCAAAATCCTTGAAGGTGCAGAAGTGGATGTTAGGTGTATTGTACCAAGTATAGGGCAGGAATTTAGATACTGGCATTCTGCCGCGGAACGCCAGATAACCCCGGGCGCGCCAGTGGCCAAAGTTGGGAAAGGTGACAATGCACTCTTTGCCGATGCGCAGCATCTCATCAACAATCTGGTCCGGACGATACATCACCTGCAGCGCCTGGGTCATAATGACCGTATCGAAACTGCTGTCATCAATGCTGGCGAGTCCCTCATCGATATTCTTCTCGATGACATTAACCCCTTTTTCGATACAGGCGGTGATATTGTCGTGGTCCACTTCTACGCCGTAACCGGTAATCTGTTTCTGTTGCTGCAGAAAGGTCAGCAATTCTCCATTACCGCAGCCCAGGTCCAGCACTTTACTGCCGGGTGTGATCCATTCCTGAATAATTTCCAGATCCGCGCGCATCAGTTGTTCTCCTTACCGGTTGCGGGAATATCGTTGGCAACCTGCTTCATATAGGCTGAGTAGATATCCATATAACGGGGATTAGGGATCAGGAATGCATCATGCCCATGGTCTGAGTCGACTTCGGCATAACTCACTTTTTTCTCTGCAGCCACCAGTGCATCAACGATCTCCCGGGAGCGTTCAGGGGAGAAACGCCAGTCAGAGGTAAAGGCGATCACCATAAATTTACACAGTGCATTACGAACCGCATCGTTCAGGTTGTGACCGTACTCTGCTGCCGGATCGAAATAGTCCAGAGCTTTAGTCATCAGCAGATAGGTGTTGGCATCAAAGGCGGTGGAAAAACGTTCTCCCTGATAACGCAGGTAGGACTCAACCTCAAACTGAGGATTGAAATCGTAACTGATCTTGCCCTCCCGCAGCTCGCGGCCGAACTTTTCACGCATGCCGTCATCGGACAAGTACGTAATATGGCCAAGCATCCGGGCCAGCATCAGGCCGGTTTTGGGCACTTTGCCGTTCTCGTAGAAATGACCGTTATTGAAATCCGGATCGCGGGTGATCGCTTGTCGGGCAACCTCATTGAAGGCGATATTCTGCGCGCTGAGCTTGGGTGCCGCGGCGATGATCAGACAATGGCGCAGCCGTTGCGGATAGTTGATCGCCCATTGCAGCGCCTGCATTCCGCCCAGGCTTCCTCCGACAACGGCGGCCCACTGCTGAATGCCAAAGTGGTCAGCCAGGCGGGCCTGGCTTTCAACCCAGTCGGGTACTGTCATAATCGGAAAATCGGGACCGAAGGGCTTACCCGTTTCGGGATTGATACTTTGTGGGCCGGTGGAACCATGGCACCCGCCCAGATTATTCAGACCGATGACAAAAAAGATATTGGTATCGATCGGTTTACCCGGGCCGATGGCAGAATCCCACCAGCCGGGTTTGCTCTCTTCTTCACTGTGATAACCGGCAAGATGATGATTGCCGGACAGGGCATGACACACCAGGATGGCGTTGGATGCATCGGCATTCAGAGTGCCATAGGTTTCTATAATCAGCTCGTAACTATCGAGCTGGCGGCCGCAGGCCAGGGCCAGAGGCTGGTCAAAACGGATCGTCTGTGGCGTGACGATACCGACAGAATCTTGGGGAAATGATTGAGGCATAATTCTCACTTAACGCTGATAACTCGAAATATGGTGCTGCTGATGTACCCGGTTGAGCTTCACATTTCGTACAGCAGAGACTGACTATCGAGAATCAGATAGCCTGCCGGGCGGTAATTATGCAGAGATCTCAGTATCACTTCAGTTGCGCTCAATCGTTAATTGTTCGGGAATTTTTTTCGGGTCTTCAATCTTTACCCGTTTCTGCCGGCCCAGATCCCCACTGATAATGGTGACTGAACTCTTTGCCACACCAAACTGTTTCGCCAGAAATTTTATCAGATGGGCGTTGGCTTTACCCTCTATTGGCGGTGCAGTAATGCGAATTTTAACACTATCGCCCAGCAGACCAACAATTGCATCGTTGCTGGCTTTTGGCTGCAGACGACAGCTGATTATCAGACTGTCTCCCTGCCAGCTGTAAAAATCAGCCATCGGCCGTCTCAGAGCAGGTAATGGGTTAAGCTGCCTAGCTGCGAGCGGGCTATCTGGATGATGAAAAAGATCAGAATAGGTGACAGGTCCAGGCCTCCGAGGGAGGGAATCACTCTGCGTGCCAGGGCAAACAAAGGTTCTGTCAGCTGAATAATCAGCTGCGGTCCCGGGTGGTAACTGCCGGGTGCCACCCAGCTGATAATAACGGCACCGATTACAGCATAAAAATAGATATCCAGAATCGTATTCAGTACCCCGATGCCGGAAAGCACCAGCACAGCAGAAAGGTTGCCACCGATGCCCTGGCCTTTTATCAGCAGGATCACAGCCCAGATAGCAATATTGACTAAGAATGCCAGTATCAGCGGCGACAGATCAATATTGGCTGGCCGCGGAACAATACGCTGTAGGGGGGCCAGCGGCATAGCGGTAATTTTAACGACTGCCTGACAGATCGGGTTGTAGTAGTCAGCTTTGGCTATTTGTAGCAAAAATCGCAGTACGATAATGAATACATAAAGCTGGCCAAAAAGCTGGATTATTGAACTGAGAGGATCCTGTCCCATTGTCTCTGTTCCTGTTGCAGATATCTGTTTGGGTTTGGTTCTGTACCTGACGTATTAAACTAGAGTATAGCGCCAGAGCATAGAATCTGAGTATAGAGCCTTTCCCGGCGACTATGAACCACAGAAAGGCTTTTTATATCATTTGGTTATTTGCCCAGTTCTTCAGCTAACGCTTCTGAGCGGTCGCTGCAGGCCTGCATTCCTCTAGCGATAATTTCAGGCAGTCCCTCATCGATAAATGTGAGTATCGCCTGTTCCGTTGTGCCTTTGGGCGAGGTGACCCGGCGGCGTAGTTCTGCCGGATCAACATCGCTTTGACGTGCCATCTCCGCAGCGCCCAGCGCGGTCTGGATAGTCAGTTGCTGCGCTACTTCCGGGCTCAGCCCCAGTTTTTCACCTGCAGCAACCATCGCTTCCATCATCAGGAAATAATATGCCGGACCGCTGCCGGAGACCGCAGTTACTGCATCCAGCTGCGATTCGCTATCCACCCACAGGGCTATACCAGTAGCGGTCATGATCTGTTCGGTCTGACTGCGCTGAACTTGGCTAACCCGGCTGTTAGCGTAGAGACCACTGGCACCCTGTTTAACCAGCGCAGGGGTGTTAGGCATGCAACGAACCAGGGCGATATTGCCTCCCAGCCACTGCTCAAGACTGCTGCACAGAATACCGGCGGCCACTGAAATCAGCAGCGGCTGGTGCTGCTGCACGGCAGCAGCCATATCCATCGCGACGCTTTTAAGGACCTGCGGTTTAACTGCCAGAATAACAATATCGGCTTCAGCAACCGCCGCATTGTTATCGGTGGAGGTATTAAGTCCTTGTTGCTGCAGGTCGGTCATCTTGTCTAGCTGGGTATCGCAGGCCCAGATTTTTTCTGCCGGATAACCGTTGCTGATAAGTCCGCCGATGATCGCCCTGGCCATATTGCCCGCGCCGATGAATGCTAATGTTGGTTGTGTGCTCACGTGTTATTCCTGATCTGAAAGTAATACTTTGATATTCGTTATGCCCGATTATGACTGCTGTAGTTGACTGCTGTAGTCGCGCGGGCCAAACAGTGCTGTGCCGATGCGCACAATGGTTGCTCCTTCAAGAATTGCGGCGTCCATGTCATCGGACATCCCCATAGAGAGAGTATCCAGAGGCTGATCCGGTAGCTGCTGTTGCAATGATTTCAGCAGATCATTCATCTGTGCAAAGGGCTTGCGTTGCTGTTCCGGATCATCATTACTGGCGGGAATTGCCATTAATCCCCGCAAACGGATATTTTTCAGTGCTGCAACTTTGGCTGCCAGTGTCGGCAAATCAGCTGGCAGAACCCCCGATTTGCTGGCTTCTTTACTGATATTCACCTGCAGACATATATTCAGAGGCGGCATTCCCGCCGGGCGCTGATCGTTGAGTCGTTGAGCGACCTTAAATCGGTCAACGCTGTGAACCCAGTCGAAATTTTCTGCAATCGGCCGGGTTTTATTGGACTGAATGGGTCCGATAAAGTGCCAGCCGATATTCAGATCTGTCAGTGCTTCTATCTTATCCAAAGCTTCCTGAAGATAGTTTTCGCCGAACTCTTGTTGCCCGCAGGCCCAGGCCTGACGGAGTTCATCAGCCTGACGTGTTTTGCTGACGGCCAGCAGTCTGATCGCTTGCGACTGACGTTGTGCGGCTTTAGCTGCCGCTGCTATCTGACAATGAACCTTTGTTAAGCGATCTGCAATTTGTGTCATAGTGTAATAACTAGCGATTGGCTATGATGAATGATTCTGATACAACTTATATATAGTGCAACCCTCGATGGGGAAGCCTCTATAATACCAGAGTAACAATTACTAACCTGCGAATATTTGCCCTTTGTTTCGGGACAGGGAAATTTTAGCGTCATTCATAACGGCTTGATGAAATGTCATACTAAATGTTGCCCAAAATAGGCGCTTGGGACTTTATATGCCGGGTTGCAGCTTTTATTATGACCAAGGCCCGTTATACCGTATGCAAAGTCTTCAGGCAGAAGGCTTTGATGCTTACAGATAATCAATGGAACTGCCAGCAGATTCCCTAGACACCTGAGAAACTATGGATATTACAGAACTCTTATCGTTTACCGTTCATCAGGGAGCATCCGACCTCCATATAACTGCGGGTATGCCGCCGGTTATACGGGTTGATGGTGAGGTTCGCAGAATAAAGCTGCCGTCTCTTGAGCACAAACAGGTACATACGCTGATTTACGATATCATGAACGATAAGCAGCGTAAGGACTATGAAGATCGGTTTGAAACTGACTTTTCCTTCGAGGTTCCGGGGCTGGCCCGTTTTCGTGTTAATGCCTATAACCAGAACCGCGGTGCTGCTGCGGTATTCCGGACGATTCCCAGTAAAGTTCTGACGATGGATGATCTGGGGATGGGGCAGGTGTTCCGTAATCTTTCCAATAACGCCCGGGGTCTGGTACTGGTAACCGGCCCTACCGGCTCGGGTAAGAGTACCACTCTGGCGGCGATGGTGGATTACATCAACGAGACCCGTAGTGAGCACATACTGACTATCGAGGATCCGATAGAATTTGTGCATCAGAGTAAGAAATGTCTGGTTAACCAGCGTGAGGTACACCGGGATACACTTGGTTTTGAGGAAGCATTGCGCTCGGCGTTGCGTGAAGACCCGGATATTATTCTGGTGGGTGAGATGCGGGACCTTGAAACGATCCGTCTGGCGCTGACCGCAGCTGAAACCGGCCATCTGGTGTTTGGGACACTGCACACCACATCGGCGGCTAAAACGATTGACCGGATAATCGATGTATTCCCGGCGGCAGAGAAGTCGATGGTTCGTTCTATGTTGTCGGAATCGCTGCAGGGGGTTATCTCGCAGACGTTGCTGAAAAAGCCCAAAGGTGGTCGTGTTGCGGCTCATGAAATTATGGTGGGGACGCCAGCGATTCGTAATCTGATACGTGAAGATAAAGTGGCTCAGATGTACTCGGCGATTCAGACGGGAGCGGCATTTGGTATGATCACGCTGGATCAGTCGCTCACGGATCTGATGCAGAAAGGCATTATTACCCGTGAAACAGCACGCGCTAAAGCACTGAACCCTAAGAATTTTTAATACGGAGCGGATATTTTGGATATTACCCAGCTACTTAAGGTTATGACTGATCGAGAAGCATCTGATCTGTTTATTACCGCCGGTGCCCGCCCCAGTATAAAGGTCGATGGTACCATTAAGCCACTGACCAAAGAGGCATTGAAACCGGCATTGGCGCGATCACTGACTTACAGCACTATGAATGATAAGCAGCTGGCCGAGTTTGAGGGCACCCGTGAGTGTAACTTTGCGATCAGTGCTCCGGGAATTGGCCGTTTTCGTGTCAGTGCTTTTTTTCAGCGTAACTCGCCTGGTATGGTGTTACGGCGTATCAATACCTATATTCCATCAATGGAGGAGCTGAATCTGCCGCCAGTGCTCAAAGATCTGGCGATGACCAAGCGGGGGTTAATTCTGTTTGTGGGTGGCACCAGTACCGGTAAGTCCACCTCGCTGGCATCGATGATCGATTACCGTAACACCAACAGTGCCGGTCATATCATTACCATTGAAGATCCGATTGAATATATCCACGATCATAAGCAGAGTGTTATTACTCAGCGGGAAGTGGGACTGGATACCGATTCTTTTGAAATCGCTCTGAAAAACACCCTGCGTCAGGCGCCGGATGTGATCCTCATGGGGGAAATTCGCAGTGCCGATACTATGGGGTACGGCCTGACCTTTGCGGAGACCGGCCACCTCTGTATGGCAACGCTACACGCAAATAACTCCAACCAGGCACTAGACCGGATTATCAGCTTCTTTCCGCCTGAACATCATGCTCAGATTTGGATGGATCTGTCCCTTAACCTGAAAGCGATTGTGGCGCAGCAGTTGCTGCCGACCAAGGATGGAAAGGGTCGCAGGGCGGTGATTGAAGTGCTGATTAATACACCATTGATGCAGGATCTGATCCGTAAAGGTGAAGTACATGAGCTGAAAGAGGTTATTAAAAAATCCACGAATCTGGGGATGCAGACCTTCGATCAGGCGCTCTATAACGAGTACAAAGACGGAACGATTACCTATGAGGCGGCGATTGCCCATGCTGACTCACCTAACGATCTGCGTCTGATGATTAAACTGAATGCAGAGACTAATCCGGATATTGAGGGGGGAACCGACGATTCCAGTTTCTTCCTGCAGGACGAAGATGACTTTTTGCAAAACGACGGTCCGTTGGATGTCAAAGGGATGTAGTCACTGACCGCTGACAAAAAAAACGGCGCATAGTATGCGCCGTTTTTTTGTTTCTGCACTGCTGGTCAGTGATTTCTGTCAGGCAACTGATGCTCTGCAGCGTTGTTTAAGGGCTACTGCTGAAACACCACATTGCCCTCCAGCAGGGTGAAGCGCACCACGCCTTTTAGCGGAAAGTCCATAAACGGGGTGTTGGCGCCGGCAGAGCGGCGGTTTTCTCGGGTCAGTACCCATTCCTGCTCAGGATCAAAGATACAGATATCAGCACTGCTGCCGGGAGAGAGAGTGCCCAGATCGACATTGAGTACACTGGCGGGGCCGGTGGTCAGCTTCGCCAGCATCTGCGGCAGAGAGATCAGCTCCTGCTGCACCAGCATCAGTGACAGTGATAGCAGGGTCTCCAGTCCGGTCATGCCGGGTTCCGTGGCTGCAAAAGGTGCCTGCTTGGCGGCCAGTTCATGGGGTTGATGGTCTGAACAGATCGCCTGGAAACCATCTGCAACCAGTGCATGGCGTAATCCCGCGCGGTCAAGCTGGCTGCGCAGTGGTGGGATCAGGTGAAAGTTTGGATCAAAGCCACTGACATTTTCATCGGTCAGCAACAGGTTCTGGATGGCAATATCAGCGGTCACCGGAAGCCCTCGGTCGCGGGCTTCCATCACCATCTTCACAGAGCGTTCGCAGGAGAGCTGGCCAAAGTGTGCTCTGACGCCGGTCTGTTCGATCAGCAGCAGGCAGCGGGCAACCTCAATTGTTTCTGCGCTTTCCGGAATGCCGCTGAGTCCGAGTCGGGTGCAGGTAGTATCGTCATGCATGGTGCCACCGGCGGCGAGGTCGGCATCCTGCGGCTGGAATATAACCAGCAGATCATGGGTTGCTGCATATTCCAGGCAGCGCGCCAGCGTCAGGGAGCTGTGAATGGGTTCCCGGGCGTTGGTGAATCCGATACAACCCGCCTTTCTCAGACCATGCATCGGACTCAGCTGCTCGCCTTTCAGCTCCTGAGTCAGGGCGCCCATGGGCAGTACGCGGGCATTACCTGCCTGCTTTGCCAGATCTTCTATCAGATCTATCACGGCGGTGTTATCAGCGATAGGTTTGGTCAGAGGTGGCATGCAGAGCGTGGTGATGCCGCCCGCTGCAGCGGCAGCGGTTTCGCTGGCGATGGTGCCTTTGCGGCTGTAGCCGGGTTCACGCAGGTTAGCGCATAGATCTATCAGACCAGGGCTGACGACCAGGTGTGTAGCATCAATCTCCTGATCGGCAATGAAATCTGCCGGAGGTTCGTCAAGTGAAGCGATTTTTCCGCTGCTGATGAACAGGTCGGTAATCCGGTCCAGATTGTTGGCAGGGTCGATGACACGACCGTTCCTGATTGCAATATTCATCGTCTTCACCTTATTCGCTCTCCCGTTCAGCCTGATGCTCAGTCATCTGACCACTCATTGCCATCGACATCACGGCCATCCGTACGGCGATTCCGTTGGTCACCTGTTTGAGGATCATCGATTTCGGACCATCGGCAACCGAAGTTTCTATCTCGACACCACGGTTAATGGGTCCCGGATGCATAACAATTGAATCAGGATGAGTGAGTTTCAGTTTTTCTTCGGTGAGACCATATAAACTGTAGAACTCAGATTCGCTGGGCAGCAGGGCGCTCTGCATCCGCTCTTTCTGCAGTCGCAGCATCATGACCACATCGACATCTTTGAGACCCTGTATCATATCCGTGTAAACGGTGACTCCCAGCGCTTCTATATGACGCGGCAGCAAGGTTGTGGGCGCTATCACCCGGATCTCTTTCGCACCCAGGGTACGCAGTGCGTGAATCTGTGAACGGGCCACCCGGGAGTGGAGAATATCACCAACAATGGCTACGGTCAGCGATTCAAACTCGCCTTTATGCTGCCGGATGGTCAGCATGTCGAGCATCGCCTGGGTCGGGTGCGCGTGACGTCCGTCTCCGGCGTTGATCACAGCAACATGCGGGGTCACGTTACTGGCGATATAGTGGGCTGCACCGCTATCCGAGTGACGCACTACAAACATATCGGAATGCATCGCTTCCATCGTCATCAGGGTGTCTTTCAGGGTTTCACCCTTAGACGTTGATGACGTTTTGATATTGAGATTCAGAACATCGGCAGATAGACGTTTAGCTGCCAGTTCAAAGGTGCTCGCAGTACGGGTGCTGGCCTCGAAAAACAGGTTGACGACTGTTTTGCCTCGTAGGAGGGGGACCTTTTTGACCTGTTGTGCGCTCATATCGACAAATGAGTCTGCCGTATCGAGAATCTCAGTCAGCATCTCCCGGCTCAGACCTTCGGTCGTCAGAAAGTGTTTAAGCTGACCGGCGCTGTTCAGCTGGATCAGGTTGGGATCTTGTTGTTCAAACATGTCAGATTCCGGCGATGGGTTAGAGGTTATCTTTTTTACGGATCTCCAGCGCCAGTGGCACCGGTCCGGTCAGTTTTACCAGCTCGTCATCGGCGAGTTGCAGCGTATCGCCGGTGATATCAGCCTGAATCGGCAGCTCTCGACGGTTCAGATCAAGCAGGGTGACCAGCGTAATCGAAGCGGGGCGGCCGTAGTCAAACAGTTCGTTCATCGCTGCCCGGATTGTTCGTCCGCTCATGATTACGTCATCCACCAGGATTATATGGCGATCTTCCGTCGCACAGGGCAGTGCTGAGGGCTGGACTTTAGGGTTCAGGCCTGCCCGGCTGAAATCATCACGGTAGAAAGAGATATCCAGAGTTCCCAGGGGGCTTTCTATAGCCAGCTGCTGATGCAGATGCTCTGCCAGCCAGACCCCGCCGGTATGGATACCAATCATAATCGGATTTTCTAGCTGTTTTGCTTTTATCAGTGTTGCCAGATCTGCCGCCATTTTGGTCAGCAGGTGATCAACTTTAATTACGCCCGATACCATAAAGGTCCTCCAGTCGGGTTTCACTGGGTATCAGCTGGTCTGATTCAAACCAGCTTTCCAGAATCAGTTGTGCGGCGATGCCGTCAACAGAGTTTTCTTTGAAATTACTGCTGCCTCCCCTGGAAAGACTGATCTGCTTGGCTTCCCGGGTGGAAAGCCGTTCATCAATCAGATAGCAGGGGAGCTGGCAGCGCTCTTTGAGACGGTTGGCAAATTTTCGGGCTCTGCGGGACATATCGCTGATCGTGCCATCCATATTCAGGGGGATGCCAACCACAATGGCAGCAGGCTTCCATTCTGAAATAATCTTTTCAATTACCGACCAGTCGGGAACGCCATCGCGGGCGCTGACCGGGGGTAAAGGGGAGGCGGTGCCGGTAATGGCCTGACCCGCCGCGATACCTATCCGTGTGGTGCCGAAATCAAAACCTATAACTGGACCTGAAAGTGTGATCATTCCGTTTCTTTGAGTGGGTTAGTGGTGAGAGGGCTGATCAGGCGTGGCCGCTTTGAGACGTTAACAGATCAAGGTTGACCCCCAGAGTCGCAGCCGCGGCCTGAAGTCGCTCTTCAGCCGGAGTGCCGAACATTATATCTAAATTAGCCGGGCAACTTAACCATACATTGTCAGACAGTTCCTGTTCCAGCTGTCCCGGGCCCCAGCCGGCATATCCCAGAGCCACCAGAAACTCTTCAGGGCCACTGTTTTCACTGATTGCCTGCAGAATATCCATCGAGGTGGTCAGGGTCAGTTCATCGGTAATGTTGTAGCAGGAGTCCCATTCATTCGCTGTGTGCCGGTGCAGGATGAAGCCCCGGTCATTCTGTACCGGCCCTCCGGCATAAATGAGATCGGTCAGGTCACTGTTGTAACTAAACTCAAGATGCTGAAGCAGCTGCCCCAGATCCATCTCGATCGGGCGGTTAACGACGATTCCCATGGCGCCCGATTCGTTATGTTCACAGATATAGATGACCGTCTGCGCAAAGTTAGGATCATCCATATGCGGCATCGATATGAGGAAATGTCCCTGAAGGCTGCCGGGGAGGTATATAGAGGGGGTGTCTGTGGTCATATTAATACCAGCCTTTGAAACGCGAAATAGTGAGATACGGCACTGTATATCTTCGTTTGCGCGTGACACTCTTACTTTTAGTATATCCGGCTGGTTTTCTCAAACTTCCAGGTGCGGATAATTTCCAGCAGATCTGTATTTTTACGCATCTCTACGGGAAATTTCTGGAATGGCGCTGCCAGCTGCACAATGCGTACGGCGGCATCGTCCAGAATCCGGTTGCCGGAAGAATGGAGAATACGAATCTCCTTTACACGGCCGTCCGGCAAAACACTGACCATCATCCGTAAGCTGCCATAGAGCTGGTTCTGTTGTGCTTCTTGCGGGTAGTTGAGGTTACCAACAGATTCGATCTTGCGCCGCCAGTTAGCCAGATAGACTGCGTCACTATGACTTTTGGTGGCGGCCGAAGTGAGGCGTTTTATGCGTGGCCGCTTAGCATACTCCTGGCGCTGAAATTCCAGCTGAGCTTCCAGACTCGCAATTTCAAGGCTGCGTGATAGCAGCGACTGAGAGCTGCCCGGAGCGGGTGGCGGAGGTGTCGATTGCTGATGCTTTTCCGGCAGCTCAGATACCCGCTTTTCTTGTCTGGCGCTGGTAATGACAACCTCTTGCTCCGCTGCTGTGACGTTTTGCTGGTCGGTTGTTTCGGCAATCGGAGCAGGCTCCGCTGGTATCGCCGGTGTCGGCGTCGCGGTGGTATTGACTGGCTGGGTTAGCGGCTGCAGTGAGGCAGTTTCCTGAATGTCCCGGTGCTGGAAATCGGCTTTTTCCCGGGTCGCTGGCAGAGCTTTCTCCTCTAGCTGACCGCTGCCTTGCTGGTCGGCCTGAGCAATAAAGTCCGCTTCTTCCGGCGGTTTCTCGCTCTTAAACTGAGCCAGCGTTATTTCCAGCGTTTGTGCCGGAGGGGCTTTCGGCGCCAGGGCGAAACCGATCCCCAGAATGGCTGCAGCATGTACAGCCACCGCCAGAAACAGTGTAAAGCCGAGCCGGTCAGCTGCAGATACAGCGGCAACAGCCTTACTCATAGCGCGTTCCTGAAACCGGGAAGAATGACATCGTTGTTATGCATTACTCTGGTTAAGCTTCGCTTCGATGACGTCCATCAGCTGCATGCCGATATCCAGACCAAACTGGTTGTCCAGTTCGCGGATACAGGTCGGGCTGGTGACGTTTACTTCGGTCAGATAATCGCCGATTACATCCAGTCCGGCAAACAGAATACCCTGGGCTTTCAGAGTCGGGCCCACCTGAGCCGCGATCCATTGTTCCCGTTCGGTCAGCGGACGGCCTTCACCACGACCACCAGCAGCCAGGTTGCCCCGGGTTTCGCCTTTGGTTGGAATACGGGACAGGCCATAGGGAACAGGTTCGCCGTCAATCATCAGAATCCGTTTGTCACCGTCGACAATTTCCGGCAGGTATTTCTGCGCCATAATAGTCTCAGTGCCAAATTTGGTCAGGGTTTCGATGATGACACCGAGGTTTACGCCTTCTTCCTGAATGCGGAATACTGAGGTGCCGCCCATGCCATCCAGCGGTTTGAAAATGACATCTTTATATTCGGCATGGAATTCACGTAACAGGTCATCACGGCGGGTCACCAGCACTGGCGGGCAGCATTGCGGGAAGTGAGTGGCAAAGATCTTCTCGTTATAGTCCCGCAACGCCTGTGGCCGGTTAACCATCAGGGTATTACCCTGAGCGGCTGCCAGTTCCAGCAGGTGAGTGGTGTAGATAAACTCGTTATCGAAGGGGGGATCTTTACGCATCAGAACAACGTCGAGCGTGCAAAGTTCCTCGACCTGATAGTCGCCCCGTTCAAACCACTTCTGGGGATTCATATCGACAGTAAGAGGGGCCATTTTGGCCAGGACTTTACCATCCTTGAGATAAAGATCCTTTTGCTCCATATACCAGAGTTCCCAGCCTTTATTCTGAGCGGCCCATAGCATCGCCAGAGAGCTGTCTTTTTTGTAGCTGATGGACTCAATCGGGTCCATCACAATGCCGACTTTTACTGTCATCGAAGTGCCTTGTTAATCTGTTGATTCAGTGGGATTCTACCCGCCCTGTCTGGTCATCACCAGTATTACTGTTGTCCCCGGTTTTACCCCAGGTCGCCCCATAAATACTGAAGCACCGAAAGTGCGGCAACCGGGGCGGTTTCTGTTCGAAAAACCCGTGGGCCAAAGGCAACCGGTTTAAACCCCTTTGACAGTGCCAGTTGTACTTCTGTTTCACTCAGTCCGCCTTCCGGTCCGATCAGCAGCGCAACAGACGACGGCTTTTCGAAGTCTCCCAGCGGCTGCTCGGTGTGGTGATGGAGTACCAGTTTAAGGTCGGCCTCAACCGTGTCAATCCAGTCATTCAGCGACCGTGGTTCGCTGATCTCGGGCAGATCGCAGCGCAGACTCTGTTCGCAGGCGCTGATGGCCACCTGTTGCCAGTGTTGACGGCGTTTATCCTGACGCTCGTTGTTGAGGCGAACTTCGCAGCGTTCAGTAAACAGTGGCACCAGCTGATTCATCCCCAGCTCCGTGGCTTTCTGTACCGCGTAATCCATCCGTTCTCCCCGGGATACCGCCTGGCCGATGGTCACATTTAACGGTGAAACCCGACGTGGTTCAGCTGAGCCGGTTATGCGTACTGTTGCGTTACGCTTGGCGATCGCCGTCAGTTCGGCAGAATACTCAAGGCCATCGCCATTGAACAGAATGAGCGGGTCGCCTGGACGCATTCTCAATGCCCGGGAAACATGTTGGACCACGTTGTCGCTAAGGTCAGTTTCGCTGCCTTCAGTGAGTGGCTGGGGTTCGTAAAAGCGGGGGATTCTCATCGTTTCTGTCAATCAGTTGTGCTGCTGAAAGGACTATTATGCCATGCTATCGCCGGATCAGTTAGAGGGATTACTTATCTGTAAATCTTGGCGGCCAGCTAATAATAAAAAAGGCCGGATTTTCATCCGGCCTTTTTTGTCTGTTCGATATACAGAGGTGCTTACAGACCTGCAGCAGCTCGCAGTTCGTCAGCTTTATCGGTTTTTTCCCAAGTGTAGGCGGTGAAAGTATCGTTTCCTACCGTCATCTCAAATGGGTTATGGCCAAAGTGACCGTAGGCAGCTGTCGGGCGATACATCGGATGCAGCAGGTCCAGCATCCGGGTGATCGCATGGGGGCGCAGATCGAAGTGGTTGTTCATCAGTTCGATGATCTTCGCGTCAGAAATCTTACCGGTGCCGAAGGTATTGATTGATACCGAGGTCGGTTCAGCCACACCGATGGCGTAAGATACCTGGATCTCACACTTATCAGCCAGACCGGCAGCCACGATGTTTTTCGCCACATAGCGACCCGCGTAAGCGGCTGAACGGTCCACTTTTGATGGATCTTTGCCTGAGAATGCGCCGCCACCGTGACGGGCCATACCGCCATAGGTATCCACGATAATCTTACGGCCGGTCAGACCGCAGTCGCCCACAGGGCCACCGATAACAAAGTTACCGGTTGGGTTGATGTGGAATTTAGTGCTCTTGTCGATCCACTCAGCTGGCAGAGTGTGCTTGATAATCAGCTCCATCACCGCTTCTTGCAGGTCCGCCATTGAGACTTCCGGGTTGTGCTGAGTTGACAACACGACGGCATCAATTCCAACCGGCTGGCCGTTTTCATAACGGAAGGTGACCTGACTCTTGGCATCCGGACGCAGCCACGGCAGCAGACCGGACTTGCGCGCTTCAGCCTGACGTTCAACCAGGCGGTGGGCGTAGCAGATGGGTGCGGGCATCAGTACATCGGTCTCGTTGCTGGCATAGCCAAACATCAGGCCCTGGTCACCGGCACCCTGATCTTCAGGCTTAGCGCGGTCAACACCCTGATTGATATCAGGGGACTGCTTACCGATGATGTTAATGACACCACAGGTTGCGCCGTCGTAACCGACGTCTGATGAAGTGTAACCGATATCGCAGATAACGCCGCGAACCAGCGCTTCCAGGTCGACCCACGCTGAGGTAGTGATCTCGCCGGAAACAATTGCGACACCGGTCTTAACCATGGTCTCGCAGGCCACGCGGGCGTACTTGTCTTCAGCAATAATTGCGTCAAGAACCGCATCAGAGATCTGATCTGCGATCTTATCAGGATGGCCTTCGGAGACTGACTCCGAAGTAAACAGGCTGTATTCGCTCATTACGCGTCTTCAATCCTAATTTAAGGGAATTAAATATGGCATCGGGCCGATGGCCCGGGTATAAGAATGACAGTTATTTTAATCGTCTTGCGTCATGATTGCATGGCCGGTATTCCTGTTTTAGATGATTTTTTTACTTTTTTAGATGAAATCCGCTCATTTTCATTAAATTTCTCTGAAATAGGTTTGATGCTGGGGGACGGTTACGAGAAAATAGCCGCCTATTTTTTTATCGGTGCCGGTCTTAACTATCTTCACAAGAGATACTGAAGCTGCATCAAACACTTTTTAATCTCAACTTGGGCTTGTTCGGCCCTGGAGTGAATCAATGTCCTCGCGTAGAGAACTTGCCAATGCAATTCGTGCCCTCAGTATGGATGCTGTCCAAAAGGCTAAATCCGGTCACCCTGGTGCACCAATGGGTATGGCGGATATCGCTGAAGTATTATGGAATGATTTCCTGAAACATAATCCGGCAAATCCGCATTGGCTGGATCGCGACCGTTTTGTTCTGTCGAACGGTCACGGCTCAATGCTGATCTACAGCCTGCTGCACCTGACCGGTTACGACCTCTCTATTGAGGACATTAAGAACTTCCGTCAGTTGCACTCCAAGACAGCCGGCCACCCTGAATATGGTTATGTGCCCGGTGTTGAAACCACTACAGGCCCGCTGGGTCAGGGGATCACCAATGCGGTCGGTTTTGCTATTGCTGAAAAGTCGATGGCGGCACAGTTTAACCGTGAAGGTCATGAGATTATTGATCACCATACCTATGTATTTCTGGGTGACGGCTGCCTGATGGAAGGTATCTCCCACGAAGCATGCTCTCTGGCGGGTACGCTGGGGCTGGGCAAACTGATCGCGTTCTACGATGACAATGGCATCTCTATCGATGGTGAGGTCGAGGGCTGGTTCACTGACGATACTCCTAAGCGCTTTGAAGCCTATGGCTGGCAGGTGATCCCGGCGGTTGATGGTCACGATGCCGAGCAGATTAAAGCTGCCATTGAGGCTGCCCAGGACAATGAAGATCAGCCAACGCTGATCTGCTGCAAAACCATCATCGGTTTCGGCTCCCCTAATAAGCAGGGTAAAGAGGACTGCCATGGCGCGCCTCTGGGTGAAGAAGAGGTGGCTCTGGCCCGTAAGCAGCTGGGTTGGGAACATGAGGCCTTTGTTATTCCGGAAGATATCTCTGCCCAGTGGAGTGCGCTGGAGTCCGGTGTGGTACTGGAAAATGAGTGGGAAGAGCGGTTTGCGGAGTACAGCAAAGCTTACCCTGCCGAAGCCCGTGAGCTGATCCGTCGCTATACCGGCGAACTGCCAGCTGATTTCTCTGAAAAAGCAGATGCTTATATCAAAGAGTTGCAGGAAAAGGGCGAGACTATCGCTTCCCGTAAAGCGTCACAGAATGCACTTAATGCCTATGGCCCGCTGTTGCCTGAACTGATGGGCGGTTCTGCGGATCTGGCCGGATCTAACCTGACGCTGTGGTCTGGTTGCAAAGGTGTGACTAAAGATGATGCATCGGGTAACTACCTGTTCTACGGTGTACGTGAGTTTGGTATGTCCGCCATCATGAACGGTATCGCGTTGCACGGTGGTTTTGTTCCTTACGGCGCAACCTTCCTGGTATTTATGGAGTACGCCCGTAACGCACTGCGTATGGCGGCGCTGATGAAGCTGCGTGCGATCCATGTGTATACCCATGACTCTATTGGTCTGGGCGAAGATGGCCCGACCCATCAGCCGGTCGAGCAGATCGCTAACCTGCGTCACACCCCGAATATGAGCACCTGGCGTCCGGCGGATGCGGTTGAGTCCGCAGTAGCATGGAAAGCTGCCCTTGAGCGTGTCGATGGTCCGACTGCGATGATCTTCTCCCGGCAGAACCTGCCACATCAGCAGCGTAGTGATGAGCAACTGGCGAATATCGCCCGCGGTGGATACATTCTGCGCGACACTGCTGGCACTCCGGATGCTATTCTGATTGCTACGGGTTCTGAAGTGGGTCTGGCAATGGATTCTGCAGCGGCACTGGAAGCCGAGGGTAAGCAGGTTCGTGTCGTCTCTATGCCGTCTACCGATCTGTTTGATAAGCAGGATGCAGAATACCGTGAAGCGGTTCTGCCTTCTAATGTCACTGCACGGGTTGCGGTCGAAGCGGCCCAGGCTGACTTCTGGTACAAATATGTTGGTCTTAACGGTGCTATCGTCGGTATGACCAGTTTCGGTGAGTCTGCTCCGGCGGACGATCTGTTTAAACTGTTCGGCTTTACCGTTGAGAACGTAGTCGAAAAAGTGAAGTCTGTTCTGTAAGTTCAGGCTGTGAAAAAGGCCAGCTGTATCAGTTGGCCTTTTTGTTTAACGAGGTAGTATGGCATATCGGGTTGCAATAAATGGTTATGGCCGTATTGGCCAGAGTGTCCTGCGGGCGATCTATGAGTGTGGCTATCGCGATCAGCTGCAGATTGTCGCGATCAATGAGTTATCTGATATCGAGACCGTTACCTATCTGACTCGTTATGACACTACCCATGGACGCTTTCCGCTGCCGGTACACCATAATGGTCGTGAACTGCTGATCAATGGTGATTCGATCCGGGTACTTAATGAAAGCAGGTCTTCAGCGATGCCCTGGCAGGCGATGGATATCGATCTGGTGCTGGAGTGTTCCGGTTCTTTCAGTGACCGGCTGACCGCTCAGCAACATCTCGATAGCGGTGCTAAAAAACTGCTCTTTTCCCAGCCAGCTGGCAGTGATGTTGATGCGACGATTATCTACGGTTTTAACCAGCAGTTGCTGACTGCAGAACAAACTATCGTTGCCGCAGGGTCCTGTTCCACTAACTGTATTGTGCCGGTTCTGGATCTGCTGCACCGGGAACTGGGAATTATCAGTGGTTTAACCACCACAATTCACTCGGCGATGAATGATCAGCCGGTGATTGACAGCTATCATCAGACCGATCTGCGACTCACGCGGAGTGCCATGCAATCGATTATTCCGGTTAACACCGGACTTAATCGTGGTATCGACCGGCTGTTACCCGAACTGGCTGGCCGTTTTGAATCGCTGCATGTGCGGGTGCCTACCATCAATGTGTCATTACTGGATATCTCGCTTAATGTCTCCCGGGAGACTGATGCTGCTCAGGTTAATCAGATATTGCATCGCGCGGCAGAAGGTCCGTTAAAGGGACTTTTAGGTTATACCGAAGAGCCGCATGCATCGGTAGACTTCAATCGTGATTCCCGCTCAGGCGTCGTTGATGGTACTCAGACCCGTGTCAGTGGTGGCAATATGATAAAGCTGATGTGCTGGTTTGATAATGAGTGGGGCTTTGCCAACCGCATGCTGGATGTCGCGCAGGGGTGGCTAGGCTGCCAGCCTGACTGAGACGAGTCAGGATATAATTCCAGGGTATGGTCTTTGAAGACGGTACTTTAAATTTTTAGACTACAAAGCAGGAAATATTATGAGCGTATTGAAAATGACCGAGCTGGATCTGAAGGGCAAGCGTGTTCTGATCCGTGAAGATCTCAATGTGCCCGTCAAGGATGGCAAGGTTACCAGCGATGCCCGTATCCGTGCTTCATTGCCAACCATACAACACGCACTGGCTGCGGGTGCTAAAGTGATGCTGATGTCTCATCTGGGTCGTCCTGCAGAGGGCGTGTATGATGAAGCTAGCTCTCTGGCTCCCGTTGCTACCCACCTGAGTAGCCTGCTGGGACGCGAAGTGCCGCTGATTAAGGCGTGGCTTGATGGTGGTTTCGAGGTCGCTGAAGGTGATGTTGTGCTGTTGGAAAACGTACGCTTCAACGTCGGTGAGAAAAAAGACGATGAAGCGCTGTCTGAGAAGATGGCTGCCCTCTGTGATATCTATGTCATGGATGCGTTTGGTACTGCGCACCGCGCTCAGGCTTCTACCCATGGTGTGGCTAAGTTTGCCCCGGTTGCCTGTGCCGGCCCACTACTGGCGGGTGAACTGGACGCTCTGGCCAAAGCGCTGGATAAACCGGCCCGGCCAATGGCGGCTATCGTTGGTGGTTCGAAAGTTTCAACTAAACTGACCGTACTGGAGTCCCTGTCTGACAAAGTTGATCAGCTGATTGTTGGTGGTGGTATTGCCAATACTTTCCTGGCGGCAGCGGGTAAGCCGGTGGGTAAGTCTCTGTGCGAACATGATCTGATTCCTACCGCGAAAGCGCTGATGGAAAAAGTGAATATTCCACTGCCGGTCGATGTGGTGGTTGCAACTGAGTTTGCTGAAACGGCCATCGCGACGGTTAAGCTGGTCGATGAGGTTGCTGACGATGATATGATTCTGGATATTGGCCCTCAGTCAGCTGCGAACCTTGCCGAGCTGTTGAAAGAAGCCGGCACTATTATCTGGAACGGACCGGTCGGCGTATTTGAGTTTGATCAGTTTGGCGAAGGCACTAAAGTGCTGTCGCTGGCTATCGCTGAAAATAAAGGCTTCTCTATCGCCGGAGGCGGTGACACTCTGGCGGCTGTGGATAAGTATGGAATTGCTGAGCAGGTGTCTTATATCTCTACCGGCGGTGGTGCTTTCCTCGAGTTTGTTGAAGGAAAAGTACTGCCAGCGGTGGCGATGCTCGAGTCACGTGCTTAATTAAACATTATTTTAATAGCCGCGCTTTGCTGTGCTGCTAAATATAGAATTTAAGGCCGATCAACCGGTCTGACAATTTCAAAAGGTGAACATATGGCTCTTATCAGTATGCGTCAGCTGCTGGATCATGCAGCAGAGAACGACTACGGTATCCCGGCGTTTAACGTAAATAATCTGGAACAGATGCGCGCTATCATGGAAGCGGCGGACAAAACCAACTCTCCGGTTATTGTTCAGGCGTCAGCCGGAGCCCGTAAATATGCGGGTTCCAACTTCCTGCGTCATATGATTCTGGCCGCGATCGCTGAGTTCCCGCATATTCCGGTCTGTATGCATCAGGATCACGGAACCTCTCCGGCAATTTGCCAGCGTTCTATCGCGATGGGGTTCTCCTCAGTGATGATGGATGGTTCCCTGAAAGAGGATGGTAAGACACCATCTGATTATGAATATAACGTCGAAGTAACCCGTCGTACCGTAGAGATGGCACATGCCTGCGGTGTTTCCGTTGAAGGCGAACTGGGTTGTCTGGGATCTCTGGAAACCGGACAGGCGGGTGAAGAAGACGGCGTCGGAGCTGAAGGTACACTGTCTCACGACCAGATGCTGACTGACCCTGAAGAAGCGGCTGACTTTGTCGCTAAAACAGGTGTTGATGCCTTGGCGATTGCCTGTGGTACATCCCACGGTGCTTACAAGTTTACCCGTCCACCCACCGGAGATATTCTGGCGATTGATCGCATTAAAGCGATACATGACCGGATTCCGAACACTCACCTGGTGATGCACGGTTCCTCTTCTGTTCCACAGGAGTGGCTGGCGATTATCAATGAGTTTGGCGGTGAAATTCCAGAGACTTACGGTGTGCCGGTTGAGCAAATCGTAGAAGGAATCAGACACGGTGTACGTAAGGTCAACATCGATACCGATCTGCGTCTGGCATCCACGGGTGCGGTACGTCGCTTCTTAGCGCAAAATCCGTCAGAGTTTGATCCGCGTAAATTCCTGAAAGTGACTATGGATGCGATGAGCGAGATCTGTATCGCCCGTTATGAAGCGTTCGGTACTGCAGGGCATGCGGATAAGATCGTACCGGTCTCTCTGGAAGGTATGGCAGATCAATACGGTTTGTAATATCTGTATTTAGTTAGATCAAAACGCTCCCCGGTTCGCCGTGGAGCGTTTTTTGTTTAGTGGGTCGTTCGAACGTCACAAAAAGCGTGACTTGCTGGTTGCTCGAAAAAGCCTTGTGTTTAAAGGAAGGTTTAATCGTTGAGTTACGCGCGTTGTAAGACAGTTATTGTGTGAGTGCCGTTCAGCAGTCTCAACGAGCTGCCTGTTACACCTCTTCTTCCTCAATCACTTCGCTTTCCTGTTGTGCCAGCTTCAGCCATTCCTGGCAAGCGGGCAGAGCCAGTACCCGCTCGCAGTAGGCTTGAAGTTGTGCAGGCAGTCTGACGCCGTAACCGGTCAGACGGAAGACTACCGGGGCATAGAAGGCATCGGCGATGGAGAACTCTCCGTAGAGAAACTGTTCTGATTCGCTCAGTCTCAGGGCCTCGCTCCAGAGCTGGATGATACGGTCGATATCCTGCTGTACTTCCGCTGAAATAGTAAAGTTTTCCACTGTGCGGCGGCAGTTCATCGGCAGGGCGTGACGCAGAGCCATAAAACTGGTGTGCATCTCGGCACAGCTGCTGCGGGCGTGGGCGCGCAACGCCTGATCTGCAGGCCAGCCTTTGCCATCAAGGTGCTGCTCGCTGATATATTCGCAGATCGCCAGCGAGTCCCAGACGGTGAGTGTGTTATCCCGCAGCACCGGGACTTTCCCCGCCGGGTTGTAACCCCTGATCAGTTCTGCAGAGCCGGGAGTAAAGAGGGCGATGCGTACCGTTTCAAACTCCAGCTCAAACTGACGCAGCAGAAGCCAGGCCCGCAGAGACCAGCTTGAGTAGTTGTGATTACCGATGATCAGTTGCATATTAAAATCCTTTTATTCAGTTGTTTATTCAGTTGTTTATTCAGTTTGTTAAGCTGATTGATTTAGACCTGAGTCTGGCGCTTAATTAGTTGTCCGACAAACGAATAAATCTGATAACAGGTATTAATACTGCTGATGCTTGATCATGAACTGCTCCGCACTTTTATCGCCGTCGTCGATACCGGTAGTTTTACCCGGGCGGCGGCACAGGTCTTTCGTACCCAGTCAGCGGTCAGCATGCAAATGAAACGGCTGGAGGAACAGCTCAGTAAAAGACTGTTTCTGAAAGAGGGGCGAGAGCTGCAACTGACCGATGACGGGCAGAAGCTGGTGAGCTATGCCCGACGGATTATGACGTTGCATGATGAGGCGCTGGGGGTGATGGCCGTTGAAGGTGAATCCCGACCTCTGTTGCTGGGGTGCCCGGATGATTATGTCACCGGTGTGCTGCCTCAGCTGCTGTCTGAGATTCAGAAACAACTGCCGGGCTTGCAGGTACAGGTGCGTACCGGCTCATCTGCGCAGCTTCGTGACCTGATTGATAAGGGCGAACTGGATCTGACAATCCTTACCCGTCGCCCGGAAACTGAGGAAGGCTATCTGTTACTGCAGGATAAAGGGGTGTGGGTGGCTCCCTCGGCGGAGTTCCTCGATACAGACAGCAAGATCCCGCTTGTACTGGTGGAGCCTGACTGTAAGTTTCACAGTACTGCGGTGGACGGCCTGATGAAGCAGGAGCGTCCTTTTGAGGTGATTTGTATCAGTGGTAACTGTGCGTTGCTGATTGAACTGGTCAGACGGGGTGAAGCGATAACGACGTTGTCTTCCTGCTGTGTACCTCCCGATCTCTACCGGCTACCTGCTGAACTGGGATTGCCGGAACTGCCAATGGTGGAGATCGTGCTGCAGTGTGCGGCACGCTCACATCCGGATATCGGTTCTGGCCGGACCGCGCTGCTGGCGAAAAATACTGCGCAGCGACTGTAAATACTGATGAGCTGAAGACCTGGTGTCGCCCAAGTTTTGGGTATGAGTTTTGGGTATGAGTTGTGGGCGTGAGTTGTGGCGTTTGAGACTAACGTGGATTAACTGCCCGGCAAAGTGGATCTGATTTTATCCAGACGGATACGATGCTTGGCGCCACTATTACCTGCGGTTTATTTCATCCAGAAGTGCCAGCACCGTTTCATAACAGATGCCACAGGCGGTGTTGATGTCAGTTACCTGCCTCACCGCTTCAATAGTGGTGAGCTGGTGTTGTTTAATGGCTTTAATAAACGCTTGCCGGCGGATATTTCTGCAGGCACAGACCCACGTATCAGCGTGGTTCTGACTGGCCCCCGGTATTGATGAACTCATTATTGATAATCTCTTCAGCTGGTGTGATGACTACAATAACGGTCGCAGAGACTGAAGAACAGAGCTGCAGAGTGACGCACAGCTCTGATTAAGTGCGAGCCAGCTCTGTCGCGATTTGCATCGGAGCTGCAGGTTCGCTGATAATTTTCATCGTTGGCCACTCCAGCAGTTGCAATTTGCCGCTATCGGTTTCTACCAGTGCGGTGCAGTGCTCAACCCAGTCGCCATCATTACAATACAGCGCACCTTTCAGATGGATGAACCCGGCCTGATGGATATGGCCGCCAATATACCCATCCAGTGATTGCCGGCTGGCTTCGGTGCAGGCGGCGTGCTGAAAATTTTCAATATAGCGCTGTGCAGTACTGAAGCGCTGTTTTATCATCGCCGCCAGTGAACGGTAGGGCATATTCAGCCACTGACGCAGCTTGTTGTAGCTGCGGTTAAGCCAGAGCAACAGCTGATGTCCCTGATCTCCCAGTAACAGCATCAGCGGATGGATACGGACATGGCCATCGAACTCATCCCCGTGAGATACCAGAAAACGGCGACCATCACGGGTTTTATGGATCGCTTTACGACGGATCTGCAGTTTGCCCAGCTTTAAGCCGCAGATCTTGCGCATCGGTGCATCGTGGTTGCCGGGAATATAGATAATCTCGCAACCATCTTTAGTCATCTGCCAGAGCTGACCAATCAGCAGCTGCTGATCCTGTGGCAAAACCGCTTTCTTTCGCATCGCTGCCAGATCAATAATATCACCCACCAGATAGAGCTTGCTGGGGGCAAGTCTGGTCAGGGCTTCACTCAGGAGTTTAGCCTGGCAATCCGGCGTTCCCAGATGCACATCCGAGATAAACATGGTGTGGATATTCTGCATATCACTGTCCATCAATCAGTTTGAGGGCAGTATGGCGGCTGAAAATGACAGTAGCCTTTAAAAAAGATGAACAGATGATTACAGTCCTGGGCTGACATGATTAGAAATGGCTGTTTATCAGATCAGAGCGGGCGATTAGAATAGCGACATGACAACACCTCTTACATACTGGCGCCAGCGGTTGCTGCAACTTGATCAGTTGCTTTGTGCAACGGCTCCTCTGTGGCGTCCTCAGCCGTTCAAACTGCATCGGCCTGAATGGTGTAATGAGTATCCCGAACTGACTGAGGCATTGCTGGCACTGGATGATCAGCAGTTGCAGCATCTCAATAGTGATCTGCTGGCTCTGCCTGACTGGATCGGTTGTTACCTGCCGCAGATCGCTCCCCTGAAACAGTTGTGCCGGTTACCTGAGCGTCAGCCCGCGGAATACTGTCCGCCTGAGAACCGTTTTTTTGATGGTATTCCTGGACGTAAACGTACTCAGATTGAAGCATTTGCCCGCGGCATCGGGCCGGTGCAATCCCCTCTGTTAGAGTGGTGTGGCGGCAAAGGACATCTGGGGCGATTACTCGGGAGAAGCTGGCAGCAGCCGGTGACCACGTTAGAATGGAATGCGGATCTCTGTCACATGGGAGAACAACAGGCCCGGCGCTTTGGTATTCCACAGCACTTCAGAGTGATCGATCTGTTGCAGCCTGGGTTGCAGCTGGACGGTGCGGGTCAGCATGCCATCGCTCTTCACGCCTGTGGCGAGCTGCACCGCACTCTGGAGCAGGTTGCCATTCATCAGAATCTGGCAGCACTGGATATTGTGCCCTGCTGCTATGCCTTTGGCGTTGAACAACAGTATCAACCCAGAACAGAGGGGTTATCGCTTCAGCTGAGTCGGGATGATCTGCGTCTGGCGGTTACCGAAACAGTTACTGCCGGGCAACGGGAGGTGCTCATCCGTGACCGGGAGATGGCCTGGAAACTAGGCTTTGTAGAACTGCGAAACCGGGTGTTGGGCAGTAAGACGTATCAATCAATGAAACCGGTTAACAAAGCGTGGCTGCAACTCAGCTTCTGTGGATTCTGCCATAAGCTTGCTGAGCGTGAGCAGTTGCAACTGCCTCCAGAGGTTGTATGGGTGGCGTTCGAGGCATCAGGGTGGCAGCGCTATAATGAGGTGATGCGATTATCTTTACTGCGCAACAGTTTCCGTCGCGCAATTGAACTATGGCTGGTGCTGGATCTCGTTGCAGACCTGGAGGCCCATGATTACCGTGTTGAGTTAGGTACCTTCTGCGACCGCTCGGTTACTCCGCGTAATATTATGTTGTCTGCCCGAAAGGAGACAGCTTATGGAATCTGATCAGCAGCTGATAGCCCGCATAAAAGCCTGCGACCTCTGCCTTCCTTATCTGCCAGATGGTGTACGTCCGGTCTTTCAGTTTGATTCCGAAGCCCGCATTTTAGTGGCTGCCCAAGCGCCTGGCCGGCGGGTGCACGAAACCGGTATCCCTTTTAATGACCCCAGCGGTGACCGCTTGAGACAGTGGATGGGCATTCCCCCCGAAACGTTTTATGACCCGAAACAGCTGGCGATACTGCCGATGGGATTCTGCTTTCCTGGCAGCGGCAGGTCCGGCGACCTGCCGCCGCGCAAGGAGTGCGCTACCCAGTGGCGACAGCTACTGCTGGACCGTTTACCCAACCTGCAACTGATATTGGTGGTTGGCCAGTATGCACAGGCCTGGCATCTGCAAGAGAAGGGGTCAGTCACGGAGATAGTCTCCCACTGGCGGGATTATTGTTGTCGGGATCAGGCCCCCGACATTTTTCCCATGCCCCACCCCAGTCCACGCAATAACGTCTGGCTGAAGCGAAACCCATGGTTTGAGGAAGAACTGGTGCCGGAGTTGCAAAGGCGGGTTCGTTTTTTAGTTGCTAGTGGTTAGACGTCGCTTCGCGACTTGCTAGATTTCGCTCGTTGAGCTCGCGAGCAGACCGCAACGAAGAGCGCGTTGCTCGCTAGACGTCGCTTCGCGACTTGCCAGTAGCTAGAAAAAGCGGAAAGAAACAAGCGTAAAAAAAAAAGAGCCGAAGGCTATTTTTTTAGCTTTTTCGAGCAAGGGCGCAGCCCGTCTAGCGAGTCGCGAAGCGACGTTCTAGCGACTGCTCTATAAAGGCGCGATCTTCGTGCCTTTTTGCGGCAACGGCAGCGCTGGCAGTCCTCCTCCAATAACTGAAAGGTGCTTATCCATCAGTTGGCGCATTTTGTCGGTTTCGCCCAGGTGTTTCAGCAGTCTTGCCAGTTCGCTGAGGGTTTCGGCTCTTGGGCTTTGTTCCAGGCTTTGTTCGAAGTAGGTAATTGCTTTGCCCCAATGCTGATTGCGTTGGGACAGGCGCCCCAGCGTCAGCAGGAGGTCGGGGTTGAGCGGATCATCTTTGAGCCAGCCACGGGCGGTATCCAGTTGCTTCTTAGGATTTTCCCCTTCAATGCGGCCGTAGAGGTTAACCAGTTCGTTATCCCAGTGGCGCTTTATCAGGTCGCGGATGACCGGTTCCGCTTTGGTTTCGGCGCCGATGTTGACCAGAAGGCGGGTGTAATGGCGCGCCAGAACATCGTCCTGGGTCAGTTGACCGGGCATGTTGTGCCAGGTCTCTGCCAGGGCTTTACGCTTATCTTCGGACGAATTACTGTCCGGAAGAATGATGCTCAGCTCCAGCAGTTTCTGGTAGCAGAGCTGTTCAGTTTGAAGCAGTTCATCAGGCTTGAGTGCTTTATGCTTACGCAGCTCCGGAATCAGAGCTTTTACTGCCTGCCAGTCGTTCAGTTGAATATAAACTTTACGTAGCAGCTTCATCACATAGGTGTTTTTCGGTGCTTTTTTTCGCAGGCTTAGCAGGGTGGCCAGGCTGGATTCGAGCTGTCCCCGGGCCAGTTGGGTCTGTGCCTGGTTGATGCCGACCGCGATCTCTGCTTCCGGTGTTGATGCTCTGGCTTTCTGCAGCAGCTCGTCGCAGGCATTTTCATCGCCCTGTTCCTGGGCTGCATGGGCTGCCGCCAGATAGTTGACCAGTGGCAGGTCTGCATTGTCTGCTGAGATGGATAACAGCCGCTGGGCTTTCCACCAGTTGCCTTCAGAGAGGGCGATCAGGCCCTTGAGGGTTTTGTCATGGGCGATGCGGCTTTTACGACTGCCGCTCCAGAGACGCAGGCGGCTGCCGGATTTGAGCGAACGATTGAACAGGTTAATTCCCCAGTGCAGCGCAAAAAACAGCGCGACAATCAGTACCAGAAAGACCCACAGGCTCATCTCTATGGTGGTCTGACCGTAGGCGAACAGAGTGTAACCCGAATCCTGGATCATCTTCTGACCAATCCAGGTGCCGGCAAACATAAATGCCAGCAGCAGGATAAATACGCGTTTCATCAGGCAGCTCCCTCTTTCAGCTTACGCATCGCTTGAAGGTAGCTCTTCAGGGCGGTCAGTGATCCGGATATGTCCGGCATCTGCGGTGCCACTTCGATCTGTTCCAGATCTTTCAGGGCTTTTAGCAGAGCCTGAGTGTTGCTGTGGTTCTGTTCAAAGTAAGTCCCCACCCATTCCTGAGCCTTGGTCAGGCTGCTGAGGTAGCTTTGGGGTTTGCGCTGCAGCAGTGACAGTTGTGCCTGTTCCAGCATCAGGTGCAGATTTTGTTGCAGGTAGTAACTCTGCTGCGGTGACAGCAGGGGTTCAACCGGCTCGCTGCGATCCTGAATAACGATCAGCTTACTGGCTTTATCAGACAGGGTCGCCCAGGCTTCTTTAATATCGGCACTCCAGCTGGAGGCGAACTCTTCGCTGTTAACCTGGTCCAGCAGTTCCGGTAGTTTGTGCTGCTCTGTCAGGGGGATGACCTGAAGCTGATCTACCTGCGCATTGAGTGCTCCGAGACGCAGGAAAACGCCTTCAATATCCAGTTGTGGGACCGCTTCCAGCGCCGCGATGTCTGCCGCTACCGCTTTGCGAATATCATAGATGCTGACATCATCGGTCTCTCTGAGAATCTTGTCGGCAGAGCGCAGCAGTTGCAGTGCACCATTGGGGGTTTGTTCCATCAGTACCCGCTGGTTCGCCAGTCGCAGCAGATATTCAACCTCTGCCAGCAGCCAGTCCGCGCGGTTAGTTTTCTGTACTGCGGTGACCTGCTGGATGCTGCGGGTCAGCCGGTCCTGTAGTTCATTGATATTGGACTGATCCTGAGCCGATTTGCTTTGCAAGGCTGACAATTTCTGGCTGAGGGCGTTTAACTGCTCAGTAAACTGTTGCTGGCTTTTTTTCAGGGAGTCACTGAGTTTGACCGCTGTATTTTGCTGGGTCTGCTGTATCAGGTCTTTCTCCTGAAGTTGTAGCCAGTAGAGGTAACCGATACCCGCCAGAGCGATGGCAGCCAGCAGCAGGGCGATCCGGCCTGACCAGTCCGACTTTTGCTTCGACTGCTCTTTTGTCGGAGTCTCTTCGTTCACCGGCGCTTCAGCGGCTTTCGGTGAACTCTGTTTCACTTTACCGGCCGTTGTCGATGCTGGCTTCTCTGCTGAGGCAGCATTTGCGTCAGACTTTTTGTCAGGCTTCTCTTCTGATGTGTCTTGATCATCGGCGGGGGCGTTCTCCTTTTCGATCAGTTCTCCCTCAATCGCGTCTTCTGGTTTACCGGAAGTGACTGGATTGTTATTCCCGCTTTTTTTCATGTTCTGTCATCCATATCGATAGTCGATAAAACTGTTTCTGCCATCGCCTGATTATCGGGCCCACTGGCGATAATAACCCGAGTATAGCCTAACTCTGTAGCGATTCGGGCAACTCGCTCACTGGGTACAACCAATGTTGCACGCTGTAGCTCTCTGAGATTGTTCTCTGTTATAAGGCGCGTCAGGTTATTGACCGCTTCTCCACTGGTCAGCAACACTGCAGCAACGGGCTTGTCCCCGATAGTACTGCTGATCTGTCCGGAGGTATAGGGTGGAAGGCTGCGCCGGTAGAGATCAGCGTACTCGACTCTGGCGCCGCGCTGACTCAGTTGTTCGGCGAGGGTTTCACGTCCCCCTTCGCCGCGCATGATCAGTACCCTGTGTTCAGCAACCTGCTGTAGTTGCGGCAGGGAGAGGAGTGCCTCAGAGTCATAGCCGGCGGGGGACTGAATGGCAGTAATGCCATACTCTTCAAGTTTTACCGCCGTTTGACGGCCAATTGCCAGCCACTGAATCCCTATTGGCAACTGAGGCCAGTACTGATCAATCAGATCCATGCCGGCAGCGACAGCGTTAGCGCTGATAAATATCACTGAGTGGTAAAGATCCAGATCCATAATCCGGCTTTTCAGCTGTGGAAACGCCGGGTCCGACTCTGCGATGGGGGTGATATCCAACAGCGGTAGCTGTACCGCTTCAAGCCCAAGACTGGCAAGCAACTCTGCCAGTCCCAGGGCCTGATGTGCCGGGCGTGTTACCAGTACTCTGGGGTTAGCCATTTTGCTGATAAACTTCTGCCAGAATCTGATCGGCACCGGCTGCCAGCAGGCGTTCTGCCAGCTCGATACCCATCGCTTCCGCATTATCCGGGCTGTTGCGAAGCTCGTCCCGCAGTATTCTGGTGCCGTCAGTACTGGCAACCAGACCGCGAAGATAAAGCTCATCACCTGCGTCATTCAGGGTGGCATAACAGGCGATAGGCACCTGACAACCGCCTTCCAGGCGACGGTTCATGGCCCGTTCAGCAGTAACCCGGTATGCCGTTTCCTGATCATGCAGCGGTTTCAGCAACGCAATTGTGGTTGTGTCATCGGTACGGCACTCAATACCTACAGCGCCCTGACCACCGGCTGGCAGGCTCTCTTCAGGGGTGATCTCACTGGCGATCCGGTCGGCCATCTCCAGACGAAGCAGGCCCGCAGTAGCCAGTATAATGGCATCGTACTGGCCCTCATCAAGCTTGCGCAGCCGGGTGTTAACATTGCCGCGCAGTGTTTTGATCTGCAGATCGGGGCGTTTGGCTTTCAACTGGGCTTCGCGGCGCAGTGAGGAGGTGCCGACGACTGCGCCCTGAGGAAGTTCATCCAGAGTCTTATAGTGGTTGGAGACAAACGCATCGGTGGGCTTCTCCCGTGGGCAGATCACCGCCAGTCCCAGACCTTCCGGAAAATCCATCGGCACATCTTTCATTGAATGCACGGCGATATCGGCTTCATTCGCCAGCATCGCGACTTCCAGCTCTTTAACGAAAAGCCCCTTACCGCCGATTTTTGACAGCGGAGAGTCGAGCAATACATCTCCTTTAGTGGTGAACCCCATCAGTTCAACTTTGATGCCTGGATGAAACTTTTCTAACTCAGCTTTAACATATTCGGCCTGCCACAGGGCGAGAGGGCTTTGACGGGTGGCGATACGGACTACTTTATCAGTCATACAGGATCCTGGAGGGCGGTTGCCCGGTCAGCTACGCAAAATAATTACCGATTTTAACAGATAAGCAGGCAGGTAACAGCTGATCGGGCATGCGGGAAAGGGGTTGGTTGCTGTATAATGCCCGCCATTGATTCAGGACAAGATCCGGTTGCCGTCGGCGCGGATGCAAGATTTGAGGTTTTAGTATGAGTGAAGAAAAAACCAACCAGCAATGGGGTGGCCGTTTTAATGAGCCAACGGATGCCTTCGTTGCCCGTTTCACCGCGTCGGTTCAGTTTGATCAGCGGATGTACAAGCAGGATATCCGGGGCTCAGTCGCACATGCGAAGATGCTTACCAAAGTGGGTGTGCTGACCGAAGCCGAGTGTGCTGATATTCTGAAAGGGCTTAGTGAGATTGAGTCTGATATTGAAAGCGGCAATTTTGAGTGGTCGATCGCGCTGGAAGATGTGCATATGAACATCGAGGCAGCGCTGACCAAAAAGATCGGTATCACCGGTAAGAAACTGCATACGGGTCGCTCCCGTAATGACCAGGTTGCCACCGATATCCGTCTATATGTTCGCGACGAAATCGATAATATCCTGGCTGAGATTACCCGTCTGCAGCTGGGTATTGTGGGTCTGGCTCGTCAGGAGGCGGACACCGTGATGCCTGGCTTTACGCATCTGCAAACCGCCCAGCCGGTAACCTTCGGTCATCACCTGATGGCCTGGTTTGAGATGCTGAGCCGGGATTATGAGCGTTTTATTGATTGCCGCAAGCGGGTCAATATTCTGCCGCTGGGTGCTGCTGCGCTGGCGGGAACCACCTACCCGATTGACCGGCATATGACCACTGAACTGCTGGGTTTTACGGCTCCGACCGAGAACTCTCTGGATTCAGTTTCTGATCGTGACTTTGCTATCGAATTTTGTGCCGCTTCCAGCATTCTGATGATGCATATGACCCGCTATTCAGAAGAACTGGTGATGTGGGCTTCAGCACAGTTCAACTTTATCAACCTGCCTGATCGCTTCTGTACCGGTTCCTCTATTATGCCGCAGAAGAAAAACCCGGATGTGCCAGAGCTGGTGCGTGGCAAGAGTGGCCGGGTTTATGGTCATCTGATGTCACTGCTGACCCTGATGAAGTCGCAGCCACTGGCATATAACAAGGACAACCAGGAAGATAAAGAGCCGCTGTTCGATGCGATCGACACCGTTAAGGGCTGTCTGCGTGCCTTTGCTGATATGGTGCCGGCGATTGAAGCGAAACATGACAATATGCGTGAAGCCGCACTGCGTGGTTTTTCTACCGCGACCGATCTGGCTGACTATGTGGTACGCAAAGGTATACCGTTCCGTGATGCTCACGAGATTGTCGGTAAAGCGGTTGCCTACGGTATTGAGCAGAGCAAGGATCTGGGGGAGATGAGTCTCGAAGAGCTGCAACAGTTCTCCGGTCAGATCGGCGATGATGTCTTTGAGGTGTTGACTTTGGACGGTTCAGTGAGTGCCCGTGATCACATCGGTGGCACTGCACCGAATCAGGTGCGCCAGGCCTGTGACCGGGCTGAAAAGATGCTGCAGGAACGCAATTAAGGTCAAGCAGGCACGTTGCACCTGGCGGTAAAAAAGTGAACCGCTGGGTTAAGCAGACTGTATCAATAAGAAAGCCCGTTCCGGATTATTCCGAACGGGCTTTCTTATATCTGAATACAACAGTTGATTAATCTTATTATGCCTGGGCATAGCGGGGCCGGTACATTGGTGGGCTGAAAAATAATAATCGCCAGCATCTCGTAAAGAGATTTACAGCCGGAGGCCGGTAGACAGGCCGGATTGATGAATGAGACTGAATGTAA
This sequence comes from Oceanospirillales bacterium, assembly GCA_018223185.1. Lineage (GTDB taxonomy): Bacteria > Pseudomonadota > Gammaproteobacteria > Pseudomonadales > Balneatricaceae > Amphritea. Next base: position 6,488 of record JAAEYW010000029.1, on the reverse strand, counting down.
CGCATAAACTGAACGTCGGACTGGCGTTAATGGTGTTGTTTATCATTATTGTTGGAGTTGGAGGCCTTGTTGCCAGTAAAACGATTTCTAATCATTTCTATAAAGTGTCGGATGATGTGATCCCTTCACTGGCCGGCAGTTTTCAGCAGATGATCTATCTGGAAGAGGTGAATGCAGAGCTATTTGCTGCGCTGTCACAAACACGGATTCCGGACCTTAACGAGAAGCGGACACTGGTTAAAGCCCGGATTGATCAATTCAATGAAGAGCAACAACAGGTTGCCGGGAAAATTTCCGGTAATGCAGAGCTGGATGAAGCATTAGCTAAGATTCAGGTTATCAGTAAAGAGTTTTTCGACATTACTGATCATGTGCTGGAAGACCGTAAACAGGCGCTGATTCTTGATTTTCAGATTAGTCAGGCTGAAGCGAATTTTCAGGATCTTGATGGCTCACTTAAGTCCTGGATGGACGGCTTATCAGAAGAACAGTCGGGTGGAGATGTTCTGGCGCTGGCGAAACGGTTGAAAAGTACGTTGAGTATTCACCATTCGCAGTTGAGCAGCTTCAGAGGTAGTAATGATATTGAATACCTGCATTCGGCACTAAAGGCGACCGATAAGTTATTGGTGGATGCGCTGAAAAAGCTGGAGCCGGTAGCACCAAACTTCAGGCTACTTGATCGTACTATTCAGTCTGTTTTGACGCATCTTTACGGTGTAGAAGGGCTGGTCGATTATTATTCTCAGAAGGATAAAGCGGATAAGCAGCTGGCGGAAAACCTGAAAAAAACTGAACTGTTAATTACTCAGGCTCGAGAAGGGATGGACGGTTTTATCTCTCTGAATATGCAGCTGGCGACTAATGCCAGAATAGAGGCGGAACAGCAGGAAAATTTCAGTCACTTTCTGATTCTGGGGCTTTCTGTCGGGGCGGTTGTGTTTGCGCTAGTGGTGGCAGCCATGTTATTGCAAACAATTCGTACCCCTCTGGCGCATATACACAAAGGGTTAAGTCGTCTGAATGAGGGCGATCTTAAGGTTACTTTTGAAGTGCATCGACATGATGAGTTCGGAGATCTGAGCCGTTATCTGAATACTGTTGTTGAAGGGCTTCGCGATATTCTTCAGCAGGTAGCCATCGGTGCAAACCGGTTATCCAGTGTGGCCAACAATAATGCAGCGATCAGTCAGCAAACCACCGATGCGATGAGCTCGCAGGGTATTAAGCTTGAACAAACCTCGTCTGCTGCTGTAGAGATGGAGCATAGTGTTGCCGAGGTTGCCAGACATAGCAAGACCACTTTGCAGGCGGTGCATGAGTTTGAGACGTTAAGCCAGAGCGTGAGTCAGCAGATGCTGGATACTGTTGCCAGCATCGAAACTCAGGCAACAGGTATCGATCAGGCGATGGGGGTTAGTAATGAGATGTCGGTGTTTGGAAATCAGATCGTTATGATTCTGACAACTATTCAGGATATTGCAGAAAAAACCAATCTCTTGGCGTTGAATGCAGCGATTGAAGCTGCCCGGGCGGGAGAGCAGGGTCGGGGGTTTGCTGTGGTGGCGGATGAAGTGCGGAGCCTGGCAGGCCGTACCCGTGACTCGGTGCAGGATATTCAGGATATGGTCGGTAATATGCAAAACGCTATTACCCGGGTCTCCGAGGTGATGAATCAGAGTTTTGAGCAAACTCAGAACTGTGTGGAGCAGGCTGGCCGGTCACAGGAGTTGCTTCAGTCGATGAATGATGCGGTGTTCCATATCCGTGACCTGAACGCCTTCATTGAAACGGCTGCTAATGAGCAGGCGCAGGCAGTGGCTGAGGTCAGTCAGACACTGGTTTCGATCAATACCGCCGCAGCAGAAACGTCGCAGGGCGCTGCCAGTGCATCAGAAAGCAGTCAGGAATTGCTGGGTGTGGCACGGCAGCAGCAAGCGTTATTGGCGCGATTTGCAATCTGCTGAGGTGAAGAAGTTTTTTTAAAAGCCGCTAAATGCGGCTTTTTTTCTCTCTATCACTTCCAGTGATTCAGACTTTATCCCTCTTGAATAGGGTTTGCCTCCATCGGTTCAGATACCGCTATCGACCACTAAAAGCGGATATGTGGATCGGCGTCCGCTTGTTTCTGTAGTTTTATTACCCACCTTGGGATATAAGTACACGCCTTTAGTCGTATAACGGGTTAGATTGATTGATACGGCTTTTCTCTGGCTGGAATGAACGCAGAATTAGCGTTAGAGCTTAATAAACAATAAAAAAACGGGCGCTGGGGTTCAAATGAGACTGAATATTACCCATAAAATGATCGTTGGGTTTGTCCTGATGGTCGTCTTTATTATCGTAGTGGGTACCGGTGGCGTCGGTGCTATTCAATTGATCTCACAGAAATTTGAGAATGTTACCCAGAATGTAGTGCCCTCTCTGACCGATGGTTTACGGCAACTGGTCCGGTTAGAGGAAGCCAATAATGAGCTGTTTGCGGCGCTGTCGGAAACGCGTGTCAGGGAACTGAATCTGCAGCGTGAGTCATTTAAGAAGCAACTGGAAAAATTCAGGATCGATCAGCAAGCACTCGCGGAGCGGGTGGCGCGGGATGAGGTGCTGAGCGAGTCATTAAACCAGGTTGCTACACGGATTGATCAGTATTTTTCTCTGGCCGATACGGTTCTGATTGAGCAAAGAAATATTCTCGATAATGAGCGGCATATTATTGATGCGGATATAAAGTTGCGCAAAGCAGACAATGCCCTTTCTACCTCATTGAGTAAGCTTCAGGTTGATCATAGTGGAACGCCGATTGCGGCAGCGGGTAAGGAGCTGGCTAAGACGATAGGTATTTTCCGTTCCCGCCTGATGAACTTCAGCCGTACCAAAACGATTAGCCGGCTGGAAAAAGTTCTGGCAACCAGAAAAGGGGATATTCGTAATGGTTATGAGAATATTATCCGCTTAGGCGGACCGTTCCGGTCAGCACTGGATGATATTAACGTCTTTGAGCAGCAGTTTTACGGAGAGGATGGGTTGATCGCTTATCTGAAAACGATGAGTGCGGCTGAAGAAGCTCAGAGTGCCCGTCTGGAACAGACATACAAATTAATTGCTGAGACCCGCGCAGCAGTTGAAGACTTTATAACGAAGAATAATCAGATTCTGAATCAGGCTCAGGAGCAGGCCAGTCAGGAGGTATTTACCGGGCGGTTGTGGCTCATCGGTTTGTCGATAGGTGCGGTGATCTTTGCCCTGATCGTCGCCGTCGTGCTGGTGCAGACGATTCGGGTACCGCTGGCTCATATCCGAAAGACGTTAGGTGCTGTTCGTGAGGGCGATCTGAGTGTTGTATTTGATGTTAGCCGCCAGGATGAGTTTGGTGATCTGAGCAGCTATCTCAACGAAGTCGTTGCGAGCCTGAAATCGATTCTGCAGCAGATTGCTGATGGTGCTGAGCGGTTATCCACCGTGGCCAACAATAATGCCACCATCAGCCAGCACACGACTCAGTCCATGAACATGCAAAGCATGCAGCTGGAACAAACCTCTTCTGCGGCGGTAGAGATGGAACACAGTGTTTCAGAAGTGGCCGGGCACAGTAAAACGACACTGACTGCTGTGCATGAGTTTGAGAATCTCAGTCATGATGTCAGCCATCAGATGCAGGAAACAGTCATTAGTATTGAAAATCAGGCACGGGGCATCGACCAGGCGATGGGGGTTAGTCAGGAGATGTCTGCGTTTGGCAATCAGATTGTTATGATTCTGACCACGATTAAGGATATCGCCGAGAAAACCAATCTTCTGGCGCTGAACGCTGCTATTGAAGCTGCCCGCGCGGGTGAGCAGGGGCGTGGATTTGCTGTGGTTGCCGATGAGGTGAGAGCACTGGCCGGGCGCACCAGGGACTCGGTACAGGACATTCAGAACATGGTTGGCAATATGCAGAATGCCATTCAGCGGGTATCTGATGTGATGGATCAGAGTTATCAGCAAACCCAGACCTGTGTTGAACAGGCAGGCCGCTCCCAGGGCGTACTTAAAGCGATGAATGATGCCGTTGCTCACATTCGGGATCTCAATGCTTTCATTGAAACCGCAGCCAGTGAGCAGACTGACGCTGTTGCGGAAGTCAGTAAGACACTGGTCTCGATCAGCAACGCCGCTGCAGCGACGACAAAGGGCGCGGAGAGTGCGGCAGAAAGCAGTCAGACTCTTCTTGATGTTGCCCGTCAGCAGCAGTCGTTACTGGCGCGCTTTTCGATCTGAAACGCTTTTGGTTAAGCATAACTGTTACGAATGTCCCTGACGGTTGTGTTTAGCTCGCTTAGCAGACAGGTGTAATATCTGAATTATAAAAAAAATAAATGACAATATTATTATAAAGGCATGGTTGCCGGAGCGAAAATGAGACTCAACATCACCCATAAACTTATTGCAGGCTTCTCTTTGATGGTGCTATTTATCATTATCGTAGGGGCTGGAGGCTTGATTGGTAGTAAAACTATTTCCAATCATTTTTTTAATGTTTCCGATAATGTCATCCCTTCGTTATCGGGGAGCTTTCAGCAGCAAATCTATCTTGAAGAGGTTAACTCTGAGCTGTTTGCGGCGCTGTCTCAGGACCGGATTAAAGAACTTAATCAGAAAAAGAAGGCGGTGAAAGCCAGGATTGCTGAGTTTAATGAGGCGCAGGAGGGCGTGTCGCAGAAGGTTGCCGGTCGTCCTGAGCTAAAAGCCAGTATAGACAGGGTTCAAGCGGTCAGTAATCAGTTCTTTGAGGTTGCCGAAAAGGTGATGGCCGACAGGAAGCAAACGCTGATTCTGGAATTTCAGACCCGACAGGCGGAGATCGATTTTCAGGGACTGGGTAATACTCTTAACCTGTGGACAAAATCGTTGTATGAGAACCAGGTGAGTCAGGATGTGTTGGAAAAAGCGGATGACCTGATGGTGCTGTTCAGTATGCACCGCTTTCATCTGGTGGACTTTCAGCGCACCAATGATATTGAAAAGCTGGAAAAGCTATTGCAGGAAAATAAGGGTGAACTGATCAGCGCCCTGAATGCTATCGGGTCTGAAACGCTGAATATTCAGCTGTTAAAGCGCACAATTACCTCAATCAATAACCACCTCTATCAAGAGGGAGGGCTGGTTAATTATTATAGACAGAAGGCAGAGGCTGCAGTAAAACTCGAGCAGAGCCTGAAAAAAACAGATAGCTTAATCTCTCAGGCTCGTGAAGCCGTGAGTGCTTTTATCACAGCCAATAATGCCCTTGCCGGCAATGCCCGTGATGAAGCGCAACAACTGGTTAACTTCAGTCAGGTTGGCATATTAGCTCTGTCCGTGGGTTCGGTTGTCTTTGGCCTGATAGTGGCAATTATTCTGGTTCAGACTATTCGGGTGCCGCTGGCGCATATTCATAAAGGTTTGAGTGCATTCAAAGAAGGGGATCTGAGTGTCGTATTCGAGGTTAAGCGAGAAGATGAGTTTGGAGATCTGAGCCGCTACCTCAATTCTGTTGTCGAAGAGCTAAGGGATATTCTGCAGAAAGTTGCTGTGGGGGCCGATCGTTTGTCCAGTGTTGCTAACCGTAATGCTTCGGTTAGTCAGCAGACTACCGACGCAATGAGTTCTCAGGGCATGAAGCTGGAACAAACCTCCTCTGCTGCGGTTGAGATGGAGCATAGTGTTTCGGAGGTGGCCGGCCACAGCAGGACCACTCTGCAGGCTGTGCATGAGTTTGAAGCGCTGAGTCAGGATGTGAGCCAGCAGATGCAGGATACGATTGCCAGCATCGAAACTCAGGCAAAGGGTATCGATCAGGCGATGGGTGTGAGTAATGAGATGGCCGCGTTTGGCAATCAGATCGTTATGATTCTGACCACTATCCAGGATATTGCAGAAAAAACTAATCTGTTGGCGTTGAACGCAGCGATTGAGGCGGCCCGTGCGGGTGAGCAAGGCAGAGGGTTTGCTGTTGTGGCAGATGAGGTACGTGGTCTGGCGGGGCGTACCCGGGACTCGGTTCAGGATATTCAGGATATGGTCGGTAATATGCAGCATGCTATTACCCGGGTATCGGAGGTTATGAATCAGAGCTTTGAGCAAACGCAGAACTGTGTGGAGCAGGCCAGTCGTTCACAGGCGGTGCTGCAGGCAATGAGTGATGCCGTGTCCCATATCCGTGATCTGAATGCCTTCATAGAAACGGCGGCCACCGAGCAGGCGCAGGCGGTGGCTGAGGTGAGTCAGACTCTGGTATCGATTAATGCGGCTGCGGCGGAAACATCTCAGGGGGCTATCGTTGCTTCTGAAAGTAGCCAGGAGTTACTGGATGTCGCCAGGCAGCAGCAGACGTTACTGGCTCGATTTTCGATCAGTTGAATGACCGGTCCTGTGAATAAAAAAGCCCGCTGAGTTTTGCGGGCTTTTTTTCGGTTCATCGCGCTTTACCGGGAAAGGCATCCTTAATCTTCAAGAAGAAGTAAGCC
>JAAEYW010000028.1 GCA_018223185.1 Oceanospirillales bacterium | reverse complement strand
TAGCCAGATGAGACTGCCTGACTGGAAAGAAGCGACTTGATCGTACCTTCCTTAGATTACGAACAAGATTGCTTCCGATAAAGCCAGCTCCCCCGGTAACCAGAATTTTTTCTTTCTGCATACATCCCTCTTCATTTAGTCCGGCAAACAGCAGCAGTCTACCATAGTTATAAAAAGGCGCTGCTATCGCATGAACTGTCGATTCTGATCCTCAACAAGACTGCCCGAGGAGCAAATAAAAAATACATAATATGTATTATATGCTTTTAATACATGGCTATGATTCACTTTACTCAATGACAATTCATCTCTAGAATACTGTTTATATATACAGTAGAGTGTTTTTATTGCTATGCCTATTACATTACTGGGGCGCTATCTGCGCCCTTCTGCGTCAGTCGCGCTACCGCTGTTTATGAATGCGGTGCCTGCGGGTTTTCCTTCACCGGCACATGACTATATAGAGCGCACGCTGGATCTGAATGAGCTTTGCATCCGTCATCCGGCTGCCACCTATTTTGTCCGCGCTGAAGGAGACTCAATGCTGGGTGCCGGTATATTTTCCGGTGACATTCTGGTGGTGGATCGCGCGCTGAAAGCGGTGAATGGTGATATTGTAATCGCCTGTGTCAATGGCGAGTTTACCGTCAAAGAGCTGCGCACTCACCCTGCTCTGCAGCTGTTAGCGCATAACCCTGACTACGCGCCGATCCTGTTTGGCCCGGAAAGCACCCTTGAACTGTTTGGTGTTGTCACCACCGTCATTCACTCCGTACGACAGCGAGGCTGAGGTACCCGGTGTACGCTCTGGTGGATTGCAACAACTTCTACGCCAGCTGTGAACGGCTGTTCCGGCCCGATCTGCAAGGCCGCCCGATTGTCGTACTCTCAAACAACGATGGTTGTGTGGTGGCTCGCAGCGCTGAAGCGAAGCGACTGGGCATTAAAATGGCGGTACCGCTGTTTCAGGTGCAGGAGCAGATTGACCGGGAAAATATCGCGGTATTTTCCTCCAACTATGCTCTTTATGGCGATATCTCCGCCCGGGTGATGACCATTCTGGAGCAGCAGGCCCCGGCTATTGAGGTCTATTCAATCGACGAAGCATTTCTGGATCTGAGCGGGTTTGAAACCCATTTCCCGCTGGTAGAATATGGGCAGCAGCTGAAGCAGCTGGTCCGTCAATATACCGGCATTCATGTTTCTGTCGGGATCGCTCCAACTAAAACCCTGGCAAAACTGGCCAATCATGCGGCCAAGCAGTATCCGGCCACGTTGGGAGTGGTTGATCTGAGTGATCCTCAGCGTCAGCGCCGTTTACTCAGTCTGTTACCTGTGCAGGAGGTCTGGGGGGTTGGGCGGCAGTTGTCGCGACGACTGAATCAGCAAGGGATAAAGACCGCACTGGCACTGGCGGATTGCGATACCGCCTGGATACGCAGTCACTACTCTGTCACACTGGAACGCACCGTGCGAGAGTTGAATGGTCAGCCCTGTATGACGCTGGAAGAGTCTCCGCCACCCCGTCAGCAGATTCTCTGTAGTCGCTCATTTGCCCGCCGCATTACCGAATACAAGGATATGCGTTCAGCGATCGCTCAATACAGCAGCCGGGCAGCAGAAAAACTGCGGGAACAGGGAGATCTGGCCAGGGTCATTACTGTGTTTATCCGCACCAACCCTCACAGTCAGGCAGAGACGTTTTACAGTAATAGTGCCAGCCGGATGCTGAGCATCCCCAGCGCTGATTCCCGCCGCCTCAGCACAACTGCACAGACCCTGTTGCAGTCAATCTGGAAGCCGGGTTTTCGCTATATGAAAGCAGGGATTATGCTATCGGATCTGTACCCATCAGGCAGCTTTCAGCCGACGCTGTTTGATGCTCCGGAATCGCCGGCAGCGATGCGGCTCATGCAGGCTGTCGACAATATTAACCGCAGTGGTCGTGGTCAGGTTCGCTTTGCCGGAGAGATGCTCAGCAGTGGCTGGCAGATGCAGCGTAACCGGCTGTCACCCGCCTACACAACCCGCTGGGATCAGCTGCCTGTGGTCAGGCTATAGCCGCGCCAGATATATTGTATACAGTAAAAAATTATACTTAATTCTTATAAAACAATATTTAAACGGAAATACATAATCCTTTTTAGAGGTTTTCTATTGTCATAACGGCCACCTTTTCTCCCTTCTTCCAAAGTGGTTTAAAATGCACGTAATAAAACCTACACTGTCATTTTTTGTCAGTATGGCGATATACTGACAGCCTGTATTGCCAAGAGGAATTGCACCGTTGTCACGCTCTGAACGCTTACTTAAACTGATTCATCTGCTGCGCAGTTATCGTTATCCGGCACCCGGATATCAGCTGGCTGAGACGCTGGGAATCAGTCTGCGGACATTCTATCGGGATATCGCCAGTTTACAGCAGCAGGGCGCCAGCATTGAGGGTGAGCCGGGGTTGGGTTATGTGCTTAAGCCGGGCTTCATGCTCCCTCCCCTGATGTTCACAGAAGAGGAACTGGAAGCGTTGGTATTAGGCTCTCGCTGGGTGGCAAACCGCACCGATTCAGAGCTGAGCGAAAGCGCTATAAACGCATTGGTAAAGATCTCGGCTGTTCTGCCAGCAGAGCTAAGAAACTCGCTGGATGAAAACACCCTGTTTGTCGGCCCGACAAAACAGCCGGTAACAGAGTCTGCGGAATTTGCATCGATTCGCCAGGCGATTCGCGCTGAGCAAAAAATCACTATCCATTACCTGGATCTGAAAGAGCAGGAATCCATCCGGACTATCTGGCCATTTGCGCTGGGCTATTTCGATAACCTTCGCGTTTTAGCCGGATGGTGTGAGCTGCGCCAGAGCTTTCGTCACTTCCGCACCGATAGAATCCTGCAGCTGGAGGTGTGCGAAGCCTGTTACCCTCGCCGTCGGCGACAGTTACTTAATGAGTGGCGAAAAGCGGAAGGTATCTCTTCGCAATAAGCCCTTCGCAAATAAGCTCTTCACAACAAGTTTTTCACCAGAAGCTCTTCACTATAAGCATAAGCCATACCCCTGCGAGACAAGATTAAAACACTACTGACAAAAACTGACAGTACCGCGTTGTATCCTGCAGACGTTGAGAGTCAAAAGACTCTTTCTCTGCTTATTACACAAGGAGTACTGTTATGCCCGATAGCAACTTCATTATCTTATATGTAGAAAATCCATCCCGCAGTGTTGAATTCTATAGCGCAATACTGGGAAAAGCCCCGGTAGAAAACTCTCCCACCTTTGCCGTGTTTGTTTTGGACAGCGGCATGAAATTCGGTCTATGGCTGAAGCAGGATGTTGAGCCTGAGATCAGAGCGCCGGGTGTCAGCGGCGAGATCGTATTTACACTTTCCGACAAAATAGACGTCAGCAGGACTTACAGTGACTGGAAAGGTTGCGGACTGACGATTATACAGGAGCCCGTCGCAATGGAGTTCGGCTATACCTTTGTTGCACTGGATCCGGATGGTAACCGCCTGCGGGCCTTTTCCCCTGCTGAATCATGAAGCGTAACTGGATCGCCGTTGCGTCAGCGGATCATGTCAGAACAGGCCGCTCAGGCGGATTTATGCAGGTTTGTCATGGCAATTCAGCGCCACTGAGGCGGGTCAGTCCAAGAGACCTCGTCGTTTATTACTCTCCAGTCGAAACCCTGGGGAATAAAGTCCGACTGCAGGCATTCACCGGCGCAGGGTGTGTTAAACCGGGGGAGGTCTATGTTTCAGGTGAGTAATCATGATATGAACCTTATCTGCACGGCGATGACCCACTGACATTAGCGAATGGGAATCGGGTATCAGTCCCGGTTCCCATATGTGGTTTAAGGGAACAATTGTGCCTCAGCCCCCTCTTTCCATTGCGGATATTTTTTCATTACTCCGATAAAGAGCTGTGATTGCAGATGGTGATCCAGCCAGCGCTGTAAGCAGGGATATGGCGCGGCATAGAACCAGTCCCGGTCCACATGGGCGAACTGACGAATAAAGGGAAAGATCGCGATATCTGCCAGACTGCAATGATCACCAGTAAGAAAGTTATGCTGCTGCAGCAGTCGCTCAAGCTTGATCAGCGTGACTTCGCATTGCTCGCGATAATAATTTTGCGGATGGTTCGGATGGCGTTCAAAGTATTTATAGCGATCCAGATGCTGTTTGAAAACAAAATCATTCTCCTGGATCAATCCCTCTGCCTGCCACAAAAGATCAGGATTATCCCGGCATAACCAGTTATCAGGATCGCTCTGACGTAACGCCCAGCGCATAATATCCCGGCTCTCATCAATTACTCGTGCCTTTTTTTCAGCCGAAGCAGATAACACCAAAACCGGCACAGTAGCTTTCGGTGAGGCCTGAAGCATTGCTGCGGGCTTATCTTTCAATACCACCTCCCTCAGCTCTACAGGCAGCCCGCTGCAGGCAATTGCCAGTCGGGCACGAATTGCATAGGGGCAGCGTCGGAAAGAGTAAAGAACAGGATGGTCAGATGTCATGGCGGTAGTGTACCGCAGATGACGAAAAACGTAACATTTTCGTGCATTTAACTCAGCTAAACGCGTGTGATTGTGGGCGCATTTTATACTGACACGGGAGGAATAGCCGGAGGCAGGATTTACGCTCGCTTTAATCAGATCTTCGGCTCAGAACAAAAAAGGCAGCCAGGGCTGCCTTTTTGCTCATATCATCAGATCTGGGATATAACGCCGATCAGGCGAAATATTTCTCACCGGCCTGCTGTCGGGCGATGAAGCCTTCTGTCAGCTGATACAAACCTCCCTGATCACTGTGCTGTCCGGCTATTGCGGCAAAGTGATCAAGCCCGACGGTATCGATATAGCGTAGCGGACCCCCTCTGAAGCGGGGGAAGCCAAGCCCGAGAATCAATCCCATATCAACTTCTGCCGGAGTTTCCACAATACCGTCTTCCAGGCAGCGTACAGCCTCAGTACACAGCGGAATCATCATCCGATCAATGATCTCCTGGTCTGTCAGCGTTACAGTATCGTTTACCTGCGCAGCAATCAGTTCAACCGCGTGTCCGGAAACCTCTTTATAGCGCTGACCCTTTTCATCAACCCCATACTGATAAAAGCCCTGACCATTTTTCTGCCCCAGGCAGCCGGTAGCCAGCAACAGCTCAATAATCGACTCACCATCATGCTGCATACGCTCTGGAAAACCCTGTTGCATAACGGTATCCGCATGCACCATAGTATCAATACCCACCACGTCGGCCAGATAGGCGGGACCCATCGGCCAGCCAAACTGCTCCATCACCCGGTCAATGCGCTTAAAATCAATTCCGTCTTTCAACAGCCGGTTAAAGCCATTGAAATAGGGAAACAGAATTCGGTTCACCAGAAATCCCGGGCAATCATTAACCACAATCGGGGTTTTACCCATCGCTGCAGCGTAGGCAACAGTGGTCGCAATGGTCTCATCACTGGTCTTGCTTCCCCTGATGACTTCGACCAGTGGCATCAGATGCACAGGATTAAAGAAATGCATACCGCAGAACTGTTCAGGGCGTTGCAGATTCGCGGCCAGCAGATTGATCGAGATAGTCGACGTATTCGATGCCAGGACCGCATGTTCGGGGACCTGATGTTCGACTTCAGCCAGAACCGAGGCTTTCACTGCAGGGTTTTCAACAACCGCTTCAACCACCAGATCGACAGTGTTAAAGCTGTCATAATCCAACACCGGATTTATAGCATCAAGCACCTTGGTTTTACCGGCCGCATCCAGACGGCTTTTTTCAACCTGTTTATCTAACAGCGTTGTCGCTGTTTTAATGCCCAGAGCCAGCGCCTCATCGCTGATATCTTTCATGATGATAGGCGTACCCCTGGAGGCAGACTGGTAGGCAACACCGCCTCCCATAATACCAGCCCCCAGCACTGCACTTTGCGTCACAGGGCGGGCTTGTTTTAACCATAAACCGGCCTGCTTTTTCAGCAGACTACTGTTCAGGAATAAACCCACCAGGCTGCTGGCAGCATCACTTTTAGCCAACTTTACAAAACAGGTGGTTTCTACCCTTAATGCGCTCTCAAATGGCAGATAAGAATGCAGGCTGACGGTTTCAATAATATTCTCTGCAGCCGGATAAAAAGGACTCAGCTGTCGGCAGAAGTGCTGCTTAAGCTGTTCAACATCTTCCGCATCACCACGTGCTTCTGATTTACGTGCTCTGTTTGTGGCGTAACAAACTTCACCGCTGATGGCCCGATTTAAAAACACCAGCGCCTCCTCACGTAAGCGATCGGAGCTGGCAATCAGATCGACCGCTCCTGCTGACTTTGATTCAGCCGCGCTCTGCGGCTGTCCGCGAACGGCCCAGTCCAGCGCGCCTGAAGCACCAATCAGACGACTCAGGCGCACGGTGCCGCCCCAGCCCGGGCACAGCCCCAGACTGACTTCAGGAAATCCAAGCTTCGCGCTATCAGCAATTACCCGAAAATCGACGGCCAGGGCAAGCTCAAAACCGCCCCCCAGCGCCATTCCGTTAATTGCCGCAACCGTGGGGTATGGCAGGTTTTCCAGCTCGCAGAACAAGCTATTTGTCTTGCCGATCCAGGCAGTTAATTGCTTATCCGGCATGCTGAAGTTGCTTGCAAATTCACTGATGTCCGCACCTACAACAAATGCAGGCTTAGCGCTACAGATCAGTAACCCCTTAACATCAGGCGTGTTTTTGAGCACAGCCATCGCTTCAGCCAGCTCGCTCAGCGTCTGTTGATTCAATATATTGACGGATGATTCTTTAAGATCCAGCTCCAGTTCAATCAGTCCTGAATCCAGTTTCTTCAGGCATAAAGCCTTGCCTTGATACATAAAATACCCCAACTTTTTAAACTGCTGTACCGCCATTCGCAGGCTTTATACCTCCAGCAGAAGCGCAGGCCTGATATCAGTAACAACAGAGGAACAACAAAAGAAAATAATGAGAACCACCTGCAGCTCGCACAAACCAAAGGGTTTGAGAAAGAAACCTCCGTCAAAAACGGCTGTTGTGCATGCAGGTGGTCGCTGATCAGGTGCGCTCAAACAGAGCGGCAATGCCCTGCCCGCCGCCGATACAAAGGCTGACAACCGCATAGCGACCTTTGATCCGACTCAGCTCATACAGCGCTTTGACAGTGATAACTGCACCCGTGGCGCCAATTGGATGACCCAGAGAGATTCCACTGCCATTGGGATTCAGCCGATCGCGCGGCAGTTCTAATTGCTGCGCAACCGCTAAGGCCTGAGATGCAAAGGCTTCATTCACTTCGTACACATCAATATCATTTGGCGTCAGGTTATTGCGTTCCAGAATCTGCCGAATTGCAGGTACCGGACCGATACCCATAATTTTCGGATCAACGCCGACTACAGTGTAATCGACCAGCCGACCCATTATTTGCCGTCCTTCGGTCTCAGCCTTTTCACGGTCCATCATCACAACAGCTGCAGCTGCATCATTAAGACCTGAGGCATTACCGGCTGTCACCGTCCCATCTTTTTTGAACACCGGGCGAAGCGCTTCCATCTCTTCAATTGTGCAGTTCATACGCACATGCTCATCAGTATCAAACAGCTGAATCCCTTTTCGACTTTTCAGTTCGACAGGCATAATCTGCTGTTTAAAATATCCCTGCTCGATTGCATGCTGGGCACGATTGTGGCTCAGAACTGCCAACTCATCCTGCTGCTCACGACTGATACCGTATTTTTCTGCCACGTTCTCCGCTGTAATTCCCATATGGATATGATTAAAGGGACAATGCAGAGCGGCGACCATCGGATCGACCATCTGCCCATCACCCATACGCTGACCAAAGCGTGCGGTTGGCAGGTGATAGGGTGCCCGGCTCATCGATTCAGCGCCGCCGGCAACAACAGTATCGCAGATGCCCAGTTCAATCTGCTGGGCCGCGCTCAGAATCGCTTGCAGGCCGCTACCGCACAGGCGGTTCAGAGTCAGTGACGGAGTGGATTCTGCCAGGCCTCCTTTAATCGCAGCAACACGGCCCAAGTACATATCAGCAGGTTCTGAGTGGATCACATTGCCAAACACACTCTGACCTACCGACTCAGGGGAAATCCCTGCACGCTTAACCACCTCCGCCACCAGCGCTCCGGCTAACTCACTGGGCTTGTGCCCCTTCAAGCTACCACCATAACCACCGATTGCGGTACGTACACCGCTAATAACAACCACTTCACGCTTTTGCATAGGATTCTCTCTTATTTAGCGGCCACAACCGGCCAGCGAGGCATTTTTATCCAAGGTGCTTTTATCTGACAAACACGCCTGACTGCACTCATTTTCCATCTAAAAGACAAGCGGGACAATAACTAAAAAAGCTCATTAATTGATATAATAGGACAGTTATTCATAGATCATAAATTGATACCCATAATCTAAGACTATCTCTTAATACGGTAAAAAATTTACATTTAACTGAATATTTACTACATATAAATCAATTATTTTATAATATTACTTTTGCTTTATTCTGAGATCTTTAACGAACAAAAACCTATCTTTACAAGTGCCTTTTGTCTATCAGTCAGAAACAAATGAAAACCATAATCGGACATGTGATTTAATATTTCAGAATCACAAAAAAACAGAATTTAAAACAGCAATACGCTCAATCTGATCAGCAAGTCATGCCGGGCACACGCCTGAAAAAACGATATTCACGAGGATAAAAGTGGGAGCGAACCGCTCCCCTTTTTACGACTCAACAACCCTGCCCTAAGCGACCTGAGTGCGGATCAGTTTCTTGTTAATCTTACCGACACTGGTTTTTGGTATTTCCATAACCACCCTGATCCGCTGCGGTATGGCCCACTTATTAATCTGACCGCTATCGACAAACTGTTGCAGATGGTTTTGTATGGAAGTGGCATCAATCTCTTCGCCCCGGGCTGCAACAATCATCGCACAGGGACGCTCGCCCCATTTATCATCCGGAACTCCTACAACCGCAACTTCGGCGACCAGATCGTGCTGGCTGATGAGGTTTTCCAGCTCCAGTGACGAAACCCACTCGCCCCCGGTTTTAATCACATCCTTGATACGGTCCTTAATCTCCAGCACGCTATTCTGATCCATTGACGCCACATCACCGGTATGCAGCCAGCCGTTTTCCCATAGCTCCTCTCCTTTGGCCTCCTCTTTATAGTAACCCTGAGTTAGCCAGGGAGAACGAACCACAACTTCACCGGTCGCTTCGCCATCATGCAACACATCAGTACCATCAGGATTAACGATTCTGATATCGACCAGACCAATAGGAACTCCCGCTTTGATTCGCTGAGGCATCTGTTCACTTAACGTCAGATCCCGCTCCGGGTGTTTCAGAAATGTACACGTTAATATCGGACAGGTTTCTGACATGCCATAGGCTGAGAATAGTAAAATACCTTTTTTAACCATCTGCTGCGCCAGCGCCTGCGTTGCGGCGCTGCCACCACTCAGCAACTTCCAACCCGACATATCGGTGTTCTCGGCTTCATCGCAGTCAAGTATCATCTGCAACACGGTCGGCACGCCATGAGAGAATGTTACCCCTTCCTCGCGACGTAAACGAAGCAGCTTGTTAGGCTCATAACGTCCCGGATATACCTGTTTTACTCCCAGCATGGTTGCGATATACGGTACGCCCCAGGCATGTACGTGAAACATGGGTGTCATCGGCATGTACACATCATCGGAGCGCAGCAGTGGCTGCCCCTCATGAGATCCGAACGTGCTTGCACCGTTGAGGGTATGCAGTACCAATTGCCGATGGCTGAAATATACACCTTTCGGATTGCCGGTCGTGCCAGTGGTATAAAACAGTGTCGCCACAGAGTTTTCATCGAAGTCAGGGAAGTCGTAATCTGCCGCTGCATCATCCAGCAAAGCTTCATACTCGCCAAATGTATGCAAAGACGTTGAGACAGGCTGATCATCCGTCATTTGGATATAGCCACGCACACCTGGCAGCTGCTCGTCGAGTTGCTCAGCAATGACAGCGAAGTCGTCGTGCACTAATACCAGACTATCTTCGGCATGATTCATGGTATAGCCGATCTGATCGGGGCTGAGACGAATATTCACATGGTGCAGTACAGCACCGATCATCGGTACCGCAAAATAACATTCCAGGTAACGGTGACTGTCCCAGTCCATCACCGCGACAGTATCCCCTGCTTTCACACCAGCACTGGTGAGCACATTAGCCAGTTTACAAATCCGTTTATAGAGAGTGCGGTAGTCATAGCGAATCACATCACTAAAGACGATCTCATTATCAGGCTGACAGCGCTTGCCCGATAACAACAGACTCTTGATTAATAATTGAAACTGATGCGCATTTTCTGCAGGTTTGATAATTTTTGTTTTCATGTCGTTCACCTTCAGGTCATGATAATTCTGCGGATGCTTGTTGGTTAATAGGGCATTACCCCATCAAACTACCGATAAGCTTAAATCGATGAGAGTTCGGCTCATTCCGCCTTACCTCTGGATAGCATCAGGGCATAAAAAACCACTGATATCCCGGGGGTAATGCTGATAGCGTTGTTCAGTGTGAAGTTGCGGATTCTATTGAGAAAACCCGGGCCGGAGTCGGATAAGAAACGTTTTCAACAGCTTAAGCAGGCTTGCCTTAATAGCCTCTAAACCCTTCAGTCTCTTAATCAGTGAGAGTGATATACGGATGTAATTCTGGGTCATAAGAAGATTCCCGATCCTGCCGGCGTATAACCAGACAGCTAGTTAATTATTTTTATACTTCACCAGAATCGTTCTTTCTGACCATAGAGCATTCCGGGTTATGGTCGTATTAAATACTAAGAACTTTGCCAGTATTTGCCACAATCCCACCGAAATGTGCGCAGCTGAAGAATTTGTTGCGATTTCGATTTAGACTGGTATGCCTCTCTGCTGCGGAAAACTTTCATGTTCACGATGTCAAAGCTGTTCAGACGATTCTTTTTTATTGTGCTGATGATTATTACCATGATGTTTACAGCCATCTATCTCTACTCTGTCCCGCTGATTCAGGAACAGGTATTTGAAATAGAGAGAAATTCTGCCCGGCTGGCGCTGGATAATGCATTTCAGCTGGCCAATAAGATGCATATAAATCTTGAAAACTATCGGGAGCAGGCACTCGATGCGCACAAACAACGACTCAAAGCGCTGGTTCAGTTAACCGAAGCAAATCTTCAGCAGGCTTATAAAGCATTACCCCAGCCCGCCTCACTTAAAGATAACCGGAACCTGGATGTCTTTAAGGTCCTGAATCATTTCTCCTATGACAATGACGGGTATATCTGGATCGCTGATAGCCAGGGAGAATTCATAACACATCCATTGCCAAAATTTCGCGACAACACCCCATCCGCTTTCGATACTGCAGCAGAAAAAGAGATTCTTATGAGTAAGATCCACTCCGTCCTTTATGAGGGTGAAGGTTTCTACCGTTATCAATGGCAACGTCTTAAAGACGGTCCTGCTGCGGAAAAGCTCACCTACATAAAGTATTTCCCCGAGTGGGATCTGATGGTCGGCTCAGGGCTATATCTGGATGATATTGAAACCGAAGTGGAGCAACGCAAGCAAAACGCTATTACCGAAGTCCGGGAAGCGCTGAGCCAGGTCCGTGTCGCTAAAACCGGTTATCTTTTTATCTTTAATAAAGAGGGGCTGCTTCTAACCCACCCCAATAGTAACATCGATCAGACCAACGCTCTCAGTCTGCGCAACCCGATAACCGGCCAACCCATCGTAAGCGAGCTGATTTCGGTCGCAGATACCGGTCAGGAACTGCACTACAAATGGGATAAACCGGACGATCCCGGTAACTATATCTATGACAAAATTTCGCTGGTTCGGACGCTGGATGGTTTTGGCTGGTATATCTGCTCGTCAGTATATGTTGATGAACTTAAGCACAGCTCTGAGCTACTGAGTCAGCGTATTCTCACGATTGCGCTGATATCAACACTGCTTGCAATCTGCCTGGCCGTGTTTTTTATCAGCCGTATTACACACCCCATTAAGCAACTGGCTGATACAGCAGAACGGGTTCGTGATGGAGATCTGAGCGCCAAAAGCGGCATCATTCGTGATGATGAAATAGGTTTACTGGCCCAAACCTTTGACCGGATGGTGACGCGTTTAAAAAGTAATATTCAGACCCTCGATAGTAAGGTTAAAAGCCGAACCCGAGAGTTAGCGCAGCTTGAAGAAAGACAGCGACTGATTCTGGACGCCCTGCCCGCACAGATTGCCTATCTTGATGCAGACTTAAATTACCTCTTTGTTAATCAGGGATACGCAGATTTTTTTAATAAGAGCAAAGAGGAAATTATTAATCATCCTATCGATTCAATACTTGCGTCCGGGATGATGGCGGATATTCAGGATAAAGTTCGCCGCTGCCTGACGGGCGAGAAGATAGTGTTTGAGTATCAGTTCAAAGACAGACCAGTGATCACCAAACGGATGCTGATCCCGGATATTGATGATAATCACAACATCTGCGGATTAGTTAACCTTTCACTGGATATAACCGCTGAAAAAGATGCAGAACGTAAATTAATGGAAGCTCAGCGTATGAGTGCGACCGGTCAGCTGGCAGGCGGTCTGGCGCATGATTTCAATAACCTTTTATCGGTTATTCTGGGTAATTTGCTGGCCGCGACTGATCATTATAAAGATGTAACCGGGCTCGACAGATACCTCGCTCCGGCCGTTCGCGCATCTCGTAGAGGCGCAGATATCACCGGCCGCTTACTCTCCTTTGCAAGGCGTCAGGCGTTAACCCCCCGTCACGTTGATCTCTCCGTATTATTACCGGATACCATAGAGCTACTGCAGGGGTCTCTGCCTGAGAACATCAAAATCATCTCCCGGGTTTCTACCCCGGCGATAGTAACGGTGGA
Organism: Oceanospirillales bacterium; assembly: GCA_018223185.1. Lineage (GTDB taxonomy): Bacteria > Pseudomonadota > Gammaproteobacteria > Pseudomonadales > Balneatricaceae > Amphritea. The sequence goes on along the minus strand of JAAEYW010000028.1, from coordinate 57,554 downwards.
CCCGAATCAGTTAGAAAACGCTATCATCAATCTGGCACTTAATGCACGGGATGCGATGCCGGAAGGCGGTGAAATAGGGATCAGCATTAGCGTCTGCAAATTAGCCACTGATGCAGACGAATCAGGCTATGACGAGACGGTTCCGGCAGGTGAATATGTCCGGCTTCAGGTTAGCGACTCAGGGCATGGTTTCACTGCACAAGCTATGACACAGGCCTATGAACCTTTTTACACCACCAAGAGTTACAGCAATGGATCAGGGCTGGGTCTGAGTATGGTTTATGGGTTTATCAAACAATCCAGGGGCTTTATTTCAATCGCCAGCACACCCGGCAATGGCTCGGCGGTCACCCTGCTTCTGCCCGTTAATACTCAGGCTAGGCTGTCTGCCGACAACACCCAGCCAGCGGCTAAGCTGTTATCAAATGCTAACAGCAACCTGACACTTTTGGTGGAAGATGATCGGGATGTCAGGACGGTTATTCGCAAGCAACTGATCAGCCTTGGCTATGCCGTCATTGAAGCTGCCGATTCCGACGAGGCCAGGAACCTGATTGAAGCACTGGATCATATCGACAATCTGGTTTCAGACATTAGCATGCCGGGGCCGCTGAACGGCTTTGAGCTTGCTGATCTGATGGCAGAGCACCACCCCGCCGCGACTATTGTATTAATCAGTGGTTATGCATACGATCAGTTATCAGACAGAAGCGATTTGCCCTGCCACGCTATTTTAAAAAAACCTTTCAGCAAGGAAGCATTGAAGCAAGCGATTAACAGCGCCGATGAAGCACGTTAATCCGGCTGTCCCGTTGACTGATCAGGCAGGTGATGAGTATCAGAAACATGCATAAAAAAGCTCTTATTTATATTATTGATGACGATAGAGATATCTGTGATCTGGCCTGTTCAGAGCTGGAATACTATGGATATGACATCCGCGTGTTCAACACCGGAACGCTGGCCTTACAAGCCCTCAGAGGCATGACTCCTGCGCTGTGCATCATTGATCTGGGCCTGCCGGATATGGATGGAATGGCGCTGGTCAAAGCGCTTAGTGATAAACCGGACGTTGGCGTCCTGATCCTGTCCGGCCGAGGTAGTCTTCCAGACCGGGTGCTCGGACTGGAACTGGGTGGTGACGATTATATAACCAAACCCTTCGAGCCCCGGGATCTGGTTGCCAGGGTTCACAGTCTGATGCGCCGTTTAGGCCTGTCGCAGGAAAGCCGCACTCCCGGCAGAGGTGTCAGAAAAGCGCAATTTGCTCAATGGCTGTATATTCCAACCACGTTGACACTCAGCCATAGCTCAGGAAAAAATTATACGCTGAGTACCGCAGAAGGCGATCTTCTCAATACCCTGTTAGGCTCGAACAAACAGATCTTATCCAGAGATCGCCTGCTGGGAGAGCAGGCTATACCCTATGACCGGAGTATTGATTCACGGATGTCCCGGTTGCGCAAAAAAATCGAAGACAATCCGAAAGAACCTCAGATTATTAAAACCGTCTACGGTGCCGGATATATTTTTGCCGTCGATGTGAGCTGGATCGAATAAATCAGACTTAATGTACTTGCTTGCCATTAACACGGTTTCTTTATGCATCGACACAGATCCAGAGCGCGGACATTCATAATATAAAACATTCAGAAACACGTCTGCAGGCCAGAAGACACACTAACGTCATAGGGCAAAAACACTTAATACCGTTATATGACTGTTTGCAGCAAGAAGTCACTTTAATCTGCTATCAAGTTATGCAACCATTCACGCCGATATTGTTGGCAGGAAATGGAAGTGGAACTACTTAATCTCGATTGTCAGGGGCATAGCCTGCGCCTGGAAGGCTCAATGGCAGGCTGGCAGCTACTGTACTGGAACAGTACACCGGTCTCCCGGCGCGATGCGGACGGAGATTTTAATGGTATCAGTGAACACCGGTTTGAGTTGCAGAATCAGCAAGGTGAAACGCTGACCTGCCGGCTGGAAACAGAGATACAATGGGATCCCGTCAAGGTCAGTTATCGTTTTTATATGGGTGAACAACTGGTTGCCAGCGGTGAGCATGGCCGAGAAGTGATGGAGAAACAGGTTCCTCAGGAACCGATCCGCCAGGAAAAGCGCTCACTCAGCATCATCGGGCTTGGTGCTCTGGGCCTGAAACTACTGAAAAGCGCCAAAGTCATCAAGGTAGTGATGGCCGGGGCCAGTCTGGCGGCCTACTCCTGGTTTTTCTCTCTGCCTTTTGCACTGGCGCTGCTCTTCTGCCTGGTGGTGCATGAGTATGGTCACATCCGGGCGATGAAACACTTCGGTTTTAAAACCAAAGGGATCTATCTTATACCCTTTGTTGGTGGTCTCGCCCTGAGCGATGAGCGCATCAACACCCGCTGGCAGGATGTCTGTATCTCGCTGATGGGGCCGTTTTTCGGGTTCGGATTATCGCTGCTAAGCCTTATCGCTTACTGGGTGACCGGGTCGATGTTTTTTGCCGGACTGAGTGCATTCAACGCCCTGCTAAACCTGTTTAATCTACTGCCCATTCTACCGCTTGATGGCGGGCATGTATTGAAGAGTATCGCCTTCTCGATGAACTCTCTGGCAGGCATACTGCTCTGCGGTGCGGCCGCAGCCGGGGGGATCTGGCTCAGTTACAGCTTTGGCCTGGCGCTGCTGGGATTTCTGCTGATTATCGGCAGTGTCGAGGTGTTCTTTGAATGGCGAAACCGGCACCATAGCCTGTTATTACCGCTGGATCGTTATGGCCAGATCGTTTCGGCACTGTGGTATATTTTTACTATTGTCGGGCTGATCGCAATTATCTGGTATTTCCACGGCATGGGCGATGCGTTACTGGGACTACCGCTAAAGGTGCTGCAGAGCTAAACTGCCATTAAGAGCATCAGAAGCGAGCACAAGAGTAGCGGATATATGAACGATAAAATTGTCGATATCAACAGTAAACGGGACGATGTTCGTCATAAGCGTAAAGAGAAACAGCTGAACGAGCTGAAAAACAAGTTTGAAAAAGCGCTGCCCACAGAAGAACACGATCCGAAAAAGAAACTGCTGAATCTATTCAAAAAGAAACCGAAGAAATAGATCGCGAAAGAGAAACTATAATACATAAGGCAGCCCCCAGCGGCTGCCATTTTTGCTAATGGACTTTCAGTGCTCAGTTGTTCGCTGGCAGGACGGTGCTGACAACCTCGCCAAACCCGATACGGGCCATACCCTCTTTTTCACAATACCCTCGCATAACCACGGTATCGCCATCTTCAACAAAGGTGCGTTGCTCACCATTTGGCAGCGTAATCGAATCTTTGCCGCCACGACTCAGCTCCAGCAGCGAACCACCCTGCTCATGTTCCGGCCCGGACTGCGTGCCTGAACCAAAAAAATCACCCGGGCGCAGATTACACCCATTCACCGTGTGATGAGCGACCATCTGCGCAACGGTCCAGTAGGAATAAACAAAGTTAGACTCTGAGAGTCTGGCGGGAGGCTCATTGTAGGTGCGCATCTGCTGTGTCTGCAACAGTACTTCCAGCTTAATATCCAGAGCCCCCTCTTCGCTGTTAGTGTCGGATGACAGATAGGGCAGCGGTTGCGGGTCAGCAGCATCGCGCTTAAATTCAGTCCTGTACGGCAACAGCGCTTCGTTAGTCACTATCCAGGGCGATACTGTCGAGGCAAAGTTTTTTGCCAGAAACGGTCCCAATGGCTGATATTCCCAGGCCTGAATATCCCTGGCAGACCAGTCATTAAACAGACAGTAACCAAATACGTGCTTATCACTGTCGTCCAGCGCTATCGGCTCACCGGGTGCATTACCCTCACCGATATAGACACCGACTTCCAGCTCATAATCCAACCGCTTACAGGGGCCGACACTGGGTTCAGCTGCATCCGCCGCTTTGACTTGCCCTTGTGGTCGCTTAAATGTCTGTCCCGAAACATCAATAGATGAACTTCGGCCATGGTAGCCGATAGGCACCCATTTATAATTGGGCAGCAGCGGATTATCGGGACGAAACAAGCTGCCAACCCGGGTGGCATGAAATACTGAGGTATAAAAATCGGTATAGTCACCAATAGTGCATGGCAGACTGAACTCGACATCACTTTGTGCAATCAGGCAGTGTTCCAGCTCGCTCTGCTCTTTAGCCCCTTCACGCAGTGCCCGGGACAACGCCAGCCGTAGTGCTGACCATACAGATGACCCCATAGACATAAAGGTGTTGAGTGTGGACTCTGCACAGGCCGAAGCCCCGCTGGCCGCTTCACCGCTGAAAACGGCCTGGGCAGCAGCCAGATCAAGCACCTGATCACCAATAGCCACGCCCCCTCTGAATGACTCTCCTGTGTGTTTACGGCGAAACTCGGCAAACGGCAGACTCTGGATGGGAAAATCTGTATCAGGGCTGTTTGCTGAGCTCACCCAGCTTCGCAAATCGGGATTATGAGTTTCATTCAGTACAGGCATAGCTAACTCTCTGTTTTCATTGAACACTATTGACCAGCCTTTTAATGATCGGACTGTAAAAGGCCGCACCACAAAGGTCTGATGTCATTTTTTATTGTCCGGTTGTACGTTACCAGAAGATCGGCGGGCTTCAATGCCTCTGGAATAAATAGATTAATTCCATCGAGTAAATAATAACTGTCGAAACGAATAAATCATGATATTCAGGGGCCTGATCAATACATTAACCCTGCCTTTATGATAATTTTGATCACTCTCGGTTTGCCCAAAGGCCGTAGCCCTGCGGGGGGTATTACGGTGTTTAAGCATGGATTTATATGAAAGCAAATTTCGCTGCATATAAAACCGGATAAGGATTGAAGAATATAAGGACCAGTATGATCCAGGAATCAGTTGTCACTCTGAATACCATATGCAGTGTGGATGTTTTACATGCACATCCGACAGATGCTGCATTAAGCGTGCTTCACCGCATGCGTACATCACATGTCAGTTCAATTGTTATTATTGATCAGCGCGAACCACTGGGCATTATAACCGAGAGAGATATACTCCGCCTGGTCAGCTCGTCTGATCGTGATCTGAGCGAACTGACCGCCGCAGATATCATGACATCGCCAGTGAGAACGATGTACGGCGACTGTGATTTCCAACACGCCAATGAACAGATGCAGAAAGAAAACCTGCGCCACATTGTGGTGATTAACCGCGATGGCAGCCTCAGGGGGATCGCCACCGAAACAGACTTTGTTCAACACCTCGGATTTGAATACCTTGCTGAAATCAAGCACGTCGAGGCGGTGATGGAACGCGTTATTATGTTTGTCTCCCCGGACAGCTCATTACGCCAGGCATTCACGATTATGAGTGAAAAGAAGATCAGCAGTGTCGTGATTGGTGATGATCATAATGCCGCAGGGATTCTCACCGAGCGTGATGTTGTCCGCCTGCTTGATGAACAGATTGATCTGAATACAGCCTGCGTCAGTGACTATATGAGCCGCCCGGTTGAGGTGATCGATGTCGGCACATCATTATTACACGCCCGACATATTATGCAGACTAAGGGTATCCGTCGTTTACTGGTGTGTGATGTGGACGGACAGGTTATTGGACTACTGACCCGGCAACATCTGATTGACCGGCTGCAAAACCATTTTATTGAGATAATGCGTGACGCCATCGGCAATCTGAATCAGCAACTTGAAAACAGCCGACATAAGGCCAGCCACTATCAGGGCTTTTTTGAGAACACCCCCCTCGCCTATCAGTCCCTTGACCGTGAAGGTAATATTCTTGAAGTAAACGCCTGCTGGCGAGCGCTTATGGGATATCAGAATCATGAGATTGTTGGCATTCCATTTCAGCAACTGCTGACACAGGGACAGGAGGATAAATTCAGGCTCTGTTTCTCGTCATTCAACCAAAAAGGTTATGTTGAAAATGCCCGTTATCAGCTGCGAACCAAAACGGGAGACATGCTTGACATTCAGCTTGATGGCCACGTGGTGCGTGACAGGACAGGTCATTTTATCCAAACCCACTGCGTACTGACGAACCTTACTGAGAAGCATGAAATCGACTCTCAGCTGCGTTTGTTCCGACAACTGATTGATCGCAGTCATGATGCTCTGTTTGTCATTGATGCGGAGACCTCCCGGATCATCGACATCAATCAGACCAGTTGTGATTATCTGGGCTATAGCCGTGAGCAGCTCCTGCAGATGTCGATTACTGATATCAGTGATCAGGCTTACGATCTTCAGAGTTGGCAAAAACGCATCTCAGAAATAGATGCCAGGGGGGGCTTGATTGAGGCCGTCCACAAAACCGCTGACGGGCGAAAAGTGCCGGTTGAAATCAGCACTGCACGGCAGATAGTCAATGGTAAACAGGTTTTGTTATCGACCGTCAGGGACATTACCGAGCGTAAACAGGCTGAACAGCGCGCCCGAAACGAGAGCAGCTTTCTACAGGCAGTGATTGACTGCATCGGCGATCCAGTCATGGTTATCGACACTCAATACCGGGTTATCAAATCAAACCGGGCTGCGAATGACTACTATTTTAACTGTCTGTCACACGACAATAAGTCCTGTTATGACGTGGTTCATAACAAGGGCGTTCCCTGTGATGGCTGCCCGCTCACCGATGTCATGACAAGCAGGCAGCCTGCCACCCGGATACATGAGCATACAATGAAGACCGGTGAAACCCGGACATTTGAGCTGATGGCCAGCCCGCTTTACAACTCTGATGGCCAGCTTGCCGGACTGGTTGAGTCAAGCCGGGACATTTCTGATCATGTTATGATCCGGCAGGCATTGCTTGATAAAGAGAAAAGCCTGGATTTTCTGGCGCATCACGATCCACTGACAAAGCTCCCCAACCGTTTATTGTTCACAGACCGTTTAAAGCAGGCAATACGCCATGCAAAACGTAATAAAACCGGCGTCGCACTTCTGTTTATTGATATCGATGAATTTAAGGAGATCAACGATAGTTTTGGCCATAATCTGGGCGATCAGTTACTCATAAAGGTAGCTGAACGGCTTAAGCACCATATTCGAGATACTGACAGCATCTCACGTCTCGGTGGTGATGAATTCACTATCATTATCGAAGACCTGATGAATTCGAATGATGCCGCGATTGTTGCCCAGAACTTGCTGGCGGCATTTAATGATCCGGTGGAACTGGAAGAGCAGCTGCATATCAGTCTCAGTATTGGTATCAGTCTCTACCCGGACGATGCTGAGCAGCCTGAAGCGCTGCTTCGAAATGCCGACACTGCGATGTATCGTGCGAAGTCAGCCGGTAAAAACCGCTATGAGTTTTATACTCAGGAAATGACGGATCAGGCATTTGAGCGAATCCTGATGGTCGGCGCACTGCGCAATGCCATCGAGAATGAACAGTTTGTACTGCATTATCAGCCCCAGATCGACCTGAGAGATAACAGTATTATCGGCGCAGAAGCACTGATTCGCTGGAAGGATCCGCAACTGGGGATGATCCAGCCATCCCGTTTTATACCGGTCGCCGAAAAAACAGGTATGATTCAGAACATTGACCGCTGGGTACTCAATACCGTTTGCCGTAATATTCGCGAGTGGCAACAACAGGGTTATCAGGTTCCGCGGATATCGATCAATATTTCAGCCCGCCATTTTGGTTCGAACAAGCTGGCCGGTGAGATCGCCACGATACTCGACCGCAATCAATGCAGCAGCGAAATGATTGAGCTCGAAATCACCGAAGGTGTGATTATGAGCAACCCGGGGCGGGCAGGTAAAGAGCTGAAACAGCTTCGGGAAATGGGTATCCACCTGGCAATAGATGATTTTGGCACCGGCTATTCATCCCTCAGTTATCTCAAGACGCTGCCGCTGGACCGGTTAAAAATCGATCACTCTTTTATTCGTGATATCCCTGACGATATGAACGACCAGGCCATCTCCAGAGCGATCATAGCACTGGCTGGCAGCCTGGGTCTGGAAGTTATTGCTGAAGGTATGGAGACTGAAGAGCAGCGACAGTTCCTCATTGATGAACAGTGCTATAACGCCCAGGGCTTCCTGTTCAGTAAAGGGGTGCCTGAATATGCATTCCTCTCTTTACTGAATAAAGCGTCCCCTGAACAGGCCTGAACATGACCGGCTAATGGGTTATGCCGATATCACTTACTTACTCTTTTTAATGTCAGAGGCATAGATGAAAACAGTGTTGATTACCGGCTGTTCCAGTGGCATCGGCTACCATGTCGCGCTCGGTCTGCAACAGCGGGGATATCGGGTTATAGCGACGGCGCGGCAGCTGAAAGATGTTGAACGACTGAAGCAACAGGGACTGGAATCCACACAGCTTGATCTGGAGCGTTCTGAATCGATTCAGCAGGCGATGGACTGGGTTGAAGTGAATACCGGGGGTGAGTTATTTGCCCTGTTCAACAATGGAGCCTATGGACAGCCAGGCGCCATTGAGGATCTGAGCCGGGATCTGCTGCGCAAACAACTTGAAACAAATCTGCTGGGCTGGCATGAACTCACCTGCAGGGTATTGCCTCTGATGCGGCGACAGGGTTATGGCCGGATCATTCAGAACAGTTCGGTTCTGGGACTGATCACCATGCGCTTTCGCGGTGCTTACAATACCAGTAAGTTTGCTCTGGAAGGTTATACTGATACGTTGCGTCAGGAACTCTCAGATACGAATATCCATGTGTCGCTAATAGAACCGGGTCCGGTTCGAAGTCGCTTTAGAGAAAATGCGTTTAAAGCGTTTCGTGACAATATTGATGTCAAATCCAGCCCGCACCGTGAAATTTATGAAAAAGTAGTCCTCCGGCTGCGCAGTGAAGATAAGGGGGATGACCCGTTTACGCTGGGGCCTGATGCGGTTTTACATAAAGTCATCCACGCGCTCGAAAGCAAACGCCCTAAGCCACGATACTACGTTACCCTGCCGACCTACCTGTTTGGCTTTCTGCGCCGGCTGCTGTCTACCCGTATGCTGGACCGGCTCATGTTACGGGTGTCATCGTCTGAGCATAAGTAGGGCCAGCAGGCGTGATTTGATTGTCAGACTTCGCAAGAGCGGCCTGTATTTGACTGAAAAGCAGTTCTGATCAGAGTTAAAGATTTTTCGCCCCGCAGGCTCGGGCAGAACCTGCGGGGGCTGGGAGCAAACAGAGACTCACTTTAACTAAAGCAGTGCCCCGGTATTTGTTGCACTTGTTCTCAACTTACTGGTGCACAAAGGTCACCTGTAGCTCGTTACCAATAATGGCAAAATCGGGCTCAACACCCTCTATACTATTGACGCGAAACAGTTCCGGCGTCAGCCCGGAAAGGGCTGTGCAGGTAAGCAGCGTATAAGACTTATTGAAGGCAAACCCACCCTTTTTCTGTTTACCGAGACGGAATGTTACATGAGAAGATTTGACAGACAGTTCGCCCTCCACCGTTAGACCGGGCACCTCAGAGCCAAGCTGGGTGGCTATCACTCCGCCGGTCATCTCCAGGCTTCCGATAGTCACGCCGGCGGTGTGGTAGCCAATATCCAGCTCACCATCACCCATAAGGCAAACCTTCGCGCTATCACCCACAGATGCATCATAGAACGCAATACGGCCGCCATAGCCACCGTTGGTACCGCCGTATGCGATCAGGGTGGCGCTGCCAGCGCTGGAGGTGCCGGAAAACATCGTATAGCCGCCACCTGCTTCAGGTGTGCAGCCACCAAGATTGAAGAGAGTTGCGTTGCCTGCCGTCGGTACGTTCTCGCTGCCAGCGTCGCCGTCACTCGTACTGCTATAAACCGAAAACTCAGTAAAGCCGGCAGCCCCCTTCCCACCTGTAGCGGGGTGATTCCACACCTTCGCATTGCCAGCGGTGGGAAAGTACCTGGTTGGCTGGTTGATGGAAAAAATGGTATGACCGGCACTCGACTTACTTTCAATCGCACTACCGTAATTGACGATAGTGGCATCCGCTCCCGTGGGAGAACCATACCTTGCACTGAATTCCAGATGACCACCGCCACCCTGCTCCCCCTGACGCGCACCATAGTTAAAGTAGGAACCATTGCCGGCAGATGCACCCTGAGAGGCCTCCATATACGGGGGGTTGTTATTAAAGCTGGTAACACCACCGTAGCCACCGGCCACTTCGGCAGCGTGGTTGTAAAAATGCCCGTGGCCGCCCGTGGCAACACTGTCAAATGCGACATCGCCCCCATTGGCTTTTTCGTGGGTCGCCCCCCAGTTGTTGTAAACGCCATGGTCTGCGCTGGAGCTACCGTAGAACTGAGTGTTGCCTCCATCACCACCGGAAACAGTACCGCCAACATTGGTAAAAGAGGCCTTGCCCGCAGTGGCGGTATCGTGGAAAACCACGTTGGCGAAGGTATCGCCATCAATGCCAAGACTGCCATAGATGGTAAAGTTGGCACTGTCAGCCGAAGATGAGTTGCTGAAGCTCACTTCGCCACCGACGGTGCTGGGGATGTTTTCTTTTCTGAATTGCGGTGGCGGCTCGGCTCCGGTCCATACTTTAAACCGGGCTGCGCCCGCTCTGGCGTTATCGCAAAAGCTGATCACACCACCGCCATAGCCCTGTTCGCTGATCGGGCCGGCACAATAGTAGATATCGTCAGTACCCGCCGTTGCATGATTAGTAAAGACCAGTTGTGGATTATCATGACCGCTGCTGGTCGAGGCCACAATAAAGCTCTGCTGCTTACGTGAAAAGTTGCTGACGCCCTGACCGGTAATGATTAAACCTGGCACTTTACCTGGACCGAAGATGAACGTGTAGGCCGTGGCATCCTCACTGAATTCGACATTTTCCACTGCGGCATCGCTGTCCGCTGCAAAAGTGATTACTGTTTGCGATGAATGGTCAAAAACAGCTTTAGCCGCAGGCACCTCTGCCGTATTCCAATTGTCCGCCGTATTCCATTCGCCGGTAGCCGGCTGGGTCTTCCATTCTGATTGAGACATCTACTACTCCTTAGCTGGAGGTGGGATCCCAATTCGAGCCATAAAACAACTGAGAATCCCTGTTATTGTTTTTAATGAATAAATCCTGAGCCGTTCTACTCTAACCGGCATATCACTACGGGCTCTGTTCACCCCGCGATGAGCTTTGTGTCAGGCCTGCTGAGGCAGACGCCTTCCTGTCGAACAATCCGGCGGCCCCATGCTCCAACCTGCTGCCCCCGTGCCGGCTTCCGTCTGAAGTGTCAACATACCGCTATCCCGGTCGAAATAATACACGTGGCCAGAGCCGCTTTGCATGGTATAGAATTCTGTTTTCAATTGGAATGACATGGAGATTTGCGCCGCATGATGGAAGCAAAGAATCAACAGGGAAAACCGGTGGATTGGTGGTTTATCTACAAGACTCCTGAGCATACCGGAAACCCGAAAAACCAGGGCTTTGATTTCCTCTATTACGATCCGGATTGCAGCGCCCTGGAGTTGTCCCCCACCGGTCTGGACCAGAACAATCAGGCACTGAGCCACACCCTGGCAGACATCTTTAATGCTCCGGAGAGTGGCGGTTATATCGTCTACAACGACGAACACATCGACCCGGAAAAAAACAAGTCGGGAAAAGGCCACTGTAAAGGCATTCTGGCTTTTGACAAGGCCAGCAATTCGGCTCTCTATCTTCTCCATTCGACCCCCAGGTTTCCCTCAGACAGGGAGTTCACCCTCCCCGATGACGAGATGATCTATGGCCAGACATTTATCTGCATCACCCTGCCCGACTACCAGACAGCCAACCACATCGCACAACAGATGCTCAGTCAACAGAATCCGCAGATCCTGACGGAAAGTTCGCGTATTCCACCCTCTTTGCAAGAAGATGAGCCGTTGTCACAGCTGTTTCATGGAAACGGGGTGAGCGAATCGGAAACGCCATCAAAGCTGCCCTTCAGGTCCCAGGGAGGCAAAGAATTTCTGTTGACGGCCAAGAGTCGCAAGTGGGGCAAAGATTTCTGGCTTGACCTGGTTTCGCCGGCGCTGCAATGCGACCTGGTCGTAGAGACCTGGCGACGGGGTGCCGTAACGCCCCTGCAGGACAATGACTCCAAAGAGTATGACGAAGACGTGCTTACGCTGGAGTTTAAAATACCCCCATCCATCAACTATGAGTGGCACTACACCAAAGACCACGCAAAATGGGCAGTGGCCCTGAAAAACAGCACCAGTTCGTTACCCTGGGTGTGTATTGCCGATATGAATCGCATGGTATCCCAGGAGAAGCGCGGCGGTGGCAGTCTGTGCTTTCAGGAACCCCGTTTATGGCAAGCGCTAAAAAACGCCGAAGAAAAGCTTCACCCGTTAGCTCAACCCGTTTCCGCTCAGGATCTGAACCTTAGCTGAGGGAGGTGGGCGCTGTTTTAGCGCCCCCGCTCCTTTTCCTAGCTACCCTGAGGAAAGGATTTGTCATACGGCGGGGTTAAAGACGGAGCATCCATTCTTGGCTGATCTGCCTGAAAAACGGTCTCGAAGGTGGGCGCGACATGAATGCGATCTCCCAGGCCCCACAGGGGCTTAGGAATACCGAACCAGTCGAGCAGAGTAGCGGCAAAAGAGGTTGAGTCGAAAGGAATATCTCCCTCCGCCCGGATCACGGACTGCCCCCTGATCCAGGGAGAAACCATAATTGTGGGGACTCTCGGCCCCATCAGGTCATAGGCAAAGCCGTTATTGAGATCGTTGGGCCAGGGCTTTTTGGCGTAAGGCGGGGCAACATGGTCATAAATACCACCGTTCTTATCGAACGTGATAACCAGCAGGGTGTTTTCCCAGCCTGGTCCGCTCTTAACTGCTTCGTAGATTTCGTTGAGTTCCCTCTCTGCGGGAACCAGATCGCCGCCCGGATGGTAGGAGGTAGCCCCTTTGGGTGCAACCCAGGCGGGCTCCAGATAACTGAAAGCCGGCAGGTTTCCATGCCGGGCATCCTGCTTGAATTGCTCAATACTGGAAAGATACTGAGTTGGATTGGCATCGACAGAAGGCACCTGCCCCTCAAGATAGAGCTGATAAGTAAAGACAACGTTTTCCCACAGCACCGAGTTATATATTTTCCAATCCGTAATGCCGTGGCTCCAGAGGGTCTTCCAGATGGATTGACGATGGGAGTATTGCGGCCAGTTGGCGTAAATGCTGCCACCCTCCCACGTGCCAAGCATATTAAAGGCAGAACCGGTAACGGAGAACGCCCGATTAACATCCGTGCCCCCGGGTACAGAACAGAACCAGCGATCAGAAATCCCGAAATGACGAGCCAGGCCGTTAAGTATTGGCAACTGTTCCGGGCTGAAGGTTTCCATCACCTGCGGATTGGCGTTATTGAGGATATATCCCCCCATATCCGGCCTGGCGCGGCCCCAGTAACCGGGTTCTTCGGCGAACATTTGCTGCAGGTTGTCGGTGGTATCGTGAAACGGGTCCTGATCGAGAGCGACGAGATCCCACTGAGGGCTCAGTTTACCGTCCTGATACTTACTGACAAAAACCTTATTATCACCGTCGTAATTATAATTTTCGGTGCTGGCGCCATCAAAGGGTTCCTGCGAACCGATGTAGTGGCAACCGCTATCGCCATCCTCGTAAAGCCAGCCACATACATTATCGAAGGAGCGGCTCTCCAGCATGTAATAGACCACATGCCTGATCTTTGAGCGCATAAAATCAATAGTACCCGGCGTACCGGCACGTTGTGCCTGCACCGGCATGCGGGGCTGATAACCGCTTAAAATGGCGTTGGCGCCAATTGCCGATGGCAGAGTGCCCTCTCGGACCGGGCCGGTTAGAACATCCGGGTGTTCCGGATCGAATCCCCACAGGCGATAGCTGCCTCTGGCAGGATCCCACTCCAGCATATGGGAGCCGATAGCCGTGAGTTCGCTGTTTTCAGCAACTTTATCCCAACAGCCCTCTTGCACCGCAGGCAGCGAAAGAGGCGTTTCCAGTTGCGGATCGAAACTCCACAAACGGAAAGACTTACGATCCGGCAAACGATCCAATACATAGTTACCCATGGGAATCAGCATGTGACCCGATTTAATTAGCGGAAAACCGTTTTGAGGACTATAGGGTGCAGGGAGTGGGTCAGGCTTGAAGTCCACAGCGCCCTGGGGATCAAAATTCCACAGTTCAAAGGTTCCACGCCCTTTGGCCGGGATCATGCTCAAGATAAAGCTCGTCATTGGTGTGAGGTCCAGATTCTGCCCTTCATCCGGATTGTTGCTATAGCTATGCCGGTAATTACCCCAGAATTTGGTCTTTTTCCAGAAGCCGCTCTCAACTGCCGGACCACTCAATGGATTTGATGACTCTGGATTGAACGCTACAAGATTGAACTGATATCCCTCGTCCCCCTGTTGTGTACAAATAGGACTCCACTGCAACAGATATCCACCCACCTGCGCCATGCGCCAGGTGCGGTCAAAGGAAGCATCGGCAGACAACTGAATCGGGGTGAACAGTGCTTCCGCCTTAGGATCTACCCGATACAGCGTATAAGTATCATCTTTTTGGTTACGACAGATCAAAAAATCATAGGAAGATTGTCTTTGAGTGGACAGGGTCATAGCACTACTCTTTTTGTTGTTATATCTAACAGGATGTTAAAAAACGATCTGCCGACTTTTCCTGACATCAGCAACCTGGAACAGTTTTTCAACTCACGGTTAAACGTGACATTAGAATACAGTTTTCCGTCTGAATGAGCTTAGTGCCTAGTTCGGCATCCTTTTATTCATCAGTTCATCCGCTTCCTCAATCTCTTGCAATCCATGCATGATTTCAGGAATGGCTCTTATGATCTGGATAATACTGAAAACCAATATGCCGTGGTGGGTGCCCAGAGTGAATTCATCCAGCGAGTGGATCGTCTCATATCCGGAAGTAACCAGAAGAATCGCTGCGCTTAAGAGGATCAGGTAAGGGCTTGAGGTTATTTTTTTTAACATTTGGATTTCCAGTTATTTTTATAGGTAACTGAGGAAAGTCAGATTAAGCCCTAATCTTAGAGATAAGATCTATATTCATCAATAGGTTAGATACTGTGTAGTGAGAAAAGCAGACTAAATCAGAGGCTTGCATAAGAGTGGAGTCGCGATGATCCACCATGGAAAAACACAACGCCGCAATGCACCGTCGTAATGCGCAGCTGTAATGGAGCGGTGAATCAGCGGAATTGAACTTCAGTCCTAAGCGCATCGGACTAGCGCCGCGCATTGAAATACCTGCTACAAGAATAAGGCCGGTCTAGGCCCGCACCGTTGAATAGTCCAGAATCAATCGCAGAGACGATGATTTAAAATACATCAGCCATGTCTCAGTTATATAACGCGACAAACATTCAGGGACCAGAGAGGGAAATATCTACATCCACATGCATATCAGACGCGACCACTAATCATATTCAAGTACGGCGGACTTTGGTGCTACCTCTGGTCATAGAAACCCGTCAGATTGGGCGTTGATCCTAGAGTAGTGATACAAGACTATCAGCTATAGAAAACCGTAGTCTCAAAGCTCACTTATACGTTTTGAACAGGAATAAACCCCGCCATAAGAGTCAGACCGGGCTACAAACTTTGATTGAGTTAACTCAAGAATGGTTGAAGATTCGCGAACGTTTTGTGGAAATAAACTTTCAAAATTAAGAATTTGATCCAACTCCGGATGACTCCTGTTCACCAGTGTAAAGTCAACAGACGACATGATAAGAGAGTCCGCTTTGACCTCCCAGGTTGAACGATTTGACAGACTGTACTCCATTTCAGGAAAGTTTTGCATCCTGAGCCATACGGTTCCATTGCCACTCGCTTTTCCATCCGCTGAGTAATTTATGTCATAGTCTACTTTTATCATTGTATTTGCATTTTTCATGGCATGTTGACAGCTCCAGCGGCCATAGAGTTTTTCTTGTTCGAAGCCTTTTGATTCATTGGCCCCAACAAAGCCTGAGATAGAAATAGCGAATGCAAACAGAGATAAAACGTTGATGTGCGGCATAGGAACCCTTTTACAGAGAGTGTGCTGAGATTCGATTATTGTGCATCGCTGAAGCTTGCTATCAGCTTAATTGAAAATCCCACAACGTAGTAAGTTATCAGTTTTATTCCATTCGAGCCCCTCTGACAGATTTAAAAGACACAAAAAAGGCAGCCTGACGGCTGCCTGAAGGTAGTAAAACATCAATCAGCTGTATCAGCTTACCAGACCGTTGCGTCCCATAATCTCCTGAATCTCTGGCAGAGAAGCCGGATCATCGATGGTTGAGGGTACAGTGTAGTCCTGACCATCAGCGATCTGACGCAATAGTTTGCGCAGGATTTTACCGGAACGGGTTTTTGGCAGGCGCTGAACAACAATCGCACGCCGGAAGCAGGCAACGGCACCGATCTCCTTACGCACCATCGCTACCAGCTCTGCCTCAATCTGTGCATCGTCGATTTCGACACCGTTTTTCAGCAGCACCAGACCAATTGGCTGCTGACCTTTAAGCGGGTCATTAATACCGATAACCGCACATTCAGCGACTGCCGGATGATCAGCAACGATCTCTTCCATCTCACCGGTCGAGAGGCGGTGGCCTGCTACGTTGATCACATCGTCGGTTCGGCCCATGATGAACACATAGCCATCTTCATCTTTATAGCCGCCATCTCCGGAGCAGTAGTAGCCCGGAAACTCTGACAGATAACCGGTGCGGAAACGTTCGAAGTCACCCCATACTGTTGGCAGGCAGCTTGGAGGCAGTGGCAGCTTAATAGCGATATTGCCCTGCTCTCCATTGGGCAGTTCGTTACCCTCATGATCAAGAATCTGAATATTAAATCCGCTGACCGGAACGGTTGCAGACCCCGGTTTGGGCTCCAGCATTTCCACACCGGTCAGGTTGCCGCAGATTGCCCAGCCGGTTTCAGTCTGCCACCAGTGATCAATCACCGGTTTACCCAGGGTATCTTTGGTCCAGTGGTAAGTTGGCGGATCAAGTCGCTCACCCGCCATAAAGATAGTTTCCAGTTTACTCAGATCATACTGTTTCAGGAGTTCAGAATCAGGATCCTCTTTTTTGATCGCCCGGAACGCGGTTGGTGCGGCAAACAGCGCTTTGGCACCATACTCTTCACAGACTCGCCAGAACGCGCCGGCATCCGGTGTTTTGATCGGCTTACCTTCGTAAACGATGGTGGTGCAGCCTGCCAACAGCGGACCGTAAACGATGTAGGAGTGACCCACAACCCAGCCAACATCAGACGCAGCCCAGAACACTTCGCCTGGCTCCATGTTGTATATCGCTTTCATGCTGTATTTCAGTGCGACCGCATGACCGCCGTTATCCCGAACCACACCCTTAGGCTTGCCGGTTGTGCCGGAGGTATAGAGAATATAAAGCGGATCGGTGGCTTTGACCGGGGTGCAGTCTGCCGGTTCAGCAGAGGCAACCGCTTCAGCCCAGTCGATATCACGACCTTCGATCATGGATGCGCTAACCTGCGAGCGCTGAAAAACAATACAACTGTCAGGCTTATGCGCTGACTTCTCAATCGCTTCATCCAGCAGCGGCTTATATTCGATCACTTTGGCAATTTCAATACCACAGGATGAGGTAACCACGACTTTTGGCTCTGCATCATCAATTCGAACAGCCAGCTCATGTGGCGCGAAGCCCCCGAAGACGACAGAGTGGATTGCACCCAGGCGGGCCACCCCCAGCATAGCAATAACAGCTTCTGCGATCATCGGCATATAGATAACAACGCGGTCGCCCTTCTCTACCCCCTGAGCTTTCAGAACACCAGCAAATTTCGCTACCGCATCACGCAGCTCAGAATATGTATAACGTTGCCGGGTGTCTGTAACAGGAGAATCATAGATCAGAGCATCCTGATCACCGCGACCGCTCTCAACATGGTAGTCCAGTGCCAGATAAGCTGTATTCAGCTCACCATCTGCAAACCAGCGATCAATGCCATTCTCATCTTTACTCAGGATCGTCTCAGGTGCCTTAAACCACTTGATCGCTTCAGCCTTCTCTGCCCAGAAAGCCTCCGGAGTTTCTATTGATCTTCTGTATTCTTCTTTATATGACATAGCACTGGCCCTTCGCTGTAACCGTTATTATATGTTTCAGACCGGCAACACCTGCTTTTTATAGGCCTATCATTGTTATCTGCAGGTGAAGCCTCATGTGACACACTCTAACTGAGATATAGCAAAAATAAACTACTACAAAAGGCTAAATTGTCTACGATACTGAGAGCACATCATAATAAATAGCTATTTTCTAACCATTTTCGGCAACATAAAATAATGACACAGATCAATTGTCGACAATCTTTATGTTTGCGTGTTTGTCAAAAAGTTCAAAAAGGAATAAAAAAAGCTGCCAAAAGGCAGCTTTAAGCAGCGTCTGACCCCGCAACGCGAATCAGTTATTTTCCTGTACTGCGATACTGTTCTTAATACCAGTCATAACATTACGCTGATGTAGCTCTTCATCACTGACACGGTGAGCATCATTTTCATTCTTTGCATTCTCGAAGTAACACAGAGTTGGCTGAAAGCTTTCCGCTTCCTGCTCATTCAGTTGTACATAAGAACAGATAATCAGCAGATCTCCTTTAGAGGCCCGGTGCGCCGCTGCGCCATTTACCGAAATAATTCCACTGTTATCTTCGCCACGAATTGCGTAAGTCGTGAATCGCTCACCATTATTGATGTTGTAGATATGTATCTGCTCGTACTCCTTAATACCGGAGCGTTCGAGTAATACACCATCAATGGCGCAGGAGCCTTCATAGTGAAGCTCCGCATGAGTAACCGTAACCCGGTGCAGTTTTGCTTTTAAGAATGTTTGCAGCATATTTAATGACCTGACTCTCAACTAGCCGGATCCACCGGACTATCACCTTGCTGAAAAAATTCAGCATATCCTCACCCGTAATCTGTCATATAGAGATTACCGGCACCACGCCACAGTTGCAGCCTCTTCCCAGTCACACTGTGGAACAGTATTCAGATCTGTTTTATCGATCTGAATCTATACGTCTGAATTTTTGATTCAGAATAAGGTAAGCTTAAACATAACTAAGGTTACGCTTTTGATTACCTATGTTCGGCAGCAATTGTACCAGTATATTTCAAAATTTTAAGTGATTTATCTGACAGCAGCATAAAGATGAACCATATATAACGACCTTTCAGGGGCAATAGCGGAAAGCCACATTCATATTAATCAGTTAGTTAACCCGTAAACACTCACCTCTTACCAGAATAAGCCCTCTTTTTGAGGGATATTGCACTTGCTTTTGCGAATCTATATGATAATCATTATTATTAAGAAGCTAGTTAATTACTGAGGTTCTCTTATGAAAGAATTGCTAATTGCAGCCCTGTTTGTCACATCAACGACAGTAATGGCCGCAGAAACCCGTTTTGACATTTCGATTAAAGATCATATGTTCTCCCCTGCTGAAATTACCATACCGGCTAATCAGCGGGTTAAACTGATTGTGTCCAACGAAGACGCGACACCTGAAGAGTTTGAAGGTGAAGACTTCACCCTGGAAAAAGTAATTCCGGGTAACAGTAAAGCATCTATTATGGTTGGACCGTTTGAACCGGGTCGTTATGAGTTTGTTGGCGAATTCCACGAAGACACCGCGAAAGGCGTTCTGATCGTCAAGTAATTTTTTGCTGAGGTAGACCTGTGTTGAGTTCGGCCATTATTGTATTTCGTGAAGTGCTGGAAGCTGCGTTGATTGTCAGTATTTTGCTGGCCGCAACCTGCGGCCTTCCCCGCCGGACCTTTTGGATTGGTGCAGGCCTTTTGGCGGGACTGGCCGGAGCCTGCGTAGTCGCACTATTCGCCAGCTCCATCACCAGTGCTTTCGAAGGTACGGGTCAGGAGTTGATGAATGCCACTATTCTTCTGGTGGCAGTCGTGATGCTGGCCTGGCACAACATCTGGATGTCACATCACGCCCGGGAACTGGTTGCCCACATGAAAAATGTCAGCGCCAGAATAACTGATGGTTCACTGCCTCTTTATTTCCTTGCAGTCGCTGCTGGCATGGCCGTATTACGTGAGGGCTCTGAAGTTGTCCTGTTTATGTACAGCGTGACAGCCAGTGGCAGCTCGGCAAATTCAATGATGACAGGAAGCATCATCGGGGTTATCAGCGGTATTCTGGTGGGGCGCCTGATCTATAGCGGATTACTTCGTATACCTACCGGTCGACTGTTTCAGTTTACCGGCTGGATGATTTTGTTGCTCGCATCAGGTCTGGCTGCATCTGCCGCCGGGTATCTGATGCAGGCGGATGTTTTACCCTATCAGGCCCCCCTCTGGGATAGTGGCTATCTGCTCTCGGAGAAATCTATCTTTGGCCAGCTACTGCATATTCTGATCGGTTATCAGGAGCGACCAACGGCTATTCATCTGACCTTTTATGTGGTCACGCTATGCAGCATTCTCACAGGCATGTGCTGGGTGAGTCGTCGTGCTGAGCACAGGTTACACGCTTCAGAGGTTTAATCTCAGAGCATCAGCATCAGCCAATCATGCTAAATCCGCTCAGTCTCATTCATAGCGACTGAACGGGTTTTCTTTTTATACGTCACTACGTGGTCTTAGATCGCTTGTAATTTATTTCCCAAGCCTTACAGCCAGTCCTTACCCTACCGGTCTCTCAGGTCGATATCCCCCCCAAAAAGCCCGCTAATAAGCGGTCTGTGCAGGACAAAACAAATATAATTCATCATCAAGTGAGCCTAACTCACCCACAAGGCCGATAAATTGGTTAAAATAGCCGCCTTTACAATAGGTTATTAGTAGGTTTACACGTGTCGGCACATACTTCTGTAGATAAAACACCTCAACTGAAACAAGCCCTGTCAGAACGTATACTGGTTCTCGATGGCGGTATGGGTACGATGATTCAGGATCGTAAACTGAAGGAAGCTGATTTTCGCGGTGACCGGTTTGCCGACTGGAAGGTTGATCTGCAGGGTAATAATGATCTGCTGGTACTGACACAGCCTGATGTTATCAGCTCTATCCATCGCGCCTATCTTGATGCCGGAGCCGACATCCTCGAAACCAATACGTTTAATGCGACTGCTATCGCCATGGCTGATTATGAGATGGAATCGATCAGTCATGAGATCAATCTGGTTGCAGCGCAGCTGGCCCGAAAGGTGGCTGACGAGGTTACCGCTGAAACTCCGGACAGACCCCGCTATGTTGCCGGTGTTCTCGGTCCCACCAACCGTACCTGCTCTATTTCACCGGATGTAAACGATCCCGGATTCCGTAATGTCAGTTTTGATCAGCTGGTTGAAGCGTATACCGAGTCCGTTGACGGTCTGATCAAAGGTGGAGCCGATATCATTCTGATCGAAACCATCTTTGATACGCTGAATGCCAAAGCAGCCATCTTTGCTGTCGACCAGTATTTTCAGGACAACAATCTGCGCTTGCCGGTAATGATCTCCGGTACCATCACGGATGCCTCGGGCCGTACCCTGTCCGGCCAGACCACGGAAGCGTTCTGGAACTCCGTGCGTCATATTAAGCCGATATCAATCGGCCTGAACTGTGCTCTGGGACCACAGGAGCTGCGTCAGTATGTAGAAGAGCTTTCCCGTATCGCTGATACCTATGTGTCAGCTCACCCTAATGCGGGTCTGCCAAACGCCTTTGGAGGCTATGACGAAACACCCAAGCAGATGGCCGCTGAAATTCGTGACTGGGCAAAATCGGGATTCCTGAATATTATCGGCGGCTGCTGTGGCACGACCCCTGCGCACATTACCGCGATGGGCAATGCCGCCAACGAGTCCCCCCCCCGCCAGATTCCAGAGATCCCTGTTGAGTGCCGCTTGTCAGGACTGGAACCACAGAATATTAATAAAGATACGCTGTTTGTTAACGTCGGCGAGCGGACTAACGTCACCGGATCGGCAATGTTCAAACGCCTGATTAAAGAGGGAGACTACGAAACTGCTCTGGATGTTGCCCGTCAACAGGTTGAAAACGGTGCTCAGATCATCGATATCAATATGGATGAGGGTATGCTGGATGCAGAAGCTGCGATGGTTCGCTTTCTGACACTGATCGCCTCAGAACCTGATATCTCAAGGGTGCCGATTATGATCGACTCCTCTAAATGGGAGGTGATCGAAGCAGGCCTGAAATGTATTCAGGGTAAAGGCGTCGTAAACTCTATCAGCCTCAAAGAGGGTGAAGACAAGTTCATCTATCAGGCAAACCTGTTGCGTCGTTATGGCGCCGCCGTTGTGGTAATGGCGTTTGACGAAGATGGCCAGGCGGATACTGAAGAACGCAAAATCCAGATCTGTGAACGTTCATATAAAGTGCTCACTGAGAAGGTCGGTTTCCCGCCGGAAGATATTATCTTCGACCCGAACATTTTTGCCGTGGCTACCGGTATTGATGAACATAATAACTATGCCCTGGACTTTATTCGCGCCACTGGCTGGATCAAGAAGAATCTGCCCTACGCTATGATCTCCGGTGGCGTATCTAACGTGTCATTCTCTTTCAGGGGCAATAACCCGGTGCGTGAAGCGATTCACTGCGTCTTTCTCTATCATGCCATTCAGCAAGGAATGGATATGGGGATCGTTAACGCCGGTCAGCTGGCGATCTACGATGATCTTCCCGAAGAGCTGCGGGTTGCAGTTGAGGCGGTGATTCTTAACACCTCAGATGACGCTACCGAAAACCTGCTGGCGATCGCTGAAAAATATCGCGGTGATGGCGCCCAGGTTGAGGAAAAAACCCAGGAGTGGCGCAGTCTGCCGGTTCAGGAACGCCTTTCTCACTCACTGGTAAAAGGGATCGCCGAATATATTGATGAGGATGTTGAAGAGTGCCGCCATCTGTATGACCGCCCTATTCAGGTCATTGAAGGCCCGCTGATGGATGGTATGGGCGTGGTGGGCGATCTGTTCGGTGCCGGCAAGATGTTCCTGCCTCAGGTCGTTAAATCGGCACGGGTGATGAAGAAAGCAGTCGCTTATCTGATGCCTTTTATCGAAGAGGAAAAAGCAGGAGCTGCCAGCGAAACTGCTGGCAAGATCCTGATGGCTACGGTTAAAGGTGATGTTCACGATATCGGTAAGAACATCGTTGGCGTGGTGCTTCAGTGTAATAACTATGAAATTATCGACCTGGGCGTAATGGTGCCGGCAGAGAAAATTCTGCGCACCGCCCGTGAAGAGAATGTCGATATTATCGGTTTGTCTGGCCTGATCACCCCGTCTCTGGATGAGATGGTCCATGTGGCCAAAGAGATGGAGCGCCAGGGCTTTAGTATCCCGCTGATGATTGGTGGTGCAACCACCTCTAAAGCACATACTGCAGTGAAAATTGATCAGGCATACAACCGCGATCAGGTGGTGCATGTCACCAATGCATCACGAGCGGTAAATGTTGCCAGCACCCTGCTGTCAAAAGAGAGAAAAGCGGCGTATGTCAAAGAGATACAGGAAGATTATGAAACCGTACGTCAGCGCTATGCTGAACGTCAGAGTCAGGCGCGCCGTGTTTCACTGATTCACGCACGGGCCAATAAGTTCAGTATTGACTGGGACAGTTACACCCCACCGGTACCCGCGCAACCGGGTATCCAGACCTTTGAGAATATCGATCTCAATGAGCTGCGGGACTACATTGACTGGACTCCGTTCTTCCACTCATGGGAACTGGCGGGACGCTACCCGCGCATCCTTACTGACGAGATTATAGGTGAAGAGGCAACCCGCCTGTTTCACGATGCGCAGCAGATGCTGAATGATATTATTGATAACCGTAAGCTGGAAGCGCGTGCCGTAATCGGCCTGTTCCCGGCCAACAGTGTCGACGATGACGATATCGAGCTGTATACCGATGACAGTCGCACAGAGGTACTGATGAACCTCCATCATCTGCGCCAGCAGGTTGAGAAAACCGATGGCAAAGCGAATATGTGTCTCACCGACTTTATTGCGCCAAAGGAGAGTGGTAAAGCCGACTACTTCGGAGCCTTCGCTGTGACCGCCGGTATCGGTGATCAGGCGATGATTGATGCCTATGAAGCGGATCATAATGATTATCACAGCATTATGGTTAAAGCGCTGGCAGACCGTTTAGCCGAAGCGCTGGCCGAATATATGCACGCACGCACCCGCCGTGAGTTCTGGGGGTATGCGGCTGATGAGAACCTCGATAATGAAGCCCTGATAAGAGAGAAATATCAGGGTATCCGTCCTGCGCCAGGTTATCCGGCCTGCCCTGAGCATACCGAAAAAGGACTGTTATGGTCGCTGCTGGATGTGGAGAACCGCATTGGTATGCAGCTGACTGATAGTTATGCGATGTTGCCGACCTCCTCTGTCAGTGGCTGGTATTTCAGTCATCCACAATCACAGTATTTCGGTGTCGCCAAGATTGGTGAAGATCAGCTGGAGTCCTATGCTAAACGAACCGGTATGGAGAAAACCGAAGCAGAACGCTGGCTATCGCCTAACCTGGGTTACGAACCGGATGACAGCTGATCGCCTGAGTTGAAGAAACCGCCTTAAAGGCGGTTTTTTTTACGTCGGGGAAAGCCGAATGGCACTGTATATGCTGGCTATCAATTTAAACCTGTCAGCCGAAGGCGTACTTAAAATAAACCCGAATCTCTGGTTTGACAGACATTTTAGTTTTAATCCTGTAATGCTGACGTGCCGAGCGCCAGAGCATCAGCCCTGTTTGACCCGGTTTCCGGATTCCAGTGATCCGGGCCCAGCAAGCGCATCTGGTTAGTGATCCACTGGATTCGTTGCCAGACATAGTTGCTGGGGCGGGTTACACTCATCTGATAAGGATTCGGCAACACCGCTGCTAAGCGCGCTGCTTCAATAGTTGAAAGACGTTTCGCAGATTTATGAAAATAGGCCTGACTGGCAGCCTCCACACCATAGATTCCGGGGCCAAACTCAACAATATTGAGATAGACTTCAAGAATACGTGACTTATTCCACAAGGTCTCCATCAACACCGTCAGCCCCGCCTCAAGCCCTTTGCGCAGATAGCTCTTTGCCGGCCAGAGAAACAGGTTTTTCGCGGTCTGCTGACTCAGCGTGCTGGCGCCTCTGACCCTGCCACCGTCCTCATTGTCACTGAGAGCATCTGCTATTGATTCAAGATCCAGCCCCCAGTGCAGCGGGAACTTCTGATCTTCAGAGGCAATAACCGCCAGCTGCATTGCCGGTGAGATCTGCTCCAGAGGCACCCAGATATGCTGGCTTTCTGCAGGATAACCTTTTGGCGGATTGATATCCCGCTGAATCTGCCACATCCATACCGCAGGATCGATAAAACGCAGTGCCAGCACTAGCAGCACAGGAAACAAAAGCAGCGCCAGCAGCATCCGGACTGACCACTTGCAAATAGAGAAACGGGAAACTGTCAATGTAGGGTTACCGCAGAATTAAGAATGAAGCTAAAGTAACAATGATCATACCGAAAACTGTCTGTTTTTTGAACAGCGTTTACAGATGATTCGCTGAGAGTTCTATGTTTAACTGGCAGGACAGATAAATTGATCATAATAAACGGACACTATAATGACATTTGCCTTTGATGATGTTCTGGTCGTCGGCATCTCCAGCCGGGCGCTGTTTAATCTGGAACATGAGAACCGTATCTACCAGCAACAGGATGTTGAGGCGTATCGCCGTTACCAGTTCGAACAGGAAAACAGAATTCTGGATAAAGGTACCGCCTTTCATTTGGTTGAAGCCCTGCTTAGTCTCAATACCCTCTCCGATGAACGCCTCGTAGAAGTGGTCGTGATGTCAAAAAACAGCCCGGATACAGGCCTGAGAGTGCTCAAGTCAATTCAGCACTACGGACTGGATATTACTCGCTCAGCCTTTACAGGAGGTGAATCACTCGCGCCTTTTTTGCAGGCGTACAGTGTCGACCTGTTGTTAACCCGCCATTCTGATGATGCTCAAGTCGCGATTGATACCCATGATTGCGCGGCGGCGCTGATATACGATCCGCCCGAGAGTTTTCAACCAGATCATGACACGATCCGCATCGCCTTTGATGCGGATGCAGTGCTGTTTTCTGATGAGTCCGAATATATCTACAAAACTGAAGGCCTGGAGCGGTTTCAGCAAAATGAATCAGACAATGAGGATGTTTTGCTACCCGATGGCCCCTTTGCCAAGCTGGTCAGAGTGCTGTCCAGGCTAAACAGCAAACTGGGAGCCGACCGCTCTCCCCTGAGACTGTCGATTATTACCGCCCGCAACGGCCCTGCTCACCTTCGTGTAATTAAGACCTTGCGAAACTGGGGTGTGAATGTTGATCAGGCTTTCTTTCTCGGAGGGATGAGCAAAGAGCCTGTTTTGAGCGCATTGCGACCGCATATCTTTTTTGATGACCAGCCAGCCCATCTGCTATCAGCCTCCAAGCGCGTGCCCAGCAGTCAGGTTCCCTACCGAAGTGACTCTCTGATCCAGACACTGCCTCACGCCTCACGAAATGAAGCAGAGGAAGATTAACCGCTAAAGCGCAGGATCGGTCACCGGTTTAACCGGTACTTCCCGCTTACCGATCATCGCAACGATACCGGCACAACTGACCAGCAGGATACCCAGCAGCGTATTCAGCCCGAGCACTTCGCCCCATACCATCCATCCGAGAACAGCGGCCATTGCGACCGAACCGTAGGTGTAAGGCGCCAGCTGACCGGCCTGGGCCATGCCATAGGCTTTACTCAGCAGTAACTGAGCAACAGTTGAGGTTGCCGCCAGCACAATAAGCCAGCCAAACTGTATCAGCGTCAGCCCCGCACCGCTTAACCAGGCCGGTATGGCTGACAGCAGCGCTGCAAAAAATGCAAAATAGAAAACAATCAGCTGTGGCGACTCGGTATCACGCATGCGCCGCACCGTGACCTTTGCAAGCGCTCCGAGACAGGCACCGAACAGGGCGATCAGAATCCCTACATTCACAGCGGTTTCGCGGGGATTGATAATGAACACAACACCGATAAAGCCAACCAGAATGGCAAGCTTCACCTGCAGGTTTATTCGCTCCTTTAACCACCAAAAGGCGATCAATGGCATAAAGAAAGGTGCCGTCTGTTTCAACAGCGCAGCCTGCGCCAGTGGCAGATGACCCCAGGTATAAAACAGGCAGGTCATCGCAGTAACGCCAACACCCGCACGCATTACATGAAAGCGTAACTTGGTTGTGTGCAACACTGCAGTCCCCTTGCGCAGCAGCCAGGGCATAAACAGCAGCAATCCCAGAAGATTGCGAAAGAACACGATCATCTCTGTGGGCAACTCAGCAGAGACCTGTCGTATCACCATACCAGATAAAACCAGAAACATTTCTGATACCAGTATCAGTAACGCACCGATGAGAAAATTATTGGTTTTCATAAATAACAAAGCCCCTCTGTGTCATACAGAGAGGCCTAACACACTCCAAACGTAATATTGGATGATGAATTAAAGGGCAATAATCTCGAACTGATCATCCAGTCTGGCCGCAGCAGCAGGACTGGTCACCACAGCAACACTTGCCCGCTCTGGCTTCAGATAGGTTGCTGCAACCCGCTTCAGATCATCCAGCGTAACCTTCAGAATACGCTGACGGAAGTTTTCCCGCTGCTCAGGCGTGCGACCAAACAGCGCGCTGTGATATGCCTGTTTAGCCTCTCCTGCTGGTGAGCCGGGTTTATCGATACTGCTGACAACTCCCAGAATCGCCTCTTCCAGCTTTTGCGCTTCCAGCTCGCTCTGCTGCAGCCAGGTCAGCGAGGCATCGAAATCAGCCAGTGTTTCACTCAATCGCGGATCGCGATATGAAAAGAACCGGAATACCGCATCAGCGGAATCCTGACCGGCGCCACTGCCATAAGCTCCACCCTTTTCGCGTACTGTTCTGTGCAGGAAACCGTTACGCAGAAAATCGCCCAGCACGGTCAGTGCTGCCGCATCCGGGTGTTCAACCGGTACTGTCGGATAGGCCTTAGCACAGAAATTCACCTGAGTGCTGGTTGTCCAGGCCTGGGTTACAGTGCTACGAATTGAAGGCAGCTCAAAAGGTACGAAGTCGCCATCAGTTTGAGCGGCCTGCCACTGTGCGACCAGAGTTTCAGCAACCTGTTGCTGATGCTCGGCTTCCGTCACAATCAGGAAGCGCCGGGGAGCATTTAACAGCTTCTGATGAAGTGCTTCAAGGGATGCGGCCAGTTGTTTCAGATTGCTCTCGTCACGGATACTTTCATCCAGTTCTTTTACCGCGCGAATGCTCTGCAGTCCACGCAGGTTGTGCGACAACAAGCCACCCGGTGACAGCTGACTGGCTGCCGCCATAATGGCAAGACTGTGGCCCTGCCCTGTAACACTCTGCTCTTTGCGGGTGCGCTGCTGGGAAACCAGCTCACGAATCCGGCTCAGCTCATCAAAACGGACGCTGGTCAGCGTTTTATGGACCAGTTCGGTCATCTCTGCCTGTTTGCTCAACAGAGCTTTGGCAGAGAGTGTCATATAACCGCTGACCTTCTGCTCATCCTCAATGCTGCCGCGCACCGAAGAGTATGCACTGATACTGCCGCAGACCTGTGATTGCCATGCCTGAGTATCCTGATAACTTTTACCGTCACAGCCAAGCTCTGTCAGACAGTTACTGTAGAGGGGAATAAGCTGCAACTCTGCTTCACTGAGCGCAGGCAGATCAATAATAACCTGCTCATAGACCAGTCCATTGGTACCCTGAGGGTAAAAGTTATATCGGAAGCCTTGTAGTGACTCTTCGGTTCCGTGAGGGATATGCATCTTTCCGGGAACATCAGCAATGGTCACTTTTGGCAGCACTGACTCATCGTCTATCTGGTTTTGCCGTGCTTCCAGCGCTTTAGCCTGTTCGATAACGGCCTGCTTCTGATCTTCATTAAGGGACTGGCGGATCTTTTCCAGTTTTGCAGTTTCAGCAGCATCACGTTTTTCTGCCAGTTTTGAATCAGGTCTCAGTGTCAGCCTTACCCGATGTGGATTATCCAGTAGTTCGCGGACCATTGACGGAATAAAGTCCGGGTGGGTAATCTCTTCATGTAACTTAGCCAACACCGGATCAAGATTAAGCAATGCAATCGGATCGCCGCGATGAATCGCTGATGACAGTGACCCCAGAATCAGGCTCATTCCGTAGGGATATCCGTCGCCACTGATCTCCCGCTGGCTCAGCTCGAGCTGATGCAGCGCGGCTTCAAGATGCTCCTGAGGCACGCCATTTTCAGCAACCGCTGTCAGCGTATCCAGCACCAGTTGTTCAAACTCTGCCGCCTTCTCAGGCTCACTGCCTTCGATACCACACATAAAGCCCATTTCGCGGTTTGAGTCTTCCAGACCGCAAAGTGGTGAAGGTGATGTGCCAAGATCGGTGGATTCAAGGGCATACCGTAATGGAGAGGAGCTATTGTCCAGTAACACACGGGACAGCAGGTGTGCTTTAAGCTGCTGTTCAAGATCGATGCTGGGACCCAGCAACCAGGCCAGCACATGATGAGTCTTACCACTTATATTTTCATCATCCAGAGCATAGGCTTCCTCTATTCTGACCGGAGAAAAGTAGCGTTTTTCATCACCGACCGTGATCTCTTCACTGAGCTTTTCGAAGTTGGATAGTGCCTGATCTTCAAAACGTTGCTGCAACTCTTCAACCGGAATATCTCCAAACGTCATAAATACCGCGTTGGATGGATGGTAGTGAGTCTTATAAAAGTGCAGTAACTGCTCATAGCTCAGATCGGGGATCGCTTCCGGGTCACCACCGGAGTTGTAGTGATAGGTAGTGGATGGAAACAGATAACGGGTCAGAGTCTGCCACAGGTATGATACCGGCGAACTCATCGCCCCTTTCATCTCATTGTAGACTACGCCTTTATACACCAGAGGACTGTCCGCATTAGCGGAATCACTGAACTCAATGCGGTGGCCCTCCTGAGCAAAGTCCAGCGGGTCCAGCCGAGAGAAGAATGCCGCATCAAGATATACATCCAGCAGATTAAAATAATCTTTACGGTTCTGGCTGGCAAACGGATACGCGGTCCAGTCGCTGCTGGTAAATGCATTCATAAAGGTATTCAGCGAACGCCGGCTCATCATAAAGAATGGGTCACGAACCGGGTATCGGGAGCTGCCACAGAGCGCCGTATGTTCCAGAATATGAGCAACACCGCAGTTATCTTCCGGCACAGTACGAAAAGCAACCAGAAATACGTTTTCCTGGTTATCAGCAGCAATATGATAATGAAGTGCACCGGTAATGGTATGCACATATTCCTGAACATCGATTCCGAGTGACTCGATTGTTTCGGTGCGCTTAAGTTGAAAAGCCGGGTGACAGGTCATAGCGTTATCCAATGTCTGTGATCTCAATTATAGATATTACGGTCATTGTAACTAAATCAACCTCTTTTGACCCGTTCAGATCAAAGAAATCACTGATTAGAGATACGTCACCCGATAACTGAGCTAAAGTTACTGACTGATACGTTCTGGCAGACGTTTTTTCATCCGCTGTCATGTTTCTTTCATAAATGATCTTTAGGTTAATATGACCGGGAACGTCTGCCAAACAGCCGTGTTCTTTGTAAAAAAACACTTTGTTGCACTGCAACAAGATAATTGACATTATTGTGTGCGGCGAATATAGTGAGCAAAATTGCTGCAACGCACAAAGATTGAAACTCTTGCGATCACAGGTGAAAAAACATGTACGAAGAAATGATGAAAGACGTTCAGGAAAATATGAAGCCAGTTGTTGATATGGCTGAAATCAACAAAAAAGCTGCTGAGAAACTGATCGAACTGCAGTCTGGTTATGTATCTGACTTTGTCAACGCGACAATGGCGCAGATGCAGGCTCTGTCATCTATCAAAGATCCTAAAGAAGCAATTGACCTGCAGGTAGAGTATGTAAAGTCGCTTGAAGCAAAGCTGACTAACGTTGCAGAGGAAGAGATGGCTGCTCTGAACGATGCAAAAACTGAGCTGACAGCTGTCATTGAGAAAAGCTTTGCAGGTCTTGGTCTGAAAGATATGAATTACTTCGAAGACCTGAGCAAATTCATGACATCTGCTGCACCTGCTGCGAAAGCAGAGACAAAACCAAAGCCAGCTGCCGCACCTAAAGCTGCTGCAAAACCAGCTCCGGCTAAAGCAGCTGCACCTAAAGCTACTGTAAAACCTGCTCCGGCCAAAGCGGCTGCGCCTAAAGCAGCGGCTAAACCTGCCCCTAAGAAAGCTGCCGCCCCTGCTAAGAAAGCGGCTGCTCCAGCCGCTACAGCTGCTCCCGCTCCGGCTCCTGCAGCACCTGCAGCACCTGCAGCACCTGCAGCACCTGTTGCACCAGCAGCACCAAAGGCTGAAGACGCTAAATAAGCGTTAGCCCATCGATTAAAAAACGGAACCCGAGGGTTCCGTTTTTTATTTACAGACGTTTAAATAAATTCAGTGATACTGAACAATACTCATATTTAAACAGGTTATGTCAGCCGTTCGCCTCTGGCCAGCGCGGGTAATGTACCCTCCAGCCCCATCGCAAACCGCATTACTTTATTTTTCGCAGGTGTGATTCGTTCAGCTGCACCCAACCCCAGATTACGCAGTAGTCTTAACGGCAAAAAATCATTTGAGAAAACCCGGTAGAAACCATCCATCAGCTGCATCATCATCAGATTATGATTACGCCTCTGTCGTTCATACTTCTGCAACA
This sequence comes from Oceanospirillales bacterium, assembly GCA_018223185.1. Taxonomy (GTDB): domain Bacteria; phylum Pseudomonadota; class Gammaproteobacteria; order Pseudomonadales; family Balneatricaceae; genus Amphritea. Next base: position 25,733 of record JAAEYW010000028.1, on the reverse strand, counting down.
GTGACAGATCACTGATCTCAATTCCTTCACGATGCCCTTGAAGAACGACCTCTGCCAGAGTCGCTGCATCCAGCAAGCCGATGTTAACTCCCTGACCCGCCAGGGGATTTATCATGTGAGCAGCATCCCCCGCCAGGGCAACGCCTTCTTTTACGTACTGCTGTGCATGCTGGCGGCGCAGCGGGAAAGCGCCTCGCTCAATCACGCTCTCAATGCTCCCCAGGCGTTCAGGGAACGTTTTGGTCAGTTCATCAATAAACGCTGAGCGGTCCAGACTGAGCAGCCGTCTGACCTGTGATGGACGGTTATACCACACCAGCGATGCCCGGTGCCCTGAAAGTGGCAGAAACGCAAGAGGACCATCAGGGGTAAACTGTTGCCACGTAATATCCTGCTGTGGCAACCCGGTTTTAACCGTTGCGACCAGCGCATGCTGATCGTAATCCCAGCTATGTACGCCAATTCCAGCGGCCATTCTGACCTGGGATCCGCCACCATCAGCGGCAATTATCAGTTTTCCGATCAGCTCGCGACCGTCCGCCAGTCGCAGCAAACTACTCCCGGGTGAGTAATCAATATCAACGGTTTCTGCAGGACAGATCAGATCGACATTGTCGAACTGACTAAGCCGTTCCAGCAGCGCCAGTTGAATGATTCGGTTTTCAACAATATAGCCTAGATGATCAGCACCAATATCATCACTGATAAACTCTGTCGAGGCGAGACTTTCATCACTCTCCCACACCTTCATTCGTCGGTATGGGCAGGCTCTGCGTGAGATAATCCCATCCCAGACACCGAGGGTTTTAAAGATCTGTTCCGACGCGATGCTTAAAGCTGAGACCCGCAGATCGTGTTCTGAGTCAGCCTGGAATGATGGTGGGTACTGTTGCTCTACCACTGCGATTCTGAGGTCGGTATTACCCAGCGCTGCGGCGATAGTTGCGCCCACCATGCCGCCGCCAACAATTAACAGATCATACCTGTTTTTCATGTTCTCTCCGAAAGCGATACCCGCAGTATCACCGGTTCACAAAATTGCCCTGAATTGTACCTTTCAGCCTGCGCCTTCTAAAGCGGTTTTGCAGAACATTCTTCATAAAGGCCGCTGAGTGACAGTAAAGATTCAGCCTTAACGGGAATGATAGCAGATACAAAAAAAGCGCCCAGTGGCGCTTTTTCAGTTGCTGAATTTAAAACCCGCAACGTAGACGTTTTAACTCACAACTCAGTAATGCCACCCATATATGGCAGCAACGCTTCAGGTACTTTTACGTTCCCCTGAGCTGTCTGATAGTTTTCCAGAATGGCCACCAGCGTACGGCCCACAGCCAGGCCGGAGCCGTTCAGTGTATGCACCAGCTCAGGCTTACCTGTTTCAGGGTTACGCCAGCGCGCCATCATCCGGCGTGCCTGAAAGTCTCCCATGTTGCTGCAAGATGAGATCTCACGGTATTTCTGCTGACCTGGCAGCCATACTTCAATATCGTATGTTTTCGCTGCACTGAAGCCCAGATCACCACCACACAGGGTTACAACACGGTATGGCAGATTCAGCTTCTGCAGAATCTTCTCCGCATTGCCGATCAGCTCTTCCAGAGCATCCCATGATTTAGATGGCTCAACGATATGCACCAGTTCAACTTTTTCAAACTGATGCTGACGGATCATACCGCGGGTATCGCGACCATGACTACCGGCTTCACTACGGAAACAAGGTGTATGGGCAACAAACTTCAGTGGCATCCGTTCAGCGTCAACAATCTCATCGCGGACAATATTGGTAACAGGTACTTCTGCGGTCGGAATCAGATAGTAATCACGCTCACCCGGAACCTTAAACAGATCCTCTTCAAATTTAGGCAGCTGCCCGGTGCCGCGCAGGGAGTCAGCATTCACCAGATAGGGCACATAGGTTTCCTGATAGCCATGCTCAGCCGTATGGGTATCCAGCATAAACTGAATGAGTGCGCGGTGCATACGGGCTAAACCACCTCGCAGAACGGCAAAACGGGCACCGGTTATCTTCGCAGCAGAGGCAAAATCCAGCCCGCCATTCAATTCGCCCAGATCAACGTGATCTTTCGGTTCGAAATCCAGCTGGGTCGGCTCACCCCATTTGCGGATCTCAATATTATCATCTTCACTCAGGCCCGCAGGAACCGACTCATGGGGAATATTTGGCATCCCCATCAACAGAGCATCCATCTGCTCCTGAACCACTTTCAACTGCTCTTTAGCGGAATCAAGCTGTTCACCCAGGGTGCTGACTTCTGCCAGTAATGGTTCGATATCTTCGCCAGCCGCTTTCGCCTTGCCGATATTTTTAGAACGGGTATTACGCTCGTTCTGTAAACGCTCAGATTCAACCTGCACGTCACGACGCTGATTTTCCAGCGCATTAAACTCTTCAACCGGAAACTTATAACCTTTCTTGATAAGCAGCTGTGCTACCTCTTCCGGGTTAGAACGTATAAATTTAGGATCTAGCATAATGTCAGAAACAACCTTAAAGTCAGAACAGGCGAGTAAACCATAAGCCGCTGTACAGTGCGACCATGCAGAGCACTACGCTCATTAATATGTAAATTGCGGCGGACATTATATGCCCTTCTTGCAGCATGGTCACGGCTTCAAGCGAGAAGGTGGAAAAAGTCGTGAAAGCCCCCAGAAAACCAACCATAAGAACAGGCCTGAATTCTGGATTGATACGGGCTTTTTCCATGATCAGCACAAAAAACACCCCCATCAGGAAGGAGCCCAGTACATTGCATAGCATCGTTCCATACGGCAGCCGGAACTGCGCATTATTAACCAGGTATGCGCTCACCCAATAGCGGGCAAGGGCTCCTGCAGCGCCGCCTGCGGCAACTGAAAAAAGGTGAAGCATGGACTATTCCTTGTATCGTTGCTTATCGCTGGAGCGATCCAGTTCTTTAAGGCGCTCAAGCTTATCGCCGATGCGGATCTCCAACCCTCGCGGCTGCGGATGATAATACTGACGATCAGCTATCTCCTGCGGCAGATAACACTCACCGGCAGCATAGGCATCGGGCTCATCATGAGCATAACGATATTCAGCCCCATATCCAAGATCCTTCATCAGGCTGGTCGGTGCATTACGCAGGTGATCCGGGACATCAAAGCCAGGATCACTGCGTACATCTGCCCTCGCCTGATTGAATGCCCGGTAGACCGCGTTGCTTTTAGGTGCACTGGCACAATAGATAGCAGCCTGAGCGATCGCCCGTTCACCTTCTGCCGGGCCTACCCGTTCAAACGCATCCCAGGCAGACAGCGCCACCTGCATCGCCCGGGGATCCGCGTTACCAATATCCTCTGACGCAATTGCGACCAGCCGCCTGGCAATATAAAGAGGGTCACAACCGCCATCCAGCATGCGGCAATACCAGTACAACGCGCCATCGGGTGACGAGCCACGTACAGATTTATGAAAAGCTGAAATCATATCGTAGAACAGATCCCCCTGCTTATCATAACGGCGGGCGCTGGACTTCAGCACCTCTTCGATAATCTGAGGCCCGATGGTGTACTGGCTGCCATCAGAATCAGCCAGATCGGCTGCGATCTCCAGCAGGTTAAGCCCTCGCCTGCCATCACCGTCGGCGGCTGCCGCCAGTTGTTCCAGTGCGCCTTCTGCGAATACCAGCGGCTGCTGAGGTATACCCCGCTCAGGATCGTGCAGCGCCCGTTGCAGAAGTGATTCGATATCGCTCTGTTCGAGGCTGCGCAACAGATAGACGCGTGCCCGGGACAGCAGCGCATTATTCAGCTCAAAGGAAGGATTTTCCGTGGTGGCACCAACAAACAGAAAAGTGCCGTCTTCAATGTATGGCAAAAATGCATCCTGCTGCGATTTGTTAAAACGATGCACTTCATCAACAAAGAGAATGGTCTTGCGTCCGGACTGGGCTTTCACCTGCAGCGCCTGATCCACTGACGCCCGTATATCTTTCACCCCGGACAATACCGCCGACAGGATAATAAAATGTGCGTCGACCTGATGTGCCAGCAAGCGGGCCAGGGTTGTTTTACCAACACCAGGCGGCCCCCAGAGAATCATCGAGTGAACCGAGCCCTGTTCAAGCGCTTTGCGCAACGGTTTGCCCGGCCCCAACAGGTGTTGCTGACCACAGTACTCCTCGAGTGAGCGGGGCCGCATTCGCGCAGCCAGAGGCTCATATGCTGGCGATTGCAGGTCGTCAAACAGATCCGCCATCAGTTAACAGGCTCCGCTCGGTTTTCGATAATCACATCAGTCCCTTCAGGCGGAATAAACATGAAAGAATCGGCTGAAAAGTCTGGATTAAGCTTCTGATTATTAAACAATATAGACGTTTTCTGCCCGAGGGAGTCCTCCATCTGCAGCTCTTTGATGAGTCCTTCAGTAAACAACAAACGGATACGAGTAAAGACCCCTGCATCATGGATTGGCAGGAGCTCGAACAGCTGGTTACTGCCCTTTTCCTGAAGCAGTCGGATTCTGTATTGCGCCTGCAGCTCTTCTATCTGGCCATTCAGAATCAGTGCCGGAACCCCGGTGTCGCTTTCTGCAACCTTGCGACGGGTGGCCTGCTCAAGATCGGGGTCGTAGATCCACAGAGTATCGCCATCACTGATCAGTTTTTGTGCAAACGGCTCTTTGGCGACCCATCTGAATTTATTCGGTTTGGCCAGCAACAGGGTACCCCGGGAGTTTTCCATACGGCGGGTATCTTCACTGCCGGAAACCTGATCAAAATCGGCACTGAAACTATCAAATTTAGCCAGCAGACTATTAAGCTGGTTACCGGCATTTTCCTGAATGTCCGCCATAGCAGAGAAGCTCAGTGAACATCCCAGCAACGCAACGACAGCTATCTTCTTAAACATCTTTATCAATCCTTAGGCGGTGGCGGTGCCAGTACTTCACGGGCACCGTTATGGCTGGCCGTAGAAACAACACCAGCAGCTTCCATTGTTTCGATCATCCGGGCAGCCCGGTTATAGCCAATCTTAAGCTTACGCTGTACAGAGGATATTGAAGCCTTGCGGGTTTCGGTGACAAAGGCCACTGCCTCGTCATACAGCGCATCCTGCTCTTCATCCATATCACCGGAAAAAGCACCGCCGCCCCCTTCAACGACCTCAGACAGATCGGTTATCAGATAATCAGGCGCGCCTATTTTCTTCCAGGATTCAACAACGCGATGCACTTCGTCATCACTGACAAAGGCGCCATGAACCCGGTTTGGCAGGCTGCTGCCAGCGGGAAGATAGAGCATATCGCCGTTACCCAGGAGATGCTCTGCGCCACTCTGGTCAAGGACTGTCCGTGAATCGATCTTAGAGGACACCTGGAAGCCAATCCGGGTTGGAATGTTAGCTTTGATCAGACCCGTAATAACGTCTACTGAGGGCCGCTGTGTAGCCAGTATCAGGTGTATACCGGCGGCACGGGCTTTTTGGGCGATCCGTGCAATCAGCTCTTCCACTTTCTTACCCACCACCATAATCATATCGGCAAATTCATCGATACAAACGACGATATAGGGCAGCGTTTCGAGATAGGGCGCCGGAGCGTCAGAAGGCAGGCCCAGCTCCTCCGGATTCCACAGAGGGTCCAGCAAAGGCGCTCCTTTATCCCGTGCCCCGGTAACCTTATCGTTATATCCGGCGATATTCCTGACGCCCATTTTCGACATCAGCTTATAGCGCCTCTCCATCTCTGCGACACACCAACGCAAACCACCGGCAGCTTCCTTCATATCGGTGATAACCGGTGCAAGCAGATGTGGAATACCCTCATATACCGACAGCTCAAGCATTTTAGGGTCGACCAGCATGAGCCGAACCTCTTCCGGGGTCGCCTTAAACAGCAGACTCAGCAGCATCGCGTTGACCCCTACCGATTTACCGGACCCAGTGGTACCCGCCACCAGCAGATGTGGCATCTTCGCCAGATTGGCAACCACCGGATTACCGGCAATATCATTACCCAGCCCCAGCGTCAGCCGGGAAGAAGCCTCTTTATAGGGTTTTGAGTTGAGCACTTCACTCAGGCGAACCATCTGACGTTCTTCGTTGGGTATCTCAATACCAATGACGGACTTACCGGCAATAACCTCTACAACCCGAACGCTCATCACTGCCATGGAACGCGCCAGGTCTCTGGCCAGGTTTGTGATCCGACTGGCTTTCACGCCAGGAGCCGGCTGCAACTCAAACCGTGTAATCACCGGCCCTGGGTTAACTTCAACAACTTCGGCCACAATACCGAAATCTTTCAGTTTGCTTTCCAGCAGACGTGACATCTCTTCCAGCTGTTCATCGCTGTAGCAATGCCCCTGTTTAAGCTCAGGTGCATCCAGCAGATCCAGTGACGGGATCTTTCTACGGGGTTCACGCCGACGTGTCACCTGAGAGATATGATCAAGTCCAAGCTCGCTGTCTTTCATCGGTGTATGAGCTTCAGAGAGCGGTACCACCTTGACTCCTTTACGATCAACCGCAAACGCCTGATCGGGCTCTGGGGCACAGGCCTGTCCACCCCGGGGTTCTGCATACCGGGTTACCAGAGGTATATCGTCGGGTTCAGCTGTGTCATCAAGGGCGTCATTAAGGGTGTCATCAACTGCAGTGTAGCTATGACGCTTAGCGTCCGGGGCCAGTTCTGAGATAAGTGGCGCTTGCGCATACAGGTTGTCGACAAGAATTTCTCCAGTCGTCAGATCTACCTGTGACTGATCAAACACGGGTTCTTTACGAACCTGTTCACGTCTCAAAGGCTCTTTGTTGGCGCTTTCCGGCTGCTGCCGGCCACTCAGATCAGAAGCATTGAAATCAACTACGGGCTCTGTCCGGGAGGAAGATTCTGCAGCGTGCCCCTGTCGCGCAGCGGCTCTGAGAATGCTGCGTTTTTCTTCATCTTCAGCAGCATAGGGGTTCGCTTCAGACCTATGAGGTTTTGCGCTTACAGCAGGTTTTAATTTAGATCCCAGTTCAAACATCTGCCCACCCAGGCGCTCCAACAAGTGCGACCAGGAGAGTTCCAGCATCAGGGTGAAGCCGAATAGCAGCACAGTCCAGATAACCACAGAACTGCCAATCAGGCTGAACAACGATACCACGAGATCAGACACAGCCTGGCCAACCAGGCCTCCCATACTGAAGGGCAGCTGAGCTTCAGCATTAGACAGATGGGTCGCAGCCAGGGTTGCGAGACAAAGCAGCACCAGTACCGCCCCTGTGAAACGCAACATCATGAAAGGGATACCATCCAGCAACGATACCTGTCGGCGAACCATGAAACGCAGTGCTGGTACAAACAGCATTAACGGAATAAGCCATGCGGCCAGGCCGAAAACGGACAATCCCAGATCCGCCAGCCAAGCGCCGACATAGCCGGTAAAATTGCGTGCTTCAGGCTGATAGCCCAGATGGGACCAGCCAGGATCACGACTGTCATAGCCAAACAGTGCCAACTGCAAAAACACAGCAAAGCCGATAACAATAATCAGCCCGCCCTCTTTCACTACCCGAGCGAATAACTCCGAGAACGAGGCAATTCTGGTTTCGTTAGCACCTGTTTTGACACCGGCTTCATGATTATTTGTTTGACCGCGATGAGACAAGAAAAATATCCTTACATCTATCCATAAAAAGGACCTAAAAAATAACATATTTAGCCCCGGCTCCCCAGACTGAATACCGACTTTTACACTCTTTATGCAGCATACCTGTCCCGACTGAGTATAAACTGAACAATAACGGCCAATACTCAGGGGCGAGAATGTCAAAAGCTGATATAAAGAGTGTCAGACCCGCGGGAGATTAAAAAATTCAGCATCAATCCCTGTTTTGTCCGTTCGGTGAAACGGGCATAATAGGCTTCAATACAATGTGTGAACAGAGAGCGGATCACCAATGAGCGAAATACAACACCATAAATTGATTATTCTCGGCTCCGGCCCTGCCGGATACACCGCTGCCGTCTACGCTGCCCGTGCCAACCTGAATCCAATTGTAATCACCGGCATGCAGGCTGGTGGTCAGTTAACCACCACAACAGAAGTCGATAACTGGCCCGGTGATGTTGAAGGGGTTCAGGGGCCGGAACTGATGCAGCGCATGCAGGCTCATGCCGAGCGTTTCGATACTCAGGTAATTTTTGATCACATCAGTGAAACTGATCTGAGTAACCGCCCGTTCCGTCTTAAAGGCGATATGGCAGAGTACAGCTGTGATGCCCTCATCATATGTACCGGTGCATCAGCACAGTATCTCGGGCTCCCCTCAGAAGAGGCCTTTATGGGCAAAGGCGTCAGCGCCTGCGCTACCTGCGACGGCTTTTTCTACCGCGGCCAGAAGGTTGCGGTGATCGGTGGCGGCAACACCGCTGTCGAAGAAGCTCTTTACCTGTCAAATATTGCCGCTGAAGTCACACTGATACACCGTCGCGACTCACTGCGTTGCGAAAAAATTCTTCAGGATAAGCTGTTTGAGCGCGCTGAGAATGGCAACATCAACATTATCTGGAACCATCAGCTGGATGAAGTGCTTGGTGATCAGATGGGTGTCACCGGCATCCGGGTCAAAAGCACCGAAGATGCTTCGCTGCATGAACTGGAGCTTCAGGGGGTGTTTGTTGCCATCGGCCACAAACCCAACACCGGGATATTTGACGGCCAGCTGGAGATGAATAACGGTTATCTGAAAATCAGATCAGGAATTGAAGGCAACGCGACCCAAACTTCTGTCGAGGGTGTCTTTGCCGCCGGCGATGTCGCCGACCACATCTATCGTCAGGCGGTTACATCCGCAGGCTTTGGCTGTATGGCTGCTCTGGATGCAGAGCGCTATCTGGACGATCAGGCCTAAGCGATAATCAGATGATTCAGTGGCTCGACCCGAAAAGTAATCTTTTTCCGCCTATCACCCGGGCGCTGGACGACCCTAATGGCTTGCTGGCTGCCGGTGGTGATCTGAGCCCTGAGCGTCTGATTGCGGCTTACCGACAGGGTATATTCCCCTGGTTTAACCAGGGGGAACCTATCCTCTGGTGGTCACCGGACCCGCGTTGCACTCTCGTCCCAGAGAAGGTGCATATATCCAGAAGCTTGCGTAAGGCGATTCGCAGCACGGAGTTTATAATCACCTTTGATACGGCGTTCAGCCAGGTGATCCAGGCCTGTGCAGCGCCAAGAAGCTACAGTGATGACACATGGATCAGTACTCAGATGCAAATGGCTTATACTGAACTGCATCGGCGCGGCTACGCGCACTCGGTAGAGCTTTGGCAAAATGGCGAACTTACCGGCGGGCTCTATGGCATTGCAATTGGCAGGTTGTTTTTTGGTGAATCGATGTTCAGCAAGGCCACCAATGCATCCAAAATAGCATTTGTTTTTTTTGCCAGACAACTGGAAAAATGGGGCTATGCTTTAATTGACTGCCAGATTGAAAATGATCACCTGATCAGCTTAGGAGCAGGTCCTGTTCCGCGAGCTGAGTTTAAGCAGTATCTTGATCAGAATCTGGAAACAGAGCTAAGCCATCACTGGCATTTTGATATTGATAAAAAAGACGTGGTAAGAACTGAGTGACCAACCTGAAAACCCTGCATTTTTATGCAACACCGGAACATGAGTGCAGTTATCTCGAAGGATTTGAAGCCAAAACACTGTTTGTTGATCCTCAGGAGGTCATCTCCTCCGACGCATACAGCCAGCTTTCAGATCTTGGCTTTCGTCGTAGCGGCAAGCATATATATCGCCCCTATTGCAGTAACTGCCAGGCATGTATCTCTGTTCGCGTGAATGGACGTGAATTCAGGCCGAGCAAAAGCCAGAAGCGAATATTCAATAAAAACAGAGATCTGAACGTAACAGCCGTTCCTCCACAGTTTACTGACGAATATTACGCACTGTATGAGAAATATATCAACACCCGTCACCACGATGGCGACATGTACCCCCCGACACCGGAACAATTCAGCGCTTTTCTGATTGAAGGAGGACAGAAAGGCTGCTTTTATGAATTCAGAGATCAGAGCGGCAGGCTGCTGTCATTAGCAGTGACTGATTATCTGACCCAGGGACTGTCCGCAATCTATACTTTTTTTGACCCTGAAGAACAGCGTCGCAGCCTGGGCAGCTATTCAATACTCTGGCAACTGCAAGAAGTTAACCGGTTGGAGCTGGAGTATCTGTATCTGGGGTACTGGATACGGGAATGCCAGAAAATGTCTTATAAGATCGCTTATAACCCACTCGAAATGCTGCTGCACGGACAGTGGATAGTTGTCGACTAAGCGCTTGCGAAACCACTCATACGCCCTTTTATGGCCGAATCCTCAAATATAAGCTTTCAGAGATAAGCGGCCGGTTATTCTCCGCACTGCTTCCAGCCACAGCAGTCTCTATTGAATTTCCAGCGCTTTATCCCCCGGATCGCTGACCACCAGCCAGGCGAAAATCATAATATAATCTGACTATATTCAAGATATGTTCCGCATTTTTGCCAAATCTCTTTGATATAGTTAGTAAAATAAGGCAAAATACTGCGCTGCAAAATGTTGTATTGCAATTAATTAACTCAGGTAGGTAATGAATGTCTAAAGAAGACAGCTTTGAAATGGAAGGCGTTGTGACCGACACACTGCCTAACACAATGTTCCGGGTAGAACTGGAAAACGGTCACGTTGTTACAGCTCACATCTCTGGTAAGATGCGTAAAAACTATATCCGCATTCTGACTGGCGATAAGGTTAAGGTTGAGTTAACGCCTTATGACCTGACTAAAGGCCGCATCACCTACCGTGCGCGCTAATAAAAAAACGGCCCGCAGGCCGTTTTTTTATATCTGAAAGGTGGCTGGCGGTATTAAACCGCCACCCCTGCATGTATTTCGATATCATTGTCCGCATTGACGGTAATATCCACATCCCCGCCATCCTCGGCCAGCTCTCCAAATAGAATCATCTCGGCCAGCGGCTTCTTCAGTTTTTCCTGAATCAGACGTTTCATCGGACGGGCCCCCATGGTTGCATCGTATCCCTTTTCAGCAAACCACTGACGCGCTTCATCATCAATATGCATAACGACGTTTTTATCATCCAGCTGCGCCTGAAGCTCTGTCAGGAACTTATCAACCACACCGACGATAACCTGCGGCGACAAAGCCTTGAACTGAATAATTCCATCCAGACGGTTACGAAACTCGGGCGTAAACAGCTTCTTGATCGCTTCCATACCATCAGTCGTATGATCCTGCTGACTAAAACCTATTGAGGCGCGCGTCATCTGCTCGATCCCCGCATTGGTTGTCATCACCATAATTATATTACGGAAGTCTGCTTTACGGCCGTTATTATCAGTCAGCGTTCCGTTATCCATTACCTGCAACAGCAGGTTGAACACTTCCGGATGAGCCTTCTCTATCTCGTCCAGCAGCAGCACAGCATGGGGCGATTTAGAAACCGCCTCCGTCAGCAGGCCGCCCTGATCGTAACCAACATACCCCGGAGGCGCGCCAATCAGACGAGACACGGTATGTCGCTCCATATATTCAGACATGTCGAAGCGTATGAGCTCAATCCCCATAATCCGCGCCAGCTGAGTTGTCACCTCGGTTTTACCGACACCGGTCGGGCCGGCAAAAAGGAATGAACCGACCGGCTTATTAGGCTCATTAAGCCCTGCACGGGAAAGCTTGATCGCAGCAGAGAGGGTATCGATTGCCTGATCCTGACCCAGAACCACCATTTTAAGATTACTATCCAGCTTCTTAAGTTGCTCTTTGTCGGATACAGACACGCTTTTAGCCGGAATCCTCGCGATCTTAGCAACCACAACCTCAACCTCAGGCACATCGATAATGGTTTTGCGCTTTTCTGCAGGCATCAGCTGCTGATAAGCCCCTGCTTCGTCGATAACATCGATCGCCTTGTCAGGCATATGCTTATCATTGATATACCGATCAGCCATTTCTGATGCAGCCCTGAGCGCCTCATCGGTATACTTAACATCATGATGTACTTCAAAACGACTTTTCAGCCCCTGAAGGATACGATAAGTGTCATCAACCGAAGGCTCCAGGACATCAACTTTCTGGAAACGGCGGGCCAGCGCCCTGTCCTTCTCGAAAATCCCCCGGAACTCCTGAAACGTGGTTGAGCCGATACAGCGCAACTGCCCCGAGCTTAGCAGCGGCTTGAGCAGATTGGATGCGTCCATCGAACCTCCGGACGCTGCGCCGGCACCAATGATGGTATGGATCTCATCAATAAACAGGATCGCATGTTCCTGATCTTTTATCTCATTGAGCAAACCTTTGAGGCGCTTCTCAAAGTCGCCCCGGTATTTTGTGCCCGCCAGGAGCGCGCCCAGATCCAGCGAATATACCACGCTTTTAGCAATAACATCCGGCACCTGCGCCTCAACAATCAGCTTAGCAAGACCTTCCGCAATCGCAGTCTTACCAACGCCAGCCTCACCCACCAGCAAAGGATTGTTCTTACGACGACGGGAGAGAATTTGCACCACCCGCTCAACTTCGTCATCCCGGCCAACCAAAGGGTCGATTCTGCCTGACAGCGCCTGCTCATTCAGATTAACAGAGAAGTTTGCCAGAGGGCTCTTCTCTTTATCCGTTAGGTTTTCACCTTCCAGCAGTCCCTCTTCACTGGGGCGGCTGTCATTCTCCTCAATCCGGGAAATACCGTGGGATATATAATTAACCACATCGATACGTTCAATACCCTGCTGATTCAGGACATACACCGCCTGACTTTCCTGCTCACTGAAGATCGCCACCAGCACGTTGGCACCGTTCACTTCAGCTTTACCGGAAGACTGCACATGAAATACAGCTCGCTGCAATACACGTTGAAATCCGAGTGTTGGCTGAGTCTCTACATCCGGAATATTTTCTGGCAGCAAAGGCGTAGTATCTTCGATAAAAGTACTTAGTAAACTTCTCATCTTATCGAGATCCACAGCACAGGCATCCAAAACTGCGCGGGCCTCGGAGTTATCAAGCAGAGCCAATAGCAGGTGCTCTACTGTCATAAATTCATGTCGCTTAGAACGCGCACTCTTAAAGGCGACGCTCAGCGTATCTTCAAGCTCTTTATTTAACATACCTAACGCTCCGCTACGCTTTTTCCACTTCACACAAAAGGGGATGTTTGTTCTCTCTGGCGCACTGATTAACCTGCGCTGCTTTAGTATCAGCTATATCGCGGGTAAATACACCGCATACACCTTTTCCTTTAGTATGGACCGCCAGCATCACTTGTGTAGCCTTTTCCTGATTCATTCCGAAAAAACCCATCAGAATCTGTACTACGAAATCCATTGGAGTATAGTCATCATTCAGCAAGACCACCCTATACATTGATGGCCTTTTTAGTTCAGGTTTTGCCTCTTCAGTCACCACTCCGGTGTTATTGTGATCAGTAAAATCATCTGCATCACCTGAAAGTTTAATCTCGCAAAGCTCTTGCTGCATAGCATATCTCAAAAAAATTAATAGTTTTTTATGCACCATTTTAGGTACCCCTTATTGTCAGGGGTCTCCAGCCCGATGTTATAGTTTAGTGAGCAGGAGTTAAGAGTATGTGCAGTATCGGATATCCCTGCTTTCTTACAAGGAACAATTTCACTCATATTGCTTCATTGTAGCAAGAGAGTTTGTTGTGGTAACAGGCCCAAAGACAATTCGGGCCGATGTAATTTCGGATATTGGGGGGGACACCAATGCACACAGGGAAAGTTAAATGGTTTAATAGTGCCAAAGGCTTCGGATTTATTGTATCACCGGACTTTGGAGAAGATCTGTTTGCTCATTACTCAGTTATACTAACAGAAGGCTACAAATGCCTCAAAGCGGGACAGATAGTTCAGTTTGAAACAACACCGGGACCGAAGGGTACGCATGCAATAAATATCAGACTATCAACGGCATCAGAACCCGAGGATATTAGTTAACGGCACCCCCCTTTTTTCAAACTGACAGACACTGTTACCACTCCCGGCACAACCAAAAAGGCAGCTGAAAACTGCCTTTCTTTCAAATCCGCGGGCTGCTGAAAACAATAGCGACCTGAGCTCCCAGTGACACAAAAAACAATAACCCGTTATTTTTACATATGCTGAATGACAGCGTCGCCAAACTCAGAGCTGCTGAGCAGCGTTGCCCCTTCCATTAAACGCTCAAAGTCATATGTCACTGTTTTTGCAGTAATCGCACCATCCATCCCTCTGATGATAAGATCAGCCGCTTCGAGCCACCCCATGTGGCGCAACATCATTTCGGCAGAAAGGATAATCGACCCTGGGTTAACCATATTCTTTCCTGCATATTTGGGGGCGGTACCATGAGTCGCCTCAAAAATGGCGACCTTATCCGACAGATTAGCGCCTGGCGCGATACCAATCCCCCCCACCTCAGCCGCCAGCGCATCTGAGATGTAATCACCGTTCAGGTTGAGGGTGGCCACCACATCGTATTCTGCCGGGCGTAGCAATATCTGCTGCAGCATCGCATCGGCAATCACATCTTTAACGATAACCTGCTTACCATTGTTAGGATTAGTCATACTCATCCAGGGACCGCCATCGAGCAGCTGCGCACCAAACTCATCTCTGGCAACTTCATACCCCCAGTCCTTGAAAGCCCCCTCCGTGAATTTCATAATATTGCCCTTATGTACCAGCGTCAGAGAAGTGCGATCATTATCGATCGTATATTGCAGAGCCCTTCTGACAAGTCGCTTAGTTCCCTGCTCAGATACCGGTTTAATACCGATACCACACATAGTATCGAAACGAATTTTGGTAACACCCATCTCTTCCTTAAGAAAGCGGATCACCTTATCAGCTTCAGAGCTTCCCGCCTTCCACTCAACACCGGCATAGATGTCCTCTGAGTTTTCCCGGTAGATGACCATATCGACATCACCAGGGTTTGTGACCGGACTCGGAACCCCCTTAAACCAACGAACGGGACGCTGACAGACATACAGATCAAGCTCCTGTCGTAAGGCCACATTGAGCGAGCGTATCCCCCCGCCTACCGGCGTCGTAAGAGGCCCCTTAATACCAACGGCAAACTCTTTGAAGGCTTCCAGAGTTTCATCCGGAAGCCAGGTGTCCTGGTCATATATTGCCGTGGCTTTTTCTCCGGCATAGACTTCCATCCAGACGATCTTACGCTGCCCGCCATAGGCTTTACTGACGGCCGCATCAACAACCTCCAGCATCACCGGAGAGACATCGATGCCGATACCATCACCCTCGATATAGGGAATGATCGGATTGTCTGGCACATTCAGGGAGTTATCATTATTGACTGTAATTTTGCTACCCTGCGGAACCATGATCTTTGAATACGCCATCGTTTACCCTCCTCAAATACTGCGACTCTCACCTTGCAGACTGTGAACTTAAGACTAATCAGCTTGCAGAAACAGTATAGACGCTGATAATCTGCCTGCCCGTCGAAACCAGTTGATTCATCGGAAAGCCTCATGTCCCGTATTATTCTGTTTAATAAGCCTTTTCAGGTACTGACCCAGTTCACCGACAGCGAAGGCCGGGCGACATTAGCCGATTATATTAAGACCAAAGACGTGTATGCCGCCGGACGACTGGATTACGATTCTGAAGGACTGTTAATCCTTACTGACGACGGCCAGTTGCAGCACACACTGGCAGATCCGAAGTTTAAGCTGGAGAAAACCTACTGGGCGCAGGTTGAAGGCGAGATTGATGAGGATGCCTTAAAGCGGTTACGTCAGGGGGTAGAATTAAAAGATGGAACAACCCGGCCCGCTGGTGCAAAGAAGATTGCTGAACCCGCTGTCTGGCCCCGCACCCCCCCTATCCGGGAACGAAAGAGCCTGCCTACCAGCTGGATTGAACTGATAATCACTGAGGGGAAAAACCGTCAGGTTAGGCGCATGACGGCGGCTGTGGGCTTTCCAACCCTCAGACTGATACGCGCCGCCATAGGCAACTGGAGCCTGGAGGGGCTGAAACCCGGAGAACACCGGATCGAAGAGGTTTATATTCCGGCGGCGCCACGAAAGACACATCCAGCCCGACGCAGTGGAAACCGCATCGAAAGCAGAGGAAAATCCCCGGACAGATCCGCTGCAGCGAAATCCGGCACCTCTGCATCAACAACCACTAAATCACGACCGTCCAGACCTGCTAACAAAAGCAGAGGCAGGCCACGTTAGGTGCGTGCCACCTGCTCCTGCCATTTATCAGCAGCATCAAGGTCGCTTTGCTTAGCCTCAACCCAGTGCTCACCGTCAATCGTGATCTCTTTCTTCCAGAACGGCGCATCACGCTTCAGGTAATCCATAATAAACTGAGCGGCTTCAAAAGCTGCCTGCCGGTGAGCACTGCCGACACCCACAAACACGATATTATCATTCAGCTCAAGACGACCGATTCGATGAACAACAACCACATTACCCAAAGGCCAGCGCTCGCGGGCCTGATGAATAATCGCGGATAGAGCTTTTTCTGTCATGCCGGGATAGTGCTCCAGATACATAGCCTCTAAACCCGGGCCACTGGAAAGCTGCCTGACGATACCGGTAAAGGTAACAATCGCACCATTGCTGGCATCATCCGCCCTGACCTGTGCAGATAACTCCGCTATTGAAAAATCATCCTGCTGAACCGAAACAATATCTTTGAACAAAGGGCACTCCAAAATACAACCAAAAGTAGTCAAAAAATGGTAGGATTGGCCGCCAGAGGATGCTGCAGACAAACATAACCTGCAGACAATCAATTCAATGGGGCTACACATAAATTATATGCCCTTAATATACGGGATGAAGCATGCGTTGGACACCCCACGTGACTGTGGCAACCATCATTGAGCAGGACGATAAATTTCTTTGTGTCGAAGAGCAGTCAGTATCGCTGGGTCAGCTGGTTATCAACCAGCCCGCAGGCCATGTAGAGGCGGACGAAACCTTTATTGAAGCAGCTATCAGGGAGACTCTTGAAGAGACGGGCTGGAGCGTGACCCCGACCGGGTTGGTTGGTATCTATGTATACAAGGCCCCCGCCAATGGCGTAACTTACCATCGCTACTGCTTTGCTGCACAGGCTGAAAGCCATGATCCTGACCTGCCTCTTGATACCGGTATTGAGCGTGCCGTCTGGCTTAGCCGGGCCGAGCTGGAAAAGCAGAAAGAAAAATTACGCAGCCCCATGGTAACCCGGTGTATAGATGATTACCTTTCGGGCATCCGCTTTCCGCTATCGGTTATCGTAGAACCGAATAGCCAGTAAGCATTGAATTACGAGACTTCGGTCGCATATTAACCAGAACAGAATCAGTTTTAAGGTCAGATAAACTTCCTATGTCAGAAGCAGCTAAAAGCAGTCCTGCAACAATCGACCCTGCAGCCATAAAAGTCATCGTCGGCATGTCCGGCGGCGTGGACTCATCCGTTTCAGCCCTGATACTTCAGCAACAGGGTTATCAGGTTGAAGGCCTGTTTATGAAAAACTGGGACGAGGATGACGGCACTGAATACTGTACCGCGATGGATGATCTGGCAGATGCTCAGGCAGTCAGTGACAAGCTGGGTATTAAGCTGCATACGGCTAATTTCGCTGCAGAGTACTGGGACAATGTGTTCGAGCATTTTCTCGAAGAGTATAAAGCCGGCCGCACACCTAACCCTGACATTCTCTGCAACCGTGAAATTAAGTTTAAGGCTTTTCTCGAATACGCAAAGATGCTGGGCGCTGACATGATAGCCACCGGGCACTACGTGCGCCGCGGGGAGATCAATGGCAAGGCCGCGCTTCTTAAAGGGCTGGATAACAACAAGGATCAGAGTTACTTTCTGCATCAGGTCGGCTGCGAAGAGCTGGCTCAGACACTTTTTCCGGTCGGCGAACTGGAAAAGCCAGAGGTGCGCCGCCTGGCCGAACAACACGATCTTATTACCCATAACAAGAAAGACAGCACCGGCATCTGTTTTATAGGTGAACGCCGTTTCAGCGACTTTCTTAAACAGTACCTGCCTGCCCAGCCCGGTAAGATACAAACACCTGAGGGTGATGTAATTGGTCAGCACCAGGGACTGATGTATCACACCATTGGACAACGTCAGGGGTTGGGGATTGGCGGCTTAAAGGATTATCCGGAAGAACCCTGGTTTGTTGCCGGGAAAGACCTTGAGCGCAATGTTCTGATTGCGGTACAGGGCCAACAGCACGACCTGCTGTTCAGCAACTGGCTGACCGCCAGTGACGTCTTCTGGATCAGCGGTGATAAACCCACCCTGCCTCTGCACTGTCGCGCGAAGGTGAGATACCGTCAGTCCGATCAGGGCTGCACAGTCCTCGCTGATGGCGACGGCTACCGCATCGAGTTTGATGAACCTCAGCGTGCAGTGACTCCCGGTCAGTCAGTAGTGATATACCATAACGATATCTGTCTTGGTGGTGGCGTAATAGAAACGACCGGCAAAACAGCTTCCGAAACCGCATAGAGAGATTGATCAACGATATGTCCAGAGCAGAAGATCAGCAGGCAATCGCCCTGGCCGGGCTGTTTCAGGCCGCCAGCCTGGTGGAACAGATTGCAACCCGGGGTATGGTGTCACAAAACAGCTTTGAAACTTCGCTGGCGAGCCTCTTTGTCACCAATCCCAAGACGACTGAAGAGATCTTTGGTGGCGTGCATGATCTGCCGATTAATCTCAGCCAGGGATTTCGAGGACTGCAGGAACTGCTGGATAAAAACCGGGCAGACCAGAACAAGGATGTGATTCGCTACGGGCTGAGCATCATCCATCTCGAGCGAAAATTGAATAAACGCCCGGACCTGCTGAAAGTCATCGGAGAACGTATCGACAAGATAGCCCAGCAAGCCAGCTATTTTGCCGAAGCGGGTACCAGTCTGACTGATAACCCTTCGGCATATACTCACCCCAGTGTTGTGGCAAATCTGGCCAGCCTCTATCAGGATACGCTCAGCACCTTCAATTTCCGCATTCAGGTAACCGGCGAGCCACGCCATCTGCAGAATGCAGAAAATGCAGCCAAAATACGCGCCCTGCTGTTAGCAGGAATCCGCTCTGCGATGCTGTGGCGCCAGGTAGGTGGTAAGCGCTGGCATCTGCTATTTTTTAAATCCCGACTGCGTCCATCCGTGAGAAAAATCAGCGGTCGCGACTAATCTGTCAGTACAGCTTTCCACTGGTTTAACCGGAAGATAAAAAAATACCCGTCAGATTTTCCCTGCGGGTCTATTTTAGCTATAATTCGCGCTCAAAATTTAACCCAGTCAGGTATTTACTCGATATGGATCTTTCTTCTCTTTCTGCGATCTCTCCAGTTGATGGTCGTTACGGTAGCAAAACCGCTGATCTGCGCCCTGTTTTCAGTGAGTTTGGTCTGATACGCGCCCGTGTAACCGTTGAAGTTCGCTGGTTGCAGAAACTAGCCGCACACCCACAAATTACTGAAGTTCCGGCGCTGAGCGACGAAGCTAATGCTGTTCTGAACGCTCTGGTTGATAACTTTGGCGAAACTGAAGCCAACCGGGTGAAAGAGATTGAACGCACCACTAACCACGACGTTAAAGCGGTTGAGTACCTGATCAAAGAATATATCGCGAACAACGCCGAACTGGCTGCTGTCAGTGAATTTGTTCACTTCGCCTGCACCTCTGAGGATATCAACAACCTGTCCCACGCACTGATGCTGAAACAGGGACAGGACGTTATGCTGCCGGTTATGCAGCAGGTGACTGATGAAATCGCTCAACTGGGCAGGGCCTATGCAGCTCAGCCTATGCTGTCCCGCACCCACGGTCAGACAGCATCACCAACCACCGTTGGTAAAGAGATGGCCAACGTTGCTTACCGTCTTCAGCGCCAGATCAATCAGATCAAAAAGGTTGAATTGCTGGGTAAAATCAACGGTGCAGTGGGCAACTATAATGCTCACATCTCCGCCTATGCAGATGTTGACTGGGCCAAAAATGCTCAGGAATTCGTTGAAGGCCTGGGGCTGACATTCAACCCATATACGACACAGATCGAACCACACGATTACATCGCAGAGCTGTTCGATGCGGTATGCCGTTTTAATACCATCATCATCGACTTTGACCGCGACATCTGGGGCTACATCTCTCTGGGTTACTTCAAGCAAAAGACTATTGCCGGCGAAGTGGGCTCATCGACCATGCCGCACAAGGTAAATCCGATCGACTTTGAAAACTCTGAGGGCAACCTGGGTATTGCCAACGCAGTGATGCAACACCTGGCAGCCAAACTACCGGTATCCCGCTGGCAGCGCGACCTGACCGATTCCACTGTACTGCGTAACATGGGCGTTGGTTTCGGCTACAGTCTGATCGCATACCAGTCTAGCCTGAAAGGGATCAGCAAACTGGAACTTAACCCTGCCCGTCTGGATGCCGATCTGGAGAACAGCTGGGAAGTTCTGGCAGAGCCAATCCAGACAGTGATGCGCCGTTACGGCATCGAAGAGCCGTACGAGAAACTCAAGGCCCTGACCCGCGGTCAGGAGATGAACAAAGCCACTATTATGGCATTTGTTGATACCCTGGAGATGCCTGAAGCCGCTAAAGAAGAGCTCAGACAGCTGACGCCTCACAACTATATCGGCAACGCTGTAGAGCAGGCTAAAGCGATCTGATTATCGCAGATTATAAAAAGGCAGAGCATAGGCTCTGCTTTTTTATTTCTTTAACTTAACTCTGCAAGTAGCTGAAATTATGGAACAAATAACCGCCGCCGACGGAACAAAGATCCATTATCTGCGCCTGGGCAAAGGCAGTCCGGTTATATTCCTGCATGGCTGGAGTGCCAGCGCAAAAGACTGGTTACCCTTCGCATCAGCACTGGCTGACCATCACGAGGTGATCTGCTGGGATGCCCGGGGCCATGGAGGACACTCGCAAAACCCGGGCAGCAGTACCCACATCAGGGATATGGCAACCGACCTGCAGCATCTGATTTCACATCACCAACTTGACAACGTTTTACTGGTCGGTCACTCAATGGGCGCACTCACCCTGTGGCAATATATTCAGGATTTCGGTTGCAGCAAGTTGTGTGGCGTCTGTATTGTCGATCAGTCGCCCCGACTGATCACCGATAAGCAATGGCAAAACGGTATCTACGGTAACTTTGATAAAATCGCCAATGAACAATTTATCAGCAAATTGCGTGACAATTTTGCAGAAGGTTTGCTTCAACTGGTTGCCAATGGCTACAACCGCAAATCCTACGAAAACTACCATCGCAACTCGCGCGGCTTTCAGCAGATGCGGGAGCACCTGCAAACCCTGGACAGTGAACCGCTGGTACAGTGCTGGGAAAGCCTCACAGCCGCAGACTTCACCGGCGTATTACCATTAATGAACATCCCTGCGCTGTTAATTTACGGTGATGAAAGCCAGTTCTACGCACAAGCGGTAGCAGAGTATGTCCGGGACAATATTAGTGACTCTGAACTGCATATCTATGAAAACTCAGATCACTCACCTCAGCTTTTCCACCGGGAGCGTTTTATCTGGGATCTGCAAACGTTTGCCTGCAGGGTCAGCCGTCAAATAGAGCGGTAAATACTTTTCTCGAGGGTGCGCACTACCAGAATTAGCCAGGACTAATCCGGCTGAGAAAATACCAGCACATCATTTACATCGTAACAACACTGAAGACGCTTCTGTGCCAGCAGGTAGTGCAGATTAGCCAGACACTCCCCTCCTGCTAACAGCTGATCAAACAGGGTTAACTTACGCTGATAGATCAATCCAACCAGCTGCATCACCGTCAGAGGTTCTGAACACAGCGCCTCAACTCTGATGAGCGTTTCCATATGCTCCTCAATCAGCTCGGCCAGCCGCGCATGAAGCCCATAAAAAGGACGCTCATGCGCCGGAAGAACCAGAGTATCTGCCGGCAGTGTTTTCAATCCCTCTAATGATTGAATCCAGGTTAACATCGGATTAGCGTCGGGCTTTGCCGCTCTGACACTGACATTGGAGCTGATACGGGGTAACACCTGATCACCTGAAATCAGCACACCCAGCGTTTCAGAATACAAACATGCATGTGCCTCTGAATGGCCTTCCGAGACGATTACCTGCCACTGAACATTGCCGATCTCAACATTCATCCCCTCTTTCAATTCAACGATGATGCCCGGCAGTGGGTGAACCAGCGATGAAATACCGGTAAAAATCCCCATAATTCCGGCGGCTTGTTGCTCATCCATTCCCAGCCGATGCAGAAAACTATTAGCCTGAAGCGAAAATGTGTCAGCGTTGACCCCGCTCAGCTGAGCATATTCTACTGCTGTCGCCTGCTCACCGGCAGTAATCCACAGCGGTGCTCCGGTATAGTGACATAACCAGCCCGCTGCGCCGATATGATCGACATGAGCATGAGTCAGAATCACTTTTTTAATGGGCTTGCCCTGCAGAAAACGCGCAATAACATTTTCCCATACGGCGCACGTGTCAGAGTTTCCAAGGCCGCAGTCCACCACAACCCAGCCATCAAGGTCATCGAGAAGATAGAGATTGATATGGTCCAGCTCGAACGGCAGCGGCATCCTCAGCCACAAGACACCGGGAGCCACCTCCTGCAGCTGGCCGGACTCCGGAACAGAGTAGTCAGCGGTAACGATTGCATTCACTATAACAACCTCTAATCATCAGTATGTAGTCAAAGCCTGTGCTTTTTTGACTATCTCAGGTTATCACGTTTAAAGCGGACGGAGAGGCGCTCAGATTTGCCTATACAGTCAATGTATTGATCTTTTCGGTCACCAATCGCTTTAACGACCCAGCCGGATCTATTCATTCCACATTACACCTGCCCACGTTATCAATAACGAATCATTCTGGATTGTCGGTTAAAAAATCATTAAACTTACGTCCATTCTGAACACTCTGAACCAGCCACTACAGACCGCCTGACACTCAGAAAAAACTCTCATTTCTGGCCAAATGGAACGCGGTATTTGCAATTTCCAGCAAATAATCAACGCTCCGCAAACCTGATCTGAAACAATAACACTCAGGCCGTAACTGACTATGATAGCCGCCTGACCTGAATAACGATGACACTATGCTCGACAATATCCGTATCGTACTGATCAATACTTTCCATCCCGGCAATATCGGTGCTGCCGCACGGGCAATGAAAAACATGGGGCTCAGCCAGCTTTATCTGGTAGAGCCACGAGTTTTCCCCGATGACGAAGCCGACGCCCGCGCCGCCGGCGCCAAAGACCTTCTCGAGAGTGCCGTCGTGGTCAACACGCTGGATGAAGCAATTGCAGACTGCCAGCTGGTGATCGGAACCAGTGCGCGTAACCGCACTTTTGATCTGCCGATTTTTGATGCCCACGACTGTGCCCGCAAAATAGTCGGTGAAGCTGAGCATGGCAAAGTCGCCATTATATTCGGCCGTGAAACCATGGGGCTGCACAATTCAGAGCTTCAGAAATGTAATTATCACGTCTACATCCCAGCAAATCCTGAATATCCGGTGCTTAACGTGTCTGCCGCTATTCAGCTGGTGTGTTACGAGATCTGGCAGGCCCACAGCAAGCAAGACTACGTTAAAAGAGATGAACCCTACCCCCTGACCCGGGATATGGAACGATTTTACGAACATCTGGAAAATGCCCTGCGTAAAACCCGCTTCATCATCCCTCAGCATGAGGGCAAGGTTATGGACAAGCTGCGACGCTACTTCAACCGTTCACGGCCCGAACGTACCGAATTGAACATGCTGCGGGGCATTCTTACATCAATAGATGAAACGACCACTAAGTTAGACGCGGCTGAAACTAAGCCAACGCCTATACAATCTCAGGATAAAGGATCTGATCAATGAGTGATTCACCTTTCGGCGACATCTCAATCGAAGAGTTTCTGCGTGATTACTGGCAGAAGAAGCCGCTACTGGTCCGCAACGCTTTCCCGGATTTCGAAGCCCCTGTCGGTGCTGATGAACTGGCAGGCCTGTCGCTTGAGGAGGATGTGGAATCAAGACTGGTTATTCAGAGTCCGGATGGTACCGACTGGCAGATACAGCACGGGCCTTTTGATGACGATACCTTTGAAAACCTTCCTGAGAGCCACTGGACACTGCTGGTACAGGCGGTTGATCACTGGGTTCCTGAAGCCAGTGAGATTATCGAACAGTTTCGTTTTATACCTAACTGGCGTTACGACGACCTGATGGTCAGCTTCGCCAGTCAGGGCGGTGGCGTTGGTCCTCATTACGATAATTATGATGTATTTCTGATTCAGACCCAGGGCAAACGTCGCTGGGAAGTCGGCGGTTTTTTTGATCAGAACTCTCCCCGTCGCCCGGATACACCAGTCATGATTATGACTGAGTGGGAGCCGGAGCATAACTGGGTGCTGGAACCCGGCGATATGCTCTACATTCCACCTCAGGTAGGCCACAACGGCATCGGCGAGTCCGATGACTGCATGACCTACTCTGTAGGTTTCAGAGCCCCCTCACACGCTGAGATCATGCGCAGCTTTACCGATTTTATCGGTGAAAAACTTACCTCTGAATCCCGTTACACGGATGCCGATCTGACCCTGCAGGACAATCCGGGAGAGATTCGCCCCGAAGCTCTGCAAAAGGTACGGGATATATTTACCGCCTATCTTCAGGATGATGCCCGACTGGGAGAGTGGCTGGGAAAATTTGTCACCGATCCAAAATACCCGGAACTCGATCAGCGCCCGGAACAACCCGCCAGCGTAGAGGAAATTCGTGAAGCGCTCAAAGAGGGCGATCTGTGCTTTATACGCAACGAAGGCAGCCGCTTCTCATACAGTGCAGGTCAGGATGGAGAGATTCAGCTTTATGCTGATGGCAACTGCTTTAAGGTTTCAGGCAGCAGCTGCACCTTAGCAACCAGTCTGTGTCAGTCACCTCTCATCGTTATCAATGAGGGGGAATGGAACGATCAGCAGCTGCAGTTACTTGCCGATCTGTATAATCAGGGCTCACTCTATACAGAATAATGACGGTACCTGTTCGACTCTGTGTCGGCAGAGTACTTTTAAAAGCACAGATGACAGCTCATAAAATCAAAAAAAGGCCGGGTATTCCGGCCTTTTTTTATTTTAGCTAACTGATATTTATCGCTTTTCTTAGAATACACACAGGGTTTCTGATTTTTTTGTCTTTTGTAGTCAAAGTATTCATATATTATTTTGTTATTAAAAACAAAATCACATATAACTATAAGTTTTTGTAAAAGAGCCAATTCAACCCCTGTACAAAAGTAGCTAGACTTTAGGCTATGACGACTTAAACCCCGATGCCTTCTACTTATGCTGCACAGCAGCAATGCGGCTTTCGTGTAGTTAAACTACAGACAATCAGACACAGCTTATGTAGTACAACTACAGCTTTGCTGCTATGCACAAAAAAACTTTGACCGCCCCACTCAAAGTCCGCATTATGAGTTTTCCGTGAGGCGTCTGCCACTTCGACAATTTGCTGACGCAAGAAGTAAACCGCTGACTAATCCAGAACTCATAATCTCTGGATAGAGAGCTACCAACAGAAGGATTCACCATGTCTACTCTGACTAAAGATATCGAAACAGTTGCCGCACTGAAAGAGACCTACGGCTCTGCCTGGAATGCGATCAACCCTGAATACGCTG
>JAAEYW010000027.1 GCA_018223185.1 Oceanospirillales bacterium | reverse complement strand
AACTCCCGACATTCGCCTTGTAAGGGCGACGCTCTCCCAACTGAGCTACACGCCCCAAATCGAGAGCCGAATTGTAAGGATTTTGTTTGGCATGTCAAACGTTTATCTTAAAATATTTTCATCCTCTATCCATCCCCGCCTCTGTGGGCCGGGAGCCAGATGCGCTGATGTTTTACACCAACCCCCATTTACTCTGGTAAACTCAACTACTCCATTGCCTTATGGCTTAACAGACCAACCACTGCTGTAGCGAACCAGACCAAGATGCACTCATCCCTGATTGAAAAAATTGATTTATTTATTGAAGCGGCGCTTCATCTGCAACTCAGTCAGACAGGCCAGCTACCCTTAACAATACATGATCCTGAGTGGCCCTCTGAATGCCTCCAGCAGCCCCCGGAATCTGACCATAAAATACGCTGGAAGCCTGTACTGCAGTCACAGAACAACAACCCATGCCATGACATGCTTGACCGACTGGAAGCGGCATTAGGATATAGCATCCATCAGGATCTCCGTACCTGGTATAGCCGTTACTGGTCTGATCCGCTTCCGGCAACCTCTGACTGGGGCGACCTGAGCCTGCTTTTTCTCTGGAGCGAGAAAGACTGTGAACGCCTGCGTGGGAACCTGGTAGGCCATTTGCTGACTAAGCAGAAGCTGAAACAACCTGCTACCCTGTTTTTTGCCTGCACCGAACCCGATGGCGAAAAATTTTTATCAATCGACAACCAGACCGGAGAGGTGTGGCTGGAACAGCCAGGCAAGAAACCAATCATGAAGCTAGCTGATTCACTGGAAGCCTTTCTGGGAAAACTAACCCCCAAACTGATCCCCGACATGGAGCAATAAATATGCGCAAAGCAATAATTTCGGTATTCACCAGCATTTTCCTGCTGTCAGGATGCAGTACGTTTAAGCCACATCAGATATCAGTCGACCCCCTCAACCCGACAGTTACCACCTCATCGGCTCTGCCAGCAGACCTTCAGATTGAAATACACAGCAAGGATATGCGCAGCTCAGATCTGATCGGCTATCGTATCAGTCGCTTCAGCGACCGGGCAGAGATCAATCTCCCACTCCCTGCGTCCGAAGCACTGGCACAGGGTGCCAGAGCCGCCGTGGTAAAGCTGGGAGCGATTCCGACACAATCAGCAGATACCAGACTGACAGTGGAATTATCGAACCTGGAGTACAGCGCCACACAGAGCGCACTGCAATCAGTCAGACTGAATGCCACCATTAAAGTGACTGCAGAGAAAAACAGCGAGTTCATCAGCGGCAACTACAGTACCGAGAAAGAGTATCAGTATGTGGCCACCCCTTCTCTGGAAGATAACCAGAAGATGGTCAATGAGGTCCTGCTAATGACAATCAGCCGGGCGTTTAATGACACTAAGCTGATCAATTTTCTGGCCCGATAACTGACAGAATCACCAGCCCACCGTGTAGGATAACAGCCGGCTGATGTGTGCCATCGGCCGGCCCGATTCCTGCTGCCACTGATTAAAACAGTCCTGCACCTTTCGCAGATCCCGCTGCGAGGTGGGCACTTTATCAATAATATCCTGTGCCTTAAGCGCCGCGACCACATCATCAGTGAGGATAAATGTATCTTTACCAATCTGGCGTAAAAAGTAAGCACCCGACTTACCGCCCAACTGCTGCCCCTGCTTTTTCAACAAAGCCCAGAGCCCGGTAATATCAGTCTCAGGCCAGTCCGCAATAAAATTGGCAAAACTGCCATGCTGTGCCGCCAGCTCGGTCACCATCATCGCATTTGCCCGAACCGATTTGATTTTACCCCAGTGACGGATAATCTGATCATTCTGCATCAGGTTTTCCAGCTGATCATCGCTCATCAGGATAATCTTATCGGGATCAAAACCATAGAAAGCCTGCTCAAACGCAGGCCACTTCGCATCGACCACAGAGTGTTTGATGCCAGCGCGAAATACCCTCAGACAAAGCTGAGACAGCAACCTGTCATCCCCCACGCTCTTAAGTGCTTCAGCTGACCTCACCTGCGGCAGCAAGGCTTCAACATCCTGCCCCGCTTTATGGGCAACCACATGCTCGTAGATCCATTTAAACGACTTCACGTCTCAGCTCTCCTCTGAGTTAAAGTCGATAGAGACCGAATTGATACAGTAACGCATGCCAGTCTCGGTTGGCCCGTCCGGAAAGAGATGCCCCAGATGCGCACCACAGTTACTGCACATAACTTCGGTGCGGACCATTCCATGGGATAGATCCCGGCTTTCTGTTATATTTTCAACCACGGCCGGAGCATCAAAACTGGGCCAGCCACATCCCGCATCAAACTTGTTATCACTGCTGAACAACTCCTCTCCACACGCAACACAATGATACTTGCCATCCCTGAAAAACTGATCATACTGACCGGTTCCAGGCCGCTCTGTGCCTTTCTGCCGACAGACATAATATTGTTCTGGCGTCAGTTGCTCCCGCCACTCTGATTCAGTTTTTTTTACTTTAAAATCATCACCTGCCATAAGAAACTCCAATACAGATAGCCAAAACGAAAAGATCGATCTGTTACTGTGCAACATCTGTTAAACAGCGTATTATTCCGAGCCTTCGGTAAGCCGTTATCATACGTAATTTTATATCGCTTACCGATAATAAAATATTACAGGACACCACTACAGGATTAATCCATGTCCGTTATCAGAAAATCAAACAAACTGATCAACGTCTGCTATGACATCCGCGGTCCCGTCCTTCAGGAAGCCAAACGTCTTGAGGAAGAGGGGCAACGCATTATAAAACTGAACATTGGCAATCCCGCCCCTTTTGGTTTTGATGCGCCGGAAGAGATTGTTCAGGACGTTATATACAACCTGCCATCAGCGCAGGGCTATTGCGACTCTAAAGGGCTGTTTTCCGCCCGCAAAGCGGTGATGCAGGAGTGCCAGAAGAATGGCATCCGCAACGTAGCGATTGAGGATATTTATCTGGGTAACGGCGTCAGCGAGCTGATCGTCATGGCGACTCAGGGACTGCTGAATGATAATGATGAGCTTTTGATACCCGCACCGGACTATCCTCTCTGGACTGCAGCAGCAAGCCTCGCAGGCGGCAACCCTGTTCATTACCTGTGTGACGAACAAAAAGGCTGGGCACCTGACATAGATGATATCCGCAGCAAGATTACCGAGCGCACCAAGGGAATCGTCGTTATCAATCCGAACAACCCAACAGGAGCGGTCTACCCGGAAGCGGTTCTGCGTCAGATTGTTGACCTGGCTGAAGAGTTTGGTCTGATCGTTTTTGCTGATGAAATCTACGATAAAATCACCTACAACGGCGCCCGGCATATTCCTCTCGCCTCGCTGAGTGATGATATCCTGTGTATCACGTTTAACGGTCTGTCAAAAGCATACAGGGCCGCGGGTTTCCGTTCTGGATGGATGGTTCTGTCCGGCCCCAAACATCATGCCCGTGATTATATTGAAGGCCTGGAAATGCTCGCCAGTATGCGCCTGTGCGCCAACGTACCGGCACAACATGCGATTCAGACAGCGCTGGGGGGATACCAGAGCATTAATGAGCTGACAATTCCCGGCGGACGCCTTCATGACCAGTGCGACCTGGCCTGGCGGAAGCTAAATGAGATACCAGGGGTATCCTGCGTTAAACCTCAGGGGGCACTCTATCTGTTCGCCAGACTGGACCCGGAAGTCTATCCAATCAAAAACGATGAGAAGATGGCTCTGGACTTGCTGCAGCAACAAAAAGTACTGATAGTTCAGGGTAGCGGCTTCAACGTGCCTGACACTCAGCACTTCAGACTGGTATTCCTGCCAAGGGAAGATGAGCTCTGTGAAGCCATTGATCGCATTGCAGCATTCCTGAAAAATTATTCACAGGAATAGCACTTTTGAAAAGCGATCAGATGATCGCTTTTTTTATTTCTGAAACAGGCTCTATACTTAGTCATATTTCTGTTATAAAACAGACATATAATCTGGCGGCGTTGCAGCTTTCCAGTGCCAGGGGAAATATTAAGTAGAATTAATTCTGTGCGGTTACCGTCGGACAGAGACACACTGAATTTTTCGCACCGCCCTTAACAATCAACTCACACTCGCGGAATCCGTATGTTTATTAAGATCAAGAAAAATTGTGGCATTTACATGGAACACAACGGCATGGAAAAAAACCATATCATGCCAGTCACCAGTAACTTTCTGATCAATCTGGGCCATGCAGCTGAGATCTCTTTCTACACCATCAAAGAGACCAAAGTCCGTTTCGACCTTGAAAATCATCAGATAACCGTGCCGCCGCACACCCGCGTTATCCATCTGCAGATGGCTTACAGCTACTCCAGCACTAAAGAAAAGATTGGTGATTCAAAAGGCAGCATTGTTGAACGCAACTTTTACAAGTTCTACTTTAAGCCAGAAGAGATGGGGCAATACGAAGAGCTGCGTACCCATATCGAAAAACACGTACTTAACCTCTGATCCACTCCTGCCGATCCGGTAGAAAATGAGTGCTACCGGACCGGCAACCTCCCATACTGAGATTCATTATTATTGCAAAACTGAAGCTTTCATCTGATTCTGAAAAGAACAGCGCATACGCGATACCCACATCAGGGAGCGTTCGTCAGCCTGAACTTATGAGGAAAAACCATGGAAGTCAGCGAACTATTACAACAAACCCATAAGCTGCCAAATGTTCCTGATGTTGTACGAGAACTGATTCAGCAACTCAATAACCCCAAAGCCGATTACAGCATTATCGCGGCTAAAGTAATTCACGACCAGACCCTCTCCCTGAAAATCCTGCGACTGGTCAATTCTGCCCACTTCGGCCTCAGTCGGAAAATCTCTTCAATCAATGAAGCCATCATTATGCTGGGCATGGCACAACTAAAAACAATGGTGATTGCCTCAGGGTTTACAGGTTCAGTCAAAGAGGTTGAGGGGCTTGATCTTAAGCAGTTCTGGGCAGAGTCATTCCAGGTTGCAGAACTCGCGAAATGGTATGCCGAAAAAAGCAACAATGTCGATCCCGATACGGCTTTCACTGTCGGTCTGATTCACAACATTGGCCAACTCCTGCTTCACCTGACCAAGCCAAAACTTGCTGAAGCGATTAAGAACCTGGTCGATGAAACAGGCTATGACCGATCGGAGGCGGAGAGAGTGAGACTCGGATTCACCACAGCAGAAGCAGGTCAGGCATTATTACGATACTGGCAGCTCCCGGCCAGCATCGGCGAAGCCGTGCGTTACCAAATACAACCTTTCGATGCAGAGAGGCCTGCCTCCCTGAGCGCAATTGTAAATATCGCCTGCTATATCAATACCTGTATCAAAACAAACCGTCCCATCAAGGATACTATTGCCATGTTTCCTGTTGCTGAAGCGGAACTTGCAGGACTGCCGGTTAATATCGCATCCACCTCCGAAGAAGCAATGCAACTGCAATCACGCCTTGATGGGCTTCTGTAAACCCGCCATCTGAAAGCCCCCCTTTTCTGACATAAAAAAGGCAGCTGATAAAGCTGCCTTTTTCGATGAACCTGATTAACAAAGCCAGAGCTCAATTCTGAAACCGGACACTGTGAACAGCTTCCAATATATGATCAACATCACTCATCGCCCGGTGCCGGCGCAACTGCGCTTTACTGATAAACTGGTACTGAATCATCTCTTCAGGGCTTAGCAACTCTCGCAACCCGACCAGGCGGAATGCCATCTTCTGACCCGCAGCAGTAAACAAACGCTTCAGCCAGAAAGAATCAAACTCCCACGCATCACTAATAACCTCGTACCCCTGCAACGCTTCATTCAGCCTGCTGCAGGCAGATTCGGCACTCACCCCCTTCTGACGCAACTCAGTGCGGCACAGACTATGAAGTTCCTCCGCAAACTCATCCCAGAAAGTCCAGCCAGGCACCGAGTCCGGGTTTATCAAAAAGTTATCACTCTCATCATCAGTGCTTTTCCAGGCAACTTCAATAGGATAAGAGTGCGGACCCAGCCCGCTCGCCTCCAGGTCCAGGCAGATCAAATTCATAGCATTCCTGTTTAACAACACACTTTCCTTTCAGGCCGGTTAACCGGCCTTTTTAAACAACAGAACCTTCAGCGCCTGCTCCGGATCCTGATCCGGAAAATCATCCGGGTTCGCAATACGCTCACAAAATACGAACTCAGGGCAGCAATCCTCAACCAGTTGCATAAGGAAATCACTCCCCAGTTGAGGGTAGTTAAGGCACAGCAGAACCTCACCCCCGTCTGCCGTCAGGTCAGGCAGACGTTTAAGTACTTTACGGTAATCATCGGTGGCAACGAAACTGCCCCGCTGAAAACTCGGCGGATCAATGATCACCAAATCGTAGGGGCCTTCACGCTTCAGCTTACCCCATGAACGGAACAGGTCATGACCTAAAAATTTTATCCGATCCACCGACTGCTGATTAAGCCTGTGATTTTGCCGCCCGGTAGAGAGCGCGCCGCGACTCATATCCAGATTTACCACCCCGTCGGCACCACCCGCCATGGCAGCAACAGAGAAGCCACAGGTATACGAAAACAGATTCAGCACCCTTTTAGCCCGACTGTTCTGCTTAACCCAGCGCCGCCCTTCACGCATATCCAGAAACAAACCACTGTTCTGATTTTTTAAAGGCTGCACACTATATTTCAGCCCCAGCTCCGTCACAGTCAAAGACTGATTAAGATCGTCACAACCATTATTCCAGAGCACTTCAATGCTGTTTTCCCGTCGATAACGGTGTTGCACTACCAGCGCATCGGGTTTAAACGGACTGTCCAGCTGCAAAAAATACTGATTCAGCGCGTCAATCAATTCGGCCGGGTGTTCGCTGAACAGACGGATAATAACGACTGGAGGCAACAGATCGATAATCAGCTGCTCATACCCTGGATAACATCGCCCCCGGCCATGAAACAGTCGCCTGACCTCTCCCGAGGATAAGCCAAGCTGTGTGGAGATAGAATCAAAAATAACCTGCATATCAGACCCGCTCAGGTACTTCTTCACGTAAAAAAGCCGCGATTATAGAGACGCACCGGGTACGGAGCCAGTTTTTTTATCCTCATGATCGCCACAGTGGTTGAAACTAATTGCAGTTGCCTATATCTATTACATCAACTTCATTACAAAGAGCTAACTCAATCATGATGCGAATCGGTCTTTTCCTGTTAACCAACATTGCAGTCATTGCACTTGCCAGTGTAACACTCAGCTTGTTTGGTGTGGGATCCATACTACAGGCTAACGGAGTAAACCTGGATCTCGGCAATCTGCTGGCCTTCTGTGCAGTTTTTGGTTTTGCCGGCTCCTTTGTATCGCTGCTTCTGTCAAAGTTCATGGCTAAAAAGGGTACTGGAACCGAAATCATAACCCAGGCCCGTACCGCTGATGAACAGTGGCTTCTGGATACGGTTAGAGAACTGGCCGACCAGGCGGGTATCGGTATGCCTGAAGTCGGCGTATTTCCGGCCCAGCAGGCCAACGCTTTTGCTACTGGCTGGAATAAAAACGATGCCCTTGTTGCAGTCAGTCTGGGTCTGTTACAACGTTTTCGCCGGGAAGAGATCCGGGCCGTTCTGGCGCATGAAATAGGCCATGTTGCCAATGGAGACATGGTTACCCTGACACTGATTCAGGGTGTCGTAAACACCTTCGTGATGTTCTTTGCACGCATTATCGGTCACTTCGTTGACCGGGTAATTTTGAAAAATGAACAGGGTCACGGTATTGGCTATTTCATCACCACGATTGTGGCTGAAATCGTGCTGGGCATTCTGGCCTCAACTATCGTCGCCTGGTTTAGCCGCAGAAGAGAGTTCCGGGCAGATGAGATGGGCGCACGCCTGGCAAGCCCCCAGGCAATGATCGGAGCCCTGCAGCGCCTTAAAGCCGAATACAACGTGCCTGACCAAATGCCGGAAACACTTACCGCATTTGGTATCAGCAGCCATATGAAAGGCGGCCTGATGGCCTTACTGGCAACGCATCCGCCACTGGATGACCGAATTGCAGCGTTGCAAAAACGGTAATCCCTCTGAGCAATAAAAACGGTCTGGCAAACGCCCCTTACGGGGCGTTTTTTATGCCCGCGTAAACAACATCTGCCTCCTTTTTTCTCACACCTCGTTAAATCATCTGCTGCTCTGATCACAGTAATCCGGCCGCTAGCATTTCTTTCACTTTTAGCCATTTTTTATTCTTTAAAAAAATTCATGTAAAAGCTAATTCAGAATACAAAAATTCATTTTACGCCTGCGTATCTTGTCCCATAATCTGGATAGACGCGAACCAGCAGGGCAAGCGGGTTTGATCATGTAATTCATCATTATTGGTTAATTTTGATAAGAGATATCTGATGCCAATTTGCATGTGAAGAGCGGAGCCATGACAGAGAAAGAAAAGAAAGACACTGAACTTCTCGATCTAGCAGATGACTGGGAAGATGATGATATTGAGATTGATGCAAAAGAAAAAAAGTATTGCTGTGATGCGGAGAAAAGAAAACGGATAGAACTACTAATGGAACAACGCCGGCTGGAACGGGAGCTTCGCGAGTTTTACGACGATTAAGGGCAGCATCCGCTGCCCTTTTTAGTGTCTCAATACTTTAATGATATGCCAGCCCATACTAATATCTGAAGCCGATGTTATCAGTACGCTTACGACATTACGCTCAACCATGATAACCACCACAACTCTCGCTCCAATCCCGATTTAATCTTGCATCAGTCCCGCCGCAACATTTCTGTTATGAAAGCTTAATAGATACGTCACCCTATCGTCATCCACAAAGGGTTTTATTTACCCATCAAAAAAACACAAACCTGGTAAGTATCTATGAGCAGCAAAATTCGTCTGGACGACCTGTCAACTGAAGCCCTTGATGAGATGGACAACGACTTTTTCAAAACTCCCGAGCCTGAACGGCAAAAAAAGGGCGGGCGTAAAAGCCGCAAACGTCAGATGATTGAAGATTATATGGAAGAACGTTCGCTGAAACGTCGCATCACCGAATCTTACGAATTGTTCTGAATTTAAGGTTCACCCGCCCCGGCAGTAGCGATCAGCGCTGCTGTTTTTTAACGCTGCTTCCCCCTGCACCTTTACGTTTTTTGGCAGGGCGTGAAGCGGCGCTTTTTTTTCCCTTCACTACGGGCCTGACAGCTGCCCGTGAGCGCTCAACCGGCTTAACCGCCCCCCTGCTATTCTCCCGTCGTTTAAACTCCTCTTCCGGGGTGACAAGCTGCCCAGGACGGGTGCCGATCAGATCCTCACGCCCCATCTCTTTCAGTTTGATACGCAACGCCGGCCAGTTTTCAGGATCATGATAGCGCAGCAGAGTCTTATGAGCTTTGCGCTGATCCTTATCCCGTGGGATATACAGCGTTTCACTCTTATAGGTAATCTGCTTAAGCGGGTTTTTCTCTGAGTGATACATCGCTGTCGCTAGCGACATTGGCGATGGATAAAAATTCTGTACCTGATCGACCTTAACGTCATTCTGTTTCAGCCACAGTGACAGATTCAGCATATCCTCATCTTCGCACCCCGGATGAGCCGCTATAAAATAAGGGATCAGATATTGCTTTTTACCCGCTTCCTGAGAGAACCGGTCAAACATCTTTTTAAAGTCATAGTAGGTATCCATACCCGGCTTCATCATCTTACTCAGAGTATTCTGTTCACTATGCTCCGGAGCGATTTTCAGATAACCGCCGACATGATAGGTCACCAGCTCACGCACATACTCAGGATCTTTTACTGCCAGGTCATAGCGCAGACCGGAAGCGATGGCGATATTGTGGATCCCTTCCATTTTCCGGGCTTTACGATACAACTCTGTCGTGCGGCTATGATCGGTATCCAGATTCTTACAGATAGTCGGATAGACACAGGAAAGCTTTCTGCAGTTGGACTGTATCTCATCATCGTTACAGTTGAGGAAATACATATTCGAGGTGGGACCACCCAGATCGGATATAGAACCGGTAAAGCCGGGCACTTTATCCCTGATTTCAGCCATCTCCTGCAGAATTGACTCATGGGAGCGGCTCTGAATAATCCGCCCCTCATGCTCGGTGATAGAACAGAAGGTACAACCGCCAAAACAACCACGCATGATATTGATCGAAAAGCGGATCATATCGTATGCAGGGATCTTCTCTTTTCCATAGGCCGGGTGTGGAATCCGCTGATAGGGCAACCCGAATACACCATCCATCTCCTCTGTTTCCAGGGGAATCGGAGGCGGATTAACCCAGATCTCGCGATTGCCGTGTTTCTGTATCAGTGCACGGGCATTATGAGGGTTTGATTCCTGATGCAATACCCGTGACGCGTGAGCGTACAGGGCAGAATCTTTCGCTACCTTATCAAATGATGGCAGTCGGATATACGTTGTTTCAGGGTTCAGCTTTTCTTTACGTTTGAGCGGCATTGGAATAATGCGAATCGGTGCAACATCATCAGCGGCTTGCTCATTGATAACTGTTGCCGAACGATCAGCACCGCAGCGCTTAGTCGTAGGATCAATCAGTTTATCCACGCCATTCTGGTCGTCACCAAAGTCATAAGGGTTTGGCAGTTTATCGATATTGCCAGGCCAGTCTATACGGGTTGAATCCAGTTCAACAAACCCTGCCGGTGGTCGCTGGCGAATATGCACTGTCCCCCGCAGATCCCAGAGATCATCAACACTCTTACCGGCAGCAAGCCCATGACTTAACTCAACAATTGCCCGCTCTGCATTACCGTATAACAGGATATCCGCGGTGGCGTCCATCAGCACCGAACGACGTACCTTATTGCTCCAGTAATCATATTGAGCGATACGGCGCAGACTGGCCTCAATTCCACCCAAAACAACCGGCACATCACTCCAGGCCTCTTTACAACGCTGACTATAGACAATTACGGCCCGGTCCGGCCGTTTTCCGCCCTTTCCGCCTGCCGTATAAGCATCATCATGACGCAAACGCAGATCCGCCGTATAGCGGTTGATCATCGAATCCATATTCCCGGCGGTAACACCAAAATAGAGATTAGGCTTACCCAGCGCCATAAAGTCATCTGCGCTACGCCAGTCCGGCTGAGCAATAATGCCTACACGGAACCCCTGAGCTTCAAGCAAGCGACCCATTACCGCCATGCCAAAGCTGGGGTGATCGACATAGGCATCGCCGGTCACAATGATGATATCGCAGCTGTCCCAGCCAAGCTGGTCCATCTCCTTGCGGGTGGTCGGCAAAAAGGGAGCGACACCAAAGCATTCAGCCCAGTAACGGGGGTAAGAAAACAGATCAGGAGCGGTTTTTTTCATGGGGATATCAGCGAGACAACTTATTTCGGGGGCGCTTATTGTCGCAGAAAGCACCGCTGACATATAGTCTAAAAGTGACTTACAACCTCTGTTGGATGGGCGTAACACGATAAACATAGTAAAATAGTCAGGATTAACCAAAAGCAACCAGAAAACCATAAATCATTATGAGCCAAGACAACCCCACACAACAGGTCACCGTTATGACCCGGGAAAAGCCCACACCGCCCGCCGACTATGAATGCTGTGAAAGCGAGTGTTCCCCCTGCGTCTGGGATACCTATTATGAAGAGCTGAACATCTGGAACGCTGAACAGAAAGCGATCAGAGAGGCTGCAGACAAAGCCACGCAAACTGAACAAAGCGAATAGGAACCTGCCCCATGAATACAAGAGCCCCGATTATCTTGCGCACCCGAATCAAACCGGAGTGGCTTGATTACAACAATCATATGAATGTTGCCTATTATGTTCTGATTTTCGATCTTGCGGGCGTCGAGCTTGTGAGTCAGCTGGGGCTGAGTGAAGCGGTAACTGAAAAAACCGGGATATCCTGGATGGTGCTTGAAAACCACATTACCTATAACAACGAAGTCGTTCTGGATCAGCCTGTTGAGATTCGCTGCCAACTGATCGACCACGACAACAAACGCCTGCACCTCTACTTCGAAATGTATGCCTATACTGAACAGGGCATTGAATACCTTGCCTCCACTCTGGAACAGATGGCGATGTGTGTTGACCTTAACAGCCGCAGTAGTTGTGAGTTTCCGCCCGAAGTGGCCGAACAGATTAATGCAATGGCTAAGCTGCAGTCTGAGCTGACAACGCCAGCGAATATAGGCCGTAAAATTGGCATTCGACGCCGCTAAGTCTCTGCTACCTTCCTTCCCCTTACCCCGGTAACAAAATAGCGCTAAGCTATGCCATTTTACGTACGGAGGCACAGTGGACAGAGAAACCCTGGAGAGAGCGGCTCAGCGCGGTATCATCTCCCATGCACAACTTCAGGAACTGATTACATTCAGTTCAGCAGAAAATAGCGATGAGTCAGCCGGCGAAGAGCAACTTCGCTTCATTCGCAACTTTGGCGATATTTTTATCACCTTAGGCGTTCTGTTTGTCACCTTTTCGGTCGCAGCACTGAATCTGAGTCAGCTCCAGTGGCTGTTGCCCGCAGCACTGTTCCTTGGTGCTGCTGAATGGCTGGTACGCATTCGTCGACTGGCACTGCCGGGTATCGCCATCCTGATATCGACGCTCTATTTCCTGAGTAAAGCACTGGGGATCTCTCAGTTTGAAACAGCAACCCTGCAGTTTCTGACACTCAGCGGCTGCTCGTTCCTGTTTTACCTGCGCTACCGAATGCCGTTCAGCCTGCTGCCTGTCGCCGCAGGCCTTGTGGCGGCAGTGATCAGCAGCATTGGTGTTGATATCCTAAGACACCAATTAGTGTTCAGCGCCCTTGGATTAACCGTTTTTCTGGTGGCAATGAGTTTTGATGCGCGGGACCGTAAACGGCAACTGCGTGCCAGTGATTGCGGCTTCTGGCTTCATCTATTGGCATCCCCACTGATTGTGCATGGTATGATGACCACCCTGTTATTCAGTGATGCCGGCGTTCTGGATGCAGGTACCAACCGGGAAATTGTACTGTTACTATTTTTCATACTATTTCTCCTGACCGCGCTCTTCGTTGACCGCCGGGCGATGCTGGTGTCGAGTCTTTCATATGCGCTCTACGCAATATTTAAAGTCGTCAGCAGCAATATTCTTGACAGCAGCAACCTGCCATTAATGATCTTCATTGGATTTGGCATATTTATTGTTCTGTTCGGAACCTACTGGTACAAACTCAGACGGCTGATTTTTGCAGCCTTTCGCGGCAGCTGGCCTGCCCGTTTTGTGCCTGAAATTTAACACTGTACTGCCCAGTAAATGACTATCTCAGATACCCGCCAGAGTATCTGAGATGTCAAAAAAACAGATATCCGAAAACCTGAAAGCTGTATAAGAGCTTAATCAGGCTGATATTTATGCTGAAAAATCATCCGCTAAAATAGCCCGGCTTTCAGCTCTGATGGCTATTTAGTGCACTAAAATTTAACTGTAAAAGAGGTTAAATTATGTGCAGCTTAAATAAATTACCGGCGCTGTTACTCTCCCTGTCGCTGCTCGCCCTGCCCCTGAGCAGTTATGCTGATAGCGATATTCGTATCCACGGGGGAATCACTATCGACATGGGCAGTGTGCGGCTCTATATCAGTGACCGTCATCTCAGTGGTTACCTTTATACAAATCGCTATTACGGCCATTCCGGCTATCAACAGTCAGGGCATTACCGATCTGAAAAATATAGTGCAGACGCGCACTTCAGATCCTACCCGAACAGAGTTTACTCCGGGAGATACCAAAGCCACTCTGTTGAACCGAAACACCAATACTATTCAAAGCATGGCTTTCAGCAACGGAGAATCATCAACCGTCATCATCGACGCCATGACAATCGAAGCTTTCGCCATCACCGGTACTATCGTGACTGGTAGTCATGACTGCTCAGATCATGAATAAGCGGTTTTTTCTCCACTGCAAAGCCAGCAGAAGGTACAATTGCACCCGTTTATATCAGCCAGACGGTAATTTAAGTGCAAAACCTATACGCACACACAAAACAAGCTTTCCTGACAGCAGATCCTGATCTGAAGATCGAACTGACCCGACAAACAGTGAGCCGCTGGAATGCGGGTGAACTGGAATGGCTTGAGGGTGACGAGCCGGAGCTGCTGAACCACCCGGGTCAGCCGGATATGCCGGAGATTGTCGCACCTTCTGAAGTCAATAAACGCAAGTTTGGCAAAGAGGAAGGTCGTGCGGCTCTGATCCATGCTCTCGCCCATATAGAACTCACTGCCGTCAATCTGGCACTGGATTCAGTCTACCGTTACCGGGGAATGCCAGAGGAATTTTACGCCGACTGGATGCAGTGTGCAGGAGAGGAGGCTAACCACTTTATCGCACTGCGCGGACGGCTCAGGGAGATGGGTTATGACTATGGCAGCTTCAAAGCTCATGGTGAACTCTGGGGTATGGCAGTCGACACCGCAGACGATATGCTGGAAAGAATGGGGATCGTACACCGGGTGTTTGAGGCGAGAGCTCTGGATGTAGTGCCAAAAACGATCCAGCGGTTTAACCAGCTGGGTGACAAGAAAATGGTCGATATACTCACAATGATCGCCAATGAAGAGATCGGCCATGTCAGTTCCGGAACCCGCTGGTACCACTACCAGTGCCAGCAGCGGCAGCTGGATCCTGATAAAACCTTTATTGAT
Source organism: Oceanospirillales bacterium (assembly GCA_018223185.1). Taxonomy (GTDB): domain Bacteria; phylum Pseudomonadota; class Gammaproteobacteria; order Pseudomonadales; family Balneatricaceae; genus Amphritea. The sequence goes on along the minus strand of JAAEYW010000027.1, from coordinate 57,601 downwards.
CTGCTTTGGAAGTATATGAAAGGCCCGCTTAAAGGCCCGTTCAATCACGAAATAAGATTAAAGGCCGGTTTTTCAGCGCGGGAGATGCAGATGATTGAGGACATGAGCAAAGGACGCTAAGCCAGCAACTGCACATCACTCAGATCAGGACACAGTGTGAAAATGCAATGCAGCAGGGCATGCATGGCGATTTCGTTACTCAGTTTGGGCAGATTCTCAAATCCAGTTTATCCGGATAAATTGCACCCGGATTAAAACAGTATACACTGAATCTCATCCGGGCCCTTCTCTCTTACCGACACCAGGTTCTTTCCAGCAGAACCTTACCCTTGCAGTCGGGCCCGGATCCTCATACCCTTTTTACTGAACACATCAGCGTTAAAACTCAGACTCAGTCTAAAGCGCTGACCCGTAAACTCAGATGGTTAGTATTATCACTGAGGAACAATTCCCCGTCGCTGATAGTCAGGGATAGTTGCATAGTACGGCTGACAAAATCTTCCAGCCGGGCGACATCACTATCATGAAAACGCCAGGCCTTCACCTTTGGCAGATCAGTAATCGCTTTGCCCTGTTTGTCCCACCAGGTATCAACTTCCCGGCCATAGGCATACAGCGAAATTTTAGGTGCCCGGCTGACAGCTTTACGCAACCGCTCGGGCGATGCCTGCCCCAGTTCAATCCAGTGTTCAACCACGCCATCAGGACCAACCTGCCAGAGTTCCGGCTCATCTGTGCTGGACAATCCCCGGGTAAACCCCAGATCCTGATGATAATTTATGCCATATACAAGCACCCGCACCATCATCCGCTGGAGCGTTTCGGAGGGGTGCTGAGCCAGGGTCAGGTTACAGGTTTCATAACAATGGCGATCAGTATCGCTTAACTGAAGTTCAACTTTATAGATGGTTGGCTTAAGCGCCATAGAATTAAACCTTTTATGGGGGCATTTATCTGCTCTGATGCGCTATTATAACGCTTTACTAACAGGATAATATCGCTATATGAAGTGTCGTCCCGGCTGCGGAGCCTGCTGTATCGCTCCTCAGATAAGCACTCCCATTCCCAATATGCCGAACGGAAAACCTGCGGGTGTTCCCTGCGTCAATCTGGATAAATCTTTTAACTGCACGCTCTGGAACAGTGCTGGCTATCCATCGCTGTGTCGCGCATTTCAGGCAGATGAGGAACATTGCGGTGAAAACAGGCACCAGGCACTCATCACACTCGCCCGGATGGAGAGCGAAACAGCGCCTTACATTTGACCACACCAGTCAATACGCTACACTTACCCGCCTCTGGAATTAGCCACCCCTGGAATAAGTTACCCAATAAACTCCCGGGTTTACCAGCACCTTAAAAACATCGGAAACTACCTCAATGGATCTTAAATTTTTAGCCATCCGTGAACTGATAAAAGAAGCCGACGACAGCGTTGCAACCATCAGTGAAAAGGGCGGCCCTATCGATGTTACAAATCCGATGGCACAGCAACTGTTTAATGCTCTGGTGTCCGCTTATGGCCGTCGTGCTGCACTGACCCACGGTTCCTTTAATGAGGAGAACAGTGAGGGCTACCCGTTTATCTCCGGATTTAAAAAGTTTATCGATAATACACCGGACGAAAAAACCTTTCTGACCCTGTGCGATCAGGCTCTGGCTCAACTGGCAGCCTCCCTTCAGCAGCCCTCTGCGCGCGCCGCCACCGGGGGCTATGTCATCTTTATCTACTACTCATCTGATGTCTTTGATTATCTGCTGATCGGTTTGGTCGGTGATAAAACAGGCGTTGCCTTTGATCAGGAGCTAAATCCCACCAAAGTGATCGAAGTCGACCTGGAAAAACTGCATCAGGCAGCCAAGATCAATATCACCACCTACAAAGAGGGTAGCGACAGCTATCTGAGTTTTATCGGCACCCGGCGTAAAGGGGATATTACCCACTACTTTTCCAACGCCCTGGGCTGCACCGATGTTGTCCCTGCAAAGAAATCAACTTCAGACCTGATAAAGGCGAGTGAAGATTTTTGCCGTCACTATCAGCTACAGGATAAACAGGAAGAGATTGTTGAGGACGTCGTCAGCTACCTTTCCCGTCAAAGAGATGATAAGCAGTCAGCCTATCTCCCCGATGTTGAAAAGATCTTTGACAGCCATATACCGCCTGAACAGGCACAACAGGCGACGGGCAGCTTCAGCAAGTTCGCCAACTCCGATAACTATCAGGTGAGTCAGGAGTTTCAGCCCCATACCAGTACCATCAACGCTTACACACAGGTGAAAGCAAAAATGGACAACTGGCAGCTGGATTTTTCCCGGCGCTCACTTGGCCATGTAAACAGTAACAGTGAAATTGAGTTTGATCCGCAAACCAATTCTATACGAATCAACCGGCTGTCAACCAAGGTCATAGAACAGCTTAAACAGGCTCTCGACCTGAGTAACTAATCTTCAGGCGATGCCCCCTTTGCATAAAGCCCGCCCTGCCGTTAACTCTGCCCACAGGAGAAACAGCAGGGCAAAACGTTCACCCTGCTGTTTTTCTCCTGTCACCGAACCGTCATCTTCTGCTGCTAATCTGCAAGCAATAAATTTGTTTTGTGCGCCGCACAAAACGCTTGACCATGTATTATTTTTAACTAAAATAGTTTTTATTGTGCACCGCATCATAATCTAACGGAGACTACTATGATCAACACTACTTTTGATTTCAAAAAGCCTTTCGAATCTGCTCAGACACTGATGGGCCTGCAAACCTCAACAATCACTAAAACAGTTGAACTACAGAAGAAGTCTGCTGAAGACCTGGCTGCTTTCTTCAAAGCTGAAGCTGAGAAAGCGAAAGAACTGAAGACTCCTGAAGAGTTTGTTAAGTTCAATGTAGAATCCAACAAAGCTCTTTACGAACTGCTGAAAGCACAGGGCGAAGCCTTCACCGAGCTGGCTAAAGCGTCTGGCGAAGAGACTATGGCAGAAATCAAGAAACTGGCTAGCTAATAGCGAGTCTTCTTCTGAGAACCCGGTAGTGAAAACTACCGGGTTTTTTTATACCTGAACAGATCAGTTGATCAGGCAGGAAGTGGCGTGAAAATATTTTTGTGCACTGCACAAAAAAAGATTTGACTTAATCACCAACTTCCCTACAATAGACTTCATTGTGCACTGCAACATAAATTACTGGAGAACTACCATGACCAACTCAATCGATTTCACCAAGTCTTTCGAATCTGTAAAATCTCTGATGGAGATGCAGGCTGCGACTATCACTAAGTCTGTTGAACTGCAGAAAAAAGCCGGTGAAGACCTGGCTGCGTTCTTCAAGACTGAAGCTGAAAAAGCGAAAGATCTGAAAACGCCTGAAGACGTTGTTAAATTCAACGTTGAAGCCAACACTACTCTGTTCGAACTGCTGAAAGCACAGGGCGAAGCCTTCACTGAACTGGCTAAATCAGCAAGTGAAGAAGCTATGGCTGAAGTATCTAAATTAGCTAAGTAAATATCACTTAGTTCCCTTTAAAGCCCTGCTAATGCAGGGCTTTTTTTTACCTGCCACTTTCCTTTTTGCCTTTATTCAGTCATATCAAAGTAATGCATTCGCGCCCTCATTCAGCAAAACCATTACGCAAAGTCATGCCATAAAGTCATATAGCAAAGAAAGATAAATCCCTTCTATATCAGGCGTTACAATGAACCTCAACGATATAGTTGTTATCTGAATGAAGAGTGGCTCGCATGAGTATCCTGACAATCAAATCACGTGTTGATTCAGGTGCTGCTCATAGCATTTCCTGTAGCACACAGACCTGACGGTTAAGCTGTTCAATCCTTTGACGGATTCGGGCGGCCCGGTGCTGCTCTATCCAGTTCAGCCAGTCACTCATTCCCTCTCCAGAACGTGCTGAGAGCTGAATCACCTCGATATCGGGATTGACCTGTTTAGCTGCAGCGATACACTTATCAACATCAAAATCCAGATAGGGAAGCAGGTCAGTCTTATTCAGCAACATCAGATCGGCGGCATAGAACATATCGGGGTATTTCAGCGGTTTATCTTCCCCTTCAGTGACTGACAGGATGGCAACTTTATGAGCTTCACCCAGATCAAATGCGGCCGGACAAACCAGATTTCCAACATTCTCAATAAACAGAATGCCACCGGACAGGTCAGCAAAGCGATCCATCGCATGACCCACCATATGAGCATCCAGATGGCAGCCTTTTCCGGTATTCACCTGTACCGCCTCAACACCAGTTTCACGTATGCGATCAGCATCGTTGGCGGTCTGCTGATCCCCTTCAATCACAGCAACGGGACAGCGACCTTTAATATGTTCAATACTCGCCGTCAGCAGTGATGTTTTGCCAGATCCAGGGCTGGATACCAGATTGAGTGCAAACAGATTCATCGCCTCAAAACGTTGCCGGTTTTGCCCGGCATAGTGATCATTTTTGCCAAGAATGTCTTGTTCGATCTGAACCATACGGCTCTGACTGAGACCCGGTGCATGGGCATGAGCAGCGCCCTGACCGAAATGGAGGTTGTTCCCCCCGGTAACTAAGAGGGTTTCACTATGATTCTGCCCGGAACTGTTATCTGCACTCTGAGCAGCGTTCTCTGAACTGTGACTGTGACGCCCGTGATGGTGATGATGCCCCTCAATCGAAACCTCACCTTCACTGCACCCGCAAACTGTACACATGGCTATTCCACCTCTAACTCTTTTATTCTTAGTTCTTCACCCTGAGTAACCTGCAGCTGATAACTGCCGCACTCACTACAGACGTCGAAGCGCGTTGTAATACTGACGGGTTTAGCACACTGCAGACACAACGCCTGCCCCGGTAATTCAATTATTTCTAACCGGGCTCCCTTGGCAAGGGTGTGACGGGTTACTGCCTCAAAACAAAAACGTAACGCATCGGTCTCAACCATTGCCAACGGTCCAATTTCCAGCCAGATCGTTTTAACCCGCTGGTACTGTTGACTGACGGCCTGCTCTTCCAACACCTGAATGATCCCTTCGCAGATCGACATCTCATGCATTCAGACAGATTTCCATTGTTTGCCTTAACTCTCTGGTTTCAGCTTTATTTCAAATTGCACACAAGGGTCAGCCAGCAACAGCATTGTTCTGTCCGGAACCTGAGCGTCTGATTCTGTGCGCTTACCCTGCAACCATATCGCATATCGCAATCAATCCCTGCGCATGCAGGAAGTCACCACAACGCTCGTCCGGACGGGCTCAGTCGGTAGTCGCCCTGATATCTGGCTAAGCTGAATAAGGACTGTGGCATGGTGCAAAACAGATTCTGCTGCAGTCAGGCAGATCCTGTTTCAAGTATCTGCCGCGGCAGCGTCTGTTGCAAGTCGGGCCGTTGCGGCAAAATCAAGTCCCACACTCAGACCGTTGCTGTCAGACTTCAGAAAACGACAACGTGTAACCCCCGTAGCGATCACGCTCGCCTCTCTTACCGTTTTATTCAGCATTCAGAGAATTACGCTCCTGTTCCGCAAGCCGGTTAAATGCTTGCTAACCTTCTGTAATCATAAAATTGAAAATAAATTTCAATCTTTCCAGTCATGGGATTCTTGATATCAGACAAGGAGCAATAATCCGCTTAGCGTAATATCGGAACCAACCATTATTGAGGAGAAATCAGATGACACTGTTAAAACGTGAACAGATTCCGGTGGTAGGGCTCGACTTTATGAACCACGACCACGCAGCTGCGGCCGAACAGATAAACCAACTGGATCAGCTTATCCAGCAGACGCATAAAGGAGATAGAGAGTCACAGCAGCAGATAGAACCCCTGCTAAAAGAGATCTATGCACACAGTAAGAATCATTTTGCTCACGAAGAAGCCGAGATGGTACGGGTGAATTTTCCCGCTTATGAGTGTCATAAAGGTGAGCATGAACGGGTACTGGAGGAACTCGCTCAGATACTGTTGCAGTGGCAGAAAAATCAGAATACTGATCTGCTTGATGACTTCCTCAAAACAACGCTGTGCCACTGGCTGGTTAATCATATATCAACTATGGATAACGTTACTGCCATGTTTGTCGGCCGTTACGATCACTCTGTCGCTTAATCCGGAAATATTAGATCAGAGGGCGTATCCCACCCCCGACAAACACCATCCCCGGGTAGCTTCAGGCTTAATTTCATAAAATAATTACTTTAAAAACAAAAGGTTAAATTATTCTTAAAAAAACACAAAAAAAATTAATTTTTTTATGAACTTTAGCTGAACAGACGTCTCTAAATTTATACATCAACGTACTATGCAAGACCGAAACTGCCCGGGGGATCCCCTTCCCTCCGGGCAGTTTTTTATAGGCCAGCATTTCACTCTCACGGCACCCACTCACTACGATCATATTAAAAAATAGTTTTAGCTGAACTTTCTCAGATTTTTGCTATCTATATATTTACATCAACGTAATAAGTAAGACCCGAACAGCCCGGTGGCCCCCTTCCCTCCGGGCTGTTTTTTTATGTCATTCTTTTATCGCACACCGATAGGTATAGCGAGGATGAGTCGCTATTTGATATGCTAAGCCCAACAGCTGCCGCCCGGGAAGAACTGTTCCATCCCTACGGCGCACTTTCTGCAAACTCCTTATTATAGCGACACGCGATCCATCATGAGTAAATACTGGAGCCCGGCCATCAGCCAGCTGACACCTTATGTTCCGGGTGAGCAGCCAAAGGTTGATAACCTGATTAAACTGAATACCAATGAAAACCCTTATCCCCCCTCTCCCAGGGTTGCTGAGGCGATTAACAACTACCCCAAAGACCGTTTACGCCTCTACTGTGACCCCGATGCCACGGCGCTGAAACAGTCTCTGGCGAATCATTTTCAGCTGCAATACAGCAATATCTTTGTCGGCAACGGCTCGGATGAAGTTCTGGCGCTGGCATTTATGGCGTTCTTCCGTCAGGACAAGCCGCTGCTGTTACCGGAAACGACTTACAGCTTCTACGATGTCTACTGCAATCTGTACGATATCAAATATCGCCAGATTCCACTGACCGAAGATTTTGAAATTAATTTCGCCGATTACGATCAGCCTAATGGCGGTATCATCTTCGCCAACCCAAATGCGCCTACCGGGCGTCAGACAGCACTTGACGCGATCGAAACACTACTGCAAAAAAACAGTGAATCGCTGGTTATCGTTGATGAAGCCTATATCGATTTTGGCGGCAGCTCAGCCGTCGAGCTGATCCACAACTATGACAATGTACTGGTGATTCAGACCTTCTCTAAATCACGCAGCCTGGCAGGCCTGCGCATCGGTTTTGCACTGGGACATGAGGACCTGATTGCCGGGCTGGAGCGAGTGAAAAACTCTTTTAACTCCTATCCATTGGATAGTCTGGCGATTGTGGGAGCAGTAGCCGCCCTCGAAGATGTTGAATACTTTAATGAAACCAACCAGAAGATCATCGATTGCCGGGAATGGACGACAGCTCAGCTGGAGCAGATGGGATTCAGGGTCATCCCGTCTAAAACTAACTTTGTCTTCACCAGCCATAAATCGATCAGTGGCGCTGAGCTGATGCAGTACCTGCGCAGCAATAACCTGTTGGTGAGACACTTCAGCAAGCCCGGCATCGAGAACTTTCTGCGTATCACCATCGGCACATCTGCAGAGATGCAGACCCTGATTGAAACCCTGAAACAACATCCGCAGATCTGAGTTGATAAAGGTGGTTGAGCTAAGTACTTAGTGAGCCACCTGTGTCGTATAATCGCAAAAAAGCAGCCGCGTCAGGGGCTGCTTTTTTATGGATCGTTCTTTATCAAGCTTTCTTTATCCGGCTTTCTTTCACGGGTATTGCCGGTATGCACTAATCAATAATAAAAGTGCAGAACAGGGAAGATTACAGCCAATCCTGTTCTTGCAGGGCTATCACCTGAATTAACATGCAATAGAACACCAGCGGTAGCTGAACACTGCTTTAACACACTCCGCTGAGCTGAATAAAACGGTTTAATAGCCCGGATCCGAAACGAACAGAATCACTCACTGCCGCTTATACGGTTTCCGCCCTGCTGTTTAGAAAGCTGCAGGCAAGCCTCTGCCCGGCTATACATTGATTCAGCGCTGTCCTCCTCCCCTGATAGCGTGGCGACACCAATACTGACAGTAAAATGAATATCGGTACCCGAATGCGGAGCCGACAGATCAGACACCATACTGCGTACCCGCTTAGCCGCCAGGATACCCTGTTCAGCATTGGTTTCAGGCAGCAGTATGGCAAAACCATCTTCGCCAACACGGGCAAGAAAATCTGCAGTGCGTTTGAGACTGTTGAGTGACTCTGCCAGACGCTTAAGAATCTGATCTCCCACATCCCAGCCCCGCTGTTCATTAATCAGTCTCAGGCTATCAACATTAATCAGCATCAGACTACAGATCCAGTCATAGCGAAGTGCCTGAGCGATGGATTGAGCAAGCACAGGCATAAGCGCCCTGCGATTGTACATACCGGTGAGCAGATCTCTTTGTATGTGAGAGGTGTCGCGCTGGACCATTTTGCGCCGACTGATATCTTCTATCCGGCAAACCACACTGGGTTCATCACCGGCAGAGGGTGCCATACGCACCTCAACCCAGCAGGATTCAACCATACCCTTCTGTTGCAGGTGAACGATCTCTGTCGGATCAAACAAAACCTCGTTGACCATAAGCTGATTCAGGCTCAGAGACTTATCAACCATCCCCTGCAACATCGAAGCGATATCTTCGGGAAATAGGTCATACAGATTTTTACCTGCCAGTTCATCAGCCCCTCCCCACGGGATTGGTGATTCGTTATGTGAGGAAAAAATGATGGTGCCTTGCTGGCTCAGGATCAGCACATCTTCAGACAGGACATTGAGCAGCGCATCAATTCGGGATTGAAGAAGATTGGCATTTTTCATTCGTAACTCCATGACAGAAAGGTGTTAAGCTTCACTTATAACACAGGCTGCAGATCTATCAGAAGGAGCCGTTACCATTCTGTGTAGATAAATTAATTTTAAATGAAAAAAAACCCGCCGAAGCGGGTTTCTGAAAGTTGATGATCAGATGCAGTAGCACTTGAGCGGAGGGAAACCGTTGAATTCAACCGAGCTGTAACTGGTTGTATAAGCCCCGGTTGAAAACCAGTAAAGCCGGTCGCCGATCTCTAATGAAAGCGGCAGCTCATACTTATAGTTTTCGTACATAATATCCATGCTGTCACAGGTCGGTCCGGCCAGCACAACCTCTTCACCCTCACCCTCACGTTCCGTTTCAAGCGGAAACTTAATCGCCTCGCCCAGCGTTTCGATCAGACCATTAAACAGGCCCACATCGGTGTAAACCCATCGATTCAGAGCGGTATGAGACTTGCGTGAGATCAGCACAACCTCACTGACCAGCAAACCGCTGTCCCCCACCAAAGAGCGTCCCGGTTCAAGAATAATCAGTGGCGGGTTATCACCAAAGTCTTCCATCAGATAACGGGTTATCTCTTCACAGTACACTGAGAAATCGTTCGCTTTGGTCAGATATTGTGCCGGAAATCCGCCGCCCATGTTGATCATACGCAGCTCAATACCGCACTCGCTGCGAAGCCGTTCAAAGATAACCTTCACCTTGGCAATAGCCGCATCCCAGACATCAATAAGACGCTGTTGTGAGCCCACATGGAACGAGATTCCATAAGGTTCCAGACCCAGTTTTTTAGCCAGAATAGCCAGATCCAGCGCCATATCAGGGTTACAACCAAACTTACGGGAAAGTGGCCAGTCTGCGCCCTCTGCACCTTCGGTCTGGATACGAATATAGATCCGTGAACCCGGAGCGTATTCAGCGATATTTTCGAGATCGGCTTCTGAGTCGGTGGCAAACAGGCGCACACCCTTTTCATAAAAATAGCGAATATCTTCACGCTTCTTAATCGTATTCCCGTAACTAATCCGGTCAGGTGTTACATTGTGCGACAGCACCTGATCCAGCTCATAGATGGAAGCGATATCAAAGCTTGAACCCAGATCCGCAAGCAGACCCACAATCTGAGGATGTGGATTCGCTTTAACGGCGTAGTAGATAGAAGCAAAGTCAAATCCGCTCTTCAGTTCCTGATATTTTTCTGCAACGGTTTGCAGGTCAATCAATTGGAACGGAGTCTGATACTGATCAGCAGCTTTTTTAAGGCGAGCCCATTTTTCAGCAGAGATATGATCCGGAAGTTTCATCACTATTTTTACCTGTACTCCTGCCGGTGTCTCCGGCGGAAAAGAGGAGGGTTAGCTCCATTAGAAAACGCGCAGTATAGTTTAAACGTCTCCTCTGTAAAGTGAATTTTTAAACAGATGAAAATATATTTCACGCTTATAATCAAACAACCATTTCGCCGCCCTGCGTTATAATTTTTTCTATCTCAGCGAAGGACTTTGCCTCGTACATTATCTCAAATCCAACCTTGAGTTTACGGGAGATATCGCTGGCAGAAATAATACCCCTGACGCGTCTTATCCCCAGCTCTGTTTCATCAACAACCAGCAGGTGCTGATCCCCGGAGTTTTTCAGAGTCAGCATGATATCGCCGATTCTGGAATGACGAACCTGATCAAAGGTCAGTGACCGCAGAAACTGTTTATGCAGCATAATATGCCCTACCGCCACCTCATTCCGGGTTACGCCGTGATTCTGCATATAAACAATCACTTTGCTGCCGGCAATATCCTGTGCACTGATCACACCTACGAATTTGCCTGCCAGGGTAATGACAAACAGCATTCGCACATGCTGGCTTTTCATTCGCTCAAGAGCATCGTCTACTGACACTCCTTCAGTCACAGTAATCGGTTCTGTCTGGCTGAAATCGGTCATGACTTCGCTGGCAGGGCTACGCAGGGTGACCGGTTGCTGATTCACCTCAGGGGTGAGCAGATGTTCAACTTCGCTATTGTCCTGCAAACGTAAAGGATAAAATTCCTGAAACACAGGCACCTCCAAATCTTATTTTTATAATGTCTTTTTAGCATAGGACTGTTTTGGGGTGCTCTGCCAGTCTATTGGCCTTTAAACCATTAAAAACTCAGATAAAAGGTCAGCCCCAGTCCGGCAACAAACATCAATGAAATAACACTGTAAGCGCTCAGAACAGATCCATTCTCCAGATTCAGTGCGTCAGCGTTGCTATCCCAGAAAGGACGGCGAGCCTCCCTCAGCGCCTCAGAACGGGTTACGCCTATATCTTTAAGCGCCCGATCATCAAGTTGTCTGAGCAAACGCCTGCTGTAGTAAGCTTTCTGGTATTGTTTCAACCGTATAAGAATCGTAGACATTTTAGAAACCCTCCATAATAGGGCTTCAGTTTATGGATATATCTGATACCATTACAGATTCAAAAATAAAAAAAACACACCAACACAGATATTGAAACTCATTATCTGTATTGGTTTGAATATAAAAATCTGTACTGCTTTATACACTACACGAGACCATTTCAATGAAACTGTATGAACAGGTTGCCACAACGCTGAAAGACCGGATCGATCTTGGTTATTACCATGAGGGAGATAAACTGCCCTCAGTACGGGGGTTAAGTCAGGAACACGGAGTCAGTATCTCGACAGTCCAGGAAGCCTATGGCCTGCTCATAGATGATGGCGTCATTGAGTCTCGTCCCAAGTCGGGCTATTACGTACTGCTGCGTCAGGCTCCGCCAGAGCTCCCGGCCACCAGCAACCCGGCACCACAACCTCTGGTGGTTGCTCAGTGGCAAAAATTGCAACATATGATCAATGAATACGGCAGTCATGAAACCACCAAACTGAGTCTGGCACTGCCGGACACTAACGCCTCTACGCTGAAACCGTTAACACGACTCATGGCTGAACTCAGCCGCAGTGCTGACAGTCATGTACTCGATTATGAACATGCAGCAGGCTCTGATCTGCTGCGTCATCAGATCGCCCGGGTAATGGTCGACTCAGGTTGTCGTGTTCACCCTGAAGAGATCATCATCACGTCAGGCTGCCAGGAAGCATTGTCCTGCAGCCTGAGAGCGGTAACAGAACCTGGCGATATTGTTGTGGTGGATTCTCCCAGTTTTTTTGGTTCGGTACAGGCGATTAAAATTAACGGCGTGAAAGCACTGGAAATTCCCACGCATCCCGAAACGGGTATCTCCCTTGAAGCACTGGAGATGGCGTTTGAACAGTGGCCTATTAAAGCCTGCCTGCTGACACCGACAAACAATAACCCGCTCGGTTATTCGATGCCGGACAAGAATAAACTGCGCCTGCTTGAACTGCTCAACCGCTACGATGTGCCGTTGATTGAAGATGATGTATACGGCGATCTGAGTTACACCCTGCCCCGGCCAAGAACAATAAAATCGTTCGATACCCAGGGACGAGTAATCCTCTGCTCCTCATTTTCCAAGTCGATCGCGCCTGGTATCCGGGTCGGCTGGATCGCCCCCGGTCGTTATCGGGAACATATCATGATGGTCAAATACCTCTCCAGCCTTTCAACCCCCAAACTGACTCAGATGGCGGTGGCCGAATTCATCGCGCAGGGCTATTACGAAAAACATCTGCGCCGGGTTCGCCGCGACTATCTGCGTGACCGTGATGCTGTGATCGGCTGGTTAAAGCGGGAAATGCCGGAAGGCACCCGCATCAGCTATCCCCAGGGCGGCTATCTTTTATGGGTGGAGTTGCCGGAGCACGTCGACTCTAATGAACTGAACATACGCGCAAAAGCTCAGGGCATCAGCATCGCCCCCGGCACACTGTTCTCTGCCTCAGGGAAATACCGCAACTTTATGAGGATCTGTTGTGTAAACAGTTCCAATCCGGCACTGGAAAAAGCGATCACAACATTGGGGCAACTTAGCAAAGAGATGATGGCACAAACACTGCTGCCACATGCATAGAGTAATGCAGCTAAACGACACATGAAAACATCTTATGATTTACACTTCACAGCCGGTGATTTTTGACTAAACTTTACTCATACGTCAAGAGGCAACTTACATGAACGGTTGTTGCCATTTTTTATGACAATCCTAGGGGGGATTGAATATGGATGGATACAACCTGGAGTCACGCGTAAAAAGCCTCGAGGTGCTTACCTCGCTGCTTTTAGCAATCATCAACAATATACAGCAAGGTTCACCTTCACCCTTAGAAACACTCAGAAATCTTCTTAACGCTCATCCCGATATACTCACAGAGGATCTGATGAGTTATCTTGAGGAACTAGAAAACACCGCTAAACTTCTTCAGCGACACAAGCACTAAACTCAGAGCTCAGTTCAAGCGCCTGAGAGTTAACTGTCTGAGAGGCGCTATCACTAAACCCGATAATCTGGCGAGCACACTGGTTCGAGAAAATTTAGTTATCGCTCCAGTGGCGTTCTCGCCATGACGACTGTTCAGACTCGGACAGAAACGTCCAGGCTAACAGACGACTGACTTTCATCCCCTGTGACATATTCACGACGATTACCCGCCGTGCACCGACCTTTTTTAATGCCCGCTTCAGCTGAATAATATTTTCATGTTTCGAGACCAGAGCGCTGAACAGATAACATTGCTGAGAAAATGCACGGCTCTGTGAAACCATTCGCTTCAGAAAAGCCAGTTCACCTCCGTCACACCACAACTCATTACTCTGTCCACCAAAGTTGAGTTTTACTGTATCAGTGGATTTTCCCAGGTTACGCAATTTCCGCAGGCTGCTGGCTTCCGCTTCCTGTGCTGAGCTATGAAAGGGAGGGTTACAAAGAGTGAAATCAAAGCGGTCTGCCGGATGTATCCCCCCCCTGAAAATATTGCCACTGTCCGCTTGCAAGCGACACTGGATCTGCCCTTTGAGGGTGGGGTTTGCTGCAGCAATCAGATTCGCAGTATCGACTGCCACCGGATCGATATCAGTGCCGACAAACTGCCAGCCATAGGTGCGACACCCGATAATAGGGTAGATACAGTTAGCGCCTACACCGATATCCAGCCCTTTTATTTTCCGGCCTCTTGGCACTACACCGGCATTATTGCTGGCCAACAGATCTGACAGGTGGTGAATATAATCCGCGCGTCCCGGAATGGGCGGACACAGATATCCGGGTGGAATATCCCAGAAACTGATGCCATAACTCTGCATTAGCAACGCTTTATTCAGGGCCTTAACCGCTTCGGGGTCGTGAAAGTCAATTGTCTGACTGCCAAACCGGTTAACTGAGACATAAGGCCTGAGGTCTGCATAAAGCTGGCAGAGCCTGTCGAAGTCATAACGTCCCTGATGTGGATTCTCGGGATGTAACCGGGTCGACTGTTTCCTTTCACGATGCTGCGCTTTAACCATAACCTGACATAACTCTGCGTTTAATTGCAGGTATTGTATCCTAGTCAGGCAGAAAAAGAGCGGTTAGCGTATCTCTATAAAAGGCAACCAGCGTTTTTCCAGGTCGGCGCTGTCTATATCAAATTCACCCACCGGTGGCTGACTCAGATCGTCAGGGGGGGATGCCAGCAGATTCAGATCAAGTGCATGTGCGGTGCCGCGAATCCCCTTTTCCGTCTGTTCCATTTTGTAATAGATCCCGTTCCAGAAATTCGCACCAAAGGCTTCCGGTTTCTTAAACATAAACAGCAAATCATGCTCCAGCCATCTGAAATCTTCGGCACTCACTGTTCTGGGCTGTTCATAGGGGTAAGGGATAAAACACCAGAGTTCAGGCCCCTCAAGACATTTCATCTCTTTCATTGAGAGGAAATAATCTTTAAACAGATGATGGTTCAGGGTGACTTTATAACTGAACTGGTCATGCTGAGCGGCACTAAACACCAGCTCACCTATAGACTGCTCAGCCCCATCTTTCTGTTGCAGATAGATCTGCCTGGTCCCTTCACTCAATCCGGCTGCACCGGCAGGCATCATGGGAAAACACAAAGCAACAAAGAGCGCGAATCCGGCAGATAATTTTTTCATCACAGCGTTCCTGACTATTATCCTACAAGTTTAGGAGGCTGGAGCGGAAGCTCTATGGTACTTCAGTACTGTTTTTTCATCAGGCAACGCTGAACTTTATTCTTAATATCGCTACAATGCCTGACCTTGTCTTTTGCCAGCCAAACACAACCATAGTTCACTCAAGGATTTTGATGAATACTGAATACCTGAAAGGATTCCTGCTAACCTCACTGGGTGTGCTGGTATTGAGTTTTGATGCACTATTGATCAGGCTGATTCAGGTAGAGTCTTTCAGCCTGCTGTTCTGGCGCGGACTGCTGATGAGTCTGATGGTGGCACTCTGGTGTCGCTATCGCTATCCGGGAAAACCGCTGTTTTATAGCGACTGGGCCAACATCCGTTCAACGCTGTTATTCAGCATGAGTTCAATACTGTTTGTCTCTGCAATTCATCACACGTCGGTGGCGAATGTTCTGGTTATCATCAGTGCCCAGCCCCTGTTTGCAGCCATTATTGCCCGCCTGTTTATTGGTGAGCGCTCAGCGCCGATCACCTGGATCGCAATCGCGATCTCTATGCTGGGCATCGGCTGGGTAATGAAAGACTCCTGGTCCAGCCCGAACCTGACAGGTGATCTGATGGCATTCTTTTGTGGCATTATGCTGGCAGCCAAATTTGTAAATGACCGCTCGGTAAAACATCGGGATATGACGCCTTCGCTGATTTCTGCGGGACTTCTCG
The DNA here is from genome assembly GCA_018223185.1 of Oceanospirillales bacterium. Classification (GTDB taxonomy): domain Bacteria; phylum Pseudomonadota; class Gammaproteobacteria; order Pseudomonadales; family Balneatricaceae; genus Amphritea. The sequence continues at coordinate 41,883 of JAAEYW010000027.1, read as the reverse complement.
TAAGCCTGATCAGCTTTTTCAACGCCTCGCCTCTGGCACTGTCTGGTGCAGACTGGGGCTGGATGTTGTTATTGTGTGTTATAGTGGTGCCCGTTGCTTTTGTACTGATTACCCTGGGGCCCACACGGATTTCAGCCGCAGAAGTGGGTATGCTGATGCTATTGGAAACGGCCTGCGGTCCTCTGCTGGTATGGCTATTTATTCATGAAGAACCCAGCCGGGCAGCACTTGAAGGTGGTGCTCTTGTAATAGCAACACTGTTGACCCATGGATATCTCAAATGGCAGAAGTGAGCGACATCGACACTTTCTGAAAAAACATTTGCATCCACACCCCCGAATCGTAAGAATAACTATAATAGTTTAGATATTAAGAATCTGATATGCGTAAATTTGAAGACTCACTGCCACTGCAACTCCTCAAAGCCCGTGAAGCAACAATGGCTTTTTTTCGGCCACTGCTTCAGGAAAACAACATTACTGAACAGCAATGGCGCGTTCTCCGGGCACTCAAAGCCTATGAGGAACTTGAATCAAAACAGCTGGCTGAGCACTGCTGTATCCTCAGCCCAAGCCTGACAGGGATAATCAAACGTCTTGAACAACAGGGCTATATCAAACGCAAAAAGTCAGAAGAGGATCAGCGTCGCACATTGTTAAGTCTGACAGACAAAGCCCTGGGCCTGTTTCAGCGCCTCAGCCCGGATGTTGAATCGCGTTATAAAGCGTTTACCGAACGGTACGGTGAGGAAAAGCTTGAGCAGCTAACACGGTTACTCAAGGATCTGACTGAGCTTGAAACCTGAACAGCCAGAAGACTGATTCTGGCCTGAACAGGCTCTGCTGCAAAGCACGACTAGAAAGCTCTACTAAAAAGCGCTATAGCAAAGCCGTGCTGAAAAAGCGCTACTTAGAAAAAGTCTTACTAAAAAGTGGCGCACGCGCCACCTCAGCAACAGAATCAACGCAACGCTATTAAGACAACCTCATCAGCGCTGCAGCCCACCGATACAGATGTATTTCGTTTCCAGATAATCATCCAGTCCGTACTTTGAACCTTCACGCCCCTGACCCGACTCTTTAACACCGCCGAATGGGATGACCTCAGAACTGATGGCCGTTTCATTTACCCCAACCATGCCATATTCAATCCCTTCAGACACACGCCAGATACGGCCAACATTTTCGGTATACACATACGCTGCCAAACCAAACTCGGTATCATTCGCCATCGAGATCGCCTGCTCTTCGGTGCTGAACTTAAACACCGGCGCAACCGGGCCAAAAATCTCTTCAGAAAAGATACTCATGCTGTCATTTACATTCGTCAGCACCGTTGGCTCATAGAAGCAGTTACCCAGTTCTGACGGCTTACCGCCGGTTATCACATGGGCCCCCTGCTTAACAGCATTCTGAACAATATTATCAATATCGCCCAGCGCTTTTTGAGATACAACAGGACCGTGGGTTGTCTCTGAATCAAAGCCATACCCCAGACGGAACTCTTTTACCGCCGCAGCAAACTTTTCAACGAAGGCATCATAGATCCCCTCCTGCACCAGCAGCCGGTTAGCACAGATACAAGTCTGTCCGGAGTTACGATATTTAGACACCAGCGCGCCTTTGACTGCCAGATCCAGATCCGCATCATCAAAGATAATCACCGGAGCATTACCACCGAGCTCCATAGAGGTACGTTTAACGGTATCGGCGCACTGCTTCATCAACAGCTTGCCCACCGGGGTGGAGCCGGTAAAGGTCAGTTTTTTTACCACCGGGTTAGAGGTCATCTCACCACCCACTGTGGAAGAGTTAGCACTGGGCAGCACGCTGAACAGACCTGCAGGCAAACCGGCACGATTTGCCAACTCTGCCAGCGCCAGTGCCGACAGCGGCGTCTCAGCAGCAGGTTTCAGGACGATTGCGCAACCAGCAGCCAGTGCCGGCGCGGCCTTACGGGTAATCATCGCGTTGGGGAAATTCCAGGGAGTGATGGCTGCAACAACCCCGACCGGCTGCTTTATCACGATGCTACGACGGTCACTGGCGGAAGGCAGAACATCGCCGTAGATCCGCTTCCCCTCTTCAGCAAACCACTTCAGATAAGATGCGCCGTACAGCACCTCGCCTTTGGATTCGAATACCGGCTTACCCTGCTCTACGGTCATGATCGACGCCAGATCATCGATATTCTCAAGAATAAGTGCGTGCCAGCGCTCCAGAATCTCTGAACGCTGACCCGCGGGCAGTGCTTTCCACTCAACCATAGCGGCGTCGGCTGCAGCAATGGCTCGGGCCGTTTCAGGCTGACCAACGCTGGCCACTTTAGCAATAACCTCACCGGTAGCCGGGTTCAATACGGCAAAGGATTCATTCTCATCACCATTGGTCCACTGCCCATCTATAAACGCCTGAGTCTTCAGCAACGAGGAATCTTTCAGTTCTAATTTCATAGCTATCTCTTTTAACGTTGTCGGGCAGCTGAGCCCCGTTGGAATCAATTTTCTTGTTATAATACACAACACTACTTAACATGTTAAGTTTTTATATTTTCCTGACTCAAGCTGCCATCTAGCTGCGATACTTTTGAACGGTAAAACTGCTCCATCAGCACGGGACTTTCCGGTAACGTTGAACCGCCATCCACCGTAATTGTCTGGCCGGTAATATATGCAGCCTGCTCTGAAGCCAGAAACAACATCGCATGGGCAATATCAGTAGGGGCGCCCAGACTAATAAGCACAATGCGGTATCAACCGCCCGCCAAAAACAACTTAATATATTAATTTGTTTTTGGCGGAAAGTTGACGTATTCTGAATCTCTTGGTTTGAAATCAGGAGATCCGCGAATGAAAACAAACAATAATATTTACCCTGCTGGTCTGTACAGTTTTCAGGATGAATGCCTGTCGCTCCTGACGGGGGTTCTCAATGTCTCCAAGGCTGTCACCTATCTGGTCGATAATCAGAGAAAACCTATCTGCTATAAAACATGGCAGCTTCAGCCAGCAATGCACCGCCAGTATATGGATACCTTCTATAAGGTGGATCCGCTGCACCCTACCCAGTTTGTTGAGCAAACGGGCATCACTGTGGTCAAAATGAACGATCTGGTGAACAGCCAGGAGCGTTATAACCACCCCTACTACCGAGACTTTATCTCGCCCTGGGGGGTACAGGATATTGTTGAGTTGTTTTTACGGGTTGATAACAAACTGATTGCGGGCTTTGCCCTGTTCATCTCAAAACAACAACCTGAGATGCGCAGTGAAGATATTCGTAAAGCCCAGCAACTGCATCAGTTTATGCAGTTTTCACTGGAACAGAGTCTGGATGCGCCAAAACACAACCAGTTTGAAAATTTTTGTGACCAGTTTCAGCTCACACCGAAAGAGCGCATGGTGGTCGAGCTGGTCAGTCAGGGTCTACCCAACAAAACCATCGCCGCAGGTCTTGATTGCAGTCTGGCAACGGTAAAAACACACCTGCAGCATATCTTTTGCAAAACAGGGGTTAACAGTAAAGCTGAAATAACCTCTCAACTGTATAACCAGCACTGATCGAAATCTTCAGTCTCAGGGATGAGCTGAGCGGTAACAAACACCCCCTTTATCAACCTTCTGGTTGATACCCTGTTCAACAGATCCATTCATACTTAACTCAAGCCCGTAGCACTGCTGAAGCGTTCAGCACACTCCCCTGTATCGCTACGGAATTAATGAAAGAAGCATCCGGAGTTATGTTATGAGTGAAAAATCAAAAACGTTATGGCACCCGATGGCACATCCGGGCGTTCCAGGTTCACACAGCACTCTTGAAATTGTCAAAGGTGACGGCAACTACGTTCAGAATCGCGAAGGTCAGTGGCTGGTTGACGGTGTTGGCGGCTTGTGGAACGTTAACGTCGGACATAACCGTACTGAAGTTAAAGACGCGATTAAAGCTCAGCTGGATGAACTGGAATATTTCCAGATCTTTGACGGTGTCACACATCCTCGTGTAAAAGAGCTGTCTGATCTGATCATTGAGATGACCAAGCCTGAAGGCATGGCGCGGGTTATGTTCAGCTCCGGTGGCTCTGATGCGGTCGAGACTGCACTGAAAATTTCCCGTCAGTACTGGAAAGCCGTAGGCCAGGCACAACGCTATAAGTTTATCTCGCTGAAACAAGGCTACCACGGCGTTCACTTCGGCGGAGCCTCCGTCAATGGTAACACCGTATTCCGTACCAATTACGAACCGGTGCTGCCAGGTTGTGTCCATATCGATGCGCCATGGCTGTACCGTAACCCGTGGAACTGTGAAGATCCTGAAGAGCTGGGTCAGCTGTGCGCTAAGCAGCTGGAAGCTGAGATTATCTTCCAGGGGCCTGAAACCGTTGCCGCCTTTATCGCTGAGCCTGTCCAGGGTGCCGGTGGCGTCATCGTTCCTCCGGCTAACTACTGGCCGCTGATTCGTGAAGTCTGCGATAAATACGGTGTTCTGCTGATTGCCGATGAAGTCGTGACCGGCTTTGGTCGTTCCGGCAGCATGTTTGGTGTCCGGGGCTGGGGTGTTGCCGCCGATATTCAGTGTTTCGCTAAAGGTATCAACTCCGGTTATATCCCGCTGGGTGCGACCGTTATTAACGAGCGTGTCGCTCAAGGTATTGAGAGCTGCGAAAACTTCAGTGGTGCAGTGATGCACGGTTACACCTACTCAGGTCACCCTGTTGCTTGTGCTGCTGCGCTGGCGTCTTTGAAGATTGTTCAGGATGAAGACTTGCCAGGTAACGCTGCGGTACAGGGTGCCGATCTGTTAACCAAACTGCAGAGTTCTCTCGGCGACTTTCCATCCGTGGGCGAAGTGCGTGGTAAAGGTCTTATGGTTGCGATTGACCTGGTAACCGACAAGAAATCCCGTACCCCGGTCGATCCACTGAGCGGCTTTGCCAATCAGATCGCCGCAGTCGCCCTGCGTGAAGGTGTTATTGCCCGTCCGGTTGGTACCAAAATTATCATCTCCCCACCACTGACAATTGGCACAGAGGAAGTTGATAAGATGGTTGCTGCGCTATTGCAAGGCTTCACCGAAGTCGACCGTTAATCACACCCAATATTGACCGTTCCCCCGGGACCACCAGTATCACTGGCGGTCCCATCTTTCCTCAGGTATTCTGTTAACTTATTAAGTACTTTTTAGTTACAGATTATGCCAACATCCTGCAATAGCACTCCTGTTCAGATAAAAACCCCAATCGCTCTGCTAGCCGGTATGGCGATCGCAAGCCCTGTAGCACTGAATGTGTATGCGCCCGTCATGCCGGTGCTGGCTGAACAGTTCAACACCACCCCTTTTACGATTCAGCTCGGTTATACGTTTTACCTGCTGACACTGGCGATCGGACAACTGATCAGCGGCCCTCTGGCTGACCGTTATGGTCGCCGTCCGGTTTTTTTCTGGGGCTTCCTGCTGCATATTCTGGGTGGTCTGATCGGTATTTTCGCCTTCGAAGCCTGGCACCTCTTGCTGGCGCGTATTCTTCAGGCGGCCGGGGGCTGCACAGGTATGCTGCTGGCCCGCAGTATTATCCTCGATCAGCACGGTAAGGATAAAGCTGCCGGTATGCTGGGGTATATCACCATGGGGATCGCGACCGCTCAGGCAGTGGCCCCCACCATTGGCGGCTATCTTAACCTGGTGGTCGGCTGGCAATCGGTCTTCTGGGTTTCAATGGTGCTGGGCAGCATTGTCTGGCTCGGTGCACTGTTCCGCTTACCGGAAACCGCCGGCCACAAAAAAGACACCGGTAGCCTGCTCAGTAGTTTCAGCCGTTATAAAACAGTGCTCTCCTCCCGCAGCTATATCTATTGTGCCTTGTCAGCCACAATGGTTGCCTCCGGTTTCTTTGTCTTTATGAACAGTTCTCCCTTTATCGTCGATGCCATACTCAAGGGTAACTCGGCAGATTATGGTAACTGGTTTCTGATGGTTGCCGGAGGATTCTGGCTGGGCAGCCTGGTGGCCGGAAAAATCTCATCGGCCGCCGGCACCCGACGGATGATGCTGGTTGGCTGCGTCATATCGGGCAGCGCAGCAGTGCTAATGCTGGCATTGTTTACCCTGCAACCTCTCAGTTTTACTGCACTGTTTATGCCGATGGCCGTGTTTACGTTCGGCCGCGGTCTGATTCAGCCCAATGCCCAGGCTGCAGCCGTGTCATCCACCTCAGGAGCCGTTGCCACAGCAACCGGCATGCTGGGTTTCATGCAACTGACCATCGGTTCACTCGTGGCACAGATAACCCCTCTTCTGATCGGTATCAGCATCAACATGCTGCCGGTCGTCCTGGTAGGTCTGGCACTGCTGGCATTGGTCTGTGCCATCAGAGGCAGCCAGAGTGAATAAAGCGACTCACATCAAAGGATCACCGATCCAGGCACCGCAGTGACTGCAGCCTGAGCGCAGCCAAACAGTGGATAGGGGCGGCACCCCTTTCCCTATCAGGAATGGTTAAGATGATCGGGTATATCAATTAACAGATCCGTTATACCCACATCGATACCGTGCTGAGACAACAACGCAGATGCCTGCCCCCGGTGATGGGTCTGATGATTGAAAAAATGGCACACTAACTCGCCAAAATCCCGTTCGCTGACCACCCCTTTCGAATTGGCATAGACCAGCGTGCAATTGAAATCATCTGCAGTTACCTCTTCAGACAACCACCGTCTGATTATGGTATCTATGGTTGTACGGGCGCTAACAAGCGATAGCAGATCGGCATAGATAATCTCATCCAGCGCTTGCGGCTTTGGCAATGTGCTGAGGTTAGCCAGAGCATGATAGCGGTCTGAATGTGACGCAAACCGCGCTAACCACAGCAGGTCTCCCACCAGAATATGGTTAAGGGTACCCAGCACTGAACCAAAAAACGCACCACTGTCTTCACTTAACCTGTCCGCATCCAGTCTGGCGCAGGCATCATACACCTGACCATTCATGCGTATATTGTAGTCCGCCATCAGTATGAAATGCGCTCTGAGATCCATTACACCACCCTCTCCCTTTTCGAATGTTAAGTTATCTGTTTTCAGCGTTGATCGCTTTGATTGAATCGCTGAACTCTCTCAGCTCGGCAGCACTGAACTCAGTGTGAACACGCACGGTTGAGGCCGGGTGGTATTGTAAACCCACACCTTCCCGGTACACCTTAGCGGGCCGGACCGGCCTAGGGCTAAAACCACCCCCGCAGTTGGGACAAACATTGTTCAGCTGATGATCAACACAGTCGCGACAAAAGGTACATTCATAACTGCAGATACAGGCCTCAGCTGAATCAGGCGGCAGATCTTTATCGCAACACTCGCAGTTTGGACGCAGTTCCAGCATATAGAGATCCCTCTTAATTAAGGCTCATAAACTAAAGCGCATAAACTAAAGCTCATACAGTTCCAGTGGCAGATCATCCGGATCACTGAAAAATGTAAACTGCCTGCCGGTATACTGATCTATTCGAACCGGCTCAGTATCGATTCCATGCGCCTTCAGGCAGTTCACAGCCTCAGCAATGGAGCGTACGGAAAAAGCCAGATGCCGCAGCCCCTGGGCTTCAGGATAACTGGGCCTTGCCGGGCGGTCCGGGAAAGAAAAGAGCTCAATCTGACCGCCATCAGGCAATTTCAGATCAAGCTTATAGGAGTCTTTTTCAACCCGGTAATTTTCTGCAATCACCTCTAAACCCAGAATTGAGACATAAAAATGTTTCGACTGTTGATAATCAGAACAGATGATTGCGATATGATGAATTCCTGACAGCATAGACCACCCTGTTTCAGTTCACAGCGGATAACTCTCTCAGTAAACGCTGAGCAGTTTAATCCGACAGATAGTAAGCCACTGTTGATACGACCCGGACCTTCTTAATATGAGGGTTATTCTTATCTCTTTCGCTGATACTGAACTGCCCCTGTGACGCGGAGCGTATTTTACCTAAACGGCTTTCAGAGTCTGCGGCAAATTTTTCCGCCACTTCGCGCGCCGCCCGTGTGGCCTCTTCAATCATTCCGGGTTTAACCTCATTCAACCGGGAAAAAATATATTCCGTCTGAGCCTGATAGTTACCGCCGCTAAACACAATCCCCTGCTTTCCAAGTTCGGACAGTTTGCCCATCAACGTTCGGACGGTATCAATATCGCCGGAATAAACGGTCACGATCTGCGACGCGGTATAGCGAAACTCTGCCCGTGACTGATCTCCATATTGCTGAGCCAGTTTGTCGGTAATGGCGGGAGATGAGAAAGAGATCTCAGAGTCCGGAATGCCGGCGCTTTTAATAAAGGCACGGATCTTTTCAGTACTACGATCAATAGAGCGATACATATCAGCCAGGTCATTACCTGCCGCCGTAAACTGAATCGGCCAGATAACAATATCCGCTTTATACTCCCGCTCAGATAACCCTTTTACCGTCACTGTGCGCTCATATTCTTTGAATCTGATCGCCGCATCGCCGAGCAAATAGCCCAGACTACTCATGCCAAAAAAAAGGCAGAGTCCTAAAAATATCCAGCCAGCTTTACTGTTTTTCAACCTCAATTCCTCCCTGTAGATAATCCGCTACACCGTTTTAGGAGCGAACATAATAATCGCCATACCAGCCAGCGCGACCAGCGCTCCAACCATATCCCATGTGGTTGGTCGGATGCCATCCACCAGCCACAACCAGAGCAACGCGACAAAGACATAGACACCGCCGTAGGCGGCATACACTCGTCCCGCAGCGGTTGGATGAAGCGATAATAGCCAGGCAAACAGTGCCAGACTGATTGCTGCAGGAATCAGCAGCCAGACACTCTTATCCTGTTTAAGCCAGAGATATGGCAGATAGCAGCCTATAATCTCAGCAACAGCGGTTATCATAAAGAGCGCGATAGTTTTGAGTTCGAACATAATCAGTGCGCATTCCATTTGCAGGAGAAGAAAAACAGCTTCGCTGAATAAAGCACCACAGAGCAGGTAAGGCTGAGTTGGCGCAGATAACCAGATATTCAACTTTAGCTCAGCACTATACCATCAGCAAGCCTCAGCGTTCTGGATACGACAGGGAAATGCCGGTGCTAAACATAGAAAAAACTCGGCCTGCGGGTAACGCAAACCGGAAAAAAGAATCAGATGCTGACGCCGAAGACCCACTTTGCCAGCAGGATAAAAAGCCCGAAAGCCACGCCGATAGCCACCAGGTTGAGCAGAAAACCGGCACGCACCATATCCCGTAGCGTCATACGTTCGTAAGAGAACACGATCGCATTGGGCGGCGTGGCCACTGGCATCATAAATGCCATTGAGGCCCCAAGGGCCACCGGCACACAGAGCACCACCGGGTCAAGCCCAAGGCCTACGGCTACTGCAGCCAGTATCGGCAGGAAGGTTGCAGTTGACGCGGTATTAGAGGTGATCTCGGTGAGATAAACGATGGCAACGGTCACCAGCAATATCAGCGCCAGAGTACTGACATCGAACCCGGCAACGGCATTACCAATCCACTCGGCCAGACCGGTCCCTTTAAAACCACCCGCCAGCGCCAGACCTCCGCCAAACAACAGCAGTACACCCCAGGGCACGTTACGTGCAGCCTCCCAATTCAGGGCAAACTCGCCTTTTACACGGGAAACAGGCACCGCAAACAACACCAGTGCAGCCAGCAGCGCAATCATGGTGTCATCCAGAGGCAACCCGGTCAGATCAACAATAAATTTGCGGAAAATCCAGCCAAGTGCAGCACTGAGAAAGACAATGGCGACCAGTTTTTCACCCCGGCTCATAATACCCAGTCCCGCCAGCTCACGCTGCACCACAACACCCGGGTCTTTGATAGCGATCTGATGAGAAGGAAACAGTACTCGTGTCAGCAACAACCAGGTGATCGGCAACATAATGGCAACTACCGGCACTCCCAACAACATCCAGTTAAAAAAGCTGATCCTGATGTTGTAATTGCTCTGCAGAAAGCTCGCCAGTAGCGCATTCGGCGGTGTGCCGATCAGAGTGCCAACACCGCCAATCGAAGCACTGTAGGCTATCGACAGCATCAGTGCGACACCAAAATTACGTACTATCCGCTTATCATCTGTTTGTTGAGCGACAAAATTGATCACCGACAGGCCCACAGCAAACATCATGATGGTTGTGGCTGTGTTGGAGATCCACATTGACAGAAAAGCGGTAGCCAGCATAAAGCCCAGAATAATCCTCGATGGCGAGGTGCCCACCCGGCTGACAATCTGCAACGCAATACGGCGGTGTAAACCGACATGCTGCATCGCTGCCGCCAGCAGAAAGCCTCCGAGAAACAGGAAGATCAGCGGATGTGCGTAATTGGCAGCGACAGGCTTAATCTTGTCAATCTGAAACAACGGCATCAGCACGATCGGCAAGAGAGCCGTCGCCGGGATAGCCACCGCCTCACTCAACCACCAGATCACCATCCACGAAGCCATGGCCACCAGGCGCCAGGCCTCAGGGGGCATTCCTGCAGGTGCGGTTGTCAGCAGAATAAACGTTGCAACAACTGGTCCTCCCAGCAGTCCGGCAAGTCTCAGCCCGGTTATTGGTATTCCGGCCGGTTTTGCCCCATCCGTATTAGCAGGGTCACCAAGGTCTTCGGGGGATAGAAAATCTTCGTCATGATCATGGACGCTCTTGTCGTCGTTGGTCATCGGGTTGTATCTCTCTGAATGGCAGGCGTATCAAACTGTCTGTAATCTTAGGCCGGGCGAGTGAAAAATGGGGTAAACGCCGACCAGATACTTAACCGGGCTCACACTATTCAGCCCGCTATAGCGCCACGGATTCCCATTATCAGCATCTGTACACCGATCACCGCCAACATGAGTCCCATCAAAGGGGACACGACTTTTTATCGCAAAAAAAGAAAAGCCATAAACACTGTAAAAAAATGTACTGCTAAATTATCCACATAGGACTAACGCTGTCATAAACTCAGTCAATTCAACGTATAGAACTTTGATAGAACCCTAGATTAAACGCCAACACCCGCATCAGACCAGCGATTAATCAGCAAACAGGTTCAGGTAAGCCTGATTGTTGTTTGGGTCTGTACCTTTGGCGATTTCGTAGCACTGATCAGCCAGCCGGTTAACTAATACCGTAACCTCTTTATCCAGCTTCCCGGTATCACTGAGTTCATTAATAATCTCCAGTACCTGCTCCAGCTTCATGCCGTCGCGGTAAGGCCGGTCCTGAACAAGCGCCTGAAAGATATCCGCCACCGCAATAATTCTGGCTTCAGTACTTAAGTCACGCTCTTTAGGATGAAAGGGATAGCCTGCCCCATTAACCCCCTCATGGTGAAAAGCAGCCCAACGGGCCACCTCTCCCAAGCCCTCAATATGGCGCAGGATCTCATAGGTTTCATAACTATGCTGGTTCATTATCGCGCGCTCAGTACTATTCAATGCTCCTGGCTTATCCAGAATATCATCGGGTGTATGCAGCTTACCCAGATCATGGAGCAACCCGGCAATCTCAACCTTGTCACATTGCGCAGGAGACAGGCCATAGGAACTGGCTATAAATCTGGCAACATCAGCGACCCTTACGGAATGTTGCGCAGTAAAGGGACTCTTCTGATCGACGATATATGACATGATGAGCGAAAGTTGTTTAATTTGCCCCAGAGTCAGCGGCTGATGACTGGATATATGTCCCATATCCCATGTATACCGGGTGATATGACGATCCTCAAGCGCAATCCAGAACGCCTCTGTCTGTTCAATTCGCTGAAAGGCCTCTACCAGCTCAGGCGCAAAATAGCTGCCGGAATAGCCCGTAATGGACTGCACAATCGCATCCTTTGCCAACAGTATATCCGACTCGTAATGAGACGCCGAAAGTACATCAATCCGATCGGAGAGGAAGATTAAATTGGCCATCCGTGCATCCTGAACACTGATATTCTTATCAGATAACTCAGTCCAGGGGGTATGGTGATAAAGAATAGGAATCGCGAATTTAGATAAAGGCTCGAAGGACCTCAGAAGCTGATATCCAATGTTGCAATGTACATGTGCATCCACCCAGTCAAAATGATTCACCAGGCTGGAATGCATCTGTTCTGTCGAAACACCACAGTCGTGGAGCAACCCTAATTCGAATACATATTGTAAATCTAAATCACTAAAGCCCAACTCGCTGCCGATCTGGCTGGCAATATAACCGACTCGCTTACCGTGATTAGTATCGTTCATCCCCACAAGCGATACCGCGGTTTCAATCGCTATCACCATCTGACGTAAATCAATGTTTAAATCAGGTGACTGGTCCATAGTGCTCTCCTGAGAAAGATAGGTTCCGACATATGATAATAGACTAATTTATCTCATGACATAATCGCAATAAGTATACGGAAATCAATAGTCGTATACCCTCAACACTTAAGGACTCAGGGTCATCCACCTCTCCCCCACATGCATTTTACTTTTTGCAGCATTCACCCACGAGTCGATGTATAACAACATATAAATCAGATACTTACTTTTAATTACAGAGCGAGTGCTATAGCATTTCTCACTTACATCCCCAAACTGCGATACAGGGCATAAACCCGGTCCTGTTTTCAGTGTTAATCTCAGCATACATTTATCGCATACTTTTTAGATCATGATGAGTCAGAGATAATTTATTATGATGGCACACCTCAAGCGCACCTATCGGCGCATTCACATAACGACACTACTGGTCTGTGTCTGTCTGATCAGTTCTGGCCTGCTTCTAAACAGCCGCCTGTACGCTGATACCGGATATCCGGCCCCGGCAAAGATAACACCAACTCTGGAGCGTCTCGACCTTATTCCCTATATGGGTTTACTGGAAGACAAATCCGGCAGTTTAAGTTTTGAACAGATCAGTAGTGTTAAAGACCCAGTTGACTTTCAGGCCGTGGGCAACCGCTCACCTAATTTTGGCTTTACCGAGTCCACCTGGTGGGTAAAGCTGCAGCTGCATAATGCACAGAATGCGATTCAACAGCTAACAATTCGCCAGGATTATCCTCTGATCGACCTGATTGATTTCTGGTATCAGGATCAGAATGCTCAGTGGCAACACATTACTACCGGGGATAAACAACCGTTCCATAACCGCCCGATTGATCACCGCTCATTTCTGTTTCCTGTCACACTGGCGCCTTCCGGCACAAGCGATATATATATCAGATTTGAAACACAAGGATCGATGAACATTGGCTTATTCGCCCACAGTGAGAAGAACCTCATAGACCTGGTCGGCAAAGAGTACCTGTCACTGGGCATTTATTACGGCGGGTTCATTGTACTCATCATATATAACCTGATTATGTTTGTGACCGTCAGGGAAAAAACCTTCGCATACTACCTGCTCTATGTGCTGAGTTACGGTCTTTATATGTCGGTACACAACGGCCTCAGCTTTCAATATCTCTGGCCCGAAAATACCTGGCTTGCAAATCAGAGCCTACTATTTCTGCTGTCGCTTTCATTACTGTGGGGATTACGTTTCACCCGATCAATCCTCTCCACAGCTCAACTGGCCCGCCGGTCGGACCTGTTTGCCTCGCTGCTTGAATGGCTGTCACTGGTATGCCTGGTGATATCCCCCTTCGTAAGCTATCACACCATGATTATCCCCCTGGCAATACTGACAATTATCGTCTGTGGGCATTTTTTAATAATGGCCATTATTACATTTATCGAAGGTTCCAAACCGGCCCGCTATTATCTGACAGCATTTTCTGCGCTGCTGATTGCAGTGTTTGCTTACATGCTGAAATCATTCGGTCTGGCACCCCATAATTTCTGGACGCAAAATGCGTTTCAGGTGGGTTCACTGATTGAGATGATACTGTTGAGTCTTGCGGTTGCCAGCCGCCTGAATGAACTCAAACAGCAATCCTTTTATGATGCCCTTACCCAGCTGCATAACCGTCGGTACTTTAATCAACAGATTAGCCTGGAGATGCAAAAAGCACAGAAAACCGGTCAGCCTCTGACACTTACCGTTATTGATATCGATCACTTCAAGCAGTTTAATGACACGCATGGGCATAGCGAAGGGGATAAAGCCCTGCTGGCCGTAGCTAAGATTCTGAAAAGCACCATCAGAAAGCCTTTTACTCCGTGCCGGTATGGCGGTGAAGAGTTTGTGCTGATTCTGCCAAACACCTCCACAACAGAGGCCGCTGTTATTGCCGAAAGAGTACGGCACCAGATTCAAACAGACACAGCAAACGGTTTTGGCTTAACCGTTAGTATTGGTTACGCTACAACCTCAGACACCCGTTTCAACCATGAAAACGAGCTGTTTGAAGCGGCTGATTACGCCTTATATCAGGCGAAAAGAGATGGCCGCAACCGGACGATGAGTTTTGAGAATTCGGATCACCATCCCAGTGACCCGAAGGTTATCGAAGATCTGAAAAGCAGCGGATTCGCTGCGGGTCTGGATTAGACGATCCTCTGACCGGTCAACGCATCTGAAACAGTTCCTGATGGAAATGTCTGGCCGGTACCACCCGAGCCTGAAACGCTTTACACATAGAGCGCCCGAACTCCTCGGGCCCGCAAAACCAGATACTGGCGGCGGCCCAGTCCGGCACAGCAGTACAGATCCGGTCGCAATCCAGCCGGCCATCTTTACCACTCACCAGCAGATGCAAAGCAACACCTGCCGCATCTGCGCTAAGCTTATCGATGGCAGCCTGATCGTAATCCCGATTGGATGAAACAGATCAATCGGCTTATCTCCGGGAATCTTCGCCAGCTCTTTCAGCCGGGCAACAAAGGAAGTGATACCTGTATTCAGCCGGCTGAAACAACTAATCAGGCGACAAGCACCTTTTATTGCAGCGATTCCGACCGGCATCACCCGTCTTTCCGGTCTTCATGTCAGCGTTGCTGCGCACTTAATAGTCCTTACCCGGCCAGGTATGGTTATACTCATTGAATAAAGCGAGTCCCAAACAGAACACAGTTGTGTAGTTTGCCTGTCGATCAGACCGTTCGCTGTATTTAAACCAATGACCTCACCGGAATATTGTATGGAAGAGACTGAACTGATTGTACTCGGCGGAGGTATCCATGGTGTTGGCGTGGCGCAGGCGGCAGCTGCGGCGGGTTATCGGGTGCGGTTACTGGAAAAAACAGCGCTGGCAGCAGGCACCTCTTCCCGTTCAACCAAATTAATTCATGGTGGATTACGTTATCTCGAAAGCGGACAGATCCATCTGGTGCGCAAAAATCTGAAGGAACGGGAGTTACTGCTTAAACTGGCACCGGATCTGATTCAACGTAAAACCTTCTACATTCCCCTCTATGAAAACTCATCCAGACAGCCTCTGACTATTCGCCTCGGTTTATGGGCCTATGATCTGCTAACCGGTTCGACTAAAGCACCGTCATCGTCCCGCCTGTCGAGATCTGACTGGGACCGCCTGCCCGGATTACAGACCCGGGGGTTGAAGGCGGTGTTCTCCTATTCGGATGCACAGACAGACGATACCGCTCTGACCCGGGCGGTCATGCAGTCTGCCCGGCAACTCGGTGCCAAACTGTGCTGCCCCGCCACGTTTACCTCGGCAGACATATTTGACGACCATTGCAGGGTCAGATACCGAGTCGGAGATGTAGAGAAAAGTATAAAATGCCTGGCCATTGTCAATGCAATGGGGGCCTGGGGTATCAATATGGCGAACAGAACCACACCACCACTGCCTGACTATCCCTTTGAGTGTATTGAAGGAACCCATATTGAATGCCCGGAAGCAGGCCTGACTGACGCCTATTATGTCGAATCGCCCTCAGACCGGCGCGGTGTTTTTATCCTGCCCTGGGGAGCGCGCACTCTGATTGGTACAACCGAGACACCCTATCTTGGCGACCCTGATCACCTCATGCCCTCGCAGGCATCCATCGATTACCTGCAAACGATTTATCAGCACTATTTTCCCGGTCATGACGCTACGGTACTGGATGCCTGGGCAGGACTGCGCGTACTGCCCCAATCGTCCTCTTCACCCTTTAACCGGCCACGGGAAACGGTTATTTCTAGCAATGACCCGAAAAATCCGCGTTTTCTCTCAATACTGGGGGGAAAGCTAACAGGCTATCGACTCACAGCAGCAGACGTAGTAACTCAGCTCCAGTGCGTTTTACCGTCCAGAACAGCGGTCGCTGATACCGCTGCATTAACGCTAACGCGTGCTGATGACGAATTTATTCCTGATTAAACCACACACACGGCCCACCAATATCCCACGTGATTAGCGTAGCCTGTCGATCATAGGGCCGCTGCAGGTAAATGTTATAACCCGCATTCAGTCAGCATTTATTGCAGAGAGCCGCGCATATTGGCAGCCGGAGATACAGCCCCCAATGCCTGCCCGGGAGCGATAGCACAATAAAGTCCCCAGTAGGGAGAGCCTGCGGCATAATTAATATGCCAGTTTGGCTATACTCTAATCATCACTAATAGCAATGAGGAATATTCAATGGATATTTCACTCTTAAGTGCATCAGGACTTGAATATCTGTTCCGCTGGGGACATTTTCTTTTCGGCGTCACCTGGGTCGGTTTGCTGTATTACTTCAACTTCGTACAAACCGAGTATTTCAAGGTAGCCGACCCCGATGCCAAAGCGGATGTGTTACAAAAACTCGCACCCCGCGCATTGTGGTGGTTCCGCTGGGCCGCGATGTTCACCTTCCTCAGCGGTCTGGTGCTGCTGTTTTTCAAAGCCGCCGCTGCCAACCTGTACATTTATACCGGCGCGTTACTCGGCACCCTCATGTTTCTCAACGTATGGCTGATCATCTGGCCAAACCAGAAAAAGGTCATTGCCGGCGCGGCAGATGCGGCGTCTGCAGGGGCCGCTGCCGGACTGGCATCACGGACCAATACGCTGTTTTCCGCGCCGATGCTGTTTTTCATGGGCGCATCCACCCACCTGCCCGCTGGCATGGCGGCTGACGGCGCCTATACCCTGGCGAGCGGGGCCAGCAGCACAGCAATGGTAATCGCCATTGTGGTTATCCTGGCGTTGCAGGCAAATGCGCTCTGGGGGAAAACAGGTCCGCTGGCCAGCGTCAAGGGTGTTCTCAGCTGCAGCCTGCTGCTGACGCTGGTGTTGTATTCCATTCTGGAGGCATTTTAAGTCCCCCCGTGAGCCCTCGGCCGGGGCAATAAGGCAAGATCTGAAGGCACGGGGACGGTTTGCACCATCCTGAATGGCCGTGAAGCAAGCTGAAGGTCTAACAGGAAGTTTACCAGACCATAGAAGATCGGCCGGGCTCGGAGTAAGAGAGTCTCAATCTGGGTTTGTTACACCTCTCTTTTGGCAAAAAGATCATGATGGACGAAAATGGCTGACGAAGACAAATCGCAGGCTGATTAAAATACTCTGGCCGCTGCGAGGCAAGCTAACAGCCTTATTATCTATTAACCCCGAGGCAGCTCATATGTGGTAGGCAGTATTTACCAGCATTTCACTAAAGAGAGCCAGACAGAACCCCAAAACGGCTCCTATTGGAGGTGCCCAATGCTCCTCCAGCCTGGATTGCGGTGCTATATCCTGAAAGATAAGATAAATAATTCCCCCTGACGCAAATAACATGATGGCGCCTAATATCTCTTCGTGCCCTGAAAGAAAGTAATCGCCACACAACCCTGCAACCGGCCCTAACGGAACCAGCAACAGCATAATAAACAGGGATTCTTTGGTACCGGAATTTTTAGTTCTCGGTAGCAGTTAAAGCCTTCCGGTAGATTCTGAAGCCCGATTAAAAATCGCCAGCAACAGAGAAAGGGGCGAACCGACAGCGACCAGCCCACCCAGATCGTGTGTCGCACCGCGCGTATAATCATGGCGTAGCGATGGGCAAAAAGCCACGGAGCAGCCGACATCGGAGTAAAGGGCTGAGTGAATAGCTAAGCAACAAACGGCCTGGCCTGCGTGTTAAAGAGTTGAGAGATGCCTCAGCAGAGTCGTCGCCTGTTTGTTAGCCGTTCACAAAAGGATAAATATACAAGGAGCGGCGTCTCACCGCGATCTAAAGTCCTATCGGCACGGAGTAAAGGATAAGAGAGCCTCAACATCTGTTTGTTACAAACTTGTTTTGACAATGACAGGCTAAGAAAACTGGCTGAATAATTAATGTAAAAATCCTAGCAGCTTTGCACCAGATTAAGAGGGCTAAGTGCTCTCGGTGCCCTCTGTGGTGGCCTTTGCTTTAGAAAAGCTGAAGAGCATTTTACCACAGAGGACACAGAACGCACGGAGGTAGAGCAGGTTTAACAAGCGCTACTGATTATCACTGAATACTGAGAGTGATCATGCTTTGTCTGCCAGCTTCTTATGGATGTTGTTCATCCGGTAGTTGCGTTCCGGGTGCAGTTCGATCATCTCAAATCCGGCACTCATCCAGCGACGATCAAAGATCGGTTTGAGGCACTCGCTGAAGGTTTCAAATATTTTATCTGAAGCCGCTTTCAGCACTTCCGGCTCACGTCCGGAGCCCACTTTTGCGGTCAGGTGCACAAAAGTATTGTCGGGATCACCCTCGCCTACCCGGAAAAATTCGCAACGAACCGCCCGGCTGCGTATACCGCCGATAGGGAAAACCCCGGTGGCAATTGCGGTGGCATTGAGCTTTTCAAACAGCGCAGGGATATCCAGATCATCATCCAGATTGGCTGAGTATTCCATAATAAAATGAGGCATAAGCTTTCCTCTGTTAATCTATACATCTAAGCGTTTCGCGCTCAGACCTTAAAGCGATAAGCTGGCATAGATCACTCTGAGCCAGCTTTTAACGCCGTATGATCAAACGCAGTAGCTTAGTACTAAAGCGTTATGAGTGCAGGCTAGACCAGGCAGCCGGAGCGAAGCGAAGACAACAATCTTCGATTGGCCCTTTAGGGCGTCAGTAAAAACTGGCGAAGAAGCGGAGCCTACAGCTGTAGGTGAGCATTCTGAGCCAGTTTTTAACGCCGTATAGCCAAACGCAATAGCTTTAGCGACCGAGAACAGGCACCTTATGCGTATCATGCGCAATACACACGTTCTTGGTTTCCATGTAGAAGTCAAAGCTCCAGTCACCGCCGTCACGGCCAATACCGGACATCTTAACACCACCGAAAGGTGAAGGCAGGTTACGGTTGTTTTCGGAGTTAACCCACAACATACCTGCTTCTACCGCATGTGCCATGCGCATCGCACGACCGGTATTGCTGGTCCAGATATAACCGGCCAGACCGTATACCGTCTCGTTAGCCAGTTTGATCGCATCTTCTTCAGTTTCGAATTCGATAGCGGTCAGTACCGGGCCAAAGATCTCTTCCTGAGCGATACGCATATCGTTCTTCGCATCGACAAACAGGGTTGGAGTGACGAAGTTACCCGGCCCCATCTCATCGCGCAGTGACTTACCGCCGACAGCGATGGTGGCACCATCCTGCCTGGCGATCTCAAAATAGCTGGTGACCTTGTCATAATGACCGGTATGAACCAGAGGGCCAACCTCTGTTTCAGGGTCAAGCGGATGACCCACTTTGATGTTCGCAACCCGGGCTTTCAGTGCGGCCAGGAACTTGTCCTTGATACCGCTCTGAATCAGCAGACGGCTGGAGCTGGTGCAGCGCTGACCGTTAAGGCTGTAAATCATGAACACAACAGCATCCAGGGCACGATCAAAGTCGGCATCATCAAAGACGATAACCGGGTTCTTACCACCCAGTTCCAGGTGCAGACGCTTCAGGGTTTGTGCCGTCTGAGCCTGAATCAGCTTACCGGTAGCAGAATCGCCCACCAGAGCCACCGCTTTAATCGCCGGATGTTGTGTCAGCGCTTTGCCGGCCACGGTACCGAAACCATTCACCATGTTCCACACACCTTTTGGCAGACCGGCCGCTTCGGCACACTCAGCCAGAATAGAGGCCGTTAGCGGGCTCAGCTCAGCAGGCTTATGTACCACGGTGCAGCCTGCGGCCAGGGCTGGAGCAATCTTCCAGGTGGACAGCATGAATGGCGTGTTCCATGGGGTGATCACGGCTACCGGACCGAGCGGGCTGCGCACGGTGAAGTTAGTGTGCTCAGCCTGGTGCAGAGAGAGACCGTTGCGCGCCTCAGGTGCCTGATCGGCAAAGAAACGGAAGTTAGCCGCACCACGCACCGCCGCCTGACGCATAAAGCGCAGCGGCTGACCACAGTCCATAGACTCGACCATAGCGATCTCTTCAGCACGCTTCTCCAGTTCGTCACCCAGACGGTGAAGAATCTTGCGCCGCTCAGCACCCGGCGTCGCCGCCCAGCCAGCCGCTGCCGCTGCCGCTGCTTCACAGGCCGCGTTTACATCGTCTTCTGTTGCCGCAGCCACTTTACCCAGAAAGCTCTGATCAAAGGGCGTCGTGTTGTCAAAGGTTTCACCGCTGCCCAGAGTCCATTCACCATTGATGTAATGGCCCAGAGTGTTCTCTTTAAAACGTGCCAGATAAGCTTCCGCTTTACCAATATTTTCCTGTAGTTGTGCACTCATCAATCTATACCTCAATACTTATCGCCGTAGAACACTTGCTCGGACACGATGTACGTGGTCAGAGCGCCTACTTTTTCAATTTCACAGACAACCGTGTCGCCAGGCTGCATATCTTTCAGACCTTTAGGGGTGCCGGTGGCGATCATATCGCCCGGTTTCAGGGTCATAATTTTACTCAGGTATTCCACCAGAAACGGTACATCAAAGATGATGTCAGCGGTGGTGCCTTCCTGAGTCAGCTCACCATTCACATGGGTGGTCAGCTTCAGATTAGAAATATCACCGACGTCCTCTTTGTCGATCAGCCACGGACCGATCGGGCAGAGTGAATCGCGACTCTTAACCCGCAGATTCGGACGGTAGTAGTTTTCCAGATAGTCACGGATCGCAAAGTCGTTACACACGGTGTAACCGGCGATGTAATCCATCGCATCTTCACGGGCGATGTTCTTGCCCTCTTTACCGATTACCGCCACCAGCTCACACTCATAGTGCTGAAACTCGATATTATCCGGACGGTAAGCATTCTGTTTGTGACCGGTCAGGGTGTTTGCACCCTTGATAAAGACCAGTGGCTCTTTCGGTGGTTCAAACGCCAGCTCAGCGGCGTGATCGGCATAGTTCAGACCCAGCGCGAAAATAGTGCCGGGCTCTTTAACCGGGCACAGCCAGGTGACATCGGCTTCATTGATCAGCTGTCCATCGGTTTTAGATTTCAGCAGGCCGGTCTCAGAAAAAGAGTCCTCAACGGTGACATCCAGTTCAGAGCCATTAAAAAGTACGCGTGCGTGTTTCATTCTGAATGATCTCCTTATTGGCCAAGTGTGTTGTTGAGTTCGGTAACGCCATCGATGACAGAGCGGACTTTGTCACCCTGAGCAACCGGCGCCCGCTGGCCCGGGAAACCAACCGCAATCACATCACCCGGCTGCAGCGTCATGATGTAGGAGATAGTGCTGATCAGTTCAGCCACGCCACGCACCAGCTGTGAGACCGGCATTTCGCTGACCACCGTGCCGTTAACCGAGGTGACAACGGTCAGTGACTGAGGATCGGCAACAGGCACAACTGCAGCACCGATTGGCGCAGAGGTATCCAGACACTTGCCTTTGATATCAGGGCGGTAGTAGTTCTGCTCTACCAGAGAGAAGTCATGAACCAGGGTGTAACCCTTAACATAGTCCAGTGCCTCAGCTTCGCTGACACGGCAGCACTCTTTACCAAACACAACTGCCAGAGAGGCACCAACAACCATCTGTTCTGCGGGTGATCCGTCGACCTGCGCCCACTCAACGACGGCGCCATCGGTGCTCCAGGTGTTATGGGGCTTAAAATACAGAACCGGCTGTTTTGGAGCACCGTTATAAGGCGCCTCTGCGAACCGGGCCTGCATCGCGTTGAACTGCTCAGAGTCGTTCAGCGCAACACAGACTAACTTACCTTTTACAATTGGATTAATACTCATTGAATTTGTACCTAAACTTGTACCTGAAATTAATATCCGCTGGACTGTGATACTTCAGACTGCCCCTGGGCTGATACGTCTGAAGCAAAGCTTTCAGCCAGCTGTTTCGCAGCATTGCCCAGCAACAAAGTATCCACACCAACACCGACAAATTTGGCACCTTTTTCAACATAGTGCCGGGCCTTAGCCGGATTAATACACAGCAGCCCCGCCGCTTTTCCGGCATCGTTGATTACTTTAAAGCCGTTCTCGATCGCCGCGACCACATCGGGGTGATCAGGATTACCAATATGCCCCATCGACGCTGACAGATCAGAGGGCCCGATAAATACGGCATCCACACCTTCAACCGCAGCGATCTCTTTAAGGTTGGCCATCGCGGTCACTGTTTCTGCCTGAACAATCAGGCAGATCTCATCATTGGCTTTCTGCAGATAACCGGGAATACGGTTCCAGTTGGCTGCACGGGCCAGAGAACTACCCAGACCGCGAACGCCCTGTGGCGGGTATTTAACTGCTTTTACCAGTTCTCGCGCCTGCTCTGCGGTATCACACATCGGCACCAGCACGGTCTGCGCACCAATATCAAGAATCCGTTTCAACAGAGCCGTTCTGCCCTCTTCCGGACGCACAATGGCAGGCACACCGTACGGTGCAATCGCCTGCAGATGACGCATAGTGGAGTCCAGTTCAAACGGTGCGTGCTCACTGTCGATCAGCAGCCAGTCGAAACCGGCACCGGCAACAATCTCCGCGCAGCTTGAGTCAGGCAGGCCCAGCCACAGGCCCCACATAGGCTTGTCGCCTTTCAGGCCCTGCTTGAATTTATTCACGGGAAGTTCCATAGCCACCTCTTATACAAACTTCACAGAGATACCGCCCAGAGGGCCGTAATCCGCGTGCACAGTATCACCCGCCTTGACTGGCACCGGACGGGTAAATGAGCCTGCCAGAATCACCTGACCCGGCTCCAGCGCTACGCCATGGGGCGCAAAACGCTTACATACCCAGCAGATGCCATTGGCAGGATGACCCAGTACGCCTGCCGCAATACCGGTCTCTTCAATCTGGCCGTTCAGATAGAGCAAGGCTCCGGCCCAGCGCAGATCCATATCCATCGGTTTGATCGGACGGCCGCCGAGAATGATGCCGCCATTCGCCGCGTTATCAGAGATAGTGTCGTACACTTTGCGGGTATAGCCAGTTTCAGGGTCGGTACGGTGACAACGGGCGGCGATCAGCTCAAGAGAGGGAATTACATAATCGGTCGCATTCAGCACATCAAAGATGGTGACGTCTTCACCTTCCAGACGATCTTTAAGTACGAAAGCCAGCTCAACCTCGATACGGGGATCGAGAAAATCAGATGCTTTGATCTCAGCACCATCCGCAAAGAACATATTATCCAGCAACACACCATAATCAGGCTGATCGATATTCACGGCCATCTGCATAGCACGGGAGGTAAGACCGATTTTATATCCTTTGACCTTAGCACCGTCGGCGATCTTCTGATCAACCCAGGTTTTCTGGATGGCATAGGCATCATCCATAGTCATATCGGGATGCTCGAGTGTCAGCGCAGGAATCTGGATGCGATCCTTCTCTGCCTGATAGAGTTTCCCGGCGGCTGTTTTAATCTGCTGTTCTGTTAACATATCTGACCTTCCGTCCTGGCTAGCGCTGAGCTAGCAACCCAAAAAGTGAAGCTTAAAAATAGCGTTCTTTCATTCCTAGCCGTTTACCTATCAACCGGTAAACGCTAACATATGCCAATAATATAATTAATATATTAAGTAATTTCCAGTTTTTATTTACAGGCCGCCAGATGACAACCAATAGTATCAGCACAAATATAAGCAACCGCTGGCCTGGCGCGCGTATCGCAGGTTTAATTGTTTTAACGATGTGTCTGCTGACATTGCTGAATATAGTCGTTCCGCTGGGACTGGCCGGAGTCGCTACCCTGCTGGCATGGCTCTACATCGTGATTGAAGCTCCCCGTCTTAAACCGAAACAGCGTAAACAGATCATTATTCTGTTTACCGCCGGTGTGGCGGCAGCGATCCTGGCCTGGAGCCAGGGGTCAGGGATTACCCTGCAAACTCTGTTCGGCGAGCACCTGAAACTGGCGATGCTGCTGACTGCCATCAGTTTTATAGGGATGGCCAGTCAGGTTGGCTGCGATGTCAGTAAACCCGGCATCCGCAGTTTTATTACCACGCTGCTGGGCATGCACCTGTTCTCATCGGTGGCGAACTTTTCTTCGGTCATCGTTGTCGGTGATCAGATTAAAAAAAAGGAGGGCATCGATCAGCTCTCGCAACTGGTGCTCAGCCGGGGCTTTGGTATGGCGGTTCTCTGGTCTCCCTTTCTCAGTCTTTTGCCACTGGTGCTGGAACAGGTTCCCGGTGTTGAACTGTCCCGGGTCTACCCTTTTTCTATCGCCATTGCGGTCACCGGCCTGTTGCTTAGTATCATCGAAGCCCGTTTCCGGGTAACCACCGCTCTGCAAAGCTATGCGGGATACCCCCTGAAAAGAGAAACCCTGGCCATGCCCTTTGTCCTGATCGGGATGATTCTGCTGCTCAGCTGGCAGCAGCCTGAGCTGCCAACGGTGTTTCTGGTATCTCTGCTCTCTATTGCGGTCCCTGTTGCCCTGCTGACGCTGCGTACGGGCATCGCCCAATCCGCAAACAAAGTCTCTCAACATGTTAGCGAGAAACTCTCTGAAAGCCGTGCAGAGATCACCCTGTTTATGAGTGCCGGGGTTCTGGCCGCCGGGGTTAAAGCCTGCATCGGTGCCGGCCTGATCAGTCTGCCGTTTACCCAAACTAATGCCGGAGTAGCCTCTCTGGTGCTGATGATGATCGTTGGTCTTGCTTATCTGGGCATTCATCAACTGGCACTAGTGGCTATCTTTGCGGGTCTGCTGGCGGATATCACCACCACGCCTAACCTGATGGCGATCAGCTACATTCTGGGAACGGCTCTGGCGATGTCCGGCAGCACCTTCAGCGGCCTGAACTTTATAATGAAGTCCCGCTTTATAGCGACGGACTCAGAGATCATCCGCAATCAGCTCCCCTATAATCTGGTGATGATCGCGGTGGGCTGCGGGTTTATTTTTCTGATGGAAGCGATGGGAATCCGCTAAAGAATAGTGATCAGGCAGAACTGCGCTCTCAGCTGCAACAAAATACGCCGGACCGTTCAACCGATGAGACTGTCTGAGCGGCCTGGGATCCAGATTTCAATACAAGAAAGATAAGCTCAAAAACATAAGCTCGGAAAAACAAGCCCGGCAACACAAGTTCAGCGGAGAGTCGTTTTCTTAAATGCATCAATAACTTTCAGTGCAATCTGCTGAATCGGCTGGTTCTGATCCATCGCGCTTTTCTGTAGCGTACGATAGGCCTCCTCATCATCCAGATTCAGGTTTTCTTTAAGAATCGCCTTAGCTCTCTCGACCAGCTTTCTCGCTTCAAGTGCCTCTTTGGCTTGTTGCAGATCAGTTGTTAACGCCTGAATCTGCTTACGCTGCTCTAAAATAAGCGCCTGTATCGGGTGTGACGGATTAGCCGCATTGAGTAAGCCACTGCCAAGCGGCTCCTCTGAATCGTTCTTAAAGCTGGTCAGTTGCGCTATCTGGTCCTGCGCTACGGACCGGTTGCGCTTGGCAAGATCCACCCGGTTGTCGCAGAGTGTTAAAATTTGCCTGGTTGCCTCGATCTCCAATCCATGCAGCTGGTCAATATACAGTGTGGCTTTCTCATACCAGGTATCGGCCAGTTCAGGATTCACCTGTTGACCATCACAGAGCTTATCTCTCAGCGCTCTCATCTGTTTAAAGTCGGCTATCAGGTCACTTTTCTCAATCCTTTCCAGTGCTGCAATCAGTTCGGTGCCCGCAGTTTGCTGAAAGCCTCTGAAAATTTCAATCTGTTGCTGATTCACCCTTTCAAGCCGCTGACACAGTCTGTCTGAGAAGCCTCCCCGGGCAAACCCAACAACGGTCCAGGCCCTCTCCTGACCTGCCAGTTCCTTCGCCTGAATCAAGTGAAACAGCGTGCTAAGCCCCTGTGTCACATCCGGGTCGGTGGCATGGTCGGCCACTTCAAAAACTATCAGTAACAGGTTGTCGATCAGCCGGCTGTAACATGCCGTTGCGTCAACCGGTTGCAACCGGTCTTTCTCAACATCGGCACGCAGGGCTTCCAGCCCCTCTAATGCCAGTAGAGCAGATGCAATCAGGTTGAGCAACTTGGCACTCACGGTGCATTCACCTGCTGTTTGGTGAACAATCGCCAGCCCATCATTCATTGCTTCCCAGGCCCGGTCTGTCTGTTGCAACTGTTCAATCCGCTGCTGTCTGGTTTTTTCGCCCCCCCCCACTAACAGCCTGTTTGAAAGGCCCCGTTCGCGCTGCAGCTGATGGATAAACTCACAGATCAGAGTCACCCATCCGAGCATCGATTTCAGTTCAGTGATGGTGTTGATTTCGGACTGTTTGGCAGCCAGAAAAAAAGATTCGGGGGAAACGCGGGTGTCTTTCATCGGTTTAAGGGTTTACCTGACAGTTAAGTTATATGCACTAGCACCAGACTAGTAAGTACAGCAAGTACAGTGCCACTCCTGTCGGCATGTGATGCCTGAACAGATCAGGCATATTCCTTGCTTTATTCTTTGCAATTAACACTTGAAACAACAGATGACGAAATCGTTTTCGTCGGGTAATGAAGCCCAAAGCTCGGATGAGCTTTGGGCTTTTTTTTGGTTCATCGAATGGAGTGAATAAACATGTTAAGTCTGGATTATATGCGCTACCTGCGTGAGTGGATCGGTAACAGAGACGGGATCAGTAGCAGGATATTCAAGCTTCACAGCAGCCCTAGACCTGCACCAATGGGGCGGGTAGATCTGGTTGGCGCAGGCCCCGGAGACCCTGAACTATTAACCCTGAAAGCCTGGCGACTGATCAATGAAGCAGACACCATCGTGTATGACGCACTGGTCAGCCGCGAGTTACTGGAGGGTATAACAGGGCAGCCTGAGCTGATCTATGTCGGTAAACGCAAGGGCGATCACAGTGCAAGTCAGGATGAAATATGCACCATCCTGGTGCGACTCGCATTGGAAGGCAAGCATGTGGTGCGTCTTAAAGGTGGGGATCCACTGGTATTCGGACGTCTGGGTGAGGAGCTGGATGCACTCCGCTCTGACAATATCCCCTACAGTATTGTGCCGGGTATTACCGCAGCCTCCGGTTGCGCAGCCAGTCTCGGGTTCCCGCTGACCGAACGGGGAAAATCGACCCGCCTGAGATTAATAACAGCCCAGTTCAGCGAAACCCGTAAGATAGACTGGAGCAATCTGGCAAGAACCGACGAAACCCTGGTGTTTTATATGGGCGTATCCAAAGCCACGATGATCAGCGCCGAACTGATTCAGGCAGGCCTACCTGCCAGCCACCCGGTACTGATCGTTGAAAATGGCACTCATAAAGAACAGCGCGCTGTTGAAACAACCCTGAGCCAGATGACAGAAGCGATTGACCTTAACCGGATAGAGGCCCCCGCGTTAATCTATATAGGTCTGGTTGTCGCCGGTGCCAGTATGCAGATTAAGGACAGGGTTAACGCGATAGCGATGTGAAAGCGGTCAGTCAACCGTACAGACTATACCGGAATAAAATAAGGCACAATGTGAGGCAGGTAACCAGGCTGTTTCCCCCACCTGTACATCTGAATCCGGGAACACCTGCTTCAGCGCTTCGCGATACTGTTACAACTGATCGCTATGCATCTGTAGTTACCCTCCGATTTTCTGGGGCGGATGCAGCAGATGGCTGATTAAGGCCCGCAGCTTGCCTGGTTTAACCGGTTTATTCAGCACCGGCAGCTGCCGTTCACGAAACAGTTTTCGGCCCTCAGGCGAGCGGTCTGCGGTAATAATAGCGGCGGGAATATCATAACCGGCATACTGACGCACCTGATCAATCGCTTCGACACCTGTAGCATTATTATTCAGATGAAAATCCGCCAGAATCAGTTGCGGTTCTACCCCTTTGCTCAGATAGTTTTCTATCGCCTCAGCCGGATCGATGGCAACACAGACCTCACAGTCCCACTGCTCCAGCAATGCCTTCATACTCACCAGAATATCCTGCTCATTATCAATCACCAGAACAGGCCGGCCACTCAGATCCTGCTGTGGCATCTGCTGCGGTTGCAACATCGGCTGAACCGGGTCAGTGCTGATAGGCACCAATACACTGAACATCGTCCCTTTGCCCGGTTTCGAGCTGACGCTGATCGGGTGCTCCAGCATTCCGGCAATCCGCTCAACAATCGCCAGTCCCAGCCCGACACCTTTGCGACCGGTCTGATACTGATGATCGATCTGCTGAAACTCTCTGAAGATATCTTCAAGTTTGTCCTCCGGTATCCCGGGGCCGGTATCCCAAACCTGTAGCTCAAGATGGGCTCCACGACGCCGGGCGCCCAACAGAACCTTCCCAGCAGGAGTATAACGAAAGGCGTTGCTGAGAAAATTACGCAGCACACGCATCAGTAAACGGGCATCACTTCGAATATTAAGACCACTGCTCTGCACATGCAGTAAAACTGATCGTTGCTCTGCCACCGGTTGAAACTCCACCTGCAGCATACGAAACAGATAGCTCAGAGGGATACTGGTCAGATCAGGCTGTACCGCATTCTGATCCAGACGGGAGATGTCCAGAAGATCACTCAATAGCTCTTCGGCCCCCTCCAGTGCTATATGAATCCGTTCGACCAGATGATTATTTTCCTCTGCCAGCTCCCGCTCCTGCAGGGTGGACACCAGTAACCGGGCAGCATTCAGGGGCTGTAAAAGATCATGACTGGCAGCCGCCAGGTATTTATCTTTACTCTTATTCGCCTGTTCTGCAGCATCCCGGGCAACTTTAAGCGCCTGCTCAATGCTACTGCGCTCACTGATTTCACTGACCAGCTTCTGATTAAGCGAGACCAGTTCACGGGTACGATCCTCAACCCGCTGTTCAAGCTCTTCATTGAGTTTCTTCAGCTTATCCTGAGCTTTCATACGTTCGGTGATATCGGCAACAAACGCCTCCATCAGGCTACCCTGGTCATCATCCTTTAAGAGGACATTTAACGATACATCAACCGCACTGCCATCCTGACGTAACAACCGCGTTTCATAACCAAACAACTTACCGTACAGCTTCAGTTTTTCCAGCAGAAGCGGGTATTCCTCAGCGTCAAACAAAAGACCACTGGCAAATGAATCAACCCGGCTGCAGAGTTGATGCGGGTCTGTATAGCCACAAATTCTTGCCAGAGCCGGATTCGCAGCAATCAGACCGCTATCGAGACGGGCCTGAAAAATACCATGCTGGGCATGCTCAAAGATCGACTTATATCGATTTCGTTCCTCTTCCAGCTCTTCAAGCTTCGCAACCAGTTCAGGGTAGTGACTCTTACGGGCCGATTGTCCACCCAACCCCATCAGACGCTCTACAGTGAGTTTGTCACTGGAAGAATGCTCAGCCTCAGAGCGCTTCTTCATAGACGACCTCAACATCCCGCTTACTGGATTTACGCGGATTCGTCAGAATACAGGGATCCTGAATCGCCTTGGCTGAGAGGACCGGTATATCGCTGAGATTAACGCCCCGTGAAGCAAGGCCGTCAACCAGACCGACATCATGCTTTAGCTGTATCACCCGTTCCTGTAAGCGTTTATGCACCATCTGGTTAGCCATCCCCCGGGTATCAATTCCCATGGTTTCAGCAACCACACGGAACTTATCTTCCGCGGATTTAAAGTTAAAACCGATCACGTGTTCCAGCAACATCGCATTACACATCCCATGGGGCAGATCAAGAAAGCCCCCCAGACTATGCGACATTGCATGAACAGCGCCCAGGATTGCATTTGAAAACGCCAGACCCGCCTTCATACTGCCGAGCATCACCTGCTCCCGCAGTTTCAGATCGGTGGGGTCTTTCACCAGCGCCACCAGATTGTCGTTCACCAGTTTAATCGCATCCAGTGCATGCATATCGGTGAGCGGACCGGAACCAGTGGAAACAAACGCTTCAATCGCATGCACCAGTGCATCCACCCCGGTACAGGCGGTCAGAAACGGGTCCATAGTGACGGTTGTTTCCGGGTCGATCAGGGAAACATCCGGCACCACCGCTTTGCTGACAATGGAGATTTTCATCTTTTCCTGCTGATCGGAGATGATGGCAAACTGTGAAACATCCGCTGACGTGCCAGCGGTGGTAGGAATAAAAATCAGCGGCGGGATAGCCACCTCAATGGTATCTACCCCTTCAAACTCAAGAATATGGCGCTTATGGGTTGCCACAATGCCGATCCCTTTCGCGCAGTCCATCGGACTACCTCCGCCCACGGCCACTATCAGGTTACACCCCTGGGCGGTGTAGATAGCAGCACCTTTCATGACCTCTTCAGCACGGGGATTCGGGGAGACCTCGGTAAAAAGTTCATACTCAAAACCGCCCATCTGCAGATCCTGAGCAACCTCAGTAACCCAGCCTGCGGCCTGAACGCCAGGATCAGAGACCAGCAGAATTTTACGGGCACCAAAGGAGCGGGCAAAGTTGGCTACCGTTTTTCTGGCACCGGCCCCAAAGACGATTTCCGGGGCCACAAATTTTCGCAGATTCGCGATATCATCACTCATTTCAGATCCAGATCGGGCGTTGCGCCATTAGTATAATTGTTGTTATGCCGCATCATCTCCTAATGCGTATTCAACCGATTATATCAGTGTACCAGACATAAAAAAGGCGACCAGTGGTCGCCTTTAGTAACACAATCAGATTAACTGATCAGATTAAGCAGCAGCTTGTTCAGGCGGCCCACATAGGCGGCAGGATCATCCAGCTGACCACCGGCGGCCAGTTGTGCCTGCTCAAACACTACCAGTGCCAGCTCACCGAAACGCTCTTCATCGGTTTCATGGTCCAGCTTGCTAATCAGAGGGTGCTCAGGATTGATCTCGAACACCGGCTTGCTTTCAGGCACTGCCTGACCAGCCGCTTCCATGATCTTACGCATCTGTATACCCATATCATAGGCTCCCAGAACCACACAGGCAGGAGAGTCTGTGAGACGATGAGTAATGCGAACTTCGCTGACCTGAGCATCAAGACTGTTTTTGAGGCGTTCAACCAGTCCTTGCAACTCTTTGGCGGTCTCTTCCTGAGCCTTCTTCTCCTCTTCGTTCTCGGTGTCACCCAGATCCAGCTCACCCTTGCTGACATCCTGGAATGATTTACCCTCGAAGTCGAACAGCTGGCTCATCAGCCACTCATCAACCCGGTCTGACATCAGCAGAACTTCGATACCCTTCTTACGGAAGATCTCAAGATGCGGGCTGTGCTTCGCGGTGTTGTAGTTGTCAGCTACCGCATAGTAGATCTTTTCCTGACCTTCCTGCATCCGGGAAATATAATCCTCCAGCGATACACTCTGTTCAGAAGATTCATTATTGGTAGAGGCAAACCGCAGCAGCTTGAGAATCGTATCTTTGTTGGCGTGATCTTCAGCCGGTCCCTCTTTCAGCACTTCACCAAACTCTGTCCAGAATTTAGCGTATTGCTCTGGATCGTTCTTAGCCAGTTTACCCAGCATATCCAGTGCACGTTTAGTCAGCTGAGTTTTCAGCTTATCAACCACCGGATCTTTCTGCAGAATTTCACGGGAAACGTTCAGGGACAGATCATTGGTATCCACCACACCTTTAATAAAGCGCAGATACATCGGCAGGAACTGATCGGCCTCATCCATAATAAACACCCGCTGCACGTAGAGTTTCAGTCCACGCGGGGTGTCACGATTCCACAAATCATACGGAGCGTGCGCAGGCACATACAGAAGACTGGTGTAATCCAGCTTCCCCTCGACCCGGTTATGGCTCCATTTCAGAGGATCCTGGAAATCATGGGACACATGCTTGTAGAACTCTTTGTACTCATCTTCACTGATGTCGCTTTTAGAGCAGGTCCAGAGCGCAGTTGCAGAGTTTACCGTTTCATCTTCAGGGGCCGCTGGCGCCTCGCCCTCTTCAACAGGCGCTGCTTCTTTCTCCATGATAACCGGCAGAGAGATATGGTCTGAGTATTTACGTACCAGGCTGCGCAGACGGAAGCTGTTAGCAAATTCCAGCTCTTCATCTTTAAGGTGCAGAATAATGGTTGTACCACGTTGCGCTTTTTCGACGCCCCCTACGGTAAACTCACCTTCACCCTGAGACACCCAGTGCACACCTTCAGATGCTGGCTGACCTGCACGGCGGGTAATCACTTCCACCTCTTTCGCCACGATAAATGCAGAGTAGAAGCCGACACCAAACTGGCCGATCAGCTGAGAGTCTTTTTTCTGGTCGCCGCTCAGTTGAGAGAGAAACTGAGAGGTGCCGGACTTAGCAATCGTACCCAGGTGCTCAATCACATCCTGACGGGTCATACCGATGCCGTTATCATCAATAGTGATGGTTTTGGCTTTCTCATCAAACGAGATGCGAATACGCAGATCACCATCACCTTCATAAAGATCATCGTTGGAGAGTGCTTCAAACCGCAGTTTGTCCGCTGCATCGGAAGCGTTAGAGATCAGCTCCCGAAGAAAGATCTCTTTATTTGAATACAGAGAATGAATCATCAGGTGAAGCAGCTGCTTCACTTCGGTTTGAAAGCCAAGAGTTTCCTGCTGAGTTTCTGTGCTCATCTATCAATTCCCAATCTTACTGTTACAAAGATTTACTGTTAAAACGAAAACCGCTGACACTAAAGATGGGGACAGCCCCTCCCTTTTCAAGGGGCTTTAATAGAAATGCCGTACAAATTATTCCATCCGGCTGATCACCAGCTGACGCAGAGTGCTGGAATTAAATTCCCGCCGATAGAGAATCACAACCACGCCGGTTGTCATCAGCATAAACAGCCAGGGGTTAATAAACCATGCCAGAACAGAGAGGCTGAAATAGTAGGTGCGCAGCCCCAGATTAAAATTGTTTGCTGCCATTGAACTCATAATCGCCAACCGTGTAGCGTGAGATTTCAATTCAGGTTCTGACGCATCATTCGGCTGAGGTGCGCCGCCTATCATGACAGAGGTGAAGCCATACTGACGCAGGCTCCAGGTGAATTTGAGAAAGGCATAGACAAATATGCTGATCAGCACTAGCAGCTTAAGTTCCCATTCTGCTTTGGTTGCATGGGTGGCAAAAGGAATATCACCTATAACATCTATCGCTTTGTCGGTTGACCCCAGCACTGTCATCAGACCCGCTAAAATAAGCATGGTGGATGAGGCAAAAAATGATACGCTACGCTCCAGATTGGCAATAGCCGCCGTATCAGCTATGCGAACGTCCCGATGCAGCATCCGGGTCATCCATTCGAGTCGATAGTTGTGCATTACACTGGCCAGACAATGGGTATCTCTGGCGCGTTTTCGGGTATAAGAGTTATATCCCTTAAAACAGAGCAGAAACCAGCACAGAGACAACAAGTTAAGCCAGTTTGTTTGCAGAAAGCCGATCAGCTGTTCCATGCGTATTCCCGGAATAAAAAACATACTGTCATTGTAAATAAAACAACAGGATAGACAACCTTGCCCAGCCAATATTCTAAGCTTCTTCTGGGTGTCGCATTTGCTCTGGCCACAACACTGGTCATGAGTCTGGCGGCGGCCGCAACAAAGTATACTGCTGGATTTGTTTCTATCGAACAGATTGTGCTGGCTCAATATATGATCTGCACAGTGATTATGCTGCCCTGGCTGGGGCGAAAAGGTATCAGCACACTGAAGACCGGGAAGCCCTGGCTACATCTGGTCCGTGGAGTTTCGGGATGGCTCTGCTTTTATACTTACTATCTGGCGCTGAATGAGATCCCGCTGGGTGAGGCCGCATTGTTACGCAATGCAGCACCCTTAATGGTGCCGTTACTGGTGTTAATCTGGCTAAAATACCGCATGCCTTCGTTGAACTGGTTGCCTGTCATCGTCGGCTTTATCGGCATAGCACTGGTGCTTAAACCCGAAGGTAGCCGCTTCAACCCATGGCATATTGTCGCGGTTGCGTCCGCTATTTTTCTGTCAGTCTCAATCGTGACCACCCGGGTGCTTACACTTACCGAACCGACAAACCGTATCCTTTTTTACTATTTTGGCCTCTCAGCACTGTTCTCCCTGCCACTGGCATTAGCCGACTGGCAACCGGTACCGCTGATCAGTATGCCCCTGATGATCGCTATCAGCCTGTCGATCTGGTGTACTATGTGGCTCTACACCAAAGCCTACAGCTATGCCAAAGCAACAGTGATTGCCCCGATCAGTTATTTTGGTGTGCTGTTTGCGGGACTGCTCGGCTGGCTTTTCTGGCAGCAGGTTCCTGATATGATCTCAGTTATTGGCGCAGCACTGGTGATCAGTGGTGGTATCGGCTCGGTATGGTTAGGACGGGAGAAAAACTGATGTACCTTGATATGGGAGACTTGTTCTGGCTGACTCTGATTGTACTGCTTCTGCTGCACTGGTGGCAGTCACTGAAAGTTAAAGAGATCGCACTCAAGGCGGCCAGCAATCATTGCCGCGATCTGGATCTTCAACTACTGGACCAGAGCGTCTATCTGCGGGGGCTCTGGCTGAAGCGCGATGATAACGGCAAGATCCGGATCTGGCGCTCCTACCTGTTTGAATTTACCGCCACAGGTGAAGATCGCGCCCGCGGCCGGGTTGTCCTGCTCGGCCCCCTGGTCACCGGGATTACACTGGAAGCCCATCGCATCTGAAAGACTCGATACCCTTTGGTAATATAGGCTTCAAATCAGCAACTTAACCGAGTAGACTTCTTGAAAAGAGAGAAAAATAAAAACAATTAACCGGGGTCTGGCCATGCCAGTATTAGACGACCTGTTAGAGAAAATCAGTCAGAAAGAGTTTGTCCGACTATCCTCAGATATCCGTACTGCTTTCTATCAACACCAACACTGGTTTAATACCCTCAATCTTGCTCTGATAACACAGGACTCAGCTGTTTCAGAACTGGACTATTGCTCCTGCTCTCATACCCGCTGTCCCTTTGGTCAGTGGATCCGAAGCACATTAGACAACCCTACTTTTCAACACGCTTTCTTTTTTGAACTTGATGCCAAGCATCAAAATTTTCATAACATCGCAAACCAGCTTCTCAATGATCTGAACACGCAACAGCCTGTCAATATAAAAGTGTATAAACAGCTTATTGAGGCACAAGAGTTACTTTCCACTCAACTGCTTACCCTGTTCGAGTTCAGCGTAGTCACTAACAGTCAGTTTGATTCAATTACCGGACTGATGAACCGACGCAGTGTTAACGCTGTGCTTGCCTACGAGAAATACAGGATGTCCCGCAATAAAGCCAGTCACTGCTGTATCGCACTGGTTGATATCGATCATTTTAAAAAGATTAATGACACCTATGGTCATGATATCGGAGACTATGCACTCGCTCAGGTCGCATCTGTGCTGCACTCATGTACGAGACAAAGCGATACAATCGCCCGTTATGGTGGAGAAGAGTTTCTGTTCGTACTGCCCGATATAACTATGGACGGAGCAATCACCAGCATAGACCGGGTGCGACATAAACTGGCTGAAACGCCACTGGAAATTTGCCAGGAAAAAATCACCATTACGGCTTCATTCGGCATCACCCAGCTGAGCAATGATTGTGATATTGAGCATTCAATCAAACGGGCCGACGCAGCACTCTATCTTGCCAAACATATGGGGCGAAACCGCAGTGCATATATCGATACCGACAGCTTTTCTGAAGCAGACAGACTGATCGCACAAGGGGAGATCAACGCTGAATTTCAAACCATGCTGGCCCGTTACAGCACGTTAGTCACTTCAGAGTTGTAGCAACAACAACTTAAGTGGAAACCGGCCATCGGGAGAGGGAAAATCACTCTCTGGCTCAAGCCGGGTCACCTGCTTTACCGTTCGCCCCGCCTTATCAGCACAGCGCAGCACAACAGCCAGCCATTCGTCATAATCAACACTGGCGACATTGTTGGCGCAGACTAACTGACCGCCCGGTGTTGTGGCCAGCAATGCCGGTTTGAGAACACTGGGATAATCGCGGATCAGATCCACTGTGCCAAATGCACTTTTGGCCCAGCGAGGAGGATCCAGGAACACCAGATCAAACGTTTCCTCCTGAATACGCGGAAACGGCTTTGGCTTTCGCCCCCGACCCACTCGCTGCTTAACAGGTATACCTGCCAACTGCTTGGCTGCGGTAAAAAAATCACTCTGGAAAAAGTCGATCTGCTGATCATTCAGGTTGTTGAGCCGGGCATTCTCCCGGCCGATATCCAGTGAGCGGGTAGAGAAGTCTACATTCAATACCCTGCTGGCACCTGCAACAGCCGCAACTACGCCAACACCACAGGTGTATGAGAACAGGTTCAAAACAGACTTACCTGCGGCATTATTCTGTATCCAGCGACGCCCTGCCCGCATATCCAGAAACAGTAAAGGGTCCTGTCCCTCATGTTTTCCTTTTACCCGATAGCTGACACCCAGCTCATGAGCAACCCCCTCCCAGTCATCAACGCGGTAATCATCGCTACGGCGGGAGTTTGCCGAGCTGCGATCGTTGTATACCAGTTTCAGATCGCAACCGAGAAAGCCTTCAACCGTACTATGAATCAGCTCGCAATCACCCTGACTGACCGGTTCATGAAAGGTCTGAATTAATAGCTGTGGACCATAGCGGTCTACCGTCAGCCCGGGAACGCCCTCATTGATGCCATGAAACAAACGATAGCAGTCACTGTTT
Organism: Oceanospirillales bacterium; assembly: GCA_018223185.1. Lineage (GTDB taxonomy): Bacteria > Pseudomonadota > Gammaproteobacteria > Pseudomonadales > Balneatricaceae > Amphritea. The sequence continues at coordinate 4,979 of JAAEYW010000027.1, read as the reverse complement.
TCAGCGTGCAGTGTTTCCAGTAACGTGCTGCGACTAACCAGCGCCGCTTGAATCAGATCGAGCATCAGTATTCCTTAAGAAGAGTGTAAATCAATTCCAGTCGCGCCACAGGATTATCCAACTCCAGTAAACGCTGCTTATCTGCGCCTGAAAAGGGCAGCAGTGCTGCCAGCTGATAACTGAAAGTGTCAGCCGTATCATCATTAATCCGGGCAGTGCTGAATGATAACAGAGGATGCTGTGCAAGATGAGCAGTAATCTCGGCCAGCCTTACCGATTGCTGCTCCGAACCGGCCAGAAGAGTAGAATTAAGATATTCCACTTCGCCCGCTAACAATCCATCACTCTCCTTCTGAATCTCAGATACCCTGACCCTCTGTTCCCCCTTCAGCTCAATACCGATCATCTGGTTGGGTAAGGGTCGCCAATCGATAATAGTGCCCGTTGTTCCGGTAGTGTAAAAATCAATATCGGGAGTAGAGGCGTTGCGGGCCTGAAGTATAACCAGCGGTGCCTGACTGGCCAGGCACTCTTTAACCATACGCCGGTAACGCAATTCGAAGATTTGCAGCGGCAACAGGGTTCCGGGGAACAGTACAACAGGGAGTGGAAATAATGGCAGAGTTTTCATTCCCACAGTATAGAGTTATATGCACCGGTGAAGACAGACTGCCCCCCTATAATATTTCTGGTTCTGCCAGCATCAGCGGCACATGGATACGGGTCGGGGTGGCAAAGCCGGTAAATATAACCTCAATAGGATCACGCACATCCATCAGTGTTGTAGAATGATCTTTCTGCAACAGATCCCGGGCTTCAGCTGGCGATGCATAAAGATCGAGGCTCGTTTGTGCAGATGCGTTTGCAGGTTTTTCAGCGGCAACCGTTGTGATTGCGATAATGCAGCTTAGCAGTCCTGCTGACAGCACCGTTACTTTCATAAACTACCTCCATCGGATGATGATCATTGAGACAATCTATTGCATTAGATATTTCTAATAAAAAGACACTTATAATAAAAACGCTAAACATATTCGGAAAATAAAAAAACCACTCCGGAGAGTGGCTTTTTATCCTTCGGGTCAGATCAGACCTGATAGTCCTGATCAAGTTTCAGCGTAGCAAGTGTGCGTTTACGCACGGTGCGAAGTAACTGGCCATCTTCAATCAATGATTGTCCGTATGAGGGAACCATCTCTTTCATTTTTGCCTGCCACTCGGGCGTTGCCAGACGCTCTGGGAAACAGCGTTCAATCACATTGATCATGGTCGGGGTAGCGGTAGAAGCACCCGGAGAAGCCCCCAGCAATGCCGCCAGTCGTCTGTCCGCTGCCGATATCACTTCGGTACCAAACTCCAGCTTACCCTCACCCTTTTCATTCTTTTTGATGATCTGAACACGCTGCCCCGCATAGGAAAGCTCCCAGTCTTCATCCTTTGCTTCCGGGTAAAACCGACGCAACGAATCCACCCGGTCAGAATGCGACTGCATTACTTCACTGATCAGGTATCGGGTCAGATCCATATTTTTGGCACCGACCTGCATAATCGGCTTGAGGTTGTTCAGACGCATACTCAGCGGCATATCCAGCGCAGAACCCTTTTTCAGGAACTTAGTGGTAAAACCAGCGAAGGGACCAAACAGAAGCGCGCGCTTGCCATCAATAATACGACTGTCGAGGTGTGGTACCGACATAGGAGGCGCACCGATCGGAGCCTGTCCGTACACTTTTGCCATATGCTGTTCAACAATCTCTGGCTTTTTACACACCAGCCATTGACCACTGACAGGAAAACCGCCATATCCGTCACCTTCCGGAATACCCGACATCTGCAATAACGGCAAAGCACCACCACCGGCACCAAAAAACAGAAACTTAGTCCGGATATGCTCTTTTTTACCTGTATGCCCGTTCTTCAGCTCAACCCGCCAGTCGCCATTACTGTATTGAGACATATCGTCAACAGAGTGACTCAGCAATAGTTCAAAACCATCCTGCTGCTGAAGGCTCTTGACCATATTGCGGGCCAGAGCACCGAAGTTAACATCGGAGCCATAACGTACACGGGTCGCCGCAACCGGTTCAGCTATGTCACGGTTTTTCATGATCAGAGGCATCCACTGACGCAACACCTCGGGATCATCTGAGTACTCCATCTCAGCAAACTGAGGAGTCGCACTCAGCGCTTCAAACCGCTTACGCAGGAATGCCACATTCTCTTCACCCATAACAAAACTCTGGTGCGGAACAGTATTGATAAAGTTTTGCGGGTCGGGAAGTTGTCCCTGCTCAACCAGATAGGACCAGAACTGTAAGCTTTTCTCAAACGCGGCGTTAATAGCAAAAGCCTTGTCGGTATTGATGCTGCCATCATCATTCTGAGCGGTATAATTCAGTTCACAATAGGCTGCATGACCAGTACCCGCATTATTCATTGCGTCGGTACTTTCTTCAGCGACATGGTCCAGGCGTTCAACCATAGTGATTGTCAGAGAGGGATCCAGCTGCTTGAGCAGAACCCCCAGAGTAGTGCTCATTGCACCTGCACCGACCAGCAGTACATCAACAGATTTTGAGGTCATACTAACTTCGCCATTCAATTATAAATAATGGAGGCTAAGGTAATTTCAGTGGTGGGCTTGTGGCCTGACAGTTTTATATCAATACAATAAATAAGGATATAAGTCGTTGATAAATCTGAAACTATCCTAGCTAGCCATGATAGATAAGTTGCCCGCTTTAATAACACCAGAACAACTTTCATCTCCGGCAGAAACTGTGTCGATGATTATACCCATTCCTGTGAAAAAATCTTGTGCGTTGCGGCAAATTGTCATAATCCCTTAGGCTTATTGTCATCCTAAAGTGGTACAAAGTTGATTGATATTCTACGCAGAGAGATAAAACAGGAAAATTTTCTAATTGAGGCACTATTCAGGTGTGATTGTGTTGTTTACTGTTTATTCTGATAAACGATTAAGCCACGCAGGTCGTGATAACTCGTTTTTTCAACTTTATCAAAACAGGCCGCCCGGTGACTCACACCCAAAAAAGGGGCCCGAGGCCCCTTTTTAAAATAACGTATCCCCGAGTCGATTATGCCACTTTAAAGCGACCAACCAGCTTTTGCAGCTTATCAGCTTCCTGTGACAGGTCCTGAACCGCCTGATTATTATCCCTGGCGATCTGGGAGGACATCTCCGAATGACCTGCTATCTCTGTAACAGCCTGATTCAGGTTTTCACACACCTGACTCTGCTCTTCAGCAGCCGTGGCAATCACGACAGACATCTCCTGAATAAGATCCATGTGTCCGGAAACTTTCGACAGTTCTGCCATTCCTTTTTCTGACTGAGTCACGGCCAGATCCGACTGTTTAAAGCTGTGCTGCATCGTTTTGACCGCATCACCGGATGCCTGTTTAAGTTTTTCTATGCTGTCATGAACCTGTAACGTACTCGCCTGAGTACGGGTTGCCAGAGTGCGCACCTCATCTGCTACAACGGCAAACCCTCGTCCCTGCTCTCCCGCCCGGGCAGCTTCGATCGCAGCGTTAAGCGCTAACAGGTTGGTCTGTTCCGCTATCTCCTGAATAACACCAACCACCGAGATAATGTCCTGCACGTTATTTTCCAGTGTAGAGATAGCCTGATTAGAGCCCGCCACATCTTCGGCCAGCGTTTTCACTGCACCGGTCAGTTCAACCACGCTTCCTTCAGCCTGATTCAGGTTATCCCGTGACTCATTGGTAGAGCTAGCTGTTTCCGCGGTATTGTGAGCAATATCCTGGGCCGTTGCAGACATCTGGGACATAGCTGACGCTGAATGCTCAATCTGCACCTGCTGCTGATGTAGCAGATCAGACACCTGCAGCATCTGTTTACTGATCGCAGAGGAGCGCTGAGTCACGCCGGAAGAGAGTGCGACAACTTCAATGATCATCTTCTGCAGGGTATCGATGAAACGGTTAAAACTATGAGCAAGGTCCGCCAGCTCATGATCACCATCCACCTTAAGACGGGACGTCAGATCTCCCTCTCCCGAAGACAACGCTTTCATTGACTCATTAATACTGTGCAGCGGCCTCATTACCGTGCCTTTGACGATGGAACTGAAGATAATCGCCAGCACAACCAGAACAACACTCGCCAGGGCAAAGTAGATCATCAGGGTATCAAGGCTTTCTAATGAAGCAGCGTTCACATCAGCCAGGATGGTATCAACGTCATCAAGATAAAAGCCCGCTCCAATCATCAGATTCCAGCGATCCAGATAGATGGCATATGAGAGTTTTTCTTCCGCTACCTCCTGACCCGGCTTAGGAAAATAGTAACTGACATAACCACCTCCCTGTTTACCCGCTTTTACCAACTCCTGGATAAGATAAGCACCGTTTGCATCCTGTAAATTTGAGAAATTCTTACCCAGATCCTTATCTGAATTTCCCATAAACACCCGATCACCGTTATCGGTATAACCAAAGAAATATCCATTTTTACCAAATTTAAGCGATCGCAGGATCGGCAACGCTTCCTGCAGGGAACCACCCCCCTCATATATATGCTTAATCGAGCTGAACGCCATATCATTTAATGATTTCAACTCAGCACGCTTAGTTTCTACAAGTTTGCTTTTAGTGATATCCAGCTGCTCAAGTCTCAGTTCATTATTTTCAAAAACCGTAAGCAATAACAGGATGATAGCCAACAGAACTATGGGGGCAGCCCCCATGATTGTAAGACGTTTACTGATCGACAGAGCCATTTAGCGTAATCTCTTTTTATTATTTCAATACCTTTTATTACATATTTAATTCAGACAAATTACAAAAAAATGATCACCATTTCGAGGAGAATCTATTGATTTACACTAAGGCCTGCGTTAACAAATAACGGTATATAAGCACAAAAAAAGGTTCTTCGCAGGTTATGGGGAAATAGTTAGGAAGCGGTGGTGCCTTTCCGGTTAAGCTGTTGT
>JAAEYW010000026.1 GCA_018223185.1 Oceanospirillales bacterium | reverse complement strand
GAGAAGGTTGCATCGCAGATTGTCTCAAGAGGAGGGACTTATTCGCAACTTCCCTAAAAAGGCACAATCATTCCATAAATCAGAAAGTTCTTGTTCTGTTGGCCTAAAATGCCCCACAAATATTGATTTCATAGTGATTCCTAGTTTTGCCTAACGCCCCGCTCACCTGCGCATGCTGCGGAGAGCGTTTTTGTGTGAAAATGGAGCGCAGCGACAGACACAAAAACGAGCGTAGCAGTATGCGTCAGAGTGCAGTGGTTTGTTAGCTACCTTGCGTTGCATCTTGGATACCCTTTTGGACTCTAGACGGTAACACAAAAAGAAATAACCCTAAGGCTTGAACAAAATCAATAACACGCCTTGCGTCTTCCGGGCTAGGAAGAGGAGCCGCCATATCTGAGTGACGCTGATCATTCGCATCCAAGCGAACATCATGTGCCCACTCAGCCATTTCTTTAGTGATTAAGTGACTGTCCGCCGCACTTTTGATTCTGTTGTATAGGCTGCCCTCGGCTAAACCTTTTGCTTTTAACATCGCGTCAACTGAGCTTGCCGCTAACATCACCGCTCCGGCTGGCGCGTTCATGCTACTAATTGCTTGCTCCAAATATTCCTTTGCTCGATCTGGTAGAGTTTCATCCACCTCTAACCCAGACGGGAACATGCCGTGAACTAAATTTTTCCCTTTTGGAGCCCAAGCGGTAGTAACCCCTCCACATCTACTGCACTTATAACAAGCCCACGTTTTCGTTGATCCGCCTCTGTAGTCTTGTGTTTCAAAACGAGCCGTTTGATGGAGGCTTGGCTGGTCAGCACTGCAGTGAGGGCAGCGAGGCAGGATTAGTTGAACACCTAAATCTGGCAAAATTTTTGATCTCCCTGTATAGCTAACAATTTAATAGTCTGCCCTTGCAAGGTTGGAAAGGTTGCAAGCTTTGCTACCTTACAAGCTACGTTAAACCTCAAGGACGGGTAAAAGATGTATCGCAGAAGCCGTAAGTATCAGGCATATGTGACTCAATATGCGAAGGCAAGGACTGCCAGAGAGGAGAAAAGGATTATGGTATTCATCCTGAAAACCCGTCTGAACTGTCTTAAGTGCCTGACCGGACTACACGACTAATCAAAATCACAGACTACGATACGGGTACTCCAGTTACCCACCGGATTTAACTATAACCACTCACCACGTAGATTACTACCAACGCTTTTTCGAGCAAGGAAACGAAGTTTCCGTCGAGCAACGAGCAAGATGCGAAGCATCGTTCTAGCCACGATATTTTCTGAAGCCCCCTATTATAAAAAAGGCAGCCGAATGGCTGCCTTTTAAGTGAAATTCAAATCAGCCCTGATCTCCCCCGCCCACCGGCAGGATAGTCCCGGTGATATACGAGGCTTCATCGGAGGCGAGAAAAAGGATCGCACTGGCTTGCTCGCCAGGGGTCGAGTAACGCCCCATTACAGTTGAATCAATGGTCTGGTCAACAATCTGCTGATACCACACCTTTTCGTCATCACTCATCGGCTGGCTGTTGCGCGGGATTTTCCGCTCTCCCACATCGGTGCCACCGGGTGCCACCGCATTGACGCGGATACCACGGTTGCCGTTTTCCCAGGCCAGACAGGCGGTAAGTGCGTTTACGCCACCTTTGGCGGCGGCATAGGGAACCCGATTGAGTCCTTTTGTCGCAATCGATGAGACATTCACGATTGAGCCTGAAGCTTGCTTCTGCATGAAGGGCAGCACCGCATGACAACACCAGAGTGTCGGAAACAGTGAACGGCGTATCTCAGTTTCTACCTGTTCCTCTTCATAGTATTCATAGGGTTTAGCCCAGATAGTGCCGCCTACGTTGTTAATCAGACTGTCGATACGGCTATATTTCGCAATGGCAGCATCCATGACCTTGCAACACTCGGCATACTGCTCAAGATTGGCCAGCACCACCAGTGGTTCCAAAAAACCCAGTTCAACGATTTCATCTGCAACGGCCTTAACCAGTGGCGAGAAATCGACCAGCACCAGCAGAGCACCCTCTTTTGCAGCGCTTAATGCCACTTCACGGCCGATACCCTGAGCGGCTCCCGTGACAACCACCACTTTTTCATCAAAACGACGTGTAGACATAAACGCAACCTCAGGAAAACTTTTCGTAATGGAAACTGGCAGGTGTTATGCCTTTTTCTGAGAAGTAGTGGTTAACCGCATCAACCATCGGCGGTGGACCACAAAGGTAGATATCCACGTCACCATCGTTAAGATGTTCGGCTTCAATGTAATGTGTGACATAGCCTTTGGCCGGGTGTTCGCTCTCGGGACTGGCAACACATGTGGTATAGCTGAACAATGGAAGTGCAGCTGCCAGACGCTCCAGCCGGTCGACCTCAACCAGATCAATATCGTTGGTTACGCCGTAGATAAGGTGTACAGGGTATTCAAGACCATCACGTTGCATCTTTTCAAGCATCGCGGTGAAAGGCGCCAGGCCAGTCCCGCCAGCCAGGAACAGTGCCCGGCGATTCATATCCCGCAGATAGAAACTGCCAAACGGACCGGAGATCTCAAGAGACTCGCCCACCTGAGCCGTATCACGCATGTAGCTGCTCATTTGGCCATCAGGAATAACCCGGATCAGGAAAGAGACCTCATTTGCGTCACTCACCAGTGAGCTGAAAGAGTAAGCACGGGTTTCATCGCTGCCCGGTACTTTAATATTGACATACTGGCCTGGGAGAAAATGCAGGTTAGCCAGCGTGTCACCTTTAACTGAGAATCCGATAGCCGTATCTGAGTGACGGTTAATCGCAGACAGCTCAACCGCATAGGTCTCAGTAACGGTCTTACATACCTTAGAAGATACCGGTACTGAAACAACACAATCGGAACTTGGCACCATACGGCAGGTAAGTACCTGCCCCTGTTCTGCCTCTTCATCAGACAGTGCATCTTCGATGTAATCTTCCAGCGTGTATTTGCCTGATTCGGCATGACACTTACAGGTACCACACGCCCCGTCACGGCAATCCAGTGGAATATTGACACGCTGACGATAGGCCGCATCAGCAACCAGCTCACCCTCGTTGCACTCGATAAAACGAGTTACACCGTCTTCAAAGTTTAACGCAATTTTATAAGACATAATCGATCCCGGGTCCCCGGAAACCCAGGGACCTTATTGTTATTTTTAAAGATGATAGATATCGACCACATGATGGATATAGTCGTTTTTCAGGACGACTTTTTTCGCTTTGATCTTCGGACGTTCACCGGAAATATCCAGGGTATAGAAGCTGGTACCGAAGTAGGTGTACACATGCTCATAACGATAGGCATAGTTAACCCAGTTAAAGCGAACGTTGCACTGCTCATCAGAGGCTTCGACAATCTCGATATTGCTCAGGTTGTGAGACGTACGCGGCTGAGGCAAGCTGGTGGCACTGGATTTATCTGTGTTGATGCGGAACACCCGGTCTTCCAGACCGCTGCGCGATGCATAATACATCAGCGAAATTTCAGTTTGCGGGTCTTCAGTCAGCTCACCGGTATCATCCCAGGATGGCACCCAGTAGCTGGCATCTTCAGCATACATCTCCAGCCAGCTGTCCCACTCTTTATCATCAAGATAACGGGCTTCTTCAAAGAGAAATTTATTTACCTGGTCAATTGAAATAGACATGATTATTTTTCCTCCTGTTCAGACGCCGCTTTCTTCATCACATCAACCCAGTAACGGTGCTGAACGGTATACAAACCCTCATCTTCCGTTTTAGCGCCGCTCATAATCGGGTTCATGCCCAATTTTTTAGCCTCTTCATCCGGTCCCTGAATCCAGTGTTCAGCACCACGACACATATCATTCCACTCAAGATTGGTGGCCATAAAGCCTTTCTGGCATGAGCGGAACTCTTCCAGGTCATCCGGGGTTGCCATACCGCTGGCATTGAAGAAATCTTCATACTGACGGATACGCTGAGCACGCGCCTCTGCACTTTCACCCTTAGGCGCGATGCAATAGATGGTTACTTCAGTCTTATTCACATCGATCGGACGGAACTGGCGGATCTGCGAGCTGAACTGATCCATCAGGAACACGTTTGGATAGAGACACAGGTTCCGCAGATTACCGATCATCCAGTCAGCTCTGGCTTCGCCACTAGTGGCGATAAGTTCGTCACGGCGCTGGTAAATTGGACGGTCCTTAGGGTTTGGCCACTGCATCCACAAACAGATATGTCCGTGATCAAATGCGTAGAAACCACCCTTCTGCTTCGCCCAGGTGCTGGCATCCATCGCTTTGGTTGTGTCGGTTTCTTTATCCCGACGACCGGTGGTTGCCACATAGTTCCAGTGCACGGCACTCACGTGGTATCCATCTGCGCCGTTTTCAGCCTGCACTTTCCAGTTGCCGTCATAGACGTAGGTAGAGCTGCCACGCAGCACTTCCAGACCTTCAGGCGACTGATCAACAATCATGTCGATAATGTTGGCCGCTTCACCGAGGTACTCTTCCAGAGACACAACATCGGGGTTCAGGCTACCAAACAGAAAGCCCTTATAATTGGCAAAACGGGGCACTTCTTTCAGGTTATGCGAACCCTTGCAGTTGAATGACTCAGGATAACCTGCATCATCAGGGTCTTTAACTTTCAGCAGTTTGCCATCGTTATTGAATACCCAGCCATGGAACGGACAGGTGTGCGCTGCACGATTACCCTTTTTAGTACGGCACAGCATGGCACCGCGGTGACTACAGGCGTTGATAAACGCTTTCAGCTCATTGTCTTTGTTACGGGTAATGAAGATCGGCTGGCGACCCATGGTATAGGTGAAGAAGTCATTTTTATTCGGGATCTGACTCTCATGGGCAAGATAGATCCAGTTGCCTTCAAAGATATGCTTCATTTCGAGTTCGAACAGTTCCGGATCAGTAAACATATCCCGCTTGCAGCGATAGATACCCTTCTCAGGATTCTCTTCCATCATCGAATCAATTTTATTAAACAGTGCTGTGTTCATTCGGGCCACCTCTATTGTTTTACTAAAAGATACTCAACAGAGGCCCGACTCAATATCCGCTTTATGCCGACCTGTATCCTATTTATGCACCGCCAGTGCAGAAACCGGATAATGCTTCTTTGCGAACAAAGAAAGGGGCATCGGGGTAGATATTAATAGAACGGCATTCTGCCGTGATAAAAGACGGAGCCATCATCTAAAACAGACTCACCACTGAGAACACAGAGAGCACAGAGAAAACGCTAAACAGTACTTCTCCGTGCCCTCTGTGCGCTTAGCATGCCCTTTGGGTGCTGTGCTAAAACCTTTATAGCGTTAAGCATCCGACTTCCGCCAGCGGTTTTTGGAATGGCTTCTGCCGTGATAAAGGACGGAGCCATCATCTAAAACAGACTCACCACTGAGAACACAGAGAGCGCAGAGAAACCGATGAACAGCACTTCTCCGTGTCCTCTGTGGTAAAACCTTTATAGCATCCAGACTCAAGTCAGCGGGTTTTCTTTATCCCCCATAACAGCCTATGAACAAAAAAAGGCCTCCGAAAGGAGGCCAAACACATTGCGAAAGGGAGCAAAGAAACAAAAATACCGGATCAGGTAAAGAGCACGGAAGCCGAACCTATCCCGCCAATAGAGACACTCATAAAGTCACCGGCCTGAACCGGTTCAAGAGGCACCAGTGAACCCGACAGAATCACTTCACCGGCTTTAAGGGGTATACCGAACTCACCCAGCTTATTGGCCAGCCAGACGACACAGTTTACCGGGCTGCCCAGTGCTGCCGCGCCCGCACCGGTGCTGAGTAACTGTCCATTTTTCTTAACCACCATGCCGCAGGTGCTCAGATCCACCTTACGGGGATCCACTGCCTGATCACCCAGGACAAACAGACCACAGGAAGCATTATCAGCCACGGTGTCCTGAATTTTGATCTGCCAGTTGTCGATGCGCGAATCCACCACTTCGAAACAGGGAATCACACACTCAGTGGCTGCCAGCACATCGGCAGCGGTAATCCCCGGCCCCAGCAGATCCCGTTTAAGGATAAAGGCAATCTCACCCTCAGCTTTAGGCTGGATCAGCTGTTGAGAGATCGGCATCTCCTGACCCTGACTGAAGGCCATCTTATCGGTCAGATAGCCAAAATCCGGCTGATCGACTTTAAGCATGTTTTGCACCGCTTTCGACGTCAGACCGATCTTCTTGCCAATAATCCGCTCACCCGCATCAAGACGGCGTTGTAACAGCTGCAGTGAGATATGGTAGGAGTCTTCAAGGGTAATATCCTCAAAGCGCGAGGTCAGTGGCTTTACCTGCTGTCGCTGACACAAAGCCTGGTAGAGCTCATCACCCAGAAACTTTATCTGTTCTGTATTCATCATTTTCTCAATATCTATTCACTAAATGAACCTGCGGCTACAGCTTGATGCAGACATTTTTCAGTTCGGTATAAAATTCCAGACCGTGCACCCCGCCTTCGCGGCCGATGCCTGATTCCTTCGCCCCACCAAAGGCGGTTCGCAGATCGCGCAGGAACCAGCTGTTCACCCAGGCGATACCGACATCCATCGCTTCGGCCACACGGGAAGCCCGGGCGGAGTTTTCTGTCCAGATCGCCGCGGACAGACCATATTTGGTATCGTTCGCCAGTTCGATCACCTCTTCTTCGGTATCGAAAGGACGGATATGACAGCAGGGACCAAACACCTCCTCTTTGACCACACGGGCATCATCGGCCAGACCGGTCCAGATGGTCGGCTCCACCCAGGCACCGGCATTCAGCTCGGCCCCCATCTCCGGGACTCCACCGCCGATCACCACCGTTGCACCCTCCTCGACCGCCAGACGGTAATAGGACAGCACTTTTTCTTTGTGTTCCTGGCTGACCAGAGGGCCAAAGTCCACCTCGGGATCTTCAGGCACACCCAGTTTGAGTTTTTCGACCCCCTCTTTCAGGCGCTGTACAAACTCCTCAAAGATCGGACGTTCGACATAAACACGCTCGGTACCCAGACAAACCTGGCCACAATTAACAAATGCCGAGCGCATCGTGCCTTCGATCGCTTTGTCCATATCGCAGTCGGCAAAAACAATACCCGGGTTCTTACCACCGCACTCCAGAGAGATATTGCGAAGGCCCACAGAAGCCGCGCGCATGATGATCTCGCCGGTACGGGTTTCACCGGTAAAGGTAATGGCATTCACATCCGGGTGTTCGGTCAGGTAGGCGCCGGCCGAGTCAGGACCAAAACCATGTACCACGTTATAAACCCCCTCAGGCACGCCACACTCGTTCATCACCTCACCCAGCAGGGTTGCAGTGGCCGGGGTTTCCTCGGAAGGCTTAACCACCACGGTGTTACCACAGGCCAGTGCCGGACCGACTTTCCAGGTCATCAGCAGCAGCGGCAGGTTCCAGGGGCTGATCACGGCGATCACCCCTTTAGGGGTACGGTGACCATAGTTGAGCGCACCACGACCATCCGGCGTATCCAGTTTGAACGCTTCGGTGGGGTGGTTCGCCAGGGTTTCGGAAAACGCCTTAAAATTTGCCGCACCCCGGGGAATATCGATATGGGAGGCAATTTTGTGTGGCTTACCGGTGTCTTTACACTCAGCATCGAGAAACTCATCAAAACGCTCATTGATACGGCTGGCCACTTTATCCAGCAGTTTGATCCGCTCAGCCTGAGTCATTTTGCCCCAGGGGCCTTTCATCGCTGCCTTGGCGGCTTTCACCGCTGCATCCACCTCAGGCTGACCCGCTTCATGAACCAGGCCCAGCAGGCTGTTATCGACAGGGTTACGGTTTTCAAAGGTCTTACCGCTGGCGGTGGTGACAAACTCACCATTAATAAAGTTTTTAAACTCTTTCATTCTGAAGCCTCAGGGGAGGTAGCAATTTGCAGATATTGCCGCCCGGCATTGCAGCCCGGCGGCGACTCAAACCCGAACCGATCAGGTCAGTGCTCTTGTATAAAGCTCTTAAATCTGAGCTCTTGAGTCAGAACACTTAAATCAAAACTCTTAAGTCAAAACTCTTAAGTCATAACTCTTAAGTCAAAACAGTCAGGAAACGTTCATTCAGGACGCGGTCATGATAGAAAATAGCCTTACCCAGATCTTCTGCTTTCCAGGTGACCGGCTCATGATCGGGATAGTGATAATCACCACCACAGAACACTTCGTTGCGGTTACCCGACGGGTCGAAGAAATAGATCGTCTGACCATGGGTCAGGCCGTGACGGGTCGGGCCAATATCGATAGAGGTATTGGTCATAGAGATCAGATCCGCAGCGCGCAGCACTGACTCCCAGGTCTCCAGGAAGAACGACGCATGGTGGAATTTACCCGGCTCCGGACAGTCGATAAACGCAATATCATGGGCTTTCATGCTGGCCGTCAGAAACGCCGCAACCCGGTTACCTTCCGGATCGATCACCTGCTCTGCCAGATCAAAGCCCAGCACATCGCGGAACAGCGCATAGGTGGCTTCAACATTCGGACCGTACAGCAGGCAGTGATCAAAGCGGGTGGCTTTCATCCCTTTCAGATCCATCGGCCAGGCTTCAGGGTTGACGTTGGATACACCCCATTTCCCGGTCTGTTCCTTCTCTGCATAGAGTTCAAAACGATGGCCTGTCGGCACTTCAAAGCGGATACGACGACCACAGCCTGCCAGTTCACCCGCAGCAATCTGTTCGACTGCACAGCCGTACGCTGTCAGATCGCTCTCCAGCTGCTCCAACACGGTGTTGTTGAGCACTTTAAAGCCCATAAAATCCATACCCGGCTCATCAGCCTGACGCAGGACAACGGAGAACTTATCAACTTCGGTCCAGCCCTTAAGATAGGCGCGGCCCTGATCGTCGCGATCCATCTCAATCAGCCCTAAAAGATCCCGGTAATGGGCAACCGCTTCTTCAAGATCGAGAACCCGGATCTGCACATGACCGGGACGCATTACACCCTTTTTCATTTTGGTAATCCTCTATTGTTATTTTAAGCAGGCCTTTTCAGCCTGTGACTGATTGACAACCTCTATCCGCATATCCGACAAAGGATAAACCCGACAAGCCAGTACATATCCTGCGTCAGCCTGACGTTCACAGATATGTGCTTTGCTCATACGTTTACTGTCATAACGACCCATCACAATTCGCACCTTGCACACGCCGCAGCCCCCACCACGACAACCAACGGGTATCGCCCGACTCAGACATTTTTCAGAACCAACAAGAAGACTTTCGCCTGGCTTTATCTCAAATGTCTGACACGCCTCTGCGTTTTCGACAGTAATAGTGGGCATAAACAGCATCCTTCAATATCTGCTTATCGGCCCAGCGTTTTTGCGGACCGGCCACCAATACCCCAATGCTGCGCAGGCACATCACTGATCAGTACCCTCACGGATTCCTTTGGGGCATTAATGGCACGGTTAACCGCCTCAGTTATTTCATGAATCAGCAGCTCTTTCTGCTCATCCGTTCTGCCTTCAATGATGTTCACATGAATAATCGGCATACTATTTTCCTACTCTTGAAAATTCAGACGAACTTGCCGCTAATCGTGCCCAGGTCCTGATAGCGAACACTGAAGCTATCGCCTTTGTTGACCTGTACCGCCGCCGTGATCGCGCCGATCATGATAAAGGTGCCCGCCGGAATTTCTTCACCGCGCTCGCCCAGCATATTCGCCAGCATCGCCACCGACGACGCCGGGTGACCCAGTACTGCCGCACCGGCACCGGTCTGCACCACCTCACCGTTGATCTCCATCACCACACCCAGAGTCTTGAGATCAAGATCTGCCGGGGGCGCCATGCGACCACCGGTGATAAAACGACTGGATGAGGAGTTGTCGGCAATCACGGATTTCAGGTCGAACTTAAAATCCTTATAACGGGAGTCGATCACTTCAACCGCTGGCATGACAAAATCCGTCGCCCGCAGTACATCACCGATATGAATACCCGGACCTTTCAGCGGTGCTTTGGTGACAAACGCCAGCTCCGCTTCGATCTTCGGATGGATCAGTTCATCGTGTTTAATCTCACCACCATCCGGCACGGAGAAGTAATCCGCAAGAAAGCCATAACAGGGATGTTCAACCCCCATCTGTGCCATCTTCGCCCAGGAGGTCAGGCCCATCTTCATACCGACAATCTTATTGCCCCGTGCCTCTTTACGACGACGGATCTCCCACTGGATATCGAAAGCATCCTTGTAGGTCATCTGTGGAAAGTCATCGGTAATCTTGGTGACTTCGTACGCTTCCAGTTCTGCGGTTTCCAGATGGATCGCCAGCTCTTCGATCTGTGACGCCGTGAGTGCATTTGCTTGATTATCAGCCATCAGATTAACCCCTTCTCTTTCGCCTGCTTTTCTTTAAACATAGTCAGTGCCAGGTCTTCAATCATATCTTCCTGTCCGCCGACCGTGCCGCGACGCCCCAGTTCGACCAGCAGGTCACGTGCCTGAATGCCATATTTTGCTTCCGCCCGTTTGGCAAACAGCAGGAACGACGAGTAAACACCGGCAAAGCCCAGCGTCAGTGCATCGCGGTCCACCCGGATCGGCTGATCCATCATCGGCACCACCAGGTCTTCCGCGACATCCATAATCTTGTACAGATCGATACCGTGATCGGCTTCCATCCGCACCAGTGTGGCAACCAGCACTTCCAGCGGGGTGTTACCGGCACCGGCGCCTAAGCCTGCCACCGAACCGTCGATACGTCCGGCGCCCGCATCAATCGCCGCCAGGGAGTTGGCCACGGCCATCCCCATGTTGTGATGGCCGTGGAAACCCACCTCGATAGCAGGATCCAGCTCGGCCCGCAACAGACCGATTTTTTCGGTTACTTCATCCGGCAGCATGTAACCGGCTGAATCCGTGCAGTAGATGCAGTTGGCGCCGTAGGAAACCATCAGTTTCGCCTGCTCGAGAATCTTCTCCGGGCTGGCCATGTGCGCCATCATCAGGAAACCCACGGTATCCATCTCCAGCTTAGCCGCCAGGCCAATATGCTGTTCGGTGACATCGGCTTCGGTACAGTGACTGGCAACCCGGATGGTATTAACGCCTAAGTCTTTCGCCATGCGCAGGTGATCAACCGTTCCGATCCCCGGCAACAACAGGGCGGAGACTTTGGCGTTTTTCAGTTTTGGAATCACCGCACCGAGATACTCTTCATCACTGTGCGCCGGGAAACCGTAGTTCACCGAGGTGCCACCCAGGCCGTCACCGTGGGTCACTTCGATTAGCGGCATGCCCGCCTCATCCAGCGCGGTCGCTACAGCAACCATCTGATCCAGTGAGATCTGGTGACGTTTGGCATGCATTCCGTCCCGCAGGCTCATGTCGTGGAGTACTACTTTTTTACCTTTCAGATTCATCGTTTTTTCCTCCACTTAGCCGCGTGCTGGCAGGGTAATGTTGCCGTTCGCTGCTTCTTCAGCAAACATCTCGGCGGTGCGCAGGCCGGCTGCGGTCATGATGTCCAGGTTGCCGGCATACTTCGGCAGATAATCCCCCAGCCCCTCGACTTCCATAAACATGGACACCCGGTTGCCATCAAACACCGGACCATTCACCAGGTGATAGCCGGGCACATATTTCTGCACCTCTTTGACCATTGCATGCACCGACGCGGTAATCGCCGCCTGATCCGGCTCGCCTTCGGTGAGACAGTGCACGGTGTCACGCATCATTAATGGTGGCTCAGCGGGGTTGATAATGATGATCGCTTTACCTTTTTTCGCTCCACCGACCTTCTCCACAGCACCGGCGGTGGTGCGGGTAAACTCATCGATGTTTTTACGGGTGCCGGGACCGGCCGATTTAGAGGAGACCGTGGCGATAATCTCGCCATATTCAACCGGCTGAACCTGAGACACGGCGGCCACCATCGGGATCGTCGCCTGGCCACCACAGGTGACCATATTGACGTTCATCTCCAGGTTCTGCGCATGGGCCCGCAGATTCACCGGCGGCACGCAGAACGGGCCGATCGCGGCCGGGGTCAGGTCGATCATAATGACCCCCAGTTCGTTCAGCTTGCGGCTGTTCTCGGCATGCACATAGGCGGAGGTGGCATCAAAGGCGATACGGATATCGTCTTCGATGACGTGCGGCAGCAGACCATCGACACCCTCAGAAGTGGTTTTAATGCCCATCTCACGGGCGCGTTTGAGGCCATCTGATTCAGGGTCAATACCGACCATCCACACAGGTTCAATCCACTCGGAACGTTGCATCTTCATCAGCAAGTCAGTGCCGATATTGCCCGGCCCGATAATCACTGCTTTTAGTTTTTTATTCATATCACCCTATCCCAAATAAGTCCGATGACGCCTGGATACGACACGCAGTTACGACATACGGTTACAGCATTCACCTTTTGGTGACGATCTTTGATATCGCGCTCTTTCTGGCCTGAGCGGTTCTAATCACAGTATTCAGAAAATAAGTGCTTAGAAAATTAGCCAGGAGCATCTTCAACGTCTCCACTATCTCTGCACACAAGAGGGAAAAAAATCCGCTCAGCGAAACTCTGTATCCGTTTTCTGCAGTGAACTGAATGCAATGCGCTAGATGGACAAAGCTTGCAATCAGTGGCTATTGGAAAACCCGCTGCAGACATAGGCTGAGTTCGACTTAATCCTCTAACTTTGAGAAATTAGTAATGAACAATAAAAAGAAGATATTCCAGTCAGTTCTGCCCGCCACCATCGCTGCATGCATGATCTCTATGAGCACCGGCTCAATTGCTGCTGACAGTAATCCGATTAAAGTGGGCGTAATGCTGCCGTTCAGTGGTGTTTATGCCGGACTGGGCGAGTCAACCCGCAACGGTCTGAAGCAGGCATTAAAAGAGAAAGGCTATACCATCGCTGGCCGGCCTGTTGAATTGATTGAGATGGACACAGAAGCCAAGCCCGCTCGTGCTCCCGAAATCACCTCATCTCTGGTAGATAACCAGAAAGCTGATTTCGTCATCGGCCCGGTACACTCAGGTGTGGCGATGGGGATGATCAAAACAATCAAAGGTAAAGACTCCATCATGATCATTCCTAATGCAGGTGCTAACGCAGCCACCGGTGCATTCTGTCAGCCCAATGTGTTCCGTACCTCTTTCTCTTCATGGCAGACCGCCTTCCCTATGGGTAAAGAAGCGTATGACATGGGTTACAAAAAGATTGTCACCATGAGCTGGAACTACGGTTTTGGTAAAGAGTCGCTGGAGGCCTTTAATGAGTCCTTCACTAAGGCCGGTGGTGAAGTGATTAAACAGATGCTGGTGCCATTCCCGAAAACAGAGTTTCAGTCCTATCTGACCGAGATCGCGTCTATCAATCCCGATGCAGTGTTTGTCTTCTTCGCCGGCGGTGGTGCGGTGAAGTTTGTTAAGGATTACGATGCGATGGGACTGAAAGGTAAGATCCCTCTGCTGGGGTCTGGCTTCCTGACAGAGGGAACCACCACGGCACAAGGCCCTGCTGCCGAAGGCGTTATTACCACCCTGCACTACGCCGATGCGCTGGATATTCCTAAGAATAAAAGCTTCCGCCAGGATTATGAAGCCCTCTACGGTAAGCCTGCCGACCTTTTCGCGGTACAGGGGTATGATGCCGGTCAGCTGATTGTTGATGCTGTTACAGCAACGAATGGCAACACTGCAGATAAAGCAGCCCTGATTCAACAGATGGGACAGCTTGAAATTGACAGCCCCCGCGGTGCATTCCACTTTTCAAAATCACATAACCCGATTCAGACCATCTACCTGCGTAAGGTCGTAGATGGCCAGAACACTGTAGTGAAAACATCATATGCAGGTCTGGAAGACCCTGCACGCGGCTGCAAGCTGTAATTTTTCTTATCAGGAGCTCAATTAAGGGCCTTTGCACAGGCCCTTCATGAGTTTTTTAAGGCTCTTTTTTAGGCAGGTATTATGGATACTTCTCTTTTCCTGGTACAACTCCTCAACGGAGTACAGTACGGGCTATTACTGTTTCTGATAGCTTCAGGACTCACACTGGTGTTTGGCGTGATGGGCATTCTCAATCTGGCACATGGCTCCATGTATATGATTGGCGCCTACCTTGCCTACTACTTCACCACTCTGACAGACAGCTTTCTGCTGGCCTTTATTATCAGTGGCACAATTGCACTGGTGATCGGCATCATCATAGAAAGATGCCTTATCATACATCTCTATAAACGGGACCACCTGGATCAGGTGCTGCTGACAGTGGGGCTGATCTTCGTATTTAACGCCACCCAGAGTTTTGTCTGGGGCAATGACCCTCTGGGGGTCGAAGTACCTGAAATACTGTCAGGCTCAATAAAGCTGACGGATATCGTTGAATATCCGGTTTATCGCCTGTTTATCTCGCTGCTCTGTCTGGTAGTTGCAGCAACCATGTACTTCACCATCAATAAGACCAGGCTGGGCATGATGATCCGTGCGGGTGAATCGGATCGGGCAATGGTCGAAAACCTCGGTGTTGATATCAGCAAACTGTTCACCATCGTATTTGCCATTGGTGTATTCCTCGCATCCCTCGCGGGTATCGTTTCAGCGCCCATCGTCAGCCTGGTTCCGGGCATGGGCGAACACGTGCTGATCTCCTGCTTTGTGGTGGTTGTGATTGGCGGCCTGGGTTCAATCAAAGGTGCATTTGTGGCAGCACTGATTGTCGGCATCGCAGATACCTATGCCTCCGTTCTTCTGCCGCAGATATCGAGTATGTCGATCTATCTGCTTATGGCACTGATCCTGTTAGTCAAGCCTCAGGGCTTGTTCAAAAACTGAGGATTTACTTATGTCCATTTTCTCTAATAAATCAGAAAAGATTTTTATCTATCTTTTCTTCGCTATCGGTTTGTTTATTCCTCTGTTTCTCGAGGGTAACACCTTTTTTATCAATAAATTCTCAACCATCATCATCCTGGCGATTTTTGTTATGTCACTGGATTATCTGGTGGGTCGTACCGGCCTGATCACCTTGGGACATGCGATGTTTTACGGACTGGGAGGTTATATATTTACCATTCTGGCGCCTGAATATGAGGCGGTGAACTTCTGGGTTTATACCTTCTATGTGATGCTGATCAGTGGCTTTATTGCACTGATCGTGGGCCTGATTGTCCTGCGTACCAGTGGCATCTATATGATTATGATCACCCTGGCTCTGGCGCAGATGAGCTTCTACTTCTTTGCCGACTCAATTGAATATGGCGGTCAGGATGGTCTGTTTGTTTACATCAAACCGGAAACCAGCATTTTCGGTCTGAACTTTCTGGATCTGGAAAATGAAACCCATTTTTACTACCTGTGCCTGCTGTCACTTTTTAACTGTTTCGTGTTCTTTAAAATCATCATGAACTCCTCATTCGGACGGGTTATTGATGCGCTGAAAGAGAACCCGGACCGGGCCACAGCACTGGGTTACAACATTTTCCATTTCCGCCTGATCGCCTATGTCCTGTCCTCATCACTGGCGGCCTATGCCGGTTATCTGTTCGCCCTGCAGTTTGGCTTTGTTAATCCGAGCATGATGTCCTGGGACGTTTCAGCTACCGCGCTGGTGATGGCACTGCTGGGTGGGCAGGGATCTATCTATGGCGCCATTATTGGCAGCTTTGTGTATGAAGGCCTGCACTACTTCATCGAACACCTGACTGAGTACTGGATGTTCTTTATGGGTGCACTGATTATTGCACTGGTACTCACCCTCAAAAACGGTATGGCAGGATTCCTCAACACTCTGAGCGGAGGTAAACGGTCATGAGTCAGACAATTCTTGAAGCCGAAAATCTGTGTAAATTCTGGGGTGGTCTGAAAGCACTCAATGAGCTGAATATACAGTTCAAAGATAAACAGCTGCACAGCATTGTCGGCCCCAATGGGGCAGGTAAAAGCACGCTGTTAAATACCTTGTGTGGTGCCTATCCAGCCACCAGCGGCGTTATTCTGTATCACGGAAAACCGATCACCAACCTGAAGAGTTATGAGTTTTGCCGTGCGGGTATTGGTCGCAGCTTTCAGAAGACCAATATTTTCCATAACGCAACCTGTCTGGAAAACTGCTGTATCGCAGCACAACAACGGATGGGGGGTAGTTTTAACCTGTTCAAAAAACGCAGTAAAAACCGACAGATCACAGAGATAGCCCGGTCAGCGCTTGAACAGGTCGGCTTAGCCGCACGGGCAGATACCCGGGCAACAGAGGTCAGTTACGGTGAACAGCGCCAGCTGGAAATCGCAATGGTGCTCGCGACAGCCCCTGAAGTTCTGCTATTAGACGAGCCTATGGCAGGGATGGGCCACGAAGAATCACAAACGATTATCAGCCTGTTAAAAGAGCTTAAAAAGAAATACTGCATTGTACTCGTAGAACACGATATGGATGCTGTTTTCGAACTGTCAGATCTGATGACTGTAATGGTCGATGGCCAGCACTTAATAACCGATACCGTTGAAAATATCCGCAACAACCCGCTTGTTCAGGATGCTTATCTCGGAAATGATGACGAGGTATTTTAACAATGCAGAATATTCTTGAGGTTCACGGCCTGCAAACCCTGTACGGCGAAAGCCATATTCTTCATGGCGTTTCCTTTGATATTAAGGTGGGGGAAACGGTCAGTATTATGGGCCGTAATGGCATGGGAAAATCTACTACCCTTAAGTCAATTCTCGGTATCGCGCCACCACGGAGCGGCTCGGTCATTTACAAAGGAGACGATATCACCCGCCTGCCCACCTGGAAACGGATGCGCCAGGATATCGCCTATGTTCCGGAGGGACGGGGCATGTTCCACAATCTGACAGTGAAAGAGCATCTGCAGATGGCTGCCAGAAAAAATTCACGGGGTGAAGCTAACTGGACCTATGATCAGGTGCTTGACGTTTTTCCCCGCCTGACAGAGCGACTGACCAATAAAGGCACACAGCTGTCCGGTGGTGAACAGCAGATGCTGGCAATAGGCCGCGCTTTGCTGACCAACCCGGACCTGCTGATCCTCGACGAAGCAACTGAGGGACTTGCACCGTTAATTCGTAAAGAGATCTGGCAGGTAATCAGACAGATCAAAGACTCCGGCGTATCGACCATTATCGTTGATAAAAATATTAAAGTACTGAATAAACTCTGTGAGAAACATATCCTGATTGTTAAAGGAAAAGTGATGTTTCAGGGCGACTCCCAATCGCTGGATGATAATAAAGAGTTTATTGAACAAAGCCTGGCAGTCTAATACGATAGCGGGGGGCCTGACAGATAGTAAAGGCCTCCTGCTATAAGGAAAGAAGCACTGTATGATCGACACAACGATTACCATTCCAAAAGATCACAAACAGGGTATCAGCTCATTAGAACTTGGCCTTAAAATTCTGGAGCACATTGCAGAATATGGTAAGCCTGTTACCTTAAAAGCGCTCGCTGAGCTTGCTGAGATGTCTCCCAGCCGGTTACATAAATATCTGGTCAGCCTGGTAAAACTGGGCTACATCAGTCAGCAGAGTGACTCAAAATACACACTTGCCACCAGCAGTCTTAAAATAGGCATCTCCGCTTTACGTCTGATTGATCCGATCCAGAGCGCTTTCCACTGTGCAGAAAAGCTGCATCGGGAATACGACAGGACCATCACCGTAGCGATCTGGAACGGTAACTACCCGCTGGTCATTAAATGGCTTGATTCCAGCCGTTCCCTCAACGTCAATATTCGTCTCGGATCACAATTGTCGCCTTTTACTTCAGCCTCTGGCCGCATATTTCTGGCGTTTCTGCCGGACAAAAGACGCCAGGAAATCATCGATGAATTCTTCGACAACCCCCCGGCTCTGCCCAGACATATGGGTAAACCCCTGAACAAAAGTGATTTTATAAAACTGCTTGCAGACATCAGAGAGGAAAAAATTTGCCGGTTCACACAGGACTATTTACCCGATATTAACGTCGTCAGCGCCCCCATCTTTGATGCTGATAACAATATCAGCTCTATCATCAATCTGCTCGGTCAAACCAGTGATACGCCGGTCGATAAAGGCAGCGTCTATGAGCAGGCTGTTCTCAGTGCCTGTCAGGCAGCAACACAACAGCTGAGAGGCTATATTTAGGTCTCAGTCTTCAGATCTATAGTGTTCAGAAGTATCAAAAAAGGCACCCTGAGGTGCCTGATTATTAATAGCCTGTAGTACCTGGAGAGTACCCAGTTAGTACCCAGAAAAATGATCTGAAAAAAGCCTAATGGCTTCTCTTTTTCAACGTTTCAGAGGGCAGCTCGCCGAACATTTTACGATACTCGCTGGAAAAGCGTCCCAGATGCATGAAGCCAAAATCCAGAGCAACCTCAGTCACATTGCGGCAACCGCCCTCACCGTCCTGCAACATTTTATGAACATGCATGAGCTTCTGCTGCTTTATATAGTGCATAGGCGTCACTGACTTATGCCGGGCAAAGATATTATAGAGGGTGCGCTGACTGACTCTGCTGAGCGTAGCCAAATCGTCAATGGAGAGGTCATCTTTAATGTGGTCTGCAATGTAACTGTCGATTACAGAAAAACAGTGAGGTGCCTGAACCTCATCGGGGATCTGAATGTTATTGGAAAAACAGTCCAGTAGTTTCACCGCCAGAAGGCTGCTGTAAGGTGCCAGATGCGAAAAGTCTGACTGAGACGCTTCAGCTTCCATAAAAATCAGTTCAAGAAGATGAATCAGAGAACGGTGATCCGCCGTTTTACGTACCGCATGATCAAATTTCACCCCTTCCTTTGGAAGGTAAGCGACTTTTTCGGCCAACGCAGAGATCATGACGCTTTTAGGAATTTTAACAATCACTTTCTCGCAATCAGCAGAGTAATTGAGGTCAACCTTATCATTAGGGTTAAGCAGCAAAACCTCTCCGGCACTGATTCTTAAATCTTTATCGGCCAGACTCCAGTCGCATACACCGCGGGTGACTATCTGCAGGTGGTAGATGTCTTCCAGATCGGCTGACTGTACTCTGACATTACCGCCATAGGTTATCCGTGAAAGCGCAACATTAGAAAAATTACGGTGCCAGATTGACGCTTTCTGATCGCAATCCCCTTTAACGGAGATTCGGTGGGATCCTATATGTTGATTAACGTAATCGGATATAACCTGGGGATCCTGTGCCTGATATATGGCACTCCCCTGCAGCACTTCGTTAAACATCACGACATCTCATTTTTTATTATTTATGAATCAGTTTATATATAATAAACTTTCGCCTGTCAATTTACCCGCTGTTTCTGTGCCTTTAACCTGAAGAATTTACATGATGAAACGCTGACCTTCACGTTCACCTCATATAAAAACTATAAATGAGCATGACTTTCGGTCCGGGAGCTAAAGCAGAATCGTGAAATAAAGAAATAGAGAAATAGAGAAATAGAGAAATAGATAGATAGACAGATAGAAAGCACAACCCACTACAGCGGAAAAAGTGTAGTGGTTCTAGCGCTCAAATAAGAAGACAAACAGAGTGGAAAAAAGGGCTGCCTTTTGACTTGTTCTGATCAGGATCACCTGAAACAGTTGTGCCACGACGCTCACGGAAATCATCTGATAGCGTCATGACAGCCCTGTAAATATCGTGCTGTTTAGACGCTCGGCAGCAGCTGCGGCGGCATGTAGCTATTATAGGCAGCGCTCTGAATCAGCTGTTTGGCATTCTCGATATCCGGCGAGAAGTATCGGTCTTTATCGTAGAAAGATACCACCTCACGCAGCTGAGCTTTAGCCGCTTCAACCCGCTCTGAAGACTTTAGCGGTGCACGGAAATCGACACCCTGACAAGCGGCCAGCAGTTCAACCGCCAGAATACCCGCCGTATTATCCGCCATATCCTTTAACCGGCGAGCGGCGAAGGTGGCCATTGATACATGGTCTTCCTGATTGGCCGAGGTTGGCAGACTGTCAACGCTGGCGGGATGTGCCAGTGATTTGTTCTCAGAAGCCAGGGCCGCGCCGGTGACCTGAGCGATCATAAAACCGGAGTTAACGCCGCCATTATTAACCAGAAACGGCGGAAGTTTACTCAGATTTGAATCGATCAGCAGTGCCATCCTCCGTTCAGACAGCGACCCGATCTCGGCAATGGCCAGGGCCAGATTATCTGCAGCCATCGCAACCGGTTCAGCATGAAAGTTACCGGCGGAAATAAACTCATCAGTTTCGATAAACACCAACGGATTATCAGACACCGCATTGGCTTCTATCAGCAACACCTCAGCCGCCTGACGGATCTGTTGCAGACAGGCACCCATGACCTGAGGCTGACAGCGCAATGAATACGGGTCCTGAACCTTTTCACACCCTTCATGGGAGTCACCGATTTCAGAGCGTTCATCCAGCAGATGGCGGTATGCGATAGCCGCATCAATCTGCCCCTGCTGACCACGCACCTCATGCACCCGGGGATCAAACGGCCGACGACTACCCAGTGCCGCTTCCACAGACAGCGATCCGGAGATAATCGCCGCCGCAAACAGATCTTCGGCAGCAAAGAGGCCTTCCAGAGCAAATGCGGTAGAAGCCTGCGTGCCATTCAGCAGCGCCAGTCCCTCTTTCGGTGCCAGAGCCACCGGATCGAGCCCGGCGATTCGCAGGCCATCAGCCCCCGACATGCGCTCACCCTTATAAGTCACTTCACCTTCACCCAAAAGCACGGTACTCATATGCGCCAGCGGTGCCAGATCACCGGAGGCCCCAACCGAGCCTTTCTGTGGTACACAGGGGTAAACCTCTGCGTTTACCAGCTTTATCAGTGCTTCAATAACTTCCAGGCGAATCCCGGAGAAACCGCGGGCCAGCGAATTGATTTTCAGGGTCATCATCAGTCGTACTGTCGACTCTGACATCAGAGCACCCACACCGGCAGCATGAGACAACACAATACTGCGCTGCAGCAGCGCCAGATCTTCAACGGCGATACGGGTGTTCGCCAGCAGACCAAAACCGGTGTTAATACCGTAAACAACCCGCCCCTCTTCAATCACCCTTTCGACCGCGGCACTACTGGCATGGATCGCCTCGTGACAGCTCGCATCCAGGGATAGCTCTACCGGTTCATGAGTCACCCGGCGTAACTGAGCCAGTGTCAGCTGACCCGGTTTAACAGTAAGTTGATACATCAGGATAGTTCCTAAAAAATGATTATCGCCTGCATCGTACCGGGCCTGATAGTTGTCAGGCCCGATGAGCAATACACTATTCGTTATAGTTGATTTATTATTTATTCAGCATCGGCAGATCCAGCCCCTGCTCCCGGGCACAATCGATGGCTATATCATAACCTGCATCGGCATGACGCATCACACCGGTAGCCGGATCATTGCGAAGTACCCGCGCCAGACGCTTCTCTGCAGCATCGCTACCATCGGCAACAATCACCACACCCGCATGCTGACTGAAACCCATGCCCACACCACCACCATGGTGCAGAGACACCCAGGTGGCACCACCGGCGGTATTCAACAGGGCATTCAGCAGCGGCCAGTCTGAAACCGCATCGGAGCCATCCAGCATCGCTTCAGTTTCCCGGTTTGGACTGGCAACCGAACCTGAATCGAGATGGTCACGGCCGATCACCACCGGCGCTTTCAACTCTCCCTTTCTGACCATCTCGTTAAAGGCCAGCGCCAGACGCTGACGATCTTTCAGCCCCACCCAGCAGATCCGCGCGGGTAAGCCCTGAAAAGCGATTCGCTCACGCGCCATATCCAGCCAGTTATGCAGATGCTTATCATCCGGAATCAGCTCTTTCACTTTCTGATCGGTTTTATAGATATCTTCCGGATCACCGGACAGAGCCACCCAGCGGAAGGGTCCTATCCCCTCACAGAACAGCGGCCGGATATAAGCAGGAACAAACCCGGGGAAGTCGAAGGCGTTCTCAACCCCTTTTTCAAAAGCCATCTGACGGATGTTGTTACCATAGTCTGTGGTGGCTGCGCCCTGACTTTGCAGTGTCAGCATCGCACGTACCTGAATAGCCATGGATTCTTTTGCCGCATCGATCACCGCCGCTTCATCTTTAAGGCGCATTTGTGCGGCATACTCAAGAGTCCAGCCCTTCGGCAGATAACCGTTCAGCGGATCATGAGCACTGGTCTGGTCAGTCACCACATCAGGTGTGATACCCCGTTCAACAATCTCCGGGAAGATATCCGCGCAGTTACCCAGCAAGCCCACAGAAACCACTTCGCCGTTGGCTTTAGCGCTCTCGATCATGCCCAGCGCTTCATCCAGAGTATAAGCTTTCTTATCTACATAGCGGGTCCGCAGACGAAAATCGATGTGGGTCTCATCGCACTCAACGGCTATACAGGAGAACCCGGCCATGGTTGCCGCCAGTGGCTGAGCACCGCCCATACCTCCCAGACCACCAGTCAACACCCATTTACCGGAGGCATCACCATCAAAATGTTTTTTCGCCATCGCAGCAAAGGTCTCGTAAGTCCCCTGCACAATCCCCTGTGAACCGATATATACCCATGATCCGGCCGTCATCTGGCCGTACATCATCAGGCCCTGCTTATCTAATTCGTTGAAGTGCTCCCAGGTCGCCCAGTGAGGCACCAGATTGGAGTTGGCAATCAGAACACGCGGGGCATCAGCATGGGTTTTAAACACCCCCACCGGTTTACCGGACTGAACCAGCAGCGTTTCATCCTCTTCCAATCGCTGCAGTACCTCAATAATCTTGTCATAGCACGCCCAGTTGCGTGCTGCACGGCCGATGCCACCGTAAACCACCAGATCCTCCGGCTTCTCAGCAACGTCCGGGTGCAGGTTATTCATCAGCATTCGCATCGGCGCTTCGGTCAGCCAGCTCTTACAGCTCAGTTCGGTGCCGGTTGGCGCTTTAATAATGCGACTCGCGTCGTGGCGGGTATCGTTCATTTTTCTTATCCTCGTTTAACAATACAGTGGAACAGACGCGCAGCAACGCGTGCGGTTCGGTTATCGATATCAAATTCAGGGTTGTACTCGGCAAGGTCTGCCAGCTTCAATTTGCCGGATGCGACTATCGAGGTAATCAGGGGCTCCAGTATTTCCAGCCCTACCCCACGGGCGGCTGGCGCACTGACACCGGGAGCTACCGCGGCTGGCAGTACATCCAGATCAATAGTCAGATAGAGCTGATCGCAATCAGCCATAAACTGTTGTAACAGCGCCTGTGTGTCAGTCAGCCGGGTAATATCCAGCTCACTGTCTTTACGGTAAGTAACATTCAACTGATCGGCCCGCTGAAACAATGCGGCGGTATTCGACATCTCACTGACACCGAGGCAGCAGTACCTGAACGGCCAGTTATTCGCCTGACACTGTTGAGCTATCTGATAGAACGGCGTACCTGAGCTACAGCCGTTACTATCCGGACGCAGATCAAAATGGGCATCAAAGTTAATAATGCCGATTCTGGGCATGTTGCCGGAAACCTCACTCTGTGACTGCAGATAGCGGCTTAACCCCTGCCAGCTGCCATACGCGACCTCATGGCCACCGCCCAGCACCACCGGAAAGTGGCTCGCCGTCAGACACACGTTCACCTGATCAGCCAGCGCCTGATGGGCCGCTTCTAACTGCTCGCCTTCACACACGACATTGCCAGCATCCCAGACGGGTCGTGTGATTGCCCAGGGCAGATTGGCCAGCGCCTGACGCAGCAGATCCGGAGCCCGGCGGGCTCCGACCCGGCCCTGATTCCGGCGCACACCTTCATCGCTGCAAAAGCCGATAATCGCCACACTGTCTGAGTCATCGGCTGCAACCCCGGCCGTCAGCGGTTGAATTTTCTGATGCAAACGACAGGCGAGTTCCGATACTTCATCAGCATCGATACGGCCTTTCCAGATAGCGTTAAACGCCGTTGAGTATTCAGACATGGGTAATCTCCCCAGCGACAATTCGCTGTCGGATCGGATTCAAGCCAAACTGACTTGCCAGTTCAGCCGGATGAGAAATATCCCAGAGCACCATATCGGCCTCCAAACCCTCGCGAAGCATACCGATAGACTGCGCTGAACCCAGCGCCCGGGCGGCATGACGGGTAACACCCGCCAGCGCCTCTTCCGGCGTCATACGAAACAGGGTGCAGGCCATATTCATCATCAGTTGCAGGGAGGCCAGTGGCGAAGAACCAGGATTGAGATCGGTGGCGATCGCCATCGGCACCTGATATTTACGCAACAGCTCGATCGGCGGCAGCCGGGTTTCCCGCAGAAAATAGAACGCGCCGGGTAATAAAGTTGCGACGGTACCCTGCCCGGCCATGGCCCTGACACCCGTCTCATCTAACCATTCCAGGTGATCAGCCGACCAGGCGCCATAACTGGCGGCCAGTTCTGCCCCGTGCAGATTGCTTAACTGCTCAGCATGGGCGTGAATGCCCAGTCCGTGTGCACGGGCAGCCCGGAACACCCGTTCGCACTGGGCCGGTGAAAAAGCGATGTTTTCACAAAACACATCCACCGCATCAGCGAGTGATTCAGAGGCTGCGGCGGGGATCAGTTCATGACACACCAGGTCGATGTAACCATCAGCATCATCATGAAACTCAGGCGGCAATGCATGGGCACCCAATAACGTAGCAGATACCCGAACCGGATTATGCTCAGCCAGCTGTTTAGCGGCCCGCAGCATATTCAGTTCAGCCGCAACACTGAGACCATAGCCGGATTTAATCTCTACAGTCGTCACCCCTTCCGCCATCAGTGCATTCAAACGAGGCTGAGACAGCTCCACCAACTGAGCAACCGTCGCGTTACGGGTAGCGGCAACCGTCGATAAAATACCACCGCCCTGTCGGGCAATCTCTTCATAACTGGCACCCAGCAGGCGCTGTTCAAACTCCCTGGCGCGGTTACCGGCGTAGACCAGATGGGTGTGGGCATCGATCAGACCCGGCGTTATCCAGCCGCCCCGGGCATCAATCAGCTCGGCTGTCTGGCTGCTAAGGTTCAGATCCAGCTCAGACATCGATGCAATCGCTGCGATCTTTCCGTCCAGCACCCCGATCGCCTGATCATACAGACACCCATAGGGCGCCTCTACATTCGGATCCAGGGTTGCACAGTTAGCATTAATCCAGATTTTCTCACAACGATTGAACACAGAAACACCTCAGAAAACTTTGTATATACATATATATACCATTACAGTTTACGGAAACCAAATTATTTTTACTAATACGCCGGACGTTTAAATTGAAAAGACGTTGAGTTAATTAAAATGCGTCACATAACTATCTGAAAAATATGGCCTATCGACTAATAACCATAGCTAAACCGAGCGCAAAATAAATTCGCAGACCCGGGCCCGGTCAGACCGATCATCAGGCGCAACAGATGGTTCTATTACATATGATAGTTGAACTATCTCAGACCATATGTATAGACATATAGTGAATATTGAGTCATTCAGGCTCTACAATCCGTCCGCAGGTGGTAGTGGTGGCCACTACCTGTCTACTTTTCTTAGTTATGCATGATTAGCAGATGCGAAAAGTTTTATAGCGTGGTGTCTGTTACCTTCATGGGGACTGGACTAATGCGGAATCGGCAAACGGTATTTCGAAGCGTTTGTAGTAGATAACGAAACGATTCACACCCGCTGCCAGGAATGGGGGTCAGATTCAGCCTTAATAGCTCAGAGAAAAACCCAGTGATGCCTTCGGCACACGTCATGCCGAAGAAAAGTCAGATGATGGTATTGCCTGCGGAAAGGCTTTGATTGGAGCGATACACAAAGGCGATTCAGAGATGCGGCTCACCTGGCAAACCCTCAATAGCGTTTGCGCGCCCCTGAAGTCTCAAAGCAAACCCCAAAGCAAACTTCAAATTAGCGTAGCGCTTCAAAAAAGCGCCTGCCAGGAGGATTCACAAACCCGCTACACTGAAATGATTAGCAACAGTCAGACGCTTTACACGCCCGGTGAAGCAAACGAACGTAACTTATACCGGGTGCCGGGATAGGTCAGGCAGGCGAAGCTGACCAGCCGGTCATCGGACCAGGTGCGGCGGTTGACTAGCAGACAGGGGGTATTGGCGTCGATATCCAGCAGTTGCTGCACACTCTGATCCGGCAGAATCGCTTCAACAATATGTTCCACATTGGATACCGGATACATTTTTGACAAATATTCGTGAGGCGTACCGGCGGTGAAATCCTGATTCAGATAATCCGGCAACAAGCGGGCGATAACAAAACGGTTTTCCAGCTGAATCGGCAGATCGTTTTCACGATGCACAATCACCGAACGATACAGAGACGTGCCCACCGGAACGCCCATCTGCATTGCGATCACCTCATCCGCCACGGCTTCCTGCAGTTTGATGACCGAGCAGCTGTAGCGGTGGCCCCGCTGTACTACTTCTTCGGCGATATTGCGGATATCCACCAGCGGTGATTCGGCTTTGGCATCGGTGACAAAGGTGCCCATGCCCGGATAGCGCACCAACAGGTTTTCCTGTACCAGATCCCTGATCGCTTTATTTACTGTCATGCGGCTGACGTCAAACTGCTTCGCCAGCTCAACTTCTGCAGGAATTTTACTGCCAGAGGTATAGGTCCCCTGCTTGATGCCGTCCAGAATATAGCCTTTGATCTGCTGGTAGCGTGGTCTGTTGCTCACAAGCTCCCTCATCACGGTGCAAAAAAATTGATTGTATCGGTTCAAACCTGAGTTGTCAGATTTACTTGATCCCCAGATATAAAGGCCAGCACCATACGCCAGATAAGCCGTTTCTGATAGCCTCCCATATCCAGGTCGGTAATCAGGAGATTTCAAATTGCGCTTAAACGTCGAAACGTTCATCATATAAGCCGTTTTTAACTGTTAACGGTATACATACAACCATGAGTAATTTCACCGACGTTTCCTTTTTGAACACCGTATTTGGCAATAAGCTGGGCAGCTTAGATAACCCTGACTGGGAAAAAGCAGGTAAACAGCTGCATCTGATTCAGGAGGAACTGGCGGAACTGGTTGAGGGTATTCAGAATAAAGATATGTCTGAAGTACGGGATGCTGTTGCTGATATTCTGGTGGTGACCTACGGTATGGCCCATGTGCTGGGGATTGATGCCGATAAAGATATGTCGGCTGTTCAGGATAGTAATCTGTCAAAACTGTGTAAAACAGAAGCTGAGATTGAAGCCACCCTGGCCTATTACCGCACAGAGATCGGTCTGGATGTATACAGCGGCGGTGAGTTACCTAAAGCCTTTATCAAATCGTCTGAAGATCAGACCGGTAAAGATGGCAAGTTCTACCCGGCCCATAAGTTTCTTAAATGCATTAACTGGCATGAGCCAAAACTTGACTGAATGAAAAGCCAGGTTTGAAAAAAACGGTGCCATTGAGCACCGTTTTTTTATTACCGTTTTTTATTACCAAAGTTGCCTTCAGATTATTTATAACGATCATGATTAAAGATAAAGTCACCGCCTTCTGCGCCTTGATGGCACGCAATACAGCCTGTCGGCATACCTTTGGCCACACGCCCGGCCAGAGCTATTCCTTTGGGGTTATTCATTAACGATCCGTCAGGTGCATATTTAGCATAAAACCAATCTTTGTTGTCACTGTCGTAACCCGCTTCCCGACGAAACATAACCGTGACCGCCTGCAAGTACTGATCGGGGTTATTAATGACATCCCCGATCATCAGGCCATCGCCACCGTAGTTGCGTTTCACCACCAGATCACCAGTCACTCCCCGCAAAGTCACTTTCTGTTCCAGCAACTCGAGGATCATGCCATGGGGAGGCATTCCGGTATAAGGACGGGTCATAACCGCATCCTTGCCAGCAAGATTATGTTCTACCATCAAGGCCCATAGGTCTTTGGCATAGTCCACCGAATCATCATCACCAAAGGGGGCTGCGGCAATGGCAGTACAACCCAATAACACCGCTGCAGCAGTGAACGTTATTATTTTATTTCTGAATTTCATATCAAAGCTCCTGTTGAAAATGAAGCGTCTGAATAAATCCTTTTTCACAGATAGCAGAAAGTTATAGCAAAAGCGTAGTAGCGGTATATGAAACATCGCTGAAAAATGATCTATGTAGTCGGGGTCAGTTTCTTACGCTTAGCCGGACTGCGTCGCTGGGTGCTCTTTCTGACACGGTAGGGTCGTTGCTTTGGTGCAGAGCTTAACGCTTTGGGGGCGTTCGGGATAACGGAGTAAAAGTTTTACGTTTCTTTCTTTCACGTTGCACAGGCCTCTTCCCTGCCCCCTTCAAACTACCAAAGCCTGGTTATACCGAATTTTTACGCCTGACTGGTGACCGCTTCTTGCCAGTGACAGCTTTCTTAGCGGCTGGATTTTTTGCCGCGCCTTTTTTAGCAACGGTCTTTTTAGAAGAAGTGCTACTGCGAGTTCGACTGGTTCTCCGCTTTTTCGGCGCTGGACTTAACGCTTTCAGGGTATCCGGGATAACCACTTGGGCTGACTGAGCGATCAACTCATAGAGACGTTCTGTCAGTGGCTGCATAAAACTGCTGTAGCTGCTTTCCTGCTGACTTATTCTGCTCAGTTCAGATTCCCAGAGAGCTGTCATATCAGGAGTGGTGGCACCTTCCGGCAGACACTCAATCAGGGCTCGACCCACCGTGGTAGAGCGAATCGTTTTTCCCTCTCTGACAAAAAAGCCGCGGGTAAACAGGAGTTCAATAATGCCTGCACGGGTCGCATCTGTGCCCAGCCCGTCGGTCTCTTTCAAAACCTTACGGACTTCAGGGTCGGCAACATACCGGCTGATGCCGGTCATTGCCGCCAGCAGGGTCGCATCTGTGAAATACTTGGGTGGCTGAGTATTTTTCTCCTCCAACAGGCCTTCAATACAGCGCAGTGGCTGGCCTTCGGCCAACACTGGCAGAGAACTCTGTTTTGGGTCCGAAGAGGAAAGCAGCTGTTTCCAGCCGGAATTAATCGTCTGATGGGCGGTTGCAACAAACTGCCCGCCAGCGATAGTCAGGTCAACCCGGGTATCATCGTATTCGTAAGGCGCCATAAACTGGGCCAGATAGTAGCGGCTGACCAGTTCATATAGCTGCGCCTCCTGCTGACTCAGAGACGCTGAATTTGCCTGTCGGGTGGTCGGTATAATGGCGTGATGCGCGCTGACCTTCTTATCGTTCCAGGCCGATGACCGGCGGCTGGTATCGATCTGTGGCAGAAACATAGCCAGCTTGTGCTGATTACCGGTAATTGCATTCACCACGTCAGCAGCCTGCGCGTAATGCCCTTCGGGCAGATAACGGCAATCAGAACGTGGATAGGTCAGCAGTTTATGTCGCTCATACAGGGACTGACAGGTATCAAGCACCGCTTTAGCACTCATACCAAATCGTTTGGCCGCTTCAATTTGCAAAGCAGAGAGGTTAAAAGGCAGTGGTGCATTTTCCCGTTTACGCTTCTGAGTGAGGCTCACCAGGTCTGCCGGTTGTCCCTTAATCCGGGCGATCACATTTTCGGCAAGCTTTCGGTTCAGTACCCGCCCTTCATCATCCTGATAGGGCTGACAATTCTCAC
The DNA here is from genome assembly GCA_018223185.1 of Oceanospirillales bacterium. GTDB lineage: Bacteria > Pseudomonadota > Gammaproteobacteria > Pseudomonadales > Balneatricaceae > Amphritea. The sequence goes on along the minus strand of JAAEYW010000026.1, from coordinate 44,619 downwards.
TCGGCTTCCAGCGCGCTTTAAAGCTTTCTCCTGCCTCTGTCTCAACCACCGCCTGAACTTCATAAAACGGTTTAGAGACAAAGTTATCAATCTCTTTATCACGACGGACAACCAGGCCCAGCAGCGGAGTCTGCACTCGTCCAACCGATAGGACTCCGTTATATCCCGCTTTTCGCCCCTGAATACTGTACGCCCGGGTCAGATTAATGCCGTAGATCCAGTCCGCGCGTGAGCGCGCCAGCGCCGAAACAGATAACGGTATAAATTCAGAATTAAGTTTAAGACTCCTGAGTGCAGCACTCACCGCACTGGGGTTGAGATCGCTGATTAACAGCCGCTGGGCCGTTCTTTTCTTGGTCTCACTGGCGCCCAGATAGTTAATCACCTCATCCACCAGCAACTGCCCTTCCCGGTCCGGGTCTCCAGCATGAACCAGTTGCTTTGACTGCCGGATCAGTTTACGCAAGACGGTCAGTTGAGAACGGGTCTGACTTCTGGGCTTTAATTTCCACTCAGCCGGGATAATCGGCAGATGCTCAAAGCGCCAGGGCTTAAAATCAGGATTGTAGTCAGCGGGGTCGGCCTGCTCAAGCAGATGGCCGAGACACCAGCTGACACAATCGCCATTACCCAGCTCAATATAGCCATCACTTTTTTTATGGGGTTTAGGCAGGACATCTGCAATAGCCCGGGCCAGGCTGGGCTTCTCAGCAATGTATAGGATCATATAGGAAGAAACACTGGTTAAATATACAGATACGTTATCTTAATATCTATCAGGACACCAGCTCCCGGGGATAAAAAAAGCAACTCAGTGAAGCGGGAACGTTTAGCTTTGTCCCCAATGATAGAGAAGATATACCGCTAAGATATTGTTTAGCGACAGCAATTTTAAACGCTCTGCTATATTTTGCCATAAAAAACCCCCAGTGTTGGTTGTCCAACTATTGGGGGTCACTTCACTCAGGCTGCTTTTTGTTGATTAGACTCGATATAGGTCTGTTCAAGGTAGTGGATAATATCCGAAGACTCATACATCCAGCTTACATTACCCTGCCCTTCATCGATGCGCAGGCATGGCACTTTCAGCTTGCCGCCGCCCTGCAGCAGTTCATTGCGATACTGTTCTACTTTTTTAGCATCACGTATCTCAATGTTCAGTCCATTGCGGCGCAACGCGCGGCGTACCTTGACGCAAAACGGACAGGCTTCGTACTGATACAGTGACAAATGAGTGGTGCGAAGGTCCAGCTCACGTTGTTGCTCAGGGTCTCTTTTAAACGCACGGGGACTAAAAATGAAATTCAGCAGCAGAATAATCCTGCCCAGAAACCAACGAATAAATGCCACTTTAATAACTCCTCAATTCGGCCCGATAGCAACCGGTTAATTCGCGCGATAGTATATCACTACCTGTGAAAATAATTTCCTTATAAAAAACAGGGCTTAAAGTGCCGCAGTTTGATTGTATAATGTTAATTTATGGCTACAATTCGCTGAACTTAACTTTCGCTTGCAGGTCTACCCTGTCCAGCTTTACCTGAAAACCAGGTTTCGGTTTTAGGGGGGGGAAAGCTGAACGTCTATACAAACAGGAAAAACATGAATTTGTTAAATCGACTCCCAAGAAAAAAATGGGTTGGCTGTCTGCTTGCCCTGTCGCTAACAGCATCAGCGCAAGGGGCAAATTACATCAGTGATGATGTGACTACCTTTTACCGTAGCGGCCCCGGTAATCAGTACCGGATTACCGGCGGAATACGCAGCGGCACACCGGTAACAGTTCTCAAGCGTAACGAAAGCACTGATTATCTGCAGATCAGAACGCCTGGCGGAAAAACAGGCTGGATCAGCTCCGACCTGGTCTCGACAGGCACCAGCCTCGCTGAGCGTTTCCCTAAGCTGGAAGAAAAACTGCAGCAAAATGAGGCAAGTCTGGCGGCTCAGTCTGAAGAGATCGCGGCTCTTAAACAGCAGAATCAGACGCTTTCCGGTGAAAATGCAGGAAATGCGGGTAAAGTTGCCTCTCTTGAGGAGGAGATCGTCAGCCTCAACCGCACCATTAACGGCATGGACGAAAGCAACCTGATGCGCTGGTTCACCTATGGCGGATTAGTTGCGTTTGGTGGTTTACTGCTGGGACTGATGATCCCTTATCTGCCAAAACGCAGAAAACGCCATGACTCCTGGTAATCAATACGATACAGACCATTTGTAAAACGGCCCTGACTGGCAAAAGCCAGACAGCAAAAAGGGTGGCATCAGGCCACCCTTATGTTTAATCATCTCAATGCTTGCGACTATAACTCAGTGTGCACATGCTCTTCGAGGCAGGCGACTAACTGATCATCGGTATCCCTGAGACGCCGGCTGAGATCCCGCGCCATATTCATAAAAATCAGAACATATTGTTCAGGGTCAGCCTGATACACAGAAAACAGCTGATCGGCCTTAATCTCCACGGTCCTGCAGGGCTCCAGAGCTTTGACTATACCGCTGCGGGGATAAACACCCAACAGCGCCATAGCACCGAAACATTCTCCCGGTAAAAACGAGCGGATCTGATGTTGCTGGCCTGACTCGCCTACCTTAAACAGGGCAGCACTACCTGACTCTATTATAAAGGATGAATCGCCCCGCTCTCCTTCCACAAAGAACGGCTCGCCTGCTTCACGCTCAACGTAGTGACTACCTTCAAGAATTAACTTAACGATATCTTCACGCAATCCACCAAATACCGGCATATCTTTAAGCCGGTGGATCGGAATATTTTCTGGCACAGTACTACCCGTTTATCTCTTTGTGTCTATCATTTTAAACCAAGAATCTCCCAACGATAACCTTTGTCTATCTAAAACATTAAAAAAGGCAATTGGTGTTGTGCCTGGTAAACTGTTTCAATACATTCAAACAGATTTAAGGAGAGCAGGATATGCAACGAATTACTATATTTGGTCGAAAAGGCTGCGGCTTTTGTACCCGTGCAAAACAGTTATGTGAAATGAAAAATCTGGATCACCGTTACATTGATATCCACGAAGAGGGTATCACCAAACAGGATCTGGAAAAAACGGTCGGCAAACCAGTTGATACCGTACCACAGATCTTTCACGGCCAGGAGCATATCGGCGGCTTCACTGAGTTTGCTGCATTCGTTGACGAGCAGGAAGCAGAAGCAAAGGTCTGATACGGCTTCTCTAGCCCTCGTAAGAAGTTCCGGCAGACTGCCACAGGCGCCAGCTTAAACCGCTGGCCCGCTCGGTCCGTCGGAGACTTCCTTTAATCAGCGCGTCCGTTGTCGCATGCAACACAAACATAGCTTTCGCTCTCGTGATACCCGTATAGATCAGCTCCCGCGTCAGCAACGGGCTTTCCTCAGCCGGCAGTATCATCACCACCTTCTCAAACTCAGATCCCTGACTCTTATGCACCGTCATAGCATAAACCGTTTCGTGCTCAGGTAAACGTCCGGGAAGCACACCCTTCATAGTGCCATCGGGCAGTTCAAACCAGACCCTGAGCTTACCGTCGGAATCCGCAACGGTTATGCCGATATCACCGTTATAAAGACCTAACTGATAGTCATTGCGGGTAATCATCACCGGTCGTCCACTGTACCAGGCGCCGGTCACGCTGATCAGTTTCTGCCGCTGCAACTGCTCTTCTATTGCCAGGTTCAATCCCTCAACACCGTATACCCCCTGACGTACCACCGCCAGAAGCTGGATCTGATTAAACGCTTGCAGTAGTCGTCCCGGCGCTTCCCCTTCATACATTAATTTCAGGTAAGTTGAATAACCTTTGGCAACCTCAGCCACCATCTGCTGATAGCCGTTTTCAGACAGAGGATAAAAATCGATATCACGCCAGTTTTCAGTAAATAAACGCGCCGCCTGCTCTCCGTCACCCCGGTTAACCGCCCGGGCAAGCCGGCCAATACCGCTGTGCTCGTCAAAGCGGTAACTTTTGCGCAACAACGCCAGCGCATCTGCAACCGGATTACTCCCCGGTGCAGACGGTGGCTCTGGCAGCCCACACACCTGTTGCAGATAATCCAGCTGCGCCGGACTGTAACAGAGCTCACCGGAAGTTTCCTGCTGCTGCCAGGCACAGATATCACCCAGCACACTGCCTGCCTCTACTGAAGCCAGTTGATCCCGGTCACCGATCATAACCAGCTGCGCATGCGCTGGCAGGGCATCCAGCAGGCGAAAGATCATCGGCAGATCGATCATAGAGGCCTCATCAACCACCAGCAGGTCAAGATGAAGCGGGTTCTCCCGGTTATGACGAAAGTTTTTACTGTCGGGCCGCGGTCCCAGCAGACGATGCAGTGTCACCGCCTGATCGGGAATCATAGCCCGCACTGCATCCGTAATGGCTAACCCCTGCTGCGCACTTCCCAGGGATTCGCTCAGCCGGGCAGCTGCTTTTCCGGTAGGGGCCGCCAGGCGAATCAGCGGTGCACATCCCTTCCGGGCACTGAAGAGTTCAGCATATAGGCACAGCAAACGCGCCACGGTCGTGGTTTTACCGGTTCCGGGACCGCCACTGATCACGCTGAAGCGACGACTGAGTGCCACCGCAACCGCCACTTGCTGCCAGTCGGTCTCCCCTACACCGGGTGCGTTAAACAGTCGCTTTAAGCCGGTTCGGATAGCAACATTATCGGATTCAACCGGCGCTGTCAGAGTGCGGATTCGTCCCGCCACCTGAGTCTCATAATACCAGTACCGATAAAGATAGAGACGACCATTGCTGTACACCAGTGGCGTTTCATCACGCCCCTCGGAGATCACCGAAAAGGTCAGCAAACGGCTTTCCGACATCTCTACGAGCAGTTTCTCAGCCCGCCCCTGCAGTGCTCCGGGCCAGTTTTCAGTGAGCGCGCCGTAATCATTCAGGGGCAAACAGACCTCGCCGCGCCCCAACTGCAGGCTTACCAGAGCTGCAAGCAGTGACAGCTGTTCACAGCTATCGCTGTCAGGATTATCCAGCAGTTCTTCATTGTGAATAAAGCGGCCAAACTGCAGATCCAGCGGTCTTATTAACTGCAGTTGACGTAACTGTTGCAGCAGTTCCATTACCGGCCCTCCCTGAACAAGCGGTCCAGCTCATCTATCAGCCCCAGCGGTGGACGACAATGGAATACGCCACTATCGGGCGACCCTGCTCTCATACCCCGCAAAAACAGATAAAATACTCCGCCAAAATGCTTTTCATACTGGTAGTCGGGTATCCGGCTCTGTAGTAAACGATGCAACGCCAGAGTATACAGCTGGTATTGCAGGTCATAACGGTGATCGATCATAGCGCTATCTAACGCCGCGCCGCTGTATAGTTCTGGCCGGTTTCCCAGATGGTTGGATTTGTAATCAAGAATGTAATAGCGCCCTTGGTATTCAAACACCAGATCGATAAAACCTTTAAGCATGCCCCTCAGAGTATCAAACTCGAGCGTCCCCGCCTGCTGAGACAACGGGTCATACTGGCTGATAATCTGATTCAGCCGGCCGGCATCAAGCCCTTTTGCAGGCAGCATAAACTCCATCTCCACCAGCCGTTGCCGGTTACCGATATCCGCGAGGCAAGGCGCGCGATGACCCGAGTCAGGGTCTTGTGCTCCCAGCGGGGTATAGAGCACGTCATCCAGCAGCTGATGTAAAACCGGTATCCAGCGAGCTTCATAGCCTGCGATCTGACACTTCTGTTCTAATAGCGCCTCTAAACCGTTGCCATGGTCGGTAAAATCGACAACCTCAAACAGTTCATGGAGGAAGGTTCCCGCCTGCGCCCCCTTTGGAAAACTGAAAATATCATCGACCGCTTCAACAGGCTCAGCCTCAGGTACATTTTTCTCATCGACAACCTCCAGATCCAGCCCCGGGAGCGGCGGGGCCGTGCTGTGGTGGCTGACCAGCGCAGAATAACTGGAGATCCGCCAGTCCCGCTTGAGGCGCCGTTTAAAACTGCGGGCTTCGCAGAGCGGCAGAGGCGCTTCAGGCAGATCGAAAAGACCCCGTTGCTGATCGCCATTGGGTGGGCGGGTAAACGTTATCTGCTTGTCAGCACAAAGCTGTTGCAGTCGTTGATCAAGGTCTGTATCGCTATCAGCCCCCTTCAGCAGCAGATAACCCAGAGCAGTGCGGTGCAGCCCACTTTTACGGGACTGTCCATCCGCAATGCTGGCCAGACCGATATAGCTGCCGTACACCGAACGGGTCAGCGCGACATAGAGCAACCGCAGATCTTCCGCGAGTCGCTCCTTCTCAGCCTGCGCCAGACTGTCCGGGTCTTTACGCTCCAGATGGAAACAGAGGCGATCATTCTGGTCATGAAACAGCGGATCGCGGGCTTTCTTAAAGGTGCAGGCAAATGGCAGATAGACCAGCGGGTATTCAAGCCCCTTACTTTTGTGCACGGTAATCACCGTGACCAGCCCCGAATCACTTTCAAGCCGCAAGCGCTGCTCATCACTTTCACCGTTGGGGTTGAGCAACTGATCGTTATACCATCGCAATAACGCAGAGATTCCCTCCTGCTCCATACTGGCACGTTGCAGGATCTCGCCCAGATGCAACAGGTCGGTGAGTCTGCGCTCCCCCTGAGGTTGTTGCTGCAGGGTTTCAGCAAGCTGACGCTGACGCATCAGCCGCCGCAGCATCGGCAACACTCCCAGCTGCAACCACTTGTCGCGATAATCGCTGAACTCGGCGACCAACTGCTCCCACAGCTGCTCGTCACTGCTCAACTGATTCAGCCAGCTGGCCGGATAGTTCAGCAGCGACGTTGCCAGTGCGGCCCGCAAACTGCGTTCATCCTGAGGTTCAGCCACTGCCTGTAACAGCAGGAGCAGATCGAACGCTTCACGGCTGCTGAAAACACTGTCCCGGCCACTCAGATAGACACTGTGGATGCCCCGGTCTGACAGCGCCTCCATCACCTCAGCAGCCTCGCCCCGGTTTCGCACCAGAATGGCGATATCGCTGGCTTGCAAAGGTTGTGTGCCGATCAGAGCGGTGCCCTCTGCTGCCGCCCGCAATTTGCCATCGATATCACAGGCGCACCCCTGTGCCATCTGTTGCAGATAATCCTGTCTGCTGACAAACTCTTCACCGGAATACCAGAACTGCAGCGCAGCTGGCTCCCGGCCATAAAGTGTAAAGGGGGTTTTATCCGCCTTACCTGCTTCCTTGACGGGCAGAAACGGGATGTCATCGTTGTAAATAAAGGGCGCTTCACTGTGACTGAACAGCTGGTTGACAGAGGCTATCATCGCTTTGGATGATCGCCAGTTGATCTCCAGAGTATAGTGATCTGTCACTTCCCGCCGGGCTTTGATATAAGTGAAAATATCCGCACCACGAAATCCATAGATCGCCTGCTTGGGATCACCGATCATAAACAGGGCACTATCGGAACGCTCTGGATATAGCGTGCTGAAAATCCGGTACTGCAACAGATCGGTATCCTGAAACTCATCAATCATCGCCACCGGAAACTGTTTATTGATTGCAGTTGCCAGCAGTCCACTATGATCCTGCTGCAGTGCTGCATCCAGCTGACTCAGCAGGTCATCAAATGAGAGCAGGCGGTAATCCTGCTTCAATTTATGAAAGCGCTGCTCTATTTGCTCGCGGATATAGGTTAGCAGCAGTTCACGCAGCGGCAGACGGTGATCAAAAAACGCCTCACACAGATCAAACAACGGGTGTTCCGGAACTTTTTTCCCCGCCGGGGTTTTATCCGCCAACTGTGACTGGCAGAACTTACCGATCTCGGTTTCCGGCAAGGTGCGGCTCTCCCCCCGGGCATAGCGGTAGATCGCGTCCAGCCAGTTAGGTACAGAGGTCTTGCGATAGCTGTTTTTATTCACCCCTGAGGCCTGAATCAGCTCCGCAAGATCGATCTCAGATCGCTCAAGATGATCCAGCCACTGCTGCCGGAAATCGCTTAACCATGCCTGACTTACCTGCCACTGCTGCTGCAGATTCGCAGTATCAAGCCGGGGAATCAGTTGCAGTTCAGGCCTGCCCAGCAGGGGCTTGAGTTCTGTCTGCAGTTTATCGGGCCCTGGCCAGACCTGCTGAATCGCTTCACTCAGCGCATTATCCGCGGGATAAACTAGGTCACGCCAGCAATCCAGCAACGCCTGTCGCAACATCGGGCCGGTGTCGGTGATCAGTTCCGTTTCAAACAGACTGCCGCTCTCAAATGCATGCTGACGCAACATTCGCTGGCAGAAACCATGGATGGTGAAGATAGCCGCTTCGTCCATCTGTCGGCTGGCATATTCAAGTAACCGGGCTGACCGCTGCAGGTCACTTTGCTGTGCAGTCAATTGCTGTAAAAAAGGATCACTGGTGACAGCCCCGCGAAACACCAGACAGGCATCCTGAATACGGCTGCGGATTCTGTCCCGCAGCTCTTCGGTTGCCGCTTCGGTAAATGTCACGACCAGGATCTGATCGACCCGCAGAGCTGACTCCGGCTCATCCGTGCCCAGCAACAGACGCAGATACAAGGCGGTAATGGTATAGGTTTTACCGGTACCGGCACTGGCTTCGATCAGACGGCGTCCTGACAGTGGAAAACTGAGGGGGTCGAGAATATTCACCTTACTCATCATCCACCTCCCCGTCACCCTGCTGTAACGCCAGGGCTAAAGGCTGGTAAAGCAACTCTGACAAAGCCACAAAACGTGGTCCAAGCGAACTGTAATCGGGATAAACCCGGTTAATATAGAGATCGCGGGACTCCCCCAACTGAGTATAAGAGTCGATGTTAAAGCACTTCTGTGCTTCCATCACAGCCCTCTCCTGGTCTTTTTCCAGCGTTTTCGACTCCAGTACCCAGGCGGTATCCGCAGGAAGCGGCAACGGTTCACAGAGCCCCTGCCGATAGGCGTTCAGCCACTCCTGCAAATAGTCCAGTGCCCGCTCCTTCTCAAGCGGATCAAACCAGTGGCGGCCATTGAGTCCGAAAAAATATGATTGCAACCGGTAACCACTGGCAGACAGCACCAGGTGCTCCAGCCATAACTGAACCATATCCCGCCCCTTCGCATTGGCTGCCCGATAACGCACCAGCGCGCCCGAGTGAACCCCGGTAAGCCAGCCATTCAGCGGTGTTCCCGCGATAACCAGCTGACACTCGATACGTTCCGGGCGATCAAGATGGGGACGGATCTTATCGGCCATTTCCTGACAATCACGGCGCAGCTTTCGGGTTTGTAACTCAGCGGCAATACCCACCGGCAATCGCCCTGAAGCCACAATCCGCTCAAAGCACTGATCCTGTTGCTCATTAATAGCGGCATCCAGCAGCTGCTGTTTCAACTGATAGAGGGTCAGGCCGTCTGGCTGGAACGGTTCTTCATCCAGCAGCTCAATCGCAGAGCGGTTAAAAAAAACTTTCAGTCGTCGCTGGAAAAAGTGTTTTACCGGGTTGCGGGCGAACGCAAGCAGATCTGTCAGCTCCAGATCCTCCAGAGGCTCAGTTTCTAACGGCCGGGTCATAAAGCTCTGCTCTGTATTGCCCTGCTGGCGCAGCAGTGGCAACCACTCCTCAGCATAACTGAAAAGAGAAGAATCAGGGCTGAAGTAGCGCTCGCTAAAAGGCTGTAGCGGGTGTTCAGTCAGCAGTTGCTGTATCAGCGTTCCATTATCAGAGTCGTTATCCAGGCGGTAATTCTGCTGACAATATTCCATCAGTTCGCTTACCAGCACCGAAGGTACTTTAGGGCTGTTGTCCTGGACACTGCGACCAACATAACTGACATACAGCGTCTGCCTGGCTGAGAGAACGGCTTCGAGAAACAGATAGCGGTCATCATCCCGCCGGGATCGATCCCCGCGACGGGGATGCTCAGCCATCAGGTCAAACCCCATCGGCGGTATGGCACGGGGGTAAACACCGTCATTCATCCCCAGTAAACAGACCACCCGAAAAGGAATCGAACGCATCGGCATCAGGGTACAGAAGTTAACTGCGCCGACCATAAAACGCTGGCCAGCACGACTGTTGCCCAACTCAGCGATAAGATAATCACGCATAATGGCCCAGCTGAGCGGTTGCTGATAATGACTATCGCTGAGTTGTTGCTGCAACTTTTCCAGCACCTGACGAATCTGACTGAGCAGAATCTCGTCCTGTTCGTCAGGCTGATATGCCCGCTGCAGAATATCGTTGATCACCTCAAACCACCCGGACACCGGTTTTTCCTGCTGCAACCTTTCACAACAGAACTCCAGCAGTTCAACAAACTCTGCCAGCTGACCCAGGTCCTCGGCTTCGAGCCCCTCAATTTCAGCGTAGGGATCTATACCATGCCACAAAGAATCACTCTGTCCCATGGCAAACCCGGCCAGCATCCGGCGTAAACCAAAGCGCCAGCTGTTCTGCTCAAACGGGGGCAAGCCCTGACGAACGCGCTGATCGGCATCGATTCCCCAGCGGATCTGACAGGCTTCAATCCAGCGGCAGATACGCTCAAACCGGTCACTGTCCAGACTGAACTGACGCAACACCGCAGGCACTTCAAGGATTTCCAGAACCTCCGACACGGTCACCCGGCTTTCTGGCAGCCCCAGCAGGCGCAGAAAACTTTGTAGTAGCGGGCTCTCCTGCTGTAACGTCCGGTCTGAAATTGAAAACGGAATATAACGATCAAAAGGCGCATTGCCAAAGACCGCTTCAATATACGGCGCATAGGCTGCCACATCGGGCATCATTATAATAATGTCCCGGGGAGACAGATCCGCATGTTCATCCAGCATCGACAGCAATTGGTCATAGAGTATCTCAACCTCCCGCAACGGGCTGTGAGCACTATGCAGCTGCAATGAACGGTCTTCTGCCGGCAGCACCCTCTTCTGTTCAGGGTCAAGCACCCTTTCAGATGAAGGATCATCTAGTTCGAGAATATCCTGCTGAACCGACTGCAACAGTGATGCACGATCACAATCCTCAAACAGCTCAATCTCCGGGGCTGCAAGGTCCTGTATCTGATGCAGGTAATCCCGGCCAAGCTTTCCCATTGATGCGAGTAGCGGATTACCGTGACTATGATAACTATCTGTCAGCGTTTCAACACTCATACCGGGCTTGGATAACCAGCGCTGATTAATCCTGGCGAGATATTTTGGATCGACAATATCACCCCAATAGTATTTGCAGGGATTACACACCATCAGGTGAACATCAATCCGCCGACCCAGTGCTTGTAAAGCTTCAACAAAGTTTTGCGGCAGCGCAGAGATACCAAAGACAAACAGCCGTGCTGGAAGCAAAGTAAGATCAAACTGACCGGCATTCAGGGCCGTAACAAAACCGTTAAACATATTCCCCCGGTGCCAGTGAGATAAACCCAGCCCGAGAATATGCTGTTGCAGTGTACGCCAGAGAATCGGCTGCCAGGGCTGAGAAGAGGTGATATCCGGCAGATCATCGCCACTTTCCCAACTGGCGATCCACTCCGGACGGTATACCAGATACTGGTCAAAAATATCCGCAACCTTACCGCATAGCTGATACAGCTTGTACTGGCCTTCATCCTCTTCAAGATAGCGCTGCAGGGGGGCAAACTCAGTCCGGCTAAGCTGCAGAGGCAGCAACTCCATCAACCCCCAGGTCAATGCCTCTTTATTAAAAGCGGAACGATCCGGAACATCATCAAGCACTGCGGTAAAACTGCTCCAGAGGAAACTGGCAGGTAAAGGAAAGTCAATATTTGCCGCAATCTCCAGCGTTTCGGCCAGTTCCAGTTTGAGCCACTGCGCCATACCGGGGCTTTGCACCAGAATCGTTTCAGGTTGAAAGGGGTCGCTCAGTGGGTGCCGGCTGATCAGCCTTACCAACAGATCTTTTTGCAGATCGAGCTTATTGGAATGATAGATCTGAAACATTCAGGCCGCCCTGTGTAATCCTTTGATTTTACGGACTATAAGAATACCTGATGCCGGTCCGGGGATGAACCGGCTTTATGACTTAAGCAAACAGGTCAGCAGATGATTCACGCTCGACATGCCCTACTGCAGCCCCGGCAGCTGGGTCGTCCGGATGAGATTCAGAGATTGAGGGCACAGAGGCCGGCTTGTCCGCTTCGGACAGCTGCCACACCTGTTCAGCAGATTCGATTTTCACCACACCATCAAAACGGTTACAAAGATAGTCAACCGCGGTATCAAAGTCATCAATTTCACATAGCATGACACCACCGCGATCAGTCTCAGTTGTAAAGAGGTAACTTTTCATCGACTTTTTCCAACACCAGTTATGGGGAGCATTGCACTACACTTTGCAATCTGACACAAGCCCCTGGAACAGATCCGAAAAGAATAACCAGAAATTTTCTTGACGGATTTAAGATCCCGGCCAATACTGAAATTCCCTGCTACTGAAGCACACATTTAGAAAGCAAATAAACAGATTATTCAATCGATCTGTGAAGCAAGTTAAGGATAGTTGTTGTTGTAGACTATTGGAAAGTTGAGCGTTTCATCAGTGGGGATTCCCCTGTAAGGTAATGCAATTTCATCAACATATATTCATCAACACATTGGGCCACAGGCAAGCGTCTGTGGCCCTTTTTTTACAATAGACTTCGGGCCCCTGAGCTTATACTGTCGCCAGATGGCGGCTAACCGGCTTACGGTAGACATAAACGACCAGCATCACCCAAACCAGTACCGGAATCATCAGCGTATTAAGCATCTGCCAGCCAAGGGTTGCCTCCAGCCAGCCCGAGCTGAACGCAGAAACAGTGACCATGCCAAAAATCAAAAACTCGTTTGCCGCCTGACTTTTTGCTTTTTCTGCAGGCAGGTATGCCGAGGTTACCAACTGAGTGGCACCGATAAACATAAAGTTCCAGCCGACCCCCAGCAACGCTAACGCCGCCCAGAAATGCCACTGACTAACACCATGCAGGTTCAACGCGATACAGAGTAGCATCAGTACAGCGCCAAGCAACATCACCGGCAACAGCCCCAACCGGCTGATTAACCGGGGGGTGATAAATGAAGGTAAAAACATGCCCAGCACATGCCACTCGATAACCCAGGCAGATGTATTAAAGTCGAAGCCGCAGCGCGTCATGGCCACTGGCGTAACCGTCATAATCAGATTCATCACTGCATAGCTGACCATGCCGATGGTTGCGGCAACAATAAATACCGGCTGCTGCATTATCTCAAGGACCGGCCGACTACTCTGCTGCAGCTGTTGCGAACCGCTGTGTCCTGGCATACGAACAAAAGAGAGCAGTATCAATGCGATGGTATAGAGGAATAACAAGCCGATAAAAGCCCCGGTAAAAACGCCGTCATCGACCCAGCTACGGCTACTGACAGCCAGGTTGGGCCCCATGACAGCAGCCAGCACACCGCCCGCCATTACCAGCGAGATAGCTTTGCTTTTCTGCTCATCAGGGCAGGCTTCAATCGCCGCAAAACGATACAGCGTACCGAAACCTATACCAATTCCCAACAAAAAGGTGCCGCAACAAAACAGTATAAAAGAGCCCTGTTGCAGAGCAAAAATACAACACAGGGCGCCAGCAATACCAACGCTGTTACCCAGATAAAAGCCGTTTTTCCGGCCGATTCGGGACATCACCAGCGAGGCCGGAATCGTCGCACACATCAGACCGACAAACTGCATCGCCACCGGAAGTGTAATCAACCCCGGCGATGGCGCCAGCTGCTGGCCGATCAGCGCATTGACTGAAATAAGCAGCACATTACCGGTTGTCAGCAACGCCTGACAGAGAGATAACAAAATAACGGTGATATTCATAATTAGCCTGATCGCCCTGTTCCGGCCTGATTCGTGTAAAAGCTCATAAAAAATGTCGTTCAATAGCTGCGTTTAAACACAGTTCGTACAAAAAAGTTTATGTGCCGTTCTTTATAATGCTTAACGGTGTATAGCGGATTTAGACAGATGGTGCGCAGCTGAGGGAATCAGATTTCGCCCTGCAGTACCACTTTATCAATATAGATACCGCCGTCGGCATCCAGCACTCCGCTTTGAATCAGCAGATGACGCACACCCTCATGTTTTAGTGCCGCCTCAAGAGGATCAAAGGCCCGTCCCAGAAAAGGCAGAGACTCGAGTCGACTTCGCTTCCAGCGGCAATTATCAGACCCGACCCAGCTGATCCCGCTGAGACTGAGGCGCAGATTATCGATATAAGCCTGCTCATCTCCGGTCATCCAGAGGGCAGTCGCATCCAGGTGCAGATACTCATCCGCGTTATATTCGAGATACTGCTGCCAGTAATCAAAGTAACTGCCACAGTGATTTCCCAGCAGACTCTTAAATCGTTCAACAACGCTGCGATAACGCTGCAGGGCATCTGCTTTGGTACAGATCAGAGTGGTGTATTCACAGGTCTGCTCGCCTTCATAGCTGTACACTTTTTGCAGCTGAAGATCGCTCTCCTGAAACAGCATTAACCAGCACAGCGGCAGCTGATAACCAGAGCTGGCCAGCAGCCGGTGAGCACCCTCACTATTGATGCTCGACGGTAATGCTTTATGACTATGAAGACTGGTACGCTGGAACATAAAAATACCTGTAGCACTGATCGCAGCTGACGTTAGTGTAAAACTCAACGATGATGAGTGCCTGACTCAGAACAAATGGGAAAACAAAAGCACGCTATATTCAGGTGTGACCTGTTGTCGCAGCCATTATAGCGGCTTGCATCTTAAAAGCATCAGAGAAAGCCGTCTCAGTCGGGTATCGCCTCAATCCGCAACCGGTCCTGAGCCCCAATACGAATAATCTGGCCATCAGTGGTGGTGAAGGTTCGTTCCTGCAACTCTGATTTATGCACCTGATAATAGACTGGCTCGCTACTCTGTGGAGAGATCAGAGTTACTCTGAGCAGTTGATTGCCATCAATCCAGCGGTAGACAAAGAAGCCTACGGTGAATGTAAACGAAACCAGCAAAAACAGTATAGCGATGGCTCTGACCGGCATATCGGCTGACGGGCCCTTTGACTCTGTAACGCGGGGACGTGACTTAGTGGTAGCCACCCGGCGCTTTAGATATAGATAGGCCACCACAATCACCAGCAGTGTCAGTAATACTTTTGTTACCATAGTCAGGTTAACCTGTCCGCTGTCAAAAGTGACTCATTGTCCATAGCCGGGCTTAAACTGCAATACTAAAAGTGCCCAGTGATTAGCAAGCGCGCCGGTAACGTGCCAAAAACGCCTTTCGAAACACATTCTATCGCCAATAAAGCCTTCCGATTCAACCATTTCAGGGCATTGCATAACGGCAGAGCTAAATAATACCTTCGCACTGTAATAAAAACCTGTTTTACTGCATTACTGTCCGAATACTTCATTGAAACAGTAACCAGACTAGGCTAGGGTTTACACCTATTTAAGCACACAATGACTACACATCAGCCTGAGGCTGATGCGACTGCCCGATAAGCAGCAATGGCGACATATCCCATTGCGATACAGAGAGGAATTACGAATGGATGAACTGCACGGTTATTACCTGGAAGATCTTGAAGTGGGCATGAGCGCCTCTTATGCCAAAACGATCTCCGAGGCCGATGTATATATGTTTGCTGGCATTTCCGGAGATAACAATCCGATTCACATCAATAGTGAATACGCTGCAACCACTCAGTTTAAAAACCGTATTGTTCACGGCATGTTTTCAGCTGCGCTGATCTCAACGGTAGCAGGTACACGCCTGCCAGGGCCCGGAGCTATTTATATCGACCAGTCCATCAAGTTCAAAGCGCCGGTTTATATTGGTGATACTGCCAAAGCAACCGGCACTATTGAAGAGATTGATGAGAAGCGCCGTCGCGTTAAAATGCGTACTGATGTTCATGTTGGCGAAAAGCTTGTCGCGACCGGCTACGGTATTTTCATGGTTGATAAGCGCAACGGCTGACTCCGGTTCCGCCCGGATATAAAAACACTGACTTTAAAGCCCTAATACAAAAAAAGCCTGCTAAACATAGCAGGCTTTTTTAGCTCTCTGAAAACTTCAGCCGTTTTGCGCTGCGAAATCCAGCATGCGCTGCAGTGGTCGCCGGGCATCATCGATAAGCGACTCATCCACAAAAACCTCATCGGTTCCATGTTCGAGCGCCTGCAGAAGATTGTCCAGGCCGTTCATCGCCATCCAGGGACAGTGTGCGCAGCTACGACAGGTCGCACCAGAACCACCGGTAGGCGCTTCGATAAACTCTTTATCCGGGGCTGCCTGATGCATCTTATAAAAAATAGCCCGGTCAGTAGCGACGATAAACTGTTTATTCGGCAGATCCCGGGCAGCATTAATGATCTGGGTAGTTGATCCAACCACATCCGCCAGCTCAACCACAGAGTCAGGAGATTCAGGATGCACCAGCACTGCGGCATCGGGATAAACCTTTTTCAGATCCAGCAGACGCTGCGCCTTAAACTCTTCATGAACAATGCAGGCCGCATCCCACATGAGCATCTCTATACCGGTCTGCTTCTGCACATACTCGCCCAGGTGCTTATCCGGAGCCCAGATAATTTTCTTACCCTGATCTGCAAGATGTTCAACAACTTTCAGAGCAATACCAGAGGTAACTACCCAGTCGGCACGGGCCTTGACGGCCGCAGAGGTGTTAGCGTAGACAACCACTTCATGGTCCGGATGCGCATCACAAAAGGCGGTAAACTCATCCGCCGGGCAACCAATATCCAGTGAACAGGTTGCTTCAAGGGTCGGCATTAACACCCGCTTTTCAGGGCTGAGTATCTTTGCGGTTTCCCCCATAAACTTAACGCCGGCAACAATCAGTGTTTTTGCCGGATGGTTCGCACCAAAGCGGGCCATCTCAAGAGAATCAGACACACAACCACCGGTCTCATCTGCAAGTTGCTGCAGCACTGCATCGGTATAGTAATGCGCCACCAGACAGGCATCCTTCTCTTTCAGAAGCTGCTTGATACGGGTCTTGTACTCTTCCTGCTTCTGCAGATCCAGCTCGCCGGGGAGGTGTTCCTTCGCAAAATGTTCCTGGACCAGAATACGATCTGAAAGCTCTTGTTTATTCAACATTAACAAATATTCTTAATTAGGTAATTAAACAGTAACGGGTTTGAAACCCATAGATATTATACCATCACTGCAACATCAGAAAATGTTAATTCTCTGCAACGCATCAGCAAAAGCCACTAAAAAGGAGCCTTCAGGCTCCTTTTCAAAGATATTTCTTATCGGCTGATGAGCCGTCTGTCGACACAAACAGTATTAGCCGCCGGTGATGTACCGGGTCGGATCAGCAACCCCTGCATCCTCGAAGCCTTTAGCCCTTAATCGACAACTGTCACAGACTCCACAGGCCCGTCCATCATCATCAGCCTGATAGCAGGAAACTGTAAGACCATAATTGACGCCCAGACGGGTACCCTCTCTGATGATTTCTGCTTTAGTCAGATTGATCAGCGGCGTATCAATAGTCAGGCGCTCACCCTCTACCCCGGTTTTAGTCGCCAGATTTGCCATCTGCTCGAAAGCGGCAATATACTCAGGCCGGCAATCGGGATATCCGGAATAATCGACCGCGTTGACGCCGATAAAAATATGCTGGGCATGCAGCACTTCTGCCCAGGCCAGCGCCAGAGACATAAAAACGGTATTCCGCGCTGGCACATAGGTGACAGGAATCCCCTCCTCTTCGTGGTCGGGAACATCGATGCTGTTATCGGTCAGAGCAGAGCCACCAAAATCTTCAAGATGCAGCCGCACCACCCGGTGCTCCTTAACATTAAGATCTGCGGCAATTTTTTTCGCGGCTATCAGCTCGGTCTGTGATCGCTGACCATAATCGAAACTCAATACATAGCAGTTAAAACCACGTTCAACGGCCATCGCCAGCGCTGTAGCGGAATCAAGACCACCGGATAACAATACAACAGCATTGTTGGAGGGAGTACTCATCGTAAAACCTTAAGGATTTTCAGTCGTTATCTTTTCAGGTAATCGCGCGCCAGACTGGCCGCTGAGCTGTCAGGATAACTTGAGATAGTGTTATTAAACATATCATTTGCTTTAGCCTGATCGCCCATCTGATGATAGATCACGCCAAGCTTATAGGATGCATCTGCAGCTTTTCTGTGTTCGGGAAAGCTATTCAGTACTTTCTCAAATGCTGCTTTTGCCGGTTCCAGCTTTTGCTCCGCCAGGTTCACCTCACCCACCCAGTAATATGCGTTAGGTAATCTCGCACTATCAGGGTAAAGCTCAATAAATTTGTCAAAAGCATCCAGGGCAGCCGGAAAATCCTTTTGCCGTACCAGACCAAATGCCTGCTGATATGCCTGCGCATCAGTTGGCGTACTGTCTGCTGCCGGTAAAGGCGCTGGTACCCGCGGTGATGTGGATGGAGCAAGTGGAGACTCAACAGAACCACCTACAGAAGACTGCTGAGCGGAGCCCGGAGCCTGCACAGCGGCAATCCGCCGGTCCAGATCGCGGTAGCGATCACGCTGCTGCTGCTCCATCTGACGAATCTGATATTGCTGCTGTTCGACCATACCACGCAGAGCGCGCACCTCATCCTGCAGCTGCTGTAACAACATCAGCGAATCACTGCTGCTACCAAACTGACCAGAGGGAGTATTAACGGATGAACGGTTTGCTGATCCATCTTCGATCTGCAGCTCAATCACCGGAACAGGATCTGCCGCCAGAACACCGGTGCTGAATAGCACCAGTGCTGCGGTAAGACTATATGCTTTGCGCATTGAAACTAACAACCTGACTGGTGATTAGTATTTCAGTTCTACGCGACGGTTCTGAGCCCATGAACTTTCGTTATGACCCATTACCACTGGCTTCTCTTCACCAAAGCTAACCAGTTCAATCTGGCTGCTGGAAACACCGTTAACCGTCAGAACACGGGCAATTGCCTGCGCACGACGCTCACCCAGAGCCATGTTGTATTCACGGGTACCACGCTCATCAGCATGACCTTCAAGAACAACAGAAGCAGATGGGTTAGCAACCAGGTATTTCGCATGGCCACGCAAAGCAGCAACAGCCTCTGGTTTAACCTGAGTCTGGTCGAAATCAAAGTAGAAAACAGTTGCCAGATTCTTAACATCGGCCATTGAAGTGCCGGACATAGATGAATCAGAAACTGCCTGGGTAGTTGTAGCCGGAGCAGTGTCACCGCCCATGGTATCAGTATCTGTTGTATTTGTTGTACTACAGCCTGCAGCCCAAACTACGGTCAGAGCCAAAGCAGCCGCTTTGCCAATATTCATAGCACGCATCGAACACTCCTAATTATTTAGCCAATAATATGCGAATTAAACCTCAATCCTGCCTAAAGTAAAGCTTGCCAGACCTGATTGCAATAGCCGCACGGCAATACGACGACTTTTCTAACTAATTGATTTAACTTTGTACCCATGCGCAGTCAACTTGTCACTCAGAGCAGTCACTCATCGGAATCAAGTCAGAAAATACTTACTGAAATGGCGACCAGGCAGGTTCGCGAACATCGCCATCCGATGATGGCAAACGGAACTTAACACGACCATCAAGCGATACAGCTGACAACACTCCCCGTATTCCTTCCTGGGTTGCGTAAAGGATTATGCTGCCGTTCGGTGCAATCGTAGGAGACTCATCCATAAAGGTTTCCGTGAGCAGATCAACCCGACCGGTACGAAGATCCTGCACTGCAATATGGAATGAACCATTAGTCTGATGCACCATCGCCAGAAAACGCCCATCCTGAGTCAGGCGACCGCGGGCATTATACCGTCCCTCAAATGTCAATCGGGTGACATCCCGGGTCGGCAGATAGATGGAATAAATCTGTGGCTGACCACCACGATCGGAGGTAAAGATCAGCGACTGACCATCAGGCGACCAGGATGGCTCGGTATCAATACCGAAATGATGTGTAATACGGTTCAGGCGGCGCTGCTGCAGGTCCAGCACATAGATTTCGGGATTACCGTCCTTAGAAAGCACAAGAGCCAGCTGCCTGCCATCCGGAGACCAGGCCGGAGCACCATTCAAGCCTCGGAATGATTGTACTTTTTCCCGCTTACCGGTAGCAAGGTACTGGATATAAATCGCTGGACGGCCTGATTCAAAAGAAACATACGCGAGTTTACTGCCATCACGGGACCAGGCCGGAGAGACTATCGGCTCTTTTGACTCCAGAATAGTCCGCGGATTATGGCCATCAGAATCTGCCAGCATCAGACGATAACGATGCTTAGATGACGAAAGTTGCTTCGCGGTTACGTAAACTATACGGGTTGAGAAAGCCCCCCGCACACCCGTAAGGGCCTCAAATACCTTATCACTGATATAGTGACCAACCGCTCGCAGGTTATTTCGGCTGGCTTTGATCTCCTCACCGAGTATCCGCTCCTCTTTCAGAATATCGTAGAGTTCAAAAGCAACGGTTAACTGACCTTCAGTGTCTTTGATACGACCGATAACAATGAAATCACTGCCACTGATACGCCAGTCACGAAAAAACAGAGAGCTGCGGTCAGACGGAAAGCTGAGCATATTTTCCCGCGGCATGAGTTTAAACAGGCCACTGCGATAAAGGTCATCACTCACCACTTTTGCAACATCTTCAGGCAGAGCCTGAGCTCCGCTCCAGGAAAACGGAACCACAGCAACCGGTGTTGGCTCGTCGACCCCCTGAGTAATTTCAACAGTCAGCTCAGCCCGGGCAATCAGACTGAATAGAAACAAACAAACAAACAAAACGATACGCTGCATTACTGATTACCTGCGAAGATCTGACGGTTTATATTCAAGTGATAATTTTCTAAAATTCCTGTCAAACAGTACCGGATCCATTTTTTGTAACTCTGTGAACCGTCCAACCCGCTTAACGGCACGGATAGCACTATCATCAAAATGGCTATCGCCACTGCTTTCAACCACGTAAACATTATCTACCTCACCGGTAGGCAACAAATGAAGCGACAGGACAACCTTCATACCGTTGCGTGCGCTGGGAGGACGACTCCAGTTATTCTCAATTTCGGAAGCAATATATTCCAGATAGCCTGCGGTCGCCTGCTGGTTGGCCAGCGCCTGCATCTCACGTTCTTCGGCGGCCATCGCGGCAGCCAGCTCAGACTCCCGACGCTTCTGCTCCTGCTGCTCACGCTCAACGCGCTGCTGTTCACTTTTACGTTCAGCTTCTTGCTGTGCTTCAGCTTTACGACGGGCCTCATCCTGCTGCTTTTTCTTCAACGCTTCCTGCTTGAGCGCTTCTTTTTTTAAGGCATCCTTTTTCAGTGCTTCGGCCTTTTTCCGGTCGGCCTCCTTTTTCAGCGTCTCCTGCTTAAGCGCTTCCTGCTTCTTAAGGGCTTCTGCTTTTTTCTTATTCTCGGCTTTACGCTTTGCCTCAGCCTGCTTTCTGGCATCCTCTTTTTTCTTAGCCTCAGCCTGCTTTAGCGCCTCTTTTTTGCGAGCTTCTTTTTTACGGACTTCTTCTTTACGCTCAGCCTGCCTGCGAGCTTCCTCTTTGCGCCGTGTCTCAGCCTGCTTATCCTGCTGCTGAGCCTTTAACTGAGATTTAATATCAACTATCTGCGCCTTTACATGCCTGGGCACAAGCTGCTTCTCATCTTCGGCATAACCGAACCAGCTATAAAAAAGCGCACTGAGGATGACTGAATGGAGAATCAGCGCCAGTAACGCAGGGAACAGGTAACTTCTCAAATTCACAATCAAACTACTCAGTTACCAGCCCGACACTTTCCGCACCGGCCTGCTGCAACAACGTCATCAGCTGAATAACATGATCGTAGTCAACGCCCTTATCACCCCGCACCAATAGCAACTTCTTCGGATTGTTACTCAGAACTTTTGTAACCCGCTCCTGAACAACATCGCCGGTAATCGGTTTAAGTGGATCACCACCTACATCGATATAGTAGTTGCCCTCTTTATCGACGGTAACAATTAGCGGCTCACTATCCTGGGCATCAACCGGATCAGACCCTGCCTTAGGCAGCTGGACATCAACACCCTGCGTCAGCATAGGTGCAGTAATCATAAAAATGACCAGCAGCACCATCATCACATCGATATAAGGTACTACGTTGATCTCAGCATTCAGCTTGCGTTTTTTTTTCACTCTGCGAATCATAATACCAGCCTGTTACAGATCAGCTTGAGGTGTGCACACGACGATGTAATACACTGGAAAATTCATCTGCAAAGGTTTCATAGCTATTCATCAGCGACTCTGTTTTTGCCGAGAAACGGTTATACGCTATGACAGCCGGGATCGCGGCAAACAAACCTATAGCTGTGGCAATCAACGCTTCAGAAATACCCGGCGCAACCGAAGCCAGCGTTGCCTGATGCACATTGGCTAACCCACGAAATGAGTTCATTATGCCCCATACGGTGCCAAACAGGCCGACATAGGGACTGGTTGAGCCCACCGTTGCAAGAAAAGGCAGGTGCATCTCGAGTTTTTCCTCCTCCCGGGCCAGTGCCACACGCATACTGCGCTGCGCGCCATCCATAATGGCATCACGATCTGCGCCCGACTGCTGACTGAGCCGACTGAACTCTTTAAGCCCTGCACGGAAAATATTTTCAGCTCCGTTGCCGCTATCCGGATCAGAGTTCACTTCGCGGAACAGCTGACTCAGATCCACGCCAGACCAGAAGCGATCCTCAAAAGCCCGTAATTTACGCTGCGCCTGTCGCAGGACAAAATGACGTTGAAAAATCATAACCCAGGAAAGCACTGATGCCAGCAGCAACATGAGCATTACCAACTGGACAACAAAGCTGGCATTAGCCACCAGACTCCAGATCGACATTTTATCCGGCACGTTTATAACCCCTTCTGTAAAAATCTAAAAACCGGCCCTGATAGTAGCGAGATCAGCGCTCAAAATCTGCCCTTTTTCCGACAAAAATTCATATTCTCGCGGATTCGGTAGTTTATATACAACATGATAAACGGTACCTGAACAGCTGCCGACAGTTGGATGACAGAAGCACCTGAAAGTTCAACACAAGTAATCAGTACAAAATAAAAAAGCCGCCCATAAAAGGCGGCCGCAAAAAACAGAAACTAACTCAGAATGAAGATGCGCTGTCCCGGGTGCGGTGCAACTCATCTCTGGACTGACAACCAACACATAAAACTGCCGCCGGGTTAGCCATCAGACGGTTCAGCTCGATCACTTCGCCGCAGTTTTCGCAGCATCCATAGCGCCCGCACTCAATCCGCTGCAGAGCATTCCTGCATTCAAGGATCTCCTCCTCCAGTTGCTTTATATGTGACAACCGGGTCAGATTAAGATCTGTAGCAGCCGCAGCCTCAGAACGATCAAGCACCTCAGTACAGCTTACCAGGCGAAGTTCCTCTTTCTGATCGCTCTGCTCCGCTTGCAGATCCGCCAGTAACTGCTCGTGAAGAACCTGCAACTCATGTTTGAGGTTTTTGAGGTGCGACTGATTCAGGCAACAAAGTTTCATAGTGTTCATACGTTAGCGCCCTAAACATTATTGTTTTATGTCTACAGACTAAAAGTTAAACCTATAATTAAAACTCTGCTTTGATATAAGTCAGTAATGACTAGCTGATCAGTTTTCTATTGATCCTGATCAGGCAAATCAATACCAAAATGTCGATATGCGTTATCTGTCACTACCCGCCCCCGCGGAGTACGCATCATAAATCCCTGCTGAATTAGATAGGGCTCAAGTACATCTTCGATTGTATCCCGCTCCTCACTGATAGCGGCCGCCAGACTATCGACCCCAACAGGACCTCCGCCAAACTTTTCAATCATCGCCAGTAAGAGCCTGCGATCCATATGGTCAAAACCATGTTCATCAACATTGAGCATATTCAATGCAAGATCTGCCATCTCCAGCGATATTCGTCCATCGCCTTTCACTTCGGCATAATCGCGGGCCCGGCGCAGCAGTCGGTTAGCAATCCGTGGGGTTCCCCGTGAGCGGCGGGCGATTTCAACCGCACCCTCACGATCCACTCCACTTCCTGACAGTCGTGCCGAGCGTTCCACAATTGAAGTGAGATCATCAATGTTATAGAACTCCAGCCTCTGAACAATACCAAAGCGATCACGCAACGGCGAGGTCAGCAAACCCGCCCGGGTGGTTGCCCCTACCAGCGTAAAGGGTGGCAACTCAAGTTTAATAGAACGGGCCGCTGGCCCCTCACCAATCATAATATCCAGCTGGTAGTCCTCCATTGCCGGATAGAGCACCTCTTCCACCGATGCACTCAGACGATGTATCTCATCGATAAACAGCACATCTCCCGGCTCCAGATTGGTCAGCATTGCCGCCAGATCTCCGGCCTTCTCAAGCACAGGTCCCGATGTTGTCTTTATATCGCAGCCCATCTCATGGGCAATAATATTGGCAAGGGTGGTTTTACCCAACCCCGGAGGACCGAAGATAAGCGTATGATCGAGCGCTTCCTGCCGCTTTCTGGCAGCACCGATGAAAATTTCCATCTGCTCCTTCACTACCGGCTGACCCACATAGTCCTGCAGCGATTTAGGCCGGATAGCCCGATCCTGAACCTCTTCCTGAGGCGCACTGACAACAGGAGAGATAAAGCGATCCGCTTCGATCATAGTCTGTACCCTATCACTTTCATTCAGTTATCACCCCTGCACCATACTTTTCAGTGCCGCACGAATAAGCTCTTCGCTGGACGCTCCCGGATTGCTTTTTTCTGCCTGAGCAATCGACTTGGTTGCCTGCACCGGCTTATACCCCAGCGCAACCAGAGCACTTTCCGCTTCAGCCCGGTTATCGGTTGCCGGACCGCTGGCGACCGGCCCCAGCCCATCAGTCAGCGTAAATTCATCGACATCACTGAAGTGGAAATCCTGTAGTTTATCCTTCATCTCAATGATAAGTCTTTCCGCGGTTTTTTTACCCACACCAGGCAAACGCACCAGCGCTGCAGTATCCTGATGCTGCACAGACTGGACAAACTCATTAACACTGATACCAGACAATATAGTCAGAGCCAGTTTAGGCCCCACCCCATTGATCTTTATGAGGGTACGAAACAGAGAGCGCTCGGTACGGTCATAAAAACCATACAGAAGCTGAGCATCCTCCCGCACCACCATGTGGGTAAACAGTGTTACCTGTCGTCCGACCTCAGGTAGCTGGTAAAAGGTGTTCATCGAAGCATCGACTTCATACCCCACTCCACTTACATCAATTACCAGCTGCGGCGGATGCTTTTCCAGTAACTCGCCTCTCAGTCGTCCTATCACGGCCCTTTTCACTCCAGATTAAACCCTGATAAATCACAGGGCTTACATTTATGTTGTTGTCTCTCAGACTAAACAGTTATAAACCGACAATTATTGAAACCAGGAGAGCAGTGCGACGTAATTACCGCAATCTGCCACCCCGACTGCTTTTTGCACCGGCCATCATGATCAGACTACTGCGGGTATGAGCGTGGCACAAAGCGATCGCCAGGGCATCCGCCGCATCCGCCTGCGGCAGACCCGGAAGTTTAAGAATTGATTTCACCATATGCTGCACCTGGGATTTATCCGCAGAGCCATTGCCTACCACCGCCTGCTTAACTTTTCTGGCGGCATATTCTGCCACCTCCAGCCCCTGATTGGCACCAGCAACGATAGCCACTCCACGGGCCTGCCCCAGCTTAAGGGCAGAATCTGGATTGCGGGCCATAAATACCTGCTCTATCGCCATCTCCTGGGGACAGTAGTGCTCAATAATCTCGGTAACTCCGGCATAAACCTGCTTCAGTCGCTCAGCAAGCAAGTCTCCTTTAATTCTGATACAACCACTGGCAACATATTCGTTCTTTGCGCCAACCGAGTTGATAACACCGTAACCGGTGATCCGGGAGCCCGGATCAATTCCCAAAATCAACATAGCTGTATCATTAACTCAAAGTACTGTTTATTTATACAGAGCACAATACCCCAGATTCTGCCATAAAAAAAGCCGTGCAGAGCACGGCTTGATAATTAACTGCAAAATAACTTAAGGAGTCTTACGCAGTTTAATATTCAATTCTCGCAGCTGAGCCGCACTAACCTCACCCGGAGCCTGGGTCATCATACAGGCAGAGCTCTGCGTTTTAGGGAAAGCGATCACTTCACGAATCGAATCGGTGCCCGTCATCAGCATGATCAGACGATCAAGACCAAACGCCAGACCACCATGAGGTGGCGCACCGTATTTAAGGGCATTCAGCAAGAAACCGAACTTATCATCTGCTTCTTCATCAGAGATACCCAGAATTTCCAGTACTGTCGACTGCATATCCCGGTTATGAATACGGATCGAACCGCCGCCCAGCTCACAACCATTAAGAACCATATCGTAAGCACGTGACAGAGCAGCAAGCGGATTTGCCTTCAGCTCTTCAGCAGTACAGCTCGGTGCGGTAAACGGATGGTGCAACGCGGTCAGGCCGCCATTATCGGTCTCTTCAAACATCGGGAAGTCAACAACCCACAATGGCGCCCACTCACATTGGGCCATCTCAAGATCTTCGCCCGCTTTGATACGCAGAGCACCCAGCGCTTCAGAAACGACTTTCTCTTTGTCAGCACCGAAGAACACAATATCGCCGTTCTGTGCACCCAGACGCTCCATAATCGCCATAGCAACCTCATCACCGAGGAACTTAACGATTGGAGACTGCAGCCCTTCAACACCTTTTTCAAGCTCGTTAACCTTAATCCAGGCCAGACCTTTGGCGCCATAGATACCGACAAATTTTGTATATTCATCAATAATCTTACGGGTCAGCTGAGCACCACCCGGTACCTTCAGCGCAGCTACACGACCTTTAGGATCTTTAGCCGGACCGGCAAACACCTTGAACTCAATCTCAGCCATCAGATCAGCAACATCAACCAGTTCCATCGGGTAACGCAGGTCCGGCTTATCTGAACCGAACCGCTGTATCGCTTCAGAGTAAGGCATCCGGGGGAAGTCACCCAGATCAATTCCTTTCAGCTCAAGAAACAGCTTGCGGATCATCTTCTCAGTGATACCCATAATCTCTTCCTCATTCATAAATGAGGTTTCAATATCGATCTGAGTAAACTCTGGCTGACGGTCGGCCCGCAAATCTTCATCACGGAAACACTTAGCTACCTGATAGTAACGGTCGAAACCGGCAACCATCAGCAGCTGCTTGAACAGCTGAGGTGACTGAGGCAGTGCAAAGAAGTGCCCCTCATGAACCCGGCTTGGTACCAGATAGTCACGGGCTCCCTCAGGAGTCGCACGGTTTAGAATAGGCGTTTCAATATCCAGAAAACCATGCTCGTCCATATAACTGCGGATCGCATTAGTTACTTTAGAACGGAAGCGCAGCTTATCCTGCATTTCAGGACGACGCAGATCGATATAACGATGACGCAGACGCACCTCTTCACCCACCTGCTGATGTTCATCCAGCTGGAAAGGAGGGGTTTCAGACTTATTCAGGATAACCAGTTCTTTACCCAGAACTTCGATCTCACCGGTAGGCATATCCGGGTTTACAGTGCCGTCCGGACGACCGCGAACAACGCCTTTGACCTCAACAACATACTCACTACGGCAGCTGTCTGCCAGTGCGAAGCTCTCTTCACGATCAGGGTCAAACACGACCTGAGTAAGACCCTCACGGTCACGAAGATCCAGAAAGATAACCCCACCGTGATCGCGACGACGGTGAACCCACCCCGTCAGAGTAATTTCTTCGCCGATATGCTCTTTTCTGAGATCACCGCAATAATGACTGCGCATAGTTAAATGTTCCTGTTACTTAGCAAGCTGAATCAGTGTTTATTCAGACAATTAAAAATCAGTTACCGGATTCACTCTGGCCACCCGCCAGATTCTTTTTCTTACCGGTTTTAAAATCAGTCTCATACCAGCCGGTGCCGGACAATCTGAACCCTGCTGCGGATACTTTTTTAACCACGTCAGCAGACTCACAACCAGCACAAACAGGTGCGGGTGCATCAGATTTCAGCACCAGTTTTTCAAATTCATGACCACAATGACGGCATTCAAAATCGAAGATCGGCATAATCAGCAGCTTTCCCCAGAAAATAGAGTACACCGCAAAGCAACCAGATTCGTTTCAGCCCTGTTTTTTACAAATGCTGACAACGTCAGCCGCCTTGCCCAGAAAACGGCGAATTATACCTGAATTATTGGCTCCTGACAGGGCCAATTAAGGGATTTTAGAAGAGAAATCAGCTGATCAGATCCCTGGCAACAAAATTCACCTCCTGTGGCATCATCATCTGCAACTTCCGGTGAATTTCCTGAATCTGAGTCTCAGTATAGGGTTTAGCAGCAACAGCGCCCCAGACAGGGCCAGGCCAGGCAGGATCGCCTTCAAATCGCACCACATGATGGAGATGCAACTGTTTGACTATATTCCCCAGGGCGGCAATATTCATCTTATCGCCATCAAAAACATCGTGAAGATTTTCTGACAAAAATGAGGACTCGTGCAGCAACTGAGCCTGATCAGCGGGTGACAGATGGTAAATCTCGCTGGCCTCGGCGCGCCGTGGCACCAGAATAAACCAGGGGTAGTTGGCATCATTCATCAACAACAATCGGGACAAAGGAAAATCCCCCAGAGTAATACAATCATTATCCAGACGGGAATCCAGTTTAAATTCTAACTCCAGCTCATCCATTTTTATTCTCCTAGCGTAAATACAGATGCATACTTATTATACAAACTGAAAGGCAGGAAACGACCGCCCATCTGCAAAAGATAATGCTTTATTATCGGATAGTTAGATAACAAATACCGCTCTGAACAGTATAGGACAATATGCCGCAATTCAATTTTTATAGCGCAATAGAACAGATCGGAGCTGAACGCTGGAACAGCCTTAGGAGCGATGACTACCCTTTTCTCAGCTATGCATTCCTTTTTGCGCTCGAGCATTCAGGCAGTGTTGCCCCTGAGACTGGCTGGCAGCCCTGCCACCTTGCCGTCACTGAAGGGGACCAGACAATTGCAGTGATGCCGCTGTATCTCAAAAGTCACTCCTATGGAGAGTACGTCTTTGACTGGAGCTGGGCTGACGCTTATCAACGCAACGACATAGAATACTACCCGAAACTACTGACCGCGATCCCCTTCACCCCCTGTTATGGCCCTCGTCTGATGTTTCACAGCAGCCTTAGCAACGATCAACAGGAATTACTTACCCGGCAGGTTCTGGCCGCCATTCAACAACTGGCATCACAATACAATGCTTCAGGCTGGCACGGCCTGTTTCTAGAAGGCCCCCTGCTTGATAAAAGCAAACATCCAGAGCTCCACTACCGACTGGGAACTCAATACCACTGGTTTAATCGCGACTATCAGAGTTTTGAAGCGTTTATTGAAACCTTCAGCTCTCGTAAACGTAAAAACCTGCGCAAGGAGCGCAGCAAAATTACTGAACACAATATTCAACACCGGTTTATCAGTGGAACACAGCTCACAGATGAGATGCTCAGACAGTTTTACCAGTTCTACCAGATCACCTATCTGAAACGGGGACGTAGCGGATATCTCAAAGAAACGTTTTTCCAACTGCTCAGAAACACTCTGGCGGAACAGATTATCATCTGCTTTGCCTATGATATGAATCACAGCGAAACCGAAGCGGTTGCCGGCGCACTCTTCCTCCAGGATAGTAAGAACCTCTATGGCCGTTACTGGGGCGCTTTGGCTGAATATGACAGTCTGCATTTTGAGACCTGTTACTATCAGGGTATTGAATACTGTATTCGCCATCAGCTACAGCGCTTCGATCCGGGGGCTCAGGGAGAACACAAAATACAGCGGGGATTCGAACCCATAGAGACCTGGTCGGCCCACTGGCTGGCGCACCCGGGATTTCATCAGGCGATAGAACGATTTACCGGGGAAGAAGAACAGATGTTACGACAGGAGATGGAATATCTCCGTCAGCGTCTGCCATTCAAACACGCTGAATAGGCCTTCAACAGCCAACTTATATGACAGAATCAAAGACAGGAACAGAGTGCGCTTCCTCCTGCCTCAATATTCACCATCAGCTTCATGTTTTAATCTTTTCTTTAACCCCTGCTATACCTGACAACCCGTCACACACCCGGCAACGACCCAGGTTAAGACTCCCGTGGCACGGAAATAATATCACCAAAAGAGAGATAATCGGCACCTCCCAGACGACCAAGAGGATCTAACATTCTGGCATCAACGTTTAATCGTCCTTTATCGTTAACACTCACTATAGCGTCATCGATAAACATATTGCGAACCTTGCCAAAAATGAGAAACTGCGGTGCATTTCCAATCTCTCTGGTTTCATAAAGCTCACAATCTATCGCTACCCGACAACCTGCAATCCGGGGTAATGGGGAATTATTAAAGGGGGTCAGGACTATGCCTGCCTCTTTCACTTCAGAGACACCTTCCGGCAGTGTTTTAGACGTTTGCGTCATCTTCTGAGCCTGGCCGCTATGCGCCAGATGCACCACAAAATTGTTCCGTTCAACGATGTTCCGATAGGTATCTTTTAATGACCCGTCAGGCTTATGCCCCACAGAGATCATGATAACTGGCGGGTCACTGCACACCACTGAAAAAAATGAGAACGGAGCAAGATTGTGCTCTCCATTCTTATGTTCAGATAAAACCCAGGCCACCGGACGGGGCATCACAGTCTGAGTCAGGGTAAAATAAGCCGCAGAAGAAGAAATTGTATCGAATGGAATATCCATTTAAGCCTTACAAAATAGAATGTTGAGTTAATAAAATAGCCCTGTTCTCAGATATTCGTCTCATCTATCCTTGACTTATCGACCCATCAGGACAGCCACAAATTATGATACACAATGAACGACTCTGACATATAACCCTGAGATATATCAATAATTCATCAGTAAGAATAAAGCTATATAAGAAATACCCGATTTTGATTAGAGAAAACTGGCTCTGTTGCCTAATATATGAGTACCGGGCCGCTGTACATATTCTCATATGGGCCTTCAGATTATTGGTTTAGCTTGATTTACGCGCATTATAATAAAAAGGGGATACGACCATGCTTACTTACAATGAGTGCCTTGACCTTAGCGACCTCACTCAGGATGAAGTTGAGGCGATAGCAGAACATGAGCACACAGACCCGATAATAGCCATGGCGATGGGCCATTATCTATGCTGCCATGATGGTCAGAGCAAAGTGAAAAAAATCATCATGGATGATATCGCAAAAGCACAACGCAAGGGAGATTCAGCACACGAAAAGGTTCTGCGAAGGGTATTAAACCACTTTATCAATACCCATCCCGAACAAACTGGCAAAATCGCCAAAACAGGCTGAGTTATTCAGAGCTTTCAAAGAGCCTGCTGCTCAATATGGGTAGCAGGCTTTTTTAGCTCTGACCCCTATCAATCGTGACCTTCCTGCCCTTTGCCTCTGTCAAACGAAAAATTACCCACCTTTTTTATTATTGCAACCAGCCTTTTCCTTTATAGTTATCACTGATGGCCGATAACTCTTTCTTACTCAGGGTGCAAAGCAGGCGTTTCATGGATTCAACCGACAAAGAGAACAAAGATCTGCGCAGATCACTTCGCCTGCTAGCCGATAAGGTAGAGCGGAATGAAGCTGTTTTACACTCATTCTTTGAGATCGAACTCAGACTGCTCAGCTGCAGTAATCTGGCAGAATTGCTCGATCTTATCCTGATTGACTTTAAACAGCATTTCCAACTGGCTGCCGTCAATCTTATCCTGTTTGATCCGGAGAACGCAGCCCGCTGTCTGCTGGAAGATTATGCTCCGCCAGAACCGGGACACAGCCTTCGCTTTGTAACCAACCAGCGACTGCTTAACAGCTTATTCCCCTCCTCCAAATTAAGAATCGGAGAGCTGAGTCCTCAGCTCAAGAGCATCGCCTTTCCCAGCAATCCCTATGTGTCCAGCAGTGCACTGCTACCACTTATCCGCCATAACTGTCTGATTGGTAGCCTGCATCTGGGCAGTAACGACTCTGCTCGCTACAGCGAACACTTCGATTATGATTATATAGGCCATCTGGCTTCGGTAATCTCGGTATGCTTTGAAAACTGTATAAATCAGCAGAACCTGAAGCGACTTAGCATTATCGATATGCTCACAAAAGTTAATAACCGGCGCGCATTCGATCAGGAGATAATCAGAGAGCTTTCCAGAGCAAGCCGGAATAAAACCCCCCTGAGTTGTCTGTTTATCGATCTCGACTACTTTAAGCTGGTGAACGACAACTTCGGCCATCAGGTCGGCGATAAAGTGCTTCGATCAGTAGGACTGTTGTTAAAACAGAGCCTTCGAAAAACCGACTTTGTAGCCCGTTATGGTGGGGAGGAGTTTGCCATCCTGCTACCCAATTGCGATGAAGAAAAGGCGATTGAAATAGGTAACCAACTGCGCATTAAAATTCTCCATATGGTAATCCATAACAACGATAACGAGCCTTTCAGGGTAAGCGCATCAATAGGAGTGACCAGTTGTCGTTACGGAAGTTTTGCCTTTGATAACCTGGACGCCCAGGCACATGCTCTGTTAAAGGCAGCCGATGATGCGGTTTACCAGGCAAAAGAAAAAGGCAGAAACCGCATTGAATATCGCTCTCTGCCTGAGATGAAGCCTGAACTGTTCAATCATGTAAACAGTGACCTCAGATCTGTTTAGACTCTGTATAGCGTTACTGCATATCCCGCAACAGCTCAGAATACAGATCTATATAACGCTGCTTCTGCTTCTCACCAAACAGCGGATCACCCATCTTCGGCAGAAGAGGCTCAAGTGCCTTCCACTGCTCGTCAGTGGCAACTTCATCTAATAACGGAAACAATGTCCCCTCTTCCAGATTAAGATGTTCAATCTGCGCATCAAGAAAATGCTCAAGCTTGTCGGCAAACTGATCCATCGGAACCACTGCATCACTCAGAATACAGTCGACCGCTTCAATAATTTCATGACTGCTTTGTTTTAGCTGTCTGTGCTCTTCAACACACCGGGATATCGCCTGGTCCAATTCAGGGCAACCTGAATCTTTGAAAAACTCATACATCTGATCTTCCAGTGGATGGTGATAGTCATCGGCATAACTGGTGATGTAATCGACGGCATCTGCAAGCAAGACAAAATTTGGCATTTCACCTTGCTTCAGCTTTTCCAGCTTGTTTCCCAACACAGCCAGCAACTTATTAAGGTTGACATGATCCTGGTGCAATTCATTCAATAATGTCATAACGACCTCCTGTGAGATAAAGACACTATACCCCAGCTTTTTAAAACGGTCTTGACGGGAATCAAACAGAATCCCTTCATATTCTTAGCAATTTGTGTAATTCAGCCAGTGTACCGACCCTCAGGTCGGTCAACTCAGGCCACTCCCGATCCCGCTTCGAATCAACATGGATTGTGGCTACCCCCGCCGCACGCCCCACTTCCAGGTCATAACGGAAATCGCCGACCATCACTGCTTCATCAGCACGGGCCTGCCACTGATTCAGCAACAGATTTACTCCCTGAGGGTCCGGCTTTGCCCGCGCATCATCCCGCCCCAATACTGCAGCAGCATTAAACAGGTGGCTGACTCCTATCACCTCAAGACAGTGCAGTGCCACCTCACGCTTATTCCGGGTCAGAATTCCCAACAAACACCCCTGTGATCCCAGAAATTCAAGACACTCATTTACACCGATAGCAGGCTTCACCTGATCAGCATAGAAATACTCCCACTGGTCAAGCCGATGATTCAGCTCCTTCTGCTCAGATTCAGGCTTATCAGCGATAGTCGCCAGAATATCACAACCTGCCGGAAGCCCGAGTTCAGAACGAATCTGCTCAAAGTCATGTACTGGATGAGTTAATGTACCATCCAGATCAAAAACCCAATAGCCCGCTTTACGAATGCTCTCAATCATTCGTTTTGCTCATCTCCTGGATTAAGGTTTTCTGTCAACTGATCCAGCCGGGTGCGAATATCCCGCATAATCTCGAGACGCCCAGCGGGGTTACCGTTCTGTGCCAGCAGCAGTGATTCGAGTCCTGCAATACTGTCCTGGGAATCCCGCAAAGCCTGGAGCATATTACGGGAACGCTTTTTCGCGCTGTCGGTCATCTGATCAACCCGCGTAAGTGTCCTGCGCACCTGACTATCAAGCTCTTCGAGATGGATCAGCAAATGCTCCATTCCTGATCCAAACGCATGATCCATCTGCCCCAGCCGCTGCTCCAGTTGCGCGACAGCTTCACGAAACCGGTTCAGAAACAGCTCACCTTCGCGATCCATAAACATCGCCAATAGCTCTTCGGGATAGAGCGCACGGGAGCGGGCATCGGCCCGGATTGCATATTCACCCCGCTGCGTGCAGTAAGGCCGCTTATTGCCGGAGGGTATTTCGATACGAAAAAAAGAGTTATTGCTGATATTTTCAACCACCAGCTCAATATCAACAATGGGGTAACAATCAGTCGCTTTATTAATCAGACTAAGCCGGGCACTGTCGTCCACATCACAACCGACCACCCGCCCGCGCTGCAAGCCATTCTTGTTGGTATACTCATCAACCCCAACCAGAATAGCGCCCCCCTGAGGAGAATTAGCGAAAGACACCAGATCGCGACTTTTTATGCCATTAATTTCGCGTTTGAAATCAACATCCACACCCTCAGGCTTTGACAGCAAGCTCTTTGCCCGTTGACTGATCTGCTTGTATTCGCGCTTAACCGGCATCAGTCTTCCCTTTAGCCGTAAATCTCATCCGCGAAGGGATCGATAGGATTGGCCAGCACCCGGTCATCACGAAAATAAAGAATACGACCTTCAAAAGTCAGGCCTTTGGAGGAAAACCAGCGCAACACCTCTTCCCGACCTTCATCAATCTGAAAACTGGTATACCAGGCAGAGCCTATACGGTAAAAATAAAGTCCGAAAAGGGCCGCCGCGGCGCCAAGAAAAAAGTCAGAGCCCGGACTGAATAGCAATGCCACCAGCCCTGCCAGCCAGACCCGGCTGGCCCGGGACTGTTTCAAATTAGTAAAGGCATCATCATACTGATCCTGATACTTCAGATAACGACGATAATTCTGCTGCAATTCAAATTTATCCTGTTCCGGGATTGTGCGTTCCATATTCTTACCCTTCCTCTACAGGCCTCAGCCAGCCAGACTTTTAGTCAATACTTCAAAAACATCCCGGGAAAGCTCGCCACTGCTGTTGATCCGTTCCAGCTCAGCCCTCATCAACGCACTTCGTTCAGACGGATAGCGTTTCCAACGGGTTAACGGTGTCAGCAACCGCGATGCAATCTGGGGGTTCTGCTTATTTAATACAATAATCTGATCCGCCAGGAAACGGTAGCCACTGCCATCAGAATTATGGAAATTCAGCATATTCTGAGCGCAAAAAACCGATACCAGAGAGCGTATCTTATTCGGGTTAGCAGCATCATAAGCCGGATGCTGCTGCAAAGCCTGCACCCGCGCCAGCGCACCCTCTTCAGGATCACTTGCCTGAACCGCCAGCCACTGATTTACCACCAGTGATTCGTTCTGCCAGCGCTGATAGAAATCGTCCAGTACCTCACCCGCCTGCTGCTTAAATCCAGAATGAACGATCAGCGTCAGCGCCGCCTGACTGTCAGTCATATTGTCTGCCTGATGGAACTGCCGCAGGGCCAACTCGAGATATTCCTGCTTTTCGGTAGCCATCAGGTAAGCCAGTGCAAGGCTCTTCAGGCTTCGGCGAGCCACAGAGGCCGCATCAGGGCTGTAGGGTTCAGCAGTATCGTTGTCCTGATAAGCACTCAGGAACAGCGGCTCGAGCTGATTTGCGATGGACTCCCTGACAAAACGACGAACCCGGTAGATCGCATCAACATCAATCACCTCCGCCAACTCGCTCAGATAGGCTTCTGAAGGCAGAGTCAGCACTTTAGCAACCATCGCCTTATCCAGACGGGTGTCAGTCAGCACCTGCTTATAAGCATCAATCAGTGCCGGATCCAGTATCAGATCCCGCCCTTGCTGATAATCAACAATTAACTCGTTCATAATACCTACAGCCAGCTGTTGTGCAGCATCCCAGCGATTAAATCCATCGCTGTCATGTTGCATCAGAAACACCAGCTGCTCACGACTGTAGGGGAATTTCAGCTTTACTGGCGCAGAGAAGCCCCGCAGCAATGAAGGAATTGGCTCTACCGGAATATTATCAAAGACAAAGCTCTGCTCAGTGGCAATAAACTCCAGAATCTCGGTGTTTGCACCATCATTCAGCGGTATATCCTGCCCCTGAGAGTCAAGCAAACCCACCGCAACCGGAATCAAAAACGGCTGTTTGGTCGCCATATCAGGTGTGGCCGGGCAACTCTGATGCATATGCAGCGTATAGCGCTGATTTTGCGCATCATATTCACCGGTCACAGAAACCTGAGGCGTTCCCGACTGGCTGTACCAGAGTTTAAAGCGACTCATATCACGGCCTGAAACATCAGCCATTGCCTGAACGAAGTCATCGGTGGTCACCGCCTGACCGTCATGACGCTCAAAATAAAGATCGGAACCTTTACGAAAGGTCTCCGCCCCCAACAGGGTATGAAGCATACGCACGACTTCACAACCTTTCTCATACACTGTTAGCGTATAAAAGTTAGATATCTCGATAAATGAGGCAGGCCGAACCGGATGGGCCATCGGGCCTGCGTCCTCAGCAAACTGGGCCGTGCGTAGCAGGGTAACATCCTCAATCCGCTTTACCGTTTGAGAGTTCATATCCGCTGAGAACTGCGAATCACGGAAAACGGTGAAACCCTCTTTAAGGCTTAACTGGAACCAGTCCCGACAGGTTACCCGGTTACCGGACCAGTTATGGAAATACTCATGGGCGACAACCCCTTCAACGCGCTGAAAACCAGCATCAACTGTCGTTTCAGCATGTGCAAGCACACAGGAGGTATTGAAAATATTAAGACCCTTGTTTTCCATCGCCCCCATATTAAAGAAGTCGACAGCAACTATCATGAAGATATCCAGGTCATACTCCCGACCGTAGACCTCTTCATCCCATTTCATCGAGTTTTTCAAAGAGGTCATGGCATATTCAAGCTTATCCAGATCCTTTGCTTCGGCAAAGATCTTCAACACCACATGACGCCCTGAACAGGTGGTGTAACGATCCTCTATAAACTCAAGATCACCGCCGACAAGGGCGAACAGATAAGCCGGTTTTGGAAACGGATCCTGCCATTTGACCCAGTGCCGGCCATCATCCTCTTCACCCGCATCAACCATATTGCCATTAGACAGCAACACCGGATAACGCTGCTTTTCCGCAACAATTGTGGTTTCAAACAGCGCCATCACATCGGGACGATCCTGATAAAAAGTAATGCGCCTGAAGCCTTCGGCCTCACACTGAGTGCAAAACATACCATCAGATTTATAAAGACCTTCCAGCGCGGTATTATTCTGCGGTTCAATACGTGTAATACACTCAAGGGTAAAGTGGTCTGGCAGATTCGGGATACTCAGTTTTTCGCCCGCACGACGGTAATCCTTCTCGCTGAGCACTTCCCCATCAATACTCAGCCGCTGTAACTCAAGCGTCTCATGTCCATCCAGTACCAGAGGGTGCAGACGGTTAGCAGAATCAGGGTTACGGGAGTAGCGGACCTGAGAACGAACCAGCGTTTGTTCTTCTTCCAGTTCGAAGCGCAACTCGGTCTGTTCCACCAGAAAAGCGGGAACCTCATAATCTTTCAGATAGATAACACTCGGTTGCTCTGTAGCTGACTGATTCATTCACACACCCTGCAATAACATTCAAACAATTAACACGAAACGAACCTTCGAATACACCCTGATAATATTCAGACCATGGCAGCGATTCAAAGGTTTCCCTAAACTCAGGCGCTGAACTCAACCTGATATGCAGTAAACTTTCTGAGGTTGATCACCCCGGTATCCAGGATCAGGTACTGCCCTTTAATCCCCTGTAAAACCCCCTCCACGACAGGCGTTTTATCAAAACTAAGACTGGTCACTTTAGCCGGAAAGTTGAGCACCGGATAGTTAAGTTCCAGCACTTCGGCATCGGGAAGACGCTGAATCGCCTGCAACCCAAAGCGATCTTCCAGCTCAGTCAGGCCGTCCTGACACAACGCCATCAGCCGGTCACGCTCAGCATACAGATCCAGACTATCTACCTGACCTTTAAGCATAGCCCGCCAGTTAGTTTTATCAGTTACATGACCGGCAAAAACCTGCTCAGCCAGACCCGACTGAAAACGGGTATCAACACGCAGAACCGGCAGCGCCTGAATCGCCCCCTGATCAATCCAGCGCGTTGGAATCTGGGTGCCGCGGGTAATCCCCACCTTAACGCCCGAAGAGTTCGCCAGATAGACATAGTGGCTCTGAAAACAGAACTGCTCACCCCACGCCGGATCCCGACAGGTCCCCTGATCATAATGACACTTTTCCGGACTCATAATACAGACGTCACACTGAGGGAGCTTTTTAAAACATGGGTAACAGTAGCCCTGGGCAAAACTTTTACTCGTTTTCCGGCCACAGTGAATACAATTAATGCACCCCAGGTACCTCAGCTTTAACGGCTGGCCGAGATAGCGGTTCAAATCAACGAGCTGATCATCCAACTTAAGCTGATAACGTATCTGAGGGCCGATCTCTGCTGGCATTTTAACCAGCGCCCCTTGCGCGATAACATCCATCAATGATCGTTCAGAATTTTAAGAACCTGCGGTTCCAGCGGATCTGAGCCGTGCTTGCTGCCATCTTTTTTGGTCCGGTCGATAAACCCGGTACGCTCATGTTCTGGCAGTTTGGTTTCATCATAAGCGATAACCGCCCGCAAACTGGTCTCTCGCTGCGCCTCGGTCAACCGTTCGCCATTAGGCCACTTACCCAGCTCTACAGCCCGCTTCAGACTCTGATACACCTCAGGTGTCATCGCCTCAATCATCTTTGTAAAATTCATTTATTTAGTCTCCACAGTAGACCGATATATTATCACAGGGTCTGTCAGCAGTTCGATGTCACGCTGTGCCCGAGCATTCATTGTTTGATAAGTCTTACCGCCGGAACAACCACAAGGCCCGCTATCAACCCCGCCAGATGAGCGGTATTTGCAACAGAGCCAAGCCCCAGAACTTCAAGCGTCCCGGTAAATCCCAGTACCAGCCAGAACATCATAAATCCCATCAGCGCCGGTGGCATACCGATCAGCTGCGCAGGCCTGAGCCGGTCCCACAGCCATGCAAACCCAAGCAGCGCAAACACGAAACCAGACATTCCGCCAAACATCGGGCCACTGACCCAGAACTGGGCGATATTGGAAGTCAGTGCAGAAAACAGAAACAACCCCAAGAGCACAGGCCAGCCCAGGTAACTTTCAATCCGCCGGCCCACGACCCAGACCCAAAGCAGATTAAAGAGTATATGCGGCAGATTAAAATGCATAAAAGCCGGCGTGAATAGTCGCCATACCTGCCCACCGGAAACCGATGTCAGCAGGTCAGGGTAATAGATCTTATCCCCCTGCACATAAAACTCAACAATGGTGAACCAGCTCATCACCTGTATATTATCACCCAGCGAGACCATCAACGTAATGATGACGCTCACCGCAATCAGCACCAGAGTCAGCCAGGCTTTAAAAATACTCTGCAGCCCCCCCGGCTTTTCACGCTGCTGAACCTTCAGACCTGAAAGATCAGCCCCCTGCTGCCACAACTGATAAAGCTGAGCAATCTGGTCTGCATTAACGTTATAGGGAACCATTAACAGCTGTTCATCCCCCTCTTCTAACACCCGGTGAGGAATTTTATGCTGCCAGAGTATCGCGGTAAAACCAGACAGATCCTGATCGATGGAGACCCGGAACACTTCATTCATAAGATAACAACAGGCAGCAAGTGATATTCAGGATTCATCTCTAATTTCCTTCAATACATCAACCCAGATAAATTTCTTCGGATCGATCTCTGTTTCCTGATCCAGCCGATACGCCACCAACTTACCAAACTTAACAGCACTGTAGTCAATACAGGCAACATTGGGGGCCACAGGCCTGGGCTCGCCATCACACCAGTAATGCCCGATAAAGAGCAGAGGCTCATCCCTGCTGTAGTACAGCAGGTCCTGATAATCCTGATCACTCAGCGGCATACGCGCCACATGCTCAGGTAAAGGGTCAGGCTGAAACACGACATCGACATAATACTCTGGCTTCTCTGACCAGAACTTAGTCCGGAAAAAATGCCGTTTATAACCGTCTTTACTAACCATGACTTCGTTATTGGGCAGCCTCAGATGTGTACCGCGCAACAAACGATCCATAGTCTCCCACTCAGGCGTACCGTGATGGGCAGAACGGTGCAGGTAAGCATCATCAATCCGATTCCCCCCCTGCATTTGCAAAAACTGATCTATATGCTGCTGAGACCAGCAGGCATGCACCACCCTGAACTGCTCACACTCGAGAAACAGGGGCATCTCTTTGATCCACTGCAAAAACACC
Source organism: Oceanospirillales bacterium (assembly GCA_018223185.1). Lineage (GTDB taxonomy): Bacteria > Pseudomonadota > Gammaproteobacteria > Pseudomonadales > Balneatricaceae > Amphritea. The sequence continues at coordinate 4,007 of JAAEYW010000026.1, read as the reverse complement.
TGCTCCTCATGCGGGTAGTTTACAAACTGCTCAAGAGTTTCATTCAGAATACGCAGATGTCGCTGGTTATGGGTTCTCAGATATTCCATACCGGACCCCGGCAACCCGGGCGTAAGATAAGAGAGATAATTAAACTCATGGTTGCCCATTACGATCTGAGCATGCCCGGCATCAACCATGTCCCGGACAATATGCAGCGCCTCACGGATACGCGGCCCACGGTCAACAATGTCCCCCAGAAAAACGGCCTGACGTTTCGGGTGCTGATAAACACCCGATTTTTTGCTATATCCCAGTTTTTTCAATAACAGCTGAAGCGATAATGCACAGCCATGCACATCACCGATCAGGTCATAACCTTGATAAGCACTTCCCATAGGCACTCCGGTTATTCTCCCAACCTGGTCGCCCAACCAAGCTTTTCACGACAGGTCTGATAGAAATTATGGCTCAGCGGATGCAGCAGTTTCAGCTTATGTGGCTTTTTATGAATAGTAATAGTATCTCCAGGAGCACAGCTGATATGTTTCTGTCCATCGCAACTGACCGTCGGATAGGTTTCATTATTATCACTGATAACCAATTTAAGCTCACTATTACCATCCACCACAATAGGTCGGCTGGAGAGTGTATGGGGGAACATAGGCACTAACACCAATGCATCAAGGCGCGGATGCATAATGGGACCGCCGCCTGACAACGCATACGCCGTAGAACCTGTCGGGGTGGCAACAATCAGACCATCAGATCGTTGCGTGTAAACAAACTGCCCTTCGATATAGAGTTCGAACTGAATCATTCTGGCAGACTTACCCGGGTGCAATACACAGTCGTTCAGCCCGGTTGACTCGCCGATAGGCTCGCCATTTCGCTTAACCAGAACATCAATCAGAAAGCGACGATCAACAGTATACTGACCATTCAACACCTCACCGACCTTCTCTTCGATTTCAGCAGGCGAGATATCGGTCAGGAAGCCCAGATTCCCACGGTTAACACCCAACACCGGCACATTGGATTGCGCCAGATTCCGCGCCGCGCCTAACAAACTGCCATCGCCTCCGACAACAATAACCAGATCACAGACCTCCCCCATCAAACGGGGAGAACTGGTTTGCTGGCCATGCCCGGGCATTACTGCCGCGATTTTTTCATCAAGAATAGGAGTCAGGCCCTGCTCATCAAGAAAGCGAATCAGATGTTTCAGGGTATCAATAACCTTGGTACTACCCAGACGCCCTATCAAGCCAATATTACGAAAGTTATCCATTGCCACTCCACTGAAACTGATGATTACAACGTAACCACACCTATCCGATTGTTTTTAAACATTATACTCATATTTTTAGCTGTTTAGCTGCCGGTATCAACCCTTTTAACACAGGATTCTGGCCTATAACATTATGTCAACTTTCTACTCAGGATATCTTCCATCCCCCTTAACCCCTGCATACCGCCTGTATGAATCAGCATTACCCGGGTCCCCGGGAGCAGTTCACCCCGCAGCAGCTTTCGCTGCAACGCCAGAAACGCCTTACCACTGTATACCGGCTCCAGCCCGATGCCACTGTATTCAGTGAAGCATTTCATCGCCAGAGCCAGCTCTACAGAAACCCTGGCATACCCGCCCTCGTGACTATCAAGCTCTAACGTCCACCCTCCCGGGTCATTCACGCCGGCCTGAGCTAAAAGTCTTCGAATATCCTGATAGAGAAACGCTCCGCCTTTCAGCACTGGCACGCCCAAAAGATCGACACCTTCAGGCTTATCTGCAATCAATCCCGCCAGAGTCCCCCCGGTACCACAGGCACAACAAATCAGCTGATAATCCGCGGCATTAAACAGAGAGAGAATCTCACGACAACCAGCCACCACCCACTCACCCGATCCACCTTCCGGCAAACAATGAAAATCTCCATACTTGTCATGCAGCCGGGCAATAAACTGTTGATCGCTCTTATTGCGATATTGAGCCCTGGAAACAAACTCCAGCGTCATCCCCCAACCCGCTGCATCAACTAACGTTTGAGAGAGTTGAGCCGGACGCTCACCCCGAATCACCCCTATCGTTTCAAGACCCTGTTCATATCCCGCATATGACAACGCATGAATATGATTTGACCAGGCACCACCAAAGCTAAGCACACGATAGCAACCGGAAGCCCGCACCGCTTCAAGCGCGTACTTTAACTTAAACCACTTATTACCACTGATAAGAGGATGCACAAGATCAAGGCGCAGCAGATCAAGGTGAACACCCGCCTTTTTAAAGGCCGGCAGATCAACGGCTGTAACTGGAATATGGGGCGATTGTGGCAGCGCTGCCGGACAATTTTTCATAAAGGATTAAAAAACCTGTCACATTTCCATCATCAAGTCAGCATAAGATAGCTGCCGAAAAGAAAGGAGAGATAAAATGGAAGAGTACACAGAAGAGCTTCTGCTGGAAAGACTCAACGAAGAGTTTGAAGACGACAACGAATATGATGACGGTGAGGAGATGTAAATACAGAAGCGTATGAAACCGAACAATTATATTTAATTCTGGCTGGATGCAAACTGCCTGACACAGTTACCTCCCTCCTGCTTTGCACTATACATCGCCATATCCGCTCTCTGAACAAAAAAATCAACCGGCTCAGCACCCGAACAGGACGCAACCCCCAGACTCATCGAAACGGTAACTGCATCATTATGGAATGAACCTGGCGAATAACTGCATTCCAGATTAAATAGCTGCCGCACCCGATCAGCCAACTGACAGGCATCTTTGCGTGAGGTATTAGGTAACAACAACATAAATTCGTCGCCGCCATACCGAAACGCCTGATCCGAATCCCTTAAACCATCCCGAAGCACGCGACCAATCAGACGCACAATCTGATCACCTTCCAGGTGCCCTAACTTATCATTAACCTGCTTAAAACCATCAAGATCAATACACACCAGGCTCAGCTCACCACCATAGCGCTTTACACGCATCATCTCACTGGCAACCTGAACATAGAAGTGACGCTGATTATACAAACCACTCAGATCATCAGTAATTGACTGTTTTAACAAAGTGGTTTCCAGCGCTTTCTGGCGCGTCATATCATGAAAAAAACCAACACTTCCACGATACTCCCCCTGTTTCATCAGCACAGCCGCCGACAGACGAATAGGCACTCTTTCCCGATCACTGTTGAGCACATAGGTTTCATAGCCCTCTATGCGTCCGGCACCATAAAACGACTCATCCATCATCAGCCGCATGATTTTTCTTGCTTCAGCTTCACTGGGATAGATCTGACGTATGTTCATTTCTCCCACAACCTGATCAGCCGAATACCTCAGCAAATTTTCGGCTGAAGGATTAAACACAGAGATCACTCCGCGACGATTGATTGCGATAACCGGATCAGGACAGATTGAAACCAATTCTGCCTGATTAATATTCAAATGCATCTGATTAGGCCTGCAGCCGCTATGATACCCCTCAACCGGACTACTTTATTTGTATTGGATAATCAGGCAGAGGAAAAAAGACTGGCATTTATATCACGTTAAACAAATAAGCGCTTGCACTGATTACTCAAAATGGCAAATACACACAGAGAAAAAAGAAACGCCTCAGACTCAGCACGATACCATTTTAAATAAAACGAATCATCAGAGAAAGGCAGCATGCCGACAGAGCATAAAGACAACCCCTTAACTGATACAACCGACAGAAAAATACCAGCCAAAGGGTGAAGGTAAGTCCCAAAAAACCGCAAGCCAAAGCAATGATGACTAATCAGTCAGATTCTTTCAACATGAAAGTAACAGAATAAAAAGATATGCAAGCCATGAATCTCAGCAGTGATAGCTGACAGGCAGATCGTTGCAACGCAAAAGGGCCAGAGCAACAGCTATGAAATTCACGAGGCAGAGCAATAGTCACTGACAGGCAAATTATTTCAAAGGAAAAAGTGGCGGAATGGACGGGACTCGAACCCGCGACCCCCTGCGTGACAGGCAGGTAT
>JAAEYW010000025.1 GCA_018223185.1 Oceanospirillales bacterium | reverse complement strand
ACAACAGCTTAACCGGAAAGGCACCACCGCTTCCTAACTATTTCCCCATAACCTGCGAAGAACCAAAAAAAAGGCCACTAAAGAGTGGCCTAAAGGAGTCTCGTTTAGACCTATACGGTCCCGAATGAACGAGTGCTGTTAAAACCCTGTTTCTGGCGTTTAGTCATCAGTTTCTTTAGCCAGTAGCCCAGCGCTGTCAGCTGCTGTGCAAAATATTCGTTACGTGCCAGCTGACCCTGTCTTACATAGTAAGCGGTATCAACCAGGCCAAATTCGTCAACTTTAATACCGTGCTCATTTGTGTTCATGCTATGCACCAAAATAATTCATTAAACTGTTATGTCGTAAAATGAATCAACCCAACTGGATTTAAGCGGCATATCTGGATGATTTCAGATTAAGCTATTATCTACAGTGTCTTGCGGTTGGATCATTGTTTCGTTGATGGTTATACTAAGGTCGGGCTGGTTATTAAACAAACGATAGAATTTCAGCTTAAGTGTGAAATAAATTCACTCATTGAGGTGTGTATCAGACGCTTACCCCCTTTAAATGCGCTACGCAGTTTTGAATCGGCTGCACGACTTGGCAGCTTCAACAAAGCTGCAGAAGAGCTGTATGTAACCCCTTCAGCCGTCAGTCACCAGATTAAATCTCTTGAGGAGTACCTGGGGTTAAAGCTGTTTCATCGTGAAAAAAGACAGGTGCAGATTACTGTCGCCGGAGAAAAGTATCTGGTTGCGGTTTCGCACGCGCTGGATGAACTGGATGCGGCCACCCGTCGTCTGATCTCTGCCCCGAATACCAGCTCGTTAACCTTTGAGGCGCCTCCTGCATTTCTGAGCCGCTGGCTGATGCCCAGGATCAAAGATTTTCAGGCGCTTTATCCCGATGTGGAGCTGCGACTGAGCACCGGTTCGGTTAACCGTATCGACTTTGATCATTCCGATCTGGATATGGCGGTCTATTTTGGTGATCCGCCTGACGATGATGATATTGAGGTGCGACTGGTACACCGTTCGGTGGTGGTGCCTGTGTGCAGCCCTCGTAAACTGGAAGAGCACCAGATTGAAACGCTGGCTGATCTGAGGAAGCAGACGCTGATCCATGTCACCAGCCGGCGCAATGAATGGCAGCGCTTACTGCAGAAGGCCGGGATCTCAATGACCGGTGAGGAAAAAGGGTTGTCATTTTCCAGTACCCAGCTGGCGCTGGGGGCGGCTCTGGAAGGACTGGGTGTCGCCTTGTCAGATAAGTCTCTGATCAGCCGTGAGTTGCAATACGGACAGTTGGTGGTGCCGGTAGAAGTCGAGCTGCTAACCGGAAAAGCGTTTTATCTGGTCTACCCGAAAGATCGGCCGCTGACCTACGGGATGCGGATTTTTCGCGAATGGCTGTTGCAGGTTATGGGCCTGCCTGATCAGGAGGAATAGGTTGCTGCCCGGGCTGTGCCGGGCAGCGTATTTAGCTGTAACGACTCAGAACCGGGTAGACAGCACCAGATTAATAGTATCGGTGTTATCCCCGGCATAATCCTCTTCCCTGACCAGTTCCACAATCAGCTCTGCATTCTCATGCAGCTCTCTGGAAGCTCCCAGTGTTACCCGTGAGTGAGCAAACAGGGCTTCGCCAGCATCGGTCAGCCGTTCTGTATCTTCGGTTTTACTGTATCCCAGAGACAGGTTTCCCGGAGCGCCCAGTAGTTCAGTGGCGTAATCCGTACTGAGGTGCCAGATGGTGACGTCAGGGCGGCCTGCAAGCTCTTTAAAGCTGCCGGTTTTCAGGTATTCAGCAGACAGCGCCACTGCATCCACGGTGTAGCTGACATTGATGCGTGAGGCACTGACTTTATCATCCCCGGTCAGGCTGTCAGCCTGCAATGGATCGGTATTACGGATATTGTTCAGATAACCCGCCCCGATAGCGAAACCGTTATCAAACGTCAGCGCAGCATTGAACCCCAGATTATCCACCTTGCGCTCATCGCTCTGACCCTTAAAGAGATAGCCTTCGGCACTGAATATCCCCTGACTGAAACCAAGTAGTAGCAGGTCATCGGTATTATCGGTCAGGTCATTGGTCAGTGGGTCAGACCAGGCATTGCCGTTAATCACCGCGAACGGCGTACCTGATCGACCAGCCAGAAGTGACCACGGACTATCGACTGCCGCGATAGTCACGATCGCTTCATCGACAAACAGTTCCTGATCTTCACCATCTTCCTCATATTTGAGTGTGGTCGATAGCGTCATATACTCATTTACGGCGGCTTCGACGGTCAGCTCGACACTGTCAACATCGAGATCATTTTCATGGCTGCCATCGGCCAGCTCGGATGCTGTTGCCAGAAAGTCAGCAGAGCCACTGATGCTCAGCTGTGCCCGCTCTTTATCTGCACTGGCTTGTGCTGCCATGGTGTCACTCAGTTGCGATTCAAGCTGGGTGATCCGCTGTTTCAGTGAATTCAGTTCGGTTGCCATTGCGGTCGCCTGAGCCGGTTGTGAGGCCGCTATAGCGACTGTAATCAGAGATGCCAGAACGTTTTTTTTCATGATAAATCCTTAATTTCAGGTGTAAAAAGGCACCCGGATGCCGGCGCAGAAGCGTACTTCAGGCCTGATTCCGAGAACCGGTTGGTGTCGTCAGTGTGAGTATCAGAGGGTCAGAGACTGACCATAGTCAGGTGGTTATCCCAGGCGGTTTTAAGGGCCAGAGGCAGCCGGATTGTTTCCCCGCTGAGGATGTTGTGGCGGATACAGCGTCCGGTACCTGCGCTGATGATAAACTCTGCGTTGTTATGCGTTGCTGTCAGACCACAGCCATCGGGGCTTCTGATAGAAGAGATGAAGCGGTTTTCCTGCAGATCCCAGAAGGATATCAGGTCTCCCCGGGGGGCTGAGACTGCCGCGAAACGACCACTGTGATCAAATCTGGCGCTGCCACAATAGCCATTCATAGCGCGGTTAACCGGTTCCGGTGCGGCGAGCAGCTGCATTGCCTGACCGGGCCGGTGAACAGCAACCAGTGGCAGATTCTGACCGGCGTCGCCCTGATACTGCAGTGCGATAACGGTGGTTCCCTGCCGGTTGGTATCGATATGCCGGATACTCAGCTGATGCAGTTCTGCGGGCAGTATCTGTTGCTCCAGTCGCTCTCCCGTGTGCAGGTTTAACCGCATCAGCGAAGGTTGCATACTCTCCAGATTGAGTTTCTCCCTGCCGTGGTCCGGGTGGGTAAGAATTCCGCCATTGGCGACCGTTAATACGGCGCTGTCCGGTTGCTGAACCAGCTCGTGTGGGCCGATGCCATAGCTGGGGTAGTCGGCTATAACCGGGTAGTTCTCCTCCAGTGAGCGGATAACAATCCGGCCCTGTCCGGTGCTGATCTCATTCTCCGTGGTGATTAGCCAGCGCCCGTCATGGGAAAAAATGCCATGGCCAAAAAAGTGTCGTCCGGTGTCGGCGATAATGCGCTGTACCAGTTGTTGCTTTTGGTAATCGACAATATCGATAAATGTGCCCGGACGCCGAGCGATGCAGGCTAACAGCGGCTGCTTTGGGTGTACCTCTGTATGGTGAGCCCGCCCCGGTAAAATATGATCCAGCATAACCTGAGTTTGTTGCCCGATGAGGTAGAGATGGTATTGTCCGTCCCTGCCTTTGGCAGCCGCCGCAAACATCGGTTTTGCAGAATTGTTTTCAGCGTCTGCTGCCAGTGTGAGCCGCGGCAGCAGTACGGCACTGCCCAGCAGTTGGCAGAAACGGCGCCGATTAATCTCCATCACGGCTGTTAAATCCCAGTTGAATGTCCAGTGTTATCATCTCTGCGCTCAGCTCACGATCAAGCTGCTGGAGCGCATTGCTTATCTGTAATAACTGTTTAACGGTTTCGGCTTGAGACAGGCGGTCGACCAGTGGTGCCTGCACTGTGTTGAGCTGCTCTTCAATGTTATTGAACAGGGTGCTGATATTGTCAGCCTGAGGCGCTCTGCCCTGTTCTCGCAACAGGCTGTCGAGGCTGTTGGTGGTGCCGGAATAGAGATCTTTGAGGCTGGCAATATTGAGTTGTATATTGCGCAGAGAGCGCTGGCTGCGCCAGGATTCTGTGCGTCGGGGCCGGACCTGTCCGCCATCATTCAGCGGCCGGAGAATTTTCTGATCGCGGATCGCTTCAATCGGTTCGACCAGTGACTTCATCATATCCACGGCGGCTTCCTGATGGCTGTCATAGTCGCTCTCGTTGCTGCCAGCACGGGCTATTGAGTGACTATAGTCATCGTTCCACTCAGTCAGCGTTGCCTGGCTGTTTTCGGCGATATAGGCGGCGATAGTCTGACTCAGCTGACATCGGTAGCTGTTGTTTTCAACGTCAGCCAGTGAGCCGCTGAACAGCAGACGTTCAAGCGCGGGCAGCCCTTTTACTCCGATACTGGCTTTGTACAGATATCCCACCGAAAGAGTGTGCGGATCCTGGGCTTGCAGCAACTGGTTTAGCTGTTTGCTGATCAGGTTTTTCCGGTCTGGCCAGAACTGCATGCTGAAATTACGCATCAGGGTTTCAATCGGGCCAAACTGGATATGTTGTACCGCCTGCCAGGCATCCATCGTCTGATGGAAATCGCTTTGCACTTGCTCAAGTTGCCGGGGCTTAGGCTGGTGGCACAGAGCCTGGGTACTGGCTGCAAGCCGGGCGCTGCTGTTCTGCAACATCCGGTAGCGGGGCAGTATATGTTCCTCTACCACACTGTGGTTAAGTGACTGCCATTGCTGCGCCGAGGGTGCCGCATGCAGTATGCCAAACGTCGTGAATAACAGAGAGATACCCAGCAACAACGGCCACAGGGAGTTAGACACTGAATTCATAGTGACTCCAGAAAAGTGATTAAGGCTGTTCGCTCTGCGACAGGCAGGTTGATCACCTGATCGCGGGAGGTCTGGGCTTCACCGCCGTGCCACAAAATCGCTTCGAGAAGGTTTCTGGCCCTGCCATCGTGGAGGAAGTAGGTGTGTCCATTGACAGTTTGGGTCAGCCCTATGCCCCACAATGGAGGAGTACGCCATTCGCTGCCGCTGGCCAGAAATTCAGGCCGGTTATCCGCCAGCGCTGTGCCCATATCGTGAAGCAGCAGGTCGGTATAGGGCCAGATCTGCTGATCCGACTGTTCCGGCATATCGATGCGCGCGGCGGTGGTGAACGTGGGCTGGTGGCATGCAGCACAGCCACTCTGGTGAAATACCATTTTGCCTTTTAATACCTCGGGTTTATCGAAGTCGGGTCGGGCTGGCGGCGCCAGATTGCGGCTGTAAAACTCGACCAGTTTGACCATCGCTTCAGAGGCCTCGGCATTATCCTGCTGTGTGGTATTACCATTCGGTTGCATCAGACAGCCGGCCTGCTGTGTCGTACAATCACCGGCCGCTGCGGGAACGAAGGGGGTTGAGATTCCCATATCGCCATTGAAAGCCCCTGCTGCCTGCTGGATCAGAGTCGGGTTTCCGGCTTTCCAGCCAAATCTGCCCAGGTCCAGTTGCCCGGTCAGGCTGTTCCAGACACGGTTTGTCCGGCCGGAGATGCCATCATTATCGAGATCCTCCGGGTCAGACAGTGCTTCAATATCCGCTGCCACAACCGCCTCCAGTAATCCCAGCCCGATCATCGGTGGCGCTATCCGGGGAGAGAGCATTGTCTGGGGGTGTAGTGGGCCGTAACTGAGACGGGCTACGCTGTACTCCGGCTGTCGCAGGCTGACCTGAGTGCCGTCGGCCAGTGAAACCGTCGTTTCGGTATAGTCGATCACCATCCGTCCCTCTCCGGACAGTCCGTTGATAGCCAGGTCCTGTAGCTGGCCACCGTAGGTGGGTTCCGGAATGACGCCTGCCCTGCCGCTCTCGAGCAGTTGCCGCTGTGCATCATTCTGCGGCGGGATGCTCAGACGCAAAAACATCGATACGGCGTTGTCCTCCGGCCAGTTCGCTTCCGGTGGGTGGCCCCGACCATCTTTAAGGTGGCAGCGCTGACAGGCGCGGGCATTGTAGAGAGGTCCCAGACCATCACTGGCAGTAGTCGATGATGGTGCCGGCACCCATATCTTCTTAAAGATGCCGTTACCCAGTTTAAAGTTCAGCTCATTCTCAAAGCTCATATTCGCCGAGCTTTGGGAGAACGAATTGATATTCCGTTGTTTATGGTGAGTTGTGCTGCCACCGGGCAGCGCTTCTCCCGCTTGCGGCTGGCTGAAGTCTGGTGCTGCTGTCGCTGATACAGCGATTGCTAACGCGGTCATCGCAATGCTGATGGCGATCGAGAGTCGTGTGCAGATCATCACTTATTCCAGAACAAGAGCCGGATTATCCAGGCTGTCGGAGCCTTCCAGCTGAATGTCTTCCATTCGCAGCAGCTCGATAATATTTTCAATAGCCCGGGTCTCTTCTGTCAGTGCATCAACAAAATCCTGTACCCGCTGATTGCCTGAGGTGTTACCTTCAGCGATCAGTACATCGAAGGTTTCACCCTCAGCGGCGCGATCCACCATTGCCTGGGCGGCCTCTTCTGTCGCTTGTAGCTTTTTCCGCATAACCTGATCGGCGGCCGGAGCCTGAGCGGCAACATAGGCAGACAGGCTTGGCCCGGAAATGATTGAACCATCGATACGGGTATAGGATCCCTGATACACATTACGGATCCCTTTGGCATCGTAATAATGAGACCAGTGGGTATTATCGGAGAAGCAGTCATGCTCCTCTTCGGGATCGTGTAGCATCAGGCCCAGTTTGGTCCGCTCACCCGCCAGCTCGCCATAGGCCAGGCTGCCCATTCCGGTCAGTATGGTGGCAATGGCGGCGGTATCATCCTTCATCAGCAGTTGCTGGCGTGCAGCGCCCTGCTCTTTCCAGTTATCCACCATTTCCTGTAAGTCTGTTATCAGCAGCTGTGTCACCGCCTGCAGGTAGTCACGCCGCCGGTCGCAGTGGCCACCGGTGCAGTTTTCCAGACTGAAATCGGATGCCGGACGATCACCTGCTCCGGGAGCGGTGCCGTTGAGATCCTGGCCCCACAGAAGAAACTCGATAGCGTGATAACCGGTGGCAACGTTGGCCTCTATACCGTCAATCTCATGCAACGTGCCGGATAGCAGTTCCGGGGTGATACGGCTTGCATCAATCTGTGTTCCACCAACCCGCAGAGTAGTGTTGGCAATCACATTGGCGCGATACTGGGTGTTTTCATCAGACTCTGAACCGTAATGGCCAGTATCAACATAATCGATTAGTCCTTCATCCAGTGGCCATGAGTTTACCCGACCCTCCCAGTCATCCACGATGGGATTGCCAAACCGGTATGCCTCGGATTGCTGATAGGGTGATCTTGCCGCAATCCACGCGGAGCGGGCTGTTTTAAGGGTATTCGCATCGGGATTTTGTAACAGGGTGTTGATCGTGATCTGAAGATGTTGTGCGCTGGTCAGAGAGTCCTCGTAGCTGGCGAGTGCGATATCTGCGTAGGTTCTGATGATATCGGCGGTTGCCGGAGCCGAGGAGGTGGCAGCTGTGCAGTTGAAGGCACCAACGAGGAAGACGGTGGCGACGGTTTTGATATGCATTGAGTAGCTCCTGTAAATTGAATACAGTAGATGCTAATGCAAATAAGAATGATTCGCAATATTGTTTCTGGTTTTATTAAAACGTCCGGATGAGCCAGTCTTTACTGGTTCATCCGGAATGTCTGGCTGTGCCCTGCCCTGTTATTCAGGCAAAGTATTTTTCCAGGTCGTCAGCACCACCGATGCGCTGTCCATCTATAAACACCTGAGGTGTTGTGCCCTGGCCACTGATCGCTGCCAGCGAGCTGTAGCTCAGACCGTGGCTGCCCAGTTCGACCTCTTCATAGCTGAAGCCCTTCTCTTTCAGAAGCTTCTTCGCCCGGATACAGTGTGGACAGCCCGGTTTGGTCAGAATGCTGACCCGTTTTGGCTGTTCCGCTGTCGGGTTGATGTAATTCAGCATGGTATCTGCATCAGATACTTTGAACGGGTCGCCTGGCAGATCCGGTTCGATAAACTGTTTTTCAATTACGCCGTCAACCACCAGCATAGAGTAGCGCCAGCTGCGTTTGCCAAATCCCAGCTCCTCCTTATCGACCAGCATATCCATGCCTGCAGTGAAGTCGCCATTACCGTCAGGGATAAAGGTGATATTTTCAGCGCCCTGATCGCCCTGCCATGCATTCATCACAAAGGTATCGTTCACCGAGAGGCAGATGATGCTGTCAACACCCTCTTTTGCAAACACCGGTGCCAGCTCGTTATAACGTGGCAGGTGAGTGGTTGAGCAGGTGGGGGTGAAAGCACCTGGCAGAGCAAAAACAATGACTTTCTTGCCTGCAAACAGCTCCTCGGTGGTGATGTTAACCCACTGGTTGTTCTGCTGAGTGGGAAAAGTGACCTGAGGGATTTTCTGACCTTCTTTGTTGATGAGCATGATGTTTATTCCTGATAAGTAGTCATGATTCGATAGAGAGATAGTGCCAAAACAGGGGGTTTTAATAAAATTAATTAATTCTAATGTATTAATAGTTATTAGCTAATTGATGGATCGAAAGTCATCAATGTCCCTGAACTTACAGGTGTTTTCAGTTATCGTGACTGATTGAAATGCTGGTTTAAGATGGGTGCATAAATTAAAGTGGGCCTTCTAAAAGAAGCAGTGCTATCTATCTTTCCGGTATGGGTGAATGAATAACTTCCGTCTTTTTATGCAGGCTGTTTACAGTAACTTCCTGGGCCATTCTCCGAGTTGGTACAAGCAGCTAATACTTTTTTTTCTGGTTGTTAACCCTCTGACGGCTCTGCTTTTAGGCCCTGTGGTGAGCGGCTGGTTACTGATTTTTGAATTTATTTTTACTCTGGCGATGGCGCTGAAGTGTTATCCGTTGCAGCCCGGCGGGCTGCTGGCGATGGAAGCGGTGATTATTCATCTGTCGGAGCCCCGCCATGTTTACGATGAGATTGCGGCTAATCTGCCGGTCATTCTGTTGTTGATGTTTATGGTTGCCGGTATCTACTTTATGAAAGGGATGCTGTTGTTTGTCTTCACTAAGCTGCTGCTGAATGTGCGCAATAAGACCGGACTTTCCCTGCTATTTACTCTGATGGGGGCGCTATTGTCAGCTTTTCTGGATGCCCTGACGGTGACTGCTGTACTGATCAGCTCAGCGGTTGGTTTCTATGCGATCTATCACCGGGTAGTGTCCGGTAGTCACCCTGACATGGATCACGATCACTCTAATGATGATCATCTGCATGAACATCACCGGATCGAACTGGATGAGTTCCGGGCCTTCCTGCGAAGTTTGCTGATGCATGGCGCTGTCGGTACTGCGCTGGGTGGGGTATGCACTCTGGTCGGTGAGCCTCAGAACCTGCTTATCGGTGAGAAGATGGGCTGGCAGTTTGTTGAGTTTTTTATCAATGTCGCTCCGGTATCAATACCGGTGCTCGCCTGTGGTCTGTTAACCACGGTGGTGCTGGAGAATACTGGCTGGTTTGGTTATGGCGCACGGATTCCTGAGCCGGTATTGGAAATACTCAGGGAGTTTGACGAGAAAGAACAGGCCAGCTGGGGCATGAAAGAAAAGTCTGAGCTGTATATTCAGTTTGCGGTGGCGCTGTTTCTTATTCTGGCGCTGGCATTTCATCTGGCGGAGGTCGGTGTTATCGGCCTGACGGTGATTATTCTGCTTACCAGTCTGAACGGTGTGACCGAGGAGCATCGTATTGGCCGTGCGTTTGAAGAGGCGTTGCCTTTTACCGCATTACTGGTGGTTTTCTTCACCATCGTTTCGGTGATTCATGATCAGCATCTGTTTACGCCGGTGATTGAGGCGGTGCTGGAGCAGGACCTTCGTAATCAGCCGGTGATGTTCTTTATTGCCAACGGTCTGTTGTCCGCGATCAGTGATAATGTTTTTGTTGCCACGGTGTATATCAACGAGGTGGCCAGCGCATTTGAGGCCGGGCGTATCAGCCGCGAGCACTTTGAAGTACTGGCTGTTGCTATCAATACCGGCACCAACCTGCCCAGCGTGGCAACGCCAAACGGTCAGGCTGCCTTTCTGTTTTTGCTGACCTCTGCGATCGCACCGCTGATCCGTTTATCCTATCTGCGCATGGTGATCATGGCCCTGCCCTATACTGTTGTATTGAGTGTGACCGGTTTTCTGGCGGTGTGGTTTCTTATCTGAACAGTCGCCTGTAGCCGGTCAGGTTTCTCTGTTGGCAATTCAGAGGCTGCTGGCTGCTTCCAGCGGGCCTCTGAAGTGGTATTTAACGCTAGCTGAAATCAGCCAGAAAATCCGTGTGCCGGTCTCTCCAGCCTATCTGGCTGAAGAGGGCTTAAACAGTCGCAGCCGGTTAGCATTGCTGACCACGGTGACCGATGAAAATGCCATGGCGGCACCGGCAATGACCGGGCTTAGTAGCAGGCCGGTGAGTGGAAACAGTATGCCAGCTGCTATCGGAATCCCCAGAGTATTGTAAATAAAGGCGCCAAACAGGTTCTGACGAATATTACTCAGAGTTGCCCGTGACAGCTCAATGGCATCGGCGACTGAGTGCAGGCTGTTGCGAATCAGGACCATATCGGCGCTTTCAATCGCCACATCGGTACCATTACCGATGGCAAAGCCTACATCTGCGCGAGCCAGTGCCGGCGCGTCGTTGATACCGTCACCGCACATGGCAACGCGATTACCTGTCTGTTGCAGCGCCTCAATCTCGTTTGCTTTATCTTCTGGCATAACGCCGGCAATAAAGTTATCCACACCCACCTGTCGGGCCACTGCCGCTGCGGTATGCTGGTTATCTCCGGTAATCATCACCACGTTAATGCCCATCTTTTTCAGGCGTTCAATCGCTGTGACTGAGTCCTCTCTGATAGGGTCGGCAATGGCAAGTATGCCGGCGACCTGGCCATCTAAAGCAATATAGACCGGGGTTTTGGCCTGTTCAGCCAGCGCCTCAGCCCTGGACTCGAAAGCGCTGGAATCGATATGTTGTTCTGTCATCCATGCGCTGTTACCGATGGTTACCGCAATATCATCAACCAGGCCTGTGGCTCCGCGTCCACTATGGGCCTGAAAGTTTTCCACAGCCAGGAGGCTGATATTCTGCTCCCGGGCAAAACTGACAATCGCTTCGGCCAGCGGATGTTCTGACGCGGCTTCCAGTGAAGCCGCCAGTTGCAGCATCTGCGGATGCTCGCCGATCAGGTCGGTAACCGCCGGTGCACCTTCGGTGATCGTACCGGTCTTATCCAGCACCAGGGTATCCAGCTGAGAGGCGGTCTGCAGGGCCTGTCCGTTACGGATCAGGATGCCATATTCAGCGGCTTTACCCACTCCGACCATCACTGACATCGGTGTTGCCAGACCCAGTGCGCAGGGGCAGGCGATAATCAATACGGTCATGGCGGTCACCAGCATATACGCCAGTTGGGGTTCCGGGCCAACCAGATACCAGGTCAGTGCTGTCACAGTGCTGCACAGGATAACCACCGGCACAAAAATACCCGCGACTGTGTCGGCCATCCGGGAGATTTCCGGTTTGCTGGCCTGCGCCTTTTTGACCATCTCGATGATCCGGCTCAGCGCGGTTTCGCTGCCGACCTTTTCCGCTTTGATCACCAGTGAACCGGACTTGTTCAGTGTGCCTGCACTGACGCTGTCGCCCACAACTTTACTCACCGGCAGAGGCTCACCACTGAGCATCGATTCATCAATAAGGCTGTTGCCCTCCTCTACGATGGCGTCCACCGGAATCTGTTCGCCGGGACGTATACGCAGCAGGTCGCCGGTTTCCACCAGCTCCAGCGGCAGGTCCTGTTCCTTTCCGTTGCGCATCACCCGTGCGGTTTTCGGCTGCAGGTTGAGCAGCCGTTCGACCGCTGCTGATGTCTTGCCGCGGGCGCTAATTTCCATCGCCAGACCAAAGTTCACCAGGCCGATGATCATTGCGGTAGCTTCATAATAGAGGTGACGAGAGCCCTCCGGTAACATTCCCGGAAACACAACCACCGCGGTGGAATAGATCCATGCCGCCCCGGTGCCCAGCGCGATAAGGCTATCCATGTTGGCTGAGCCGTGTTTCAGTGCGCTCCAGGCTCCACTGAAAAAATGACGCCCTGGAAACAGCAGAATTGCCAGTGTCAGCAGGCCAATAACGCCCCAGATTATCTGATCCTGGGGGGTGCGAACGCTCATATCATCCATCAGTATTCCTGCAACCATCAGCGGGATACCGACACCCAGTGCCAGCAGCGTATTGCGGACATGTTGTCGGTACTGTGCTGCCTGCTGAGCTTTCTGCCGGGCCCGGTCCTCTGCTTCATTGCTGGCCAGGCGGCCGCGGTAACCGATCTCTGACAGCGCTTCGATAAGTTTGTCGCCACGGATACTTCCCTCGACGTTGAGCCGCCGCTGAGGGAAATCAACCGACGCCTGCTCTACATCCGGCAGGGCGTTGATGCCTGTTTCAATCTTTTTGACGCACCCGGCGCAGGTCACGTTTTCTAATAACAGTGTGGTAGTCATGATCTTCTCACATAACGATTTTTGCTATCCCGAGGTTAGAGCTTCCAGCCACTGTAAGGTCAACCGGGAGTTGCATTTTCTTTCAGAACGGGCGAATCTGTATTAACGAAACTGAATTTAGACGAGAATCCGGTCTGTACCGATGTTGTATCGAACCCTGTTAATCCTGCTGCTCAGTATGATAGCCATTAATCCGGTGATCTCTGCTGCTGAGGGCCCTGTCGCTGCGCATCCGCAGATGAAGTGTCACGACAGTCTTTCGGGGGTTGACCGCTTCGATATCAACAACTGTGATAACAACCGTTCAGAGTGCTGTGATTCTGAGTTGTCTGATTGTTGTCTGCAGTTTTCCGCTGTCTTATTTATTATGCCCGCAGGTTTTCAGCGCTTTGCATTGCAGGTGGTACTTCCTGGCTGGGTTCCGCCCGCTTATCTTTCAGCGATACCGCCTCCGGTTTACCACCCTCCCCGTTCAGTCCTCTTATTTGTTTGACACACTAAAACCGTACCATTGGATTTTTAAGATAGCCTGTGAGGTTATCAATTAAGTGGCATAAAAAGTGACTATGAATATTTCTCAGGCTGCAGCAGCCACCGGACTAACCAGTAAAACGATCCGTTTTTACGAACAACAAGGGGTTATTCCTCCTGCGGCGCGCTCTGCGAATGGTTACCGGATCTATAGTGAGCAGCAGTTGGATATCCTGCGTTTTATAAAGCGGGCCCGGGATATGGGTTTTTCCCTCGACGAAAGCCGGGAGCTGTTTCAACTGTCTCAGGATCCCTCCCGCACCAGCGCCAGTGTTAAACAGAAAACAGAGCAGCAGATACGGCGGATTGACCAGCAGATTGAGTCGCTGCAGCAGATGCGGACAGTGCTTGAGGCCGTTGCCCGCGAGTGTCGTGGTGACGACGGGGCTGAATGTCCGATTCTTGACCAGTTAAATGGCGTGATTGTCGATAGCGATAGTCCGGAGTAATTAAAGATGAAAAAACTGATATTGATAGTGACGTGCCTGCTTAGCTTGTCACTGAATGGCTATGCCGCCGACGCTGTGTGGTTGCAAGGCAAAACCGATCAGCAATATGAGATCACTGTGTACCGCAGTGCTTCCTGTGGCTGCTGCAAAGGCTGGATCAGCCACCTGAAAGAGCATAACTTTACCGTTAAAGATATTGTCGTTAACGATGTGAACCCTCAAAAACAGCGTCTGGGCGTGCCGGCCAATGCGGCCTCCTGTCATACCGCCGAAGTGAATGGCAAAGTGATCGAGGGTCATGTTCCGGCTCAGGACATCAAGCGCCTGCTGGCAACGAATAATGATATTCAGTTACTGGCGGTTCCGGGGATGCCATCCGGCGGGCCCGGCATGGACAGTGCGGGCGCCCGTAAAGACGGCTTTACCGTCTATTCGATGGATAGTCAGAAGCAAATAGGAAGTTTTAGTCATTATAAGGATTATTGAAATGAAACCTGTTTTGATCATGCTGCTGGGTGCTGTGTTTCTGAGTGGCTGTGGTGAGTCCGAATCTAAAGTGGATGGCCGCTGGTATACCCCTTCACTGGTGGATAACGGTAAGCGGTTGTTTATTGATAACTGTGCTGAATGTCATGGTGTGGCAGCTCAGGGGACCCTTCACTGGAATAAGCCCGCCGCGGATGGCAAATATCCACCCCCTCCGCTGAATGGCACAGCGCATGCCTGGCATCATCCGCTTAAAGGGTTGAAACGCTCGGTACAGCTTGGCGGTGTGCCTATGGGGGGGGCAATGCCTGGATTTGCCGATACGCTTTCGGATGCGGAGACTGAGGCGGTTATCAGCTATTTTCAGAGTCAGTGGCCGGCCCCTATCTATCAGGCCTGGCTCGACCGGGGCGGTTTAAAGTAAATGCCGCAATAGTCATATGTCACAGCGCCTTTCGGGAGAGGCGCTTTTTTATTTAATATTTGTCGGCAAACGGTAAATGAAATCATGGCAAAAAACCTGATCTGAGCTACCTTCATATAACGATTTTCTTAATCCACAGGGCATTTTTCATAAAAGCAGCGACTAAAGTTGCGCGACCTGATCAGAATACGTACAGTAGCGAACCTTGCCGAAAAGCCGGCATGATTAATGACCGGTGAGCGAGGTATAGAGATGACTGAAAAAGTATATCTGAACGCGCAGGAACTGCTTGAAGATTCGTTCAGGCTGGCCCTGGAAGTGTTTAACAGCGGTTTTCGTCCTGACTTTATTGTTGGTGTCTGGCGGGGAGGTACTCCGGTAGGGATCGCAGTACAGGAGTTGCTGGATAATCTGGGTGTTCAGACGGATCATATCGCTATCCGTACATCATCCTATACCGGTATCGGTACCCGGGATAAAGAGGTGCGGGTGCATGGACTGGATTACCTGATCCGCAACGTAAACCACTCAGATTCATTGTTGATTGTCGATGATGTATTTGACACCGGGCTGAGTATCAAGGCGGTAATTGATACGCTGAAAGATAAAGCGCGTCTGAATGCACCTCACGATATCCGGATTGCTACACCCTGGTTTAAACCAGTCAATAACAGAACCGATCTTGTGCCGGATTACTATCTGCATAAGTCGGAGAAATGGCTGGTTTTTCCCCATGAACTCAAGGGGTTGGACCGGGAAGAGATGCTGGCGAATAAGCCGGGTCTGAAAGAGATTTTTGAGGAATACGGCATCTGACACACTGATGTGATATCAGAGTATCCTGATCCCAGAAACTGAACCCTGAGCGGGGATATCAGAGCAAGGATTTTTCTTTGCTTAAAATATCTACAAATGCCAATGAATGCGGTATAATGCCGCGCATTTTACGCCCCTAACATTCGAGTGAAGAAATGTCTGACTTATCACACTACCGTAACATCGGTATTTTCGCCCACGTAGACGCGGGTAAAACTACTACCACCGAACGTATCCTGAAGCTGACAGGTAAAATCCATAAGACCGGTGAGGTTCACGATGGTGAGTCCACTACTGACTTCATGGAGCAGGAAGCTGAGCGGGGTATTACTATCCAGTCAGCGGCGATCACCACTTTCTGGAAAGATCACCGCATGAACATCATCGATACTCCGGGACACGTTGACTTCACGGTTGAAGTATATCGTTCCCTGAAAGTTCTGGATGGCGGCATCGGCGTATTCTGTGGTTCTGGTGGTGTTGAGCCGCAATCAGAAACTAACTGGCGTTATGCAGATGAGTCGGGCGTTTCCCGTATCATCTTCGTTAACAAGCTGGACCGTATTGGCGCTGACTTCCTTAAAGTTGTCGATCAGGTTGAAAATGTACTGGCTGCGAAGCCTCTGGTCATGGTTCTTCCTATCGGGCGTGAAGAAGAGTTCGTAGGTGTTGTTGACCTGTTAACTCGTAAAGCTTACGTTTGGGATGACTCTGGTCTGCCAGAAAACTACAGCATCCAGGACATCCCTGCCGATATGGTAGAAGATGTTGAGATGTACCGTGAGCAGTTGATCGAACTGGCGGTAGAGCAGGATGATGATGTCATGATGGCTTACATGGATGGTGAAGAGCCTTCTATGGAAGACATCAAGCGTTGTATCCGTAAGGGTACCCGCGATCTGGCATTCTTCCCGACTTACTGTGGTTCTGCATTCAAAAACAAAGGTATTCAGCTGGTTCTGGATGCGGTTGTAGATTACCTGCCGAGCCCAACAGACGTTATTCCACAGGATCTGACCGATGAGTTCGGTGAGCCAACTGGCCAGGTTGCGACTGTTTCTGTTGATGAGCCTTTCCGCGCACTGGCATTCAAAATCATGGATGACCGTTTCGGTGCACTGACCTTTATTCGTATTTACTCTGGTAAGCTGAAGAAAGGTGACACCATCCTGAACTCGTTCACAGGTAAAACTGAACGTATCGGCCGTATGTGTGAGATGGAAGCCGATGCGCGTAAAGAACTTGATTCAGCTCAAGCCGGTGACATCCTGGCAATCGTGGGTATGAAAAACGTACAGACTGGTCACACCCTGTGTGATCCTAAGCACGAATGTACGCTTGAAGCGATGGTATTCCCTGAGCCGGTAATCTCCATTGCAGTAACACCTAAAGATAAAGGTGGTGCTGAGAAGATGGGTATCGCTATTGGTAAGATGGTTGCAGAAGACCCTACCTTCATTGTTGAAACCGATGAAGACTCTGGCGAAACCATTCTGAAAGGAATGGGCGAGCTGCACCTGGATATCAAAGTTGACATTCTGAAGCGTACTTACGGTGTTGAACTGATCGTAGGTCAGCCACAGGTTGCTTACCGTGAGACAATCACTCAGGCGATTGAAGACAGCTACACTCACAAGAAGCAGTCTGGTGGTTCAGGTCAGTACGGTAAGATCGACTACCGCATCAAGCCGGGTGAGCAGAACACAGGTTTCACGTTCGCTTCAACCGTAGTGGGTGGTAACGTACCGAAGGAATTCTTCCCGGCTATCGAGAAGGGCTTCAAGAGCATGATGGATACTGGTCCGCTGGCTGGCTTCCCTGTGCTGGACGTTGAGATTGAACTGTACGATGGTGGTTACCACGCGGTTGACTCCTCTGCGATTGCGTTTGAAATCGCTGCAAAAGGTGCTTTCCGTCAGTCCATGCCTAAAGCGGGTCCACAACTGCTGGAGCCGATCATGAAGGTTGACGTGTTCACTCCAGAAGATCACGTTGGTGATGTTATCGGTGACCTTAACCGTCGTCGTGGCATGATCTCTGGTCAGGAAGCTGCTGGTTCAGGTGTTCGTGTTAAAGCTGACGTGCCTCTGTCTGAGATGTTCGGTTACATCGGACACCTGCGTACTATGACTTCTGGTCGTGGTCAGTTCTCTATGGAGTTCTCTCACTACGCTGCATGTCCTGCAACAGTATCTGAGAAAGTTATCGCTGAAGAGAAAGAGCGTAAAGCCAACAAGTAATTGTTGCCTGACTGCTGAATAAAAAAGCCCGCTTTCGCGGGCTTTTTTGTGTCTGTAGAAAATGGCGGCCCGTTTCGCGTTCCTCATGTCTCTTTTGATTCCCGCCAATCCGGATTAGCTGACCTGTGCTGGCTATCTTTACCATGAGTTCGTCTTAGTTTTTTATTTGGCCAGCCGGGAGCTCAGCCAGAAGAGTGTGGCGGCAACACCTGTTTACCCGCGAAGCAATTGTTAAGGCCCGGCAGAGTGCTGCATCAGAAAAGGTGAGGTAGAGCTTATGAGTACTGATCGGGTGATATAACCACTCATATCCCCGTCGGTGTGCCAGAGCCTGAAGCAGGACAGTTTGAATGCAGTCTGACGGCGTCGTTGCTGGAGTATTGCAGTGTTAAAATATTGATCTGGCTCATCATTGACGGCCTCTGTCTGTAATGCACTGGAAATGTGTCAGGGTGCTTGTCATTATTGGCACAATCGAGCCATAACTGACGGAATAGAGTCTGAGTCATGACCAAAATAAGCTGGTTGAGAACGATGCGCAATGTTCTGGATAGTTATAATAATCCCGCTGTACTGATTGATGCTGAATATAACGTTGTTGCCACCAACAGCAGTTATGATTTCCGTTTTGGGGGGCTGAATGGCCGCAGCTCGGCGAAATGTTTTTTCCTCTCCCATGGCTATCAGCAACCCTGCGACCTCGAAGGGGAAACCTGTCCCATGCAGGAAGCCCGCGACAGCGGTCACCGGGCCAGCGTACTGCATATTCACAACACTCCACAGGGTAAAGAACATGTGGGTATTGATACAATTCCGATCAGTGACGATGAGGAGCGCGCCTACTTTATCGAAGTGATGAATCCGATCCGGGAAGTCAGTGCAGAACCGATTGCCAATAAGATGATCGGTCGCAGCCGGGCCTTCAATGAGCTGGTTGATCTGATTCAGCGGGTGGGCAAAACCGATATCAACGTATTGTTGATGGGGCCTTCCGGGGCGGGTAAAGAGCTGGCCGCCCAGGCACTGCATGCGACCAGCCCGCGGGCCAGTAAGCCCTTCGTCACCGTCGAATGCTCCGGTCTGACGGACTCTCTGTTTGAGAGTGAACTTTTTGGTCATACGAAAGGAGCTTTTACCGGTGCGATCAGTTCCCGTACCGGTCTGGTTCAGTCGGCCCACGGCGGTACCCTGTTTCTCGATGAGGTGGGTGATGTGCCTCTGCATCTGCAGGTTAAGTTGTTGCGACTGATTGAAACAAAAACGTTTCGTCCGGTAGGGGATAGTAAGGCGATTGCTGCTGACTTCCGGCTTATCTGTGCTACCCATAAAGATCTGCCGGCGATGGTTGAGCGGGGGGAGTTCAGGGATGATCTTTATCATCGTATCAGTACCTTTCCCATCCGCCTGCCATCGCTGGCGGAGCGCCGTCAGGACCTGCCATTGCTGGTGGAGAGTATGCTGCTGCGCATTGAGGATAAAGTGTCGCTGAAACTGACCGATGACGCGTTGCAGTTGCTGGCTGAGCAACCGTTTAAGGGCAATATCCGGGAACTGAAGAACATACTCGAGCGGGCCGCTGTCTTGCGACATGATGACCTGATCGGTGCGGATGTCATTAAGCGAAGCCTGAATCTGATTCCGCTGTCTGAGTCGCCTGGTCAAAAAAAGGATGGGCTGGTACAGATGGCGGAACAGGAGCTGAGTCTCGATGAGATTGAACAGCGTTATCTTCAGGTGCTGATGCAAACCTTCGCGGATAAGGGGCGGGTTGCTGAGATTGCCGGTTGCAGTCTGCGTACCCTGTACCGCAAGCTGGAACCGTAATTCACGGCTCCGGCTTGCCTGCTCTGTCGTGTTTTTATTCAGAGTCTTCCATCTGGCTTTCCAGCCGCATGGCATTGCTGTAGCCAAAGCTGCAGGTCAGAAGAGCTCCGGGTGTCCGGGCGAAATGCCACAGGCTATTCTCCTTGGTCGTTAAAGCGGTTAATAGTTAGAGATATTGTTCCGCTCAATTAAGTCGGCTTAATCCGGCGTCACACCCTGACGTAACACCCGCTGGTGTAGAGCACGCTGATCGGCACGAAAAACATTGCAATCCAAGGCATAATTTCCAGTGTCAGTATGCTGCAAGTGACGCCCCGCAGGTGCAGGCTGCGGAGCATATCGGTCCTCACAAACGGCACCAGCGTGACACGGGTCAGCAGACACATCATTACCTGTCGTTGGTTTTGTCATTTTTGACAGGCGGGGTGGTTTGGCGGAGATGAAGGCGCAGAGGCGGGTGTTTATATTGCCTCTGTGGCGTCCTGCTGTTCCATCAACTGGATAAGTTTTGTCAGTGGCAAAGGAGGACTGAACAGGAATCCCTGTACCTGATCACAGTTGTATCGCCGTACAAAAGCCAGTTGCTCCTCTGTTTCGACACCTTCTGCAACGACCTTCAGATTAAGGTTGTGGGCCATATCGATAATGGTTTTGACGATCACCTCATCGTCATGATCGCTGCCAATATCGCGAATAAAGGAACGGTCAATTTTAAGGGTATTCAGTGGCAGTCGTTTCAGGCGGCTCAGAGAGGAGTAGGCGATACCAAAGTCATCAATGGATATCTCCACACCCAGGCTGCGAATCTGGTTCAGCTGCTCAAGCAGTGATTCATTCTCCGTTGCCATAAAGGTTTCGGTTATTTCCAGCTCCAGAGCGCTTCCCGGAAAACCGGTTTCTGTGAGAATTTCAGCGATCCGTTTATAGAGATCCCGGCGAATAAAATGTGCCGGGGAGAAGTTCACAGACAGCTGGATTTGCTCACCGAACTGCTGACGTACTTGCAGAATATCCTGGCAGGCTTTTTTAATAACCCACTGGTCTACGAGACCAATCAGCCCCTGATCCTCAGCGAGGGGGATGAATTCATCGGGCGGTATTGCTCCCTCGTGAGCATCGAACCAGCGAATCAGAGCTTCCATACCAACAATTTTAGCGCGCCGGATACACCATTTGGGCTGATAATAGACTTCGAAGCGTTGTTCTTCGATCGCCTGTCTGAGTTTCTGTGCCAGATGAATGCGGCGTTCAGAGCGAATGTTCATTTGTTTAGCGAAAAAACTGAACTGGTCTCTGCCAGCCGCTTTTGAGCTATACATCGCGGTATCGGCATGTTTCACAATTGTTGTCGCGTCAATGCCGTCCGCCGGGTAGATGCTAATGCCGATGCTGGTCGTAACCTGCAGGTTAAAGTCATCAATCACAACCGGGTTCTGGATCGTTCTGATCAGTTTTGTGGCGATATCTGAGGCTCTGTTCTGTGAAGAATTGATCACCAGAATAGCAAACTCGTCGCCGCCCAGCCGGGCCAGTATGTCGCTGCTTCTCAGGCAGTGTTGCAGGCGGGATGACAGCTCTATCAGAAGCTGATCGCCCATATCATGACCCAGGGTGTCATTGATATCTTTAAAGCGGTCGAGATCAAGAAACATGACCGCCAGCTGTTCGTTACGTCTCTGGGCATAACTGATCGCTGTATTCAGGCTATTATCGAAAGAGGCCCGGTTGGGCAGCCCGGTCAGGCTGTCATGAAACGCCTGATGTTCCAGTTGCCGGGTCAGTAACAGTAGCTCTGCGGTACGGTCTTTAACTTTCTCTTCCAGTAGTTGTCGGGCTTGGTCCAGTTCAGTGTCGCGGGCCTGAATCTGTTCAATCATCTGGTTGAAATCAGTTGCCAGAATGCCAATTTCATCTTCAGAGCGGCTGCGAACCCTGAGTTGGTAGTTTCGTGTACGGGTAATTTTGCGGACGGTCATAGCCAGTTCAGTAATTGGCCGGGTAACTATTTGCTGGGCAACACTGGATAACAGCATCGCAACGATCAGTGACAGCAGAAAGACCACAAATGCGATACCCATCTGATCGATCTGTCGGGTTGTCAGGCTGCTGAGATCGGAGAGTAGCAAGGTGTAACCTAGTACCTCACGATCCATTGTGACCGGACGTATCACATAGAGAGCGTTGTCAAGCTGTCCTTCGCTGCTCTCGGGCAGGTCAGGTATCGGATAATTATAGGGGGAGTATTGTGCAAATAGCTGCCCGTCAGCATCGTAGAGTGCCGCCAGTACTATATCCTGGACATTATCCAGTGATGCCAGAGTTATTCTGGCTGACTCAGCATCGCCAAAAGTGAGTGCTGCAATGGAATTTGTGCTGATTATGTCAGCCTGGGAGCGCAGATTCTCGGTTGCCTGTTGCCTGGAATCATGCCAGTCATGCAGGGCAAAGCCGGCGGTGGCGAGTGCCAGTACAGTGCTGCTGATCAGGAGTAGCAGTGACATCAGCTTGCGCCGCAGCGGGAGGCGTTTAAAGATCGACATCAGTGCTACCTCCTGATCCGGGCTAATTTGAGTAGTTCTGAACTGATGGTCAGCCCGTTGCGTGTTACCTCTGGGAGGTAGATATCGAGACCTATGCGAGAGCCCTGGCGGATGAGGTTGACTGCCGCCCGGGAATCGGATGATTCGACGGAGTAGCTTTGTGTCAGATCCGCGATCGTTAAAACGGGCAGTGGGCCATGGTGAGCCTGGTCTTCAGCAAACGCTCTGAGCTGAGCGAGTGGGATGAACAGCATAGCACACTGGTCCGCCTCAGCCAGTGTCTCAATCAGCTTGTCATTGACAGTTCTGTGCTGCGCACGCTTGCCATATATGGACTGAAATGCGGGGCTGAGGGTGTTTTCACGGTAATGGCAGATTGTAAGATAATCCGGACTTTTTGATATTGATGTTTCCGGCCAGCGAACGAACTTAGCAATGTTGAACAGAATAGCGGTTTTGACCTGCTGGAGTTTGTATTGCTGCGGTTCTGCTTGGAGGCTGAGTGGCCATAGACAGGCAAGCAGAAGCAGCAGTACAGGTTTACGCCGCAGATAAGGGGATGAAAGGTGGTGCATCGCTTTCATCATAAAAGGTCGTGATTCCATTGCAGTCGGAACCAGAGCTCTCTTTCACTTCGTTCATTGTTGTACAGCTTACCGAAGTCTGCGGCAGGATCCATCACTCGTTTATCAAACAGGTTATCAACCCCGAATGCGTAATCCAGTTCCCGTGTCAGCTTTCCTGAGCCAAACAGGTTGACCGTTGTAAATGAGTCGGCGGCATCATTAAAGCTGTTGGTGTCATTTCGGCTGCTGTTATAGATCAGGCTGGCGCCCAGCAGATGATTCGGGGTTAACTGATAATCGGTTTGCAGACTGCCCGTCCAGGACGCCAGATAGGGCAGGGCTCCGTCATCGGAATCGGTTTCCAGATAGCTGATGCCCAGCCAGGTGTTGAGCGTTTGCGTGGGTCGCAGATTCAATAATAACTCAGCTCCGCGCATTCGATAAACCGAGTTACTGTTGGCAAAATACTCATCAGTACTCACCAGCCCTGGGGTTGGCACTTCCTGAATAAAATCATCAATCTGGCTTCTGAACAGGTTGATATTCACGCTGGCCTCATCCCACTGGTAGAGGTAGCCCAGTTCCGTCATCGCGATTCGTTCCGCATCTACCTGCGGCGGCTTGAAACTGGTCCCTTCGAGTACTTTCAGGTATTCCCTGAAGCCCGGTGTACGGATCGCAGTGCCGTATTGAAGCTTCCAGGTTTGCTGATTATCCGGGGTATACACCAGTGCTGTCCGGTGGTTAAAGTAACCGCCAAACTGTTCAAAGTAATCAAACCGGCCGCCAATGGTCAGGCTCAGATCCGGATGAATCTGCCAGATATCCTGAACGAATGCGGCATAGTCATTGTTGGTTATATCGGGTTCGGAAAGCAGGTTGCCGGTTTCGGGAAGGGGCAGAAACCCACTGGCAAAATGATAATTACGGATATAGTCGCTGCGTTCTGCTTTCTCATATTGCCAGTTCAGACCGCCGGCCAGTGTGTGTTGATCAAACTGTCTCAGCAGCGTCAGTGATGCTCCGGCCATGGTGGCATTCTGATATTCCTCATATCCCAGCGACTGGGTTAACTGCTCAAGCTCATATTCCCGGGTGTTATCTTTCTGATAATAGAAGCTGCTTTCCAGTTGTCCCTCATTGAGCGAGCCTGTTTCATAATGAGCAGACAGGTTCAGGTAATCACTATCGATATAAGCATCCTGGGTGGACGGGATGAAGAGGAAAGGGGTTTTGCTACGGTTGTAATCGAGTTGCAGCGTCAGCCGGGGCAGAGGTTGTGCTTTGATATGGATATTGCTGTAGTCCTCATCCAGAGGCTGAAGAGAGTCTCTGCCTATAAAACTCTTTCGATCGGCGCGGAAGGGGGCGTCCTGATCGAGATGGCTGGCGAATAGTTGCAGGTTTTCACTGTTATAGAACGCAGTGCCTTTACCGCGTTGATTGCTGCCAGCCTCCAGTCCCGCTTCCAGTTGCTCAGTGTTGCTGAAGCTTCGGGTGGTAACTGAAATGATACCGGCAAACGCATTAGCGCCATAGAGGCTTGATGCGGGCCCGAGAATGACTTCGACGGTTTCAATGTATTCCAGCGGCAGGTTATCCCCAAGGCTGAAATGGTTGTAGTAGAGCTGGCGAACCCTTACTCCGTCAACCATCAGTACCATCTTGTCATTATAGCGATTCAACACGCCACGGGCCCAGACTGAGCGGTGTCGTTTACGATACTGATTAAGTTGCAGGCCCGGAACAAACTGTAAGAGATCATCCAGTCGGCGCACACCGTAGCGGTTAAAATCATCACGACTGAAAGTGTACACCGTCCCGGGTGCTTTGTTGACCTGGGTTGGCACAAGAGAGGCTGACGTAAATACGTCCATCGCCACCAGCTCTTTCAGGGACAGGTCGCTGAAATCTTGCGGGGCCGCACTGGCTGTCGAGGAGGCAAAAAGTACTGAGTTAATAAGCAGTGGTATGACACTGGTTCTCGACATGAGCTTTATCCGGAGCAGGCAGCCAGCGTTTAATCGGTGGCATTATTATTATTTAAAGTAGGGGGTTCTCACGAGACTCCATTCTCTTTAGCCCATCAGAGCCCACTATGATACAGAAAACCAAATAGGGGGGAAGGAGTCGCGACTAATTAGCATACAAATAATATGTCTACGGCTCGGTTTCAATTGGTAATTAGGCGTGTCTGACTTGATTGATGTTGGTTGAAAGTATGATTTTTAACAGACTGAAGTATTGATATGAATCAATATTTTTTAATTTAGTAATTATAACGTATCTTTTTTGTTTTGGTTTATTTCTAATAAAAAACAATAGTTTATGCTTTTATTTTATTTTGTTTATATTTTAAGTGATACATTAAGGATTATTTAATATTGAAATATGTATCATAAATGGTAGCTTTGCACTCACTTCTACAACAAAAACAACCAGAACTGAGGTTTACGCTATGCATGACAAACTTGCCAATACAATGGAATTTCCACCGGCAACGCCCCAGCCAAATATCTACCCGCTGAGCTGGGAAACCAAAACCTCTAAGGCTGAGGAAATCTGGGATGCATCCCTGCGTGAAGCATGGAACCCGAAAGATCTGCCCTGGGATACTTTTGATGTCTCAGGCTATTCATGGGAGGAGCGGGAAGCGATGGCGTACTGGTGGACGCTGTTGTCGGTATTTGATGCATCTGCACCACCGGTGTTTGCCGAAGCGTTTATTAAAACTTATGAGGACCATGAAGAGGATGCGATTCGTCGCTGTTTCTTCTCCGTTAC
Organism: Oceanospirillales bacterium; assembly: GCA_018223185.1. Classification (GTDB taxonomy): domain Bacteria; phylum Pseudomonadota; class Gammaproteobacteria; order Pseudomonadales; family Balneatricaceae; genus Amphritea. The sequence goes on along the minus strand of JAAEYW010000025.1, from coordinate 49,873 downwards.
CCGGGATGAGCAGAATCACGAGCAGATGTGTGGCATGGCCATTACTAAGTTGCTGGAAGCGAACAGCCCGCTGGAGTATGAGCCAAAAACCGATCTGGGTCGCCGTCTGAAGCGCAATGCCGCCTGGTTATATTACAACGGTGGTCGCTATTGGGGCGGGTATAAAAAAGCCGTACCCAAATACAGCCTGGCCGTTCTTTTCAGCTCTTTCCTGATGGGCGAAATTGCCGCTGCAACGATCTTTAAGCAGATGTCTGAAAGCTGTGAAGAGCTGGTATTTCAGGAGGCGTTTAAAAATATCGGCCGTGATGAGGGGCGTCATATGGCGATCTGTCTGTCACTGATGGAACGTGATTATCCTAAGCTGACAGCGGAAGAGAAAAGCGTCATTACCAAGCAGATTCGTGCCGGTTACCTGTTTCTCTCTGCGGTACTGTTTGAGCCGCCTGCTGAGTTCTGGGATCTGCCGGACGATTTCATTGCCAATCAGCGTGAAGCCGAGGCGATCGCCCGGGAAGCAGGTTTTGGTGTGCCCTCATATGAGGCGAAGAAGGATAACTGGCGTACTGCCATGCTCAACCTGAAAGCGGTACTGGATAAGTATGACACGCCGTTCCCGGCGATACCCGAAGTGGATATTACCGGTGAAGAGGTGACACAGGCGGATCTGGACTCAGCGGATATTATCCCGATCTTCTGATCTTTTTTCTCGGAACATCATGATATAGCTGTCGGCCTTTCGGCCGGCGGCTGTCTGTATAACGATGCTGTGACAGGATTGGGCAAGTACCCGATCCGGAGGTGAGTATGACTTCGATCCGTTTATCCCCGTCGGGCAAAGAGGTCGACGCTAAACCCGGTGAAACGGTATTGGAAACCCTGGAAAATGCCGGTTATGCCCTGCCGAATAACTGTCGGGCCGGAGCCTGCGGTGAGTGTAAGGTTAAGGTGCTTGAGGGGGAGTTTGATCAGGGAATGGTGATGGACATGGCGCTGTCACCGGCGGAACGTGCCGAAGGTTATGGCCTGATGTGCATGTGTAAGCCGCTCAGTGACACCCTGGAAATTGACTGGGGCACTGATGATGCAATGCCAAAACTGTTTCCCCCCCGTGAAAATGTACGTTGCGTGGTGGTTGACCGGATTGAACGGACTCCGCGGATTGCTGAGATCCGCCTGCGTCCGGTGGGCGATGCGTTGCGTTTCTGGCCCGGGCAGTATGTCAGTCTGACCGATACCGCGCGTACTGTGATGCCACGTTCTTATTCTATTGCCAATGCGCCACGGCCTGATGGTGAAATCGTGCTGCAGATTACCCGTGTGCCAGAGGGTAAAACCAGTAACTGGGTGCACGATGAGGTTTATCCCGGTTCAATGGTAAACGTCTCTGGGCCCTACGGCACCTTTATCGGTGATCCGGGTACCGATGGTCCGGTGCTCTGTCTGGCGGCGGGAACGGGTCTGGCACCGATTATGAGTCTGGCGGATGCTGCCCTGCGCCGGGGTTTTAAGCAGCCGGTACATCTGATTTTTTCCGCCCGCACGGAGGCAGAGGTCTACTGTCAGGGGCTGATGTCACTGTGGAATATCCGCCATCGGCGGTTTAAATTTATTCCCACACTGACCCGTGAAGAAAAGCAGGGCATCCAGAGTGGCCGTATCCCGGATATTCTTGGGAACCTTTATCCCGATCTTTCCGGGCACTCCATCTATATTGCCGGTAGTCCCGAATTTGTGGATGCCTGCATCGGCGCAGTTAAGGCTCAGGGAGCTGACAGTAGCAATATCCATACGGAGGGATTTTTTGATCAGGCGCCGCCAGAGCCGCCTTCGCCAGAACGGCTGATCTGACGCTGATCAGTGTGACAGGAGCCAGCTATATGCTGGCTTTTTTGCTGTTGTTCCCGCCCCGGTCATATAATTATTGTACGAGGCCCCGCTTCTCTATGTACTCTTATAGTTAATAGTCATTCACACAGATGTCTCGGATATGGATTCTGACAGCACCGCAATCGCCTATTCCACCAGTGGCCTGACCAAAGTGTATGGTGAGGGTAGCGCCGCCGTGCATGCCTTGCGGGGCGTAGACCTGAAAATCCCGGAGGGTGAGCTGGTGGTTTTATTGGGGGCCTCAGGCAGTGGTAAATCAACGCTGCTGAATATCCTTGGCGGGCTGGATCAGCCCACTGCAGGCGAGGTGCTGTTTTTCGGGCAGAACCTGAGCCGGATGGACGACGGTGATCTGACCCTGTATCGCCGCGAACATATCGGCTTTGTGTTTCAGTTTTATAATCTGATGCCCAGCCTGACCGCGCGGGAAAATGTCGAACTGGTTACGGAGATCGCGGATAGTCCGCTGACTGCTGAAGCGGCGCTGGCGCTGGTGGGACTGAGTGAGCGGATCGATCATTTTCCGGCACAGCTGTCCGGTGGTGAACAGCAACGGGTCGCCATCGCCCGGGCGGTGGCAAAACAGCCCAGAGTTTTATTCTGTGATGAACCTACGGGCGCGCTGGATAGCACCAGCGGCCGGCAGGTGATGGCGGTGCTGGAGCAGGTCAACCAGATGCTGGGCACTACGGTGGTGATTATCACCCATGCAGCAACGATTGCCGGAATGGCAGACAGGGTGATTCATTTTGCCGATGGACAGATACGGGAGATCGGGCTGAATAGTGAAAAGTGTTCCGCTCAGGATCTGGTCTGGTAGGTTAGCGGGGTGAACGTATGAACATTAGGTTATGCAGAGATTAACCGGATTTGTATTCACAGGTTTTTCACCGTTGGATCGCAAGCTGTTGCGGGACTTGTGGCGGATGAAAGGCCAGGCTGTGGCGATTGCCCTGGTGATCGCTGTGGGTGTGCTGATGCTGGTGATGATGAACGGGCTGGTCCGCTCTCTGGAGGACACTCGTACCGCGTATTATGAACGCCACCGCCTGGCGAAGGTGTTTGCACCGTTGCAGCGGGCACCGCAGTCACTGTTAACCCGGGCAGCAGAGATTGAGGGGGTTACTGTCGTGACTGGCCGGGTAACCGGCAGTGCGCTGATCAACCTGCCTGGTCAGCGGCTGCCACTGAGTGCTCAGGCGGTTTCGTTGCCGGATCAGGGGGAGGCCCGGCTGAATGATATCTATCTCACCTCAGGGCGGCGGCCGGATCCAGCCCATGAGGATGAGATTATCCTGTTACAGGATTTCGCTAAAGCGCACGGACTGCGCCCCGGTGACCCGTTGTCCGCCACGATGCATGGTGCCCGCCGGACCTTCCGGATTGTGGGTCTGGCGCAGGCGCCTGAGTTTCTCTATTCCGCAGCTCCCGGAGAGTTTGTCCCCGATGATGCCCGGTTTGCAGTGATCTGGATGAGTCAGTCGGCGCTGGCAGCGGTTTATGATATGAAAGGCGCTTTTAACCAGCTGTTGCTGGGCATTGCCGCAGACAGTTCGTTGCCTGCGATCCTTGATCGGGTCGATAACCTGCTGCAACCTTACGGCGGGCTGGGAGCTTATGGGCTGGCCGATCATGTTTCAAACCGTTTTATCGAAGAGGAGATCAACGGGCTGAGGGTCTCCAGTCGTACTGTGCCGCCGGTATTTCTGGCGGTGGCGGCGTTTCTTCTTAATATCGTTATCTCCAGAATGATCCGGGCAGAGCGTAGCCAGATCGGTCTGCTGAAAGCGTTTGGTTACCGCGACATTGAGATCACTCTGCACTATCTGAAGTTTGTTGCTGTGATTGCCGTGGGCGGTGCACTGCTCGGCTGTTTTCTGGGGGTGCTCTCCGGCCGCAGTCTGGCGCAGGTGTATCAGAGCTATTATAAATTTCCGTTTCTGCTTTTTCAGATTGATCCGCTGACTTTTCTGGTGGGTATTCTGGTGAGCATTCTGGCCGCAGCCGCCGGAGGTGTGTTAGTGCTGAAATCGGTTTTTCGTCTGACCCCGGCCGTTGCGATGGAGCCGCCGACACCGGCGGATTACAGCCGTTCTCTGTTACTGGCTTCATTTCTGAAACGCTGGCTGGATCAGCCCGGACGGATGGTTGCCCGGCGGTTGTTACGTCAGCCCGGCAGAGCCGCCGGGGGAGTGGTGGGCATCGCCGCAGGGATGTCTCTGGCGGTGGCGATGCTGAATGTGATGAGTGCTTTTGACCAGACTCTGGAATTAAGTTTTAACCTGATTGATCGCAGTGATCTGTCGGTGAGTTTTGTTGAGCCGCTATCTGATAAAGTGGTGTTTGAGTTGCAGAGTATTGATGGGGTTATCGAGGTTGAGGCGCTGCGCACTGTGGCCGTCAGGTTCAGTAATGGGCAGCACCGCTATCGTGGTGCAATTATCGGACTGCCGGTTAATGCCCGGCTTAACCGTGCCCTGGATGACCGTCAGCAGATGATTCCGATGCGAACCGAGGGGGTTGTGCTGGGCACTGCGCTGGCCGATGTCCTCAGGGTGAAAACCGGTGATATTCTTGATGTTGATGTCCGGGAGGGGCGCCAGCCGCAGTTGCAGATACCGGTGACCGGGGTGGCAGAAACCCTGATAGGCGCGCCAGCCTATATGGCGCTCGACAGCCTTAACCGGGTTCTGCGCGAGCCAGGCAGGGTATCCGGTGCTTATCTGCGTATTGATAGCGCAAAGCAGGCTGCTATCTATCACCGCATTAAAGCGCTGCCATCAATCGCCGGTGTCAGCCTGAAGCAGGATGCCCGTGAGGCATTTCAGAAACTGATCGATAGCAGTGCCGGCGCTGTAAGGTATCTGATGGCTGCGATAGCCGGTGTGATAACGTTTGGGATAGTCTATAACAGTGCACGAATCGCCTTTGCCGAGCGCGCCCGGGATCTTGCCAGTCTCCGGGTGATAGGGTTTACCCGGGGCGAAGCTGCGTTTGTGCTGCTGGCCGAGCTGGGTATTATTACGTTACTGGCACTGCCGTTGGGTGGGTTGCTGGGTTATTTTCTGGTATTTGCCATATCGGAAGGCTTCAGTACCGATCTTTACCGGGTTTCAGCGGTTTTTGTACCACAAAGCTATGGTATCGCGGCACTGGCGGTGATTGTTGCAGCACTGCTGTCAGGCTGGCTGGTGAAACGGGATATCGACCGGATCGATCTGGTCTCGGCATTAAAAGTGAGGGAGTAACGGTATTATGGGATCAAAGCGGTCAGGTCACTGGATGTTGCTGGCAAGCGTCGTCACTGTGCTGTTGCTGCTGGTCTGGGCATTTATACCCCGGCCTTTGCTGGTGGATATTGGCAGGGTGCAGCGGGGGGCGATGCTGGAAACGATCGACGATGAGGGTAAAACCCGGGTGCAGGACGCCTACGTGGTCTCGACACCCGTGACCGGAAGGCTGCTGCGGATCGATGTTGAGCCAGGGGACCGGGTAATTCAGGACGAAACCGTCGTTGCCCGGATGCTGCCCTCCAATCCTGTTGCTCTGGATAGCCGCAGCCGTGAGCAGGCCCGTGCTGTTGTGTCCTCCGCAGAAGCCGCCGTGCGACTGGCTCAGGCTCAGCTGAACAAGGCGCTGGCCGATGCCGATCTGACCCGTACCGACTTTGAACGAGTCACGGCTCTGCATCAGCGTGGCGCGATCAGTGATGCGGCTCTGGATACGGCGAAACAGGCGTGGCGAGTGGCCAGTGCGCAACTGGATATGGCAAAGGCCTCTATCTCCATGCGACAGGCAGATCTCGCCAGCGCCCGCGCTCAGCTGATCACCTTTGTTCCCGGACAGGCCGATAACAGCGCGGCAGATTCCGGTGTGATCAATATAGTGGCGCCCCACTCCGGTAGTATTCTGCGGGTATTGCAGGAGAGCGAAACCACGCTGCCTGCGGGTCAGGCGATTCTGGAGATCGGTGATATCAATGAAGAGCTGGAAGTGGTGGTTGAACTGCTTTCAACCGATGCGGTAAAGGTAAAAGCCGGCAACCGGGTGATTATCGAAAACTGGGGTGGTCCGCAGGCGCTTGAGGGCGTTGTTGAAAAAATTGAACCCTGGGGGTTTACCAAGTATTCAGCACTGGGTGTTGAAGAGCAGCGGGTGAAAACCACAATCCGCTTTGACAGTGATAAAGCCCGGCGGGCCGCCCTCGGACATGGCTTCCGGGTTGAGACCCGTATCGTCGTCTGGGCCGCTTCAGACGCACTTATCGTGCCTTCCAGCGCGCTGATCCGCAGTGGCAGTAAGTGGGCTGTCTATCGGGTCGAATCCGGTAAAGCTGCCCTTAAGACCGTTGAGGTTGGCCATAATAACGGCATCAGCGCGGAGCTGCTGGGCGGGCTTGAAGAGGGCCAGCAGGTGGTGCTTTATCCCCCGGCAGAGCTGAGTGATGGCAGCCGGGTACAGCCCCGGCTCTGAATCGAACCTGCGGGCTTAGTCAGTGAACAGTTTGCTTATCTCATCTGACGGCATTGGTTTATAAAAATAGTACCCCTGAAAATTATTACAGCCGATCTGTACCAGTCTGTTTAACTGCTCTTCGGTTTCGACGCCTTCGACTACGCAATTGATATCAAGTACTTTACTCATCGCTACAATCGCCTGAATAATCGCTTTATTACGTTCTGAAGAGAGCAGGTCCTGCACAAAAGACCGATCAATTTTGATTTCATCAATATCCAGATATTTCAGATAACTGAGAGATGAATAACCCGTTCCAAAATCGTCCAGCGCAATCTGAAATCCCATCTCTTTCAACAGCCCAGTATTGCGGATTGACTGTTCTAAATCAGACATCAGTATATCTTCAGTAATTTCCAGTTTAATGCTGGAGGGGTTGATGCCTTGCGCATCTGTCACCTGCTTCAGCGTTGTGACCAGGTTGACATCCTGCAGCTGTGTTGCAGACAGGTTTACAGATAATCCCAGTGCCGGATTAAGCGCCAGGATTGTTTTAAATTTTTTCAGCGCAACATGGTAAATGAGCTGACTTAGCTCGCTGATTAATCCGGTCTCTTCAGCAACCTGAATAAACTTCTGAGGCGGCACTTGTCCAATCACCGGGTCATGCCAGCGGGCCAGTGCTTCAAGTCCACATATCTTTGCGTCCTGCCAGACTTGTGGCTGGAAGTGAACATCAATCAGATGATCTTTGATCGCGATACGCAGACGGTTTTCGATCTCCATGCTTTCCATTAATTCCTGATGGTGTGCGGGTGAGAATATTTCAAAGCGGTTCTTTCCCAGTTTCTTTGACTGGAACATCGCTATATCTGCATTACGGATGAGTTCAGAGGTGTTGTTAGCATCATCTCCGTAGATACTGACCCCCATACTTGCGGTTATACTCAGCTCCCGGCCATTAATCAGGAAGGGTTGTTTCAGGGACTGAAGGTGCTTGGTACAGAACGTACTGATCCCTCTGTGGCTGTCAGAGACTTCAATCGCCATAATGAACTCGTCACCACCCCAGCGGGCAACGGTATCCGCTTCGCGGCAGGTTTCTTTTATCCGGCTGGCAATGGCAACCAGAAGCTGGTCGCCTATCTGATGGCCCAGGGTGTCGTTGATACGTTTGAACCCGTCAATATCAATGAAGATGACGCAGAGTTGCTTTGTATTGTTGCACTGAATAAGGTGTTGCAGGTGATCGTTAAACAGTGTCCGGTTTGCCAGCGATGTCAGGCCATCGTAGTAGGCCAGCGTTCGCAGCTTCTCTTTGACCAGTTCCTGTGCGGTGAACTCCGAGAACATGCCGATATAGTGCGTATTTCTCCCCGACTCATCTTTCAGGGCCGTTATCGATAACCATTCCAGGTAGATATCGCCATTACGCTTACGGTTCCAGATCTCTCCTTGCCAGCAACCTTCGTCTTCCATTGTCTGGTACATTTTTTTATAGAAGTCATTTCCCTGTTTTCCCGAACTGAGGATAGAGGGGAAATGCCCCTCAACTTCCTGGCTTTTGTATCCCGTGACCTGCTCGAACGCTGGATTGGTATACTGAATCCGTTTATCCGGGCCCGTAACCAATACGCTTATCGGTGTACTTTCAATAATTTTTTCAGAAATGGATAACCTGTCCTGCTCAGCCAGTTGTCGGGTGATATTCCGTCCCGAGAGGCAGAAGTGATTACCCGAGCGATGCAGTTGCCACTCAATGCTTATCACTGGCGCTTCGCCGGTCTGAAATCGCTGTAGCAGGGTCGTGCTTTGCTGATAATTGTTGTGCTCAAGCTGATTAAACAGCTGCTCTATCTGCTGTTGTATGGAGAGTAATCCCTGTCGTTGCGATATCTGCCTGAAAGCATCGTTGCTGTGATGGATGACCTTTTGAGAATCCAGCTCAGCAATGGCGTAGGGGAGCTTGTCCAGCAACTGAGCGTAGCGGGCATGGTTGAGTGTTTGTTTCAGGCTGCCTTGATACAGGCGTCGTGCCTGTCTCTGCGCGAACAGTAGCAATATAATGGCTGCTATCAGTAAACCGAGGATAACGTCAGCCAGGTGTAGTACGTCAACTCCAGGAAACTGGTGTAAATAATGTGTGATGAGTTGAGAAAGCTGAATCTGCACAGAGATAAGCGATACGATAACCAGTATGCAGCTAATCAGTGTCAGGCGGAGAATTCTTATCTGGTTCATATGAAGTTCCTTTTCAGATGCTTATTGCCGCAGAGAGAAAGATATCCAGTAAGTTATTTTTTATTGTCTGGCCCAGAACTGAGATGAAAGTTCGGAGAAACCTTGCGAAACGGAGAACATTTGTCCACTGGTGACCGCTGTTTGCTCTACCGCGGAAAGATTTTGTTCGGACATATCTCTGATCTTAAAGATGCTACGATTGATCTCGTCGGCTACGACGCCCTGTTGCTCTACAGCAACAGCGATCTGAGTGTTCATGTTGCTGATCTGTTCAATCGCGCTGTAGATGGCATCAAGCGCTTTTACCGTTACCTCATTCTGACTGACACAGGTATCTGTTTTGATCTGTCCCTGACCCATCGTGAGAACTGCTTTTCCGGCGCTGTCTTGCAGTTTTTCAATCATTTCGCGGATCTCTTCTGTCGAGGTCTGGGTTCGGTTTGCCAGTAGTCGCACTTCATCGGCAACGACTGCAAAACCGCGCCCGGCATCACCTGCCCGGGCGGCTTCAATTGCCGCATTCAGTGCCAGAAGGTTGGTCTGCTCCGCAATCCCACCAATAACATCGAGAATTGAATTGATATTCTTACTGCTCGCCTCTACATCAGCGATAACGGTGACCGCCTGCTCAATATTCTCTTTAAGATCCTGTATTGACAGCATGCTTTCATTAACAACACGTTTGCCTTGCGAGACTTCGAGCAAACTATTAGCGGCGGAATCTGAGCTGTTTTGCGCGTTGGCTGCAACCTCCTGAATACTGGCTGACATCTGGTTAACGGCTGCCGCCACCTGATCGGTTTCCGCAAACTGCTGGCGTACACCCACCTCGGACTGATTGACCGCAGAGCTGAGTTCTGAAGAGCCCTGGGTCAGGGTATTGGCTGAATCTGAAATACGACCGACCAGTGCGCTGGATTCAGCCCTGAGCATTTTAATAGCCAGTTGAATCTGGCCAATATCATCTGTTCGGCCTGTGTAAATATACTGAGCAACCGGGTTGATAACAGTCTCTCTGGCCTGGCGCGATAGCTGGCGTAGGGGTGAAAAAAATATACAGGTGAGAGCAGTAGAGATGAGAAGTGCGGCGGTAAAAATAGTTAGCAGAGTTGATGGTAATTCGAAGAAAAAGGCGCTTATAGCGAGGGAAAAGAGGAGTGGCAGATAGGTGCTAAGAAGAATTCTGGTTTGTAACGAGGGTGTTTTTATAATGTGTCGAGGTCTTTTATTTTGTAGCAGTTGAGGATAGATCTTTTCTGCGCGTTTTACATAATCCGGGTCGGGTTTGCGTCGGACTGACTGGTATTCGGCTATTTTTCCGTCGCGCCTGATAGGTGTTACATAGGCATCTACCCAATAGTGGTCACCATTCTGGCAGCGATTTTTCACTATTCCCATCCAGGACCTGCCGGTTTGTACCGTAGACCAGAGATCGCCGAAGGCTGCCGGAGGCATATCCGGATGCCGAACAATATTGTGATTTCTGCCAATCAGCTCACTGCTCTCAAAACCGCTTATCTTAATAAAGTCCGGGTTTACGTAGGTTATAGAGCCTTTGGCATCAGTGGTCGACAGGATATTCAGATTCTTGTCATATGCCACTTCATAATCCGTAACCGGATGGTTGATTTTCATCAATATTCTCTGTTTTTATTGTTAGTTTGAGATCAGCGGGCTGAAGTCGTAGCTTCATAGCCGTACAAAAAGTGAGCGAATTAATATAACGAAAGGTTTTATTGATATCTACTAAATTTTATCAAATTCATCAAATTTTGATCTGAGTAAATGCTTTATATTCGTCTCTTCGTTAAGGGATGATTGTGAAAAGGGCTGATTAAGTAACTTTAGCGCATTTAATTTAGATCTTATTTCAAATTGAGTATCAATTTTTTCTATTAAGTGTGACTGTGTGTTTTTGTCTGGCCTGGATCCGATCCGGATCAACTGGAATCTCAAACCAGAAGACAGACCCCGTGCCCGGCTGGCTGCTAACCCCGATCTGCCCGCCCATTAATTCGATCAGTTCCAGGCTGATAGCCAACCCGATACCTGAACCCTCCACTTTCGCTGAGGTTTGATCCAGGCGTTTGAACGGAATGAACAACTCATCAATCTGTGAGGCTGGAATTCCAGGTCCGTTATCAATAAATTCGACTCTGACACGGCCGTTATCTGATGCTGAAGGGATGATTTTTACCTCTTCACCCGGAGGAGAATAGTTGATCGCGTTGGTTAGCAGATTGAGAATTACCTGCTTCAGGCGCAATTGATCAGTGAATAACCTGTATTCCTGAATGTTTTCAGATTGCAGAGTGATATCACGAGTCTGCGCCAGGGGGTGAAGCAGTGCTTTGCATTCAGCGATAAGATGGTTCAGTGATACCTGTTCATTTACCAGACTGATCCGACCGGATTCAATTTTAGACAGATCGAGAAGATCATTGATTAGCTGTAGCAGGTGATTGCCGGTCTTCAATATCTCCCTGACATCCTGATGCAACTCCGGGGGGAGTTGAGGGTTTTTCTGTAACAACTGTGCAAAGCCGAGTACCGCATTCATTGGTGTACGTAACTCATGACTCATCCGCGATAAGAACTCTGACTTGGCCCGGTTAGCCTCTTCGGCGGTCGCTTTTGCCCGAGTCAGTTCCTGCTGATTATTCAGTTCCTGAGTAATATCGGTGAATGTTGTGTACAGATGGGTAATAGTGCCTGACTCATTATGGATGGGACCTGCCAGGTTAAGCGAAATGAATTCTGAACCATCTTTGCGCCGTCTTCTGGTTGTGCCTTTCCAGTTCTTTTTTTCTTTGAGCAGGATGTCTATTAATTCGGTAGCGATTACCGCATCGTTGCAGAGAAAATCTTTGCAGTTCCTACCAATGACCTCGGCCGGGGTATAACCCATCACCCGGGTATAGGCAGGGTTTATAAACACAATTGTGCCAAGATGATCTGAAACCGCCATGCAGTAGTCACTGGTGTTAAACATCTGACGGAACAGGTTAAGGCTGCGGGTAATCTTTTCCTCTGCTATCTTCTTAACATGTATATCTTCCAGTATTCCCTGGATATGGATCGGCTTGCCATCGCTATCGCATATAGGCAACCCTTTGGCGCAGAACCAGCGCTCTCTGCCATGATCGGACGTTATTCTGAACTCTGCGTTGAACTGAGAGCCGCTTGTCACAGCGGCTCTGAGCGCCTCTTTTATGTGCGTTCTATCATCTGGATGAACCATGTCCAGCAGCTGGCGACTGGATAACGGAAGGTCTGCGTTTTTCACCCCAAGCACACCGGGGGCCAGCATTGACCAGCAGATCTTCTGTCTTTTGATATCCAGAACCCAGGGGGCCAGCCCCGTGTGATCCTGATAGTTTGTTACCAGCTGATCGAATTGTTGTCGCTGCAATTGATCATGTAGCGTTGAAGTGATATCTGAACTGATACAAATATATTGTCTTATCTTACCGTTACTGCTTTGTAGGGGAAGTATGCGGGAATAAGTCCAGTACAGCTGCTGCGATTTATTGCGGTTGCAGATCACTCCGTGCCAGACTTTGCCATTTCTGAGTGTTTGCCACAGATCTTTATAAAACTGAGTTGGGTGGTGACCTGATTTTACAACACTGTGTGACTGGCCAATCAGGTCGCTCTCTGTGTATCCAGAGAGGCAGCGGAAGTTGTCATTAATGTAGGTGATTTTTCCGGCACGGTCAGCGGTGCTGATAATGGCGTGCTGGCCAAGAACCTGGGTTAGCCGCTGAATTGCGTTTAAATACTTGCTGTCTGGCGTATCTGTCAGTTGTATTTTATCTTGCTGAAATTTTCTCAGTGTGCCTGGTAGCAGTGATTCTGCATGAGCAATAGGGATATGAGCATAAGAGTCGGGAAGAGATACTGTATCCGGCGAGTTGTCAGTCAGACATATCACCGGTACAGCAATACCATTTGGTTGGGATTTAAGTATTTTGATCTGATTGACGCCAAACCCGTCGATGGCGACTATCAGATCTGACGTTGCGTTATGCAATGAGGCACCGATATTGCTGTTTCTGGTAACTGCAATGCTGTAAATGTTGTGTTTTTGTAGAAGTTTTGCGTACTTTCTGGTCGCCTGCTTCGACTCTGCAATCAGAACGACAGTCGTCGGGGCCGTCTCTGATGCGGGCTGGTCATGGATCAGCAGTCTGCAGAGAGGTTGTTCAAATTCTGCTGGCAGCAGATGGTTTACCCCGGACTCTAACCAGCGCAGCATTGCATCACGTTTAAGCCCGGTGTCACTGATGCCTATCCATTGTGAGCACGTTTGAGCGGTTTGAGTCAGGCGTTCCCTGTCAGATTTTGATAGCGTCTCAAGCCAGCGAACGCTGGTGATAATGATTGACGCTTCGAGCGATTCAGGCAGCTGAGTCAGATCTGTACAGGGCAGTAAACTGATGCCGGGACAGAGTGTCCTGATAAAATTGTACTCAGGCTGGCGCTGGAGGTTACCTATGAACAACAACTGATTGTGTTTCATAATTCTGTCCAGCCTTCAATTTTGATCATTCGGGCAGCCATTTAGAGATTGAGCGAGTTGACGTACAGTAATACCTATCAATTCATTATCAAATAAATGAAAGTCTCAATTTGGCGACTTGTTTAATTGATACTCTGGTATGACAAATGCGTAAAGCTATCCGTTATGGCGTGACGTCACTGATGAAAAAAACATTGAGGCAGGACAGCTATGTGGCTGATTAAGAGGGTAATTATATTGAGAGAGTCGCTATTTTAGTCGGCTGAGGCACTCACTCAGCAAGTCTATATTCAATGGCTTGTGAAATACGCCAGTGACATAGGTTGGAATGGGCGGCAGAGACTTCAGTTCTTCTGCATCGTAGGCTGTGGTTATGATCAGGTTGGGCTTTTCGTCCCCCAGTTGCTGATGGATCGCTTCAATCATCTGCAAGCCATTCATATTGGGCATATTCAGATCGGTGATCAGTATATCGGGAGGCTTTTTACCTATGCGGATGAGGGCCTCAAAGCCATCAGCGGCTTCAGCAATATCGGCATCAGGAAAGATGGTCAGGATGATACGGATTAACAGGCGTGAATCCGTTTTGCTGTCATCGACGATCAGGAACTGTTTGGTTGGAGTGTGTGGCGATGGATCGGTGGTTAAAGCATTGCTTAACTGCTCTGAATTAAGGTGGGCATGGACCGATTCTCTGCATAAGCGCCGGTGCCCCCCGGATGTTTTCCAGGATTCTATGCGGTCATCCTCAACCCATAACTGCACGGTGCGAATACACACACCTAAGATTTTGGCAGCCTGTCCGGTCGTATAATATTTTGTCATAGGCTGCTTTATTTCCTTTGGTGCGGCCGCATACGATAAAAAAGCATCTGAAACAACATACCATATTTGGGGAAAAACTGAATAAAAAGGCAGATGTCTGAACAGTATTATAAGTTAAGAATGAATAGGGAAAGTGAATAAAAGGTATAACGCAGTGATTAATACGCTATACCTTTTTATGCAGAAGGCCCCGTGTGCAGCTTTGATGAGAATTTGATGCTGTTTGCAGAGCCTCCGGTTAGAGGCAACGAGAGCTACTCACCGGAGATTCATGCACCTTAAACGTGGTGTTGTTCATTGATGCTCATCGCGATCGCTTCGGCGATCTTAATACCATCGATTGCCGCTGACATAATACCGCCTGCGTAGCCTGCACCTTCGCCCGCCGGGTATAAACCGCGGGTATTAATGCTCTGCATATCGTAGCCGCGCTTGATTGAGACCGGCGAGGAGGTGCGTGTCTCGACACCGGTCAGCAGTGCATCATCCTTTGCAAAGCCTTTGATCTTCTTATTAAACTCGGGGATCGCTTCACGAATCGCTTCGATACAGAAATCCGGCAGGGCTTTTGCCAGATCGGTTAACTTTATACCCGGTTTAAATGAGGGCTGAACGGTACCGAGTTCCTCTGAAGCCGCACCTTTGAGGAAGTCACCGACTTTCTGTGCCGGGGCATCGTAGTTCTCGCCGCCCATAAGATAGGCGTTGCTCTCCAGCTGGCGCTGAAGATCCACACCGGCTAATGGGTGACCGGGATAGTCAGAAGGATCGATACCTACCACAATGGCGCTGTTGGCGTTGCGTTCCTGACGTGAATACTGGCTCATACCGTTGGTAACCACCCGGCCCTCCTCGGAAGAGGCGGCAACCACAGTGCCCCCCGGACACATACAGAAGCTATAGACCGAACGACCACTTTTACAGTGATGCACCAGTTTGTAATCCGCCGCGCCTAAAATAGGATGGCCTGCGTTTTTTCCAAAACGGGCCTGATCGATCAGTGACTGTTCGTGCTCTATTCTGAATCCGATTGAAAATGGTTTGGCTTCCATATAGACACCTTTGTCAAAGAGCATCTGGAAGGTATCCCGGGCACTGTGACCGATCGCCAGGGCGACATGTTTCGAGCGGATCGTTTCACCGCTGGACAGGGTAATGCCGGTGACCTGTCCCTCTTCGATCAGCAGATCATCAACCCGGGCGCTGAAGCGGATCTCTCCGCCCAGTTCGACAATTCTGACGCGGATTTTTTCCACCATGGACACCAGCCGGAAGGTGCCGATATGGGGTTTGCTGACATACATAATCTCTTCCGGCGCACCGGCTTCGACAAATTCGGTCAGCACTTTACGGCTGTAATGGTTCGGGTCTTTGATCTGTGTGTAAAGCTTGCCGTCGGAGAACGTCCCCGCGCCGCCCTCACCAAACTGCACGTTGGACTCGGTGTTCAGTTTTTTCTGCCGCCAGAACCCGAAGGTATCTTTGGTTCGCTGGCGCACCTCTTTGCCCCGCTCGATGATCAGTGGTTTATAACCCATCTGAGCCAGCACCAGTCCGGCCAGTATGCCGCAGGGGCCAAAGCCGATTACCAGCGGCCGTTCCTCAAGTTCAGCAGGTGCCTGAGCAACATACTTATACTCCATATCCGGTGTTTGACGAATCGACTGACTACCGGCAAATTTTTCCAGCAGCTGTTCGTTAATGGTGGTGTCGACATCGAGGGTATAGATCAGGAAGATGGTGTTCTTCTTACGGGCATCATAACCCCGGCGGCGTATCTCAACAGCGGTTAACTGATCAGCGCTGATTTCAAGCATGCTCAGGATAGCATCGGTGAGGGCCTGGTCATCATGATCAAGCGGCAGTTTAATATTAGAAACACGTATCATCTGAAAAAATCCGGAATAGATGAGTCGGCGGAAAAGCCGCTCGGTTGTTACTTAGTTATAGTAAAGCGCTTATTTTACTGTATTTCTGAGGTGGATGCCGAAGAGTTTGACGTTATCAGGCCTTTGTTCTGGTTATTCCAGCCCTTCGATTACGCCACTTTTGAGTAACCGCATCTGGTTGGCCGCCGGTTCTTTCGGCAGCCCTGGCATCCGCAGGATATCACCGGTCAGAATCACCAGAAATCCAGCACCGGAATTGATCTGAATCGCTCTGACGGTAACTTCAAAGTCCCGGGGTCTGCCATGCAGTAACGGATCATCCGAAAGCGAGCTTGGCGCTTTAGCGATACAGACCGGCAGATGGCTCAGGCCCAGTTGTTCGACAAGCTGAAGATCTTTTGCCGCCTCTTTTGTGAACGCGACATCATCCGCACCATACATCTGCCTGCAAACCGCCCGCACTTTTTCCAGCACGGTCAGATCGAGGTCATACAACGGTTTGAAAGGCCTGTTTTGTTGTGCTGAGGCGATGACCGCACGGGCCAGTTCAAGCGCGCCTTTACCGCCATCGGCATGGTGAGTGGTTACGGCGAAGGCAATGCCAAGCTCGGTGCAGCGATCACGAATTATAGCGACCTCGGCATCGGTGTCGGTGGCAAAGCGGTTAAGCGCCACTACCGGCTGTTTATTAAAGATAATGACACTCTCGATATGTTTATCCAGATTGCCCAGCCCCAGCTTTACGGCGGTCAGGTCTTCGGACTCCAGCGTGCTTTTCTGTTTCCCTCCATGCATCTTCAGAGCTCGCACGGTGGTCACCAGAATCACTGCAGCCGGGTCCAGATTGGCAATCCGGCATTTAATATCGAAGAACTTCTCCGCCCCCAGATCAAAACCAAATCCCGCTTCTGTGATTGCCCAGTCGGCATACTTCATCGCCATCCGGGTCGCGATTACGCTGTTGCAGCCGTGGGCGATATTGGCAAACGGTCCCCCATGAACGAAGGCCGGAGTGCCTTCCAGGCTTTGTACCAGGTTGGGTTGCAGGGCATCGCGCAGTAGCGCCATCATCGCGCCGGTAATCTTCAGCTGTGCGGCATATACAGGCTCGCCTGCATAGGTATAACCGATCAGGGTGCGATCAAGGCGCCGCTTCAGGTCATCTGTATCTTCGGCCAGACAGAGCATCGCCATGACCTCAGACGCCGCGGTAATATCGAAGCCGCCCTCCCTGGGAGTGCCTTGTGTTTTACCGCCGAGGCCCAGAACGATCTTACGCAGGCTGCGATCATTCATATCCATGACCCGGCGCCAGACAATCTGCCGTGGATCAATACCCAGGTCGTTGCCATGGTAGATATGGTTGTCGAGCGCGGCCGAAAGCAGGTTATTGGCACTGGTGATTGCATGAAAATCACCGGTAAAGTGCAGATTGATTCGGTCCGCAGGCATGATCTGGCTATAGCCACCACCGGTGGCTCCGCCTTTCATTCCCAGGCAGGGGCCCAGAGAGGGTTCCCTCAAGGCCATGCAGACGGACTCATTCAGTTGTGAAAACGCCTGCGCCAGGCCGATTGTGGTGGTGGTTTTCCCCTCTCCGGATGGCGTGGGTGTGGTGGCTGAAACCAGAATCAGTCTGCCGGGCTTGCGGCCGTTATGGGTGAGCGCCTGCAGATCGACCTTGGCGATATCGCGGCCATAATGGTTCAGAAAGTCATGACTGATCCCGAGTTTCTCTGCGATCTCTGCAACTGGCCGGGGAGTGAACTGTAGAGCAATTTCGACATCGGTGGCCATAACAGACTCCTTAGTGATCATTCAGCGATTATCTAAACATCGGAATAAAAAGGGCCGGAGTCAATTTATTCCGTCACTTAATTCATATTTTTGGTGTTCGGATGATTAAGCATTGTGATGGATCGTGGCTGTTAATTCAGCCCGTTGCTCTATTCGCTGAGCGAATAACAGGGCAGCGCTGCCGGTCAGCATAACGACCAGCGTCAGTATCAGGCCGTTATCAAAGTTGCCATAGTATTCTGCCATCAGGCCGACAACGGCCGGCGCAATGACCTGCGCAATACCATAGCTGAAGGTGAGCCGGCTCATCGGCTTTGAAGGGTTATCCGGAAACAGACGTCCGACCATCGACAACATCATACTGACAATACCGATAAAGCTGGCGCCATAGATCAGAGCACTGATAATGACGGCCACTAACTGATGGCTTAGTAACAGAATCAGAATACTCAGAGCGTTGAGCAGGTAAGCGGCAAACAGGGCCTGCCACTGACTGGTGTTATTGACGATTTTATCCCAGAACGCGCTGGCAGGTGCGCAGCTCAGGCCGGCAACCAGCCAGATCATCCAGCCTTGTCCTGCCAGGGCGTCAATATTTTCAGCAATGGTGATCAGAAAGGTAGCAGAGATCACATAACCGGCCCCGGCACAGAAGTAGGCCAGCTGCAGAACCTGCATAAAACTGGATGGCAAAGATATGTGCTGTTTACTGTGTTTAGCCAGCGACTGTTCAGTACTGAAGTCTGGTAACCAGAACCACACAGGCAGGATCAATAACAGTGTAACTCCGCCATAAATCAGCCACTGCTGGTCCCAGGTGAAATTATCTTTAATGATGACGGCGAGAATTGCGGTGATAACGATGCCGATACCCAGCCCTGAAAAAAAGATACCCAGTTCGGCTTTATGGTTACGTTTCATTAACCAGTGCATCAGCAAGCCACCACCCAGCAGCATACCTGCAGAACTGCTCAGGCCCGACAGATAACGAAGCAGATACCAGAGAGGCTCAAGAGTCGTGAGGGCCATCGCCATACTGGTCAGCACCGCCGTCAGTAGTCCTATTTTGTACAGGCGGGCTTTCAGCGCCAGGCTGTGGATAAAAGAGATAAGCAGGGCGCCGCTGAGATAGCCTGCATAGTTGGCCGCAGCGAGATATCCCGCGACCGATTCACTCAGACCGGTTCCCCGGGCCATTTCCGGAATCATCGGGGTATAGGCAAAGCGGGCGATACCGATGGTTGCGACTATTCCTAAAACACAGGTGAGCAGCATGCGGAATTTACTGATTTCAGGCATGTTTATTTCTCAGGCGGGTGAATGTCTACAGGTTAACGAATAATGTGTTTGTTATCTTTCTATAAAATGACAGAATATATCTAAAATAAGACAAAGATAGATTTGAGCATCATGACAACTGACGCCGCCCGCGAACTCAGCCTTTTGCAGATGCAGTCCTTGCCCCGGGAGCTATATGTGCGTCAGCAAACGATGCCAGCGGGGCATTTTTTTCCGCCACATCAGCATGACTGGCATCAGTTGTTATACGCGGTTTCCGGAGTGTTGGTGGTCGACCTTGTTGGCGAACGTTATTTTATTCCTCCGGAGCAGGCGATCTGGTTGCCCCGGGGTTGCCAGCACAGCGTGTTTACTGAATATGGTGCAGATTTGAAAAGCCTCTATCTTGATCCTGGTTATCAGGGGATGGCTGCAGAAAGGGCGGCTGTGCTTCAGATATCACCGTTGTTCCGGGAGCTGATACTGACGGCTGCAGAGTTTGACGTCGAATATCCGGTACAGGGCTATGAGAATGATCTGGTGCAGTTGTTGTTGCAGACTCTGAGTCGTCTCGAGCGGAAGGACCGATACCTGCCATGGCCTGTCAGTGACGATCTGATTACCCTGTGTACCCGGCTTTATCAACAGTCAGACAGTAGTGAAACGTCAGAACAACTGGCTGATGGTCTGGCGGTATCGCCACGGACCCTGGATCGTCGTTTTCGCCGGGAAACCGGAATGTCACTGAAGCAGTGGCGGCTGCAGTTACGGCTGATGCAGGCAATCGAACTGTTAAACACGGGGCAGAGCATCACGGCGATCGCATTAGAGCTTGGTTACAGCTCACCATCCCCATTTATCTACATGTTCCGGGAGCAGTTTGGCGTCAGCCCTGCCCAATATAGAAAACAGCGATAATTATTCATCTATTAAAAACCAGGTCCGGATTCTGGCTGGTTGCCCGAAGAGAGAGACAAGGATTTTGGCTTAGCGTTGTTATTGTCCAGAAATAAAAAAAGCGGCCGTTATGACCGCTAAAGGTGACCAAAGTGAGCCACTCTCTGGAAAGTGAACAGCTCCTTAGTGCTAATGGAGCTGTTCATGCTGACATTCAGATCAGGATGAGACCTTAACCTCTACCGGCAGTAACGCTTCGTTTGTTTCTGTTTCTGTTTCAGGTTGGCGTGGCGTTGTGCTGTAAACCACGCCATTAGCTTCATCGTTGAGTCCTTTCACCAATGCAACACACATAAACAGAAGCACCACGGAGAAGGGCAGTGCTGCCGCGATGGAAGCGGTCTGCAGAGCTTTAAGGCCACCGGCCATCAGCAGAACCGCCGCAACAGCACCTAGACCCATGCCCCATATAATTCGAAAGCGCTGCGGTGGATTTCTATCGCCCACGGACAGAATGGTGCAGATAACTAAAGTACCGGAGTCAGCTGAAGTGACAAACCAGGTGATTATCATGAAGGTGGCAAGTGCCGACATTGGCCAGGTCAGTGAATCGACTCCCAGACCTTCAATCGTCTTATAGAGCGCCATTGTCATGTCGCTATTAACCGCCTCTACAATACCTCCTGCTCCATATAGTTCCATATGTAGCGCAGTACCACCGAAGATTACGATCCACAGGAATCCACCCAATGGCGGAATAATTAATGCGGTTAATAAGAACTGACGGATAGTCCGGCCTCGGGAAATACGCGCGATGAACATGCCAACCAGAGGGCCCCAGGACAACCACCATCCCCAGTAAAATATAGTCCACCATCCCTGCCACTGGCCTTGTGGATTTGGATCGGTCCAGAACCCCATAGGGATCAGGTTCCACATGTAATCACCAACGCTGGTAACAAACATACCTAACAGGAATACAGTCGGCCCGGCCAGAAGGAAGAAGAGAATCAGAATGGCACTGATCCGGATGTTCCAGATGCTGAGGAACTTAATGCCTTTTTCGACTCCGGATACCGCTGATAATGTCCCGACAACAGATATGATCGCAATCAGGATCACCTGTGTTGTAGTCGATATCTCTATACCAAACAGGTAGTTCAAACCAGCATTCATTTGGGATACACCCAGGCCCAGCGTGGTCGCAGTACCGAACAGCGTACTGAATATAGCTAAAAGATCTACGGCATGGCCGATAGGCCCATATATACGGTCACCCAGAAGAGGGTAAAGTGCCGAACGAATGGTGAGGGGTAATCCCCGGCGATAGGCGAAATACGCCAGTATCAGGCCAACAATTATATAGATAGCCCAGCCATGAAGGCCCCAGTGAAACAGGGTGATTCGCATAGCCATCTGGGCGGCTTCGGCAGTACCTGACGCTATACCTGCCATCTCGATAAATGGGTTGCCCTGAAAGTGGAAAATAGGTTCTGCAATACTCCAGAAGAGAATGCCGGTACCAATGGCGCAACTGAAAAGCATCGAAAACCAGGTCATGAAGCCAAACTCGGGTTTTTCATCATCTTTACCCAGGCGTAAATTGCCGAAGCGACTGAAGGCTACCCAGATGGAGAAGAATAAAACAAGGCTAACAACGGTAACGTAGTACCAGTTCAGGGTTGTTTGAATCCAGGTTTTTATATCGCTGTATATCCCGTTAGCGAAGTCCACATTGATAATTGTAAAAAGAACAAAGGCTAAAACCATTGCTTTGGAGGCAATCCCCATCCCGGGATGTACCCCGTGGAAAAAGCCCTTCGAGGCTATTATTTTATTGGGCTGCATATCGCATATTCCCTTCTTTATTTTATTAGTAGATGTTTGTCGCCTTTCCGGTCAGACCGGGAAACAGCAGCAAACCCGTGCAACTTGCTCTCACTGTATTATGGTATACCATAATACAAATATGCGATCAAATTATATTCCAAACAATAGAAAAGTGAATACAACGGGATAAAAAAGAGGACGGGCTATAGTTTTGCTTATAAGGTTATGTTTTTATTGATTATTTTAGTTTCAGGCTGGGCCGTAAGAAATAGTTTCAGGAGGGGCGCTTATGCTGAGTAATTTCTCACCTGCATGGTGATGTTCAGGCCTAAGCGATGAAATAGCTCTGGCCGATATGTCAGAGCTATTCAATATTGTCACTGCATGCCCGGATGGATCATGGAGTATTCTGAGCTAATGTGTACCCTGATTAACCGTTTCAGTTTGAAACGGTTAATCAGGCAATCGTCAGATATCACCTATACAAATGTATTTAATCTCCAGATAGTCATCCATTCCATATTTCGACCCTTCACGTCCCTGGCCTGACTCTTTAACGCCACCAAAAGGAATCACCTCAGAGCTGATTGCGACTTCATTGATTCCCACCATGCCGTAGTCAATCGCTTCAGCAACACGCCAGACGCGTGACATATCTTTGGTAAACAGATAGGACGCCAGACCGAACTCCGTATCATTAGCCATCGTTACGGCTTCCTCTTCTGTACTGAACCTGAAGATAGGAGCCACAGGCCCAAAAATTTCTTCCCTGGCGATTCGCATATCATTGCTGAGATCAGATAGTACGGTTGGCTGATAGAATGTGTTACCCAGAGGGTCAATCTTTCCCCCTGTGGTTACACGGGCCCCTTTTGCTTGAGCATCGACGACAAGTGAATGAACATTTGCTGCGGCTTTAGCTGTGATCAGAGGGCCTAACGTTGCGGTTTTATCAAAGCCATTACCTAACGTGAACTCCTTCACTTTTGCAGTGAACTTTTCAACGAATGCATCATAAATAGTATCCTGAACTATTATGCGATTGGCACATATACAGGTTTGACCCGCGTTACGGTACTTAGCTGCAATAGCACCGGCCACCGCTTTATCCAGGTCAGCATCACTGAAGACTAGCACCGGGGCATTGCCGCCTAGTTCCATAGATGTTCGTTTAACGGTTTGAGCGCATTGCTGCATAAGTAGCTTGCCGACCGGGGTAGACCCCGTAAAAGTGAACTTCTTTATAATCGGATTTGATGTCAGTTCTGCACCAATTTCAGGCGCAGCCGTTCCGACAACGACATTAAACAAACCCGCAGGAAGACCTGCACGGTCGGCCAGCTCAGCTAAAGCCAGTGCAGAGAGTGGTGTTTCAGCTGCGGGCTTTATAACGATTGCACAGCCTGCCGCTAATGCGGGTGCGGCCTTACGTGTAATCATTGCGTTAGGGAAGTTCCAGGGCGTCACCGCTGCTACAACACCGATCGGTTGCTTAATAACGATTGAGCGGCGATCTCGGGTGGTGTTTGGAATGACGTCACCATAGATACGTTTTGCCTCTTCGGCGAACCATTCAACGAATGATGCGCCGTACGCTATTTCACCTTTAGACTCTTCCAGTACTTTACCCTGCTCAGCGGTCATAATAATTGCCAGGTCATCCTGATTGGCCATTATTAAATCAAACCACTTTCTTAATAAAACTGAGCGGTCTTTAGCTGTTTGCTTTTTCCAGGTTTGCATTGCCTGATCAGCCGCTTCAATTGCTCGGCCTGTTTCTATTACGCTCAGGTCTGCCACCTGAGCCAGAACCTCTCCATTTGCGGGATCAATCACATCAAATGTTCTTCCCGAGTCTGCATCTGTCCACTGGCCGTTGATGTATGACTGATTTTTTAATAATGAGGGATCTTTCAAATTGGAAATTGACATGAATTTTACTCTGCTCGTTAACAGTTAATAAGGATAAACGGCCGTCCCTTTTGGGGTTAACAACGCCGTGGATTAAATGATTCAAGTTTTTCAGGCAGCAGAAAGCTGAGGGGCAGTGCATAGTTCTGCCCCGGTCGTGTTGATAAAGATTGATGCTGTCTGATCAGGCCCGCGTATATCCTGAGAAGGTAAGTCGCGCCATCAACAGCCGAATATTATAAAAGTTCGAGTTCTTCCAGAACGTTTCTGGCGATTCTGAAGCACTCAACGCCCTGTGGGACGCCACAATAAATAGCGATAGCATGTATAGCTGATCGGATTTCCTCGATACTAACGCCGTTAGTAATCGCTCCCCGAAGATGTAACTCCCATTCATGCATCTTGCCAAGTGCAGCAATCATGGTGAGGTTCATTAATGACCGGGTTTTCATGTCGATAGTATCGTCGCCCCAGCCAAATCCCCAACACCACTCGGTCATCGCTTCCTGAAAAGGTAAATTAAAAGCATCTGCCTTAGCCAGATTGTCAGTGACATAATCTTCACCTAAGGTGGCTTTACGTTTATTTAAACCTAATTCAAACAGAGCTTTATCCATTATGTACCTACCGTTATGTTAACTTAGATGCGATCTCAGCAGCCTCAGTAAGATGCTTTTTGCAAATTTCTTCGGCACGATCAGTGTCTTTTTGTTCGATCGCATTAATGATGTTTAATAAGTTGTCAGGCCCTTTGGTTTTTCGGCCTGCTGAACTCAGCGTCAGCGCACGGAGCCTCGAAATGCGGGCATTTAGTCGCTCAACTAAATCCCAGGCGACATGCTTTCCTCCGGTCGTGAAAATTAATTTGTAGAACGCAGTTGTCAGTTTCAGTGCCTGCATGATGTCTTCGTTCTGCAGGCAGTTAGCAATTTTTTCACGTAACTGATGTAACTCTTTAACGACCGCTTCATCAGCATTCAAAGCACAACTTCGTACGGCAGAGCACTCGAGCATAATACGAATATCATAAATCTCTTTTACTTCGTCACCGCTGATAGTGGCGACTACAAAACCCGCATTAGGAATACCGACAATCAGTCGTTCGCTTTCTAAGTGTCTGATGCACTCACGAACAACAGTACGGCTCACTCCCATACTTTCGCATAGGTTCCGTTCAACCAGGCGCTCTCCTGGCTTGAAAACATCACTCGTAATCGCATCCCGCAATGACTCTAAAGCATTTTCTTTCAGAGTTTTTGGTCTATCTACCTTTAACATATTGCTCATGATTCCATTGTTTATGCTGGTAAAGGCTCTCTATATAAGGGTGAGCACTAAGGAACCAAGATTACTATAAATTCGAATGTTTTGTTGCATGCCGTAAGGTTATATGATTGTATACCATAATACAATAAACGATCTTGTTTCTCTGAGTGAGTATGAAATGAAGCCTGAAATTAGAAAAATCGTCAGTTTTGAAGAAGAAACCTTTATTGAGGGTTTTAAAGAAGCACAAACCCCCGTACGTATGTTTGCGGTAGCGGCGGTGATTAAAAATCCGTGGGCAGGACGGTATGTAGAGGACTTGCGGCCAGAGGTCCTGGCTTACGGTCCTGTTTTAGGTCAGATCCTGACGGATAAAATTAGTGAAATGGCTGGTGGAGCGCTGAATATTGAGGCTTTCGGTAAAGCTGCTGTCGTTGGGATGAATGGAGAGATAGAACACGCTTCAGCATTAATTCATACCCTCCACTTCGGGAATATCTTCCGTGAAGCGGTGCAAGCCAAGTCTTTCCTGTCTTTCACTAATACCCGCGGCCCGGCGAGTGCACCTATTATGATTCCGATGATGGATAAGAATGATGGTGGCCGTCGATCTCATTACCTTACGTTGCAGTTCAATATCTCTGATGCACCGGGTCCTGATGAGGTTGTTGTGGTATTAGGGGGGGCAACCGGAGGTCGTCCTCACCATCGGATAGGTGACCGATATCAGGAACTGAAGGAGCTAGGGCATGATGTTGAAAACCCGGCAGCGGTATAAGTCAGATAACGGACTTGCTTATTTCAAGTCTGGTTCCGGCTCTCCTGTTGTGTTGATACATGGTGTAGGACTGCGCGCAGAAGCCTGGCTCAATCAGGAGCCAGTGCTTAGTCAGCACCACACAGTGTATGCCATTGATATGCCGGGTCATGGAGAAAGTGATCTGCTTGTTAAGGATGATGCGGGCTTAGATGAGTATGTTGATGTTATCGCCGACTGGATAAATAGAGAAATTCAGGCGCCCGTTATCATGATGGGGCACTCAATGGGGTCGATGATTGCACTGAACTTTGCGATTCGTTACAGCGAACTTTGTGTCGGAGTCGCGGCGCTAAATTCGGTTTATCGACGATCGCCTCAGGCAAAACAGGCGGTGCAACAACGCGCCCTTGATATGCTGAACTCGACTGCTCTGGATAATGTGACTACACCCATTATTCGTTGGTTTAATCAGAACCCTCAGGGCCTGGAAAAACAGATGGCAGATCTGTGCGAGCAATGGCTGCTTGCCGCTCCCGTAACAGGTTATGCCCGGGCTTATCAGATATTCAGCCAGAATGACGGTCCTGAAGATGATGCGTTAATGACGCTGCAAATACCTGCGATCTTCATTACCGGGGATGGCGATACCAATTCATCGGGGCAAATGTCCGAGCGTATGGCGACACTTTGTCCGTATGGTCGTTATGCCGTGATAGAGAATTCGCGTCACATGGTCCAAATGACCCATCCTGATGAGATTAATCGATTACTAGCCGAATTTGTACAGCAATGCGGCACACAAATAAGGAGTCAAGCATGACCACTATTGATACCCGAGAGCTACGTAATGCGTTTGGTTCGTTCATGACTGGCGTGACCGTAGTGACTGCAGTAAGCGACTCAGGTGAGAAAGTCGGATTTACCGCTAATTCATTTACGTCCGTTTCTGTTGATCCACCGCTGTTGTTGGTGTGCCCGTCTAATAATCTGTCGAGTTTTGATATTTTTAATAGCTGCAAGCACTTTGCGGTGAATATTCTTGCTGAAGATCAGCAGGATGTTTCGAACACGTTCGCCAGTGCTAAAGGTGACCGCTTTGAAGGTATTCGCTGGCACAGTGATGAAAATGGCTGTCCAATAATCGAAGGTTCAGTGGCGCATTTTTCTTGCTCAACATATAACAATATCTCCGCAGGAGATCATATTCTGCTGGTGGGCCAGGTTAATCACTTTGCAACCAATGAAAAGCTGGGGTTGGGATATGCTAAAGGGGGTTACTTCAGTTTAGGTATGGAGCATCGCGCTGAAGAACTTACCCACTCTCACAACGGTGTTGTAGGCAGTATTATTGAGTTCGAAAACAAAGTGTTACTAGTTCCTACTGAGCAAGGTTATACCTTACCGCATATTGATATTAGCTCCGATCAGGGCTCACAAAAGGCTATTCGCCAATTTCTGGATGCTCAGGGGTTAGATTGTGAAGTGGGTTCAGTCTACTCCGTCTACGAAAATCTGGACGCGCATAAGTTCACCACATATTACCGTGCTATTGCTAACAATGATAAGACGAATGAGCTGGGCGATTATATCGATATAGATCAAATAGCCGATCTGAATTTTGTTTCATCAGATATACAAAGCATGTTGCAACGCTTTGTACTTGAGAAGCAAAACGGCGTGTTTCGTTTGTATGTTGGTGATAACACAATCGGTAATATCCACTAATCAGATCAGGAGGTATGTGATGAAGTTTTCTCTATTTGCACATATGGAAAGGGTCAATGATGAACAGACCCAAAGCGAACTATACGAAGAATTTCTGTCGCTGAGTGAGATGGCAGATAATGGCGGCATGTGTACTGTTTGGACTGGTGAGCACCATGGCATGGACTTTACCATTGCCCCGAACCCGTTCCTGAACCTGATTGATTTAGCACACCGGACTAAGAACATCCGGTTGGGTACAGGTACGGTCGTCGCCCCATTCTGGAATCCTATTAAGCTGGCTGGCGAAGCCGCCATGACGGATATTATCACTCAGGGGCGTTTAGAGCTTGGTATCGCGCGCGGCGCATACTCATTCGAGTATGAACGCATGATGCAAGGCGGTATGGATGCATGGGAAGCGGGCGAGCGCCTGCGGGAAATGGTTCCGGCAATCAAAGGTTTATGGAAAGGTAATCACACTCAGGAAAGTAAATATTATAACTTCCCTAAAACGACCTCTTCGCCTAAGCCTTTATCCGAGAAAGGCCCGCCTATCTGGGTGGCAGCAAGGGATATCAACAGTCATGAGTTTGCTGTTGAGAATGACTGTAATGTTCAGGTAACGCCGTTGTGGCAGGGGCTGGATGAAGTGGAAAGCCTGATCAGTAAATTCAATCAGGCCTGCGAAACCTATGATAAGCGCCCTAAAATCATGATTTTACAGCATGCCTATGTTGGAAAAGATGAAGCGGAGCTGACCCGTGCGGCTAAACAGCTGAACGAGTTTTACTGCTATTTTGGTGCCTGGTTTAAGAATGAACGTACCATCGATCAGGGGCTGATTAAACGTCTGAGTCAGGAAGAGATCGATGCACATCCTTTTTATTCCGCTGAGCAAATACGAAAAGATCTGATGATAGGTACGTCGAAGCAAATAATCGACCGCTTAAAATATTATCAGGATTTGGGTTACGACGAGTTTTCTTACTGGTCTGATTCAGGCATGAGCCGTGCGCAAAAAGAAACCTCTCTTGCGCGCTTTATTGATGAAGTAATGCCTGCATTTAGCTAATGAATTGACGAGAAAAGTAATGATTAATAATAACCTGCCTCATTACCAGTTGCTGATTGACGGAGCATGGGTCGACGGTGCTGACAAACAGATTATGCACAGTTGTAATCCTGCTAACGGGGTTGAATGGGCAACCTTTGCCTGTGCTAACAAAAATGATGTTGATCGGGCAGTTAAAGCTGCCAGACGCAACCTGAATGCCGGCCCCTGGGCAAGCATGAATGCAACTCAACGCGGAGCGTTGCTCTATCGATTAGCTGATCTGGTCGAGCAGAATGCTCAAAAACTGGGAGAAGTTGAAACCACGGATAGTGGAAAACTGGCAGCAGAAACCGTTAGCCAGTCTCGTTATGTTGCCAGCTATTATCGCTACTATGCCGGCCTTGCTGACAAGATTGAAGGCGCGACGTTACCGATTGATAAGCCGGACATGCATGTCTTTACTACACCTGTCCCAATTGGCGTGGTTGCCGCCGTTGTGCCCTGGAATGCGCAGATGTTCCTTACCGCTTCCAAGCTGGGCCCCGCATTGGCTGCAGGCTGTACGGTGGTGTTAAAAGCATCTGAATTAGCCCCGGCGCCCATGTTTGAGCTTGGGAAATTAATTCAGGAAGCGGGTTTTCCAGATGGTGTGGTATCTATTATCACCGGTGATGCACCTAATTGCGCCATTCCTCTGACCTCACACCCGGATATTGATCGCCTTGCATTCACCGGAGGGCCGGAAACCGCTAAGCATGTTATCCGCAATACCGCTGAAAATTTCGCAGTTACCTCACTAGAATTAGGGGGTAAGTCGCCTATTATCGTCTTTGAAGATGCTGATTTAGAAAGTGCGGCTAATGGCCTTATTGCCGGTAACTTCGGCGCATCGGGGCAATCCTGTGTTGCAGGTTCACGTGCCTTTATCCAGCGCTCAATTCTGGAAGAGTTAAAGACTAAAATAGAAGAAAAGGCGAAGCGGATTATTATTGGAGATCCTCAATCCAGCGATACTCATATCGGGCCTTTATGCACACTGGCTCAGGTGGAGTGTATTGAAGCTACGCTGGCTAAAGCGATTGAGCAGGGAGCCAATATACGGTTTGGCGGAAAGCGTGCGCCACAATATGGCTCTGAACACTATTTTGAACCAACGATGGTTGAATGCCCGAACGATCAGATTGAAACCCTCAAAACTGAAATGTTTGGACCGGTTATGTCGGTTGTTGCGTTTGATACGGAAGATGAAGCAATAGCCATGGCAAACGACAGTGTTTATGGTTTGGGATCGGGTGTATTTACTCAGAACATTGCCAGAGCGCATCGTGTGTCGAGCAAAATTCAGTCTGGTATCTGCTGGGTGAACACTTATCGGGTCACTTCACCTATCGCGCCTTTCGGTGGTATTAATCAGTCGGGTTATGGCCGGGAAGCAGGTATACAGGCCGTGCTTGATTATGTCAGAACCAAAACCACGTGGATCAATACCTCATCTGAGCCGATGAGTAATCCTTTCGTTATGAGGTAGACGTTTCCGGAGGTTCATTTTTCACTGTGAAACCGATAAAACGATCCTATCTGAGGGTCGTTTTTTTTTGCAAAGATAACTCATTAATGTGTCCTGAAAATTCCAGCCCGTAAACCCGGGGAATAAAAAAATGACTGAACCAATATATCCGGCGATAATCCCTGTGTTACTGTCGGCTTACGGGTTTTAAGTGTTGGTTATCGGGAGATTGTAAGTTGAAAAAGTTCGAGCTGAATCTGGATGCCGTTATCGTTATGGTGCTGCTGTTTGTAATATCGCTGGGAGTTAACGTTGTCCTCTACAGGCTCTACTCCACCGAGGCAAAAGCGAATGTTAAACTGCAGATTCAGAGTCAGGTAGACCAGCTGAATCTGGCCTCAATGCAGGTCTATATTGATAAGCTTCACGTCGCTGAAAAGGGCTCTGGTGCAGAGTAGTAATGTGTGTGCGATGTTCACCATAATGAGACGGTTGGGCGTCATGTTTGCCTGTTATTCGTTAAATGTTCCGATATAGTTACAGCATTCATAGTAGAAATCACAGAGCATTCTATAGCGTCTGCTCTGGTGTCTGAGGGCTGGCTGGCCACATGGGTATAAATATTACTGTCTGCGTTAAGTAATGTGGATTATTTAGATGACATATAGCACTAAAAGCAGTGATGAGATCGAGTCTGTCCGAAGAGGCCGATATATTCTCTTATGTAAATTACTGCTGGCTATAGGCACTACCTTTCTGCTGGTTTTCGGCGCGTTGACGGTGGCTGATCATCTCTATCTGCTGAGTACGGTCCTGCTAGGGTGTATGACAGTCGGTTATCTCGCCCTGTTTCTTCTGTTTCGCGATAACAACATTAAGTTCGCGGTCATAAGCATCAATACTATCTGCGTTGTTTTGTCTCTGATGCTTCTGATTACCGGTGGGCGTGAAAATACCGGGGTCTTCTGGATCTATCCTGTTCTGGCGATCAATATTTTTATTAACCGGTTCTGGTCTGCGGTATTTTTGTACGGTTTTTTTCTGGTTGTCTGTGGTGCGCTTCTTTTAACGCCGTTGTCAGGAATTTTGCTGACCAGCTATTCGCTGACGGAAGCGCTGCGCATTGAGTTTACCCTGATCGCTCTCTATCTTATCTGTCTGGCAACGCTTCACTCCGAAGAGCGCGCCCAAACGATGCTGAGTCAGATGCATAATGCTGATATGCATAAAATGGCTTTCTTTGACCGGCTCACCGGTTTGCCAAATCGCTGGAATGTAAAAAATCGCCTTGACTCATTATTGCTAAAAGCAAAAAAGAAAGGCGAGCATATCGGCTTGCTATATATCGATCTCGATAACTTTAAAAAGGTGAATGATAACTATGGCCACGATATGGGGGATAAGTTATTAAAAGTCTTTAGCGACAGACTCCGCCAACTGGCTGAGGAGTTCAATCAGTCTTTTCAGGTTGAGCTGGGCCGGATGGCGGGTGATGAGTTTGTGGTTGTGGTGAAGGACCCGCACCACTCTGACAGAGCCAGAGAGGTGGCTCTGAAAATCCTGCAGTTGTTTGACAGTGGGCTGCCTGTGGAGGGTATCAGTCATTCAGTATATGCCAGTGTCGGCATCGCCTTATATCCCGAAAATGCCTCCACCGCGGAAGAACTGATTCATTGCGCAGACCTGGCAATGTATCAGGCAAAAGGTAATGGACGGAATCGCGTAGAGTATTTTTCCGATGAGCAGGCCCGGGAGCTGAGGGATCAGGCAGTGATTGAAAACTCCCTGAGGGCTTCTCTGCAGCACAATTATTTTTCCCTGGTTTATATGCCAATGTTCGACTGCCAGACACTCGAAATTGTGGGGCTGGAAGTGCTTCTGCGAGCGGAAAATTTGCAACGCCTTGGCATTGGCCCGGATCGCTTTATTCCTATTGCAGAGAAAACCCGTCTGATTAAAGAGATCGACCTGTGGGTGATTGATAATGCGATGGCCCGGCTGGTTGAGCTTCAGGCTACAACCGGTTTCAGTGGTAAGTTTTGTATCAACATTTCCGGTGTGGAACTGCACAATGAGTTGTTTCCTGTTCAGGTGAAACAACTTATCGATACGCATGGTGTCACGCCTTCGCTGATTGAGTTTGAGATTACCGAAACTGCGTTTGTGCTGGACGATATTAAGAGCAGGGCGATACTGAATGAACTCAGGGATATTGGTATCTCACTGGCGCTGGATGATTTTGGTACGGGCTTTACCGCCTTCAGCCAGCTAATAAACTACCCTGCGGACTGTCTTAAAATTGACCGATCATTTGTTAATGACCTGTTTTCAGTCGATGTGGCGCGACATAAGATGGTCAGAATCATTGAGGATCTGGCCGAACTTTATGGGCTGAGAGTTGTTGCTGAAGGGGTTGAGACAAAAGAGCAGCTTGAATACCTGCAGGAGATAGGGTGTGACTGGGTGCAGGGTTATTATCTGTCGCGTCCCCTGCAGTGGGATGCCTTACTCAGTTTTATCGACGAACAGGAAACGGTTGTCCGCCAATAGTGTCGGGACTGTTGTGGATTTTTACTGATCAGGGTTATCAGTTGTCGGATACCCACAGTATCCATAGGATAATGCACTATTTCCCGAGTTTTATACGACTGAACGCGATTCCTGAGTAACTGGTCGTCATTGTGTGATTTGTGACCGTCCTGGCAACCCCTTGCTTTGGTTTGTAATCAATGCGCGGTAAATCAGATACTCCATGCTGTTATCTTAGTATGAGCCTAATGCCTGATAGTGAAAATAAAAAAGGGACATAGCCAAAGCTATGTCCCTTTTTTGATCTGACTTGTTCTTAGTATGGAATGGACAACTTCAACTGAATGGAATCAGAGTGCCCTGAGTTGATGGACTTACTACGTTCGTAGAGCAATGACGTAGATGGGTAAATCTGTGGCAATAACAGAGATTTGAGTAGCAGTGCCGCTGGTCCAATCAATGGCAGGGTCGCCTGTAATCGCGTTCAGGCCTGTTGCTGTGGTGAGTTGTATGTCACCGCTGCCGGTCACACTATGCTATCTGTTGAGCTGCTGACGCTGTCAGATGTTATCGGTGTGGACGTGTTGTAGACATTCAGGAAGGTGGTGGTTGTTCCAGTGAAACTACCAGGAAGGCTGATAGTTTCTGTTGAAGCTGACGCAAGTCCTCTGACAAGAACGCCAGCACTGTTAATAAGTAATTAAAGCGTAATTTTGGTCAATTTTCTCATGAGAATATTGCTCTGAATATTTTCATGAAGTTGTTTCAGGCACACGTTATTTATAGTCAGGTTCAGGCTTAGCCTGTTGCGAATGCCCGTTGGGCATTCGCAAATTGACTATTTACAGGTCTACACTGATTCCCAGGCTTGCCTGTCCCTCTGAGCGGTGACCGGTTCCTGTGATGGACAGGTTTACAAAACCAGTAATGTTATCTTTCACTGCCCAGTTGCCGTGTGCTGCAATCTTAGCGCCGATATCGCCGGTGTCAGTGCCTTGTACTGTCCAGTTGGCCGCCCCGAGAGTTACGTCCCGATCGAGGGTTTTATTATCGCTGATCAGCTCTGAATACAGGCCAGCATCAAGGTTCCAGCTGACTGTATCGGAATTGGTCAGACTAACTAAGGCGCCAAGCTCCAGTTGCCCGGAGGTCTGGGTGTTTGAAGCAACGGACAGCGCGGTGTCCGATGAGCCGTTTTCTGTATATGCATCGCCTTTCAGGGATTGCACGCGTAAACCGGTGTAACCGGTAACCTGAGCTTTGTCGCTATCAACAAAGAGACGGGAGATACGGGCCTGGCCGAATACCAGCGATTCGTTGGTTTTCGATTCATGGACATTCACACCAGAAGAAAGAGCGACATTACGAGCCATCTCCCGGTAGCTTAAGCCGATACCCGCGTTCAGAGACAGGTTCAGTGTACCCAGGTTTTCGGTCTCCCGGCTGCCATCAAAATAGGCAAATACTGAGGCAAGCTGGTTTTCTGAAGAGGAGCCCAGTGCTGAGGACAGATCTGAAGCAATATAACTAACACCCAGACCATAGCGCTGGTTCAGTTGGCGCTCAAGGTCATAGCCAACCACAATAGCGCTGGCGTTCGAATCATATCCTGTTGCGATCTTATCATCGCGATAGTTGAGGCGGTTGTAGTTAACGTTAAACCATAGTCTTTCTTCTGGATCTAACGTGCGTGATGCGTTCAGAACAATATTACTCAGAGAAACTATCTGGTCTTTAACATCGTTTGCACTCTGAGCATGAATTTCCCCCGAGAGCTGAGCAATAGCCGTGTTTAACTGAGCTTCAGACAAGCCTGTCAGGCCGGAAAATGGATCGACTCCTGTAATGACGACTCCAGCGGCTGGGCGAATAGCGTCAAGAGCGGTCATCGCATCGCGAGAGTTCTGATTGCCATTGATGGCTGCATATGCAGCATAGCTTTCCGGTGTTAGCACCAGGTCAATAAAGTTGGCGCCGTACAATACATCAAACCGGGTATTGCCTGATAAACCGTCAGTTGGCTGAGTGACCAGAGCGAAGTTGCCGAGTACGCCGTTAGCTTCTTCCGTGGTTACGATACGGAATTGGTCGCCAATAGATGGGGTAAATGTATTGGTTGCTGCCCCGGAGATGCCTCGTAGCAGTATTTCCAGAGTGCCATCAGCAGTAAATGTCGATCCTGCACCCGTGACAGCGATGCGGTCGTAGCTGCCTGCTCCACCTGCGGGATTATAGGTAAGGCCATCAATCTCCTCCTGTAGCGT
The DNA here is from genome assembly GCA_018223185.1 of Oceanospirillales bacterium. Lineage (GTDB taxonomy): Bacteria > Pseudomonadota > Gammaproteobacteria > Pseudomonadales > Balneatricaceae > Amphritea. The sequence continues at coordinate 15,251 of JAAEYW010000025.1, read as the reverse complement.
TGATCCGGAATTAAGTACAATACTACTGCTGGAAGTCAGTGTGCCTGGCGAATTACCAGGGGCAATGGTGCCATCAGATGTAATGCCGCTAACAGTACCCGATCCTTTCAGCATACCATTTGCATTCACGACAACGCTTCCTGTGAGGCTGCCATCAGCAACGAGTATGCCTTCTTCTACAATTAGGTCGCCGGTAAATGTATTGTCTCCTGATAACGTCAGTGACGCGCTGCCTGTCTTGGTCAGTGAACCACCGCTGGAGCTGCTGTCATCACTCAGGACACCGCTAATTTCAATATCAGCATCTGCCTGGATCGTACCGCCATTCGCATCTACGGTGAAATTGGTGCTAATAGGTACGCTACCTGAGCTGATCGCAAGTGTACCGCCGGTAAATTTCGGATTGACCAGATTGTTATTTACATCGCTGGCAGTATATTCAGTCTGGGTCGTGTCGATGTCGGGTATAGAGCTACCACCAGTAACGCCCTGGGCCACTTCCTCAGCGCTGACAACACTGCTCTGATCCAGAGGGCCTGCACCGGTTCCGTCGATGGTTCCGCCAGAAGTCCTCAAGCGGTAGCCACCCAGTGAAAACTCACCGGCCAGGGCTTCAATAGACCAGGTGAAAGAAGTATCCGAGCTGGTATAACTTGACCGTTCGCCCGTATGTGTAGGCAGCGTTACGCCGCTATCGCCTAGCGTCGAGGAGTTAATGCCAATGTAGGTCTGGCCGCAATAGTCATAGGCGCAGGTGCCGGATGCGGCATCATAAGCGATGGTGTAGGTGTAGGTGGCATTGCTTAGCGGAAGGTTTATTCGCATGACATCGCCGGCACTCCAACTCCACCAATCGCTGGTTGAGGTATCGGCTCCATTTGGTGGCGCAATGTTGGCCTCAAAGTCAATACTGATAGCGCCAGTACCGGATCCACCTTCGTCACCATACTGGTCAATCACTATTCCCTGGCCGGACTGAATCCATGTTGGGGTATTCGATGATGCCTGTGTGAACAAATGGCCGGCGTTGGTTGTGCCTGTGACAGCCAACAGCAGGCCTGCCGTTGCATATTTATTTATAATGGGTTTCATTTTTCACGCCTCGGTAAGTGCTATAAAGATCCTTAAGTACGGCTCGTGAAATAAGGTCTGTATACTAACTCAGCAATTTACGGTGTTACTGAGCATGATTTATAATTGACAATCAGTATATGTATTGAATAAGTGTCAGTAAAGACATATGTGACACAGGTGACAATGGTCGCTACTCATAATGGGGAATGGAATGGACATAAAGCAACCTACTGGCAGGATCTCGCATAACCTGTTTAGCCGGAGGCTGTTGTTAAAGCTGATTGCCGCTGCGCCTTTATATTGGCAACAAGCGTATGCCGGTGCTTTAGATTTTCAGTCTTCGCCATCCAATAATCGACGATTGCTTGCCGTCACTCTGGATATACTCATCCCGCGCGATATCACGCCGAGTGCTACTGATTTGAAACTGGATGTTGAGATAATGAGCCTGGCAGATCAGGTGTCTCGCTACCCTGAGTTGTTAGAGCAGGGACTGGGTTGGCTCGAGAGCACAAGTATCAGGTCTTTCAACAAAGCGTTTCTGGAATTGCAGTTGGAGCATCAGAATCTCATAGTAGACACTGCGTTTAATCAGCCAGATATGACGTTACCAAAAGTGTTTATTGAGCGCCTGCGAGATGATGTGATGACCCTTTACTACCATCATAATGCGGCGTGGGAAGGTATGGAGATTGAGCAACCTATTCAGCCAACAGGTTATCCGAAACATGACAAATCACCTGAAGAACTTTAATGCCGATGTAATTGTAATAGGGGCTGGCGCCGGAGGCGGTGCCGCTGCATGGCGCCTGACTCAGCATGGCTTTAAGGTCATGGTTCTGGAAGCCGGTCCTGTTTTTACACCGGCGAATGACTACAAACAAACGAGCGAGGATTGGGAAAAACCTTTTCCTAAAAAATCTGGCTCCACCGGTTCTTATGAAGTCGCGGAGCTGCAGGATATCGGCGATTTAGAGTCTGAGCTACGCTCATGGAATAAGCTGAGAGGGCTGTATGTTCAAGGCTCCCGGCGAGCCAGTTTCGGCTATCATCATGTACGTGGTGTCGGAGGCAGTTCACTTCACTTTACCGGAGAAGCCCACCGGTTAAATCCCCGTTCCATGAAGATGAAAAGTCTGTATGACGTGGGTGCTGACTGGCCCATGAGCTACTCCGATCTGGACCCCTACTATCAGGTGGCTGAAAACCTGGTCGGTGTTGCTGGCCCGGTGACGGACATCCGGTGTCCACGTTCAGCTGAATATCCGTTACCTCAACATGCTTATAGTTATGCTGCAAGCGTACTTGAAAATGCCGCGATTAAAGCCGGACACAGCCCACAGCCAAATGCCCTTGCGGTTCTGAGTGAACCGTATGATAACCGGCCCGCTTGCAATTATTGTGGTGGCTGTCAGCGAGGGTGTATGCCGACAGATAAAGGCACCATTGACGTCACGTATATAAGGCATGCTGTGCGTAGTCAGCGCTGTCAGGTGTTTCCTGAAACGGAAGTACTGCAAATAGAGGTACGCAATGAACGGGTTACCAGTGTTCTGGTTTATCATCAGGGGGAGCGGCTTCGTCTCTCAGCAAACTGGATTATTCTGGCCGCGGGTGCCATTCAAACGCCCAGATTGCTGTTAAATTCAGTTAATGCACAACACCCTGATGGCGTTGCTAATAGCAGCGGGCAGGTGGGTAAAAACTTCATGGAAACTTTATTGACTACGGTATCCGCGATGCATCCGGATAAACAGGGAAGTCACAGGGGGCTTCCGGTGAACTGGGTCAGCTGGACGTATAATGCACCTGATGCAATTCCTGGTGTTATTGGGGGCTGTCGTTTTGCTCCATCGATGGCTGAGAGTGATTTGGTTGGGCCTGTTGCTTATGCGACCCGCGTGGTGCCTGGCTGGGGTGCGAAGCATAAGTTACAGATGAGGGAACAGTTTGGACGGGTGCTTTCAATGACATCTATCGGTGAAAGTCTGCCGCATACAAAAAGCTATATCGATCTTTCCGGTCAGGTCGATGCGCATGGCTTGCCTATTCCTAGAATTCATTCATATTTGGATGACAATGCTCTTTCACGTTTGCGATTCATGCATACTGAATGTAACAGGATTCTTACGGCAGCGGGTTGCGATTCGCCATTTGAAACTTTCAGTACAGCGGATGCGTTTTCGTCAACGCATGTGTTTGGTACATGCCGTATGGGCACCGATGCTCGTTCGAGTGTCTGCGACTCATATGGTCGAGCGCATGATGTTAAAAATCTTTTTGTGTGTGACGGCAGTATTTTTCCATCCACAGGAGGAGGAGAGTCTCCGGGACTGACTATACAGGCTCTGGCTATTCGTTCAGCAGATCACATCAGGACATTGAGCTGAAATTATGAAGCGTAACTCTACAGTGAATCCAACCCAAAATCTGTTTGGTTTCTGGACAGACTTCTGGCTGACATCAGGTATTTCTATTCTGTTCATTGGAGGGCTGCTGCTTTCCGGAACGCATATTGAATCGTCCTCCGGTGATGGCACGCGTATTATTTCAATGGCAATACTGTTGCAGCTCCTCCTCAACTGGCCGCACTTTATGATTTCCTATCGTCTTTTGTACCAACAACCTGAATGTTGCCAACGTTTCCCTGGGGCAACCATTGTCGTTCCGGGATTACTGGTTTTGTTGATTATGGTTATCTGGTTTCTGGGTAAGGGCTCTCAGGATGAAGTCAGTAAGTCATTACTTATTTCATACATTATGTGGTTGGTGGCCTCATTTTATCTTGCGTGGCACTATGTCGGGCAGGCGTGGGGGTGTATATCAACGTTTTCACTGCTATCGAAGCAGCAATGGAGCCCTTGGCAAAAAAGAATTCTGCACTGGAGTCTCAGATTGCTGATTGTATGGCATGTTGTCTGGGCCGCGCAGTTGCTACCCTCGATGCCGTGGGTTAGCTGGGTGCAAAATGAAGTCGTTTATGCGATTGCTTCATATGTGGCACTGTTTAGTTTTGTTGTCTCTGGAATGCTTGTTTTCCCTGCTTGGAAAAAACGCCAAATTGACCTGCGCACAATGGGTGTATGGTTCAGCATATACCTCTGGTATTTGGCGATTTATTTTGACAGCAGTTTTATCTTTTGGGCACAGCTTTCCCATGCCCTGCAGTATTTGGTATTTGCCTCGCGGGTTGAACTTAACCAGTCAGTGGGGGGGGATACAAAAATACCTGCCAGAGTCCGGGTTCAGCTTACTTATGCAGGTTCGGTTGTAGCTGGCGCGTTAATCTTCTGGCAATCAGAATTGAGCGCAAACTTAAATAGCGCAACCCCGACGATCATTGGCTTGCTGGCCATTGCAATTAATATTCATCATTACTATGTGGATAGCGCTATCTGGAAACTGCGTGATGCGCCAACAAGGGCGCTCCTGTTTGGCCATCTTGGTGCTTCAAACAGGGATAAATAAAGTACGGTTACTGTGGATTAGGTTACAAGGCACGTAAGAATGCGAGTAACGCTTCCTTTTCGAGTGTAGTCAGACCTATTGGTTGCAGCTCGGAGAGGGAGTCCATATTGAACATTCTGCCGTGCACTCCTTTTGGCGCCTGGTCATAATGATCGATCATCTCTTCCATAGACGGAAACTGGCTCGAGTGACCCAGGCGTGCCTTTGTACTAACACCTCGCAGGGTAGGTGTTTTAAATGCACCAAAATTCGATTCGACACTGAGGTTGATATATTTCAAATGCAAGCAGTCGTCACTTCCTGCATCTGAATAAGGGCTATAACAGCCAAACTCATTTTCTTTGATTGCTGGCAGCACCGCATAGCGGCCTGCTTCAATTCCTAGTACGGGATTGGAAGGCATTGCGGTGTTATGAAATGAATAATCAGTAAACAGTGGGCCGTCATGACAGCTGGAACAGCGCGCTTTGCCATTAAATACCTTAAAGCCCTGCCATATCTGTTCCTGTTCCGCGTTTAACCTGCGTCCCGTGATTTTGGCGTTGGCGACTTCATCCCATAGAACGGGCTTTATTGGCAGCATCGTTTCAAAGGCAGCGAGCGACTTGCCTATCAGTGCAAAGATAAAATTAATTGATTCATCCGGTGCTTCACTGTGCTGATTTGTTGCAAGCCAGTGTTGTACTGATTTCAGGTGCTGATGATATTTTTCTGACTTAGCGGCGATAATCTCTAATTGAGCAGGGTATGCCTGAACAACGTAAGTGACCGCTTTCAGTCGTGTGAATTGATGTTCATCAGGGTTCTCTATCGGTTTTAAGGCCTGAGCCCAAAGACTGTCGACTCTGCCATCCCAAAAAAAGAAGCGGTTATAGGCCGCACCCGTAATCTGAGGTACCGACCTGAAATTACGGGATTCCTCCGCGGGAATAGACTCGTTAGCGACATAGTTGCCCTCGGTAAAATGACAACTGGCGCAGGCGACAGTACCGTTTGCGCTCATCCCGGTATCGAAGAATAATCGTTCACCCAGTTGAGCCGCATCCGGATCTTTCTGCCAATCGTTTGAAGGGTCTGTTGGCAGAGGAGCAAGACCAAAAATTGAGAAGTACTTTGCATCTTCAAGATCAGTTGCCTGAGCGGTAACACACGTTAGCAGACCTGACAGTGTGCATGTCAGTAAAAATGTTTTCATGGCTCTATATTGAGTGGAATGGTAAACCGTACTGCCGAGTACGGATCATTATTCACCTTGAGAACCAGAAGCCATTCTCCGCGCATGGAAAAGCTAACTCCGCGCAGTATGTAGCCGCCATTGGCCTGTTCTTCAACGAACGGAGAGGTTGGCATTCCATGCCCGTGCCCTGGCATTCCAGCCTCAACGTTAAATTTTAAACCTGATACCGGTGATTCCCCGGAGGTATGCACAGTAAAATCGATATCGACAATATCGTGAATTTTTACCTTATTCAGCGGTTGTTCAAATGCAATCATCAGCGTTCCATTATCTGAGGTTATGCCATTGGCGCAGGACAGACTGGCAAAACACAGCATGGAAGATAGGAAGATGATTTTTTTTAGCATTATTTACTATACCTGTGCACATTGTTGTCGATGAAAAGATGTTTGTGTGGTTGGTTATGGTTTGCGGTAAACCATTCCTGAGCGCGCGCTTTAGTCCTGGATACCTGCTTGTCAGTCAGCGAGCTGGCTGAAATGGCGCGTATATGGTGAGCTTCAAAAACACCTGCGCTTGCTGCAAGGTCCAGCCAGAAATATGCCTGCTCGGCATCGGCAGGCGTCGCGAGGCCTTCGAAGTACATCAGGCCTAATAGGTACTGGCACCTTTCATCCCAGGCGAATGCTGCGATTTTGGCTATTTGAAAGGCTTCACTTAGTAGTTCTTTGTTCTCAGGATTTTTATGATACAAAAGGAACGCGAGTGAATAGCTGGCCGACTTTACGCCCTTGGAAACGGCTTCGCGGTAATGTTTTTCCGCTTCTGCAATATTCGCGCGCCCAAGTTCTGAGAATAAATACATATCAGCAGCAGACGTGAGCCCTTCTGCGTATCCACCTTTTGCTGCCTTAAGGAAATACTCTATCGCCAGTTCCGGATTCTTTTTTGTGAAAGTGCCGGTGCGGTAAAACTCGCCCACCGTAGATAACGCCGGCGGGAAACCTTTATCGGCAGCGTTGCTGATATTAACAACAGCCGTTTGGACTTCGCTGTCTGATGCCTGTCTGCCCAGTACTAATTTAGATTTTAGATATAAGCCTTCGAGGCTGCCTTTTTCTGCCGCCTTTGCAAAAACCTGTTCTGCTTTATTCAGGTCGGTTTTGCCGCCAAGTCCATTCATAAGCAGATGCCCATAGGCCAGGCGGGCGGACAAGTCGACGTCGGCACCTATTTCAAGGTATTTTCTGGCCATCGTAAAGTCGGGTGAGCCTAATGATCCGGACAGATACAGGGCTCCGAGTTTGGCGCTGGCTTCAGCATCTCCCTGTTTACTTTTAACCTCCCACTCCTGACGAGCTTGTATGAGCTGCTCTAGCGTTGGCTTTTTTTCAGGTGTCTCTGCAAGGGCATAAGGCATAACAAGCAGACACAAACACAACAGGCATAATCTACGAATATGTATAAATAAAGACTTTTTCATTCCTGATTCCTGTGGTTTACAACGCTGGATTTGGGTTTGGATAATTGTCGCAAATAAGGAAGAGTCTACCCGCTTTATCCAGAGGGGAGCACTACTTGAGTACTCGTAGTGGGAACTTGTGAAGAAAACTGTGGTATTACAGGAGACATAGAGCTTTTCTTCGAGGGGGTGAGACTTTATCAGAACCAACCAGCCCTGTTCTTTTGAGCGTGGAACGCTGTATGGGTGCCCGGCAACCACTCAGGGCCGTCTGGCGTTCTCAACTGCTGATTAGGCAACGATGCCATCTGGAACCCCAGACCAGACACTGACCTCCGCGGTTTGGACTCATCGGGCATGACTAAAATAAATCTGTCCCTTTTTACCTGAAGGCTGGTGATTTATTCCCCTCCTGACTGTATGTGATATAGGATAACAGTTATATCTCATAAGCCTCCAGGAGGTGAATATGGCTGAAATTATTCTGCAGTCCAGAATTACCTGTCCCATATGTGGTCATGAAAAAACCGAGACGATGCCCGGCGATGCGTGCCAGTATTTCTATGAGTGCGAAGCCTGCCATGAGTTGTTAAAACCAAAAGCCGGTGATTGCTGCGTCTTCTGTTCCTTTGGCACAGTCCCCTGCCCACCCATTCAGAAAGACGGTCAGTGCTGCGGCTCAGACTGATTTTTGACGGCCTCCATCAGTCGTGAGGATAAGCGCTTTGATCCCTTAACCGAAGTCTGTCTGTTCTGCGCTATTCAGGCCGTTACAGGTCTCGATTATCTGCTCACGTAACCATTGATGAGCCTTCGAGTGATGGGTCATCTTGTTCCAGTAGAGACACAGTTGAAAGCGACTGATAAAGGGCGGGTCTTTGATCAGCATCGGCCCGCCAATCAGTCGTGCCAGACGTTCAGGCAGTGTCATAATCAGATCGGTACTGGCGATTGTCGGGATAAAACCGGTTACACCTGGCAGACGAAGTCCGACATTCAGATTTACGCCCTGAAGCTCTGGGGTGCTCAGATAGAGAGGCTTCCATCCCCCTTCATAATAGATCTCCAGATGCCTGGCCTGTATATAGTCTTCACGCCCGATCTGCTTTCTGGCTAACGGATGTTCGGCGGCCATCAGACACACATAACGATCCTCAAACAGTACACGCTGATAGAGCGCTTCGTAATCATGTACCACGGGCGAAAGTAACAGGTCACACTGACCCCGCTGCAGTTGTTGATGACCGCTGAGATTCGACTGGATAAAGGTCATCCGGATATTGGGCGCCAACCGACTCAATCTGTGCACCAGGTGCGGCACGATCACCTGCAGTTCATACTGGTTGCAGGAGAGGGTCACATCTAACGCTGCATTGGCAGGTTCAAAATCCTCTGGCTGAAGTAGTTCAGACATTCCCCGGAGCAGACTTTCAACCTGCGGCATGATCTGGTGACAGCGGCTGGTAGGCGCCACCCCCCGGCCCGAGCGCACAAACAGAGGGTCGTGCAGTGCTTCACGCATCTGATCCAGCGTATAGCTCACGGTTGGCTGATTCTGTCTCAGCTCAATCGCTGCCGCGGTCAGGGAGCCCAGTTCATAGATCAGCTTCAGGGTTTTGAGGCTTTTGAAGCTCAGCGCGCTGTAATCAAAATTTTCCATAATACATATCTAAATTATTGACTTAATCAATACTATCCATGGCGCTATAGTCGGGTCAACAATAACTATAAAAGGAGATCCACATGACTCAACGAAATCTGACTGAGGTTGAGATTCAACAGTATCAGCAGGACGGTGTCGTCTGTGTACGAAATGCAATTGACCCTGAGTGGATAGAAAAACTGAGTGCGTTTGGCCGGTATCAGCTGGATAACCCCGGCAAACTGTGTAATGACGCTAACCCCGGGGCGCAGAAGGGGCGTATGTTCACTGACCGCTATCTGTGGCGTTCCAACGATCTGGTTTACAAGTATGCCAAAGACTCTGGCTGCGCCCGCCTCGCGGCCCAGGCGATGCAGAGTCAGACCGCCCGTTTTTATTTTGACCATCTGCTGATCAAAAAAGCAGAAACCACCACCCCGACACCCTGGCACCAGGATGTACCCTACTGGCCCTTCAGAGGTAAACAGATCGCTTCGATCTGGCTGGCCCTGACGCCGGTCACGGTTGCTGGCAGTGGTTTAGAGTTTGTCAGAGGTTCCCACCGTGATGATGTTTTTTACCTGCCCGAAGCCTTTGGGGCCTCAGGCGAAAAAGCCAATAGCTGGACCGGCACCGGCGAAGGTATCCCCTGTCCCGATATAGAAGACGGACGGGAAAACTTCGACATTATCGGATTCGACCTGCAGCCGGGTGACGCCCTGCTATTCTCCGCCTGGACGCTACACGGCTCGCCCGGCAATCAATCAACCACTCAGGATCGTATGGCATTCTCAACCCGCTGGCTGGGCGACGATGCCATCTGGGACCCAAGGCCCGGCACCGACCCCAGCGTAAACCCGCAGGAGGTGCGCGTCAGTCCTGGCAGCCATCCGGCAGATAATGCAATCTTTCCGGAGTTTTATCGTGCTTAGATGAGAATAGCCTCGGCACACAGAATAAATTCTGGTGACGTGCTGATAACTCCTCCTTGTTGTTCTCTGTGCCTCTGTGCCTCTGTGCCTCTGTGCCTCTGTGGTGAAACGTCTTCGAATATTCACCACAGAGAACACCGAGGGCACAGAGATAAAGCTATGGCCGAAAAAGGGGGGGGCGGTTGATCGCATCCTGCACGGCGAGACACTTCACCTGCGCGATACAGTATTTCCGTTCTGGTCAGCCACAGAAGCGGGTGTCAGCACTGGCCCGGGAACAGAAGCCTACGACGTCACCCATCAATTTGGCGATAATGATTGCAATATCGAAGTTCGGGAATCCCTGGGGTTAAGCGATGAGGATGGGCAAGAGGTCATTGATATTCTGGAAGCGTTTTTTGCGCCCAGTTAACGAACGCCTGAAAGGCGCTGTAACGGATTGCAGGTGCTAATGGCTATGATGGGGCGTAAATAGTTGTTATGTTGTTTCTAACGCGGTTCTAACACAGCTGAGCTTTATGCTAGGCTGATGGTAAGGGATGACAAGATTGTTTAAATACTTCTATCAAAAGCGGTTAAAAGATTTCTTATTAAAACCTTTTACGTCAAACACTTACTCAAGGAAAGCTGAAGCTAACGGTCAGATTGATCAATATCAGGTCTTACTGTTTCTAGATGATAACTACTCATTGCAAATATATGAGGTTGATGAAGTCTACCTGTATGCACAAGGAGAGGTTCGTTTTTTAGCTGAAGTTCAAGACGTTCATAGGCCAGTAGTTAAGTGCGCTATCAAGTTGAATAATGTAGCGTGGGATAGAGTTCGCGTGATTCATCATTATCGTATATTGAACTTCGAAACAGTAAGTTTTAAAAGAAAAGCGTTTTCTTCTTTTTTGGGATTTCACTATTTAAAATGGTTTTATCTCGTTCATAAGATGAAGCGTATCAATTTTATTTCAGATCGCTATTCAATACTGAGCATCCTTGAGCAAAACAGTAGAAACGGCAAGTCTCAAACTAGTACGGAGCTATTGTTACTCACCTTGTATGGTCCAGGTATTAAACCATCATTTATCTCAGACCGTTTGAGAGCCAGGCTCAGACTGGTTATAGATGGGTTATTGGAAGAAAAGTTAATTGCCTTAGATGCCGATTACTACATTGCATATTATGCAAGGCTATTGCCTAGAGGTTTAAAGGTGCTGGATGAGTACCAAAAAGAGATGAGTCGCCATGCGGATGCTAATAGGACTGCAAACATTATGAAAATAGCTACAGTCATAATAGCCATGGCTGCTGTTATCCCTTTAGTACGCGAATAAATGGAGTCAGAGTAAAATTAAAAGAGGCGGAGCAATGGCCGAAGGCCATTACAACATCGCTGCTCTTCGGCGATGGCCCGAAGGGGGAGGAGCGTAGCGACGAGTAATCGAACCCGGTTCGTGTTCCGCCCTGCGGACTTTCAGACACAAAAAAGCCCCACTACAAAGTGAGGCTGATTCGGTCCTGAGTGGTGCCCGGAGGCGGAATCGAACCACCGACACGAGGATTTTCAATCCTCTGCTCTACCGACTGAGCTATCCGGGCAAACAGGAGGTGCGTATTAAACTGATTTCAGGCCTCGCTGTCAATAAACCTTTACAGTTTTTTTGATATTCTTAGCAGATGATCACTTTGGCGCAGTAAATCAGCTGCTGAGAGAGTGGGAGGCGCGCCCTCGCGGCGATGATTATGATCTGTTGCCGTATCGCGGCGGGGTACCCGGAGGGCATGCCAACGCCGCTCCCACAAGCTAAAACCGCTTACTTTGACGGCGGTACGTAACCTTCGGCTTTCTCGTAGTCTTCGCCATCCATGAACTTTTGCATCTCTTGCTGCAGAAATTCGCGGGTAGACGGGTCCATCATGCTCAGGTGTTTTTCGTTGATGATCATGGTCTGGTGGTTGGTCCACTCGGTCCAGGCTTTTTTCGAAATGGTATTGAAGATCTCCTGGCCTTTGGCGCCCGGATACGGGGGCTTGTCCAGACCTTCGAGTTCCTCTTTGTATTTACGGCACATTACGGTGCGGGTCATCTCATTCTCCAAGGTTATTCCGGGCTGCTGTGAACGCTTCATGCTCAGACCAGAGGTTTAGCTTTTTAGCTTACCCAGTAATTTTTTCACAGGGGCGGCGAGGCCGACCTTTTGTGGCTGGTGCAAGTTATACCAGAGAGTGGCGGGCTGTTCCATGACACGGTTTGTAAGGTCTTTGCTCTGCTCGTTCTCCTGATGCCCTTTCAGCAGGGAGATCTGTACCGGAGTAATATCCAGATGAAAGTGGCTGAAGGTGTGCCGTAGCGGTTGCAGCGCTGTGGCGCTGTCAGGGTCGATTGGCAGGCCGGTTTCCTCTGCGGCATCCCGCAGGTCTGTTGTTTCCGGCAGGCTCCACAGACCGCCCCAGATCCCGCTTGGCGGACGCTGGCGCAACAGTATTTGTCCCTGCTGATCCCGGATCACTAGCATCAATGTCTGTTTTACCGGGATGACTTTTTTCGGTCTGGGTTCCGGTAACTGGTTTTCGCGGCCCTGTTGATGAGCCTGACAGCCGGATTGTAACGGGCAGAGCAGGCAGGCGGGTTTGCTGCGGGTGCAGAGCGTGGCTCCCATGTCCATCATCGCCTGGGAGTAATCGGCCAACCGTTCATGCGGGGTGTTCTGTTCAGCGAAGCGCCACAGCTGTTTTATATTGTCGGTGGTGCCGGGCCAGCCGTCGATGGCGTAGAAGCGGGCCAGCACCCGTTTTACATTGCCATCGAGTATCGCCGCCCGTTTGCCGGTGGAGATCGACAGAATGGCACCCGCGGTGGATCGGCCAATGCCGGGTAGTTGCTCCAGCGCTTCAACGGTTTCGGGAAACTGCCCGCCGAAATCGTGGCTGACGATTCTGGCCGTTTTATGTAGATTACGGGCCCGGGCGTAGTAGCCCAGACCGGTCCACAGATGCAGGACTTCATCCTGATCGGCGGCAGCCAGATCATCCACTGTGGGAAACTGTTCCCGGAATCGCTCGAAATAGGGGATTACCGTAGTGACCTGGGTCTGCTGCAGCATGATCTCTGAGAGCCAGGTGAAGTAGGCGGTTTTGTGTTCCTGCCAGGGCAGGTCGTGACGACCGTGCCGGTCAAACCAGGCCAGCACGGCGTTGGCGAAGTGTTCAGGAGTCATCTCTATCAATTACCGAACAGCCCTTTGAGAAGCTTCTTGGCGTTCTCTGTTTTGCTGCCTTCATCGCCACCGAGTTTGTCCATCAGTTTGCTTTCCAGCTGCTTTTTCGCTTTCTGTTTCAGTAGCTCTTTCAGCACACTGGCATCCGGACGACACAGTTTAGCCGGTTCGGTATCGAAACTGCCTTTACAGTTAATCGGCCATTCAACCCCTTCCAGGTTGTTGTTTACGGCACAGGTCTTCTTGAACAGGTTTTCTTCAATGGTCAGTCCCAGACGATAATCCAGATTCTGTGCGGGCAGGCTGACATTGCCTTTACCGCGCAGGGTGATTGCATCCAGTTTGGTAATCAGATCGTTATTGCTGACGACACCATTGGTGAATTTGAAGTTACTGCTCAGATCGGCAAACGGTGTGGAACGGTCAACCTGATCGGCATTAACCCCCAGCGCAGCAACATTGTTGAAGCCCTGACAGATGGTCTGTGCGATATCGATCCCTTTGACCGTGCCATCGGGCATGGTGACATTAGCGTTGCCGTTGAGGCTGTTAACGATGGCGTATACAGATTCGCCCTGAGCGGTCATATCAGTCTGTGTATTGAAGGTTCCGGTCAGGCGGTCAACATCGGCCATATCTTTCAGCAGGTCGCCGACCTGAATCCCTTTAATGTTTTTCTTAACATGGAAACGGACCGGCGTTTTGCGCACATCGATCACCACTGAGTTGCGTAGTGTGCCGTTGTACATATCCGCGTTGATCTTGCTCATATTAACCAGGCCGCCGTGGGCGCTGGTGTCCAGCTCCAGATTACTCAGGGTGAGACCGTTGATAAGCAGTTTTTTCAGTCCCAGATCAACATCCATCTCCAGCCCTTTCAGCAATTCAACCGGCACGACAGGCTCTTTAGAATAACCGCTGGATTTGGCTGCGCTATCGGAACCTGCCTGTGCTGGCTGCTCTTTTGCCGGCGGCAGGTAGCGGTCTGCATTGAGTTCATCACCCTTCAGGTTGAAAGCGATTGAACCGCTTGCCAGGTTCATCGCGAAGCTGCCGTTGAAGCGGGTGTCATCCAGCATCAGATTCATCTTGTTCAGCCCCAGGGTATTAGGGGCACCACCGAGTTCGGCATTGAAGCTGATCGCTTTCAGTACATCGGGATCGGTGGTTTCGATAGCGGGTTGTCCCAGTGCTGTGAGCAGCTCCTGCAGGCTGAACCTGGCGACTTTCAGGTTGCCACTGATGACTGGTTTGCTGAAACTGGTAACCGTGATATCACCATCGGCGATGATATTGGCTGCGCTGAGGCTCATCCCTTTAAGGGTGGCTGTCTCTTTGTTCAGGTCACTTTCAATATCGGTGCTCAGCTTCACGCTGACGGTTTTGCCGTTGAATGGCGCGCCGGTCAGGCCCAGCGTGCTTTCCAGCCCTTTGATTTTGTATTGCTGGTTGGCCAGGTCAAGAAAGAACTCCGCTTTCAGGGCCGAATCAATAGTCATCTGTTGCTGACCGGCCTGATACTGCTCAGCCTGAAAACTCAGCTCTGCAGGGAAAAATGCGCCGGTGGTGACTTTGCCGGAAGTCATGGTGAAATTCTTCAGCAGCACTTTACTACCGCTGGTGGCATCGTTGTAACTGATATTACCGTTGGTGATCGCGATGCTCTCAATATCCAGTGCGATGGCTGCGCCTCCAGCGGTTTCTGCCGCATTGGTGTCAGGGGTTTCAGCGGTGCCTGAGGCCTGCTGGCCTGCGCCGGATACAGCCCAGTTGGTGCTGCCATCTTTGTTCTTTTCAAGATTCAGCGTCAGGCCATCCAGCAGAATACTGCTCATTCTGACGTTGCCGGACAGCAGTGCCGGCAGTTCTACCGATACCTGAGCCTGATTCAGCTCTGCCAGCTGAGGCTTGCCGGGGTAGCTGACTTTAATCTGGTTGATTTCGATTCCCAGCCAGGGAAAGACTGACCAGCCCAGATCGCCATCGATCTCCAGCTGTACGCCGCCTTGCTCAAGCGCCAGTTTTTGGATTTCAGGTTTATATTCATTGGGATCAAAGAACATCCCAAGCAGGACTCCGCCTGCAACGACGACTATCAGCAGCAGGGCAACCAGACCACCAAAAATCTTTAAAAACGTTTTCATGACTTCTCCTTGAACCATCTATCGGCAAAACGGGTCTCTCGGCAAACAAGAGTTATTACAGCATAGTAGCAGAACGATTTTACAGACCCTAGCAGCCCGTCGGACTTAATCGAATAAAGCTCCTGTGAGATAATGAGCTTCCC
>JAAEYW010000024.1:55532-78392 GCA_018223185.1 Oceanospirillales bacterium | reverse complement strand
ACAACAGCTTAACCGGAAAGGCACCACCGCTTCCTAACTATTTCCCCATAACCTGTGAAGAACCTTTTTTTATGCAGTCGGGAACGGCATCAGTTCAGGGTGATATCCACCATCAGGTCGTTGGCAATGGCCTCAAGGGACTGTTGCAGGTCGTCCAGATCAACTCCGGTCGGTACTGTGAGATCGGCATCGGCTTTAAACAAAAGCTCGGCAGACATCGAGCCACTGACCAGTTCAGTGGATAGCCGCTCAACATTGATATTGTAGCGGCTGAGTGCCTGGGATATCTCCCGGACAATCCCGGGCTTATCGTGGCCGATCAGTTCCAGGGTGATGTTGTTGCTCTCGGTTGGGGTTTCCTCTTCGTGGCTGCGTTCGGCAATCACTTTCATGCCCTGTGACTCGAGTTTCTGCAACGCTTCCAGCAGCGAGTCTGCCTTAGTTTCCGGAACTGAGACAATCAGGATGCCGGCAAATTTTCCGGCCAGACGGGACATGCTGCTTTCCAGCCAGTTGCCCTCATGACTGGCGATGGTTTGGGACAGCTGTTCTACCAGGCCGGGTTTGTCCGGTGCGATCACGGTAAGTACGAGAGATGTCATTGTTGTTGCTCCTGTAAAGTGTATCCAGACCAGGATCACTGTCCCCGTTGATCCCGGTTATCATTTCCGCCTGTGCAGTACGGGCGCGTTAAACCTTGTTAGTATAGATATGATTCAGTGACAGGTTAACCCACGATCCAGATCCATATCAGAATGATAGCTGTCGCATATAAAAAGTGCTGACAACCAGTGTTGATCATCTCATAATCCTGCAGATCAATTATCAACACTACATCTGCAGCTCTCGGTGTCTGTAATCTGACAGTGACTGTATGCGCAAGGTTCTAATGGATTATAAACACAGATGAGCGAGATTCTCACGGCCTTATGGCCTGTTTTTGCACTGCTATGTGTCGGGCATATTATTCGCAGGTCCGGCTTTCCGGGTGATGGCTTTTGGGAGCCTGCGGAAAAACTGATCTATTATCTGCTGTTCCCGACGCTGCTGGTCCACAAACTGAGTCTTGCTGATGTGGGGGCTGTGCCTGTTTCTGAAGTTGCTCTGGCGGTGGTTTTGTTACTTTTATCAGGAACAATAATCCTGCTTGGCATACAGTGGCTGAAGCCTCTGGCCAACAGCAGCTTTACCTCGGTGTATCAGGGAGGGATGCGTTTTAACACCTATGTGGGACTTGCCTCGAGTGCTGCGCTGTTTGGTGATACAGGGGTGGCTGTGGCGGCGGTTATTATCGCGGTAATGGTGCCCCTGTTAAATTTTCTTTGCGTACTGATTTTCAGCCTTTATACCCGCAGGGATGCCGGGTATCTGAGTGCCCTGCTGGCGGTAGTGAAAAACCCCCTGATTGTTGCCTGTTTTGTTGGCATTTTTCTGAATTTGTCAGGAATCGGTTTGCCCTGGATGGTGGCATCGGTCGCGGGGTTGCTGAGTGGTATTGCGCTGCCGCTGGCACTGCTGGCGGTGGGTGCCGGCTTGAACCTTACTGCTCTGCGTAAAGCGGGTGGCGCAGTTATCTATAGCAGTGTTATTAAGTTGTTGTTGTTTCCCTGCCTGATGCTGCTGATCTGCTGGCTGTTTGTCGATTCCCCTGAAGTGGTTCAGGTGTTGCTGCTCTTCAGTGCATTGCCAACGGCGCCCTCTGCATATGTTCTGGCGCGACAGCTGGGTGGAGATGCGGTGCTGATGTCGGCGATCATTACGGGACAAACACTGCTTTCTATGGTGTTGATGCCTTTAGTTTTGTCGATTTTTACGCTTTTTCTGTGATTTTCGTTAAAAAAAAGGAACTTAATTCATAAAATTGCTGTCTTCTCTTAAGCTTTTAACGCAATTGTCGATAAAGTGCATGTAACGCCTTAAAAAGACATGACAAAAGTGCTTGTGTTTTTTCGCCTTTATGGAAGAATGTGCGCGCTTTTGACTTAGTGAAATAAACTTTCGAGCAGTGAAAATGAAAAAAGGACCAGATCTGGTTGCAGTATTAATCGCCGTATTTGTACTGGGTACTGTTTTTACAGGCGTCAGTCATGCCGATATCGAGTTTGTCTCGTTAGTTGGGCAGGTGTTTAATAACTGATTTCTGTTATCGGGCAGCGGGATAGAAGCGTTGCTCGGTGGCTACACCTTCAAGTGGAATGTCCCAGCTTTCGGTTTTTAGCTGATCCACTTTCTGCAGGTCATGTGCCAGTCCAATCAGGCGGGTTCCCCTGTCTTTACACCACCCCTGCTTGAATGCAAAGGTGCGGTCATAATAGCCACCACCCATGCCCAGGCGACCTCCCTCATTATCAAATGCTACCAGTGGCAATAGCACCAGATCCAGCGCCCAGGCCGGGCGTCGTGGCGCCTGTACCAGTGAGGGCTCTTTTATTCCGTAGATGTTATCGCTTAATACAGTGCTTTTATTGTATTTAATAAACCAGAGGCGGTTGTGACGTACCGGGTGCAGAACGGGCAGGAAGCATTGTTTACCCAGCTTACGACAGTAATGGATAACCTGTTCAGGACTGATCTCCCCATCGCTGGCAAGGTACAGAGCAATAGTGCGGCTGCGGCGGAACTGAGTCAGACGGCGCAGGGTCGCAAGTAATCCATGGGCGTTATGACGATGCTGTGCCGGCGTAAGGTTACGTCGGGCTGTACGCATCTGTCGACGCAGATTCTGTTTGAATTCTGTAGCTGTGTTCATAGACTGGATGCGGAAGAAAAAAGAAAAGACTCCCCAAGGTTGCGGCGCAGGTATCGGCCCTGAACCCGAGGGTTCAAGGTGGCAGCCTCCGGAGAACATTAGGCTTTCCGTCTGGCGGACATGCACATCAGTTAACCTGGAAACTTCCAAAAGTGTGATTATCGGCTCAAGGGACTAAACCCGACTACCAATAACCTCAGGGAGCTGGTTCCATTATACCGCTCTGAACCGGAAAGTCAGCCTTGAAATAATACTTAACTGTGCTATTTACAGAAACAGGATGACCTATAACCTTATGAAAAATAAAGCTATAGATCTAAAGTGAAAAATATTCATATTTAAGGCTATGTGTTGTCAGCCATGGTCTGGTCAATCAGTTGGCCCAGGTGGTCCAGCCGTGAGCTGGTTTCCGCTCGTTCCGCGGTCAGGTTTGATTGCAGTTCATAGGTGATATTCAGAGCTGCCATAACCGCAACTTTTTCTGAGCCTATAATTCTCCCGCCGGCTCTTATCGACTGCATTTTTTTATCCAGGTAGGCTGCGGCTTTGAGTAGTTCGTCCTCGGCTTCTGCCGGGCAGGCTACCACGTACTCTTTGCCCAGTAGGGTGACAGAGATATTTCGGGGGGAACTGCTCATGCCTGCTGCTCCAGTGTTTTAAGGCGGCTGACCATCGCTGCTATTTTCTGCTCCGTCTGACTGGCGACCTGAAGGCGCTGGTTACGCTCCTCTTTCAGTGCAGAGATTTGCAGACGCAGATCCTGGTTTGACTGCTCAAGTTGCTGGCAGTGCCGGATCAGTTTATTAATCTGTTGTTCCAGTTTATCGAACGCTTGCGCAGACATAGTGTAAGACTCAATTATCAGAGACAGTATAATAAGCGGAAAATGGTTGGTAATCGAGAGCTGATTCGTGGTGCCACCGTAGTTGAAGTGCTAGGATATGAATCCTGAAATGTTAAGCCGATACAGAGTAGCTCCGCCATGCCCGAAACGCAGTCCCCTGAAGATTTTCTCCCTGAGTATTACGAAATGTGTGATGTACTGGTCGCTGAAGACAGTATGACCAGTAGTGCCGCAGAACTGCACGGCTTGCTGTGTGGTTATCTTTCTGCCGGTGCCCGGTTCAGTCATGAAGCCTGGCTGAAGCTGGCTGCTGAGCTAACCGATATCACTGAGTTTCGCCATGAGTCTTCGAAGCTGGCGTTTACCGATCTGTATGATGGTGTGGTTGCACAGCTGGAGCAGGCTGATTTTGGTTTTCAGCTATTATTGCCTGATGATGATCTGTCTATGGCTGAACGGGCCGAAGCACTTGGGTGCTGGTGTCAGGGGTATCTGACGGGCTTTGGCCTGCAGGGAGGGCATACCAATGAGTCGCTTTCCGATGAGCTGAAAGAAGCGCTTTCCGATATGGAGCAGATCGCTCAGATAGAGCTGGAGCCGGAAACGGATGAAGAGAGTGAGTCCGACCTGATGGAGCTGCAGGAATATGTCCGTATCTCCTCTATGATGATCTTTGGCGAGTTTAATGCTCCGCCGTCTCAGGAGGAGGTTGCACCCGGTGCAACCCTTCATTAAACAGGAGTGACAACAGAGATGCGAATCAGTCAGTCAGATTTTGCCGCCCGTCGCCGGCAGTTGATGGATCAGATGACTCCGGAGAGTGTTGCGGTTATCCCCTCTGCGTCAGAGGTGTCGCGCAACCGGGATGTGGAGTATCCGTTTCGTCAGGATAGCGATTTTTATTATCTGACCGGTTTTAATGAGCCGGATGCGCTGTTGTTATTGATGCCGGGTCGCAGTGAAGGTCAGGTGGTAATCTTTTGCCGTGACAGGGATCCTGAGATGGAAATCTGGAACGGTTATCGTGCCGGCCCTGAAGGTGCATGTAATCAGTACGGTGCTGATCAGGCCTATCCGATTGCTGAGCTGGATGAGCGGATGGCTGGGTTGTTAGAAGGTAAGGCGCGTCTCTATTACTCCATGGGGACCAGTGAAGTTCTGGACGGTCAGGTGCGTGACTGGCTTAACAGTATCCGTAGAAAAGCCCGTTTGGGGGCGGTTGCTCCCGCAGAGATCGTGATGCTTGATCATCTTCTGCATGAGATGCGGCTATTCAAATCAGCTGAAGAGATTGAGATGATGCGTGAAGCAGGGCGCATCTCTGCTGAGGCCCATGTGCGGGCGATGAAAGCGTGCAAATCCGGGATGAAGGAGTATCAGCTGGAAGCCGAGATTAGCCATCACTTTGCCATGAATGGCTGTCGGCTGCCGGCGTACTCTTCTATCGTAGGGGGCGGTGATAATGCCTGCGTACTACACTATACCGAGAATCAGGACGAGTTGAAAAACGGCGATCTGGTGCTGATCGATGCCGGCTGTGAACTGGATTATTATGCCGGTGATATTACCCGGACCTTCCCCGTCTCGGGGCAGTTCAGCCCTGAGCAGAAGGCGGTTTATGAGTTGGTGCTGAAGTCTCAGCTGGCGTGCATCGAAGCGATTCGCCCCGGTGTCCCCTGGGGCCATATACATGATCTGTCGGTAGAGATATTAGCCCAGGGGCTGGTGGATCTTGGGCTGTTAAAAGGTGACCTGGAAGGGTTAATTGAAAGCGGTGCTTACAAAGCGTTTTATATGCACCGTATCGGCCACTGGCTGGGTATGGATGTGCATGATGTCGGTGATTACAAAGTAGGTGGTGACTGGCGACCGCTGGAGGCGGGCATGGTCATGACCGTAGAGCCGGGTATCTATATCTCGCCGCAGAATGAGCATGTGGATGAAAAGTGGCGCGGTATTGGCATCCGCATAGAGGATGATGTACTGGTGACCAGGGATGGGTATGAAATTCTTAGCGCCGGAGTGCCCAAGAGTGTGGCAGAGATCGAGCGGTTAATGGGTCAGTAAGTGGCGCTTGTTGCCTTATTACAACGTGATTTTAAGTCTTAACAACCAGGCTCCTATGAAACAGCATTACGATATTTTGATCATTGGTGGCGGTATGGTGGGTGCCAGTCTTGCCGCATCCCTGATCCCTGCGGGCAAGCGGCTGGGGTTGTCTATCGCTGTGGTCGAAGCGTTTCCCATGCCTGATGCTGGCAGTGTCCGGTACCAGCCCAGCTATGATGCCCGGGCCACTGCGCTGGCGTATGGCAGCCGGCTCATTTATGAGCAGATAGGCATCTGGGATCAGCTGCGTGAGCATGTGTGTCCGATCACCAATATTCATGTGTCAGATAAGGGGCGCTTTGGGGTTTCGCGGCTTAATGCCCGGGATGAGAATGTCCCAGCCCTGGGCTATGTGGTTGAAAATCACTGGCTGGGTCGGGTGTTGATGAACCGCCTGGCACAGGATGATGCCGGTCATATTGATCTGCTCTGTCCTGCCGAAGTGACGGCAGTGAACTATCAACAGGAGCGGCAGGGCCGGATGGCGGTGTCACTTACCGTAGAGGGGAGTGAGCATCAGCTGACCGCCGAACTGGTGGTGATGGCTGATGGTGGCCGCTCAGGGCTGCGTGAACAGCTGGGTATCGGTTATCAGCAACAGAACTATCATCAGCATGCTCTGGTCACCAATATCAGTCCTGATACGACACATCACAATATCGCTTATGAGCGCTTCACCGATACCGGACCGATGGCGCTTCTGCCCCTCGAGGATCTGCCAGCGGGTCCTGCGGCAGGGCAGGCGGATAGCAGCCACCGGATGGGGCTGGTCTGGACCGTACCTGATGAGCAGATAGAAGAGCTGATGGCGCTGAATGACCGGGCATTTATCGAGCGGGTGCATGAGCGGTTTGGTTACCGTGCCGGAGTGTTTGTTAAAGTAGGCGAGCGCTACAGTTATCCTCTCAAGCTCAGTGTCGCTGATGAACAGGTGCGACAAGGGCTGATCGTGCTCGGCAACGCCGCGCATGCGCTGCACCCTATCGCTGGTCAGGGCTACAATCTGGCGCTGCGCGGTGTGGTATCTCTGGCTGCTGAGTTGATCCGGGCCCGGGAAGCAGGCATCAATCTGGGGGATATTAACCATCTGACCCGGTTTGCCGGGCAGGTGCGTCAGGATCAGCAAAAAACCATCGGTTTCAGTGATAAGACCATGAAGCTTTTCTCCAACCGTAATCCGTTGCTGGCGCTGGGGCGGAGTGCTGGTTTACAGCTGCTGGATATCTGTCCGCTGGCTAAAACAGTGTTTGCCCGCAGCGCGATGGGGCTTGATCAGCCAACTCCGGATCTGCGCTAATTGACGCTGCATCCGATTGCTTTTTATAAGCGGTCTGAGAGGACTCGAATGACACAATATAACGAAACAGACCTGGTTATTGTCGGCGCCGGTATGGTGGGGCTGACGCTGGCCGCGCTGCTGGCCGGAAAAGGTCTGCACATCCGCATTCTTGAGAGTCGGGATATTGATCCGCAAAACGCTCTGGCGTGGGAACAGTCTCAGCGAGAGACAGGTTACGATCCCCGGGTGAGTGCGTTAACCGTTGCCTCGCAACAGGTGTTAACGGTTGCCGGTGTCTGGTCCGGAATTGAACAGATGCGTCTTATGCCTTATCGGGCAATGGAGGTCTGGGACGGGGAGGGCAGCGGACAGATTCGCTTTGACTGTGCCGAGCTGCATGAGCCCTGCCTTGGTCACATCGTTGAAAACCGTGTTACCCAGGCCGGATTGCTGCACCGGGTGCTGAGTCAGGAAAACTGTGAATTGTCTGTCGGTGTTCAGCTGACTGAGCTTTCAGAACCCGATGCGGATGCGGTGCGCACGCTGACGCTCAGTTCTGGCGAAGTTATTCAGGCGCGCTGCGTTGTTGCAGCTGATGGTGCTCTGTCGAATACCCGCAGGCTGGCCGGTATCGGTATGTGGGAGTGGGATTACGGTCATCATGCGATAGTCACTACTGTGACAACTGAGCAGCCCAATCAGGCGACCTGCTGGCAGCGTTTTACCGGCGACGGCCCACTGGCATTTCTGCCTCTGCCAGACCCCCACCTCAGCTCGATCGTCTGGTCAACTTCACCCGATCACGCCAAAGTATTGATGGAGCTTGACGATACTGAGTTTTGTCTGGCACTGGAACGCGCTTTTGAAGGGCGTTTGGGTGCGGTGAAACACACTGCTCAGCGGTTTGTCTTTCCGTTGCGTCAGCGCCATGCAAAACAATATGTTAAAGCGGGGTTTGCGGCGATCGGAGATGCGGCGCATACGATCCATCCGCTGGCAGGACAGGGGGTGAATCTGGGACTGATGGATGCCGCAGCGCTGGCTGAAACCATTATCGATGGCCTAGAGGACGGTGTGGCGTGGAACTCTGAGTATCATCTGCGCCGCTTTCAGCGTGCACGACAAAGTGAGAACCTGCAGATGGCCGCCACTATGGAAGGGTTTAAGCGACTGTTTAACACTCATGGGGCAGTGCCGATATTGTTGCGCAATGCCGGAATGAGTCTGATGAACCGCTTGTCGCCGGTTAAAAATCATATCGTCCAGGAGGCGATGGGACTGAGTGGCAATCTGCCGCGTCTGGCGCGAAGGCCTGTCAGGGATTAGTGCGGGTCGTTGAGCTGAGAACGAGGAGTGATGCGCCTGCAGGAGTCTATAGACTGACAGCGCTATAGAGTAAATAGGTCACGAGAATCTGAGAGCAAAATTTGCACTGTCTGAAAATTCTATATACATTGTCTGCCCTTTTCAGATATAGCCCTTAGCTTCAACGCTGAATAACAATTAATAGTGTCAGTTACAGAGTGATGAAATAGTCGCTCAGGATAAAAGAGTTAAGAATATGGGACACCAAACCGCACTTTACCAGAAACACCAGCAGATGAATGCTAAGCTGGTCGACTTTGGTGGCTGGGATATGCCTATAAACTACGGGTCACAGGTTGAGGAGCATCATAAAGTACGTACCGATGCCGGTATGTTTGATGTATCGCATATGACGGTAGTTGATGTGACCGGGGCAGATGCCAAAGAGTATCTGCGTTATTTGCTGGCGAATGATGTGGCTCGTCTGCAGGAGCAAGGTAAAGCACTCTACAGCGGTATGCTGAATGAAACCGGTGGAGTTGTCGACGACCTGATTGTTTATCTGATGACCGATCCTGATGTGGCGGGTGAGTGGTTCCGTGTAGTGGTTAACTGCGGCACCCGTGAAAAAGATATACGCTGGATGTCGGATCATACTGCGTCGTTTGATAGTGTCGCACTGACCGAGCGCCCTGAGCTGGCAATGGTGGCGATTCAGGGGCCCAATGCGATTGCAAAAGTGACCTCTGTCGTGAGCGAATCCCGGGGTAAGCTGATCCAGGGTCTGAAGCCTTTTCAGGGGCTCGAATCGGAAGGCTGGTTTTTTGCCAGAACTGGCTATACTGGTGAAGATGGGCTTGAGGTTATGGTGCCGGAGGAGTATGTTGCTGATTTCTGGCAGGCGCTGGCAGATGCCGGTGTTGTCCCCTGTGGTCTGGGTGCCCGCGATACGCTGCGTCTTGAAGCAGGTATGAATCTGTATGGTTCAGAGATGGATGAGAAAACCTCTCCGCTATCCGCTAATATGGGGTGGACTATCGCCTGGGATCCTGCTGACAGGGACTTTGTTGGCCGTAAGGCACTTGAAAACCAGCGTAGTGCTGGTGTAAAACAGAAACTGGTTGGTCTGGTGCTTGAGAGCCGTGGTGTTCTTCGCAGCCATCAGAAAGTGATGATTAACGGTGAGGAAGCGGGTGAAATCACCAGCGGTTCTTTCTCGCCAACACTGGGCTGTTCTATCGCAATGGCCCGGGTGCCAGTTGAAATCGCTGATACATGTCATGTTGATATGCGTGGAAAACTGGTAGAAGTAAAAGTGGTAAAACCGTCATTTGTGCGCAATGGCGCGAAAGTGTTTTCATAAACTCTCACTGTAGGAAAGAGAAAATGAGCGATATCCCAAGTGATCTGAAGTATGTTGCCAGCCATGAATGGATCCGTGACGAAGGTGACGGTGTGGTTACTATTGGTATTACCGATCATGCCCAGGATCTTCTGGGTGATGTAGTATTTGTTGAGCTTCCGGAAGTGGGCTCTGAATTTACTACAGGTGATGATCTGGGTGTGGTTGAGTCTGTTAAAGCTGCATCCGATGTTTACGCGCCGTTGAGTGGTGAAGTCATTGCTATCAATGCGGAGCTGGAAGATGCTCCTGAACTGGTGAACAGCGACCCGTACGGTGATGGCTGGTTTGTACAGATCCGCCTTTCTGATGTCAGCGAAACCGATGATCTGCTGGATGCTGATGGTTACGCGGAGCTGTGCGAAGCTGAAAGCTGATCAGATCTCTGATCATAAAAAATTTAAGCCCTGCCACTGCGGGGCTTTCTGTTTTCTGGGGCCGCGGGATATCTCTGTCGGTTGCCCTCCTGATAACTGCAACTCTGAAGGTAACTCTCCTTGCAACAACTACGTTTGAATCCCGGCGCTGATAAGCGTCTTCGCGGTGGTCATGTCTGGATCTACAGCAATGAAGTGAACACCAAGCTAACCCCGTTGAAGCAGTTTACCCCGGGTGAGCAGGTGGTGGTGGAGAGCTCTTCCGGGAAAGTGCTGGGATTGGCATATGTTAACCCCAATTCGCTGATCTGCGGGCGTCTGGTGAGCCGTAGTGTGAAAATTCCGCTGGACCGCTCACTGATTGTGCACCGCCTGAATATCGCGCTTTCTCTGCGTGAAGCCTGTTTTGATAAGCCCTGCTATCGTCTGGTTTTTGGCGATAGCGATGGCTTGCCCGGGTTGGTCATCGACCGCTTCTTCGATATTTTCGTAGTTCAGATCTCAACGGCCGGAATGGAGTTGTTTAAAGAAGATATCGTTGCCGCACTGGAGAAAGTATTTAAGCCGCAGGGCATACTGTTCCGTAATGACGGTAAGATGCGTCAGACTGAAGGACTGGAGAGTTATACGGAAGTTGCCTTTGGTGAAGTGCCGGAGCTGGTGCCGTTCGAGGAAAATGGCGTGTCTTTCCTGGCACCGGTGCATAAAGGTCAGAAGACCGGCTGGTTTTATGACCACCGCCTTAACCGGGCCCGGATGCAGCAGCATGTTAAGGGCAAACGGGTGCTGGATCTGTTCAGCTATATCGGTGGCTGGGGCGTCCAGGCACTGGCTGCAGGTGCGGAGCATGTCACCTGTCTGGACGCCTCAGAGTTTGCTCTGGATATCGCTCAGGAAAATGCTGTTCTGAATAGTGGAGAAGAGCGTTTTACGACTATTCAGGGCGATGCATTTGATGGCTGTAAAATGCTGCTGGAGGAAGAGGAAAAGTTTGATGTGGTGATCGTGGATCCCCCCGCCTTTATTCAGAAGCGTAAAGATATCCGCAATGGTGAACAGGCCTATAAGCGGATCAATCAGCTGGCGATGCGTCTGGTGGCTAAAAATGGTGTTCTGGTTTCCGCCTCCTGTTCAATGCATCTGGAGCGTGAGCGGCTGGTGGATATGATTCGTTCTGAAAGCCGGGCGCTGGATCGTCAGGCGCAGATCTTTGATCAGGGCCATCAGGGTGGCGATCATCCGGTGCATCCGGCGATTCCGGAAACCGATTATCTTAAATCGTATTTCGTAAGATTATTGCCGGTATCCTGAAGCATTAATATCTGATGTCGGCGGACAGGAAGGGAGTGGATATGGAATATAAACTGCTGGGCGGGAGTGATCTGAACGTCAGTCGTATCTGTCTGGGTACTATGACATTTGGTCAGCAGAATACTGAGAGCGAAGCCCATGAGCAGCTGGATTATGCTGTTGCTCAGGGGGTGAATTTCATTGATACCGCCGAGATGTATCCGGTTCCTCCCCGGGCTGAAACTCAGGGGCGAACCGAGCAGTACATCGGTAGTTGGTTAAAAGCCCGGGGTAGCCGGGAAAAGGTGATTATTGCCACTAAAGTGGCGGGACCTGCCGAAATGGCCAACCATATCCGCCCAGGCCTGTGTCTGAATAAAGCCAATATCAGGGCTGCGGTTACCACCAGTCTGCAGCGGCTGCAAACCGATTATATCGATCTCTATCAGTTGCACTGGCCTGAGCGGGCAACCAACTTTTTTGGTGAGCTGAATTACAATCATCAGCCTGGGAAAGATGGGACGCCAATGCTGGAGACGCTCGAAGCGCTGAAAGAACTGGTGGATGAGGGGCTGATCCGTTATGTCGGGTTGTCCAATGAGGTGCCCTGGGGCGTGATGAAGTTTCTTGGTTATGCTGAGTCGCTTGGGCTGCCCCGGGTGGTGTCTGTGCAGAACCCTTATAACCTGCTGAACCGTAAAGATGAAGTTGGTTTGACAGAGGTGTTGTTGCGGGAAAATGTTGACCTGCTTCCTTATTCCCCAATGGCATTTGGTGTGTTGAGTGGTAAGTATCTGGATGGCAGTGCAGGCCCCGAAGCCCGGATTAATCAGTTTCCACGATTCTCCCGTTATTTTACAGAGAACGGCCTGAAAGCGACCGCTGAATATGTCCGGCTGGCGCGTGATCATGGCCTTGATCCGGGGCTGATGGCGCTGGCTTTTGTAAACAGTCGTCCGTTTGTCGGCAGCAATATCATCGGTGCCACGACGATGGCGCAGCTGAAAAGCAATGTGGACTCAATTAATCTGACCCTGTCTGCGGACGTTCTTGAACAGATAGATCAGATTGGGGTTCGGTACTCAAACCCCTGTCCCTGAATAATCCAGCAGAATATCAATACGCTCTGTTAATCAACAGGGCGTATCTTTTCTCAGGCTACCCGGCAGTGTTTCAGTTGCTGATTTAGCGCTTTCATTACCTGGCTTCGTTTAACCACGCCTACCAGAATGCCGTTTTCTACCACGGGGTATATTTTCGGTTTATCGGTGGCCATCATCTGAGCCAGCTCCAGCGCAGTGTTTGTTGGCTTCACTGTAAGTGGGTCACGCCGCATCATATCTTTCACCAGAACATGGCTGTCACAGTGATAGCTGTCACCCAGCAGATATGGGATGCAGTCGTGTTCAGACAGAAAACCGGTGACATGCTTTTTAGCATCGGTAACCGGAAGCCCGAGCATGTTGCTGGCGAGAAGGTGGTCTACTGCCTGGGGTAACGACATCCCTTCATTCAGTGGAGTCGTGTTCTCAGACATGATCTCTTTGACCAGAATCATTGTCTCTCTCCTGTAGTTAGCTGAATAAGTGCTGTTTCTGCACAGATGCTATTTACACAGTTTTGCAGTAAAACGGCGATTTCACCAATCAGAATTGACTATTCAGTGGATAGAAAAAATTAAACGGGGGGGAGTTTCATTGTCTAGAGGCGGGGGGGCGAAAATCCCCACACCCGGAAGGTGCGGGGAGAAAGATGATTAACGCAGACTGATAATCGGCCAGCCCCTCTCTTTTGCGGCTTGCTCCAGGCGTTCATCCGGATCGACAGCGACAGGATTGGTGACCAGCTCCAGCAGTGGCTTGTCATTGATTGAGTCGCTGTAAAAATAGCTGTTGTCCAGCGTGTGTCCGGTCTGCTTCAGCCACTCCTGTAGCCGCTCCACTTTGCCTGACTGGAAGCAGGGAATGCCGGCAACTTTACCTGTGTAACGGCCATCTACCTGCTCCGGTTCGGTCGCCAGCGTATCGTCTACCCCTAGTGCTGCGGCGATAGGGCCGGTGACGAAACGGTTGGTGGCGGTAATGATCAGCAGGAAATCCCCCTGTTTCCGGTGCTTTTGCAGCAGGGTGATGGCTTTATCGAGCATCATCGGGGCAACCGCAGTCTGCATAAACTCCTGGTGCAGCTGTTTGAGTGTTTGCGGTTCATGTTCGGTCAAAGGCTTCAGGGCAAATTCGAGAAATTCAAAGATATCCAGCGTGCCGGCTTTATACTGCTGGTAGAAATAGTCGTTTGCCTGACGATAATGCTCAGCATCTACAATGCCTTTATCGCACAGAAACTCGCCCCAGGCATAATCGCTATCGCCGTTCAGCAGAGTATTATCCAGATCAAAAATTGCCAGACTCAAAGTTACCTCTCCAACTCAATTCAAGGAAGCGCTTAGGATAGAGGCTTGCTGTAAAGGAGGCAAATGCTAATCTCAGGCATTTGATGCCTTAATTTGCTGAACTACCTGAAGTTGTGGAACAATAGCGAAAAAGAGTTTGTAAGGAATTCACCGTGATAGATTCAGATGGGTTCAGGCCGAATGTCGGTATCATTCTGGCTAACTCGATGGGTCAGGTGCTTTGGGCAAGACGTATAGGGCAGAATGCATGGCAGTTCCCCCAGGGGGGGATCAACGCGTCAGAGTCGCCGGAACAGGCGATGTATCGGGAACTGAAAGAAGAGATCGGGCTATCACCTGAGGATGTTGAGGTGATCGCTGTTACCCGAGGCTGGCTTCGTTACCGGCTGCCCAAGCGAATGATAAGGCACCATTCCCATCCGGTTTGTGTAGGACAGAAACAAAAATGGTTTTTGCTGCGGATGTTAAGTGATGACAGCGCAGTCGTTATTGATTCAACCAATTCGCCAGAGTTTGATGGTTGGCGATGGGTCAGTTACTGGTATCCTCTGGGTCAGGTAGTTGCATTTAAACGGGATGTGTACCGTAAAGCGATGCGTGAGCTGTCGCCTAAGCTGACACGACTGGTTCTTGGTGGTTGGTATTTAAAGGAGTAAGCACTACATGCTGGAAACGCTGCGCAAAATTGTACAGGAGGTTAACGCCGCACCTGATCTTGAATCAGTGCTGGATGTTATTGTCCGTCGGGTGCAGCGTGCAATGCGTACAGATGTATGTTCCATCTACCTGATTGACCGGCAACGTGAGCGCTATGTTCTGATGGCGACTCAGGGGTTGAATCAAAAGTCAGTCGGGCAGGTTTCCCTGTCGCTGGATGAGGGGGTCGTTGGTATGGTGGGTCAGCGTGCTGAGCCCATCAACCTCGAGGATGCTGCCGTTCACAGCGCATTTACCTACCTTAAAGGCACGGGCGAGAAAAAATTTCATGCTTTTCTTGGTGTGCCGATTATACATCACCGAACCTTGCTGGGGGTTCTGGTCGTACAGCAGAAGCTGATCCGTAAGTTTGATGAGTCTGAAGAAGCGTTTATGGTGACGATGTCGGCACAGCTGGCAGGGGTCATCGCTCACGCGGAAGCAACGGGTTCCATACTGCAGATATCTGATCATACCAAGACAGAGTCTGATCGGAAGTTCGAGGGGGTTTCTGGCTGTATCGGAGTGGCGATAGGGCCTGCGGTGGTCATGACGCCCCTGGCCGATCTCGACGGTGTGCCTGATCGTAAGATCGAGGATGTTAAGGCTGAAGTTGCTAAATTCAAGAGTGCGCTGGCGCAGGTTCGTCGCGATATTAAACGGGTAGGGCGTAGTCTGGCTAAGCGGCTGCGCTCAGAAGAACGCGAGCTGTTCGATGTTTATATCCGCATGCTGGATGATAATGCGCTGGCGGGTGAGATCATTGCTCATATTAAAGAGGGTAGCTGGGCGCAGGGGGCTCTGAGGCAGGTTATTGGTGAGCATGTACAACAGTTTTCCATGATGGATGATCCGTATCTGCGTGAACGGGCGACGGATATCCGTGATCTTGGCCGCAGAATGCTTACCTGTCTGCAGGAATCAGGTCCCTCTCTGTCTGAGATTGAGTTTCCTGAAAATACTATTCTGGTCGCAGATGAACTGACCCCGGCTATGCTGGGAGAGGTGCCCACGGAGAAGCTTATCGGTCTGTTATCGGTCCATGGTTCCGGTAACTCCCATGCGGCTATTCTCGCCCGTTCGATGGGAATCCCAACGGTTATGGGGGTGGTTGATCTGCCCTACACCCGTATCGAAGGGCTCAATGTTATCCTTGATGGCTATTCCGGCCGGGTGTTTGTTAACCCTTCGGAGGATCTGAGCCAGTGTTACCAGGATATCATCCGTGAGGAGAACGAGGTTAATGCCGGGCTGGAGGGGCTGAAAGAGCTTCCGGCTGAAACCACTGATGGTTATCGTATGCCGCTGTGGGTGAATACCGGACTGATTACCGATGTAGCGCGTTCCCTTGAGCGCGGCGCAGAAGGTATCGGTCTGTATCGGACGGAAATTCCTTTTATGATCCGGGATTTTTTTCCCAGTGAGCAGGATCAGATGGAAACCTATCGCAAGCAACTGGAGGCGTTTGCTCCACGTCCGGTAACGATGCGGACTCTGGATATTGGCGGTGATAAGCCGCTGCCGTACTTTCCTATTGAGGAGGATAACCCTTTTCTGGGGTGGCGGGGTATCCGGGTAACGCTTGATCATCCTGAGATATTTCTGGTACAGATCCGGGCAATGCTACGGGCCGCGGAGGGGCTGGATAATCTGCGCATTATGTTGCCGATGGTGACCAGTGTGCATGAGGTTGACGAGTCTAAAAAGCTGATCGCTCAGGCGGTCGACGAGCTGCGTGAAGAGGGGCATATCATCAATCAGCCGCTCATTGGTGTGATGGTGGAGGTTCCGGCTGCCGTGTATCAGGTGCGCCGCTTTGCCAGACGGGTAGACTTTATTTCGGTCGGCTCCAACGACCTGACTCAATATCTGTTGGCGGTTGATCGCAATAACCCCCGGGTTGCCAGTCTTTATGTGCCGTACCATCCTGCCGTTTTAAAAGCGCTGCAGTTTATAGTCCATGAAGCCCATAAAGAGAATGTTTCTGTCAGTATCTGTGGTGAGATGGCCGCCGATCCGGGGGGCGCTATCCTGTTGATGGCAATGGGCTATGATGTGCTCTCCATGAACGCAACCAATCTGCCGAAAGTTAAGTTTGCCCTGCGGGGAATCAGCTTTGATCGTGCCCGGGAACTGCTGAATCAGATTATTGTTATGGATGATGTGGATAAGATCCATATGATGTTGCGCAATACATTGAAAGAACTGGGTCTTGGTCAGCTAACCCGGCCGGCCATACCTGACTGACCTCGCTGGTTGATTTGCACTGACTTTCTGTTTTTTACAGTGCGCTATTCCGAAATCATGAAATTTCTGCAATAAAACTGAATTCGTTTCGTTGTGTTTTACCCTGGGCGTCAAAGTTCTGCTCAACAACCCGGGTTTCACCGCTGTGCCTGATCAGCACGGCTGTGGTTGCCCGGGTGCCGTATCGTTCAGAACGGATGAACCTGGCTGAGAGTAGACGCTCTAATTCAAGAGTGACGCCTGTCTGGGGCAGCTGATCATCATGATAGGTGGTTGGATCCTGCATAAGTGTGATCAGGGCGTCGGCTGATATCTGATCTCCATCGATGCACTCCTTTAATGCAGCTTTCGCTGCTACCAGTTTGGGCCAGGGGCTGTCGAATACGGCATTGCTGATACCATGAATGCCGTGTGGCACGGATTGTAGTGCCGGGCTGCGGTTTGACAGATAGCTGAGTTGCCCGCCATCATCGATCAGTTGATTGAAGCCATCAAACTGACCGACGTCTGTTTCGCGAATAAAGGTCTGGCAACTCATCTCACCGAGCAGAAATTGCAGTGGCAACTGGCCTCTTGAACTGACCCCCTGAGGTTGTTTCAGCCCGTTTCTGTGGTTGGTCAGGGCGGAAAATCGGCCTGTTCGGGTCAGTCCCAGCCAGGTGCCTCCCTGCTCTAAGTCCTGGCCTGCCAGTAGTTGAGGTTGTTCGGCCCAGAACTGCATCGGTCGGGTAGGGCGTTGATAAAACTCATCCCGGTTGGCGGTCAGGATCAGTCTGTAATCGGGATGGTAGTTATAGGCGAACAAAATCAGGCACACAGTAGCAACTCTTTTTCATGGTGTGGGTCAATGTATAACAGCTTCATTTAAAACCAATATTTGTAATTAATCTATTGTAGGATGTTCGGTTGACATGGTTATATCCTGGCAGATTCAAAATAAGGAAGAGCGTTGTAATGTGGGTTCATGAGATCGATCCGATTGCGGTGGCGTTAGGGCCTCTGAAAATTCACTGGTATGGCCTGATGTATCTGGTTGGTTTTGCCTCCGCCTGGTATCTCGGGGTCAGGCGCGCCCGGCGGCCCGGTTCCGGCTGGACCGAAGAGCAGGTCTCCGATCTGATTTTCTGGGGGGCCATTGGTGTTGTGCTGGGTGGTCGTTTTGGCTACGTGGTGTTTTATAATTTTGGTCAGTTTCTTGATGATCCGCTGTGGCTGTTTGCGGTATGGGAAGGGGGGATGTCGTTCCATGGTGGTTTGCTGGGTGTGATTGCGGCGATCGGCTATTTTTCTCATAAGTACCACAAGAGTTATTTCGATATCGGTGACTTTGTTGCGCCGCTGATTCCGATCGGTCTGGGGGCCGGGCGGATCGGTAATTTTATTGGCGGCGAGCTCTGGGGGCGGCCGACGGATCAGACCTGGGGGGTTGTTTTCCCCCGTGCCGGCGATATGATCGCCCGTCATCCTTCCCAGTTATATGAATTCGCTCTGGAGGGCGTGGTGCTGTTTACGGTGTTGTGGTTTTATTCAGCCAGACCGCGGCCCCGAATGGCGGTGTCGGGGATGTTTTTACTGCTCTACGGCATCTTCCGTTCCAGTGTTGAGTTCTTTCGTCAGCCGGATATTCAGTTGGGGTTTGTGGCGCTGGACTGGATGACTATGGGGCAGGTGTTGTCACTACCGATGATTATCCTGGGCGCTGTGCTACTGGTGCGTGCGTATCGCACACCCGTCGCTGGCTAAACGGTTTTAATCTCTGTAATACGTGCAAGAAAAAACCGCCTGAAGGCGGTTTTTTCATACAGAGAACGGGTACTGAATCGGGTCGTGGTATTGATAGCCTTCTATTTCGAAATCATCAGTGCTGACCCAGGTCTCCAGATCTTCCAGGGTTTTAATATCCGGATTGATCTTAAAGGTTGGCAGCGGCAGAGGCTCGCGGGTGAGTTGCACATCACGCATGAGTTCGAGTTGATCTTCATAGATGTGGGCGTTGACGATCTTGTGGTATGCCTTGCCGGGTTTTTTGCCGCTAATCTGAGCGATCACTGCCAGCAGGAAATACACCTGCACCATGTTGAATGTCAGCCCCAGCGGGACATCACAGCTTCGCTGTGTACTGTTCAGGTAGAGTGTATCCCCCAGTAATGAAAAATGGTGGCTGTACATGCAGGGACGCAGGCAGCCCATATGGAATGCGCCGGGATGATAAAAGGTGTAGATCTCGCCGCGATCATCAATACCGCGCGTCAGATCATCAACAATTTTCCGTAGCAGATCGATGCTGCCGCCATCTGGCCTGGGAAAGTTTCTGCCAATCTTGCCATAGATAAAGCCGCAGTCGTCAGTGCCTTTGCGATACGGATTAGCCAGCCAGGCAGCATTGTCGTTGGCATTGGCGTCCCAGGTTTTGGTGCCGATATTCCTGAACTGTTCGGCGTTATCATAGCCGCGAATATAACCCAGCATCTCTGCGATTGCTGATTTATAGAAGCTCTTGCGGGTGGTCACCAGCGGAAACTCTCCGGCGGCAACATCGTAAGTGAGATCGGCGTTAATAACTGTCAGGCAGCGTTTACCCGTGCGGTCATTTTCTACCCAGACGCCTTCATTTATGACTCGTTGGCAAAGATCGAGATACTGTCTCATTGGTTTGTTATTAACACCTGTGGTTAAATTCAGCATGCAATGTTATCAAACAGCGATGCGCTGGTACCAGTATTAAGGAGATTATATGCATTTGGCGATTATTGTTGCCCAGGCAGAAAACCGGGTTATCGGGATCAACAATAACCTGCCCTGGCATCTGCCTGAAGATCTGCGTTATTTCAAACAGGTCACTATGGGTAAGCCCATTATTATGGGGCGCAAGACTTTTGAGTCGATTGGCCGGCCGCTGCCGGGGCGCACCAATATCGTAGTCAGTCGCGATACTGCCTATCAACCTGACAATGTTAAGGTGGTGAGCAGTCTGGAAGCAGCCCGGGATCTGGCTGAGAGTATTTGTACCATCGACGGTTGTGATGAGGCGATGGTGATCGGTGGAGCGCAGATCTATGAACAGGCTTTGTCACTGGCGGACCGGCTCTACCTTACGCAAGTGCATGCACAGGTTGAGGGCGATGCATGGTTTCCTGATTTTCCTCCCGGCGACTGGGCTGAGCTCGGTCGGGAAGACTTTTCTGCTGCCGGTCATAACCCCTATGATTACAGTTTTATTGTTCTCAAACGGATCTCCTGAAGGATGACGCTATGATTGAGCCGCTGTTGGCTGTGCTTGCGGATGGTAAATTCCATTCAGGACAGGCTCTGGGTAAGGTGCTGGGTGTGAGTCGCAGTGCTATCTGGAAGCAGATTAAAAGTATTGAAGAATCTGGCTTAGAGATCTACAGCGTCAAAGGGCGGGGTTATCGTATCCCCGGAGGGCTGGATCTGCTGCACCGGGAATTGATTGAAGAGGCCCTGGAGCCTGGGGTGAGCGATGCGCTCAATCTGATTGACCTCAGTCTGATTATTCCCTCAACAAATGCTAAAGCAATGGAGGCTGTATACCGTGACGGCCACGGATCGCTATATCTGGCGGAGCAGCAAACATCCGGACGAGGTCGTCGGGGGCGAAGCTGGGCCAGTCCGTTTGCCAGTAATCTCTACTTCTCTCTTACCTGGCAGTTCAGTAATGGTGCGGCGGCACTCGAAGGGCTCAGTCTGGCGGTAGGTGTTGCGCTGATCCGTGGACTTGCACGTCTGGGAATTGAGGGGGTTGAGGTTAAGTGGCCCAACGATCTGCTGTGGCGTGGTCGTAAGCTGGCGGGGGTGTTGTTGGAGATGAGTGGTGATGCTGCTGGTGACTGTTTTGTTGTTATCGGGGTCGGTATCAATGTCAAAATGCCTGAGGCAGCAGCTGAAGCGATAGATCAGCCCTGGGTGGATCTGCAGCAGGCGCTCGGTGTTGCGCCATCGCGAAACCGGTTGCTGGCTGAGCTGATTAATGAGCTTGTGCCAGTATTGCGGCAATTCTCTGAAGAGGGCTTTGCGGTATTCCGGGATGAGTGGCAGGCGGTAAATGCACACCGCAATCAGGTGATCAGTCTTAATCTGGGTAATCGCCAGGAGCTGGGTGTCTGTCGGGGGGTTAATCAGACTGGCGCATTGCTGCTGGAAGCTGATGGCGGGCTGCAGGCCTATCATGGCGGTGAGGTGAGCGTACGGCTGGTATGAATATTCTCGATCTGGATGCGGGTAATACCTTTATTAAATGGCAGGTTTTCGGTACCTCTGTGCGGGGGCGCATCGGTCATCATCAGCTCGATAACGAGGTGTGGCCTGAGTCTGTTGACCGCGTCAGGATAGCCTCGGTTGCCGGTGAGCGGGTTAACCGGTCGCTGCGTAACTTTGTCCAGCAGCGCTGGCGGTTGCAGCCTGAGTTTGCAAAGACGAGTGCATCAGCCTGTGGGGTTGTTAACAGTTATGCTGACCCGTCCCGGATGGGCGTCGATCGCTGGCTGGCTATTCTGAGTGCCTGGCAGCTGGCCCGGCGTGCCTGTTGGATTGTCGATTGTGGCAGCGCGATCACCGTCGAACAGCTGAGCAATGATGGGCAGCATCTGGGGGGCTATATCATGCCCGGATTGCAGTTAATGGGACAGAATCTGCTGAGCAATACCGCTAAAGTGATTGTTGATCACTCGATTGAAGGCTTTAGTTCGGCTCCCGGAGTGAATACGTCAGAAGCTGTTCAGCATGGGCTTAACCTGTTGCTGGAGTCGCTGGCCGAAAATGTGATGCGCAGGGCGGGGGATCAGCCTGTGTATGTCACAGGGGGGGATGGTGAGCTGTTCTGTACGCTGGCGGATGGGGCGACCTGGTGTCCCGATCTGGTATTGGATGGTCTGTCGCTGGCGCTCGGAGAGTAGTGGTGCGCTGGATATTTTTTTTGCTTCTGTTGGTAAATGCCCTCTATCTGGGCTGGCAGATACGTCAGCCCATGGTGAATGACGCGGTTGTTATCCCGGAAAATGTAACCCGGCTTCGTCTGCTGAAAGAGGAGGATCTCTCGTTGTTGTTGCCGCGGGAATCAGTCCGGGAGCAAGCGATACAGCAACAGCCATCGGTGCAAAACGCCCTGCAGGAACCAAAGCCGGAAACGCAGTGGTGTCAGGTTGTCAGTGGTATTACACAGGAGAGTGTTGCTGTTGATTTGCAGCAGCGTCTTGAACTGCAGGGTCTTAGTGCAACGCTGAAAACGGTCGATACTGAGCAGGTGCTGGCGTATGAGCTGACTCTGGAAAGACCGTCGCAGCCTGTGCATCAGCGAGCGCTGGTTGATAACCTTGAAGCACTGGGTCTGAGAGCAGAAGAGGCATGGGTTAATCAGAAGCCGGTCTATATTGTTGGTCGTTATGACAGTCGTGCAGAGTTGAATCGGACGCAAAATTTACTGATCGGATTGTTTCAGCCGGATGAGCGTCTGGTGGTTGGTCAGGTGCGTCTGTTTGAGGTCTGGGTGGAGGCCGATGATTCAGTTAGAACAGCTAATGAAATCAAAGGCGTAGATCAGTTTTTTAATTCTGCTATAAAAATCGAAAAAAAATCCTGTAAAGGGGTTGCAAGCACAGGGGTGCGTGATTAATATATGCGCCACTTCGCAGCTGATGCCGGTATAGCTCAGTTGGTAGAGCAACTGACTTGTAATCAGTAGGTCCCGAGTTCGACTCTTGGTGCCGGCACCATTAAGCGGTGAAGTATTGGTAGGGTGGGGTTCCCGAGTGGCCAAAGGGATCAGACTGTAAATCTGACGCGCGAGCTTCGGTGGTTCGAATCCACCCCCCACCACCAATAGCTGTAAGGCGGGTATGGTACAATGGTAGAACCTCAGCCTTCCAAGCTGATGATGCGGGTTCGATTCCCGCTACCCGCTCCAGTTTGATGTGCTCATGTGGCTCAGGGGTAGAGCACACCCTTGGTAAGGGTGAGGTCGGCGGTTCAAATCCGCCCATGAGCTCCATTTTTTCAGAGGGTAGATATAGAGATATGTCTGCCCTTTGTTGTATGTGGCAACGTGGTTAATCACACTTACTTTACTCAAGGTAAATGGCAATGGCTAAAGCACAATTTGAACGTAATAAACCGCACGTTAACGTTGGTACAATCGG
>JAAEYW010000024.1:0-55432 GCA_018223185.1 Oceanospirillales bacterium | reverse complement strand
TGGCTAAAGCACAATTTGAACGTAATAAACCGCACGTTAACGTTGGTACAATCGGCCACGTTGACCACGGTAAAACAACTCTGACAGCTGCAC
The DNA here is from genome assembly GCA_018223185.1 of Oceanospirillales bacterium. Taxonomy (GTDB): domain Bacteria; phylum Pseudomonadota; class Gammaproteobacteria; order Pseudomonadales; family Balneatricaceae; genus Amphritea. The sequence continues at coordinate 55,339 of JAAEYW010000024.1, read as the reverse complement.
TGACTCGTGTATGTTCTGAAACGTTTGGTGGTCAGGCTGTCGCATTCGACGGTATCGACAATGCACCTGAAGAGCGTGAGCGTGGTATCACTATCGCTACCTCTCACGTTGAATACGATTCAGCTATTCGTCACTACGCGCACGTTGACTGCCCGGGACACGCTGACTATGTGAAGAACATGATCACCGGTGCTGCACAGATGGACGGTGCGATTCTGGTATGTGGCGCGACTGATGGTCCTATGCCACAGACTCGTGAGCACATCCTGCTGTCCCGTCAGGTTGGTGTACCTTACATCGTAGTATTCCTGAACAAAGCTGACCTGCTGGCTGAAGATTGCGGCGGCGTTGACTCTGAAGAATACGCTGAGATGCTGGAACTGGTTGAAATGGAGCTGCGTGAGCTGCTGGACCAGTACGACTTCCCAGGTGATGACACTCCAATCATTGCAGGTTCTGCACTGATGGCGCTGAACGGTGAAGATGAGAACGGTCTGGGTACTTCTGCTGTAATTAAGCTGGTAGAAGCGCTGGATAGTTACATCCCTGAGCCAGAGCGTGCAATCGATCAGCCATTCCTGATGCCTATCGAGGACGTATTCTCTATCTCTGGTCGTGGTACTGTAGTAACAGGCCGTGTAGAGCGTGGTATCGTCAGAACAGGTGAAGAGATCCAGATCGTTGGTATCCGTGACACTCAGACTACTACCTGTACAGGTGTAGAGATGTTCCGTAAGCTGCTTGACGAAGGTCGTGCAGGTGAGAACATTGGTGCGCTGCTGCGTGGTACTAAGCGTGACGACGTTGAGCGTGGTCAGGTACTGGCTAAGCCGGGTACAATTACGCCTCACACTCGTTTCGAAGGTGAAGTATACGTACTGTCAAAAGATGAGGGTGGTCGTCACACTCCATTCTTCAAAGGCTATCGTCCACAGTTCTACTTCCGTACAACTGACATCACCGGTGCTTGTGAGCTTCCGGAAGGCGTTGAGATGGTAATGCCAGGTGATAACATCAAGATGGATGTTACCCTGATCAACCCAATCGCGATGGAAGAAGGTCTGCGTTTTGCGATCCGTGAAGGCGGTCGTACAGTAGGTGCAGGCGTTGTAGCAAAAATCATCGAGTAATCGGTGATTAAGGCAACTTAATGGTTGCCACCTAGTAGGGATGCGTGTAATATACGCCTCCCTAGTTAGCACTAGGCCAGTGGCTCAATTGGCAGAGCAGCGGTCTCCAAAACCGCAGGTTGGGGGTTCGAGTCCCTCCTGGCCTGCCAACTCTAATCTGAGTTGGCATCTAACAAGTCATAGCAAATTATCGATAACCGAGGCCCATCGTGAATTCTAAAGTGTCTTCCGAAGGTTCAAAGCTGGATGGCCTGAAATGGGTCGTAGTGGTAGCAATTGTAGCTGCTGGCGTAGTAGGTAATTCTGTTTATTCAGAAGAGTCTCTGCTGTATCGCGTAATTGCATTATTAGTTCTTGCTGGTCTTGCGGGCTTCGTTGCGCTGCAGACAGCTAAAGGTCTGGCTTTCTTTACGCTGTTTAAAGAAGCGCGATCTGAAATTCGCAAAGTTGTATGGCCAACCCGTCAGGAAACACTTCAGACAACTCTGATTGTGACTGTTGTGGTTTTGATTGTAGGTTTGCTTTTATGGGGTCTTGATTCGTTGTTGAGTCTGGGCGTCGCAGCTGTAATCGGATAAGAGGGAAGAGGCATGGCTATGCGATGGTTTGTTGTACATGCGTACTCCGGTTATGAGAAGCGTGTGATGAACTCTCTGAAGGAGCGTATCGAGCTGCATAATATGCAGGACGGTTTCGGTGAAATTCTGGTTCCTACAGAAGAAGTTGTTGAGATCCGTGAAGGTAAAAAGCGTAAGTCTGAGCGTAAGTTCTATCCTGGCTATGTTTTGGTTCAGATGGAAATGAATGACGATACCTGGCATCTTGTGAAAGATACGCCGCGTGTGCTTGGTTTTATTGGTGGTACGGCTGATAAGCCTGCGCCGATTACTGAGAAAGAAGCTCAGGCTATTCTGCAGCGTGTGGAGAGTGGTGTTGATCAGCCGCGTCCTAAGACTCTGTTTGAGCCGGGTGAAATGGTTCGAGTGGTTGATGGTCCGTTTGCAGACTTTAATGGTGTTGTTGAAGAAGTGAATTATGAGAAGAACAGGCTGCATGTTGCGGTGCTGATCTTCGGTCGTTCGACTCCGGTCGAGCTGGAGTTTGGTCAGGTCGAAAAAGCCTGATAGTTGTATTGTAGGAACTGACCTCGGCGCTTGAATAGGTGCTGGGGTTTTTCCGTCTTTAAACCGGGGAGCCGAAAGGCGTTACTACCCACCAGGAGTGAAACATGGCTAAGAAAATCCAGGCTTATATTAAGCTGCAGGTTGCCGCCGGTCAGGCGAATCCAAGTCCACCCGTTGGTCCGGCTCTGGGTCAGCATGGTGTTAACATCATGGAATTCTGTAAGGCGTTTAATGCGGCTACGCAGGGTATGGAGCTGGGTCTGCCAACTCCTGTTGTAATTACTGTTTACGCTGATCGTAGCTTTACTTTTATTACCAAGACTCCTCCGGCTGCTGTTCTGCTGAAGAAGGCTGCTGGTCTGAAAAGCGGTTCTGGTCGTCCTAATACTGAGAAAGTGGGTACTGTTACCCGTGCTCAGCTGGAAGAGATCGCCACAACTAAAATGGCTGATTTGACTGCTGCTGATATGGATGCGGCTGTTCGTACTATCGCAGGTAGTGCTCGTAGCATGGGTCTGATCGTGGAAGGAGCTGAGTGATGGCTAAGTTGTCTAAACGCCAAAAGGCGATTGCTGAAAAAGTTCAGTCAGGCAAGCAGTACTCTGTTGCTGATGCTGTTGCGCTGCTGAATGAACTGTCTTCTGTTGGCTTTAAAGAGTCTGTGGATGTTGCAGTAAATCTGGGTGTTGACCCGCGTAAATCTGACCAGAACGTTCGTGGTTCAAGTGTTCTGCCAAGCGGTACTGGTAAAGATGTTCGTGTAGCTGTATTTGCTCAGGGCGAAAACGCTGAGAAAGCTAAAGAAGCTGGCGCTGATGTTGTTGGTTTTGATGATCTTGCCGAGCAGATTAAAGGTGGCGACCTGAATTTTGACGTTGTTATCGCAACTCCGGATGCGATGCGTGTTGTCGGTCAGCTGGGTCAGATTCTGGGTCCACGCGGCCTGATGCCAAACCCTAAGGTTGGTACTGTAACGCCTGATGTTGTTACTGCGGTAAACAACGCCAAGGCAGGTCAGGTGCGTTTCCGTACTGACAAAAACGGTATTATTCACGCTGGCGTTGGTAAAGTTGGCTTCGAAGCTGACGCTATCAAAGCCAACCTTGAGGCGCTGCTGGGCGAGCTGAAAAAGCTGAAGCCTGCTTCCGCTAAAGGCGTATACATGAAGAAAGTTACCCTGTCCACCACTATGGGGCCAGGCCTGGCAATCGATCAGAGCTCTCTGAGCGTTTAATCGGTTTTCAGGAAAAATTGAGGGTCTCTGCAGCCTGGCTGCAGAGGTCGTCAAAGACCGCAGGTGAGGATGGCGAATGTGACCGGACTCTTAATCTATCAACCTGCGCAGACGGTGTGATCCCCTTCACAGGATCAATTTAACCACCGTACTCGGCGCTTCAGTGATTGATGCTGAAGTGAATGGTAAACAGTCGAAAAGACTAAACCCAGGAGTAAATCGTGGCATTAGGACTCGAAGATAAAAAAGCGATTGTCGCTGAAGTCCAGGAAGCTGCCAAGGGCGCTCTCTCTGCTGTAGTTGCAGATTCTCGCGGTGTTTCCGTTGAGAAGATGACTGAACTGCGTAAGCAGGCACGTGAGGCGGGAGTATGGCTGCGCGTCGTACGTAACACGCTTGCACGTCGTGCAGTAGAAGGCTCTGATTTCGAATGTATCACGGATTCATTCGTAGGTCCGACTCTGATTGCATTCTCTACTGAGCACCCAGGTGCCGGTGCGCGAATTCTGAAAGATTTCGCAAGGGGAAATGACAAGCTGGAGCTGAAGACCGCTGCTTTCGAAGGACAGATCGTTGATATTTCTATGCTGGCTTCTCTGCCAACATACGACGAAGCGATCGCCAAGCTGATGGGCTGCATGAAAGAAGCTGCAGCAGGCAAGCTGGTCCGCACTATCGCGGCTGTTCGCGAACAGAAAGAACAAGAAGCTGCTTAATTTTAAAAGCCGCTTAAGAAACGAGTTTAAGAGCCTCAGGCTCGAATATTTTAGGAATTGAACATGTCCGTATCTAAAGAAGATATCCTGAACGCAATCGCTGAAATGTCTGTAATGGACGTCGTTGCACTGGTTGAAGCAATGGAAGAGAAATTCGGTGTATCTGCTGCCGCTGTTGCAGTTGCAGGTGTTGCTGGCGCTGATGCTGGTGCTGCTGCTGAAGAGCAGACTGAATTCGACGTTATTCTTACCTCTGCTGGCGAGAAGAAAGTAAACGTAATTAAAGCTGTTCGTGCAGCAACTGGCCTGGGCTTGAAAGAAGCTAAAGGTATGGTTGACGGCGCTCCTGCTGCTGTTAAAGAAGGTGTTAGCAAGGAAGACGCAGAAGCACTTAAAGCTGCTCTGGAAGAAGCTGGCGCAACTGTTGAAGTTAAGTAAGCAGCGCTATGCTTCGTATCAGACTATTTAGTAGCTGATACATCTACGGCTGGTGGCAACATGCCACCGGCCTTTTTCCGTTATTAGTAAGAGCAAATAATAACGGTTCACAAACCGAGAAATTTCCTTCGGTTTGTTTGAATTTTTCAGGTGCAGATGCTGGGGAACTTAGATGGCTTACTCATATACTGAAAAGAAACGCATCCGTAAAGACTTCGGAAAGCTGCCGGAAGCGATGGATGTGCCATATCTGTTGGCAATCCAGTTGGATTCTTATTTGAAATTCCTGCAACAGGGTGCTGATTCTGCAGAGCGTAAAGATATCGGACTGCATGCGGCTTTCAGTTCCGTATTCCCGATCGTTTCCTATTCCGGAAACGCCGCATTGGAATATGTAGGTTACCGTCTGGGCGAGCCGGTTTTTGACGTTAAAGAATGCCAGATGCGTGGCATTACGTATGCTGCCCCGCTGCGCGTTAAAGTACGCCTGGTAATCTATGATCGCGATTCTTCGAATAAGGCGATCAAGGATATTAAAGAACAAGAAGTTTACATGGGCGAAATGCCGCTGATGACCGACAACGGCACGTTCGTTGTTAACGGTACTGAGCGTGTAATCGTATCTCAGCTGCACCGTTCGCCGGGTGTATTCTTCGACCATGACAAGGGTAAAACGCACTCCTCCGGGAAGCTGCTGTATTCTGCCCGTGTTATTCCTTACCGTGGCTCATGGCTGGACTTCGAGTTTGATCCTAAGGATAGCCTGTTTGTGCGTATCGACCGCCGTCGTAAGCTGCCGGCAACTATACTGCTGCGTGCACTTGGTTATACTGCTGAAGAGATCCTCGAAACCTTCTTTGATAACACAGAGTGGACCCTGAGTGACGATACTATTCTGATGACTCTGGTGCCATCACGTCTGCGTGGTGAAACCGCAACGTTTGATATCAAAGATAGCAGCGGTGCTGTGGTGGTTGAATCGGGCCGTCGTATTACGCCACGTCATATCCGCCAGCTGGAAAAAGAGAATATCTCTCAGCTGGAAGTCCCGGTTGAATACCTGCTGGGCAAAGTGCTGGCAAAAGATATTATCGACCCGACTACCGGTGAGCTGCTGTGTGAAGGTAACAGTGTAATCACTGAGGAGCTGCTTGAGCAGGTTCGCGGTCGTAATGTTACTAGCTTTGAAACACTGTACACCAATGAGCTGGATTGTGGTCCGTTTGTCTCTGATACCCTGCGTATCGATACCACCCGTAATCAGCTGGAAGCACTGGTAGAAATCTACCGGATGATGCGTCCCGGTGAGCCGCCAACCAAAGAGTCAGCGGAAAATCTGTTCGAGAACCTGTTCTTTACTGAAGAGCGTTACGATCTGTCAGCAGTGGGCCGGATGAAGTTCAACCGTCGCCTGGGTGTTGATGAAGAAACCGGTTCTGGCGTTCTGGATAAAGAAGATATCCTGGCTGTCATGAAGACCCTGATTGATATCCGTAACGGTAAAGGCGTTGTGGATGACATCGATCACCTGGGTAACCGTCGTATCCGTTCAGTTGGTGAGATGGCTGAGAACCAGTTCCGTGTAGGTCTGGTGCGTGTAGAGCGTGCTGTACGTGAGCGTCTGAGCATGGCTGAGTCCGATAACCTGATGCCTCAGGATCTGATCAATGCCAAGCCTGTTGCTGCTGCGGTTAAAGAGTTCTTCGGTTCATCTCAGCTGTCCCAGTTTATGGATCAGAACAACCCGCTGTCAGAAGTTACCCACAAGCGCCGTGTATCTGCGTTGGGGCCTGGCGGTCTGACGCGTGAGCGTGCTGGCTTTGAGGTCCGTGACGTACATGCCACCCACTACGGTCGTGTATGTCCAATCGAGACGCCTGAAGGACCAAACATTGGTCTGATTAACTCACTGGCTACCTATGCCCGCACCAACGATTATGGCTTCCTGGAGACGCCATACCGTAAGGTGGTTGATTGCAAGGTAACCGACGAGGTTGAATACCTGTCAGCTATTGAAGAAGGTCGTCATGTTATCGCTCAGGCATCTGCCGCAATGGATGATAACAACAACCTGACGGAAGGGCTGGTAGCGGTACGGCACGAAAATGAATTTACCGTAATGCCGCCGGAAAAAGTAACCTACATGGACGTGTCCCCACGTCAGGTAGTATCCGTTGCAGCCGCGCTGATTCCGTTCCTGGAACACGATGACGCGAACCGTGCATTGATGGGATCAAACATGCAGCGTCAGGCTGTACCTACGCTGCGTGCTGATAAGCCGCTGGTTGGTACCGGCATGGAGCGTTATGTTGCCCGTGACTCCGGTGTCTGTGTTGTGGCGACCCGTGGTGGTGTGATCGAATCGGTTGATGCCGCGCGTATCGTCGTCCGTGTCAACGATGAAGAGACGGTTGCCGGTGAAGCGGGTGTGGATATCTACAACCTGACTAAGTACACCCGTTCTAACCAGAACACCTGTATCAACCAGCGTGCGATTGTGCGTCAGGGTGAGCAGGTTCAGCGTGGCGATATTATGGCTGACGGTCCGTCCGTTGACCTGGGTGAGCTGGCGCTGGGTCAGAACATGCGTATCGCGTTCATGCCGTGGAATGGTTACAACTTCGAGGACTCCATTCTGATTTCAGAGCGGGTCGTTCAGGAAGACCGTTTCACCACGATCCACATTCAGGAACTGACCTGTGTGGCGCGTGATACCAAGCTGGGTTCTGAAGAGATTACCTCTGATATTCCAAACGTTGGTGAGTCTGCGCTGGCTAAGCTGGATGAGGCCGGTATTGTTCATATCGGTGCTGAAGTAGGCCCGGGCGACATTCTGGTGGGTAAAGTGACACCGAAAGGTGAAACTCAGCTAACACCGGAAGAGAAGCTGCTGCGTGCAATCTTTGGTGAGAAGGCATCCGATGTTAAGGATACCTCCCTGCGCGTTAAGACCGGTACTATCGGTAAAGTTATCGATGTACAGGTATTTACCCGTGACGGAGTGCCTAAAGATGAGCGTGCTATCTCTATCGAGCAGTCTGAACTGAATCGTATCCGTAAGGATTTGAACGAGGAGTTACGGATTGTTGAGCAGGCTACCTTTGAGCGTCTTGGACGCGCTTTGTGTGGTTTGAAAGCTGAAGGTGGTGCCAGCTTCAAGAAGGGTGAAGAGATTACGTCCGAAGCCCTGGCTGAACTGAAGAGATCTGACTGGTTTAAGATCCGGGTTGCTGATGAAGCGGTTCAGGAGATGCTGGAGAAGGCCCAGGAGCAGCTGGAAGAGCGCCGCGTTGAACTGGATGCTAAGTTCGAAGATAAGAAGAGCAAGCTGCAGACCGGTGATGACCTGGCGCCTGGCGTACTGAAGATTGTTAAGGTTTACGTGGCTACCAAGCGTCGCGTACAGCCGGGTGACAAGATGGCAGGCCGTCACGGTAACAAGGGTGTTATCTCCGTTATCATGCCAGTTGAAGATATGCCATACGATGAGAACGGTGAGCCGGTTGATATCGTATTGAACCCGCTGGGTGTACCGTCACGTATGAACGTTGGTCAGGTACTTGAAACCCATATGGGTATGGCGGCTAAAGGTCTGGGTGTGAAGATCAATGCGATGCTGCAGGCAGAGCGTGACCGTCTGGAAACTGTTAAAGAACTGCGTGAGTTCCTTGACCGTATCTACAACAGCGAGCTGGGTGGTTATAAGTCTGGTCGTCATGAAGATATCGACTCGCTGAGCGATGACGAAGTGATGGAGCTGGCGAAAAACCTGAGAGGTGGTGTGCCGCTGGCAACCGCAGTATTTGACGGTGCTAAAGAAGCGGAAGTGAAGGAGCTGCTGCGCATGGCAGACCTGAGCGACACCGGGCAGTTCACTCTGTTTGATGGCCGCACCGGTGATCAGTTCAGCCGCCCTGTAACCGTAGGTTACATGTATATGCTGAAACTGAACCACCTGGTCGATGATAAGATGCACGCACGTTCTACCGGTTCTTACAGTCTGGTTACTCAGCAGCCGCTGGGTGGTAAGGCGCAGTTCGGTGGTCAGCGATTTGGTGAGATGGAGGTATGGGCACTGGAAGCATACGGTGCTGCCTACACTCTGCAGGAGATGCTGACTGTTAAGTCCGATGACGTGAATGGCCGTACCAAGATGTATAAGAACATCGTGGATGGCGATCACCGTATGGAGCCGGGCATGCCAGAATCGTTCAACGTGCTGGTGAAAGAGATCCGCTCGCTGGGTATCGACATCGAGCTGGAAAACGAGTAACCCTTTAACAGATAGTTTGCTGCGCAGCTGATTAACCGCTGCGCGGTCAACTCCCCCGAGGAGCTGAATGAAATGAAAGATTTACTTAATCTGTTGAAATCCCAGGGACAGAACGACGAGTTTGACTCGATCCGTATCGGTCTGGCATCACCTGAGATGATCCGTTCCTGGTCTTTTGGTGAAGTTAAAAAGCCAGAAACCATCAACTACCGTACGTTTAAGCCTGAACGTGATGGTCTGTTCTGTGCCAAAATTTTTGGTCCGGTAAAAGACTATGAGTGTCTTTGTGGCAAATACAAACGTCTCAAGCACCGTGGTGTTATCTGTGAGAAGTGTGGCGTTGAAGTTGCACTGGCTAAGGTTCGTCGTGAACGTATGGGTCACATTGAGCTGGCTTCTCCTGTTGCTCATATCTGGTTCCTGAAGTCTCTGCCGTCCCGTATCGGTCTGATGCTGGATATGACGCTGCGTGATATTGAGCGGGTGCTGTACTTCGAATCGTTTGTTGTTATCGATCCGGGTATGACTACGCTTGAGCGTGGTCAGCTGATGAATGATGAGCAGTATTTTGAAGCGCTGGAAGAGTTTGGTGATGACTTTGATGCCCGTATGGGTGCTGAAGCTATCCAGGAGTTGCTGAAGTCTATCGATCTTGCTGAAGAGATCGAGGTTATGCGTGAAGAGCTGCCTGCGACTAACTCTGAAACCAAGATTAAGAAGCTGTCCAAGCGTCTGAAGCTGCTGGAAGGTTTTTACACCTCCGGTAACAAGCCCGAGTGGATGATTCTCCAGGTTCTGCCGGTTCTGCCGCCAGATCTGCGCCCGCTTGTGCCTCTGGATGGTGGTCGTTTCGCGACCTCTGACCTGAACGATCTGTACCGTCGGGTTATCAACCGTAACAACCGTCTGAAGCGGCTGCTGGATCTTAGCGCACCGGATATCATCGTACGTAACGAAAAGCGTATGTTGCAGGAATCTGTTGATGCGCTGCTGGATAACGGTCGTCGCGGTCGTGCGATCACCGGTTCTAACAAGCGTCCTCTGAAATCCCTGGCTGATATGATCAAGGGTAAGCAGGGTCGTTTCCGTCAGAACCTGCTGGGTAAGCGGGTTGACTACTCCGGTCGTTCGGTAATCGTGGTAGGTCCATACCTGCGTCTGCATCAGTGTGGTCTGCCTAAGAAAATGGCGCTGGAACTGTTTAAGCCATTTATCTTCTCCAAGCTGGAGCTGCGTGGTCATGCGACTACCATTAAAGCCGCTAAGAAGATGGTTGAGCGCGAAGAGTCGCTGGTCTGGGATATTCTGGATGAAGTAATCCGTGAACACCCTATCATGCTGAACCGTGCGCCAACACTTCACCGTCTGGGTATCCAGGCGTTTGAGCCAGTACTGATCGAAGGTAAAGCGATTCAGCTGCACCCGCTGGTGTGTGCTGCCTACAACGCCGACTTTGACGGTGACCAGATGGCGGTACACGTACCGCTGACTATCGAAGCGCAGCTGGAAGCCCGCGCGCTGATGATGTCAACCAACAACGTTCTGTCACCAGCGAACGGTGAGCCTATCATCGTACCGTCTCAGGACGTGGTACTGGGCCTGTACTGGATGACCCGTGACCGTATCAACGCTCAGGGCGAAGGTATGGTATTTGCCGATATCATGGAAGTTCAGCGTGCCTACGGCGCCAAACAGGTTGATCTGCAGGCGCGGGTAAAAGTCCGCATCAGTGAGACCATTCGTGACATCGAAGGTAATGAAGAGCACCGTACGACCATTCAGGACACTACTGTTGGCCGTGCCATGCTGTTTAATATCGTGCCAAAAGGTCTGCCGTTTGAACTGGTAAACCAGGCGATGACGAAGAAGGCGATTTCGCGCCTGATCAACACCGCTTACCGTATCGTTGGTCTGAAGGATACCGTTATCTTCGCAGACCAGGTGATGTACATGGGTTTCCGTCAGGCAACTGTTTCCGGTTCTTCAATCGGTGTTAACGACTTCGTTATCCCGGATGAGAAAGTCGATATCATCACCTCCGCTGATGCAGAAGTGAAAGAGATCGAGATGCAGTATGCTGACGGTCTGGTTACCCAGGGTGAGAAATACAATAAGGTTATCGATATCTGGTCTCGTGCCAACGAGATTCTGGCTAAGAAGATGATGGATAACCTGAAGAAGGAAGAGGTCATTAACCGTGACGGTGAGCTTGAAGCTCAGGACTCTTTCAACTCTGTTTATATGATGGCTGACTCCGGTGCCCGGGGTAGTGCGGCGCAGATTCGTCAGCTGGCCGGTATGCGTGGTCTGATGGCTAAGCCGGATGGCTCGATCATCGAAACGCCAATCACTGCGAACTTCCGTGAAGGTCTGAACGTACTTCAGTACTTCATCTCTACTCACGGTGCTCGTAAGGGTCTTGCTGATACCGCACTGAAAACAGCGAACTCCGGTTACCTGACCCGTCGTCTGGTTGACGTGGCACAGGATCTGGTTATCACTGAAGAAGACTGTGGTACTGAAGAAGGTCTGATCATGCAGCCGCTGATTGAAGGTGGCGATGTTGTGGTAGGTCTGGGTTACCGTGTTCTGGGTCGTGTAGTGGCTCTGGATGTAATGGACCCAACGGGTAAAGAAGTGCTGATCGAAGCGGGCACTTTGATGGACGAGGCCTGGGTTAAGCGTCTTGATGATGAGGAGCGTTACTCCTCTATCGATGAGATTATTGTTCGCAGTGCGATTACCTGTGAAACAACCTTCGGTCTGTGCTCTAAGTGTTATGGTCGTGATCTGGGTCGTGGTCATCGGGTTAACCCGGGTGAAGCGGTCGGTGTTATTGCTGCTCAGTCTATCGGTGAGCCGGGTACACAGCTCACCATGCGTACCTTCCACATCGGTGGTGCGGCATCACGGGCAGCAGCGGTTGACAGCGTTCAGGTTAAGAACTCCGGTGAGATCCGGATGCACAACCTGAAGTCGGTAGAGAAGGCTGATGGTTCTCTGGTTGCAACCTCCCGTTCCGGTGAGCTGGGTGTAACTGATGAGCACGGTCGTGAGCGAGAGCGTTATAAGCTGCCGTACGGTTCTGTTATCAAGGTTAAGGATGGCTCCCGCGTTGAAGCTGGCTCTATCGTTGCTAACTGGGATCCCCATACCCACCCGATCATCTCTGAGGTAGCGGGTAAACTTGAGTTTGTGGGTATTGATGATGGTATTACCGTCAAGCAGCAGACCGACGAACTGACAGGCCTGTCGACTATCGAGGTTCTCGATCCGGCTGTACGTCCGGCGGCGGGTAAAGAGATCCGTCCGATGATTCGTCTGGTCGACGCAGCCACCGGTGATGACCTGTTCCACCCGGGAACAGATTCTCCGGCACAGTACCTGCTGCCAGCAAAAGCGATCCTGAACCTGAACAACGGTGCAGAGGTTGGTATTGGTGACGTACTGGCGCGTATTCCGCAGGAAGGTTCTGTGAACAAGGATATCACCGGTGGTCTGCCACGGGTTGCTGACCTGTTCGAGGCGCGTAGGCCAAAAGAGTCCTCTATCCTGGCAGAGATCTCCGGTACCGTTACTTTTGGTAAGGAGACTAAGGGTAAGAAGCGTCTGGTTATCAGCCCGCAGAATGCAGATCCGATGGAGATCATGATTCCTAAGTGGCGTAACCTGAACGTATTCGAAGGTGAAACCGTACAGAAGGGTGAGATCATATCCGACGGCCCGTCTAACCCGCATGATATTCTGCGTATCAAGGGTGTAGCTGAGCTGGCGAAGTACATCACCTCTGAGATACAGGACGTTTACCGTCTGCAGGGTGTAGGTATCAACGATAAGCATATCGAAGTGATCGTGCGTCAGATGCTGCGTAAGGTAGATATTACCGCCAGCGGTGACAGCTCGTTCATCAACGGTGAGCAGGTTGAATACCATCAGGTTGTTGAGGAGAACAAGCGGCTGGAAGCGGAAGGTAAGATTCTGGCTAAGTATGATCGTGTACTGCTGGGTATTACCAAGGCTTCTCTGGCGACTGAGTCGTTCATCTCTGCGGCGTCCTTCCAGGAGACAACCCGCGTACTCACAGAAGGTGCGGTGTGTGGTAAGAAAGACTATCTGCGCGGTCTCAAAGAGAACGTTGTTGTGGGTCGTCTGATACCGGCCGGTACTGGTCTGGCATACCACAAGGCGCGTAAGCGTAAGGCGCTCAAAGTCGATGATAACGTTTCTGTTAGTGCAGAAGACGTTCAATTGGCTCTGACTGCTGCATTGAATCAGGCAGCGATGCCCGATTCAGAATAATGAGCCTGGACAGGTTCTGATTAGTTTCAGGGCCTGTCCGCAGGGTCATATACAGATAGTTCCTGGCGGTGATCGAAAGAAAGATCCAAAAATTACTATCTATTATCTGGTCGAATATTGACCTGATGGGCCGTGATTGAGTACAATCTCGGCCCTTTCGTGACAGGAGTGAAAAAAATCCTGTTTTTTAGTGCTTAAATAAAAGCGTGGAGTTTGCTTAATGGCAACTATTAACCAGCTGGTACGACAGCCGCGCAAGCGCAAAGTGGTAAAGAGTGATGTACCTGCATTGCAGGCATGTCCTCAGCGCCGTGGCGTTTGTACCCGCGTCTATACAACAACCCCTAAGAAACCGAACTCAGCACTGCGTAAAGTGTGTCGTGTTCGTTTGACAAACGGATATGAGGTTACTTCCTACATCGGTGGTGAAGGTCATAACCTGCAGGAGCACTCTGTTGTTCTGATCCGTGGTGGTCGTGTAAAAGACTTGCCGGGTGTTCGTTACCACACAGTACGTGGCGCACTGGATACCAGTGGCGTTAACGACCGTAAACAGGGTCGTTCTAAGTACGGTACCAAGCGTCCTAAGTCTTAAGTGTTTACGGGACGGCGACAGAAGTCCGGCACCGCTGTTTAAACAGCCCGCCTATACAACTAGAGCTAGACCGCAAGCAATAAGAGTAAGGTCAGGTATCAATTCCTGAAATAACCTGAAGACCTGTAGATAAAGGGGCTTATCATGCCAAGAAGAAGAGTTGCGGCAAAACGTGAAATCCTGCCGGATCCTAAATTCGGTAACATTACACTGGCAAAATTCACTAACCATCTGATGATCAGTGGTAAGAAATCTGTTGCCGAGAAGATTGTTTACGGTGCGCTGGACACAGTTGCTCAGCGGACCGGTGAAGATCCAATCGAAGCATTTAACAAAGCACTTGAGGCTATCCAGCCAATGGTTGAGGTTAAGTCTCGCCGTGTGGGTGGTGCTACTTATCAGGTGCCTGTGGAAGTTCGTCCTTCCCGTCGTATGGCTCTGGCTATGCGTTGGTTGGTTGATGCTTCACGTAAGCGTGGTGAAAAATCCATGGCGCTGCGTCTGGCCGGTGAAATCGGTGATGCAGTAGAAGGTCGTGGTGCAGCTGTGAAGAAACGTGAAGACGTTCACCGCATGGCTGAAGCGAACAAAGCATTCGCTCACTACCGCTTCTAAGCTTTTGTTAAAGCTTTTGATGTAAGTTCTGAGGATTGAGTTTTGGCTCGTAAAACGCCTATTAACCGGTACCGAAATATCGGTATCTGTGCCCATGTTGATGCTGGTAAAACCACGACGACTGAGCGTATTTTGTTCTACACCGGTATGTCTCATAAGATCGGTGAAGTTCATGATGGCGCAGCGACCATGGACTGGATGGAGCAGGAACAGGAGCGTGGTATCACTATCACCTCCGCTGCGACCACCTGTTTCTGGAGTGGCATGAGTCAGCAGTTTGATCAGCATCGGATCAACATTATCGACACCCCGGGGCATGTTGACTTCACTATTGAGGTTGAACGTTCTCTGCGAGTGCTTGATGGTGCGGTTGTGGTGTTGTGTGCATCTTCCGGTGTGCAGCCTCAGACTGAGACTGTCTGGCGTCAGGCCGATAAGTATGAAGTTCCGCGCATGGTGTTCGTCAATAAGATGGACCGTGCCGGTGCTGACTTCTTTATGGTGGTCAGGCAGTTGAAAGAGCGTCTGGGCGCTAACGCTGTGCCGCTCAATTTTCCGATCGGTGCAGAAGACGAGTTTAAAGGTGTTGTCGATCTGATTCGCATGAAGGCCATTATGTGGAACGAAGCTGATCAGGGGATGACATACGAGCTTTACGATATCCCTGCCGAGTTGCAGGAGCAGGCTGAAACACTGCGTGAGCAGTTGATTGAGGCTGCAGCGGAAGCATCTGAAGAGCTGATGGATAAGTACCTTGAAGAAGGTGATCTGTCCAACGAAGAGATCAAGGCGGGTCTGCGTCGCCGCACCCTGGATAACGACCTTGTTCTGATGCAGGCAGGTTCTGCGTTCAAGAATAAGGGTGTTCAGGCAGTGCTGGATGCTGTGATTGAGTATATGCCGTCGCCGGTAGAAGTTAAGGCGATTGAGGGTACGCTCGATGACGATGAAACCCTTGAGACACGTGAAGCGGATGACTCTGCGCCTTTTGCGGCTCTGGCTTTTAAAATAGCGACTGACCCGTTTGTCGGTACCCTGACGTTTGTTCGGGTGTACTCCGGCGTGCTGGCTTCCGGCGACAGTGTTGTTAACACTGTTAAGGGTAAGAAAGAGCGCGTTGGGCGGATGGTGCAGATGCACGCAAATAACCGTGAAGAGATTAAAGAGGTTCGCGCAGGCGATATCGCTGCTCTGATCGGTATGAAAGATGTAACTACCGGAGATACTCTGTGTAATCCTGATCATAAGATCATTCTGGAGCGTATGGAGTTTCCTGAGCCGGTTATCTCTGTAGCGGTTGAGCCAAGATCACAGGCAGACCAGGAAAAAATGGGTGTCGCGCTGGGCAAGCTTGCTCAGGAAGATCCCTCTTTCCGGGTAGCGACTGATCCGGAGACCGGTCAGACAATTATCTCTGGTATGGGCGAATTGCACCTGGATATTCTGGTGGATCGTATGAAGCGTGAATTCAGCGTGGAAGCGAACATCGGTAAGCCACAGGTAGCCTATCGCGAGAAAATCCGTCAGTCTGTCGATGCAAACCATAAGTTTATTCGTCAGTCTGGTGGTCGTGGTCAGTATGGCCATGTAGTCATTGAGTTCAGTCCGTCTGACAAGGAAGGCCTGGAGTTCATCAATGAGGTCGTGGGTGGTTCTATTCCAAAGGAATACATCCCGGCGATTGAAAAGGGTATCGAAGAGCAGATGAAGAACGGCGTTATTGCCGGCTATCCGCTCATCGGCCTGAAAGCTCGTCTCTATGATGGATCCTTCCATGAAGTTGACTCTAACGAGATGGCGTTTAAAATTGCTGCCTCTCAGGCGCTCAAGAAATTTGCACAGGAAGCAAGTCCCTGTCTGCTTGAGCCGATGATGAAGGTAGAGGTTGTAACGCCCGAAGATTACATGGGTGACGTGATGGGTGACCTGAACCGTCGTCGTGGTCTGGTTCAGGGTATGGATGATTGTAGTTCCGGTAAGATAATCAATGCGCAGGTTCCACTGGGCGAGATGTTTGGTTATGCTACCGACCTGCGTTCGGCTACCCAGGGTCGTGCAACATACTCAATGGAATTCTTTGATTATGCTGAAGCGCCAAATAATGTCGCTGAAGCTATAATCAATGCAAGATAATTTGCCCAATATATTAATGAGGAATTAATCGTGGCTAAAGCACAATTTGAACGTAATAAACCGCACGTTAACGTTGGTACAATCGGCCACGTTGACCACGGTAAAACAACTCTGACAGCTGCACTGACTCGTGTATGTTCTGAAACGTTTGGTGGTCAGGCTGTCGCATTCGACGGTATCGACAATGCACCTGAAGAGCGTGAGCGTGGTATCACTATCGCTACCTCTCACGTTGAATACGATTCAGCTATTCGTCACTACGCGCACGTTGACTGCCCGGGACACGCTGACTATGTGAAGAACATGATCACCGGTGCTGCACAGATGGACGGTGCGATTCTGGTATGTGGCGCGACTGATGGTCCTATGCCACAGACTCGTGAGCACATCCTGCTGTCCCGTCAGGTTGGTGTACCTTACATCGTAGTATTCCTGAACAAAGCTGACCTGCTGGCTGAAGATTGCGGCGGCGTTGACTCTGAAGAATACGCTGAGATGCTGGAACTGGTTGAAATGGAGCTGCGTGAGCTGCTGGACCAGTACGACTTCCCAGGTGATGACACTCCAATCATTGCAGGTTCTGCACTGATGGCGCTGAACGGTGAAGATGAGAACGGTCTGGGTACTTCTGCTGTAATTAAGCTGGTAGAAGCGCTGGATAGTTACATCCCTGAGCCAGAGCGTGCAATCGATCAGCCATTCCTGATGCCTATCGAGGACGTATTCTCTATCTCTGGTCGTGGTACTGTAGTAACAGGCCGTGTAGAGCGTGGTATCGTCAGAACAGGTGAAGAGATCCAGATCGTTGGTATCCGTGACACTCAGACTACTACCTGTACAGGTGTAGAGATGTTCCGTAAGCTGCTTGACGAAGGTCGTGCAGGTGAGAACATTGGTGCGCTGCTGCGTGGTACTAAGCGTGACGACGTTGAGCGTGGTCAGGTACTGGCTAAGCCGGGTACAATTACGCCTCACACTCGTTTCGAAGGTGAAGTATACGTACTGTCAAAAGATGAGGGTGGTCGTCACACTCCATTCTTCAAAGGCTATCGTCCACAGTTCTACTTCCGTACAACTGACATCACCGGTGCTTGTGAGCTTCCGGAAGGCGTTGAGATGGTAATGCCAGGTGATAACATCAAGATGGATGTTACCCTGATCAACCCAATCGCGATGGAAGAAGGTCTGCGTTTTGCGATCCGTGAAGGCGGTCGTACAGTAGGTGCAGGCGTTGTAGCAAAAATCATCGAATAATATTCGCTGATGTGAAAAAAGACTCCTTCGGGGGTCTTTTTTTTGTTTTGGCTTTTTGTTTTTTGATATGGCTGGGGATCGGTGTATTTAAAGCTTGTGTGCGGCCATATCAAAAGTCGCATCGTAAATCCTGGCGCAATGAAACATTGCTTGGATTGACTCGCTCGCATTTGCGTCCGCAAATGGTGGGGTGGATGATCGCTTCGTAGTTTTGATTCTGGTCAGGGTTTGGAGTGTTCCAAGTTGGTGTGCGGCCATATCAAAAGTCGCATTGTTAAGTCAGGCGCAAAGACGTTTTTTTAGCTGATATGGCTTAAGGTTTCGATTTCTTTGCTCATGATGGTGCGGCCATATCCACTGTCGCATCGTGAATCCTGGCGCAAAGAAACTTTGCCTGGATTTACTCGCTCGCATTTGCGTCCGCTAATGGCGGAGTAGATGATCACTTCGTAGTATCTGCTTCGGTAAATGAGATAAAAGTGGGTGCTTCGTAACTCTCTTGTTCTTAAATGCTGGTCCTTCAGTTTGCTTTATCTTTATCGGGCTTTCTTTGTTAGTAGTTGCTCAAAAATCGGACTGTATAATTCGTAACCGATACTGGCTTGACTTGGGGGTATGGGGTATGTAGAATGCGCTACCCCGTTAAATGGGGTTAGGTGGCGAAAGCCTTTTTTTAATTCTAGGAATTGTGGTCAAATGCAAAACCAGAAAATCAGAATCCGTCTGAAGGCTTTTGATCATCGCCTGATTGACTCTTCCGCTCAGGAGATCGTTGAGACTGCTAAGCGGACAGGTGCTCAGGTGCATGGTCCGATCCCGCTTCCTACTCGCAAAGAGCGTTTTACCGTTCTGATCTCACCACACGTGAACAAAGATGCACGTGACCAGTATGAGATCCGTACTCACAAACGCGTTCTGGACATCGTTGAACCAACAGAAAAAACTGTTGATGCTCTGATGAAGCTGGATCTTGCTGCGGGTGTTGAAGTGCAAATTAGCCTCGGCTAATTAGACGATTGCGCAGATTAGTAAATCTGCGTGTGGAATGCCTTTTAGGCAGCCATAGCGGGTTTTAGCCCCGTACACAACTGGCAATGTGAGGTTTATAAAATGTCTGTATCTTTAATCGGACGTAAAGCAGGTATGACTCGAGTCTTCACAGAAGACGGCGTGTCAGTGCCAGTCACTGTCATCGAGGTGGAACCGAACCGTGTAACACAGGTTAAGACCGAAGAGACTGATGGTTATTCTGCTGTGCAGGTAACTGTAGGTACTCGTCGTGCTAGCCGCGTTACTAAAGCTGCTGCTGGTCACTTTGCGAAAGCAGAGACCGAAGCGGGTCGTGGTTTGTGGGAGTTCCGTCTGTCAGGTGACGAAGAAGTAAATGTTGGTGATCAACTGACTGTTGAACGCTTTGAAGCGGGTCAGAAAATTGATGTAACCGGTCAATCCAAAGGTAAAGGTTTTCAGGGCGGTATTAAGCGCTGGAACTTCTCCATGCAGGATGCGACGCACGGTAACTCTCTTTCTCATCGTGCTCCTGGTTCTATTGGTCAGTGTCAAACTCCTGGTCGCGTGTGGAAAGGCAAGAAGATGGCAGGACACATGGGTGCTGAACGTGTAACCGTTCAATCCCTGGAAATTGTTCGCATCGATGCCGAGCGCAATCTGCTGTTAGTGAAAGGTGCTGTACCTGGTGCTACCGGCGGCGACGTAATCGTTAAATCAGCTGTTAAAGCTGGTGCCTGAGGGGGTTTGAAATGAATCTGAATCTTGCAGGAGCTGGAGGAAGCGTAGAAGTTTCCGATCTGGCGTTTGGTAAAGAATTCAATGAATCACTGGTTCATCAGGTTGTTACGGCATACCTGGCCGGTGGTCGTCAAGGCACCAAGGCTCAGAAGAACCGCGCCGCTGTAAGCGGTGGTGGTGCTAAGCCATGGCGTCAAAAAGGTACTGGCCGTGCACGTGCCGGTACTATTCGTAGTCCTCTGTGGCGTACTGGTGGCGTAACATTCGCTGCTCAGCCGCGTGACCACGCTCAAAAAGTTAACAAGAAAATGTATCGCGCTGCGATGCGTTGCATCTTGTCTGAGCTGGTTCGTCAGGAGCGTCTGGTTGTTGTAGACAGCTTCCAGGTTGATGCGCCTAAGACTAAGCAGTTTGTTGCTAAGCTGAACGAGCTTGAGCTGACTAACGCACTGCTGATCACAGAAGACGTAGAGCAGAATCTGTATCTGGCCGCACGCAACGTACCGCACGTTGACGTTCGCGATGCAGCTGGCATCGATCCTGTCAGCCTGGTTGGTTTTGAGAAGGTTGTTGTGACTGTTGCTGCTCTCAAGAAAATTGAGGAGGCGTTAGCATGAATCCAGGACGCATCTATCAAGTACTGCTAGGGCCGCATATCTCTGAGAAAGCAACAATTGTTGCTGAAGGTTCTCAGCAGGTTGTATTCCGTGTAGCAACTGATGCAACTAAGCCTGAAATCAAAAAGGCTGTTGAACAGTTGTTCGACGTAAAAGTAACTGGCGTGAACATCGTCAACGTTAAGGGCAAAACCAAGCGCACACAGCGCGGTGTGGGTAAGCGCTCTGACGTTCGCAAGGCATATGTATGCCTGGCTGATGGTCATGACATCGACTTCATCGATGGCGAATAAGAGGGGTTACAAGAATGGCTATTGTTAAATCTAAACCGACCTCCGCTGGACGCCGTCACGTAGTTCGGGTATCTACCCCGGATCTGCACAAGGGTAAGCCACACGCTGCTCTGGTCGAAAAGAAAAGCAAGACCGGTGGTCGTAACACGTATGGTCGCATTACGACTCGTCACATTGGTGGCGGTCATAAGCAACACTACCGTGTAATCGATTTCCGTCGCAACAAGCTGGATATCCCTGCTACCGTTGAGCGTCTGGAATATGATCCAAACCGCTCTGCGCACATCGCTCTGCTGATGTACGCCGATGGTGAGCGTCGCTACATTATCGCCCCTAAAGGCGTTAAAGCTGGTGATACTCTGATATCTGGTCAGAATGCTGATATTAAACCAGGTAACTGCCTGCCACTGCGTAACATCCCTGTTGGTAGCGTAATTCACTGTATCGAGATGAAGCCAGGTAAGGGTGCTCAGATTGCACGTTCCGCTGGTACATCTGCACAGCTGATTGCTCGTGAAGGCGCTCATGCGACTCTGCGTCTGCGTTCAGGTGAGATGCGTAAAGTGCTGGTTGACTGCTGCGCGACACTGGGTGAGGTCGGTAACTCCGAGCACTCTCTGCGTCGTCTGGGTAAAGCTGGTGCTACGCGCTGGCGTGGTGTTCGTCCTACCGTTCGTGGTGTGGCGATGAACCCGGTAGATCACCCGCATGGTGGTGGTGAAGGTCGTACATCTGGTGGTCGTCATCCTGTGACGCCATGGGGTGTTCCGACTAAAGGTAAGAAAACTCGTTCGAACAAGCGTACCGATAAGATGATCGTACGCCGTCGTCAAGCGAAATAATCAGAGGATACAGCTGTGCCACGTTCACTGAAGAAAGGTCCTTTTATCGACCTTCACCTGTTGAAAAAGGTAGAAGCTGCAATTGAGGCCAATGATCGTCGTCCGATCAAAACATGGTCTCGCCGTTCTACAGTTTTTCCAAACTTCGTAGGACTGACGATTGCAGTTCATAATGGCCGTCAGCACGTACCGGTGTTTGTCACCGAGGATATGGTTGGTCATAAATTAGGCGAGTTTGCTGCTACCCGTACGTACAAGGGTCATGCTGCAGACAAGAAAGCTAAACGCTAATCGGGAGTTAAGAAAATGGAAGTAGCCGCTAAGCATAAAGGCGCCCATATCTCCGCTCAGAAAGCGCGTTTGGTTGCCGATCAAATCCGCGGAAAGGCGGTGGGTGAAGCCCTGAATATTCTGGCTTTCAGCCCGCAAAAAGGTGCGGTGCTTGTTAAGAAAGTACTTGAGTCTGCTATTGCTAACGCTGAGCATAACGAAGGTGCTGATATTGATGAGCTGCGTGTTTCACAGATCTTCGTTGATGAAGGTATGACTATGAAGCGCATTAGACCGCGTGCGAAGGGTCGCGCTGACCGTATTTTGAAGCGCACCTCCCACATCACCGTCAAGGTAGCTGACTGCTAGGAGATACCACATGGGTCAGAAGGTACATCCAACAGGTATTCGTCTTGGAATTGTTAAAGATCACACTTCTGTGTGGTATGCAGACAAGAATGAATACGCTAATAAGCTGTTGAACGACCTTAAGGTACGTGAGTATCTGGAAGGCGAATTAAAAGCAGCATCTGTAAGCCGCATCGAAATCGAGCGTCCTGCACAGAATGCTAAAATCACCATTTTCACTGCCCGTCCAGGCATTGTAATTGGTAAAAAAGGTGAAGATGTAGAAAAACTGCGTAACGCTATCTCTAAAATGATGGGCGTTCCGGTTCACATCAACATCGAAGAGATCCGTAAACCAGATCTGGATGCCAAACTGGTTGCACAAAGCGTAGCTAGCCAGCTGGAGCGTCGAGTGATGTTCCGTCGTGCTATGAAGCGTTCTGTGCAGAACGCTATGCGCCAGGGTGCTGAGGGTATCAAGATTCAGGTAGGTGGTCGTTTGGGCGGTGCTGAGATTGCACGTTCCGAATGGTACCGCGAAGGTCGTGTGCCACTGCACACCCTGCGTGCTGATATCGATTACGGTACTTATGAGGCGCACACTACTTACGGTGTGCTTGGTATTAAAGTCTGGATCTTCAAAGGTGAGATTCTGGGTGGCATTGAAGAAGTGCGCGCTCAGAAAAATGCTCAACCTAAGAAGAAAGGTTCAAAGTAGGGGTAATTATCAATGCTGCAACCTAAGAGACTTAAATTCCGCAAAGTTATGAAAGGCCGCAACCGCGGTCTGTCAGAGCGCGGTAGTGCAGTCAGCTTCGGTGAAATTGCACTTAAAGCGACAGAGCGTGGTCGTATCACTGCTCGTCAGATCGAGGCTGCTCGTCGTACTATGACTCGTCACGTAAAGCGTGGTGGTAAAATCTGGATTCGCGTGTTCCCGGACAAGCCGATTACAGGTAAGCCACTCGAAGTGCGGATGGGTAAAGGTAAGGGTAGTGTTGAATACTGGGTATGCCAGATCAAACCAGGTAAAGTACTGTTCGAAATGAGCGGTGTGCCTGATGATCTTGCAACTGAGGCATTCAATCTGGCTGCGGCAAAATTGCCGTTGGCTACCACCATTGTTAAACGGACGGTGATGTGATGAAAGCAACTGAACTGCGCGAACAATCCGCCGAAGAACTCCAGCAGACTTTGCTGGGTCTTTTGAAGGATCAGTTCAATCTGCGTATGCAGAAAGCAACTGGTCAGCTGGCTCAGAATCATATGCTGGGTCAGGTGCGTCGCGACATCGCGCGCGTTAAGACCGTACTGAATCAGAAAGCAGGTAACTAATATGGCTGCAGAAAAACGTACACGTACTGTGACCGGTAAAGTTATCAGCAACAAAGCTGACAAAACTATTACCGTTCTGGTTGAGCGTAAAGAGAAGCACCCGATCTACGGGAAATTCGTAACTCGCTCCACTAAGCTGCATGCGCATGACGAACAGAATGAATGTCAGATGGGAGATACAGTGACTGTTGCTGAATCCCGTCCGCTTTCAAAAAGTAAGTCTTGGACGCTAGTTAAGATTGAAGAACAGGCAGTAAAGGTGTAATATAACGCACCTTTGCTTCTGGCAGGCTATTTTTGAGCCCTAAAGAGCGAAGAAAATAGTCTGAATTTTGGAGTAGAGACCCATGATTCAAACAGAATCTATGCTTGATGTTGCTGATAACAGCGGCGCCAAGCGAGTACAGTGTATCAAGGTCCTGGGTGGCTCACACCGTCGTTATGCCGGTGTAGGTGACATCATCAAAGTTACTGTTAAGGAAGCAATTCCTCGCGGTAAGGTGAAAAAAGGTCAGGTCCTTAATGCTGTTGTGGTACGTACCCGTAAAGGTGTTCGGCGCCCGGACGGTTCAATTATTCGCTTTGATACAAACTCAGCGGTTCTATTGAACGCCAACTCCGCACCGATCGGTACTCGTATCTTTGGCCCAGTAACTCGTGAACTTCGCTCTGAGAAGTTTATGAAAATCATTTCCCTGGCGCCTGAAGTGCTATAAAAATCCCGACCGTCGCAAGTCAGGATTTATGCAAAAACGCTAAGCTCGAAAGGGCTTGGCGTTTTTAAGCATGAGAGGGTAGTAGGAAAGGATGGAAATTAATGCGTAAAATCATTCGTAACGACGAAGTAATCGTTATTGCAGGCAGAGACAAAGGCAAGCGCGGCAAGGTTCTGCGTGTTCTTGCTAATGACCGCCTGATCGTGTCTGGCATCAACATGGTTAAGAAACACACCAAGCCTAACCCAATGCTGGGTAAAGCTGGCGGTATCGTAGAGAAAGAAGCAGCGATTGCAGTATCTAACATCGCTATCTTCAACTCTGCTACCGGTAAAGGTGACCGTGTTGGTTTCAAAGTTCTGGAAGATGGCAACAAAGTCCGGATCTTCAAATCCAACGGCGAACTTATCGCTAAGTAATAGGAGTTGATGCCATGTCTAGATTAAAAGCACTCTATAACGAGTCCGTTAAGCAGCAGTTGAAAGACGATCTGAGCTGCCCTAACGTGATGGCTGTACCACGCCTGACCAAAATCACCCTGAACATGGGTGTTGGTGAAGCGCTGGGTGATAAAAAGCAGCTGGATAATGCCGTAGCAGAAATGCAGGCAATTGCAGGTCAGAAGCCTGTTGTAACCCTGGCCCGCAAGTCAATTGCTGGCTTTAAGGTTCGTGAAGGTTGGCCAATCGGTTGTAAGGTTACTCTGCGCGGTGAGCGTATGTGGGAATTCCTGGACCGTCTGGTTGATATCTCGATCCCACGTATTCGTGACTTCCGTGGCCTGAACCCGAAATCTTTTGATGGTCGTGGTAACTACAGCATGGGCGTGAAAGAGCAGATCATCTTCCCTGAAATCGAATACGATAAGGTAGATAAGCTGCGTGGTATGGATATTACCATCACCACCACTGCTCGCACTAACGACGAAGGTCGTGCCCTGCTGGCAGCCCTCAACTTCCCATTCAAAAAGTAAGGGTAGAGTAATGGCTAAGGTATGTATGAAAGCGCGCGAAGCTAAACGCGCAAAAATGGTTGCCAAGTATGCTGAAAAGCGTGCTGCTCTTAAAGCAATCGTTAAGAACCCGGCATCTTCTGAAGATGATGTATGGGAAGCTCAGGTAGCTCTGCAAAAGCTGCCGCGTGACGCTAACCCGGTTCGCCAGGTGCGTCGTTGTCAGGTAACGGGTCGTCCACACGCTGTTTACCGTAAGTTTGGTCTGAGTCGGATCAAACTGCGTGAAGCTGCAATGCGTGGTGACGTACCGGGCCTGAAAAAAGCAAGTTGGTAAGCACAGTGGTCAGGGCAGGATGATTCCCATCCTGCTACCGCATTGCGCTGCACAAAGGAAAATAAACCATGAGTATGCAAGACACTCTTGCGGATATGCTAACCCGTATTCGTAATGGTCATATGGCTGAGAAATCAGCTGTAACTATGCCTGCTTCTAAACTGAAAGCATCTGTTGCTGCAGTTCTGAAAGAGGAAGGTTACATTGCTGACTTCGCTGTTGAAGGCGAAGGTAAGCCAGTGATGACTGTTGAACTGAAATACTTCGAAGGCAAGCCGGTTATTGAGTCAATCCAGCGAGTTAGCCGTCCAAGTTTGCGAGTATATAAAGGCGCGTCTGATCTGCCTAAAGTTGCTGGCGGTCTGGGCGTAGCTATCGTTTCCACCTCTCACGGTGTGATGACTGATCGCGCTGCGCGTGCTGCCGGTATCGGCGGCGAAGTCATCTGCACGGTATTCTAGGAGCTGGAAATATGTCTCGAGTTGCTAAAAGTCCCGTTGTCCTACCGGCAGGTGTTGAAGCTAAGGTTGAAGGTCAGCAGATCAATGTAAAGGGCGGTAATGGTGCCCTGGGTCTGGCTGTTCACCCGTCTGTAGAAGTAACCACTGAAGAGAACACTCTTAAGTTCGCAGCACGCGATGGCAGCAAGTCTGCTAATGCGCTGGCTGGTACTACCCGTTCTCTGGTTAATAACATGGTTGTTGGTGTAAGTACTGGTTTCTCTAAGAAACTGCTGCTTCAGGGTGTTGGTTATCGTGCTGCCGTAAACGGCAATACGCTGAGCCTGACTCTGGGTTATTCACACCCAATCGATTACCAACTGCCTGAAGGCGTTACCGCAGCAATGGAAGGCCAGACGACTATCGTGCTGAATGCAGCCGATAAACAAGCTCTGGGCCAGGCCGCTGCAGAAGTTCGTGCTTTCCGTCCACCAGAGCCTTACAAAGGTAAGGGTGTACGTTACGCTGACGAATTTGTTCGCCGTAAAGAAGCTAAGAAGAAGTAAGGTAGGGTCATGAACGAAAAGAAAACATCTCGTATTCGCCGTGCCCGCCGTGCCCGTTACAAAATGCGTGAACTGGGCGCAGTACGTCTGTGTGTAACCCGTACACCACGTCACATCTATGCACAGGTTATCTCTGCTGATGGTGGTCAGGTTCTGGCTGCAGCTTCAACTGTAGAGAAAGACCTGCGTAGTGACACTACCGGTAACACTGATGCCGCTACTAAAGTAGGCACACTGATCGCTCAGCGCGCAAAAGACGCTGGCGTGACTAAGGTTGCTTTCGACCGTTCTGGTTTTAAATACCATGGACGAGTTAAAGCGTTGGCAGATGCAGCCCGTGAAGGCGGCCTGGAATTCTAAGGGGTTTGACAATGGCAAATCACGAACAGAAAGACGGTGACCTGCAAGAGAAACTTGTACAGGTTAACCGTGTTGCCAAAGTAGTTAAGGGTGGTCGTATCTTCGGTTTCACCGCTTTGACTGTTGTTGGTGACGGAAATGGCCGCGTAGGCTTCGGTCGCGGTAAGGCGCGTGAAGTGCCTGCGGCGATTCAAAAAGCGATGGAGCAAGCGCGTCGCAATATGATCACAGTTGAGCTGAATGGCACAACTCTGCAGTACCCAATTAAAGCCCGTCACGGTGCTTCTAAAGTGTACATGCAGCCAGCTTCTGAAGGTACCGGTGTAATTGCCGGTGGTGCAATGCGTGCCGTACTGGAAATCGCTGGTGTTCACAACGTACTGGCTAAGTGCTACGGCTCTACCAACCCAGTAAACGTTGTTCGCGCAACTATCAACGGTCTTGCTAGCATGACATCTCCTGAAGATGTTGCTGCTAAGCGTGGTAAGTCCGTAGAAGACATTCTGGGGTAATCAACGATGGCATCTACTCTCAAGGTAACACTTGTACGCAGCACCATCGGTATCCTGCCTAAGCACAAATTGTGTGTCCAGGGTCTTGGTCTGCGCCGTATCGGTCACTCTGTTGTTGTGGAAGACACTCCTTCCGTACGCGGTATGATCAACAAAGTTAACTACATGGTTCGTGTAGAAGGCGAATAAGGAGTCCGTTATGCGTCTTAATACACTGAGTCCTGCCGAAGGTTCTAAGCACGCTCCTAAGCGTGTAGGCCGCGGTATTGGTTCCGGCCTGGGTAAAACCGGTGGTCGTGGCCATAAGGGTCAGAAATCCCGCTCCGGCGGTTCTGTGAAACCAGGTTTCGAAGGTGGTCAAATGCCACTGCAGCGTCGTCTGCCTAAGTTCGGTTTTACCTCTCGTCAGGCTGCATTCGTTGCAGAAATTCGCCTGAATGAGCTGGCAAAGATTGATGCTGAAGTGATCGACCTGGATGCACTGAAAAAAGCGGATATCATCAAAGACAGCATCAAGCGTGCGCGCGTGATCCTGTCAGGTGAAATCACCAAAGCAGTTACCGTTAAAGGTCTTAAAGTGACCAAAGGCGCTCTGGCTGCAATTGAAGCTGCAGGCGGAAAAGTCGAGGAATAAATGGCTAAGAAAGGACCAGTACCAGCAGGCAATCAGAACGGCTTAGGCGAGCTTAAATCCCGCCTGCTGTTTGTTCTGATCGCGATCGTTGTATACCGTATCGGTGCACATATTCCGGTACCTGGTATCAATCCTGATCGTCTGGCAGCACTCTTTGAACAGAATCAGGGCACTATTCTGAGCATGTTTAACATGTTCTCAGGTGGTGCGCTGGAGCGAATGAGTATTCTGGCGTTGGGTATCATGCCGTACATCTCTGCATCTATTATTATGCAGCTGATGACGGTGGTGAGCCCTTCTCTGGCGCAGCTTAAGAAAGAGGGTGAGGCTGGTCGTCGGAAGATCAATCAGTATACTCGTTACGGCACTGTCATTCTTGCGACTGTACAGTCGTTTGGTATGGCGGTTGGTCTGGCGAATCAGGGCGTAGCATTCTCAGCAGATGCCAATTTCTACTTTGTAGCGGTTGTCACTCTGGTAGCGGGTGCAGTGTTCCTGATGTGGCTGGGTGAACAGGTAACTGAGCGGGGTATCGGTAACGGTATCTCAATCCTGATCTTCGCTGGTATTGTTGCCGGTCTGCCTAGTGCGATCGGTCAGTCCTTTGAATCAGCACGTCAGGGGGATCTTAATATCCTGGCGTTGCTGGCCATTGCTGTGCTGGCGGTTGCCACTGTTGGTTTCGTAGTGTTTATGGAGCGCGGCCAACGCCGTATCACCATTAACTATGCGAAACGTCAGCAGGGGCGTCGTATGTACGCTGCACAGACCAGCCATCTGCCGTTAAAGGTAAATATGGCTGGTGTTATTCCGCCGATCTTCGCTTCAAGCATTCTGCTGTTCCCTGCTTCACTTGGTCAGTGGTTTGGCCAGACTGAAGGCATGGAGCTGCTACAGGATATCGCACTTGCGCTGGGCCCGGGTCAGCCGCTGTATATCCTGCTGTTTTCGGTATGTATCATTTTCTTCTGTTACTTCTACACCGCGATTGTTTTCAATCCGAAAGATGTGGCTGATAACCTGAAGAAATCTGGTGCATTCATCCCGGGTATCCGCCCAGGGGAGCAATCTGCTAAGTACATCGATAATGTGCTGGGACGTCTGACACTGTTTGGCGCTCTGTACATCACTGCGGTATCTCTGATGCCTCAGTTCCTGGTTGTGGCCTGGAATGTACCTTTCTACTTCGGTGGTACATCACTGCTGATTGTAGTTGTTGTTGTGATGGATTTCATGGCACAAGTACAGTCGCACCTGATGTCTCATCAGTATGAATCCCTGATGAAGAAGTCGAATCTTAAAGGAGGCGGTGCTGGCCTGCTGCGCTAGCCCTCCTGCTATTTGGAGTTGATCATGAAAGTACGTGCATCTGTTAAGAAAATCTGCCGTAACTGCAAGATCGTACGTCGTAACGGTACTCTGCGGGTAATCTGCAAAGTTGAACCACGACACAAGCAGCGCCAGGGTTAATTAACGCCTGGTCTGGGAGTGGTTGGCGCGAAGCCTTGATTTATTTTTGATCAAAGTGTAGAATCTCGCGCCTTCCATTAATAGAAGAATTTGCAGTACCTGTGAAAAGCACAGGTGCATGCTAATGAGTTGGAGTAAATTGAATGGCCCGTATAGCTGGCGTCAATATTCCTGACAATAAGCATGCGGTAATTTCATTGACTTACATCTTCGGAATTGGCCGCACTACAGCGAAGGACCTCTGCGCTACTTGTGGGATTGCAGAATCCACTAAGATTGCAGATTTGTCAGAAGAGCAACTGGACATCGTACGTGGCGAAATTGCCAAGATGACAGTTGAAGGCGATCTTCGCCGTGAAGTATCCATGAACATCAAGCGCTTGATGGATCTGGGCTGTTATCGTGGTCTGCGGCATCGCCGTAGTCTGCCTCTCCGTGGTCAGCGCACTAAGACTAATGCGCGTACCCGTAAGGGCCCACGTAAGCCAATCCGTAAGTAATGGTAAGCGATAGGAATTTCCAGTATGGCTAAGCCAGGTAATCGCACACGTAAAAAGGTTAAAAAGCAGGTTGTTGACGGATTCGCTCACATCCACGCTTCATTTAACAACACGATCATTACTATTACTGATCGTCAGGGCAATACCCTGAGTTGGGCAACCGCAGGCGGCTCCGGCTTCCGTGGTTCTCGTAAGAGTACACCCTTCGCGGCACAGGTTGCTGCGGAACGTGCAGGTGTAGCTGCTCAAGAGTATGGTCTAAAGAATTTAGACGTTTTTGTTAAGGGCCCAGGCCCAGGCCGTGAATCCGCTGTACGTGCATTGAATGCATGTGGATACAAGGTTAACAACATCACGGACGTGACACCGATTCCTCACAACGGTTGTCGTCCACCGAAGAAACGTCGCGTTTAATCCGGAGACAGTAATAATATGGCTCGTTATTTAGGACCAACATGTAAGCTGTCTCGCCGTGAAGGTACCGACCTTTTCCTGAAGAGCGGTGTTCGTGCTCTGGACAGTAAGTGTAAAGCTGAAAATGTTCCAGGTGTACATGGCGCTCGTCGTGGTCGTTTATCTGATTACGGTTTACAGCTTCGTGAAAAACAGAAAGTTCGTCGTACATACGGCGTACTTGAAAAGCAATTCCGCAGCTACTACAAGGAAGCTGCCCGTCGCTCTGGAGCGACTGGTACTAACCTTCTTCAGCTGCTGGAAGGGCGTCTAGACAATGTTGTCTATCGTATGGGATTTGGATCTACTCGTGCTGAAGCGCGTCAGGTAGTTTCTCATCGCCAGATTACAGTTAACGGTCAGTCTGTGAACGTTCCATCTTACCAGGTACAAGCTGGTGACGTGGTTGCCGTTCGTGAAAAGTCTAAGACTCAGCTGCGTATCAAACACGCACTTGAGCTGGCTTCTCAGCGCACCTCTGTTGAGTGGGTAGACGTTGATGCTGCGAAGATGGAAGGTACTTTCAAGTCCCTGCCAGAGCGTAGCGATCTGTCTGCTGATATCAACGAGCAGCTGATTGTCGAACTGTACTCTAAGTAAATATTGACTTCTTAATTGGTGGAACTATGCAGCGTTCAGTAAACGAGTTTCTAAGTCCCCGTCACATCGACGTTCAGGAAATTAGTGCAACTCGTGCAAAAGTTACTTTGGAACCACTGGAGCGCGGTTTTGGCCATACGCTGGGTAATGCGCTACGCCGTATCCTTCTCTCTTCAATGCCTGGCTGTGCCATCACTGAAGTAGAGATCGAGGGTGTGCTGCATGAGTACAGCACCATCGAGGGTGTGCAGGAGGACGTAATTGAAATCCTGCTCAACCTTAAAGGTGTTGCAGTCGCGCTGCACAATGGTGACGAAGCAACCCTGACTCTGTCTAAGAGCGAAGCGGGTCCTGTTACAGCAGCTGATATTCAGCTGAATCAGGACGTTGAAATCGCGAATCCAGAGCATGTCATCGCTCATCTGAGCGAAGGTGCAAGCCTTAACATGCAACTGAAGATCGTGCGTGGTCGTGGCTATGTGCCAGCTGATGCGCGCGTATCTGATGAAGACGAGTCACGGACCATCGGTCGCCTGCAGCTCGATGCTACCTACAGCCCGGTTCGCCTGGTTTCGTATGTAGTTGAAAGTGCTCGTGTTGAACAGCGTACTGACTTAGATAAGTTGGTTATTGACATTGAATCCAATGGTACTATCGATCCGGAAGAATGCATCCGTCGTGCTGCAACTATTCTGCAGCAGCAACTGGCTGTATTTGTAGATCTGGAAGGTGGTAAGGATCAGGTTAACGATGAACCGGAAGAACCAGAGATCGATCCGATCCTGCTGCGTCCGGTTGATGATCTGGAGCTGACTGTACGTTCCGCCAACTGTCTGAAGGCAGAGCAGATCTACTATATCGGTGATCTGATTCAGCGTACCGAAGTAGAACTGCTTAAGACTCCGAACTTGGGTAAGAAATCGCTGACCGAGATCAAGGACGTTTTGGCGTCTAAAGGTCTGTCGCTTGGTATGCGCCTGGAAAACTGGCCACCGGCGAGCATCAGAAACGACGATAAAGTCGCTTCCTGATCTGCGGTTTTAAACCTAACAGTTTGGCAAGGATAAAAAGATGCGTCATCGTAAATCAGGTCGTCACTTTAATCGTACAAGTGCGCACCGTAAAGCAATGTTCAAGAACATGGCTGTAAGCCTGTTCGAACATGAGCTCATCAAGACCACGCTGCCTAAAGCTAAAGAGCTGCGTCGTGTTGCTGAGCCTCTGATCACACTGGCAAAAGTAGACTCGGTTGCTAACCGTCGTCTGGCCTTTGCCCGTACCCGCAGCAAAGAAGCTGTCGGTAAACTGTTTAACGAACTGGGTCCTCGCTACGAAGGTCGTCCAGGCGGATACATTCGCATTCTGAAATGTGGATTCCGTACTGGTGACAACGCTCCGATGGCTTACGTTGAACTGGTTGACCGTCCAGCGGATGCTGTAGCGGTAGAAGATTCTGAAGATTAATCTCTTCGACTCTTAATAAAACCCGGCTTATGCCGGGTTTTTTTTCGCCTGGAAATCGGGCTCAAAAACACCCGCAGACCGCGCCTGCGGCGCTCGCTAGAACGGATAAAAGCAGAACGCACCTGCGGTGCTGGCAAGAACGGAAGCTACGCTTCCTGCTAGTGGTTAGACGTCCCTTCGGGACTTGCTAGGAAGTCAAACGCACGAATCATTAAGTCTCTGCCATCTTCAGTGAAATGTTAATTTCATATTTGAGGAGAAAATATTTATAGAAAAATATATCAGCTAAACGGTAATCACAATGACCATTGCGATTGTCAGCAGTATGAATATCCGCTTGAATGTAGATTTTTCCCTAGTCTTTTGGATGGTAATTGCGCCCCTGTTTACCAATATCGTTTTGGATAATGATAATGCATCCGTATTGCGATTTGAGCTCTTTTTTAAGTGTTCGACTGACCTGTATCGAATACCTATAAAAAAGGCCGATGGAACCAGCATCAGCCTTTCTGCTCTTCACGTTTTTTCTAGCCACTAGCAAGCGGCGCAGCCGCGTCTAGCGAGTCGCGAAGCGACGTTCTAGCTACTCTTAGCTCTATCTAACAAAGGCTTAAGAAACTGCCCGGTATACGATCCTGCAATATCTGCAACCGCTTCCGGCGTGCCGGTGGCGATGATATGCCCGCCGCGTGTGCCGCCTTCAGGGCCCAGATCGATAATCCAGTCTGCGGTTTTGATCACATCCAGGTTGTGCTCTATCACTACGATGGTGTTGCCATGATCGCGCAGGCGATAGAGGACATTCAGTAGTTGCTGAATATCGTAGAAGTGCAGGCCGGTGGTTGGCTCATCGAGGATATAGAGGGTCTTACCGGTATCCCGTTTACTCAGTTCTTTGGCCAGTTTTACCCGCTGCGCTTCACCACCGGACAGAGTGGTAGCGGCCTGCCCGAGACGGATATAGGAGAGACCCACATCAATCAGGGTTTGTAGTCGGCGGGAGAGGGCTGGAATCGCGTCAAAGAATTCGCGGCCATCTTCAACTGTCATCTCCAGTACTTCGTGGATGCTCTTGCCTTTGTATTTAACTTCCAGGGTTTCCCGGTTGTAACGTTTGCCCTTACAGACGTCGCAGGGAACGTAGATATCGGGCAGGAAATGCATCTCTACCTTGATAACGCCATCGCCCTGACAGGCCTCACAGCGGCCGCCTTTGACATTAAAACTGAAGCGTCCCGGTTTATAACCCCGGGAACGTGCTTCCTGAGTGCCCGCAAACAGTTCGCGGATGGGGGTAAAAATGCCGGTGTAGGTGGCTGGGTTGGAGCGCGGTGTCCGCCCGATAGGGCTCTGATCGATATCGATCACTTTATCCAGCAGATCCATTCCTTTCAGCTCTTTATAAGGTGCAGCATCGAGGGTGGTGGCACCATTCAGTTCGGTGGCGGCAATCGGGTAGAGGGTACCGTTGATCAGGGTGGATTTACCTGAGCCTGATACGCCGGTAACACAGGTCAACAGGCCCAGAGGTATATCAAGGTTAACACTGTTCAGGTTGTTGCCTGTCGCACCATGTAGTTGCAGCCAGCGTCCGTCGGATTCGTGACGCTCGGTTGGAACTTCGATTCTGCGCCGGCCTGAGAGATAGTCGGCGGTCATTGATTCTTTGCATTGCATCAGTTCTGCCGGGGTGCCCTGCGCGATAATCTCACCACCATGGACACCGGCGCCGGGGCCGATATCGATGACATAGTCGGCCAGACGTATTGCATCCTCGTCATGCTCCACGACTATCACGGTATTACCAAGATCCCGCAGATGGATCAGGGTTTTCAGCAAACGGTCGTTATCGCGTTGATGCAGCCCGATTGAGGGCTCGTCGAGAATGTACATCACCCCGACCAGTCCGGCACCGATCTGGCTGGCCAGTCGGATCCGTTGTGCTTCACCGCCGGAGAGGGTTTCGGCGCTGCGTTCCAGAGAGAGGTAATCGAGCCCGACATTGACGAGGAACTCCAGTCGCAGGCGGATCTCTTTGAGGATCTTCTCAGCGATCTCACCCTGCTTACCTGTCAGGTGAAGGTTATCAAAATAATCACAGCTGTCGCCGATTGACAGACGCACCAGTTCAGGCAATGTTTTCTCATCAATATATACATGGCGGGCATCACGGCGTAGCCGGCTACCATGGCAGGCGGGGCACTCCTGCATATTGATATATTTGGCCAGATCCTCCCGCACCATGTCGGATTCAGTTTCCCGGTAGCGGCGGGAGAGGTTGTTCAGCACGCCTTCAAAGGGGTGGGATTTACTTATTACATCGCCGCGGTCATTCAGATAACGAAATGCGATATCCTCTTTGCCACTGCCTTCCAGAATCATTTTCTGTTGTTTAGTGGTCAGTTCTTGGAACGGGGTGTCCATATTGAAACCGTAATGATCGGCTACGGCCTTCAGCTGCTGGAAGTAATATAGCGCGCGGCGGTCCCAGCCTCTGATAGCCCCTTCTGATAGTGTCAGAGTGTTATCGGAAACTACTTTGCGAGGGTCAAAAAACTGCTTCACACCCAATCCGTCACAGGACGAACACGCTCCGTGAGGGTTATTGAAAGAGAACATCCGTGGTTCCAGTTCCTGGATGCTGTGACCGCATTTCGGGCAGGCAAACCGGGCGGAAAATACCAGCTCTTCACCATCACCATCCATATAGCTGATGGTGGCGATACCGTCGGTCATGGCCAGTGCTGTTTCAAACGATTCGGCCAGGCGGATCTGCAGGTCATCACGGACTTTAAAGCGATCAACAACCGCTTCTATGTGGTGCTTTTTATTCTTATCCAGATCCGGAATGCTGTCGATATCGCAGACGATGCCGTTGACGCGGGCACGGACAAAGCCCTGAGCACGCAGTTCACTAATAGTGTGTAAGTGCTCACCTTTGCGCCCCTGAATCACCGGAGCCAGCAGCATTAGTTTGGTGCCTTCCGGTAGCGCAAGAACCTGGTCGACCATCTGACTGACAGTTTGTGCTGTTAATGGCAGATCGTGATCCGGGCAGCGCGGTTCGCCTGCACGGGCGAATAGCAGACGCAGATAGTCATAGATCTCGGTAATGGTGCCGACGGTGGAACGAGGGTTGTGAGAGGTGGATTTCTGTTCAATTGAGATGGCGGGTGAGAGTCCCTCAATATGATCGACATCAGGCTTTTCCATCATTGACAGGAACTGACGGGCATAAGTAGAGAGAGATTCTACATAGCGGCGCTGGCCTTCAGCGTAGAGCGTATCAAATGCCAGTGACGATTTACCGGAACCAGACAGCCCGGTAATAACAACCAGTTTATCCCGGGGGATCTCGATGTCGATATTTTTCAGGTTGTGTGTTCTGGCGCCGCGAACCACTATCTTGTCCATCGTTGTATCCGTGTCCAATGCAAAAGGACAAGTATAAAGAGTTATGCGTGTCGCCAACACCTGATCTGAAGATATTTTCCATGGTTATTTATGATATGCTTTAGCCCAATGCATTGGCTGTAATAAATGTGCAGCAACGGTTGCAAAAAGTTAAAGAAAATTGGAGAAATCAATGGCACGCGGTGTTAACAAAGTCATCCTGATTGGTAACCTGGGCAATGAGCCTGAAACTAAATATATGCCGAGCGGCAATGCGGTGACCAACATCACGGTGGCGACCTCTGAATCATGGAAAGATAAGCAGACAGGTCAGCAGCAGGAGCGTACCGAGTGGCACCGGGTGGTGTTTTTCAACCGTCTGGCTGAGATCGCCGGTGAGTACCTGCATAAAGGTTCTAAAGTCTATCTGGAAGGTTCGCTGCGCACCCGTAAATGGCAGGATCAGCAGGGACAGGATCGTTACACCACTGAGATTGTAGCCAGTGAAATGCAGATGCTGGATGGTCGTGCTGAAGGTGGAAGCGGTGGCGGTTATCAACAACCTCAGGCCGGTGGCTATCAGCAGGCGCCACAACAGGCTCCGCAGCAGAACTACCAGCCACAACAGGCACCACAACAAAATTATCAGAAGCCGCAGCAACAGCCGCGACAGAATCCAGCACCGCAGCCTGCTCCGGGCCTGGATGATTTTGACGATGATATCCCGTTCTGAATGATATGAAGAAGTTGTTTACTATAAAAAACCCGCATCGGCGGGTTTTTTATGTCTGGTTTGCCGGGTGTTCAGACTGACTCAATAACCCGCAACTTAGCCGTAATAAAATCAGTGTGTGAAACATAGATCAGATCGGCTATACGACGAATTACATGCTCTTCGTAATGGTGTAGCTCGCCGTCGGCATAGGCCACCCGCCACAGATTCTCGATTAGCAAGATCTTTTCCTGAGGCGTGCAGATCTCATTAATCTGTGACGTGAAGCGAAAATAATCGGTTGCATCCCGCTGCGCCTTTTGGGCCTGCTGGAGCAGCTCATCTGCAGTGGCCTGATTCAGGGCAAAACTTTTTTTCAGAACATCCCGCAGTGTTTTTTTCTCTTCAGGCTTTCGCTCGTAGTCTGACAGCAGTACCTCTACCATCAGGGCGGCTGACGCGAGGGATATAACGTTCTGTGGGTCGCCGGGGAAGTTACTTTCCGGCGGCAGGAGGGTGTCCAGCAGGGATTTCAGCTTTGTCATCATGTTAAATTCTCCATCACACCGGGTAGACAAGTGAACGTCAGACTTAGTGCATTGTATCTGTTTGCTTCGGTGCAGCGCTTTTAATCATTTTGACAAATTATACCTGCCATGGCAGTATTTGTTTTAATAATAGCTGCCTAGGCAGATATATGGGTTTGATTAGTATAAGAGAGTAACGATGATTCACTATACCGACGACAATGTGCCAACCCGCCTTAGCATTGCTCATCTGATTTTTTTGTTGAATCAGCAGAAAGACCGGTTGCTGGAGCAATATCTTAAGCCGTTTAACATCACCGGCGCTCAGTTTCGGGTGATGAGGCTGATTATGGTGGAACAGGTGGACACGCCTTCGGATCTGACCCGTCTGCTTTCAATCGACAGTGGTGCCATGACCCGTATGCTTGACCGGCTTGAGCAACGTCATTTGCTGGTGCGTGAACGCTGCCCCAGCGACCGTCGGCAGGTACGCCTTAAACCCACTGAAGAGGCAATAGAGCTTGGTAACAAAGTGCATGGGATTGCGGCAGATTTGCTGAATGAACTGACCGGTGAGCTGACGGGTGATGAGCTGAATGAGCTGGACCGGATTATCCGTAAGATGCTGGCGCCAACCGGGTTAATGGACGAGTGGAATAAACCGGCCGGTCCTGAGTGAAGCGGTTTGAACAGGTCGTGCGCGAATACAGACTATCGTGGAACAGAATAGATGAGTGAAGATATCAAACAGATTGAAGGGCAGCCTGAATCAGCAAAACGCAGTCGCCGGGTGCTATTGAGCAGCCTGTTATTGGTGGTGCTGATCGCCGGGAGCTGTGTGTTTGGTTATGAGCATTTCTATGGTCGTTTTTATGAGGACACAGAGGACGCTTATCTGGATGGGGATCGGGTACAGATCGGTTCCCGGATAACCGGTACGGTGGTACGTATTAATGTCGATGACGGTGACTATGTCGAACAGGGGCAGGTGCTCGTTCAACTGGATCCCAGCGATAAAATCATCGCTCTTGAACAGGCGGAAGCTGATCTGGCGACAGCGGTGCGTCAGGTTCGGGGTCTGTTTGCCAGCGTTGATAATTATCGAGCTCAGCTAGAAACCCGCAAGCTTCAACTGCAGCAGGCGCACAGTGATTTTAACCGGCGGCGTAAACTGGCCGTCTCCGGCGCCCTATCTGAAGAGGCGATGTCCCATTCCCGTGATGCACTGGGCGAGGCTGAGAATGCCCTGACCAGCGCCCGGCAGCAGTTAAACAGTACTCTGGCTCTGGTTGAGGGAACCACCATCGCAACCCATCCTGCGGTGCAGGCAGCTTCAGCGGGGTTGCATCAGGCCTATATCAATCATGCCCGTACTCATCTTGTGGCCCCTGTGAGTGGTTATGTCGCCATGCGCAATGTGCAGCCGGGTTCCCGGGTTGAGCCTGGCCAGCCGTTGATGGCTGTGGTTCCTCTGGATCAGTTATGGATCAGCGCGAACTTTAAAGAGACTCAGATGCGGCAGATGCAGATAGGCCAGTCTGTTGATGTTATCGCTGATCTGTATGGTGATGAGGTCCATTATCAGGGGCGTATCGAGAGTCTGGGGGTGGGAACCGGTGGAGCTTTCTCCCTGTTGCCTGCACAGAACGCCAGTGGCAACTGGATCAAAATTGTTCAGCGGGTTCCGGTGAGGATCGGTTTGATCAGTGCCGAGTTACAGCAGCATCCGCTGCGTATTGGTATGTCGACTCAGGTACAGGTGGACCTGCGTCAGCAGGGTGGCGAGGTGCTGGCGACGATGCCTCATCTGCAGGCCCGTTACACTACCGATGTTTACGAGCACCTGATAAAGGAAGCAGGCCTTCTGGCCGCTCAGCTTATTCGGGATAACAGCTCAGGTCAGTCGGTGAGCGCGACTACCGGGGTGGCACAGGTCCCGTGAGTAGTACCGGTTTCATACCGTCAAACCGGGTGCTCTGCACAATCGGTCTGGCACTGGCAACCTTTATGCAGGTACTGGATACCACCATTGCTAATGTGGCACTGACATCGATTACCGGTAATCTCGGGGCCAGTAGTGAACAGGGCACCTGGGTTATTACCTCGTTTGCAGTCTGTAATGCGATTGCATTGCCACTGACTGGCTGGATGGCCCGTCGTATCGGTGAGGTGAGACTGTTTATCGGTTCTGTCTTCCTGTTTATGTTTACCTCGTTTCTTTGTGGTATTGCCACTTCGATGCCCGAGCTGGTGTTCTTTCGTGCGCTGCAGGGATTTGTAGCTGGTCCGCTCTATCCGATAGCTCAGACTCTGCTGATATCGATCTACCCTCCAGCACGCCGGGGTATGGCGCTGGCCCTGTTGGCGATGGTTGCCGTTGTGGCTCCTATACTGGGGCCTATTTCCGGTGGCTGGCTGACTGATAACTACTCCTGGCCCTGGATCTTTTTTATCAATTTGCCGATCGGCCTGTTTGCTATGCTGGTTGTCTGGTCGCAGCTGGGTAAACGCCCGGAAGAAACTAAAAAGGTGCCTATCGATTATATTGGGTTGTCGCTGTTGGTGCTGGGAGTAGGGATGTTGCAGGTTGTGCTCGATAAGGGTAATGATCTGGATTGGTTTGAATCAGATTTGGTGCTCTATGGTACAGTGGTCGCCGTGGTATCGCTGATCGCTATGGTGATCTGGGAGTTGACGGAAGAGCACCCGGTGATCAACTTACGCTTGTTCCGGCATCGAAATTTTACTTTTGGTACGATCGCGCTGGTACTTGGTTATTCAGCCTTTTTTGGACTTAATCTGTTACTGCCGGTATGGTTGCAGACACAGCTGGGTTATACCGCGGTCTGGGCCGGACTCGCGGCAGCACCGATCGGTATTGTGCCGGTAATACTGTCACCTGTCGTGGGTCGTTTTGGTCATCGGGTTGATATGCGTCTGCTGACCAGTCTCGCGTTTTTGGCGATGTCACTGTCTAGCTTTGCCCGGGCGCAGTTCAGCATCGATATCGACTATTACCATATCGCCATGGTTCAGCTGGTAATGGGATTGGGTGTGGCGCTGTTCTTTATGCCAGCCACAACGATACTGCTTTCCAGTTTGTCTCATAAAGAGATTGCCGATGGCTCGGGGCTGGCGACTTTTTTACGGGTACTCGGGGGAAGCTTTGCGTCGTCGCTGACCACCTGGTGGTGGCATCGCCAGGCAGCGGTAGAGCATGCGCAGCTGACTGAAAACATAACGGCTTACAGTCCGCAAACCCAGCATTATCTGGATCTGCTGGGCGGAGCCTCGCTGCAAAACTATGCCCGCATCGAAAGGCTGATTGATGGGCAGGCCTATATGATCTCGACCGTTGATTATTTTGCTTTGCTCGGCTGGATCTTTCTGGCACTGATGGCTGCAGTCTGGTTTGCGAAACCACCCTTTTCCTCAGCGAAAGGCCGTTAGTGTTGCTGCAGATGTGTAATGCCGTGCTATAAAACAAGGACCGCGTTAAGCGGTCTCTTCAGTTCGATAGGCGTAGGTATTGTTAAAGCAGTAGATCATCCAGTCACCGGCAGAAATCGGCTCATATCTGGGGGCTTCACCGGGCGCACAGCAGTTTTCCAGACAGCTGATTCTGGTATCAAAGTCCGGCTCGACAAAGAACGGCATCGAGTAACGCTCCTGTCCGCTGGGGCTGAAGACCCGGTGGGCTGTTGACTTATAACGGTCGTTGCTCCAGCGCGCCATCATATTGCCAATGTTGATAACAAAAGCATCATCGATAGGCGGAGCGTCGATCCATTCACCGTTTGTGTCCTGGACCTGCAGGCCGCCGGTTTCATCCTGCCAGAGGATGGTAATGCAGCCATAGTCGGTATGGGCGCCGGCACCGATATGCTTTTCGCCGTTATCCGTTACTACTTCGGGGTAATGGATAAAACGCAGCACACTCAGCGGGTGGTCAAACTTGTCGGTAAAAAAATCCTTGTCGATCCCTAAGGCCAGTGCCAGCGCGCTGAGTACCGTTTTACCCAGTTCCAGCATATCCCGGTAGTGACGCTCCATTTTTAGCTGAAAATCAACAGGCCGTTGCGGATACTGATTGGGGCCATAGAGGGGGCGGTTCGCTCCGATCAACGGATGATCAGACGGCAGGTTGAGGCCCATATCAAAGGTCTCTTTGATATCACCGGGACGTTTCGGGTCCAGCTGTTCAGCTTTCATCTTGCCATAACCGCGATGGTTGGCCGACAGAGCGATATCAATTTTAATCTTTTCTGCTTCCGGGAGAGCGAAAAATTCCCGTGACAGATCGTGCATCTTCTGGAGACGTTCTCTGCTGATGGGGTGTCCCTGAATATAGAAAAAACCACTTTCCCGGCAGGCGGTATCGATTGCTTTGGCAACCTTCAGCTTTTCTGACTCATCATCGGAATATAAACTGGAAATATTGATCAGAGGAATATTCATAATAGTATCGGGCTTCGGTTAAAAAAACAGACTTCCCGTCGCCAGGGGCGAGGGGAAGTCATGGATCTGTCACTGTTGAACGATCCGCTTCGCCTTACTTAGGGATCTCGGAGTCGATCCCTTCAACGTACCAGTTCATTTTTTCCAGTGCTTCATAATTAAGGCGCTCGCCTTCAGCAACAACCAGTTCACCGGCTTTGTTTTTGATCGGTCCGGCAAACGGGTAGACGCTGCCATCTTTTATGCCGGCTATCAGTTCTTTCGCATGGAGAACAACATCGGCAGGAATACTTTCATTAAAGCCCGGAACCACAATCGATCCCTCTTTCATCCCCTCGACATTGGCTTTGGCTGTCCAGGTGCCATCCATTACCGCTTTGACTGTCTTGATATAGTGTGGTCCCCACTCATCTACAACCGATAACAGGTGAGCGTGTGGGCCGAAGGAAGACATATCAGAGGCCTGACCTACGGCATAGGCACCGCGGCGTTCCGCTGCCTGCATCGCAGCCGGGCTGTCGGTATGCTGCAGAATAACGTCGACACCCTGATCCATCATGGCGTTGGCGGCGTCAGCCTCTTTACCCGGATCAAACCAGCTGTTCACCCAGATCACTTTGAGTTCCGCGTCCGGGTTGTATTTGTTCAGTGCCAGCTGTACAGCGTTGATATCGCGGATAACCTCTGGAATCGGGAAGGAGGCGATATAGCCGATCTTGTTGCTTTTTGTCACCTGAGAGGCGACATAACCTGCCACATAACGACCTTCAAAGGTGGTGGAGATATAGGTGCCCAGGTTTTTCGCCATCTTATAGCCGGTGGCATGCTCAAAGACTACATTGGGGAACTGCTTAGCGACCTTCAGCGTTGGGTTCATAAAACCAAATGAGGTGGTGAAAATCAGGTTGTGCCCTGTTTTTGCCAGGTTATAAATTACCCGCTGGGCGTCAGCACCTTCGGCAACGTTTTCTACATACGTCGTTTGTACTTTATCACCAAACTTCGCTTCAACCGATTTGCGTCCCTGATCGTGTTGATATGACCAGCCATGGTCACCAACAGGGCCGACATAAACAAAGCCAACTTTGAGGGGGGTAGCGGCCTGGGCTGATAAAGCCGAGAGTGCAGAGATGCACACACCGGCAGCAAGACCGGTAACCAGTTTGTTAAATTGACGACGTTTCATGCGTCCTTCTCCTGTTCGTTCATTTGGTTTTGACTGGCTTAAAGTTGACCTGTCAGTCAGTTGTTACTATTTAAGCAAAACTCTGACCAATCAGTCATGTTTTTGTTATATCGCTGTGAACACTGTTGTGAATCATTATGGATCTGTTGTGGCTGCCTCAGTGCAGGCAAAACAGCCCTGTTCTGGTGCAGCCGCTCTGTGATTGCTTTCATTCAGACCACAACAACAGAGCGTTGTTAAAATCAGCCAGTCAGCCTCTGGCGTGGAATGGATTCCCCAGAGAGATGGGTGCCACCAGTCGGCTGCGGGTCTGGTTACTGGAAAGGAGCACCAGTACCACTACTGTAGCTAAATAGGGCAGTATCGCCAGCAGGTTTGGTGAAACCGCAAAGCCCAGTCCCTGAAATACCAGGTGTAAGATACTGGCCAGGCCAAACAGCCAGGCTCCCAGTAATACCCGTTCCGCTTTCCAGCTGGCAAACACCACCAGAGCCAGGGCAATCCAGCCACGTCCGGCGGACATATTCTCGGCCCACAGAGGAGTATATGCCAGTGACAGGTAACCTCCGGCCAGTCCCGCCATAGCACCGCCAAAGATAATTGCCAGATAGCGGGTTCTGAAAACCGGCAATCCGATCGCATTCGCCGCGTGAGGGTTTTCTCCCACGGCCTTGAGAATCAGTCCAGGGCGGGAGTAGTTGATAAACCAGTAAACGGCGCCAAACAGTACAAAGGAGAGATAGACGATCAGATCCTGGCCAAACAGCATCCGGCCTATGACCGGCAGATCGGTGAGTACGGGAATAAACACAGGGTCCAGTCCTTCGATGGGTTTGCCGACGAACTCACTACCTACAAATGCAGACAAACCGGTGCCAAAGATGGTCAGCGCCAGTCCGGTGGCAACCTGATTCGCGCTGAGCTCCATTGTGATCAGGCCAAAAATGAGTGACATCAGCACGCCGGCGACCATCGCCAGCAGGAAGCCTAACAGCAGACTCCCGGAGAGCAGGGTGACGATAAAGCCAACCACCGCGCCCATCAGCATCATCCCCTCCTGGCCGAGGTTGAGCACCCCGCTTTTTTCACACACCAGTTCCCCCAGTGCCACAATAAGGAGTGGTGTTCCGGTGCGGATCATGGCGTAGAGTATGTTGGTGATCAGATCAATATCCATGATTTATCCTTGTGTCTCTGGCGCTAATGGTGGCAAAGGTGGGCGGGAGGTGACTTTCCCTGGTTTGAGGCGGATACGGAAGGTGATCAGGACATCA
Organism: Oceanospirillales bacterium; assembly: GCA_018223185.1. GTDB lineage: Bacteria > Pseudomonadota > Gammaproteobacteria > Pseudomonadales > Balneatricaceae > Amphritea. The sequence continues at coordinate 11,520 of JAAEYW010000024.1, read as the reverse complement.
CAGGCGAGCAGGTAAAACAGCAGCATTCCCTGAAATAGTCCGGTAAGCGCCAGCGGCAGTCCAAGACTGATCTGTGCCATCTCACCACCCATATAGAGCAACGCCATTAGCAGGCTTGCCAATAGTATTCCCAGCGGATGCAGGCGACCGAGAAATGCCACAATAATAGCGGCATATCCATACCCGGGGGAGATCTGTGGAATGAGCTGACCAATAGGTCCGGTCACTTCGCCAACGCCAGCCAGACCGGCTAATCCGCCGCTCAGCAACAGGGCAAAATAGGTCAGCCGTTTCTCCTTAAAACCTGACAGTCGCGCGGCACCGGCGTCCACGCCCATGACTTTGATCTGAAAGCCGTAAAAACTGCGGCTCATCAATACCCAGACGGCGACAACTGCCAGCAGCGCCAGCGCCATACCAAAGTTCACCCGGGTACCTTCGATCAATACCGGTAACAGAGCTGAATCACCAAATAGAGCCGATTCCGGGAAGTTGAAGCCCTCCGGATCCTTCAGGGGGCCGTGAACCGCCCAGAGCAGAATATTCAGGGCGATATAGTTCATCATAATGGTCGTGAGGATCTCATTGGTGTTAAAGCGAACTTTGAGTATGGCGGCAAGGCCAGACCAGAACATCCCGCCCAGTACGCCGGAGATCAGCACGATGGGCAACACCCAGAAGGCCTCCGCTTCGATCAGTTGCAGGGCAATATAGCTGCCAAAGAGTCCGCCCATTAACAGCTGCCCTTCGGCGCCTATATTCCATATCTTTGCTTTGAATACCACCGACAGGCCGATAGCACAGAGTAAAATTGGGGTTGTTTTTACACAGAGCTCTGCAATGCCGTGGGTATCAGAGACCGGCACGTAGAGAATAGTGAGCAGTGCTTCTACAGGGTCAACACCCAGCAGGGTAAACAGTATCAAACCGGTCAGCATGGTCAGTAACGCTGCGAATACCGGCGACAGATATGCCATTGTGCTGGAGCGTTCACCACGGGGTTCAAGTTTAATCATAGGGCTGTACTCCCGTTATTGACGGATTGATTAAAGTCACCGGCCATCATCCGTCCAAGCTCCTGTATCGATGATTCGGGGGTGGGTTTAATCGGAGACAGTGCGCCGTTACAGATTGCCCCGATCCGGTCGGAGATCAGGAACAGCTCGTCGATATCTTCTGACACCACCAGAATCGCAGCCCCCTGATCCCGCAGGGTAATCAGAGCTTTGTGAATTGCCGTTGCGGCACCGATATCAACCCCCCAGGTGGGGTGGGCAGCGATCAGAATTTTCGGGTTTTGCATGATCTCCCGGCCGATAATAAATTTCTGCAGATTACCTCCTGAAAGGCTGTCGGCCTGGGCATGGCGGCCTGCGGCTTTAACTTTATACTGGTCGATAATTTCATCGGCAAAGGCTTCCGCTTTCTTCCAGGCGATCATTCCTTTACTGACCAGTCCGGTCAGAAAACCGGTGAGCAGTGCATTTTCCGTCAGGCTCATTCCGGGTACCGCGCCACGGCCAAGCCGCTCTTCGGGGACAAAAGCCAGGCCCCACTGTCGGCGCTGATCGGGGGGCAGATTTGCGACTTCGTCTTCTGCGAAGGTAATGGTTTTGCCATCCGGACAGAGGTGTTCACCACTCAGACTGGCCAGCAGTTCCTCCTGACCATTGCCGGCGATACCGGCGATGCCGACAATCTCTCCGGCGTTAACCGTCAGGTTGATGTTTTTCAGATGCACACCGAACGGGTCGGGGCTGTGTAAATTCAGGTCTGTGATACTTAGTAGTGGCGTACTGCCGAGCTTTTTAGGGTAGGTGGTACTGACCGGGGTATCGTCACCGACCATCAGCTTAGCCATGCTGATGGTGTCTTCTTCAGCGGGAATACACTCGCCAGACACCCTGCCCGCGCGCAATACGGTGGCTTTATGGCACAGGGCTTTGACTTCATTCAGTTTGTGACTGATAAACAGGATTGAGCAGCCTTCATCCGCCAGTTGTCGCAGGGTGATGAACAGTGTATCTACCTCCTGCGGTGTTAATACGGAGGTGGGTTCATCAAGAATCAGCAGTTTGATCTCCTGCACCAGACAGCGGACGATCTCAACCCGTTGCCGTTCGCCCACGGACAGGGTATGAATCTCCCGATCCGGGTTGATCGCCATACCATATTTTTCTGATACGGTACGGATCTTGTTGGCGAGTGAGTTCAGTTCGCCGGCATCATCGCCCAGCGCCAGAGCGATATTTTCAGTGACGGTCAGCGTTTCAAACAATGAAAAGTGCTGAAACACCATGCCGATCCCCATCTTGCGGGCATGGGCCGGGTCTCTCACGTCAATGGGCAGCCCATCCCAGAGTACTTCACCACTATCGGGTTTTACCAGCCCGTAGATCACTTTCATCAGGGTGCTTTTACCCGCGCCATTTTCACCCAGCAGGGCATGAATCTCAGCCGGTGCAATGTCCAGATGAACATTGTCATTGGCCAGACAGCCTGGGTACTGTTTGGTGATCCCGCGCAGGGTGAGTCGCGGTGGTGATGAGTTCTGCTTCACGCTGGCTACCTCGCCGATAATGGAGCTAAAAGAAAACTATACTGAAACAAAATAGTTGAGTCTTGTATATATCCTAATAAGTGAAGCAAAAAGCTGGCCATCTGGTCAGTTTTTTTGGGTTGTGGCCATTTTAGATGGATTCAGGCGGGGCAGTATTCACAATTGGCCGGCTCGTCATACAATTCTGAATGATGACTTTTATGTGTCTGCAGTATATCGCACCAGATCTGATCCTGGTTGAAGAGGTGCTGCGCTTTAGCGGAGCGGTAATCGGCGGGTACAAGATAAACCGGGAGCATCGGCAGGCCGATGCCCGGGGGCTGAAACTTTAAAGTGATATCGCTGGGCTGTTTTGCCGTATTACGCTGGTGGAGCTATGCCGCAACCCTTAAGGATAATGTGCGTCAGTGTTTCGATCGCCTGTTCATAGTCGCTGTTTTCCAGAGTTTCTTTTCCCAGCGCTGAAGACACCTGAAGTGCAAAGTCTGCATAGTGCTGTGTGCTGGACCAGAGTAAAAAAATGAGATGGTTCGGCGCTATATTGCTATCAAGCTTACCCTGTTTCTGCCATTGGTCGAAGACGGCAGTCCGGGATCTGAACCACTCCTCATAGCCTTCCGTGAAATAGCTGCCCAGATTAGGGCCACCGCTGATAATCTCGCTGGCAAAAATACGCGATGCCAGAGGATGGTCACGAGAAAACTCGATCTTTTTGCGCAGATATCGGGTCAGGCTTTCGGCAGCGTCATCCTCTGCTTTCATGTTGCTCAGGGTGCTGTCCCACAGATCAATAATGTCACTGAGAACAGCAAAATAGAGTCCCAGTTTATTTTTGAAATAGTAGTGAATATTGGCTTTTGGCAGGTTGGCGCGACTGGCAATCTCCCGCATGCTGGCACCTTTAAACCCGCAGGCTGCAAATTCCTGCTCTGCTGCTGCCAGAATCAGCTGTTCGTTACGCTGGCGAATCCGGCCAGCAGGTTTTTCGCCCCGGTGAGAGCTGATATTTAAAGCCATTGGAGGGCCCCGTATTTCAAAAAAGCACACAGAATTACGCCGAAGGATCGGTCGTCCGGTGGTATATTCTGCCTGTTTATAACAATACCTGAAACGGCCACCTCTGCGGTGAGGTTTTTGACAAAACTTTTAGCATCCAGATCGCTTTTTTGGTTTCGCTGTCGTTTTGATGTGGTATCGTTAATTTGAAAGCGAAACAGGTGGAGCTGTAACTTAATGACTCAGGATTTTCTGTCCACCCCGGCGAAAATTTTAATTACCGGCGTTGATGGCCAGATTGGCTATTTTTTAAATCAGGCGACACAGAGTGATCCGTTTTTTTCGGTAGTTGCCTTTACCGATAAAAAACTGGATATCAGCAGTCGCGAGCAGGTTCAGAAACAGCTGGATGCACACCTGCCTGATTATGTTATCAATACAACTGGATTTAATGCGGTTGACCGGGCTGAAGCGCAGGCTGAGCGCTGTTATGCGCTGAACCGGGATGCCGTAAAAAATCTGGCGCTGGCGTGTGGCGAGTTATCTATTCCGCTGATTCACCTGTCATCTGACTATGTGTTCGATGGTCACTATGAGAGTGGTTATAAAGAGGATGACCAGGCGCGTCCGCTGGGCTTGTATGGTGACAGTAAATGGCAGGGCGAAGAGGTGTTACGTGCGGCGTTGCCGCAGCATCTGATTCTGCGGGTCAGCTGGGTATTCAGCACTATTGGCGATAATTTTATGCGCCGGGCGCTACTCCAGGCACGTCAGGAAGAAGAGATTTTTGCCGCAGATGATCGCCGGGGGTGTCCGACCTCTGCCAGCGATATTGCCCGGGTAATCGTTGCTATTCTCAAGCAACTGCATAATGGTGCGGAAAACTGGGGCACCTATCATTATTGTTGTTCAGAGATCACCACCCGCTATGGTTTTACTGAAGCGGTGCTGGCCGCTGCAGGTCAGTATGAAAAGCTTAAGGTGGAGAAACTTATACCGATCAGCTCCTCCGAGCTGGGCAGCGATGCTGAGCGCCCGGCTTCTTCCGTACTGGTTTGTACTAAGTTACTGAATCATTTTGGTATCCGCCAGCTGCCCTGGCGGAGTCAGCTGGTGGCGATGATCCGTGAGCAGTACCAAAAAGAGGAGATCAACGATATCACTGCGTGACTGATATCAGGGTAACGGAGTGTGGTGCAGTGCGACCCAGATGATATAGGCCACACAAGCCAGCGCCATAATAAATGCCAGTGTCCGTGTTCTCCTGGTCTTCCCCCGCTTCAGGGCGATAGTGCCCAGCACAATATAAGCAACCAGAGCGATTAGCTTTGCTGTCAGCCAGCTATGGGTAAACGGATACTGGCTGACGGTAATGGTGAGAGCGATGGCGCTTACCAGCAACAGCGTGTCGATAATATGTGGTGCAATTCTGACCCAGCGTCGTTTTAATTTCTCCGGTGTTGAGAGCATCCAGTAACCGCGCAGAGTGAAAAACAGTATGCTCAGAGCGGCAAAGGTGATGTGGGTGTGCTTAAGTACCATATACATTGCTTGAAAACTCGCCTAACAATTAATTGAATAACTGACTAAAATAATCGGGTATATTTTTACCTAAATAAACAAGAGATACTAGCCGGGTATGCAGATAAATCAGAGCAGCAACGTTACCACTCAACTGGTCGACCGGTTTGGCCGGCGGGTTGAATATATCCGCCTGTCTGTCACGGACCGGTGTGATTTCCGTTGTGTGTACTGCATGGCAGAAGAGATGCAGTTTCTGCCCCGTAGCGAGGTTCTGTCGCTGGAGGAGTTGTTTCTGGTGGCCCGGGCATTCGTTGAACTGGGGGTGAATAAAATCCGTCTGACCGGTGGTGAGCCTCTGGTGAGACGCGGAATTCTCACGCTGGTGGAGCAGCTGGGACAGCTTCCGGTTGAGTTGCTGATTACCACCAATGGGTCTCAGTTACCCGGTATGGCTGCTGATCTGAAACGACTGGGCGTTGATCGTCTGAATATCAGCCTCGATAGTTTACAGGCGGATAAGTTTAAACGGTTAACCCGGACCGGGCGTCTTGAGCAGGTGTTGGCGGGTATTGATGCCGCGATAGCCGCAGGCTTCAAGCGGATTAAGTTGAATGCAGTTGTGCTGAAAGGCCGTAATGATGATGAAGTGCTTGATCTTATCGCGTTTGCCCGCAATAAAGGGGTGGATATCACCTTTATTGAGGAGATGCCGCTTGGCGCGATCACAGAGCATGACCGGGCAGAAGTTTACTGTTCCAGTGATGAGTTGCTGGAGACGATCATGGCTGAGCACCCTCTGATTGATTGCAGCGAGAAAACCGGAGGACCATCACGTTATTATCGAATGGCTGACAGCGACAGCCTGATCGGTTTTATCTCTCCGCACAGCCATAATTTCTGTAGCGAATGTAACCGGGTGCGGATGACTGTGGAGGGGCGTTTATTGCTCTGTCTGGGGAATGAGCATTCGATGGATCTGCGTCAGGTACTCCGTGATCATCCAGGAGATATCGAGGTGCTGAAACAACATCTGATCCAGGCGATGGAGCTGAAGCCGGAGCGGCATCACTTTGATCTCGATGATGAAATGCCTCAGATTGTCCGGTTTATGAATATGACCGGAGGCTGATCTGAACGGATTAATCTAAAGAATTGGTAAAGTGCGCTGAAATTATTCCTATCTCCCTGTAAAATACCCGCCTTATTATTCGCAGTGCCTCAGGAGGCAGAATGGCAGCCAGCTCTATCAATGATCCATTTCAGAATATCCGCCCTTACCATGATAGCGAGGTAAGCGACGTTCTGAACCGGCTGATCCATGATGATGAACTTATCTCAGTCCTCACCCGTTATCAGTTTCCCCGAATGGCATCCCTGTTTGGTTGGCTGTTGAAGCCTGCCGTGCGTATTTTTCTGGCGCAGAAAACCGGTGAAATCGAGACTGTTCAGCAGTTTCAGACGCTGATTGCCCGCTATATGACTAAAATGATAGGGCGTACCACTACCCGTCTGTCCTGCAGTGGCATTGAAAATCTTGAACGGGATGAGGCCTATTTGTTTGTTTCAAATCATCGTGATATTGCAATGGACCCGGCATTCGTTAACTGGGCGCTGTATCAAAACGGTTTTGATACGTTGCGCATCGCCATCGGCGATAATCTGCTGCGTAAGCAGTATGTGTCTGATCTGATGCGCCTGAATAAGAGTTTTATTGTTAATCGATCGGCTAAAGGGCGAGAGGTTCTCACCGCTCTGGGCCAGCTGTCTGCGTATATTGATCACTCTCTGGTGCAGGATGAGGCGAGCGTCTGGATTGCTCAACGGGAAGGGCGGGCAAAAGATGGTAATGATTTTACTGACCCTGCGATTCTGAAAATGTTTTATATGGCGCACCGGAAACAGCGCAGCTTTTCTGAGTTTCTGGAACGGGTAAAAATTGTCCCCGTTTCGATCTCCTATGAGTATGACCCCTGCGACCGGGCGAAAGCCCTGGAGCTTGATGCCAGATCTCAGGGGGTGAAGTATGAAAAATCCCAGTTTGAGGATATCGATAGCATCGTGACCGGGATTACCGGTAACAAAGGCCATGTCCACGTTGCGTTTGGTGACGTTATTACCGACAAGAACTCCCCGGAAGAACTGGCGGCTGAGATCGATCGGCAGATTATTGAAAATTATTATCTGCACCCCTCCAACTTATTGGCGGCGGGTGTCGGGCTCGATAGTATCAGTGATGAGCAGAAAGCGCTGTTTGCTGCCCGTACTGAGGGGGTGTCGGAGTCTGCGGCAACGATTCTGAAGCAGATGTATGCCAATCCGGTACTGAATAAAAAGAAACCTCAGGAGGCCGCATGAGCCGTCTTACTCATCTGGATGAAAATGGTCATGCCAATATGGTGGACGTTTCTGAAAAGGCGGTCACCAGTCGGGAAGCCACTGCGCAGGCCGTCGTCACCATGACGGCTGAAACTCTGGCGATGATCACTACCGGTGAACATAAAAAGGGTGATGTGCTGGCGGTGGCCAGAATCGCCGGCATTCAGGCGGCTAAACGCTGTTCCGATCTGATCCCTCTGTGCCACCCACTGATGCTGAGTAAAGTGTCGGTTGAGCTGACTCCCCGGCCGGAGTCCTGCTCGGTGCTGATTCTGGCAACGTGTAAATTGGCGGGTCAGACCGGTGTTGAGATGGAGGCGCTGACCGCGGCATCGGTCGCGGCGCTGACTATCTATGATATGTGTAAAGCAGTGGATAAAGGGATGGTGATCTCTGAGGTGAAACTGTTGGAAAAGCGGGGCGGAAAAAGTGGTCACTGGAAGGTGAGCTCTTGAAGCCCTCTGTTGAAATTGATGTTAATGCCGAAAAGGATAGTGATCAGGCGATGACCCGAAAACCCTCTCTGTTTTTATATCTGCGAGCAACGCTTTTCTATGCGGTTTTTTATCCGGTAACACTGGTGTTTGCGGCTTTCTGTCTACTGGTGGGCTGGGCTTTGCCATTTCGTCCCCGCTTTAAACTGTTTACGCTGATGAACTACTTTACGATGTTCTGGTTGTACCTGGCCTGCGGGGTCCGGTACCGGGTCGAGGGGCTTGAAAATTTGCCGAAGGGTAAAGGCAATGCTTATGTGGTAGTCGCGAATCATTCCAGTGAGTGGGAGACGTTTTTTCTGCAAACCCTGATTCGGCCGCAGAGTGCAGTGCTGAAGCAAGAGCTGCTGAAAATTCCTTTTTTTGGCTGGGCGTTGGCAATGCTCAAGCCTATTGCGCTGGATCGTAGTAAGCGTCGTGGAGCATTAAAGCAGTTGCTGACTCAGGGTAAAGAGCGGCTTGAGGAGGGAATTAACGTGGTTATCTTTCCTCAGGGAACCCGGGTGGAAACCGGAAAGCTGGGTAAATTTAATAAGGGTGGCGCTATGCTGGCGGCAAGCGCACAGGTGCCGGTTGTGCCGTTAGCTCATGATGCCGGACTTTACTGGCCGGGCAAAAGTTATGTCAAATATCCGGGCACGATTACTGTACGGATAGGTACTCAGGTGCCGGTAGCTGGCCGGACTGTAGACGAGATCCACACCGATTCAATCGGCTGGCTCGAAGCGCAGATGCGTGATCTGAAAGTGGCCGATGAATAAAGCGTAATCCGATGAATAAAAAACCCGCCATTGGCGGGTTTTTTGTCTTGCTAAGCCTGACTAATCAGTCGGTATATTTCTGGAATACCAGCGTTGAGTTAGTACCACCGAAGCCGAAGCTGTTAGACATTACTCTCTGCAGATCAACATTGTCGCGACGTTCTGTGACAACCGGCAGGCCTTCCGCTGCAGGGTCAAGCTCATCAATGTTAGCTGATGCGCAGATGAAGTTGTTTTCCATCATCAGCAAGCTGTAGATCGCTTCCTGAACGCCGGTTGCGCCCAGTGAGTGGCCTGTCAGTGACTTGGTTGAGCTGACCGGAGGCATCTCGCTACCGAAGGTCTCTTTCATCGCCTTCAGCTCCTGAATGTCGCCTGCAGGCGTCGAGGTGCCGTGGGCATTGATGTAGTCGATACTGCCGTTTACGGTGCTCATTGCCTGCTTCATGCAGCGCATTGCTCCTTCACCGGAAGGTGCAACCATGTCGTAGCCATCAGACGTTGCGCCATAGCCAACCAGCTCGCCATAGATCTTGGCTCCACGGGCTTTAGCGTGTTCCAGTTCTTCCAGAACCAGCATGCCGCCACCGCCTGCGATAACAAAACCGTCACGGTTTGCATCGTATGCGCGGGATGCTTTCTCCGGAGTGTCGTTGTATTTGCTGGACAGTGCGCCCATAGCATCAAACATAACACTCAGAGACCAGTGAAGCTCTTCGCCGCCGCCAGCGAAAACAATATCCTGCTTATTCATCTGGATCTGTTCCATCGCATTACCAATACAGTGGGCGCTGGTGGCGCAGGCAGAGGTGATGGAATAGTTGATGCCCTTAATCTTGAAAGGGGTTGCCAGGCAGGCAGAAACGGTGGAGCCCATGGTGCGGGTTACGCGGTAGGGGCCAACACGACGAACACCTTTAGTGCGCAGAATATCAGCTGTTTCAACGATGTCAGCAGACGATGCACCACCAGAGCCTGCAATCAGACCGGTGCGCACGTTAGATACCATATCTTCGCTCAGATTAGCGTCTTTGATCGCCTGCTCCATAGACAGATACGCATAAGCAGCGGCATCACCCATGAAACGAACCAGTTTGCGGTCGATCAGGTCTGTGTAATCCAGATCAATACTGCCCGCTACCTGGCTGCGAAACCCAAGTTCTTTGTACTCTTCCTGAAATTTAATGCCGGAACGGCCCTCTTTCAGTGAGTCCAGGACGGCTTCTTTATCAGTACCCAGGCAAGATACGATACCCATTCCGGTAACAACGACACGTCTCATAGGATGCCTCTTTTATTCAGTAAAAACATTGTAAGTATAGATCTACAGCAGAGCTAAAGCCTGTAAACAGGCTTATAAGATTAGAAGCTATCGGTAGATACGAACAGACCAACACGCAGATCTTTAGCGGTGTAGATCTCACGGCCATCGACTGAAACGGAACCATCAGCGATGCCCATAACCAGTTTGCGTTCGATAACCCGTGACAGATCGATACGATACGTCACTTTCTTTGCGGTTGGCAAAATCTGGCCGGTGAATTTAACTTCACCGCAGCCTAGCGCACGTCCGCGGCCTTTGTTGCCACGCCAGCCCAGAAAGAAGCCAACGATCTGCCACATAGCGTCCAGTCCCAGGCAGCCAGGCATAACAGGGTCAGTTGGGAAGTGACATTCGAAGAACCACAGGTCAGGATGGATATCCAGCTCCGCTTCGATATAGCCTTTGCCATATTTGCCACCTTCGCCGGTGATCATTGTGATGCGATCCATCATGAGCATGTTGCCGACGGGCAGTCGTGCATTGCCCTCGCCGAACATTTCGCCGTGGCCGCACTGAAGAAGTTCTTCTCGATTAAATGAGGAAGGTTTTGTCATTTGAGCTGTATATCCACTTTTTTTTTAGCCAAAATATCGGGGGATTATACCGGGTTAGTGGTCTGGGATCACGACCTGCATCACCAAAAACCGAAAATTAAGACAGATATGGTCGTTTTTATGAGGGTTTAGGCAAAATGCACAGTGAGTTTTGGCACGAACGTTGGGAAACAGGCCGGATAGGTTTTCATCAGCAGCAGGTTAATCCGTTTTTGAATACTTACTGGTCGCAGTTGCAAAGCTGCGGAAAGGGGCGGGTGCTTGTACCTCTGTGCGGTAAAAGTCTGGATATGCTCTGGCTGCGGGAGCAGGGGCATGAGGTGACGGGGGTGGAGCTTAATGAGCTGGCTTGTCAGGCTTTCTGGGATGAACAGTCCGTCGCAGCTAATATTCAACAGGAAGGTGAGTTTACTGCCCGGGAGAAAGATGGGTTGTGTATTTTGTGTGGTGATTTTTTTGCGCTGCCCGATGCAAAGTTTGAAGCGTTTGACTGGGTCTATGACAGGGCGGCGCTGATTGCATTTCCGCAGCAGATGCGCAGGAACTATGCCCGGGTGATGGCTGATAAGTTGCCCTCAGGGGTTGGAATGTTACTGATAACCCTCGAATTTGAAGGGCTTGAGGGCCCGCCGTTTTCTGTGCCGGAGAGTGAAGTTCGGGCGCTCTATGGTGAGCGGTTTGAGATAGAAAAGCTTGCGGTGGAAGAGGGTGTCGGTCGGGATGGGCGGGCAGAAATGGAATCTGTTTATATTTTAACCGACCGTAAAGGCCGTTGCCCGTAGTCCGAACGTCACAAAGAACGTGTCTTGTTCGTTGCTCGAAAAAGACAAAGAAAAAAGAGTTTTTTATTTGGGCGGTCTAGTTTGATAATTCTGGCCACGAGCCACGAGCCACGAGCCACGAGCCACGAGCCACGAGCCACGAGCCACGA
>JAAEYW010000023.1 GCA_018223185.1 Oceanospirillales bacterium | reverse complement strand
ACAACAGCTTAACCGGAAAGGCACCACCGCTTCCTAACTATTTCCCCATAACCTGCGAAGAACCTAAAAAAAGCGTTTACCACAGAGTGCACAGAGGACACGGAGAAGCACAATTAATCAGGTTTCTCTGTGCTCTCCGTGTCCTCTGCGGTGAGTCTGTTTTAGATTCTAAGGGCCCCTGCAATATATAGCTCCACTACTATCTACCACGATGGAATCCTTTCCCGGTAAAACGCGATGAACCTTTTTTATTACCTCAGTTTTTATTACATCAGCGCTGAGTCCGGAGCGTTCGGTATCGCACCGCATAAAACAGCGGCTTTACCCAGCGCCAGCGACTCACCAGCATTGCTGTAAAAATCAGACTACAGCCTCCCAACTGTAAGGCACTCATCTCCTCCCCGTATATTATCGCTGCAAGCAGCGCCGCCCATACGGGTTCCAGAGTCATGATCAGTGCAACATGACTTGCAGGAGCCAGACTCTGGGCGTAGGTCTGCACCGCAAAACGTAAACTGGTTGCAATAAACGCACTGGCGAATAACCAGCCCAGCGCTGCATGGCTGACCGAACCGGGCCAGACCTCGACGAAGGCGGATACAAGGATGCCACCAAAACCAACCATTAACAGCTGTACCGCGGTAAGAATCAGTGCAGGCACGGCTAACGCCATGCGGGAAACTAACACAAAGTGAACCGAAAACAGCAATGCCGCAGAGAGAAACCAGAGCTGACCTGCAGCAAGGGAGATACCGTCTTCCAGCGACAGCAACATCAACCCGAAAATAGCGACCGGCAGAGAAAGCCAGGTACTCGGTTGCGCCCGCTCCCGGTATGCCAGCCACGCCATCAGCGGCACCAAAACCACTCCCAGACTGGTAATAAAAGCGCCCTCACCAAGGTGACTGCCATGCTTTAAACCCAAAATCCAGCACAGCAACGCACAGGTCATAAGTAAACCCAGCCGCATGACAGGGATAAGCGTTTTCTGCTGCACTAACACACGCAGATCCCTGAACGCCGGAATCATCAGCAGCAGCCCGGCAAGCAGAAAGCGTATGCCGATAAACAGTAGTGGCGGAAAATCCTGCAGTGCCTGTTTGGAAAATATCCATCCTGCCGCGGCAATCAGAGTGACCAGTAACAGCAGCAGATCGGCCCGGGCTGCAGGGGACAGCGGCATATAAACCTCAATAAAAAGAGTCAGAAAAGAATAACAGCGCTTTAGCTATTATCTGGTTTCAGGGAGTTGTTAACTAAAGGCTGTATGGTGGGATAATGCGCTCGACAGGTAAGCACTGAGAGGGGCTTGAATATGCACTCTGCCTCGAACGTTTCAGCGCATCGACCGTTCCATCTGTCGCAAGCTATCCTGAGCCATAATACGCCCCAATTCTATCATCTCCCTGGCCCGATGAAACTCATAAAAACGACAGGCGTCTTTAGGAATCCCGATCAGCAGATCAGGAGGATAACCGGCCACTTTATACTTACCCAGTGATTCCTGCATCACTTCAACTGAGCTGAATAAAACGTCTATCCGGCCTGTCGACTTATGTGCCGCCAGCTCTTTTATGCTGTTTTTTAAAGCTTGCGATTTCGACTCATACTTGCTGTCAACCTGCCACTCATCGCTAAATCCGGAGCGCTCAAGGTATCGGGTTTCTGGCAACACAATGCGATGGCGCTGTGCATCAGCGTTAAGATCAACGGCAATTATGAGATCCGCATGAGCAGCCACCGTGGGGATAATGGGAATAGGATTCAACACGCCTCCATCAACCAGCACCCGATCCTCTTCGATAACCGGGGTAAAAAAACCCGGCACTGCAATCGATGCACGAATTGCTTCCAGCATAAAGCCTTTCTGAAACCAGACCTCTTTCTGATGCGTCAGGTCGGTGGCGACCGCAGTATAAGATATTGGCAGATCCTGAATCAGCGGATTACCTGCGATATCAAGCAACCGGGCCAACAACCGCTCTCCCCGTATCGTGCCCTCGCCCCTCAGCGTCAGATCCATAAGCTTAAACACATCAATCCTTCGGAGAGAGGTTACCCAGCCGGTATACTCATCAAGACGCCCTGCCGCATATATTCCGCCTACCAGAGCACCCATAGAGCTGCCCGCGATGCTGATAATTTCATAGCCGCGCCGGTTAAGCTCTTCGATAACACCAATATGGCTATACCCTCTGGCTCCCCCGCTCCCCAGCACCAGCGACACAGTGGTTTTCATAGTTTAGTCCCTTTGCTGAAACCCAATAGCAATAGCAGCAGACAACACCCGCTGCGCAGATCAGCGTAACTGAATCCACACCCCTGAAGCCTGCTCCCGGTCAGCAACCGGCAGTGCCGGTCCCACGCCGATATTATCGATTCGCCCGGCGTCAATACCGGCATCAATCAACAGACCCTTAATCTCCAGGGAAGCGTTATTGCTGCGCTCAAGAAGCTCATCTGCTCCAACCCCGGCAGACCTGTTATAACTACCGATTAAAATCCTCTGTTGCGGATTGCTGGTCATAAAATCGATCAGAGGCTCCAGCTTCTCAGCATCACTCAGCCAGCTAAATCCCTGCTGCTGCAGATCCGCAGCCACGCTTTCCGTGGTCTGTTTCAGCGGCTCAATCAGATCGATATGAACATAGACCCGGCGATTGCCTCGCTTGACCGTATACAGCGCCAGCTGAAGGTTACCGGCACTCGCTGACAGAAAAAACTGGGTCCGGTCCAGGCCATAAAGCTCTGCCACTTCAAAATAGTTGTTTGCCCACTGATTACTACTGCCACACTGACGACTGCTACATTGAAACAGAATTTTCGCCTGCATGCTTTTCAGTAGTTCCAGATAATAGCTGAATACCTGATCCGGCGTATGAATATCCGGAACCCTGTAGGTGATGCGGGTCAGCTCACCTTTAATCCGTTTATCCATTTCCGGCGAAATAATCCCTTCAATCTTTCTCATCGGGCCGGTAGCGAGAGCGTATTCGGGTACCGCCTGAGTGTTATAACCGACGATCCAGCTTAACGGGAATCTGGGGAGCTGACGGGGATCACTACTGCCACTGACATCACTCTCAGCCCGAACAACTCCGCTCAGCAGCAGCATCAACAGTACCTGTAAAAATGCTTGAATCCTCATTAACAATCCTTATGTTATTCAACTTAGATTAAACCAGATTAAACTCATTAATCAGTGTAGCAATTAGCCCGGCCGCCTGCTCTTCAAGATGCAGATGATGCCCTCCCGCTAATCGCTCGGTTCTGACATTACGCAAAAGAGAGATTCGCCGATCACTCTGAGGTATACCATTTTCACCAAGAATAAGCAGCGTTACTGCGTCCACTCGCCTGAGAAAACTCTCAACCTGGTCTTCTGACATACGCATCACCGAAGGCAGCATAAGATTGGCATCACTACGCCAATAGTACCCTCCAGCACGCTGCTCCAGGCCCCGTTCAACTAACCATTCGGCAGCCGCTGTATCAACAGGCCAGCGGCCATTCATCCGCGCTTTAACCGCTGACTCAAAATCGCTGTAGGCTTTCTGTACCCGCCCCTGCATGCGAATACGTTTTTTAATTGCGACAGCCATCTGCTCTGCAGTATCGTCCGGGTCAGTGACCAGCGGTGCGACCCCCTCAATCAACACCAGCTTAGCGACCCGCTCGGGAAAAGCGCCGGCAACCAGCGATGCGATACTGGCCCCCATGGAGTGACCAATCAGAGAAACCCGTTCAAGCCCCAGCTGATCAGCGACGCCCAGTACATCCATCACGTTATCCCAGATATAATAAGGCATTGACGCTGGCCGGTGATCAGAATAGCCGTGCCCCATCAAATCCAGAGCAATCAGCCGCACTCCCTGTAGCTGTGGCGCCAGGCGATTAAACGTCGCGGCGTTATCCAGCCAGCCGTGCAGCGCCAGCACCGGGGGTGCACAACGATCTCCCCAACACTTTGCTGCAATCTTGTGACCATTAATTTCAAATCTTAACTCTTCCGCAATCCGGGTCTTGATCATCTCTTTATAAACCTCGCTTTCGCCGGGATTGTCCTCACACGGCATATATCAGGATACAAAAATGAGGTAGTATCTGCACTGTTTTCTCTTTTAAAAACAGACTGTTTCGAAAATATTCAACACAACAGTTACTTTAATGCTTAACCGACCCCGAGGCCTTTGATGACTCACAAAATATCACAGATTAAACCGCAACGGGCGGGGTTATGGCTGCTGGGTATTATGTTTATTCCTGCGACACTCTTTTTTCAGCCAAACCTTGGTGGCGAAGGGATGTCAATTTCACACAATATTACTGTCTGGATCGCTGCGGTTTTAGTGATATCGGCTGCTACTCTGCTGATGCTGAAAGAGAAACAGTTTAACTATCCGACATTATGGCTGGTAATGGCAGCACTGCCCCTGAGCATGATCATTCTTGGCTTTATCGTGGAAAATTTCCTGCCGACCGAGTGGCTGTTCCGACAGCTTTATATACTGGGCGGCTTTATGTTTCTGATCGCCCTGTTCCAGTTTCGCTTTACGCCCAGAGATGTTGAGCGGGGACTGCTCATTATACTGATCGCAGGTATAGTGCACGGACTCTATGGCATCTCACAAATTCTCTTGCCTGGCATCCAGCCGCTGCTGATAACGCCCAGCAACAAGATCCCCTACAGCGTTTTTCAACAGATCAATATTCACGCATCGTTTCAGGCAACGGTACTGATGGCAGCGTTTTTCCTGCTCAGCAGACCACTTACTCTGAAACCAAGGCCAATAGTAAGCCTGATACTGCTGACAAGCATCTTTCTGAGCTGCTTTATTGTGGCATTTTCCGGCTCCCGTACCGGCCTGCTGTCTGCCATCGCCGGAACAGTGATACTGGCGATCTGCAACTGGCGCAGCCTTCTGCGACGCAAACCCTTGATGATCGCTGTAGTCATAACCATCGCTGTAGCGCTGTTTATGGGCGACAACGGGATTCAGCGCAGCACTGCCAAGCTTGGCGACCTTTCAAAGAGAAGCAGTGAAGGCGTCGCCAGCAGCGGTTCGAACAGCCGTATCAATATCTATAAAATATCCTATGAGGTATTTAAACAGCAGCCTCTCAGCGGCCACGGCATCGGTAGCTTCCAGAAAGTCTGGCATGATCAGAAAGTGGATTATCTTAAGCGGTTTCCAGACGCAAATCTCCCTCCTGATCGTCTCAGCCATCCGCATAACGAACTGATGTTCTGGTTGGTGGAAGGTGGCCTGATCGCGATAGCAGGCATTCTGATTTCCGTTATGACCGTTATCTATGCAGCTTTCAGATGCGGCTGGCGCCGCGGGATGAGTTATATTGCGATGCTGCTCCCTGTTGGCTTGCATACCCAGGTGGAGTTACCCTTCTATATCAGCAACATACCCTGGTTCCTGATGCTGCTCCTCATCTTTGTGGTGCTGCGACACAACACTAAAACCAGACAACTCACACTGAGCCGCTCCGCCGAGATAACCACTGGAATTACGGCTGCAGCACTGTTTCTGAGTGTCAGCCTGATTATGCTGCAGACGGTGCAGGCCAACAACAGCATTATCCGGTTTTTACAAGGCCGCATGACAGATCCGGCACAACTTCAACCCGCATTAAACAACCCGTTTTTCAGAGATACCGCCGAGTTGTATCTCATGCGCACTCTGCTGTTACGTGAACTTAACGCCCGGCAGGGACGTTTCGCCCCTCAGTTTGTTCAGTGGGCGGCCCCCTTTATTAAATACGCCCCGATTCCTCAGCTCTATATAGATCTCTCCCGGGCGTATCTTGCTACCGGAAAAAATGAGCAAGCAGTTCAGACCATTGAAGACGGGCAGGCACGCTACCCAAAAAATAACGCTTTGAATCAAAGTGTCCCATTGATAAAAAAAGCCGCAGGCATAACGCCAGCAGAAGTGAATAGCCGTTCAGAAAGCAGCGCTAAGGCCGCTGCCAGTATAACAGTCAGCGCAGCAGCTTCTGCAGCTGTCCCAGTCCGGCAGCCGGAAACGCCAGTTCAATAATGGCCATAGCACCCGGCAACATTGGTTCCGGCCGGGTCAGGTCACCTTCACATAGCAGAGAGACCAGCAAGCCGATCAGGGGCTGGTGAGTTACCAGTAGCAGGCTGTCATCGGATTGCTCGCCCAACCAGTTAACCACCCTCTGCGGTGATGAATCAGGAATCAGCAGATTCAGAGATTCAGAGTCAACCGGCTGCACCTCCCGGACCAGCCCGGCTGTCTGACAGGTACGAATATAGGGGCTATGTACAATACGCTGCACCCCCGCAAGCTCCTGGGAGTGTTGTTGCAACAGCTGTCGAAGCTGAAAGCGTCCATTGTCTGTCAGGCTGCGCAACTCATCTTTCGCTGCATCAAAACCGGCCTCACCGTGGCGCAACAGAATCAGACGCATCAGCTATCGGCTCTTGGCAGAACAAACTCAACGTCACTACTCTGCGTATTCAGCATCATCATCTTCGCCACCTGTGACACCGGAGCATGATTAAACACCACCTCATAAAGGCCGCTAACCAGCGGCATGTAGATCTCCAGCTCATCGGCCTTCTCTTTTACATAGCGCAGCGTATTAACACCCTCGGCAACTTCCCCCAGCGCCTCTACAGCATCATCCAGGCTTTTACCCTCCCCCAGAGCATAACCAACCCGGTAATTACGACTCAGAGGAGATGAGCAGGTGACAATCAGATCACCGACACCGGCCAGGCCGAGAAAGGTCATGGGATTGGCCCCAAGCTGCACAGCAAAGCGGCTCATCTCAGCCAGACTCCGGGTCATTAGCATGCTTTTGGTATTTTCACCCATCCCCAGTGCAGCACTCAGCCCTGATGCGATAGCGTAGATATTTTTAAGAGTCCCACCCAACTCGACACCGTACATATCGGTGCTGGCATAGACGCGGAAAAAAGCACAGTGGAGAATCTCCTGCACTGCGGTTCTGACCCGTTCGTCCTCACTGGCAATCACGGTAGCGGTGAGTTGCTGTTGCGCAATCTCCTTCGCCAGATTGGGCCCACTGATTACCCCGATGGGATTATCGGGTAACTCTTGAGCAAGAATCTGACTCATCAGACTGAAGCTGTTGGCCTCAATCCCTTTAGTGGTGCTGACAACGATCTGGTCAGACCGCAAAAATGGCTTTGCCTGACAGATAACATCCCGAAACGACTGACTGGGAATAGACACAAATATTATCTCTGCATCCGCCAGCGCCTGTTGCAGATCCGCTGTCGCTATCAGATTTTGTGATAATTGCCGACCCGGAAGATAACGGTTGTTCTCGTGGGTACGGTTAATCTCTTCGGCCCGCTCAGCATTTCGCATCCACAGATTAACCTGTTCGCCCTTACTGCCAATCAGGTTCGCTATTACAGTACCAAAACTGCCACCACCGAGTACTGCAACTTTTACCCTGTCTGTCATCAGAGAATCCTTACTTATCATATATTTGCTTGAAGAGTATTTCTTTACTTGCCTGGTTTAAACCAGGTACCGCTATTCTGAGCGCTCATTGTGCTTATCATCCAGCGAATCCAGCAGTTTATTAACCCCCAGAAACAGTAGCTTAACGATAAAATAGCCCAGCACTGCCAGCAAGCCAAACAGCATTGCAACGGCGATATCACCGGTTCGCTGATATCCGTTTACGGCGATAAAAATAAAAAACAGGCTGACAATAATTGCCAGAATCTGACTGATGCGGCCAGTCTTGTGTTTATCCATTGGTTCCTCTTCGTTTCTCACAGAGCGATTACTTAAATCCATTCATTACAAATAGTCCGCTTTCCGGCGCAACCGGGTGCATTCAGACACTAACCACGGTCAGGATGAGCAGCTGAGTGATACATTTCCACCCCCGTCAGGGACCGGCTGAAAATCTCTGATCAAGCCATCTTTACAGGGTGTCCTCAGTGCCGAGTGCAACTTAGCAAGCTCACTGTAATTCCCCTGTTCTGCCTGTTCAATTACCTGTTGAGCCAGATAATTACGCAACACAACCCTGGGGTTATACTGACTCATCAGTTGTGCCGCATTGATATTGATCCGTCCAAGATAACGACTGAGCCAGTCGCTGACCCGCAAATTATCTCCCAGCTGAGCCATGACAGGCTCCGCATCTCCCGCAACCGCGTGTTCCAGTGCCAGAAAAGTGAAATTATAATCGGCTTTAGCCTGTTCCAGAAGCTGAAGAAACTCTTCAATCAATGCGCCATCCTGCACATCCTTACCCTCAATACCCAGTCGGCGCTTCATCTGCTCAGTATAGGCAACCGCATACACGGGCTGAAAGCGGTTAAGCGCTGTTTCCAGATCTGCCTGTCTGACCAGCCCCGTCAGACTCTGGGCGAGACAAACACAGTTCCACAGCGCAATTGAAGGCTGTTGATGATAGGCATAACGGCCATGCTCATCGGTTCGATTACTGATATAGTCCGGCTGATAGTCATCCAGAAAACCAAAGGGACCATAATCCAGAGTCAATCCGAGAATCGACATATTGTCAGTATTCATCACACCATGACAGAACCCCAGTGCCTGCCATTGAGCAACCAGCCTCGCAGTCCGTTCAACCACCTCAGAATACATCGCAAGACAAGGATTGGCCTCTGCTGAGCAATGAGGGTAATGATGGCGGATAACAAAGTCCGCCAACTGCTTTAGCTGTTCAGGACGACGGGTATAGTAGAAATATTCAAAATGGCCAAAACGTATATGGCTTGGACTCAGCCGCACCATAGAAGCACCAGACTCTATCGACTCACGACAGATCTGGGTTTCACTGCCAATAATGCATAACGCCCGGGTTGTCGGCACACCCAGCGCGGCCAGTGCTTCACTACCGAGATATTCGCGAATGACAGAACGAAGCGCAGCACGACCGTCACCATGCCGTGAATAGGGCGTCTTGCCACTACCCTTCAGTTGCAGCTCCCAGCGCTGACCATCACTACCATCAAGATCACCAAGCAAAAGCGCCCGGCCATCACCCAGCTGAGCGGTATATCCGCCAAACTGATGCCCTGAATACACTGTTGCTAACGGATTACTGCCCTTGAGCAACCGCAGCCCCCCGAAGTATTCACTTAACTGTTGAGATGAGACCTGACAGGGATCAAGGCCGATCAGTGCCGCAGCATCCGTACTGAAAGCAACCAGATGGGGGGTTTTCAGCGGTTGAGGCTGAACCAGACTGTAAAATAGCTCCGGTAACTCCGCAAACCGGTTACCGAGTTGCAGCTGATCCAGCCCAGACCATTTCATCATCAGTTACCATTGCAGCCTTCAGACAGGCTCAAGCAGATTCGGATCGGGGTATACACACTTCATCTTCACCCCGGCAACCTCCTCTATCTCGGGTAACAGGAAGGAATCGTCTTCAGTGGCAAAACTGATCGATGTGCCGGTTGACCCGGCCCGGCCTGTCCGGCCAATACGGTGTACATAGTCATCCGCGTCTTCAGGCAGTGCGTAATTGATAACATGACTGACCCCGTCAACATGGATACCACGTCCGGCAACATCAGTGGCCACCAGGATATTAATCTTACCACTGCGAAAATCTTCCAGAGTTTTAACGCGCTTCTGCTGAGTAATCTCACCGGACATCAATGAGGCTTTCAGACCATCTTTCTGCAGCCTTTCCGCAAGACGACGGGTTTCATCACGACGATTACCGAACACAATCACCCGTTCAAGCTGATTGAGTTGCATGAAGTTGCGCAGAAGCTTGTATTTATCCTTACGGGATACCAGATAGACCAGCTGCTCAACCGAGTCAGTACTTTTCTGTTCCGGAGCGATCTCAATCACCTTGGCATCAATGGTCCACTGACGCGCAAGGTTCATCACATCATCGGTAAAGGTTGCACTGTAAAGCAGGGTCTGACGATCCCCTTTACGTGGCGTATGACGAATAATGGTTCGGACATCGGGAATAAATCCCATACTCAGCATCCGGTCAGCCTCATCCAGCACCAACACCTCAACATCACCCAGATCGACATCCGATGAACGCACAAAATCGATCAGGCGACCCGGTGTGGCCACCAGAATGTCGACGGGGCGGGCAGCCAGCTGCTTACGTTGCTTGTCATAATCCATACCGCCAACCAGCGCAACTACTCCGATGTCACCATACTTTCCAAGCTCTTCAGCATCGGATGCGATCTGCAGTGCCAGCTCCCGGGTTGGTGCGATAATCAGAGCCCGGGGCACACCTTTAGCCGGTTTAGACTCCAGCGGATAATCGAGCAGATCGGTGATGATACTGATCAGGAAAGCTGCGGTTTTACCTGTACCGGTCTGTGCTTTACCAATCATATCCCTCCCCTCGAGAGATTCGACCAGGGTTGCCGCCTGAATGTCAGAACAATATTTGAAATTCAGGTCGGCAATGGCATGCATAACGTCATCAGGAAGATCAAAGTCGTGGAAGCGTTTTTTCCCTTCTACAGGCTCTACCGCAAAATCTTCGCGCCGCCAGGGCTTAACAGGCTTAGGGGCTGACTGTTCAGACATGGTTTTTTGAGGTCTTGCCCTGCCTGTTTTTGAAGATCCGGAGCTGGCGGATTCGCCGGCGTCATTATTACTGCCTGCCGATGTTACGGCAGATTGTTGCACTACCTCAGGTGTAGCAACGGTAGTCTGACTTTCCTGAGACGCGCTATCGTCTGAACGTTTGAATAGTTTCTTTAACAAAGTTATACCTTATCCGCGTGTGCGAACGGTTAGCTAATATTTCGTCGGAATGGCGGCAGAGAGTCCAGCAGTTGCCGGCCGTAACGCCGGGTAACAACACGCCGGTCCAGCAGTACGATTCTTCCCCTGTCCTGCTCGGTTCGCAGCAGCCGTCCAGCGGCCTGAGTTAATCGGACCGATGCCATCGGCACTGACCATTCCATAAAAGGGTTGCCCCCATGCTGTTCAATCCACTCAGCCATGGTAGCGTCTACCGGATCATCCGGCACACTAAAAGGGATCTTGGTAATAATAACTTCGGTGAGATAGTCACCGGGAAGGTCGACCCCTTCAGTGAAAGAAGCGAGGCCGAAGATAACGCTCCCCCGCCCCTCGTCAATTTCAGTCTTGTGGCGCTTCAGAATCTCATTCTTACTGAAATCACCCTGTGACAGAACCCTATTGTTGAGCTTTTCGTCGAGACTGGCAAGCACTGATCTCATTTGCCGCCATGAGCTGAACAACACCAGAGTACCGGAATCTGTCTTCAGTTCGGCGTTGAGGTAATCGGCAACAGCCTGTGTATGGAGCTCTGCATCATTTGCCTCAACTTTCATTGGCGGAACATAGAGTTCCGCTGCATTGTAATGATCGAACGGGCTGGACAAACTGAAACAGGAGGTTTCCGCAGGCAAACCAAGATCAGCCAGAAGACGATCAAAACGCCCCAGCGCCGTGAGTGTAGCCGAGGTCACCACCGCTGCGTAACAATGCTGCCAGAGGTTCATCCGTAACATCTCAGCAGCAGATACCGGAGCAGTACTACATTCGAAATCATACCCCTGCGCTGTTTCGACCAGGCTGAGCCAGCGGGCTGTCGGCGTGCTGTTCTCTGCATCCGGATGCCCCATGGATCTGCCAAGACCGGTAATATTCTGCAATCTGGCAACCATCATGCCCACACGGGGATACCAGATTTCAGCTGCCTGTCGGTCAATCCCCCCCTCGCCATCGAGAGACTCCTTGAGCAGATCCAGAACCATCTCCATCTTTGCCGCCATGCGGGCAGCCAGATGCTCAACCTGCAAACCGAACTGTTTAACCTCATCGGGAACCACCCCGCCGGTATAACGAAAGCGCTCTTTAGGGCGTTTAAACGAATCATCCATCAACATTGGCCGAATCAGCTCAGCCCAGTTGTTAAGAACAACCTGTAAGTCTTCTGCCGGTTTTCGCTGATGCTGGACATAATCACACAGAAGCTGGGGATTGCCGGTTTGCTCAAGCATTTTATCCAGCTGCCTGACCGTCCCCTGAAGCCAGCGTTCGGTTGATTTCAGCCGCAGGTTAAAAGAGAAGTGACCACTGGCCTTATCAGACAGATGGTGACCCTCATCGAATATATAGATCGTTTCAGCTGGATCCGGCAGAATCGCGCCACCACCCAAAGCAAGGTCAGCCAGAACGATATCATGGTTAGCAATAACACACTCCGCCTGATCAAGATCTTTACGCGCTTTAAAAAAACTACAGGCAGAAAAATTACTGCATCGCCGATTAGTGCACTGAAGGTGATCACTGGTAAGTGGAGTCCAGTCCTGATCACTGATATCACGGGCCAGGTTATCCCTGTCACCATCCCAGCGTCCTGAAGCAAATTCATTCAGCAGGCTTTTATAGAACTCGACCGTATCACTATCAAGCCGGAGTGACAGTTCATCCTCATACAGCGCTTGCTGACCTGTCGCACCATGCGCATCAAGATGCTGCTCTGCTTTACTGATACAGAAATAACGACCACGCCCTTTAGCAAGCCCGAAGCTAAATGATAATCCAGCATGCTCAGCAACCTCAGGAAGATCTTTATTCAGCAGTTGTTCCTGCAGCGCAACGGTTGCAGTTGAAAGCACAACCTTCTTTCCCTTAGCTTTAGCAATTGGCAAAACCGCCAGCAGATAACCGATAGTTTTACCCGTTCCGGTACCCGCTTCGATCACGCTGACATGCTGCTCACCCAGGCGATGCGATTTCTCATCCTCAAGGATAGCCCCGAGCACCTTGGCGACCTCTGCAATCATCTGCTTCTGGCCCAGACGGGGTTTAAGCTGACGGCTTTCCAGAAACCGCCTGTACGCTCCCTGTATCTCTTTTTTTATCTCTTCTGAAAGCACCTGACCGCCCTGATACACTGTAACCACGCACATTCTAGCAATAATACTGGATAAATAGACAGAAAAATGTTTACAAAAACAAAATACTGTATATAGTTACAGCTACTGGATAAAAAAACAGAGTTCATCATGAAACTGACACAACGCCAAACAGATGTACTTGAATGCATAAAAAAATGCATCAGCACCACCGGTTATCCGCCTACCCGTGCAGATATCGCCAAAGAACTGGGGTTCAAATCAGCTAACGCTGCAGAAGAACACCTCAAAGCACTTGCCCGAAAAGGTGCTATTGAGATGATTCCAGGAACCTCACGGGGTATCCGGATTCCGGGATTCGATGACGACACCGGACTGCCTGTTGTTGGTCAGGTTGCTGCCGGAGAGCCCATTCTGGCTCAGGAAAATGTCGAAGACCGGATTACGATCGCGCCTGATTTTTTCCACCCACAGGCTGACTACCTGCTCAGGGTTCGCGGCACCAGCATGAAAAATGTTGGCATAATGGATGGTGACCTGCTCGCTGTTCACCAGTGCAAAAGCGCCAAAAATGGTGAAATCGTGGTAGCACGCATCGACAACGACGTCACCGTTAAACGATTTAAACGCGAGGGGAATCTTGTTTACCTTATCGCAGAAAATGAAGAGTTTGAGCCTATTGTAGTCGACCTGCAAACGCAGGAACTATCGATTGAAGGTCTCGGTGTCGGGGTTATCAGAAGAGGACATTAATTATGTTGCACGCAGTTAGCCGTTTCAACAGCTCAGAACCCGTTATGCCTGGACTTGTCCGTCCGGCAGCAGCACAACCGCATCAATCAGGACTTGCCGGTAAGATTACCGAAATAGTTCTGCAGGGCAGTGATTTTGGGGAAATGACCATGCTACTGCCGCTGCTTGCACAATTAAGTAAAGACGACCGGTGGTTCGCCTGGATTGCACCACCTGCGACGTTACCAAAAAGTTTACTGGAGGCCGCAGGCATTGATCTCAGAAAGGTTATGCTACTGCAGCCTGACCAGAGCCACTCAACTTACCAACTGGCCTGCCAAGCTCTTAAAGCCGGTACCTGCCATGCGGTCATCAGCTGGCCCGGGGTATTGAGCACGGATGAGCTCGCCGGACTTGAAGATGCTGCCGCTAACGGTAAAAGCCACGGCATTGTTATACGGGATCGTCGCCTCTCCTGAGAACGCACCGGACCGCCCCGCCTGCAAACAGCTTCTGGAATATAAAAACAAAAAAACAGCGCTCGTGCGCTGTTTTTTTTAACTGATAAACCGGATTAATAATCCACCGTTAATGAATCACTCTTGGCCGGGAGTCTGAATCATCGAGTTCAGTATCTAACTCACCTATCCTGTCTGCAGCCTCTGACGCTTTTATATTCAGATCTGAGATCATATGAATACCCGCCGTCAACATTACCTTAGCCACATCGATGCACTCCTCCTCAAGCTGCTCTCTGACACTCTCGGAGAAACTGATGCGCATGATAGGCTCATCGTCAGAATCAGCCCTTCTCAGTGCGATCTGCCCGTCATCAAGTTCAATTATTTCCAAAAACATATCTGACATATTCTTCTCAATCCAGATAACAGCCGGGTCTGAAAACTCTGTTAAAGAGCCCGGAATAAAACCTTAACATGACTACTGTAGAGATCCCGACAGCACGTTTATATCTGCGATCCTATTTCTGCACAGAAACAGATCCGCTTAAATCGGTTTTTACCATTCCTGCATCCCGGCACGCAGACGTTCTACCAACAGTTTAAACTGATTAAACCAGCTCTGATACTCCAGAAGAATATCAGCATCTTCAGCATGATCAGGATTAATCTGCATCACATGTATCTCAGAGACACTCTCTGCCTGCCCGGCTGACTGACCATGGTCTTCTGCTCTCCAGCAGCCCTTATACGCTGCCAGAAGGTGATGTAACCAGCTATCACTATCATCATGCAATTGTTGCAGTTCTGCCACTTCAGGCGCTTCCAGACCCTGTGTCTCCATCTGCTCGGTTAACTGACTCAACTTACTGATCCGGTTAGCATCAAAGCGATATTGTTCGGCGATCTCACGCAGTAAAGAACTATACGCAGAAACCATATGAAACAGTACCGACTCGTTGTAGGAATCAATCAATGCATGCTTACTCCAGCCTGTTGATTCCTGTGCAACCTTAAGCGCATCCAGATGAATACGGGTAAAATTTAATTTCTGATTCGTACGGGTCAGGTACACACCACTCATGCTAAGCCTCCGTTCACTTCTTTGTTGCTGCTTTCTTCGCCTTGGCAGCCTCAGCAACCCACTTACCACCAGCGTAAAACGCCCGCCATCCGGTTGCTTTGCCGTCGACTTCGGTCATTACATACTGTTCCTTTGTTTTCCGACTGTAACGAACAATCGCGGGGTTGCCCTCATCATCAGCGACCGGAGCGCTGAAAAGAAAGCTATATTTCGGATCAATCTCACTCTTATGAGGCAGCAGCTCGGCTACTTTAGGCGCCCGAGTCTCCCGCTTACGGGGAAACTGACTGGCGGCCAGAAACAGACCGGAAGCACCATCCCGCAGAATGAAAGTGTCATCGACATTGTCACACTGCAGCTCAGGCATCGGCACCGGATCCATCTTAGGCGGTGCAGCCTCACCATTTTTCAATAATTTACGCGTATTTTTGCAGGTTTCACTGGTGCAGCCGAAAAATTTTCCGAAACGGCCGGTTTTCAGCTGCATCTCCGAGCCGCACTTATCACATTCCAGTACCGGCCCATCATATCCCTTAATCTTGAAGCTGCCTTTTTCCACCTCAAAACCGGGACAGTCAGGATTATTACCACAAATGTGCAGCTTGCGCTGCTCATCAATCAGGTAGCTATCCATTGCGGTATCGCAGATTTTGCAGCGATGCTTGTTGCGCAGAATCCGGGATTCTTCCTCGTCATCCCCGTCAACACTGACCACCTCATCACCATGAATCAGATTCATCGTCGTTTTGCAGCGCTCTTTTGGCGGCAAAGCGTAACCAGAACATCCCAGGAATACTCCTGTAGTACCGGTTCGGATCATCATCATACGACCACAGGAAGGACATGGAATATCCGTTTCCGTCGGCGCATTCAGGCGCATGCCGGACTCCGGATGCTGAGCCTGCAGTAAACGATTACTGAAACCTTCATAAAACTGGTTCAGCAGTGCCTTCCAGTCAGCGGTGCCGGTAGCAATATCGTCCAGTGACTCCTCCATGCGCGCGGTAAAACCAAAATCCATCAGATCGCTAAAGTTTTCCACCAGTCTTTCTGTAACGATATCACCCATCTTCTGAGCGTAAAACCGGCGATTCTGCACTTCTACATATCCCCGGTCCTGAATGGTGGAGATGATAGATGCATACGTTGAAGGCCGTCCTATGCCACGCTTCTCAAGTTCTTTTACCAGACTCGCTTCGGTGTAACGCGGTGCTGGTTTGGTAAAATGCTGCTTAGGGTCCAGTTGCTGTAACTGAAGCACATCGCCCTGTTGCACATCCGGGAGAATAATATCTTCATTTTTGCCCTGGCTATTCATCACCCGGGTATAACCATCAAAACGGAGTATCCGGCCTTTGGTACGCAGTTCGAAGTCGCCAGCAGTAACCGTGATCCGGGTACTCGTATAGAGTGCAGGAGTCATCTGACATGCCAGAAACTGTCGCCGAATCAGCTCATACAAACGCTCAGCGTCCCGCTCCATGCCGTTCAGTGCAGTCGCCTCGATAGTCACATCCGATGGACGAATCGCCTCGTGTGCTTCCTGAGCGCCCTCTTTGCTGCTGTAAGAGTTAGGCTCTTCCGGCAGGTACTTACTGCCAAAGTTTTCACCGATATAATCCCTGCAGGCAGCAACAGCCTCAGCACTCAGATTGGTCGAATCTGTACGCATATAGGTGATATAACCCGCCTCATACAATCGCTGAGCCATCATCATGGTTTTCTTGACGCCAAATCCAAGACGGGTGCTGGCGGCCTGCTGCAGGGTCGAGGTAATAAACGGTGCTGATGGACGGCTACTGGTTGGGCGGTCCTGACGGTTAGTTACCCTGAGCTCTTGCTGTTTAAGTTGATCAAGGTGCGTATTGGTCTGCTCTGCACTGACCGGACGGAAGGTCTCATTCCTGAATTTATCAACCTGCAGGCGCAATGCTTCTTTTTTGTCAGATTCAACATCAGCATGCAGCTCCCAGAACTCTTCAGGGATAAAACTGCGAATCTCTTTCTCACGCTCAACCAGCAGGCGCACGGCAACAGACTGAACCCGTCCCGCTGACAGCCCCCGGGCAACCTTTTCCCACAGCAGTGGAGAGACCATATAACCAACCACACGGTCGAGGAACCGTCGGGCCTGCTGAGCATTAACCCGGTTCAGGTCCAACTCTCCAGGCTGCTTAAATGCTTCCTGAATCGCTTTCTTAGTTATCTCATTAAACACCACCCGCTTATAACGGCTGTCTTCTCCTCCGATCGCTTCCCGCAGATGCCAGGCAATCGCCTCACCCTCGCGGTCCAAATCGGTTGCGAGATAGATAGTGTCTGCATCTTTAGCCAGTCGTCTCAATTCATCAACGACTTTTTCTTTGCCGGGTAAAATCTCATAGCGGGCTTCCCAGCCATGCTCAGGATCAACGCCCATTCGTACGATCAGTTGTTTTTTACTTTTTTCGGCCTTGTGAAGGATCTTCTCTTCCGGTGACATTTTCCGGGTTAAAGCCGCCTGACGGGCGCGCTCTTTGGGGTCAGAACCAGCCCCGTTACCAGAGCCACTGGTGGGCAGATCACGAATGTGGCCCACACTCGATTTAACCACAAACTGGTTACCCAGATACTTGTTTATGGTTTTCGCTTTTGCAGGTGACTCAACAATAACTAGGGACTTTCCCATATAAATACAATCCTTAAAGGACAAGGTGACAATACAAAACAGCGTGCATATATAAGGGCTGTAACCAGCAGGGTCAAGCTTCTGCCAAAAAAAAACACGCTAACTGATCAACAATATTGGCTAATAAAGGTATGTTTCTGGTAGCTTAAATGCAGTATGCTGCCGCCAATATCAGCCTGTTACTTAATTAGAACTACCTGAGAATATGTTGCAAGACAACCTGATTTTCCTTTTTTCTTTAATCGGCATAGGTTTCGTTGCTTTACTGGTTAACAATTTTTTCTCAACCAGGGAACAGCAACAGGAATATCGCACAAAGCGATTAAGAAAGCTGAACAAAGCCTCTGGCGAAGCCCTGGAAACCCTTGCTGTACTCAGGGAGGCAAACTGCCGTTCCGAAATCACCGACGCCCTGAGCGGCTATGTTGTCAGCATGATTGAAGAGATCGCCACGCTGGCACCCGATTCAGACCTGCTGCAGGATATCAGCGCCCAGAAAGAAAGCACAGACAGGGTTAGTGCTGTGCCCGGAGGCTTTAATAATGACCGGGCGCTGAAGAAAGCTCAGATCCATATTCAACATGCCGAAAAACTATGTATTGAGATGGCTCAGGCCGGCAAGCTCAGCGTTTCCAGAGCCAAGCAGTTTCAACAAGACCTCTATTGGCTACACGTTTCTGTCTTCGTTGAAGCCCATATCCAGCAGGGCAACTATTATCTTGACCGGGACGATAAACTACTGGCAATGTCGCATTACAAGCATGCGAAAGCGATGATTGCCCGGGCCAACGTTCCGCAGAAACAGAAACAGGATTATATCGATGCAATCAGAGAACTGCTAAACCGGGCGCGCCCCAGCAGCGCCATGGCTGCCGGTAACCTTGCGGCATCGCTTGAAGAACTGACCGCAAAAGAGAGCAAGGAGGAACAGGGCTAAGCCCCCTCACTCTCCCGGATAAACCGAAACCGGGGTACCACCGTTCCATCAGCAGCGGTAACATTTTCAGTAAACATTGTCAGTGGCCGCACCCATATATCCCGATCGCCATAACAGGGCTGATACACCACCAGCCACTCCTCTGTCTCTGAATGTCTGGCAAGATACAGAACCTGATATTCCGCTCCCTTATAATGCTGATAAAAACCGGGTTTGAGTGTCATAACATCGCCTTTGTAAAGTCAGAATTGCTGATCGATGAACGGCTGAAGCAATTCCTTAAAATATCCCAGGGTAGTTTCATCACCCTTTTCGTCCCAGTACAATGAGATGTGCACCGGGGTCGATTCAACCGATGCAACACCGTCAGGAAGCTCACTGATCAGCGTGTTAAGGATTTCCAGTTGTTTTTCATTGAGGAGGCGCTCGCCCGCCCCCCAGCACCAGCTTTCCGGCAACCCCTCATTTGCGACCGCAGTCTGCCGGAAGATCTGCCATTCAGTAAAATTCTCTCTGTGCTTCTTTTCCAGATTATAACGGGGCAGCCGATATGCCGTTGCTGCCAGCACCTCGGGCTTGACCTGTCCTGCAGCCCGCGGCGGAGTCATTCGCACTATCTGAACCTGAAATCCAAGGCGGGATGCCTGCTGCCTTAGTTTTGCTAAAAAACGTTGCCGGGGACTTGGCATAACCCACATCATTGACCCCAGTAACGACATCATAATCAAAACAATAATGGCCCACTTCATTTACAATCCTCAAACAACTCATTTGACTCCGGTCAGAATTAAAACCGGAAACTATATGCTACTCTCTTAAGTAGGAAGCAAAAGGAGATTTTCCCATGTCCCTGTATAAACATATTTTAGTGGCGACCGATCTGTCAGAAGAGTCTGATCAGCTGATCGACAAAGTGAAACAGCTGGCTGAATGTACTAAAGCGGAGCTCTCTCTGATTCATGTAATTGAGCCTCTGAGTTTTGCCTATGGCGGCGATGTTCCGATGGACCTGACAACAATTCAGGCACAACTGGATGAGCACGCCCAGAGCAAAATGACCCGTTACCGCAAACAACTGGATTATCAGGTAAAACAGTGTCACGTTGTCTCGGGTCACACCGAAACCGAGATCCACAGAATCGCTGAAGAACAGGGTTGTGATCTGATCATGGTCGGCAGTCATGGCCGCCACGGTCTGGCTCTCCTTTTAGGCTCAACCGCTAACGGTGTACTCCACGGCGCGAAGTGCGACGTTCTCGCCATCAGGGTTAAAGCCAAGGATTAGAGGCTCCACCCCCTGATTGGCGGCCGCGGAATATTACAGCATTGCCTCTAGTTCGACCCAGCGTTCCATAAGTTCTTCAAGCTGGGTCTCTTTAGCCTGCAGTTCAGCCAGCCTGGCCGAAACATGCTCGTGATCCCCATTGTAGAAATCAGCAGCACTGGTTTCCAGATGCAGTTGCTCAATCTCCCCTTCCAGCCGCTCTAACTGGCCCGGTAGCTGATCCAGCTCCCGCTGCAATTTATAACTCAGCTTTTTCTTAGCCGGCGCACTGGCAACCGTTTCTGCAACGACGGGAGCAGGCCGGGATGCCGTCTTGGATATATTAGCAGCAGTGATCTGAGAGCGTTGACGCAACCAGTCCTCATATCCGCCGACATACTCCTGAATTCGCCCCTCACCCTCAAATACCAGAGTGGATGTCACGACATTATCCAGGAAGGCCCGGTCATGACTTACCAGCAACAAGGTGCCCTTGTACTCCAGCAGAATCTCTTCAAGCAGTTCCAGAGTTTCGATATCAAGATCGTTAGTCGGCTCATCCAGCACCAGTAGATTAGATGGCTGGCTGAACAGTTTAGCCAGCATAACCCGGTTACACTCACCACCAGACAATGCTTTAACCGGAGTACGGGCACGCTCTGGAGAAAACAGGAAGTCACTCAGATAACTGATGATATGGCGTGACTTTCCATTAATAGTAATACTCTCCCGACCCTCAGAAATGTTATCAATGATGGTCTTCTCTGGGTCCAGCTTACCGCGTAACTGATCAAAGTAGGCAATATTCAGACTGGTACCCAGCTTAACCGTCCCCTGATCAGGTTTCAGCTGCCCCAGTAACACTTTTAAAAGCGTACTTTTACCAATACCGTTAGGCCCGATCAGACCAATCCTGTCGCCTCGCTGAACGGATAAAGTTAAACCACTGATTACAGGCTCTCCGTTATAACCGTGACTGACCTTGTCCAGCTCAATAACGATCTTTCCAGAGCGGTCAGCCTGCTCTACCTGAAACTTAGCTTTACCCTGCTGTTCACGACGCTGTGAACGTTCAACGCGAAGATCTTTCAGTGCGCGGACACGCCCTTCGTTACGGGTTCTTCTCGCCTTGATACCCTGACGAATCCACTTCTCTTCTTCAGCCAGCCGCTTATCAAACAGCGCGTTATGACGCTCTTCCTCTTCAAGCAGCTTCTCTTTTTGCGTCAGATAGGCGGAATAATTGCCAGGAAAGGAGGTCAGTTTTCCGCGATCCAGTTCAACAATCCGAGTAGCCAGCCGCTCAACCAGCGAACGGTCGTGGGAGATAAACAGCACACCGCCACGAAACTCCATTATCTGCTTTTCAAGCCACTCAATGGTTTCGATATCCAGATGGTTGGTCGGCTCATCCAGCAACAGTATATCCGGTGACTGAACCAGCGCGGCGCCTAAGGCCGCCCGACGCCTCCAGCCACCAGAAAGTGCAGACATCAGCTGTTCACCGTCGAGTTCCAGACGCTCCAGAACCTGCTGTATTTTCTGCTCCAGATGCCAGCCATCGACCAGCTCGATCTGGTGCTGTAGCCGCTCCAGCTCAGCCATATCGGCGTCACTGTGGCTCATAGCAAGGGCTTCGTAACGATTCAACAGATCAACTGTCTCGGCACAGCCGGAAGCTACCACATCACGTACCCGGCGCTCATCTGCCGCTGGCAGCATCTGAGAAAGCTCAGCAACACGCGCACCACCGTCCTGCCAGATATCACCATCATCTGTCGGCTGATGACGTGCCAATACCTTTAGCAGGGTCGATTTACCCGCACCATTAATGCCTACCAGAGCAACCCGTTCACCTTTATCCAGCTGAAAGTCGATATGATCGAGCAGTTGTTTATCGCCAAATGCGACAGAGACCTTATCAAGTCTGATCAGAGCCATGCTTAAATCCACCAAAAACGTTGGCCGCATATTCTACAGAAAAACCTCCCGGCCGTGATATGCAAAGAAAATATATTTACAGTTCTCTTTAAAGAACAGGGAGATATCGCTGTCACTGCGTAAATTTCATCAGACAGGGGTATTTTTCTCTCGAGTTTGCACCATGATTGCCGCTATGATTGTAATAACAGCGACTAACGAAATAGGGATATATGCTTTATAAACTGAGCGCAACCAAACTGCCCCGGATTATCTGCAGCGCCATTCTCTTTACGCTGCTGAGCGGTACACTGAGCAACGCTGCCACGATACCAGCACCACAGAAACCCACCGAAGCAGATCAGTCGCCACAGCACCTCTATACCCAGGCCCTCGATCTGCTGAACGAGGACAAACTGGAAGCATTTTACCTGCTTAAATCGCAGTTAACGGCATACCCGCTGTACCCCTACCTTGAACAAAAAGAGCTGGAACACAACTTCGACAGTATCACTCAACACCATATCAACCTCTATAGCAAAGAGTACGAAGGTATTCCCACGGTATACCCTCTACAGCAGAAATGGCTGAGTTATCTGGCAGCCAACCAACGCTGGAAGCACTATATCTCAGCCTATCGGGCCGCAGGCGTTAAAAGTGAGCAATTTGAGTGCAACTATCGCAACGCACTGCTGAAAACAGGCCAGGCTGACCTGGCGATCAAAGGAATTGAAACCTTATGGAACACCGGCCACTCCATATCTGACGCATGCGATCCCGTATTTGACTACTGGATAACCAACACGCACGCGCCCTCCAGCAAACTGGCATATCAACGATTCTGGAAAGCGATTGAGAACAACAATATAGGCCTGGCTAAATACCTGACACGCTTTATTAAACAGACACAGCAAAAAAGAGCAACGGAGCGTTTCTTCGCCGTTCGTCAGAGCCCCTCGCTGATTCAGGATGCTAAATATCTGCCAGGGAACAATCAGGCCAGCCAGGCGACCTACCTCTATGGCATCGACCGCCTTTCCAGAAAAAGCCCTCAGGCGGCGACACAAACCTGGTTAAAGATTCGCTCCAAACTGTCCTTCAGCCCGGATGATCGACAAAAGCTGACACGAAGTCTTGCCCGACGCCTGGCATACCGACCTGACACGCAAACTGACAAATTCCTCAGCCAGCTCAATCAGCCTCACGATGATGAGATTCAGGAGCGGCGCATTATGCTGGCGCTCACCAGTCTTAACTGGAAAAAAGTCCACCTGCTGATTAAGCAACTGCCTGAACAGGTCCAGCAGGATGAGCGCTGGGTCTATTGGAAAACCCTGTCGGCCAGCCATATTGAGGGGCTCAAGCCCAGTTATTCCGATGCCTTTGTAAACCTCAGCAGGGAACGTAGCTACTACGGCTTACTGGCGGCCCGCACCCTGCATACCGGTTTCCACCTCAACCCGCAGCAGGACAGAGTGTCAGATGAAGCCATTGCATTGCAGCAACAACTCCCTGCGATGCGACGTATGCAAGAGCTATATCAACTCGACGAACGCTACCTCGCCCGCCGCGAATGGAATCAGCTGACCCGCGACTACGATGCTGATCAGTTCCGCACTGCAGCCACAGTCCTGCACCGATGGGGCTGGCACAATATGGCCATCATCGGCGTCGCACAGGCAAAATACTGGGACGATATTACCCTGCGTTTCCCAATGCCCTACTCTGAAACCTTTTCTGCGCTGGCCGGACGTTACAAAATTGATACCAACTGGGCCCGGGCAATTGCACGTCAGGAAAGCGCTTATCAGCCCCACGCCCGCTCCCATGTCGGCGCCAGAGGCCTGATGCAACTCATGCCAAAAACGGCTCAGTCAACCGCAAAGCAGCATAATATTTCATACAAAAACAGCAGCGACCTGTATCAGCCTGAAACCAACATAAATATAGGGGTAGCCTACCTTGCAGAGATGCAGGAAAAGTTTGACAACAATCAGATATATGCGACAGCTGCCTATAACGCAGGCCCTCATCGCGTAAAGCAGTGGCTGAAGCAACGGGGAGAACTCCCGGTTGATATATGGATCGAAACCATTCCGTTCAACGAAACCCGCCGCTATGTGATGAACGTGATGGCCTACCACGCGGTTTATCGCACCCTCGCCGGCCAGCCATCTCACATCCTCGAGGGACAAACAGCCTTTCGTGTTGCGCTGCAAAATTCAACAGGCGCCACTCAGGCAGAACAGCTGAGAGATTACATCCGCACTAACGGCGATTCCGCCACGATCAGGTAACCACACCCCTTGATGAACGAAGCCAGATATTCACTCACTGATATTGGTATCAACCTTACCGACTCTGCCTTTGATGCCGACCGCGAAATCGTTATTCAGAATGCTGAAGCGGCCGGGGTAAAGCGGATGCTGATCACCGGAACCACAGCTAACGAAAGTGAACAGGCGCTCAGGCTTTGCCAGCAATACCCAGACCAGCTTTTTTGCACCGCGGGGGTTCACCCTCACTACAGCAAAGAGTTTTCATCGACAACCCGGGATACTCTGGCAGCACTATTGAGACAACCGGAAGTCCGCGCTGTCGGCGAAACCGGGCTGGACTTCAACCGGAACTTTTCCTCACCGGAGCAACAGATCAGGGCATTTGAACAACAGCTTGAGCTGGCCGCAGAATCAGGCCTGCCTCTGTTTTTGCACGAGAGAGATGCACATACCAGACAGATTGAAATGCTCCGACACGCCAGAGACCACCTGCATGGCGGAGTTGCTCACTGCTTTACCGGCAGCCGCGAAGAGCTTTATAACTACCTCGATCTTGATCTCTATATCGGCATAACCGGGTCGATTTGCGATGAGCGCAGAGGTGGCGAACTGTTACGCCTTGTAAAAGAGATTCCGGCTGACCGGCTTCTGCTGGAAACTGACGCGCCCTACCTTATTCCCCGCAACCTGAAACCCAAACCTAAAAGCCGTCGCAACCTGCCCGTCTATCTGACGCACATCCTCGAACAGGTTGCACAGGAAAGAGCATGTGATCCGCAAGAACTGGCTCAGCAAACAGAGGGCAATTGCCAGAGACTGTTCCGATTCAATCAGACGGAATAGTGAAAACTGTCTATAAAACCACGAAGCTCCTCGTGATCAAAAGGCCATCGTAGCTCAGCACCACTGACCTCATCCACTAACACCGGGATCAGTAAGGCGTATTTTTCCATCAGAGCATCGTCATAGGCGATGTCCACTTCATCCAGCAGATGCTGCTGAGGGTCGAGAGTGTGAATGAGAATCTCTGCCGCTTCATCACACAGGTGACAACCGACACTACTCATGAGTAAAAACTGTCGCATACAGACTCCCTATCTCCTTGCCTGACCAAACATTCTGAACCAATATTTTTACCAATTATACAGTATACGAATGCATATTTATGGAGAGAAACTGCCTCCCTGTCACTTAGCACTGCGTCCGAAGCAGAAGCCTGACCGGATTTTTTTTCAGCACATTACAAAATACTGCAACATATCGGTGATACATTTTCAGAAAACAGGCACAAATAACCCCAACAATCTGACTAAAGTAGTGCAATAGAGGCTTGCTGCGCCGCATCAAGTTGTCTATGCTCAGGGACTCTGTTTGAATAATAGCCGACTCATTACAACACTTCGCATAACCGGTCGGCCAATCAGACAGCTATACAATTTTAGCCAGTTATCCACTCGCGGCAGCTCACCAGAGAAGTTTGCACCGCATACTCAAGGCAGGCTTCAGAAAGAAGGCAGTTTTATGGAAAATAACAGCAATATCCTCTCCAACCCGCAAGAATTTATTAATTATCTGAATCAGGAAAGCAAGAAAGTTCTGGATCTCTATTCTCAGGGTAACAGTGATGATCTGTTCAAGCAGTTCACGCAGTCCTGGACAGAGCTGGCAGCCCGCTCTTTCGAAGACCCTTCTGTATGGGTGCGGGCTATTACCGACTACCAACAGGCACAGATCAACCTGTGGCAGAACATCCTGACCGGAAAAGCAGTCGACAAACCTGTTGCTGAACCGCACAAAGGCGACCGCCGCTTTGCGGCTGAAGAGTGGAGCCAGAACCCGGTATTTTCCTACATTAAGCAATCCTACCTGCTGACGTCCAACCTGCTTAATGACATGGCTGCAAACGCCAAACTGAGTGATATTGAACAGAAAAAACTCGAGTTTTACACGCAGCAATATACGGATGCAATGTCACCTACAAACTTTGCGCTGACCAATCCTGAAGTTCTGCAACAGGCACTGGAAACTAAGGGCCAAAGCCTAGTCGATGGCCTGCAGAACCTGCTGGGAGATGTGGAAAAAGGCCGCATCACCATGACTGATGAGACCGCATTCTCTCTGGGAGAAAACATTGCGACATCAGAAGGAGCTGTTGTTTTCGAAAACGAGATGCTACAGCTTATTCAATATAAGCCTTCCACAGAACAGGTATACAGCCGTCCGACACTGATCGTCCCACCCTGCATCAACAAATTTTACATTCTGGATCTGCAGGAACATAACTCCTACGTTAAGTACTGTGTTGATCAGGGCCTGACCGTATTCCTTGTCTCCTGGGTTAACCCAACCGTAGAACAGCGCGGTCTGGCCTGGGATGACTATGTCGAAAACGGTACCCTGAAAGCAATTGACGCAGTGAAGAAAATTACTGATCAGGATAAGATTAACTGCGTTTCATGGTGCATCGGCGGTACTATTCTGGCATCTACGCTGGCGGTTATGGCGAAACGTAAAGATGAATCTGTTGCCTCAGCTACCTTCCTGACTACACTGACTGACTTTACCGATCCGGGTGATCTGAGCGTGTTCATTGATGAACAGCAGGTAAAACAGCTGACTCAGAAAGTCGATGACGAAGGCCTGCTGAACGGACGTAATCTGGCAACAGCATTCAATATGCTTCGCTCTAACGATCTGGTCTGGTCATATGTTGTCAACAACTACCTGAAAGGTCAGAATCCGGCACCATTCGACATCCTTTACTGGAACTCAGACTCTACCAACCTGCCGGCTAAGATGTACAACTTCTATATCAACGAGATGTATATCAACAATAAACTGGCTCAGCCAGGTGGTCTGACGATTTGCGGCGAATCGATCGACCTTCGTGATATCAAGATTCCGGTTTATTTCCTCTCCACCATTGAAGATCACATCGCTCCCTGGAAAGGCACCTTTAAAGGTACTGAGATGATGCAGGGTAAGATTGAGTTCGTACTGGGCGCCAGCGGACATGTTGCCGGTGTCATCAACCCGGCATCCAAGAACCGTCGTAACTACTGGACCGGCGGAGAACTGGGACAGGGTCCTGATCACTGGCTGGAAACCGCAGAGCGACAGGAAGGCAGCTGGTGGCCAAACTGGAATAAATGGCTGAAGCCTAAGTCAGGTAAGAAAGTTGACGCACCCAAAG
Source organism: Oceanospirillales bacterium (assembly GCA_018223185.1). Classification (GTDB taxonomy): domain Bacteria; phylum Pseudomonadota; class Gammaproteobacteria; order Pseudomonadales; family Balneatricaceae; genus Amphritea. Next base: position 52,931 of record JAAEYW010000023.1, on the reverse strand, counting down.
AGGCTGGCAATGCAGAATTTAAAGTCATCGAACCGGCTCCAGGACGTTATGTAGCCAGTCGCGTTGACTAATTTCTGTCACCATCCATAATAAGCCGGGGCCTGTGCCCCGGTTTTTTTATTCCTGCTTCTCTGACCTGTGATCTGACATCCATTGAAACCACATTCAGCGCTCTCTCTCAAGGAGAGCCGTCACATTCTGGCCCTGGCTATTCCAATCCTGATTGCTGAACTTTCACAAGCAGCAATGGGATTTACTGATACGCTAATGGCTGCGCGGTATGGCGCCGAAGACCTCGCTGCTGTTGCGCTCGGATCAGGCATCTGGCTGCCCGTGGTTATCTCTCTGGGCGGGCTGCTTATGGCAACCACACCCATGGTAGCAAATCATGCCGGCAGCGATCAGTTACGCAGAACCCGTCTGATATTTCACCAGGGAATACTGATTGCCCTCCTGGCGGGTGCGGCAGCCTGGCTGATACTGCGAAACATGGCCCCGGTGCTTGACCTGATGCAGGTGACAGGCAGCCTGAAAGACAAAACCCTGAGTTATCTGGATGCGCTTTCCTGGGGTATACCAGGCATGATGCTTTATCAGGGAGCCCGCAGCTATTCAGAAGGGCTGGGTAAAACCCAGCCGCTGATGAAAATAGCCCTGTTCGCCCTGCTCTGCAACATCCCGCTTAACTATCTGCTAATCTACGGCAAACTGGGCTTTCCTGAGCTGGGAGGCGTTGGTTGCGGCTGGGCCACAACCATAGTGATGTGGATTATGGCACTAACAACAGGCTGCTATCTTCACTACTCACGCCACTTTCGCAGCCTGTTTCTGATCACCCTGCCAAGACCCAGAGCAAAGTACTTCTTTACCATTCTGAAAATTGGCGTACCTATCGGCTTCACCCTACTGATCGAAGTCAGCATGTTTACAGTTATCGCCCTGCTGATTGCCCGACTCGGGGAAAACGTCATTGCCGCCCACCAGATAACCCTGAGCTTTACCGGCATGCTATTCATGATCCCCCTGAGCATATCAATGGCACTCACCATCCGGATCGGGCAGTTTATCGGACGCAGAGACCTTGTCAGCGCACGTATCACTGCCCGCAACGGTTACGCCATTGTCGGTATTACCTCGATTATCTCCTGCTCTCTGATCGCTATACTATCCGTACAGATAGCATCGCTGTACAGTGGCGACAGCACTATAATTCAGCTCGCCAGCAGTCTGTTGCTGATTGCAGCTATTTTTCAGATACCCGATGCGATCCAGGTCGCCAGTGCAGGCATATTAAGAGGACACAAAGATACCGCCGTGCCGCTAATGATCGTATTCACTGCCTACTGGCTGATTGGCCTGCCTTTAGGTTATGCGCTGGGCCTCACCGATATCATCGTCCCCGCAACCGGCGCCCGGGGATTCTGGCTGGGAATGATCGCCGGACTCTCAGTGGGCGCTATACTGTTATTACTGCGTTACCTGACCATTAAATCAAAATGCACTATACCTGTCGGTTCCTGATAATCCTGATCGCCATTGCATTGCTGCAGGGCTGCGACCCGCGCCCCGCTGAATCAATGCTGGAGCGATATAGCAACCGGGTCGCTAACAGCCTGGACAGTGACGCCGAACTGAGTCTTGATATTCAGCTTCAGCTCCCCGCCTACCCCCGCCGCCGGGAACGCATACAACCTGTGACTGACCTGCGTCAGGGATTAATTGAAGTTCTCAACCTGCGTCATTGCCATCTCATCAACCTGATCGCTGAGCGCAACAGCTCACTGGGCAAAGTAATGCCTCCTTCGCGACAGCTGGTGTATGAGATACGGCTGATTTTTCGCCTGGGCAGTTGCCGGCAATCACTCAGGATGCCTCAGACAGAGACAGACCCTCAGTTGTTGCGACAGGTTGAGGAAATTTTCCAGATTAAAAAAATCAACTTTGAAGCCGCGCTCTGGAATGGACTATTTACCAGCGAAGCGATGGAACGAAACTTTTCACTTTCAGAACCTCCGCTTTCACTGACCGGCGATGATGGCTTCAGCCAGAGCCGCCAGGCCCTGCTCATTTTCAACCGGCTTGCCGCCCTGAATAATGATCTCACCCTACCTCAGCCCGGATGGTCTGAGCCGGACTATCTTGATCAGCTGGAACCCCACTATCAGGCCCTGTCTACTCTCCGTTTTGGTAGTCGCTGGCTGCGGTCCATCTATCTGATCACCTACACGCTGGATCACACGGCCTCAGTAATTGAGCAGAGACTCAAACAACGACCACTGTGCTTCAATAACAAAGCGACACCACAAGCACTGATCGTGAAAAACGTTTTTAACAAATACTATGCGGGGGAACTACAGCCCTACATGGCCAGGGTAGACCGTGAAGGCCGTGAATGGCTGCAGCTGAACCATCGACTGCTGCAGAACTTTAACTATATCCCCGCTGCAATGCAGCGTTATCAGCACCAGATAATCAATCCTGATGCCCCTCTGTGGCAGAACTACACTTCAGCGCGAGAGCGTCACACTAACGCGTGGCAGCAACTCCTCAGCCAGTGCAACCTGATGCCCGGTACATGATCACTCAGCTAACACCATTTTGAGTAGCTAACAGAGGTGTTGCCAGTCGCTCTGTGAAACAATAAAGTTACCTTTATTTTTCAGCGGTTAACTGTGTCCAGAGACTCATTTTACAGACCCCGACACTCGCTTGCAGGCCATTTTATCAATAGCCTGAGTATTGTTACGGGCCTGATTCTGATATCGCTGGCGTATACCCTCACCGCAGCTCCCGAATTCAGTGTTTTAATGTCTGAAGCCCAAATCAGCAAACTGGGACAAAAGTATGGGGAGATGGCTGAACGAAGACTGCACAGCTGGCAAAACCTGATTAAAGAGATTGAAAATCTCGATGACGATGAAAAACTTACCCGGGTTAACCAATTTTTTAACCAGATGAACTTTGTCGATGATATTGATCACTGGCACAAAAAAGATTACTGGGCCAGCCCTGTAGAGTTTCTGATCACTAACGGTGGCGATTGCGAAGACTTCTCTATCGCTAAATACTACACCCTGCGCCAGGTTGGTATTCCGATAGAAAAACTCAGCATCGCCTATGTTAAAGCCCTCAGGCTGAATCAGGCGCATATGGTGTTAACCTACTATGCCACGCCAAAATCAACACCACTGATACTGGACAACCTGATACCCGAGATAAAACCAGCAAACCGTCGACCAGACCTGCAACACGTTTACAGCTTTAATGGTGACAACCTGTGGCTGTCAAAAAAAGGCCGCCGCAGTACACTGGTCGGCACCTCTGATCAGCTGAAGCCCTGGGTACAACTACAATCACGAATGGAAAATCAGGATTACTAACCTGATAAATGAGCAGATGAGGAATCGAAAATGTCTATCGTTAATCAGTTAATGGCCGCAGTGTTAGCCGTACTGATCGGATTGGCTTCCGGCACGGTATATCTGATGTCAGATAGTTCCAAGGAGATGCTTATCCATCAGCTCGAGTCTCATGGTCAGGATACCGCGACCCACCTGGGCCTCTATCTGGCTCCTTATATGGCAGCCCGGGATACTGCCGCAATCGAAACGACCGTTAATGCAATATTTGACAGCGGTTTCTATCAACAGATCCGGGTGGTGGACGCTGAAAACACACCATTATTCGTTAAAAGCACCAATGCTCAGATCAGTGACAGCGTACCCGATTGGTTTATCCACCTGGTCGAGATTACCCCACCCGAAATGACACGGGAGATTACTAACCAGTGGCAGAAAGCCGGTTCAATTTTTGTTCAGAGTCGTGCAGGCTATGCTTATGAACAGCTGTGGCGGGGTACGGAACAAACCTTTGTCTGGTTTGTGGTTCTCTCCCTCGTAAGCATGGTATTTATAAGCCTGCTGATGCGCTACATACTTAATCCACTGAAAGGGGTCGAAGAGCAGGCGCAGGCCCTGTCCCGGCAAAAATATATTGAGCAGAGCCTGATACCCGGAACCCGTGAACTGAAGCAGGTGGTATTGGCAATGAATATGATGGTACGCCGGGTACGCACTATGTTTGACGAGCAGGCGAAAAATATTGAAGAGATTCGCCGCACCGCATATCAGGATGACCTGACAGGACTGGCCAATCAGCGGGCAACCTTCTCACAATTAAACGAACGCATTGATTACCGCAGAGATTTCGGCCATGGCCACCTGATACTCCTTCAACTGGCCGATCTGCAACAACTCAATAGCCAATTGGGGATCGAAAAAGCAAATAACTTTATTCGTGCCTGCGCCAGCCAGCTGAATGAACTGGCCCGATTAACCGAAAATCCCGTTATCGGCCGCATCAGCATTTCAGAGTTCATCCTGCTCACGGACATCACTAATTCTGATCAGCTGGAAAAAGAGTTAGATAAACTGGTTACCAGCCTTACAAAAGTCTACCAGCAACTCAGCAGCAGTGCTGAACACGCCCCCGCCTTCATCGGCGTTGCCGCACATACTAAGGAAAGCAGCTCCAAAGAGCTGCTCGTCAACGCCCGGCAGGCGAACGAGAAAGCCCGCCTGGACAATACTCCCATACATTACAACAACACAGGCAACACCGTTGAGAAAAACAGCTGGCATCAGCATGTCAGCAACAGGATTGTCAGCGGAGATATATTCCTCCAGGCCCAACCGGTTAAACACATTTCAGACAACCTGGACATTATCCATAACGAGATTTACGCCCGCATTCTTAACCAGGACAACCTGCCCTGTATGGCCGGAGAATTTATCAGCGTAGTAAAACAGTTGAATCTCATGACCGCACTCGACAAATCGGTGCTTAATTTTGCTATCAAGCGCCTGGCACAAGAGTCTGGTTTAACTCTCGGTGTAAATCTGAGTAATGAATCTGTCCGGGATTCGGCGTTTTGCGACTGGCTGATCAGCACAGCAACCACCCTGCCCCGGCCAGAACAACTGAGCATCGAAATCAACGAAACATCTGTACTGAATAACCTCAACCAGGTAACGCTGTTCCGCGACCAGTTAAAACAAGCAGGTGTCCGCTTTGGTGTTGATAACTTCGGCATCAACCCTGCCGGTTTCAGTTATCTTTATACCGTCCATCCTGATTATATTAAGATCGACGGTTCACTCATCCGGGAACTGGACAACTGCGCAGAAGACCGGTTCTTTGTCAGAAGCCTGGTTACCGTAGCCCACAGCCTGGATATTAAAGCCTATGCAGAACATGTGGAGCGGGACACTCAACTGAGCGCACTGCGCCAGCTCGAAGTCGACGGGGCGCAGGGCTGGGTTTACGGAAAACCCGAGCAGTTATGAAGCCCTCCCTGAACTCTACTGATCAGCACAAAAAAAAACCGCCAAATGGCGGTTTTTTTATAAATTCTGAAATATGTTAACCGCGTTTGGTTAACAGCATCTCAAGCTTGTTGTTAAGGCGATCTTCCTTCTCCTTAACCTTCTGCTTAGCTTTATCTTCCTGCTGCTTCTGCAGACGCAGCTTATTAATCTCTTTCAGCTGCTGTTTTGCATGCTCAGCTTCGGATTCAGTGACTGTGCCAGCAGGCTGACCATCCAGACCTATCCGGTCAGCACCCTCCTTCAGACTGCGGAAGTAATAAGGAGAGCGCACATAAGACGCCAGCGCCCGTTTAATCTTATTCTTCGCTAACTTCTCATCAGCAATCAGATCTTCCTGAATCCCGATTTTCAATGGCCGCATACTTTCCCGATTAAAAACATCAGGATAAGCATCACACAGCAGCTGCAGAGCAGCCTGGTTAGCGGCCCGGTTTTTTGAACGGGTACGGGATTTAGATTTATCCGTAGTATCTGTTGCTGTCACAGTAAGTTTCTCTCAACCATTTATATAACGGCCCTCAGGACCTGTTTAAAAAATACACTCCCTGAACCCGGGCAGGCAGAACTACTCCCCTTTGCGGATCAGGTAAAAAAAACAATCATCTTCTATTTTCTGGTCAATTAGCTCATGCCCCAGAAAAGTACAAAACTTTGGCACATCACGCTGAGTTGACGGGTCGGTTGCGGTTAACTGCAACACCTCACCAATAGCCATTTCACGTACTTTATTGTGCAACAGCATAACCGGTTCCGGACAGAACAGGCCGGTTGCATCCATTACCTGATCCGCTTTAACTTCAACCATCTACTCCACCTCGACTACATCGGGAGACATATTGTCGCAAATTCAGAGGTATAGAAAAACCCATCTTTTTATCTGATAACATTTTACCTGCTTCAACAGTGCTATTATATTGAAATAAATGAAAATAATTTTATTCAGTTAAAGGAGAGCAAAGATGATTCGAGTACTTATAGAGCGCCATATTGCCGACGATCTTGCTGAACACTATGAGAAGGCCGCCCGCAACACATTGCAAATGGCGATGCAAGCTCATGGCTTTATCTCCGGAGAGTCACTAAAAAACAGTAATAACCCTAACCACCGGGTAGTGATGGCGACATTCCGTACTATACAGGACTGGCAACGCTGGCATGCGTCTGAAGAACGCAAGCAGATCATGGAAGCCATCATGCCGATGCTGGAAACAGAAGAGAAGATCACCATTCTGGAACACTGACAGAAAGAGCAGACCAGGCGGACACACCCCTCAGACAATATAGACTGAGGGATCGGCATATCCGCACCATGATACTAACTGCGCTGATCCGACAGCCGCACATGCACCGTGATCTCTTCCCGATCGTGATACAGATGCTTTGCCGCGATACGGTAACCGATACCAGCATTATCCAGGCTCTGCTGTAAATACTCCAGACAACTTTTCACTTCCGGGTAGCGCTGCTTCATTGGCAATTTAAGATTAAAAATCGTTTCACGGCACCAGCCTTCTACAAGCCACTGAGTCATCAGTTTTATAACCCGGGTAGGTTTATCAACGATATCGCAGACCATCCAGTCACACGGCTTAGGCGGTTGATAAGTGAAAGCATCTTCAGTCAGGTGTTTAACCTGCCCGCTCTCCATCAGCGAATCAGCCATCGGCCCATTATCAATCGCCGTAACAAACATATTCTGATTCACCAATTGCCAGGTCCAGCCTCCCGGCGCAGCCCCCAGATCAACTGCACGCTTTCCACTGCTGACATACTGATGCCATTGCTGCGCGGGAATAAACCAGTGCCACGCTTCCTCCAGCTTCAGGGTAGAGCGACTAGGAGCCTGATTGGGAAATTTGAGCCGCATAATACCCATTGGCCACGGCGCAGAGTTGGCAACCGGCGCATAGCCGATATAGAAACTGCTGCCTGAAAGGGCAAAAATATGCAGCCGGTTAGCAGCCTTTCGAAGTAAGACCCCCTGTTTCCGCAAAACCTGACTGAAAGCCGAACCAAAGCTGTTACAGAATCGCTGCATCTCACGTCCGTCTGTGGTATCTGCAGGCTCGACCCATAACTCACTGCACTCAGGCAAGCCGGTCACGTGACCGATAAGCGAACCTATCCGGTCTTCAGTATTAACTGACTCGACCAATGGCAGACATGCAACCCACTGGCGGACAAAGATAAGGTCATGAAACCGCAACGTCTCAATCGCCAGAGAAGCACCGTCAGGCTGATGACTGACAAACAAAGCATAACCGCTGTTTTCTTCCAGTTTGCAATAACCATAGATACCCTGTTGCTCACACAACTCCCGCACTTCGGCCGCGCACTCTTTTTCGAAGCCCGGACGACAATAGAGTAAAAGGTGATTCACAGAACAGTACCTCAATAATGGGGGTTAATAATTTCCAGCGTTGATTCTACTGCATCAGCGATATGTTCGTCCTGAGTAATTCCGGATATTTTTCTGGGCTTAAGGTCATGGTCACCATCATCAAGCCAGTGTAGCGTCACTGAACCGGAGAGCCGATACTCCTCAACCACCTCTTTTCGCCCCATACTATCGCGACTGCCCTGAAAAACATGGACCGGATTAGTAACAGTAACCAGATGCTCAATTCTGGGGCGATCCTGCTTTCCAGGGGCATAAAACGGATATCCGTACACAAAACACCCTGACACAGCGGGATGATCCGCCAGCATTGAAGCCATCCGACCGCCCATTGACTTCCCGGCCAGCCAGAGCGGCAGATTTTCCTGACTGAATTGCGCTATCAGCTGAGTAAAATATTCCAGCAGTTTAGGTTGCCTGTCAGGCGGACGTTTCTTTCCGTCAATACGGCGTTGCTGCATATAAGGAAACTCAAACCGGATAACCTCCACCCCGCCAGCAGCAAGCCCGCCTGCTAACTGAGTCATAAACAGACTATCCATTGGCGCCCCGGCGCCATGAGCCAGTAATATCCGGGCTTTTTCAGCCCTGCCTTCAATAATCATTTCTTACCCTCTGAGCTGAAAAGCAGCTGATTATGCGGCAGATCAGGCTTGATCCATATCAAGAAAAGCCAAATTAGTAACTTTTGATACTGGCTTGATCTACATCAACCTTCGACGAAAACAGCACTAAATGGCAACGAACGCAAACCAAGACAAACAATAATAATATAAATTAACCATATTAATCAAAGACTTAAAAACAAAAAACAAACACAAACACTTTTTCTTTTCATCATTTCGATCTATTTTGCACTGCGGCACTATGTCGCAACTAATACCGTTGACGCATTGAAATGTGTTCGCTGTTTCCACATAATAGCCAGCGGAAATTTACTTTCTAAACCTTTCTAATAGCTTGTTGATGAGAGCCTGATATGAGCACAGCAGCTGAACACCCAACCTACAATTACAAGGTGGTGCGTCAATTCGCCATCATGACAGTGGTATGGGGCATCGTCGGAATGGCCGTGGGCGTGTTAATCGCATCCCAGTTAGTATGGCCTGCACTAAACTTTGATACTCCCTGGTTGACTTTCGGACGTATTCGTCCGTTACACACCAACGCAGTTATCTTTGCATTCGGAGGCTGCGCACTGTTCGCAACCTCTTACTACGTCGTACAGCGTACGAGCCAAACCCGCCTGATCTCTGATAAGCTGGCCGCCTTTACTTTCTGGGGCTGGCAGCTGGTTATTCTGAGTGCAGCGATCACTTTGCCACTGGGTCTGACCTCCTCTAAAGAGTACGCAGAACTGGAATGGCCAATTGACCTTCTGATTACTGTGGTCTGGGTAGCATACGCTATCGTATTCCTGGGTACCGTGAAGATGCGTAAGACATCTCACATCTATGTAGGTAACTGGTTCTACATGGGCTTTATCCTGACGGTTGCAGTACTGCACATTGTTAACAGCGCAGCGATGCCTGTCACTCTGTTCAAGTCTTACTCTGTCTACCCGGGTGCGGTTGATGCAATGGTTCAGTGGTGGTACGGCCACAATGCGGTAGGTTTCTTCCTGACTGCAGGCTTCCTGGGCATGATGTACTACTTCGTTCCTAAGCAGGCTGAGCGTCCAATCTACTCTTACCGCCTGTCTGTTGTTCACTTCTGGGCTCTGATCGCAACCTATATGTGGGCTGGTGGTCACCACCTGCACTACACATCTCTGCCTGACTTCGCTCAGACTCTGGGTATGGTTATGTCTCTGATCCTTCTGGCTCCTTCATGGGGCGGTATGATCAACGGCATGATGACTCTGTCTGGCGCATGGCACAAACTGCGTACCGACCCTATCCTGCGCTTCCTGGTTGTATCTCTGTCGTTCTACGGCATGTCAACCTTCGAAGGCCCGATGATGGCTATTAAAACCGTAAACGCTCTGTCCCACTACACTGACTGGACTATCGGTCACGTACATGCGGGTGCACTGGGCTGGGTTGCGATGATCTCTATCGGTGCGGTCTATCACATGATTCCTAAACTCTGGGGTAAAACTCAGATGGCCAGCGTTGGATTGATCAACACTCACTTCTGGCTGGCAACTATCGGTACGGTTATGTACATCTGTGCGATGTGGGTTAACGGTATCCTGCAGGGTCTGATGTGGCGTGCGGTAAATGAAGACGGCACCCTGACTTACAGCTTCGTTGAAGCACTTGAAGCAAGCCATCCCGGCTACGTAGTGCGTGCTCTGGGTGGTGCATTCTTCCTGGCCGGTATGCTGCTGATGGCATACAACGTCTGGCAGACTGTACGTAAAGGCAGCACTGCTCCTGTAGCTGACGCATCTGCGCAGACAGCTTAAGGATCAGAGGAGCACATAAAATGATCAAACACGAAACGATTGAAAAGAACATTGGCCTGATGATCCTGCTGATCATTCTGGTGATCAGTGGCGGTGGTCTTGCTGAAATCGTACCTCTGTTCTTTACCGAAGCGACTACCAAGCCCATTCAAGGCCTGCGTACGTATACACCACTGGAACTGGAAGGCCGGGACATATTTATCCGCGAGGGCTGCAACGTATGCCACTCGCAGCAGATCCGTCCTTTCCGCGCAGAGACTGAGCGTTACGGTCACTACTCAACGTCCGATGAAGGTGTATGGGAGCATCCGTTCCTGTGGGGATCCAAGCGTACCGGTCCTGACCTGGCCCGTGTAGGTGGTCGTTATAGTAATGACTGGCACCGTGCACACCTGTACAACCCGCGCGACGTAGTTCCTGAATCTAAGATGCCCGCTTATCCATGGCTGTTTGAAAACAAGCTGTCTGGTGAAGATACGGCTGCCAAGATGCGTGTTCTGGCTAAACTGGGTGTTCCTTACACCGAGGAAGATGCCTCTAAAGCTCGCGAGCAGGTAGAAGGCAAGACTGAAATCGATGCCGTGATCTCTTACTTGCAAGCACTTGGTAAACTCCACTCTCAATATACCAATAAGCGGTAATTCGAGTGAGCTACGAAGTTTATGGCCCATATCTGCCAGCAGTAATGCTAATCACCTTCATCGGTTTGTTTATCTGGGTGCTTCTGCCCGGTAACAAAAAAAGATTCGACGAGGCATCACAACTGCCTTTTGCCGATGAAGATGACGCCCCTGCAGAGACAGATACGACCAATAACGGGAGAAATGAAAAATGAGTGCTTTTTGGAATATATGGGTATGGTCGATTACCCTGGTCGTAATTCTGGGTTGTACCTGGTTGCTACTGGCCACGCGCAAGGGCGAGTCGCATAAAGAAGCCACAGAGGAAACGCTTGGTCATACTTTCGATGGCATCGAAGAATATGACAACCCGCTTCCGGGCTGGTGGTTTCAGATGTTTATCGCCACTATAATTTTTGGTATTGCCTATCTCGGGCTCTACGGTCTGGCTAACGTAAAAGGTTTTTACGGCTGGTCTTCTGCAGGTCAGTACGAAGAAGAGATGGCTCACGCTGAAGAGGTTTACAAACCAGTATTTGCAAAATACGCGGCAATGTCTGTTGAAGACCTGCAGGCTCAGCCTGACGGTCTGAAAATTGGCCAGCGCATGTTTGCAAACAACTGCTCTCTGTGTCACGGCGCGACCGGTGCCGGCGCACATGGCTTCCCCAACCTGACTGACGGTGACTGGCTGTACGGTGGCGCACCTGCCACTATTAAGCAGACTATCACCAATGGTCGCCAGGGCGCTATGCCAGCCTGGGGACCGGTATTGGGTGAAGAAGGTGTTCGCGATGTAACAAGCTATGTCTTGTCACTGAGCGGCGCAGAGCACGATGCTGAGATGGCTGCCCGCGGCCAGCAACAGTTTCAGGCTTTGTGTACTGCATGTCACGGTGCTGATGGCAAGGGACTCCAGGCTCTGGGTGCTCCAAACCTGACTGACAACGTCTGGTTGTATGGCAGCTCTTTCGAGCAGATCAGCCACACAATCCGTACGGGTCGTAACGGTGTTATGCCTGCACACAAGGATCTGCTAAGCGATGATAAGATTACCCTGATCACTGCTTACGTTTACAGCCTGTCTAACAAGTAAGGCTCAGATCAATAAATAAGGCGATATGATGTGAATCATATCGCCTTTTTTTATGCTACCGCTTAAATACTGCATCAAACTGAGTATAATATTCAAATTCACTAATAAACCTTAAATCTGATGGTTTTGGTGTTGGTATTTCGACTACTTGATGGTGAGGAATGGTATGAATCAAATACCAGTTAAGGATGTGACCCCGAAAGGCAATAAAGGTGATGATAACTACGACCTGTATGCCAAACGTCAGCATATCTATGTAAAGTATTACAAAGGGTTCTTTAAGAACTTACGAACTATCTCCGGCATTTTTATGCTGGCAATGTTTTATGGTTTTTCCTGGATTCAATGGGATGGACATCAGGCTGTTTTATTTGACCTGCCAAGCCGGCAATTCCATGTATTTGGTTTCACTTTCTGGCCCCAGGATTTCATGCTGCTTTCCTGGCTACTGATTATCCTGGCCTTTACCCTGTTCTTTGTCACCGTGTTTGCAGGTCGCCTCTGGTGTGGTTATGCCTGCCCCCAATTTGTCTGGACCTGGTTTTTCATCTGGGCGGAACGCGTTACTGAAGGTGATCGCAACCAGAGAATGCGGATGGATAAAGCTGGCTGGAGCGGAGAAAAAATCGCACGCAAAGCAGCCAAGCATACTATATGGGCAATAATCGCGGCCGCGTCTGCTATCGCATTTGTGGGCTATTTCACACCCATTCGCGAACTGCTTCCCTCCGCTTTCTCCTGGAATCTGGGACCATGGGAAACCTGGTGGATAGGCTTTCTCACTGTAGCAACCTATGCCAATGCTGGCTGGATGCGTGAGCAGGTCTGCATCTACATGTGTCCTTACGCCCGCTTCCAGAGCGTAATGTTTGACCAGGACACTCTGGTAATCTCCTATGATAATATCCGCGGCGAGAATCGCGGCAAGCGTAAAAAGGGCGCCGACTATAAGGCAGAAGGACTGGGCGATTGTATCGACTGTGATAACTGTGTACATGTCTGCCCGGTAGGTATCGATATCCGTGACGGGCTGCAGTATGAATGCGTAGCCTGCGGCGCCTGTGTAGATGTCTGCGACGACATCATGGATCGTATGGGTTATGAGCGGGGCCTGATTCGCTATACCACCGAACATGCTCTGGAGGGAGGCAAAACGCATATCCTCCGACCACGACTGATCGGCTATTTTATTGCTATCTGCGCTATGTTTATCGCTTTCAGCTATACCCTTTATAGCCGGGTACCACTCGAAGTCGATATTATTCGTGACCGGGGTCAACTATATGTTCAAGCCTCAAACGGCATGATAGAAAACGTTTATACTCTCAAACTCGCCAATAAGTCGCAGACTGATCACCGTTTCAGCATCGACGTAACGGGTATAGAGGGTATTACAATGGCAGGTGACCGCGAAGTCCTGATACGTACAGGCGAGCTGCTGGAACACCCTATCAGCCTTCAGGCAGACCCTCGCTTCCTTGAGCGTCCAAACTACGATATTACATTTCGTGTTCAGGCGCTGGATGATAAGAGTATTCTGGTGGAAGAGGATAATCGCTTTATTAGCCCTGTCAAACGCTAAGCAAAGCCTACCCTCCCCCATTTGACTGAGTTAGAATAGCTGCCGGATTCATCTCCGTGCAGCTATTTCTTTTTTAAGGAAACATATGACTGATCAACAAATCGGACCCTGGTATAAGCAGCCCTGGCTGTGGTTTATTCTGGCCCCGCTGATTGCAACCGTCCTCTACTCCTCCGTGTACATTACAGCATCAATTGTTACTAATGACGGAGTTGTGCTTGAGGAATATACCAAGAAAGCCAAAGCGTTCCACAAAGACAACCGTCTTAATGAAGCAGCCCGAAAGCTTGGACTGAGTGGCACACTGAGATTTGACACAATGACCAGTGATATTAATCTTGAACTGATCAGCGCTAAAGGTGAGTCGTTACCAGATCAACTGCAACTCACCATAGGCCACCCAACTAAAGCCAGCCTTGATATCAATGTCTTACTGCATCAGCTAAAACCGGGACACTATGCCGGCGAGCTGAAGAGCACACTACAGGGCAATAAAAAGCTGATCATCAGCCCTATAAATAATGAGTGGCAGCTGATTCATGAAGCAGAGCCACCTTACGACCAGAAAAATTTCACATTTGGCAATCAGTAACCTGTGATGAATGCCCCTGAAGGTAACCTGCACCAACATCCTGGCTGCTTTCACTGCGGCCTCGATATCCCCACTGGCAGCCAGTTTTTTACAACTATAGGCGGACAAGCGCGCCAGATGTGCTGCCCGGGCTGTCAGGCCGTTGCCCAGGTCATCGCTGATGGCGGCCTGGAGAATTACTATAAGCACCGCACTTCCGAAGCCCCATCGCCTGACTCGATCAGCGCCAGTGAACAGTTACAGGCAGAGTTCGAGCTGTATAACCATGCCAGTGTCCAGAAGCACTTCGTTGCCGAACTGGAGGATGGAACCCGCCAGGCAACACTGGTTATAGAAGGGATAACCTGTGCCGCCTGCGTCTGGCTGCTTGAGCACCATATCAGCTCACTCGAGGGGGTCATTGTTGCCAGCGTCAACCTGACAAACCATCGTGCCCGGGTGCAGTGGGATGAACAGAAGATCCATCTCAGCGATATTTTTGTCGCCATGCACAGTATCGGTTACCAGGGACACCCCTATCACCCGGACAAAGAGGAGCAACTGCTGGAACAGGAGACTAAGCTGGCAATGCGCAGACTGGGCATTGCCGGGGTCTTTACGATGCAGATTATGATGCTTGCGGTGGCCCTTTATACCGGCGCTGGAACAAGCCTCGAGACCGATAACGAAAACTTTATACGCTGGGCCAGTCTGGCATTAGCGACACCGGTTGTTTTTTATGCTTCAAGGCCTTTCTTTCAGGCTGCTCTGCGAGATCTTCGAACCCGCCACCTGACGATGGATCTGCCGGTATCAATCGCCATCGGCGGGGCCTATGTTGCCAGCATCTGGGCTACGGTCACCGCCAGCGGCGAAGTCTATTACGACTCAGTCAGCATGTTCACCTTCTTCCTCCTGATTGGCCGGTTTCTGGAGATGAAAGCTCGCCACAGAACAGGAAAAGCGGGCAACGCACTACTCAACCTGCTACCGGCCAGCGCAATTCTCTATACTGATGAAGGTGAAAAAATTGTCGCCGCCAACGACCTGCAACAGGGTAACCGGATTCTGGTTAAACCGGGACATACCATCCCTGCTGACGGCGTCATTATTAAGGGCAGCAGCAGCATTGATGAATCCGCGCTCACCGGAGAGTACCTGCCCCTGACCAAGCGCGAGGGAGACAGGGTTGTTGGCGGCACCATCAATGTTGAGAACCCGATAGACCTGGAAGTCACTCAGGTCGGCGCAAGCTCTCAGCTATCGTCTATTGTGCGCCTGCTGGAGCGGGCTCATGAAGAGAAACCCAAAGTCGCCCGACTGGCGGACGCAGTGTCCGGTTATTTTGTCACTGCGGTGCTCATTGTAGCGACCTCTGTCGGACTGGCATGGTGGCAGATAAACCCTGATCACGCTTTCTGGGTAACCCTTTCAGTTCTGGTTGTCACCTGCCCTTGCGCACTGTCACTGGCGACGCCGACAGCTCTGACAGCAGCCACAGGTACGCTGCGTCAACACGGTTTATTGATTACCCGGGGCCATGTTCTGGAAAGCCTGGCCAGAGCAACCCATATCGTATTCGATAAAACCGGTACCCTGACAGAGGGCAATCTGTCACTGCAAAGTACCAGCCCACTCGCTGAGCTGACTGCCCGTGAGTGCCTGGAAATTGCCGCTTCCCTTGAAGCACACTCAGAGCACCCTATCGCAAAAGCGTTCCACCACATCAGTCAACTGACTCAGGTCAGCGCCGCAGAGCAACTCAAAAACCATGTTGGCCAGGGACTGGAAGGCTATATTGACGGTAAGCGCTATTTCATTGGCAAACCCCACTTCGCCAGTCAGTTCTGCGACACACAGCTGGAGTTCGCCGATGCGCCAGACAGCCAGGGCCAATGGCTTCTGCTAGCCAGCGAAGCTGAGCCTCTGGCCTGGTTTGGCCTGAATGATCCTGCCCGCAAGCAAGCGGCCAGCATGGTACAGCAGTTACAAAAGATGGGGCTTGAGGTACAGATGCTCACTGGTGACAGCTCTGCCGCTGTTGAACATATCGCCCGGCAACTGAAGATCAACACAGTGGTTTCCGGAGTCAGTCCCGAGCAAAAATTGCAGCATATCCAGCAGTTGCAGGATAATGGCGCTCAGTTGGTAATGGTCGGTGACGGCATCAATGATATTCCGGTACTGGCCGGAGCCGAGACATCAATAGCAATGGGCTCCGCCACTGATCTGGCTAAAACCAATGCCGACGCTGTCCTCATTTCCAGCGAGCTGATGCGCCTGCCACAAGCATTGCGACTGGCTAAACGCACCCGCGCGAATATCCGGCAGAATCTTGGCTGGGCAATTCTCTACAACCTGATCGCTCTGCCACTGGCTGCTGCCGGGATGATCGCCCCATGGATGGCAGCTATCGGCATGTCCGCAAGCTCACTCGTAGTGGTCGGTAACGCCCTGCGCCTGACTAAACTTGACCGGTCAGATCGGTTAGAATAGTTATAACAACCTGAGTAAAGTATAGCTATGTCAATTATCTATCTGCTTATCCCTATCGCCATCGCTCTTGCCGGGGTTGCGATCTGGGGCTTTTTCTGGTCGGTCAACAATGGTCAGTTAGACGACCTTGAATCCCCCGCCCACAGTATTTTATATGACGATGATGAGCACCTGATTCCCGACGACGCCAAGCCTCCCAAACCTGCAGACAAGCAGTAATGACAGAACCGTTATCTGCTTTAACTGCTCTGTTATTAGGGCTGTTAGGAAGCGCCCATTGCCTGGGCATGTGTGGTGGAATATCCAGTGCAGTGGCCATGGGTATCGACCGGAAAAACCAGCAGCCGGTGTTGCTGTTGCTGGGATTCAATATTGGGCGTATCGCCAGCTACACTCTGGCTGGAGCCCTGCTTGGCAGCATTGGCTGGCTGATCCGCTCACCCGAAGTCTCTCTTTTTTTACGCAGCCTGGCCGGTGTCATCCTTGTTTTAATGGGACTCTATGTCGCGCAGATATGGAAAGCTCTGGCCTATTTAGAAAAACAGGGCAATCTGCTCTGGCGGCATATCCAGCCGCTTAGCAAGAAACTCTTACCCGTGAGTAACTGGCCACAGGCAGTCGCGCTTGGGGCACTCTGGGGATGGTTACCCTGCGGTCTCATATACAGCACACTGATCTGGAGCGCTACAGCCAGCGATTGGAAAACCTCTGCTCTGCTGATGGCCTGCTTTGGTCTGGGAACAGTACCGGCAATGCTGGCCACCGGATTACTGGCCAGCCAGGTACAGACACTGCTGAAAAACCGTAAAGCCCAGACAATCGCCGGGCTACTGATTATAGTATTTGGTCTGTACACTATCCCCTGGCGGGGACTGGTTTCAGCTCTGAGTTGATAAACATCAATACCGGTTCGGTTAAAATCACTATAATCGGGCCTTTGCAGTAAAAGTGAGAAATGTTGTGACGCAGAATAATCTGATTAAATGGGATCTCGATCTGATCCGCCGCTATGATCTGTCCGGGCCCCGGTACACCTCTTACCCTACTGCGATTCAGTTTGACCCTGAACTTTCTGCTACCGATCTGGTAAGCACTGGCCAGCAAACAGCAGATCACAGTGCGCCGTTGTCGCTCTATGTACATATACCCTTCTGCGCCCATGTCTGTTACTACTGCGCCTGCAATAAGGTGATCACCCGTAACCGCAAAAAAGCTCAGCCCTATCTCGATACCCTGTATAAAGAGATGACTCAACTGTCCGAGTGGTATGCGGACGATCGCACTGTTGAACAGCTTCACTTTGGTGGCGGCACGCCAACCTTCATCAGCAACGAACAGATGATCGAAGTAATGCAGAAGCTGCGTGATAACTTCAAGCTGCTGGATGACGATTCCGGAGACTACTCTATCGAGATAGATCCCCGCGAAGTCGATCACGAAATGCTTAAAGTGCTGCGCGAGATCGGCTTTAACCGCGTCAGCTTCGGAGTTCAGGATATCGAACTTAAAGTTCAACAGGCGGTTAACCGGGTACAGCCTGTAGAAGAGATCGCAGATGTACTGCATGAGGCGCGCCGTCTTGGGTTTCGTTCAATCAATATTGATCTGATCTACGGCCTGCCACACCAGACTCTGGAAAGCTTTATCAAAACGCTGGACACCATTATTGAGTTGAGTCCCGACCGGTTGTCAGTGTTTAACTATGCCCATATGCCGGACCGGTTCCGCTCCCAGAGTCATATCAAAGCTGAAGATCTGCCCAGCCCTGAAACCAAGCTGGCTATCCTGGAAACCACCATCAGCAAACTGTGTAACGCAGGTTATGTTTATATCGGCATGGACCATTTTGCCAAACCGGATGACGAGCTTGCACTGGCGCAGAAAAACGGAAAGCTTCACCGCAACTTCCAGGGATACACCACTCACAGCGATTGCGATCTGGTAGCAATGGGCGTCTCTTCGATCAGTCAGATCGGCGATGTTTACTACCAGAATGAGCATGATATGGGTGCCTACACAGGAGCCGTTGAAGATCATCACTATGCCATCAAACGGGGTGTCACACTGACTCGTGACGACCGGATCCGGCGCGCCGTCATCACCCAGTTAATCTGCCACTTCCAGCTTCATATGGAAGATATTGAACAGCAGTTCGACATCTGCTTCCGTGAATATTTTGCTGATGAATTGCAGGATCTTGAAAGATTTACCGGTGACGGGCTGATTATTCTCAGTGACAATAGCATCGAAGTAACCCCGGCCGGACGATTGCTGATCCGCCGTATCTGTATGGCATTTGATGCTTATATACCCAAACAGGAACCGACCAGAGGATTCTCCCGGATCATTTGATTCGGGAAATACTTCACCCGGTTGACGATTTAGTGGATAATCACCTCCAGTCAACGTCTAATATCACACTGAAAACAGGACATAGCTATGGGCAACCATAAGGCATCTGAAGGGAAGCTTCACAGCTTAAGGCAGGTTCATTGCAGTACATGCAGCCTGAGTTCGTTATGTCTGCCCGTATCTCTGGATATGACAGAAATGGACAAGCTGGACGATATTATCGACAAAAGCCGGCCATTAAAAAAAGGCGAACATCTGTTTCACCAGGGAGAAGAGTTCTCCTCTGTTTATGCCATTCGTGCCGGAACGATAAAAACTTACACACTCACCAATGAGGGAGAGGAGCAGATAACCGGCTTCTACTTTCCCGGTGAGATGGTGGGCATGAGCGGTTTTGACAGTGAGCAGTATCCTGTTTCAGCTAAGATGCTGGAAACCACCACTGTCTGTGAAATACCGTTTGAGCGACTCGATGAACTGTCGGGACAGATGCCCGAGCTGCGGCGCCAGATACTGCGAACCCTGAGTAAGGAGATACGCGATGATCAGCAGATGATGCTGCTACTCAGCAAAAAGAATGCTGAGCAGCGTGTAGCAACGTTCCTGATCAAGCTTTCCACACGCTTTAAAGCACGTGGTTACTCGGCTACCCACTTCCGCCTGTCCATGTCGAGAAACGAGATCGGCAACTACCTTGGACTGGCAGTCGAAACCGTCAGCCGCATCTTTACCCGCTTCCAGAAAATGGAGTTAGTGCAGGTTGACGGCAAAGAAATTGAACTGAGCAATCTGCAAGAGATCTATAATCTGTCCGGTGAATCTCAGGATGCCGACTACAGCGAAGACAAGTCCTGTCCGCACACATGATCTTCAGTTTGAATTGAAAAATACCCGCGGTCGGCGGGTATTATTTTTATAGTCCTAGTGTTTTAAGGTAACCCTGATGAGTTTCGATGAATGTTATATCAAGTCCGTAATGCGCACGATACCGGACTGGCCAGAACCCGGAGTAATGTTCAGAGATATAACCCCACTGTTTAAAGACCCGAAAGCGTTGCGGATGATTGCAGATTCATTCATCCAGCGCTATATCGATACTGAAGTGACACATATTGCCAGTATCGACGCCCGCGGCTTCCTGTTTGGCTCCATTATGGCCTATCAGTTGAATATCCCACTGGTACTGGTGCGCAAAAAAGGCAAGCTTCCCGGAAAAACCATCCATCGTGAATATGCGCTTGAGTATGGCACTGCAGCGGTTGAGATGCAGGTTGATGC
Source organism: Oceanospirillales bacterium (assembly GCA_018223185.1). Lineage (GTDB taxonomy): Bacteria > Pseudomonadota > Gammaproteobacteria > Pseudomonadales > Balneatricaceae > Amphritea. Next base: position 32,741 of record JAAEYW010000023.1, on the reverse strand, counting down.
GGTCGCTGAAGGCGATAAAGTGCTGATATTTGATGATCTGATCGCAACCGGGGGAACTATTCTCGCAGCCAGCACCATCATTAAAGAGCTCGGTGCTGAGGTTTATGAAGCGGCGGCACTGATCGACCTGCCTGACCTGCAAGGCTCTGAACTGATTCAGCAAGCAGGTATTCCGGTCTACACCCTGCTGGCCTACGAAGGCCTCTGATCTGCCATGGGGAGCTATGCAGCCATAGCTCCCTGACACAGCACTCTCGCTGTTTGCCGACAATCGGCAAGCTGGTTGGCCCATGCCACCGCTGATACTCGATATCTTCAGATCAATCCTGTTCGCAAGTCGGTTATCTCTTTACAATAGCCACTCTTTTTTTATCTGTTATTAAGGGCTCATCTTATGTGGTTCAAAAATGCCATCTTTTACCGTTTCACACAGCCATTTGACTATACACCCGAAGCCCTTGAAGAAAAACTCAGTGAGAAAGCCTTTACCCCCTGCGGCAACCAGGAACTGAGCCGCTTTGGCTGGGTCAGTCCCAGTGGCGGACTGTCGGATATGCTGGTGCATTCGGGCAACGGTTTCATGCTTATCGCGGCACAGAAAGAGGATAAAATCATCCCCTCTCAGGTTATCCGTCAGCAACTGGATAACCGGGTAAAAGTGATTGAAGAGGAGCAGGCACGAAAAGTTTATAAAAAAGAGAAGGATCAGCTCAAAGATGAGATAGTTCTGGATCTGCTGCCCCGCGCATTCAGTAAATTCCAGACAACCTGGGCGCTGATCGCTCCACAACAGAACCTGTTAATTGTTGATGCCAGCAGCCACAAACGGGCAGAAGAGCTGCTCAGTCACCTTCGAAGCCTGCTGGGCTCCCTGCCGGTCGTTCTGCCGGACGTTAATCAGTCACCCTCTGCTGTTATGTCTAACTGGCTGGAACAGCCTGGTGAGCGTTACACGGGCCTTGAACCGATGGACGAGTGCGAGCTGCGAGACAGCGCGGTTGAAACCGGTATCATTCGCTGTAAAGGCCAGGATCTTGATAGTGATGAGATTCGCCATCACCTGGAAGCGGGCAAGCGGGTTGTTAAGCTGGCACTGGAATGGCAGGAAAGCTTAAACTTTATTCTTCAGGATGACCTGTGCATTAAGCGTATTAAACTATCAGATCAGCTTAAAGAAAAACTGGACCAGGACAGCCCCGAGGAGGCATTTGCCCAGTTTGATGCGGAGTTTGTGCAGATGTCACTGGAACTGACCCGCCTGATTCCCGCACTGACCGAAGCGTTTGGCGGCGAAGCTCAGCGCCCCTGAAGCGTTAGCACCTCGCTATAATATGGATCATATAACGCCGGCGCACCGATCTCTTGCGGGGCCGGCGTTTTCTTTATTCAGCAACGCCGCTGAGCGCAACGGAATAAAATAGCTTACTATTTTAACTTAGCCATCCACTGTGTAGACTACCCACATCCAGCAGATCAGGACCATTCAGTGAGTAATAATTACAGCGTTAAAGAGATGTTCTATACCCTTCAGGGTGAAGGAGCCCAGGCCGGGCGCCCCGCGGTATTTTGCCGGTTTACCGGTTGCAACCTCTGGTCCGGCCGGGAGCAGGACCGAAGCAAAGCGGTCTGTGATTTCTGCGATACTGATTTTATTGGCACTGACGGTCAGAACGGTGGTAAGTTCCAGTCGGCAGAATCACTGGCCAGAAAAATCAAAAGTTTCTGGCCAGAAAGTGAAGGAGCAGCCCTGGGGCGACCTTATGTCGTTTGCACCGGTGGTGAACCCCTGTTGCAGCTTGATATGGCACTGATTGAAGCACTGCACCAGCAGGGTTTTGAGATTGCTGTTGAAACCAATGGCACACTCCCGGTTCCGCCGCAGATTGACTGGATCTGTGTCAGCCCGAAAGCCGATGCTCAACTGGTTCAGCTCAGCGGTGATGAACTGAAACTGGTCTATCCTCAGCCTCTTGCGCAGCCAGAACAGTTCACACAGCTAAAATTCAAACATTTCTACCTGCAACCAATGGACGGTCCGATGCAGCGTATCAATACGCAGGACTGCATCCGTTACTGTCTGGACAACCCCCAGTGGAAACTGAGTCTGCAGACTCACAAATTACTTGGTATTGACTAAGACGGACCGCAACTTCGCCGGGCTATTGCGCCACAAAATCAGCAACACCGCAGGCACCTGCATCAGAATGCCATACAACAGTACAGCCAGCGACATCTCCGGCTGTTGCAGAATCGCGCCCGTTACCATGAGTGCCGTACCGGCATTCTGAATCCCGGTTTCAATACCAAGCGTCAACGCCGTTTCGGCATTAAGCCGCAGCAGATAGCGAGCTATCAGAATCGCAAACAACATCGCACTGCTGGCAAGCAGAATAATCGCCGGACTCAGCAGCGGCATCAGCTCAGGCAGCACCGCACGATTAGCCCAGCTAATCATCAGCACCACGAAGAACATAAATACCAGCGAGAGGATCTTTATCGGCCGCCGTAGCTGACTGCAAAGCCGTGGCCAGCGACTGTTTATACAGAGCCCTGTGGCGACAGGGATCAGGGTCACCAACACCAGCTTCGCAATGGTACTTAACAGAGGCAACTCGACTATCACCCCATTGCCTAAAAAATGCTCCAGAGTTAGCCAGGTAAACCAGGGAAGCGTAAAAGGTATGATAAGACTGGTAATCGCCGTCAGTGAAATAGACAGCGCAGTATCGGCACGACAGAGATAGCTGATCATATTCGAGGTAGCGCCGCCCGGGGCAAAAGAGACGATCAGCAAACCCGCAGCCAGGACTGCGGGAAGCTCCAGCGCAGTCACCACCAGCCAGGCTAACAGCGGCAGAAACAGAAGCTGCAGAAAAACACCTGCGATAATCGCCACCGGCCGCTGACGCAGAGATAAAAAGTCACTCAGTTTAAGCGTCAGTCCCATGCCTAGCATAATAATAAACAGAGCAACCGGTAATAACATTGAAAGTGCATTGCCACCTTCCATTGAGGACGACTCCATCTGATAGTTTCATGAACGCCAATAATAGAGTTCTGAGCAGTCCGGGACAACCGCCAGATAACAGAGAACTAAAGGGCTGTCTCAATCTACCCACATAAGTTGTGGATAACATTGTGGGTACCCTCATATTACCCCCCCGGATGACCCGGTTTTTCACCGATCCTTATAACATGGTTACTTTTTAACCAGATGTAATTGTCTTTAATATTCAGCAAGTTAGATCGAATTAATCTGAGCCGGACGAAAAGTTTATCCGACTTATCCAATGAGTGTTTCAATTCCGCGTCATTGCTGTGACCGATAAAAGTCAACCTGTTTTTGTAAAAAAAAATTATAAAAAGTTGCTTACATCTGGCCAATTCAGCCTGTTCCACTTACCATAACGGCCTCGTAAAGAACGGGACTATTTTTCAATCATGTTAGAAACGCGAAGTAATCAGTCACAGGCCCAGCGCATAACCATTATTGGTTCGGTTATCGATGCCGTTCTTGGCGTGCTTAAAATTATCTTCGGTATGCTGTCTCACTCCAGCGCACTGATCGCCGATGGCATCCATTCACTGTCAGACCTGCTGACCGATTTTATGGTGGTCTGGGTCATAAAATATTCTCATCAGGAGCCCGATGAGGAACACCCCTGGGGGCATGCACGTTTCGAAACCATCGGTACTGTTATTCTTGGCTGTATCCTGATCGCCGTTGCCGGAGCAATGGCATATGAGAGCCTGCTGACACTTATCCGGGGCGAAGTGATAAAACTTCCTGAATGGCCTGCACTGGTAGTCGCTGCTATCTCAGTCTTTGCTAAAGAGATTATTTTCCGTTACACACTCGCCGTCGGCAAAAGAATCAAGTCAGACCTGATCATCGCTAATGCATGGCACAGCCGTACCGATGCATTCTCCTCTATTGTTGTATTTTTCGGTGTTGCTGGCGCGATGGCCGGAATGGCCTGGCTGGATTCTGTTGCTGCCATCGGGGTAGCACTGATCATCGCTAAAGTCGGCTGGGACCTGACCTGGAAAAGTATTCTTGAACTGGTAGATACCGCCCTTCCTGAAGAGCAAACACAAGCCTATACCGAAGTTATTATGGAGGTAGAGGGCATTCTCAGCGTACACAGCTTCAAAAGCCGCAGCATGGGAAGCCAGAGCCTGCTGGAGATGCATCTGCAGGTTGCCCCCCACCTGAGCGCCTCAGAAGGTCACTACATCGGTGACAAAGCGGTACTGCAGCTGATGAGAAAGTTTGAAGATATTGGTCACATTATCTTTCATATCGATACCTACGATGATGAAGAGGAGTTCGATAACTCAACCAGTCTGCCGGTACGGACCGAGATCAGCGGAGTATTGTGGGAACTGCTTGACCAGACGGGCCATCCGGATCTGGGAATCAGTCGTCTGGCACTCTATTACCGCAGGGACTCAGTTGAGATCGAACTGATGCTACTCGATACGCCAGCCAACCAGCAGATTGATATGAAAGCGCTGGAAGCAGAGCTGGACAGACTGTTCAAACAACAAAGCTGGTTCAGAAGTATCCGCCTGTGGCAGGGATACCAGCCGCCCAAGCTGTAACAGGTAGTCTCTGGTGTACTGACTGATGGACTACATGCGCCCGGCGGCTTATCACAGCACCGAACTCGAGATTCGTAAAAGCCGCTTTATCTGCGACATCCAGCCGGTCAGCGACCGGGATGAAGCACTACGCTTTATCGAATCGATACGAGCCCGCCACCCAAAAGCAAACCACCATTGCTGGAGTTATATTGCCGGCGCTCCCGATGACCCGCATCAATGGAACTGTAGTGATGACGGTGAGCCGAAAGGCACCGCCGGCCAGCCGATGCTGAATGTGCTGCGACATAGTCATCTGGGTAATATCTGCGCGGTGGTCACCCGCTATTTTGGTGGTATAAAACTCGGTACCGGAGGGCTGGCCCGGGCGTATTCTCAGAGTGTTCAGGAGACCTTACAGACAGTATCAACCGAAGTCGTTGTTGCCACTATTGCAATCAGCCTGACAGCACCCTACAACCTGACGGGAGAACTTGAACAGCTGATCAGCCAGTTTAAACTCGACGACTGCGAAAGAAACTTTGCAGCTGAGCTTGAAGTCACAGCACAACTCGAGTTAAACCGACTGACAGAGTTCAGACAAGCCCTGACACCCTTCCAGCACCTGATCACCCTGATAATCAATTAAGTTCATCAATTAAGTTCATCACGAAACACCATAGCATAAGCGGTTTCCAACGCCCGGCTACGCTTCTCATGACAGAAACTAGCCGGAATCAGGCTAAGAATCTTCAGGCGACTCAGAATATCCTTAACGATCGGATTCAGGCCGATAATATGAACATCGCGACCAAGCTCCTGCGCCTCAATAATCATATCCTCAATCGCCAGTGCAGTAGAGACATCGATCAGCGGTACCCGGCTAAAATCCAGTAACAATGCATCATGCGGATGCCGCCCCTGAAGTTTTGCTGATAAGCCTTTTGCTGCAGCATAACTGACCGGACCATCAAACTGATAAAGAACAACCCGCCCCTGAGTTTCAGCCAGCAGCTTACGTTCCCGCTTACTCAGCCCCTCATCATTTCCCGCATGACTATCAATCACCCGGATGCTGTCTAACTGATTATCCGCCAGCCGTTTAACCGTCACGACATTGGCAATAAACACCCCGGCAAACACAGCCGTCACGAGATCCACCATCACCGTCAGCACCAGTACTAATATCATCAGGCAGGCAACAAACAAAGGCGCCTGGTGTAACCGAAACAGGAAACGCCAGTCAATGATATCCAGCCCCACTTTAATCAGAATCCCCGCCAACACGGCATGTGGAATATTTTCCGCCAAAGGTGCGGCCCCAAGCACTACGCAAACCAGTACGATCGCATGAAAGGCCCCTGCGATCGGCGTCTTGCCCCCGGCTTTAATATTGACCACGGTACGCATTGTCGCCCCGGCACCCGGCAATCCGCCAAACAGTCCGGCAACCATATTGCCGACCCCCTGCCCGATCAGTTCACGGTCTGAATCATGTTGGGTTTTAGTCATAGTGTCAGCCACCAGAGAGGTCAACAGAGAGTCGATGGAACCCAGAACAGCGAGCATTACCGCAGCAAACAGCATCTCACTGAGAATATCCATTGAAAAACGTGGCATCTGCAAGTCAGGTAACCCGGTGGGTATATGACCGATTATGGCCAGATTCGTATCGCCATGAAACAGCTGATAGATAACGGTGCCAAGCACCAATGCAAGCAGTGTTGGCGGAACAACAACAGCAAGTCTTTTAGGGCAGAATATCACTACGGCCAGTGTAACAGCCCCCAGCAACAGCGCTGCGGGGTCCGCATCAGCCAGATAGTGCGGTATCTGTCGCAATGACTCTGCAGCACTTGTAGATGAGGGGAAACCGAACATCGGTCCCAGTTGCAACAGAATAATGATAATTCCGATACCCGTCATAAACCCGGATATCACCGGAAACGGTACCAGAGTGACATACTTACCCAGTTTCAGCAGACCAAAGGACATCTGGAACAGTCCTCCCAGGATTACCACGGTAAACGCAAATACCGGCCCGCTTTGCGGATCCAGCGCAACAAACTGGGTAAAAACAGACGCCATTACAACCGTCATTGGCCCGGTTGGACCCGATACCTGACTCGGCGTTCCGCCAAAAAGCGCGGCAAACAGACCGACAAAAATCGCGCCGTATATCCCCGCTATCGCTCCGGCTCCGGAAGAAACACCAAAAGCCAGCGCTAACGGTAAAGCGACTACGGCAGCAGTCAGTCCTCCTAACAGATCACCTTTGAGATTATGAAAATGGAGCCCATAAATGAGTTGCATATCAGATCCTGACTAAGAATTATTGTTATTTGTGTCTGCAAAGATCGTAAAACAGGAATTGCTCTATAACATTCCACGACTTATATGACAGGATCAATGAATAATTAGTCGACCCAGGTCAGTTTAATAACTTTTTTTAAAACATTTGTTCGATATCAGCACAAAGTCGGATAGCAAACTATCTACCCCCTTGAAAAATAATGTTATTCTTTCTCTCGTTCTGATTCACGTCATACCGTATCGCGAAATAGGAAAAAGCTCTATGAAGTTCGCCGATAACCCCAGACAAGCAACTGAGTATCTTCGTCGGGCAATCCCGCTTATGGTGAAAGGCGGTATCCCACCAACACCTTTAAATTATGCACTCTGGTATGTCTACGTATCCAAAGCAATTCCTGCGCTTAACCAGCAAATGGATAAAACGCTGGAGATTTATGGTACCTGTCCTAACCGTATCAGTGAGGTGCTGTTTCGTGACTTTCTGATTAAGGATGAGATCGAAAACGCAGAAGTTGTGCAGCAAGCCCTGCTATCGGTGATGGGTGATCTGGAAAGCTCGGCCTCATCAACGGTTCATGATACTGAAGCCTACAATGAAGTATTACAGGACAGTCTGGCAGCTCTCAAAGACAAAAACGATAATCAGGGACTGGAGACAATCATCCAGAACCTGACAGTGAATACCGAAACAATCAGCGAAAGTACCCGTCAGTTTCAGAAGAAAATTGATGAGGCCCAGGCAGAGATAAGTAAGCTCAAAAAAGAACTGGATCAGTCCAGACAGGAAGCCACGATTGACCCTCTGACCGGTTTATATAATCGCCGGGTATTTGATGCAGAGATCAGTCAGCTGGCATCGCTACCCGAACCTGACGTTTCTCTGATTATGGTGGATATCGACTTTTTCAAAAAGTTTAATGATACGTATGGTCATCAGATGGGCGATAAAGTTCTGCAATATGTCGCCAGACTGATCAAAGAGGAGTGTTCCGAACCACTGCTTCCGGTACGCTTTGGCGGTGAAGAGTTCTCCATGTTGCTCCCTGGCATCAAAGCGCCTGATGCCTGCAAACTGGCAGAGAGAGTGCGTAAGAAAGTGGCGGCTATCCGAATCAAACAGAAAAAGAGTGGCGAAACCATCAGCTCTGTTACAGCATCCTTCGGTGTTGCCCGGTTAGAGACAGATGAATCACCGGAAAACCTTATTGCCAGAGCAGATGCGGCGCTCTATAAAGCCAAGGAAGCGGGACGAAATAACGTGCAGATAGCAAATTAGAGCCCGAACAGTTCAGACCCTGCAAACAAGGTTTTAAAAAAGACGGACAAAAAAATCCCCGGTCTGCAGAGCAGCCGGGGCAATAGTCGATGAAGGTCACTTAACTCGCTGGTTCACGCATCGTTACAAACTCTTCTGCAGCAGTCGGATGGATTCCAATAGTGGAATCAAACACCGCTTTGGTGGCACCGGCTTTCAGCGCAACAGCTATGCCCTGAATAATTTCGCCAGCATCGGGGCCAACCATATGCACCCCAAGCACCTTGTCGCTGTCACGATCAACCAGCATTTTCATGAAGGTTTTTTCGTCACTGCCGCTAATCGTATGCTTCATTGCTCTGAACGTAGACTTATAGACATCGACATTCTCATAGAGTTCACGACTTTTTTCTTCAGATAAGCCAACAGTGCCAATATTAGGCTGACAGAACACCGCCGTAGCGATCAGGTCGTAATCAACCTGCTGGTTTTTACCCGCATACAGGTTGCGCACCAACGCCATTCCTTCCGCCAGAGCAACAGGCGTCAGCTGTACCCGGTCGATCACATCGCCGATGGCGTAAACTGACGGTTCGGCAGTCTGAAACTGATCATTGACGACAATCGCACCACTGGCTTTCTGCTCAACGCTGATGTTTTCCAGCCCGAGATCCATCACATTAGGTACCCGACCAGTCGCATACATAATAGTGTCGGCTTCCAGAGTTGAGCCATCTGTCAGATAGGCCAGAAATGAGCCATCAGCCAGCTTGTCTATCTTTTCAATATTGTTGTTAAAGCGCAGACTTATATTTTTCTTGGCAACTTCTTCTGCGGTAAATTCACGCACTTCCTGATCAAAACCTCTCAGGAACAGGTCACCACGGTATATCAATGAAGTTTCAGCCCCCAGACCAGCAAAGATCCCGGCAAACTCAACTGCGATATAACCACCACCCACAACGAGTGCCCGCTTGGGAAACTGATCAAGATAAAACACTTCATTGGAACTGATCACATGCTCGCTGCCAGGAAACTCTGGCACATAAGGCCAGCCACCGGTAGCGATCAGAATACGTTCGGCGCTGTACTGCTGCCCTGACACTTCAACGGTGTTTGGCCCGGTGATTCGCGCACGTCCATCCAGAAGGTTCACCCCGGAATTAACCAACATATTGCGGTAGATACCGTTAAGCCGCTCAATCTCTTTGGTTTTATTGTCCCGCAGGGTTGGCCAGTCAAAGGTTGACTTACCGACCGTCCAGCCAAATCCGGCAGCATTTTCAAACTCTTCGCTGAAATGAGAACCGTATACGAAAAGTTTCTTTGGCACACAGCCAACATTGACACAGGTACCGCCCAGATAGCGGTCTTCAGCCATCCCCACCCGGACACCCATTGCTGCAGCCATACGTCCAGCCCGGACACCACCGGAACCAGCACCAATTACAAACAGGTCAAAATCAAACTCTGCCACAGGAATCCCCTTCACACTCATAACTATTAACTAAACAGACTGATCCGGATAACCTGAACAGCCTGATAAAAACTATGCGGCTTAATCTACCTGTTGTCGTCCGATGATGCCAATAAAGATAGGCAAAACAGGTGATAGGGTTTTTCAATCAGCCGGATTTGCACTTTGCCCGGGCTGAGGTTAAGTTAGGCGGCTGTGTGCCCTCCTTTTAGATTGTCTTTGGATTTATCATGAAACTGATTTCGTTTAACACCAACGGCCTGCGAGCCCGTCCCCACCAGATTAAAGCCCTGATCGATAAACATCAGCCCGATGTCATCGGCATTCAGGAAACCAAGGTTCATGATGATGAGTTTCCTGAAGAGATGATCTCTGCACTGGGCTATCATGTTGAATATCACGGACAGAAAGGCCACTACGGTGTCTGCCTGATCTCTAAGCTTCCACCTGTCAGGCTGGAGAAAGGGTTTCCCGGAGACGATGAAGACGCTCAGAAACGGATAATCATGGGCGAGTACGATATCGAAGGGGTTCGGGTAAAAATACTCAATGGGTATTTCCCGCAAGGGGAGAATATCGCCCATGAAATTAAGTACCCCGCCAAACGTAAATACTATAACGACCTGCAAAACTATCTGGAACAGCAGTGCGACCCTACTCAGCCGCTGGTAGTCATGGGTGACCTGAACATCTCCCCGGAGGATATCGATATCGGTATCGGCGAAGTAAACCGTAAGCGCTGGCTGAAAACAGGCAAAACCAGTTTCCAGCCAGAAGAACGGCAATGGCTGGCCCGTCTGTTAGGCTGGGGACTGAAAGACACCTTCCGTAAAATTCATCCACACACTGACAACCTGTTCAGCTGGTTTGATTATCGCAGTCGTGGCTTTGAAGCCGAACCAAAACGAGGCCTGCGTATCGACGCGGTACTGGCCACCGAATCGCTCTATCTGCGCTGTACCGATGCTAATATCGACTATGATATTCGCGGCATGGACAAACCCTCAGACCATGCTCCGATCTGGGCCGAGTTCAGTTAAAGAGGATAAGCTTAAAATTTGACGGGGGCTATTGAGTATAATAGCCCCCTGAGACTTTCAGTAAATTACTCAGTAATCGAGCTGACAAACCCCGGTGACTTAACCACCATCAGATCGGCATGCAGCTGATCCAGAATACGTTCAATCGTGCTGCCAACCAATATCCGGTCCAGCAACCCTCGCGCGACAGCTCCAACCACCAGAATATCGATATGGGCTTCATCTACATACTCGAGGATAGCCTGGTAGGTCTCTTTCTCTTTCAGTGTCACTGCCGGGCTATCAGTGCTCAGTCCATAGGGTTCCAGCAACGCCCCCAAAGCCGCCACATGTTCAGCCCTGATCTTGCGCTGCATACCTTCAAAATCAGTCACCAGATGCTCATCAAAGATCGCGGAATGTGGCAGCACATTAAAACTGTGCATCACTTTCAGATCTCCCTCCAGGGTCTGAACCATGCGCCGTGCCCACTCCAGTATTGTTTTATCAAGCACGGCAGGACTGTCGCATTCATGAAACGGGTCAACGGCTGCAGCCACATGACCGCCATCAGACCAGGCTTTCTGTTTAACCAGCAACAGCGGAACAGGACACTCTCTGATGAGTTGCCAGTCGCTCTGATCGAAGATGTAATGCCCCAGACGGCTATGCTTCTCTATCGGATGCAAAACAATATCAGGTTGAAAACGTAACACCTTTCTAACCACGGCTTCTGCCTGATGACGCTGCCAGCAACAATCCAGATCCACGTCAATATCAAGCTCTTCAAACGGCTCGGTCAGCTTTTCCAGCTCAGCTTCAACCTGGTGCATATAGCCATGCTCAGCTCTGATCAAAGACTCTTTATCCAGCAGATAGCTGTTACGTAGTGATACATTATAACAACAGCAAAACAGTTCTACTTTCGCACCACTTCCCTCTGCCAGCCGTAACGCCTTCTCCAGTATCAGACTACTATCTTTACCATGCTTAATATTGACCAGAATTTTGCTGATATCCACAACATAATCTCCTCTCCGGGTACACCTTAAGCATGAGCCAGCCTCACTGTTTTGCCAATACAATATTTTGATCTGAGGCAAACAAGTCATACTGAATCAACGAATCACGCGCGGTAAAACAGATGAGACAGGTAGATGAAGAGTATAACTTTTATATTAACCTTTGCTAATATATAATTATTAACAAGATGTCTGGTCTAGCCATGACACATCAATTAACAATGAGGTTTACCCTATGACTCTTAACGCTGCTCTTCGTCTGCTGGCAGGATCTGTTATCCTTATCAGCCTGGCACTGGGAGCCTATTTTAATCCAGCCTGGTATTACCTCACCGGCTTTGTCGGCCTGAATCTGTTTCAATCCGGTTTCACTAAGTGGTGCCCGGCAATGGCAGTATTTCGCCTGTTAAATCTGAAAGAACAAACTTGCAATACTGGCATGAGTGTCCACCAGGGAGTACACATTATCACCGGAACGCTGGTTCTGATTACTGTAGCGGCCTATATTTTTTTCGCAGCACCTCAGTGGGTGTTATATATCACAGCGATTGTTGGTGTCAGCCTGCTTCAGTCCACCTTCACCGGATGGTGCCCGGCTTTCACCGTCGCTTCATTGCTCGGATTTAAAAAAGCGGCTTAACCCTACAATCCAGGCGCTCGGTTTAATGCCGCCCTGCGCGGCATTTTTAAAGCGTCGGCCCTGGCTCCCTCCGGCAACACGCTAATTACCCAAAGCGGTAACTGCTGACCGCCGAAAGATCACTTCAATTCCTTACACCATGCTAGGATAGCGGTATTGTTCAGGAGGAGAACACCGGGTGCCGCGTTACAATTTGCAGAAAATTATTAAGCTGATGCTCCCCGGTATCATACTAATGCTGCTTGCACCGGTGATTCATAGTCAGTTGCACGGCCTTACCTTTATCCAGCAACAGCTCTTCAGTTATCTGCCGCCTCTGCTTAGCGGGCTGGCAATAATTCTCTGCATCAGTTTCAATCAGGGTCGCTTGCTGCTGACAACCGTAAATTTGTTATGCCTCTTTCTGCTGATTCAGAATCAGCTACAGAGCAGTCTGAACCACCCTTCTAATTTTGTTCTATTCAGCGGCATAAGCCTATTGTTTCCGTTGCTACAATTATTTATCAATTTCATTCCTGAGCGGGGTTTAAGCCCCCGCTGGCTGGTCCGGCACCTGCCAATTATCGTCAGTGGTTATCTGTTTTTCTGGGTGGCTGCTGAGAATCTTCTGCTCTCTGACTGGTTCGGCGCGTTACCAATGGGGTTGATTCAGATGTTTTCCGACCCATATTTGCTCAGCCAGTGGGCAGTGTCGCTGTTCGCGCTGACCACCCTGCTAGGGCTTATTATTCTCTGGTTCAGAGCCACACTGGCTGATGCCTGCCTGGTCATCATCACCCTGACCATAGCGGCAATGCTGGCGTTGTTCAGCGAGTCATCGGTTTCTGTACTCAGCTGCACGCTGGGCCTGATACTGATTCTGTTTACCGTGCTATTTAATTCATACAGCATGGCGTTTATTGACGAGTTAACCGGGCTCCCCGGACGCAGGGCTCTGGAAAATACGCTACGCAGTGCCGGCCGCCACTACACTCTGGGCATGGTAGATATTGACCATTTCAAGAAATTTAACGATACCTACGGTCATGATGTGGGCGATCAGGTACTGAAAATGGTCGCCAGCCAGATGAAACAGGCCGCCCGTGGCGCTACGGTATTCCGATACGGTGGTGAAGAGTTCACTATCGTCTTTAAGAAGATGGATGAAGTCAGGGCAATTGAAATCGCTGAGAAAGTGCGTACCACTATTGCCGCTTATCCGATGCGAATCCGGGACAAAAACCGCCCGTGTAATGAAAAACAGGGGCGCCAGTTGCGCAACGGTTCTGGCCGCTCAGAAGACACTACAGAAGTGACGATAAGCATCGGACTGTGTGAAAAAACCCGCGAACACAAAGACAGCCAGGCCGTTATAAAGCAAGCCGATGAAGCGCTCTATCTGGCCAAACAACAGGGACGAAACCGATCAGTTGCCTGTCATATTACTCAGCCTCCAACACGCAGAGCGGTCCGCTCATGAAAAACTTTCAAGTATAAAAAAACCGTTTCAGCCGATAACCTTGCGTGTATAACGGGAATCACTAAACTTAGAATTCCTTCAATATAAGCTAAGGAGATGATATGGAGATCAGTTCTATACAGAACCGGTCAGTGGCAGAGCACACTAAACCCGCAGATGAAACACCGGCCAAACACAATAAGACCTTACAGAATCAGGCGATACTAAAGGCCTCTCTGGAGGTCAGCATCTCCTCAGGCAACGATTCACTGGCACTTTTGTATCGCACAGCGGTGACCGAGTTAAACAACGTTCTTGAAGCTGACCTTGGCCCTTCAGCCATTCAGCAGGCCTATGATTCAGGTGTGGATGTCAGCCCTGCCGCAACCGCAGAACGGATTGTCTCACTGAGCGCTAACTTCTTTAGCAGCTACCAGAACCAGCACACAGAGATGGATTATCAGACTCAGGTGCAAAGCTTTGTTGAGCTGATTTCAGGGGGTATCGATCAGGGGTTTTCCGATGCCCGCGAGATCCTCGATGGTTTGCAGGTACTTCAGGGTGATATCGCTGCGAATATCGATACCACTTATGATCTGGTACAGGAGAAGCTTGCCGCGCTGACCGAGACACTGTTAAATTCGGGTAATAAATCTGAAGACAGTTCAGAGCCTCAGACTTAAACAGTGAGAGTCAGGTTCATAGCAGATAAACCAAAAAACCGGGCATTGCCCGGTTTTTACTATACTCACGTTAGCCCCCGTCAGAAGGCATAACGGACCCGGCCATATAGGTTACTGGCATCCTCAAACTGGCCAAAAAACGTATGCGCCTTATCACCACCGAAAACATTTGCACCCAGGTCAAAACTCAGAGTATCACTGTAGCGATAGCTGACCGAAGGTCTGAGGTAATAATCATCATCACTGGGGGAGTAAAAGGCAAACACAGACCAGACAAGATTATCCTGCCACATCCGGTAGTTAAGCCGGGTGGTATAGAGATAGCGATATTCTTCGGGGTTATAAGGTGATGGAGACGCGGCATTAAGCGCTTCATAATCCAGCGTCTGTTCCAGATAGTACTGCAGCCCTAAAGTAAGCTTCGGTACTAACTCCCGCTCATACCCAATCAGAAAACGGAACTGACTATTAGGTTTGTATGGATCGCTGCCGTCGTTATCCTCAGCCATATGCAGAGCCACTTCAGCATTAGCCAGCCCGGAACCGAGATTCCCCCGAACACTGGCGCCCAGTACATTCAGGCGGGTGAATACGGGGTTACCAACGCTATCCAGCGCATTGGGCTGTTTCTGAAACCCGCGATAACCGTATAGCGCCCACTCTGTACTATCAACAGTGCCAGAAAGCCGGGCAGCAAATTCACCATTACTGAAACTGTTTGCCGGCTCCTCTGCATCTATTCGTCCCGCAGGTGCAGCAACGTTCTGCCCGGCCTGTGGCGAAAACCAGGAAAAACGCTCGCCATTAATATAACGGTCGGATGTATAGTCCGGCATCCACACCAGATCAAGGCTGGCCGAATCACCATAATAACTGGCTTTAGCCGCTAATACGGGAGCTTTCAGGTACTCAGTATCCCGACCGGCAAAAAATGACTGCCAGTCTTTAGGAAACAGATCATTCAGAAACAGCAGATCACCTGTCCCCCAGGTGAGCACCTGCTGCCCCAGTTTCAGATCTGTTCGCTCAATAGGGGTGAGTGTATAAGACGCTTCGCGAAGATCAGCCCGCACGCCCTGATCCACGCCATCAGCGTATAGATCCGCTTTAAACGCATAACGGTCATTACCTACAAAACCCGTGGTTTCCAGGCGTAGCCGAAGCTCTGACAGAGTGGCGTCATCGACAGGTGAAAAACGATCATTCAGGGCAGGATCCGCGTTCAGACGGTTACCCAGCCCTCCCTCAATAAAACCGTGCCAGTTGCTGGTCGGGGTTTCTTCCGCCCAGCTATCATCTCCCCAGCCCTGATCACTACCGCCTTCGTCGGCCTGTTGCGCCAGTGCAACAGGCGATAAAAACAGCAGAGCGGTCAGTAGCAGGGCTCTTTTTTCAGAGACGTTTCTGCCCGACTCCCCTGTTTTAATCACTTTATTTACCTGCATATAAATCACTCTGGACGCTTGAGCCACTGACGCGGCGGATTACGAAGAGAACGTTCAGTGAATACTGAACTGTCCATCCCCAGATCATAGCGAATAAAACGAAACTCCATCGTAGTGCTGGCACCACTGACCAGATCACTGACCCTGGATTTAGTGACCGTAGGAATTCCCTGCACCGTTTCAGTTTCAAGCACTTCGACCCGGCGATAAAGCTTATCACTGACATCAGAGTACTCAATTTTCATCGGCAACATATTTACCTTGTCGATCCACACCCGATAACGAGCAAACTCAACTGAATTCGGATCTTTAGGGGCATTGTCCAACACATAGAACGCTTCGGTTGTTTCTATCAGTTGATGGGTATCCTCTTCCGGGTTTCGGCCAGAAACATCCTCATAAAAATAGTTAGAACCGACAAAGCTGGTCCGTTTATCACCTGCAGATATCCGTTTTACCAGATCCAGTCCTGGCAGGTAGAGCCAGCGATCATCATCCGTTCCGGCATGCTTCTCAACCAGAAAAACTGTATCCCGGACATCGGCCGGGCGGCTGAAGGCAACCAGAAATTGCTGATCGCCGCCATCCTCATAATCCCGGCGCAGAATAGTAAACTGTCGCTGTTGTTTGCGCCCCTGAGAGTCCTCAATCAACATCCGTGCTTCTGAACGACCATCCTCGCCCTGATAATAGGCAGCAAGGTTGGCCTGTTTCACGATTTCGTTAACATCGGTCAGATCGGCGGCATACAGCTGCGCTGAACCCGTTAATGCCAGCCCTGCTACAAACGTCGTAAACAGTTGCTTAATCATGGCTACTCTCCTTCATGTCTGACTTTACGCCAAACAAGCTATCTTTATTTTTAATCATCTGCATAACCGCCGGTAACAACATGACCGTTACCACTGCTGACACGGCCATTATGGTTGCCAGAAAGAAGCCAACCGTAATATAGGGAACCAGCGGAGCAAACAGTAACGGGGTGAAACCGACGGCAATAACAACTGCATTGCGGCTGATCGCCCGTGAAGGCCCTCGATAGACCTCAGCGACAGTCTGCTCCCAGTTACCACACTCTCGATAAATAGCCCGGGTACGCTCAAGGAAGTGGATCGCAAAATCCACTGACAGACCCAGTGTCAGTGCCGACAACACTGCAATCGGCATATCATAATCCTTACCCACCAGCCCGATCAGACCATAGATAAACAGGATGGTAACCGTAAGAGGCAACATCGACAGTAAGCCTATTTTTACTGAACGGAACAGCAACACCATAATGAGCAGCACCATGAAAAAGGCCCCCGTCAGACTACTGAGCATGCCATTGACCATTTCATCCTGCCACACAACATTAATATAGGTCAGACCTGCCCAGTTAAGTTTTACGCCTTCCGGTAACGGGTGTTGAGCAACATAGTCATCAACCAGCGTTAACACTCTGCTCATATCCTGATTATCACCACTGCTTAGCTGCAGCCAGAGCACTGTCGAACGGTAGTCAGGTGTCACCATATGCCACAGATCGTTAGGCCGGTGTGAGCCCTGAAAGCTCAGAACCGTTTGCGCAGCAGCAGCGGCTGAAGGTGGTAAGCGATACTGATCCGCACCGCCGCCCTGAAGTTCACGGTAAACCGTTTTCAGCAACGTTGGCAGGCCATTACTCTTACCCACATATTCAGACTGATCCAGAAAGATTTGCAGGTCATCCAGATATTTCATCGCCTCGGGGGTAAGAAAATACTTGCTGCCAACCTGGGCCTTCTCGGTCATATCCAGCAGATCAAGCCACATCGCTTCATGAGCGCTGTCATCATAACTGAGCTGATCAAACAGATTGATCAGCCCATTGGTATACTCGGTAAAGCTTTCAACATTAACGCTGCCAAGTTTCTGCTGCAGTTCGACACCTTCACTGGAGGCTCTTGCCAGAAGGTTCTGTTCCAGTCCGCTGCGCAGATCACTGGTTTTATCCAACACCAGAAAAGCGTTATAGGTTCCTGGAAAATGATGGTTCATCACCTTGTCAGCAACACGCAATGGATGGTCAGGTTTAAACCAGCGAACCGGGTTATCGTTAATCTGAATCTGCGCCACGCCATAGACACTGCCCGCTACAATCAGAATAAACAGCACCAGCAGGCCTTTAGCCCGGGCAATTGAAAAACGTCCGGTTAAAATCAGTATACGTCCCAGAAACGAGTTATCGTCCTCTTCAATATTATGATCCTGCATCTGCGCCATCCGCTTAGGTGACAAGCTGATGATATATGCCGGAACCAGGGTAATAGTCAGAACAAACGCCAGCATAATACCAAAAGCGACATGCAAGCCGAAAATCTGTACCGGCGGTATCGGCGTGAAAGCAAGGGAGGCAAAACCCACCGCAGAGGTTACCGAAGTGTACAACATGGGTGTGAACAGATGACCCAGCACCTCTTTCAAAGCCGTTTTCGGGTCTTCTCCCGGACGATGGCGATCTGCAAACTCCGACAGGATATGCACCGAATCTACTACCGCAATCGGCATCAGGAATATTGGAATCATGGAACTCATGATATGGACGGTATAGCCCTGACCAATCAGCAGCCCCATAGTGATAATGACCGACCCCATCGCCACCAGCATCGGCGCGGTGATCAGCAGGAAGCTGCGGAAGAATACCCACATCAGGATAAAGATCATGAGACCTGCCAGTGGCGCGGAGATTGCCATCTGGATAAACATCTCAACACCAAAAGTGTCTTCTGCGACTGGTAACCCAGAGATATAATACTGGTTATTACCACTAAGCTTGCCGATCTCAGTCTGAATAAGGCCGGAAATACGGTAACTTTCAGATTTTTTCGTAATCGGGATATAGATGCCCGCGGCCTTGCCATCACCGGACACAAGCGTGTTGTTAAGTAATGGTAAGCGCTCAACAGATGAGCGGATCTGACCGATCCCTGCCTGATCGTTGGGGACCTGCTTCATCATCCACTCGAAACGGATCGTTCCCGGCCCTTCCTGGCTGATATTATCGACACGGTCCAGCGACATCAGATCCTGGCTGACAACCCCCTCCATCTGTACGATGGCATCTGACAGTTGCTGCAGTTCAGACAGACTCTGCTGATTGTAGATCCCCCCGGCAGAGTCATTCACCACCCCTACAACAATCATGTCATGCAAACCAAAGCGCTCTTTTACATGATCATGAAACACCCGGGCAGAATTATCGGCAGGCAACATGTTTTCCGGATCCGTATCCACCTTGATGGACGGGATCTGTAAACCGGCTATCACGGTCAGTAGTAACACCCCGAAAAACACCCATTTCGGGCGATTCATTGATAAATTAACCAGTGTAGTTCGCAGCATCTGTGAGTCCTGTTCCACTATATAACCAAAGCTTTATTTTGATTATTATATTAGCATATACTAATATTTAAAAGCACTACATTAGTAAATTGAGATTTAATGACTGCTAAAGTAGAATACTCCTTGTATTGTAGGGCACTGAGCGAATTTTAAGGCCTTGTAAAATAATAAAATGCGGAGAACAGATTGAATACAGCGACCCGGCAGATGACGCCCGAAACACTGGCTATGATGAAAATTAATTCCAGTAAAGCGGCTAAACTGATGAAAGCACTGGGCAACGAGAGTCGTCTCCTTATTCTCTGCTATCTGGATGGTAAAGAACTTTCAGTCACCGAACTGAACCACTGCCTCGAACTGAGTCAGTCAGCCCTGTCACAGCATCTGGCAGTGCTGCGTAAAGATGGTCTGGTCAGCACCCGGCGCGAATCACAAACGATCTATTATTCTCTCTCTGGCGATACAGCAACCCGGATCATTCACACCCTGCATGAGATGTTTTGTCCTACCGCCTGAATCTCAGAGCTTTAATCACAGAGCTTTTCACCCCAGAGTTTTAACCCCAGATCTGCGGCGTGGCCTCTGAATAAAAAAACCACCATTATCTGGTGGTTTTTTTAACTCTCAGTTCGGCTTCAGCTCTGCAACCGATAACGCTGCCAGTCTTCAGTTGGCTCGTTCAGCATCATCTCCATCTCTACAACATCCTCCTCCATGTTGTAATGATTTTTAAAGCCTAGCTTCTGTGCCAGCCCCTGCATGCCCTTGTTCGATGTCAGGGTCGACCCCATCAGCAACAGAGTTCCCCGGGCTTTACAGTAATCGATCACTTTCTGCATCAGCACAACACCCAGCCCCTCGCCCTGCAGATCATCCCGGATCACCACAGAGAATTCTGCACGGACATTGTCGGCATCGGTCACGGCTCTGACGACCCCCAGCGTTTCCCACCCCGGCGCCCCCTGTCTCGGAGCAGTAACAATAAACGCCATCTCACGGTCGTAGTCGATCTGAGTCCAGTTAGCCAGTTCATGATGGGTGGGTATGCCACGGCTGTAAAAATAACGCAGGCGGATCGATTCAGGACTCAGATGGTTATAAAACTCGAGATGGTTTGGTTCATCCTCTCCCCGTATCGCTCGCACAATCGCCTTACGACCTGATTTACGCAGCGAGATATGCTCACTCAGATACTCAGGATAAGGAGAGATCGCTAATACGGAAGGTTCGCCTAAGGAGACAGCAACATCAACCGCCAGCACGCCCCGTCGGTTAATCAGCATGGGATTGATCTCCAGCCCCTTCAGGTTGGGAAGCTCCACAACCATCTGTGACAGCTTGATCAACAGATTACTGAGCTGTTCAAGATCTCTTTCCAGCTGTTCGCTGCTCTCTTTCAGTACCGAGAATATATGCGAAGTACTGATCAGTTGACGTGCCAGACTGAGGTTAAGCGGCGGCAACATCACCTGTCGATCAGCCAGTACGTCAACAGAATACCCTCCTTTACCGAACACCAGTAGCGGGCCAAACACCGGGTCACGGGTGATCCCCATATTGATCTGAAGTGACTGGAAGCCGCGCTTCATCTGCTGAACGCAAAAGCCCTTAATTTCGCCTTCCGGAAACCGCTCCCTGACCCGGTAGGTCAGTTGAGTCGCCGCTTGCTTAACCTCATTACATGAAAACAGATCCAGCGCCAGGTCTTTCCAGCGGGGATGTTTTTTATTGTCATAGCTGAACGGGTAGATATTTTCCTTGTGAATGACTTTAACAGCGACAGAGCCACCCAGCTTTTTAGCGATTTCAACGACACCGTCGACATCATCAGCATAGTGCGTATGGGACACAGGAATATCATACTGGTCTAACAGATCTGTCGCTTCATTATGGGTCAGATAATCGCGCCCCTCCGCCAGTGCATCCGCGATCAGTGCCTTGGCACGCTGATGGTTTTGCTCATTTGGATCATCAAAGGGGGCCGGAGTCTGCTTCATCACTTCCTGATTGCGGCGGAACTCAACCATATGCATAAAGGCATCGACGGATTCTTCAGGCGTGATAAACGTGGCAACGCCTGCGCTGTTTAAATGGTTACGTGACTCGATCGCCGTACTCCGCCCCATCCAGCAGGTGAGAATATTACGCGGGGTATTCCGGGCCACCTTGATGATCTCTTCAGCCGTCGCAACCCCCGGAGCCATCCGGGTCGGTGCATGGGTCACCAGCACCGCATCGACATTGGGATCCTTAGTCAAAAGCCGGGTTACCCGGGCAAAGCGTTCCGGAGTCGCATCAGAGTGCAGATCAAGCGGATTTTTCAGATTCCAGTGATCCGGCATGATCTCCCGTAACGCAGCCACAGTCTCCTCACTCAGCTCAGACAGCTCCCCCCCCTTTCTCAGCAACTGATCGGTAGCCAGAGCGTTGGGGCCCATACCGTTACATACCAGTGCCAGACGTTCGCCACGCATCGGTTTCATCCGCGACAACGTTTCCAGTGCATTATAGAGCTGATCGACGGTATCGACCCGCACCACACCGGCCCGGCGCAGCGCTGCATCGTAAACCAGATCTTCATCCCTGATTCCCAGAGCCGGCTGACTTTGCTTATCCTCATCAAAGATCATATTGGATTTAAGCACCAGCACCAGTTTATTGCGCGAAGCGGAGCGCAGAGAGCTGAGCAGATTGCGGGAAGACCCCACCAGATGATCAAGCTGAATCAGTATCGACTGGGTGTAAGGGTCCTGAGCGAAATAGTCGATGATTGACGGCAGGTCGATATCAACCCCTTCGCCGAGAGTAAGGAAGTGCGAGAAGCCGATCTCCTGACCGTTGGCCCAGTCGATCATCGCCGTACCTAACAGGCCGGACTGACCAACATAACTCACCTTACCCTTGCGTATATTCAGGTGAGAGTAACTGGCGTTCATCTTATGACCCGACACCAGCATCCCCATACAATCCGGTCCCAGTATACGGATGCCGTAAGGCCCGGCCGCTTCCATGATTTCATCCCGCATGCTTTTACCCAGCGGCTCACTGGCAATAGACAAACCACCGGTGAGAATCATAGCAGCCTTCACCATATTGGCGCCCAGCTTACGGATCAGGCCCGCAACACTCTCAGGGGGAGAACAGATAATTGCCAAATCAGGCATTTCTGGCAAGCGGGTTAACCCGCTGTAACAGGTGACGCCATAAACGGTGTCATAACCCCGTTTATTAACCGCCATCAGTTTACCCTCGAACCCGCTATCCAGCAGATTTTGCAGCACGATACCGCCCATGCTGTTCTCTTTCTCAGAGGCTCCGAACACCGCAATCGATTTAGGCTTAAAAAAACGTTTGAGATATTTTGTACTCAAGAGACTTACTCCGCAGACCTTCAGAACTGATCAGTTAATCTGATCGAACGACTGAGTCTATATCTTCCATATTACGCAGGTGCAGCACAAACATTATTGACCAAATAATCATGACCAAAATCATAAAGCCCTGCCAAAGTGAGTAAAAAGCACTTCCATACCCGTTTTCACGTCAACGGTAAGTAAAGTTATCCGTTCAGTTTAGCAACTTCTTCCACTCCCGCTCAGGTTTCATAACCACCCGCCTCTAACCACAAGAGTAACGATAGCGGTGCGTCTGTCTGACCGTGCCCATGGTCGGCCCCACGGAGTGCAGGCTGTCGGAGGCTCAACACGGCTGTTCGCCACCGCAGTTATAACCCGCTGCGTGGGCCTTCATCTGACAGTATCGGGAGGGTATTGAAAGCTGCCGGACACTCCCTGGCTTGTAGACTGATACAAAAAAACCCGCTGTCAGCGGGTTTATAGGGCTTAATAACTATCGAGCTTACCGAAGGGTAAACAGATAAAATTAACCTAAAGCTGCTGAATTATTGCCATTTAATGACAACTGGAGAGCGTATCATCGAATGACGATACTGTTTTAAATCAGTGCTTAATCTCCGGTCTCAATTTCCGGTCACGATTTCCGATCTCAATCTCTGGTCTCTGTCTCCGGCCTCTTAATCACAGATCATCACGGCTCTGGTCACTCGGTTTCATCCAGCAGTGAAAATGAGATAAAGGTTGTGAACAGGCCCAGTCCAATCACCACCGGAGGGGCCGGAATTGCCAGCATCAGCAGCCCGGAACCAATCCAGATACGGTAAACCCAGCGCAACCGGGCTTTATAGGCAGCGGTAAACTTGCGTCGAAAAAAATGGCTGCCATCGGGGTGCGTAACCTGCATCCATTCCGGCAACATCAGCCGCAGATAGAATCGTATTAATTCAAATCCCATAGTGATACTCCCTCGAAAGCCGTTATTAAAGCTTATCAAAGAATCAGGATTTTGCCTGTCCGGAACGTCACTATGGGTGAATAGGGCCCGATTTTAATCAGTAGTCGGCTACCCGGTAAAGAATGGCATCCCGATACCCGGTAACAATCCGGATCAGCCCGGAAAGCTGATGATTGAGCTCAGCATCACCACTGTCAACAATCAAAGGACGCCCTTCCAGCGCCTTAATCTTGCTTTTAGTTGCAACCACAATAATATTTTCGCGGCCTATGCGCTTTAACAACTCGGGACTGAGTTGCTGGTTTCCACGACCGATAATATGGCCCTGTCCACCAATCACCGTAATCACCAGCCGGGTATCATAACCGCAGGTCAGATCCAGCAACTGCTGTGCGGTCAGATCCTGTCCTATCAGTTTGCCATTCTCTATCAGGTCAACGCCCAGCAGAGTATTTTCAAGCCCCAGATGGTCCATAATCGCCTGAACAGTTGAACCGGAGCCCATAATATAGCGCACGTTATCCTGCATATTTTCAGCAAAATCAGCCGCAATATCGTCCAGCACCAGCTCTTCAACCTCACGTCCGCCATTTTTGACATGCTGAAGAAAGCGCCCCTCTTCAGGCACCAGCAATTCACCATAGTACTTGGCACGTACCCGGCCCTGACGAAATGCATCTTCATCAATGTCACGCACTTCCTGATCTGCCAGAGTCACCAGTTCACCCCGCACCAGCATTGCCACCACCTCACCGGCAGCTTTTGGCGTAACGGTGTAAACCCCGGAATGGATTTTAACCCCTGCCGGAATTCCCAGCACCGGTGTGGAATCGCCGATCGCGTGGCAGATATTGCGGGCGGTGCCATCACCACCGGCAAACAGAATCAGATCAACGCCCTGTTGTGCCATCTCCCGTGCGGCCCGCTCGGTATCTTCCTCAGTGGTGTGACCCGGCGTGATAGTTCCGATCACGCGAGGTTCAAAACCAGCAATGCGGGCACTCTCCTCGCCCATCTCGCCCGGATAGGTAATCAGTTCAATATCCAGCCCGGCAAGCGGCTCCAGTGCCTGCTGAGTCCGCAGATTGGCTTTCGGTTCAGCGCCCATCGCCAACGCTTTCAGAGCGGTCTCTTCACCGTCACTGCCTTTAAGGCCAACGCTGCCCCCCACCCCTGCCAGGGGATTCACAATCAATCCAAGACGAAACATCTATAACTCCTGTCCGGTGTGATTGAGATTCCCGGTCTCAACTAAGAACTGCTGATAAACAAAAGCAGTGATAATCAGACGGGTATCTTCATCCAGATCCAAAAACTTAAAACCATGATTAAACAAGCTGCCCATCTCGGCGGGGCGGCTGTGAAGATTTCTCAACTCAACCGGCACTAATAACACCTGGTCGATATCGCCGATCTGCAAACGTGTTGTCAGATAATAACGTTCACCAATGCTGCCCAGTGCATAGGGCAACTGCAGACAGACACCCTCCCGGCTGATATCGACACAGAGAGCACTGACGGGAAGACCGTCACTCTCCGCCATCTCATCGTAGTCATCGACAGAGCAGCTGAGACTCACCGGAATACGACTGTGTTCCCTGATCCGCTTCAACTCAATAGTTTCAGGATACTCCAGAATCCAGTAACTGAAAGGCTGCTCGTACTGCTTGAGTATTTTGCTCGTGAAAGTGCAGATCCGGTTACCACTGATGAGGCGGAGGCTGGCCAGATTACCCTCATTGATCAGCGTCGGCACACCACTTTTCGAAGAGGGTGCAGAGATCATAATGCCTCCGTTCTCAGCATACCCCAGCAACTTAGCCGTATATTTTGCTCTGGGAATACGGATCTCAACGCGAACCGGTTCACCAATCTGCAAACGCAGATCTGCCAGCGTTTTTTCCGTATGAATTGATTCCAGTTTCAGAGCCATCAGATCCTTTTCGTATTCCGGGTTATATTTGCAAACATTATATAGATCAGCAAAAGCGCTAAACTAACAAATCCACGCTGATAAAAGAAAGCTTACAGGACAGCTTACAGGACAAAGTGATCACTACAGACTGAAGCCAACCGCCTTCAGCTGTTCTGTCAGTTCGGCTGAAGGCGTCACTCCAGAGAGTTTTGCCGCGACAAACTCCCGGCGCACCGGATAGTTTTTCCGTAACAGGTCAAAAGCCAGCGGCTGAGCTTCAGCATCCACCAGCGAGGCCATAAAACGCTTAAAATCCGCCTCGGGCTGATAAACAGCATGGACGATATCGGTAAGTGACTCAGTACCATCAAGCTGAATCTCCGGTTCTGGTCCTGCGCTCGCGAGGCACTCAGCCAGTTCAATGTCAGGGGTTATGCCCTGCTGAAGACAAAACGCCTGATACAGCATCCAGGTGCCGCGAATCTTACCATCAAGAGAATAACCGGCGATATGCGGCGTACCGATTCGAACCCGTTGCGCCAGCTGACGATCAACCACAGGCTCATCCTCCCATACATCCAGCAACAGCGTCACATCGTTACGTTCACCATGCCAGCTCAGCAGCGCCTTATTATCGATCACCGGACCCCGTCCGGCATTCAGCAATATCGCACCGGGTTTAATGCATTTAAGGTTCTGATCATTCAGCAGATGATAACTGGGGTGAGCTCCACTCTTTATCAGCGGTGTATGCAGACAAATGATATCGGCTTGCTGTAACAGCGGGGTCAGCCCGGTAAATCCCTGTTCTCCTGCATCCGCACGGGGGGGGTCATTTAACAGCAGTTTAACTCCCAGCTTCTGTAGCCGCTGTTGCAACCGCCGGCCAACATTTCCCACCCCGACAATACCCACCACTTTATCAGTGAGCCTGAACCCCTGTTCAGCCGCAATCAGCAGCAGATTGCTGATAACATACTCGGCCACCGCATCGGCATTACAGCCAGGGGCACTGGAAAAGCCAATGTTATTGCGCGCCAGCCAGTCGGTATCAATATGGTCCGTACCGATAGTAGCGGTGCCTACAAATTTAACCGCAGTATTCTCAAGCAACGCCTGATCGACCCGGGTCACCGAGCGCACCAACAGCAGATCGGCCTGTTGCAGATCATTGTTCTGAATCGTCCTGCCCGGCAGTTTACGAATCTGTCCCAGATGGCCAAATAAGCGCTCCAGTGCAGGAATATTTTCATCTGCAACGATGTTCAGTCCGGATGGTTTCAATGATCACTCCAAAGGTTATAAAATCAGCTGGTTAAGGGGCGAAACGCCGATTATAATGGCGCGCCTTACGGTTTGACATCATTTCCGGACAATTTTACTCAGGTAGTTTTTTGATTATTCGCTGGCGCAGACAACAGGATTATTTCATTGTCCGACTCTATCAGGATCTGATGGGGGACTGGGTGCTGAGCGAGTCCTGGGGCAATACGCTGAATAACAAAGGTTCGGTTAATCACACCATCTTTCATTGCTATCATGAAGCCCGCGGCCAACTGAGAGAGATCAGCCGACGCCAGAAAACCCTTGGTTTCAAAAAAACCGTATCCAAAGAACAGCAGATCGAGCTGGACTTCGGTTAATCTGTCCTGCCTCAATAAGCCTGTAATTTGTTAGACTCAACTGTTGGCATCTGCTCGCAGCAGCGATATATTCCTCTCTCTATATAATACAAATATTACAAATAATCGTTTCCGACGGTATCACATTACTATCCGTCAAATATGAGTGAAGAGAGGTCTTATGAGTAAGTTTGATTTTGCCCCGATGCCAGATAAAGAAGGATATTTCGGTAACTACGGTGGCCAGATTATTCCACCGGAACTCAAGAAAGTGATGGACGAGATCGATCAGGCTTACGAAGAGATCCGCAATACTGAAGCGTTCAAGAATGAACTGATGCAGCTGAATCAGGACTATGTCGGCCGTCCCAGCCCTATCTATCACGCTAAACGCCTGAGTGAAAAGCTCGGTGGCGCACAGATCTATCTGAAACGGGAAGACCTCAACCATACCGGTGCCCATAAGATTAACCACTGTCTGGGTGAAGCGCTGCTGGCCAAGTTCATGGGCAAAAAGAAAGTTCTCGCCGAAACCGGCGCGGGCCAGCATGGTGTAGCACTGGCCACCGCCTGTGCCCTGGTGGGCATCCCCTGCGAGATCCATATGGGCCAGGTCGACATCGAGAAAGAACACCCCAACGTCACCAAGATGAAGATTCTCGGCTGCAAGCTGGTGCCGGTTACCCGTGGCACCGCCACCCTGAAAGATGCTGTCGACAGTGCGTTTGAGGAATACCTTAAAAACCCTGAAGAGTTTATCTACGCCATCGGTTCTGTGGTTGGCCCTCACCCCTTCCCGAAAATGGTACGTGACTTCCAGAGTATTATTGGCCGTGAAGCACGGCAGCAATTTAACGACCGACATGGCAAAAACCCGGATATCATCACCGCCTGTGTCGGAGGCGGCTCCAACGCGATGGGTCTGTTCACCGCCTTCCTCGAAGACCAGGATGTAAAAATCGTCGGTGTGGAACCGGCTGGTAAAGGTCTGGATACCAAAGACCATTCCGCGACCCTCACCCTGGGTACACCCGGCGCGATCCACGGCTTCAAATGCTATGTACTGCAGGATGAAAACGGCGAGCCACTGCCGGTTCACTCAATTGCATCCGGACTGGACTACCCTGGCGTCGGCCCACAGCACTGCTATCTGAAAGATATCGAGCGGGTTGAATATCAATCGGTCACCGACGACGAGTGCCTCAACGCCTTTATGACCCTGTCTCAGGTGGAAGGCATTATCCCGGCACTGGAAAGCGCCCACGCCGTCGCCTGGGCAATGCGTGAAGCGCCTAAGCTTGGAAAGGATAAGAGTATTCTGATCAACCTGTCCGGCCGTGGTGATAAAGACGCCGATTATGTGGCAAACAAATTAGGCTTATAATTCCGGCAAGATCAGGAAAGAAATAAGCATTAAAATATAAGCGGTTGCGCTTTGCAGCCGCTTTCTAGTCCTTGCATTTATAACACCTCTATATTTCCCAAACTCACATAAGAGCCACACGAGAATTACACGAAAATCACACTCGTTAATTTGTGTGATTGAATTCAGGGAAGTTTCAGCATGCCTGTTGATGATCATATTCGATGCTTTGGCCGCTACCATGTCAAGGTAGCGGGGACATACGAGCAGAATCGCTCTTATCTAGCGGTTTCAACTCAGGTAATCAGCACTTTATTTTTCATAATGCTGGAAAGTATGTAAGTGTTTATCCCTTACCTGTCTTTTCTGTTTTTTATCAAAACCGCTCAACCATCCAGTCGATAAACACCCGTAAAGCCGGTTTCATATGGGAGTGATTACTGTACAGCACCGAGAGGCTGAGGGCGGGAGGACGAAGCTGCGGTAAAATTTCAATCAATGATCCCGCATTCAGCTGGCGACGGATATGGTATTCCGGTATCTGGATAATCCCCATCCCCGCTTCGCAGGCAGCCACATAAGAATCACCATTGCTAACCGAGATTGAGGCCGGCAGGGGCTGTTCATGGCGCTGTCCATCCAGCAGAAATTCCAGTGGTTCAATATCCCCGCTGGAGGTCGAACGGTATTCTACACAGTGATGCCCCTCCAGCTCACTGAGTATCTGAGGCGTGCCGAAGCGATCCAGATAGTGCGGGCTGGCGCAGGTCACCTGCGGCAGTGGGGTCAGTGAGCGGGAGATAACGGAAGGAGTATCTGTCAGCGATCCGATGCGGATGGCACAGTCGACCGACTCTTCCACCAGATTGATCACCCGGTCGCTGGCACTGAGTATGAGTTCGATATCAGGATATGCCTCACAAAACCCGGGCAACGGCGGGATCACTTCGAGCCGCGAAAAAGTATTGGGCAGGTCAACCCGCAACGGTCCCCGCGGTGTCGCGGCAACCTGCGAGAGAATCTCTTCTGTTTCAGATACCTGTTCAAGTATGTTGCGGCAGCGCTGATAATAGAACCTGCCATCCGCAGTAGGATTCACCTTACGGGTGGTTCTGTGCAGTAGTCTGACGCCCAGTTTTTGTTCCAGCTGCTTAAGTATCGAGGTTGCCGATGCTCTGGAGATACTCATCTCCTTAGCCGCCTGGGTAAAACTGCCGCTATCGACGATACGGGTAAAAACCTGCATAGCAAAAAGTCTGTCCACACCCCACCCATTATTCATAAATTCGAAACAGTCTATCAACAGATGGGCTAATTATCCTGCCATTCCAAACATATATACTCAATATACTAAACAATAAACCATTCGAACGGGATAGTTTGTCTGATGCGTAAAGATCTCTCATTATCAGCCATCACTGCGGGGTTGCTCGCCGTACTGATCTCCTACTCCGGCCCTCTGGTGATCTTTTATCAGGCCGCGCAGAGTGCCAATGTCTCAAACGAGATGATCTCATCCTGGGTCTGGGCCATCTCAATCGGCGCAGCCGTTTCAGGTATCTTCCTGAGCATATGGTTTAAAGCCCCCATCATTACTGCCTGGTCTGCGCCCGGCACCGCACTGCTGATCACGCTGTTTCCAGAACTCTCGCTGAATGAAGCGGTCGGCGCTTATATCACTGCCGCGGTGATTCTTATATTGCTGGGTTTCTCGGGTTATTTTGACCGTATTATGAGCGCCATTCCCAAAGGCATCGCCCACGCAATGCTGGCAGGCATACTGTTCCAGTTCGGTATTAAGGCATTTCTGGCGATCCAGTTTATGCCAGAGCTCAGTATTCTGATGATAGCCAGCTACCTTATTTTCAGACGCCTTTTGCCAAAATACTGTCTATTGCTGCTGCTGATTTCAGGGCTTTCAGGTGCCATCGTTCTGGGAGAAACGAGTCTGCAATCGGTTGAACTCAGCTTTACCACGCCACTGTTTATCTCACCGGAGTTCAGCCTCAGCGCCACCCTGAGTCTTGCCATACCGCTGGTCATTGTCAGTCTGAGCGGCCAGTTTTTACCGGGTTTCGCTATTCTTAAAGCGTCAGGATTTAATACTCCCGCCCGGCCCATTTTCATCTGTACCGGTGCCATATCGGTGATTACCGCCCTGTTTGGTGGCATTACCACAGTGATTGCAGCCATCACTGCGGCACTCTGTACCGGAGAAGATGCCCATCCGGACCCGGCAAAACGCTATATTGCGGGGGTATCGAATGGCGTGTTCTATCTTATCGGCGCGACCTTTTCAGGCACGATCATCGCCCTGTTAGCCGCACTGCCTGAGCATTTCGTCGAAGTACTTGCTGGGCTTGCGCTGCTGGGCGCTATTTCCAGCAACCTGCTGGGTGCAGCTCAGGAAACCTCACACTTTGAAGCCTCGCTGATCACCTTTGTCGTCACTGCGTCAGGGATGAGCTATCTGGGTATTGGGGCCGCCTTCTGGGGGGTGATTATCGGCCTGCTAAGCTACTCGGTGTTATATCAAAAACGGGAAAATATGAAGGGATGGTTCAAGCGAAGCTGATTACTTATAGCGATACGCAAAAATTGAATGATTGACAAGCCGTATACGGACTCCTGTTTATTGGGTTAGCCTTTTCGATACCCTATACTATTTCCATCCATCGTTTAGCTATTTTACTGACTTGGGGCGACACCTTTGAAGTGAGGAAAATAGCAATTCAACGCTCTGATCAGATCGATACTGACAATTTTCGGGGCGAGCGATGTGCGTTCTATAGCTGTGGAAAATGAGAAAAATATAATGAAACAAACAATTCATGAATATCTTGCGGAGTTCGAAGATATACCGGGCACCCGCGTATATACCGCCCAGCGAGGCCGAAAAGGCTATTGGTTAAATCAGTTTTGCATGAGCCTGATGAAACCGGAAAACCGCGAGCGCTTTAAAGCGGATGAGCGGGTCTACCTGGATGAATGGCCCATGACGGAAGCTCAGAAGCAGACCATTCTTAAGCGCGACTATAATGCTGCGCTTGATGAAGGCGGCAACATTTACTTTCTGGCTAAAGTGTTTTCAACGGATGGTCTGAGCTTCTTACAGGCAGTAGGCACCATGACCGGCATGACGCCTGAAGACTATCAGGCAATGATGATAGCCGGTGGCCGCTCTCCTGAGGGTCTGCGTTCAATAAAGGATGGGAATTAATCATGGCACGAATTACTGCAGCCATCGCCAGCAGCCATGTACCTGCCATTGGCGCGGCGATTGATAATGGCAAAACTGAAGACGCTTATTGGAAACCTGTTTTTGAAGGCTATGAGTGGACTAAACAGTGGCTGAAAGAAGAGAAGCCCGATGTTGTTATTCTGGTCTACAACGATCACGCCTCAGCCTTCTCAATGGATTTTATTCCGACCTTTGCGATTGGCTGTGCTGAGCAATATCAGTCAGCAGATGAGGGCTGGGGACCAAGACCCGTGCCTACCGTCGTTGGCGAGCCGGATCTGGCCTGGCACATCGCTCAGTCCTGTATCTTAGATGAATTTGACCTGACCATTATCAACAAAATGGATGTTGACCATGGTCTGACCGTGCCTATGTCGCTGATGTTTGGTCAGCCAGACGCCTGGCCGGTAAAAGTCGTTCCGATTGCCGTCAATGTTGTGCAATACCCGCCGCCCACAGGAAATCGCTGCTGGATGTTAGGCGAGGCAATAGCCCGCGCCGTGGAAAGCTACCCTGAAGACCTCAATGTACAAATTTGGGGAACCGGTGGCATGAGCCATCAGTTACAGGGGCCACGGGCAGGCCTCATCAACAAAGAGTTTGATAATGCATTTCTGGACGACCTGACTGCAAACCCACAACGGTTAAGAGATATGCCTCACATTGAATATCTGCGTGAGGCGGGTTCTGAAGGCATTGAACTGGTTATGTGGCTGATTATGCGCGGTGCATTAGGTGATCATGTTAAGCCGTTACACCGTCACTATCACGTACCGGGCTCCAACACCGCGGTCGGTCATCTGGTTCTGAAGCCGGAATAACCGGTCTCACGGTTAACACGTCACTTTTGTGTTGTTCTCAGGCCATAGTCGTTATGGTCTGAGAACTTTACCGTGGCGCTTATTACTTTCAAATTACCTTCAAAGCGGTCAAAGCTCGCTTAGCTTGAAATAGATAACAGACATTCTCACAGAATATGTAATGGCCTCGAATATTAGGGAAGGTGCGATTAAGTGCCCAAGTTTTGCTTAATTCGCTGATTTCAGCGGA
>JAAEYW010000022.1 GCA_018223185.1 Oceanospirillales bacterium | reverse complement strand
TCCGCTGAAATCAGCGAATTAAGCAAAACTTGGGCACTTAATCGCACCTTCCCTAGATTAAACCTATGTAAAATTCTACTAAAAAACGCTATATTGATAATATATATTCTATTATTAATATAGCTAGACAAGATGAAACATTTGTTTAATTTTTTAAAACTGATGACTATTCTGAACGCTTTTAAATAGAGAAAAATCGTAGGATATAAGCCGATGATCACAGCGATACACGCCCAAATCAGCCATTTCTTGTGACGGAAAAGTATCTAGAAAACTGATGGCGATTCCAACTCTGATTCCGGCTTAATTATAATTAAGCGTCATTTACCTGCGAGATTTGATTATGAAAATCGACCTGAAGCAGGTATGTTATTATTCAACAACGTACATCATAGAAACTTTCGATCCATTTTCTGTAGCTCGGATTAAATCGGGGAGACACTGTGGCTTTCAAGTCAGCGGACTGGTACCGATACAAGACATTCATCGAGCAGATGAACGATGCCATTCTGGTTGAGAATGAGCGCAGAGAAATATCATTAGTGAATCAGGCATTTTGTGATCTTTTCAACTTGCCTGTTTCGCCTGGATCACTAATCGGAACAGATTGCTCTGATTCTGCCCATCATGTGAAACACCTCTTTGTAGATTCTTATGCGTTTGTTAACCGGATTGAGGAAATTCTCGCCAAAAAATTGCCCGTTGAACGTGAATATTTAGAGATGGTGTGTGGCAAACATCTTGAGCGAGACTTTATACCGATTTACGACCAGAATACGTACGTTGGCTTAGTTTGGCTCTACAAGGACTTATCCAGCCACTACCTGATGGAAGAGCAGCTTCGTGACACAAGCAGACAGCTTCACGAGCAAAGCATAACAGACTCTCTTACGGGTATTGGAAATAGGCGTTATGTAGATAACGAGCTATTGAAATACTTTGACCATTCAAAACGGCATTCTAAACCGCTAAGCATAGCAATGCTGGATGTCGATTTCTTCAAACAGGTAAATGATGATTATGGACATGTGGCTGGAGACGAAGTCTTAGTACATTTATCCAATTACCTACAGAACTCGCTTCGGTCATCAGACCTTTTAGGCCGAATGGGTGGAGAGGAGTTTTTGATAGCTTTGCCTGAGACAACACTGGTAGACGCTGAACATAAGATGTCAGCGCTTTTAGCCGGATATACCTCTCCAAACTGCATTGACAGGCCAGTTACATTCAGCGCTGGACTTGCATGTGCATCTAACCATGCAGACTTAAAAGGTGTGTTGCTTAGCGCTGACATGGCGCTGTATGCAGCGAAGAAGGCGGGTCGATATCGTGTTGTAGTAGAAAGCTGAGTTCCTGGTCCTTTATGACTACTTAGTGCTGCAAAAAAGATTTCTCCCTGTGTCCACACAAAGAAGCCCTATCCTAAGAAACTAAAAAGCAACCAATCGGCTGCTTTTTAGTTTTCATATCATCTCAAATGAGACGGCATCCACTAGATATTAGATTTGATACAACCCATCAGATATCCAGATTGGATACGTTCAGCGCATTAGTCTCAATAAAGTCACGGCGCGGTTCTACTTCATCACCCATGAGGGTGGTGAACAGCAGGTCTGCGGCGATCGCATCGTCGATGGTGACGCGCAGCATACGGCGCTGTTCCGGGTCCATGGTGGTTTCCCACAGCTGTTCCGGGTTCATCTCACCCAGACCCTTATAGCGCTGGATGTAGTAGCCACGCTTGGACTGTTCCATCAGCCAGTTAAGACCGGCAGTAAAGTCGGTGGTGGGCAGGGTGCGCTCGCCACGCTTGAAGTAGGCGGTCTCTTCCAGCAGCCCGTCCAGGGTGTCGCCCAGATTGGTCAGGGCAGCGTAATCCTTGGATTCGAAGAATGACTGGTCGAAGGTGTAGTGGTGGCTGACACCGTGCTGAATCACCTTAACGCTTGGCAGGAAAACGCCCTGGTGTTCCATATCTTCAGCCGCGGAGGAAGTGTAAACATCACCACCATCCAGGGTATCACCCAGTCCGTCACAGACCCTGTCGATCCATTCGGCGACTTTCTGTTCATCTTTCAGGTCATCCTGTGTCAGGCGTGGTGTATACACCATCTGACGCAGAATCGGTTCCGGATAGAGACGCGACAGGCGGGTAAGCATCTTATCAACAGCACGGTAACGGTTAACGATCTCTTCAAAGCCGGTACCGCTGATCGGTGGTGCATCGGCATTTACATGCATTGATGCGCCTTCCAGTGCGCCCTGGAGCAGGTAGTTTTCCAGAGCATCATCATCTTTGAGATACTGTTCCTGCTTGCCTTTTTTGATCTTGTAGAGAGGTGGCTGGGCGATAAACACATGGCCGCGTTCGATGATCTCAGGCATCTGCCGGAAGAAGAAGGTTAGCAGCAGGGTACGGATGTGTGATCCATCCACGTCGGCATCGGTCATGATGATGATAGAGTGGTATCGCAGCTTATCAGGGTTAAACTCTTCACGGCCGATACCGGTACCCAGTGCGGTGATCAGGGTGCCAACCTCGGCAGAGGCCAGCATCTTGTCAAAACGGGCTTTCTCGACGTTCAGGATCTTACCCTTAAGCGGCAGAATCGCCTGTGACTTACGGTTGCGACCCTGCTTGGCAGAACCGCCCGCAGAATCACCCTCCACGAGGTAAATTTCGGAAAGGGCCGGGTCTTTCTCCTGACAGTCTGCCAGCTTGCCGGGCAGACCGGCAATATCCAGCGCGCCTTTACGACGGGTCATCTCGCGGGCCTTACGGGCCGCTTCACGGGCACGGGCAGCATCGATCATCTTCATGACCACCGCTTTGGCGTCCTGTGGGTTTTCCTGCAGGTAATCGTTAAGCTGCTCATACATTGCCTGCTCAACCGCTGTTTTCACCTCCGAGGAGACCAGTTTATCTTTGGTCTGGGAGGAGAACTTAGGGTCGGGCACTTTAACCGAGACGATAGCGGTCAGACCTTCGCGACAATCATCGCCGGTGGTGTTGCCTTTGCCATTTTTGTTAAGCTTTTCGGCTTCGATATAGTTGTTCAACGCCCGGGTGAGGGCGGTGCGGAAACCGGACAGGTGGGTACCCCCATCACGCTGGGGAATGTTGTTGGTGAAGGCGTGGATACTTTCCTGATAGCTGTCGTTCCACTGCATCGCCACTTCAACGCCAACGCCGTTTTCATGCATCACGTTGATGTGGAACATCTTGTTCGCCGGGGTCTTGTTGGTATTGAGATAATCAACAAACGAACTCAGACCTCCTTCGTAAGCAAACAGCTCCTCTTCACCGCTACGCTCATCCTTCAGCCGGATAGCAACACCGGAGTTAAGGAAGGACAGTTCCCGCAGACGTTTAGCCAGAATATCGAATTTAAACTCCAGCTGGTTGTGGAAGGTCTCTTCAGAGGGCCAGAAGCGCACAGAGGTACCGGATGTCTCGGTCTGACCCACCACTTTCAGCGGCTCATCGGGCACACCGTGATGATAGGTCTGCTCAAAGACTTCACCTTTACGGCGGATGGTCAGTTTAAGCTCAGCGGACAGAGCGTTAACCACAGAAACACCCACACCGTGCAAACCACCGGAGACTTTATAGGAATTATCATCAAACTTACCGCCGGCATGCAACACGGTCATGATAACTTCAGCGGCGGATACGCCTTCCTCTTCGTGCATATCGGTGGGGATACCCCGGCCATTATCCGATACGGTGACACTGTTATCCCCATGGATAACCACCTTGATCTCGCTACAGTGTCCAGCCAGAGCTTCATCGATCGAGTTATCCACAATCTCGAAAACCATATGATGCAGACCAGTACCGTCGTCGGTATCGCCTATATACATTCCCGGGCGCTTACGAACCGCATCAAGTCCCTTAAGGACTTTAATACTGGAAGAATCGTATTCGTGATTTTCGCCGCTCATTCAGATCTCCTGGCTGTCTTACTGAGTGCTAAACGCACCCTTCTTGTATGTTGAAAAAACATAACCCGGCCTGGTCGGACCAGTAACCGGTCAGTGCATCTTTATCAACACAGGTGATAAAGCACTGACTGGCCGTTTTTTCTAAATAGTTACAGAACAGTCGGCTATGGTGCTGATCCAGCTCTGACGGAAGGTCATCAATCAGATAGATACAGGCCCGACTGTTCAACTTGTAAAATAAAACGCCCTGCGCCAGCTTAAGAGCGCTCACCACCACCTTTTTCTGTCCCCTGGAGAGACGTTCAGCAGCAGTGTGTCCATCAACCTTAAGTCGCAGGTCGGCCCGTTGGGGTCCGGCACTGGTATAACCCTGGCGCAGATCGCGCTCAAAGTTGTCATCCAGCACCTGATCAAGGCCGCGTTTTTTATCCCATCCGGGACTAAAACTCAGATCGATGCTGACGCCTTCAAGCAGATCAGCAAGGATCAGATCAAATTCGGGTTTTAATGCTTCAATATACTGCTCACGAAGCGTATTCAGCTGTTCAGCATAGGTAATATATTCCCGGTCCCAGACCGCCCGAATCCGTTGCTCAATTTTACCATATTTCAGCAGAGAGTTTCTCTGTTTTAATACCCGTCTGAAACCACGCCAAAGCCTTATAAATTCAGGATTTGAATGAAATGTACCCCAGTCAAGAAACTGCCGTCTGACAGCCGGGCTTCCTTCCAGAATCATAAAGGTTTCTGAGTTGATTACCTGGATCGGTAACAGCTCAGCGAGGGTGGTGATATCGATGTTGTTGCCGCCATAGCGGATGCGGCAATCACCCTCCAGATTACGCTCAACACCGAGCCGCTGACTAACGCCGTTGCCCATCGCATCCAGCTGCGCAAACACGGTGCAGCGCTGCGAGCCGGTCTGGATCAGATGATTGAGTTTATTCGTGCGAAAAGAGCGGCATAAGCCCAGCAGATGGATCGCTTCAAGCACACTGCTTTTGCCACTGCCATTGGCACCGTAGATAATATTGATGCCGGGTGAAGGAGACAGACTAAGGTCGCTGAGATTGCGAACCGCACGAATATTGAGTTGGGTTATCGGCATATAGGGGGGGAGGTATAGGAAGGGGCCTGAGGCCCCCTGACAGAATCACATCCGCATCGGCATCACAACATAGAGGGAGTTGGCATCGTCCAGCCCCTCGATCAGCGCGCTGCTGTTAGAGTCGGCGAGGGTAAAGCGAACCACCTCAGAGCTGACTATCGACAGTACATCCAACAGATAGTTGACGTTGAAGCCGATCTCCAGGCTATCGCCTTCATAGTCCACGGCAACGGTCTCTTCTGCCTCTTCCTGTTCGGGGTTATTAGCCATAACCTGCAGATAACCGTTGGTCAGGGACAAACGTACACCGCGATATTTCTCGTTCGACAAAATCGCAATCCGGCTGAATACCTGGCGCAGCTCCTGACGGGTGCCAAGCATAAACTTGTCGCCACCTTGCGGAATAACGCGCTGATAATCGGGGAACTTGCCATCAACCAGTTTAGAAGTGAAGGTAAAGTCACCGGCATGGGCGCGGATATGGTTGGCGCCGACCACCAGTTTGACCTGATCATCACCGCTCTGTAACAGACGAGCCAGCTCGAGGATACCTTTACGCGGCACGATAAACTGATGGTTAGCCGGGCCGTTGGTGTCGACCTCAGCAACGCTGGTCGCCAGACGGTGACCATCGGTAGAGACTGCCCGCAGACTGTTCTCGGTGATCTCCAGCAGCATACCATTGAGGTAATAGCGAACATCCTGCTGTGCCATGGAGAAACCAGTCTGATCAATCAGATGGCGCAACTGACTCTGCAGTACATTCAGCTCAAATGATTCAGGACTATCTTCAACATTGGGGAATTCAGCCGCTGGCAGGGTAGAGAGTGTGAAACGACTGCGTCCCGCTTTGATCACCATCTTCTGACCGGTGAGGGTCAGCTCGATCTGTGCCGAGTCTGGCAGGGATTTACAGATATCCATCAGTTTCCGTGCCGGAACTGTGATCGAACCTGCCTCAGCCGGCTCGTCCAGCTGCACCCGGCCAACCAGTTCAACTTCCAGATCGGTACCGGTCATCGACAACTGATCACCCTCTGCAACCAGCAGGATGTTGGAAAGCACTGGCAGAGTCTGACGACGTTCCACAACACCTGCAACTAACTGCAGGGGTTTAATTAGCGCTTCTCGCGAAATAACAAATTTCATCTTTTTGCTACCCTTAATTGATCAGACTGTTACGCGGTCAGATGACGCAACAGATTCTGATAATCCTCTCTTATATCCGTATCGGTCTCACGCAGCGACGCTACTTTACGGCAACCATGCAGTACCGTCGTATGGTCCCGTCCACCAAAAGCATCACCTATCTCAGGCAAGCTGTGATTGGTCAGCTCTTTAGACAGAGTCATAGCAACCTGTCTCGGCCGGGCCACAGAACGACTGCGTCGTTTCGAAAGCAGGTCCGATACTTTTATCTTATAGTAATCGGCTACAACCCGCTGAATGTTATCAATACTAACCTGTTTATCCTGCAATGCCAGCAGGTCTTTCAGTGATTCTTTAATAAAAGGTGTGGTTATCGCATTTCCGGTGAAATGGGCATTTGCAATCACCCGTTTCAGCGCCCCTTCAAGCTCACGGACGTTGGAGCGAATCTTTTGCGCCAGGAAGAAAGCCGAGTCATCCGGCAGACGCACCTGGGCTTCTTCAGCCTTTTTCATCAGGATCGCCACCCGGGTTTCCAGCTCCGGCGGTTCAATCGCCACCGTCAGACCCCAGCCAAAGCGGGATTTAAGTCTCTCCTCAACACCATTAATCTCTTTCGGATAGCGGTCACTGGTGAGGATCATCTGTTGTCCTCCCTCCAGCAGCGCATTAAAGGTGTGGAAGAACTCTTCCTGGGAACGCTCTTTACCGGCAAAGAACTGAATATCGTCTATCAGCAGTGCATCAACCGAGCGGTAGTAACGTTTAAAGTCGTTGATCGCGTTCAGCTGCAGCGCCTTCACCATATCCGCCACAAACCGTTCTGAATGCAGATATACAATCTTGGCTTTCGGATTACGCTGCAACATCTCCATCCCCACCGCATGCATCAGGTGGGTTTTACCCAGACCCACGCCACCATATATAAACAGTGGGTTGTAAGAGCCGCCGGGGTTATCCGCCACCTGTTGTGCCGCAGCCAGCGCCAGCTGGTTAGACTTACCCTGAACAAAAGAGTTAAAAGTAAATGACTGATTCAGGTTGGACTGGTGACGCACACTGCCTTCGACATCGACATTACGTGACGCAGTGGACTGAACCGAAGGCGGAACAATAATTTCGCGATGATTGATCGGCTGGAAGCTGCTGTCATCAATCGCCAGCTGCAGCGGTGCATTTTCCTCGATCAGCTGTTTCTTAGCAGCGGGCTGAGGCCGGTTTTCAAAGCGGTTCTGAGACTCATAGGCTGATGAAAACGGTTCAGCGTCATCGAAGCGGCTGGCCGGTCGACGGGCAGGTGCCGCTGGAGGAGCAGGGCGCGCCGGGCGCTGGGAAAAACCGTTAGCACGTCCGGCAATGTCGATACTCACTTTGGCGGCGATATCTCCGCTGACGGTATTAACAATCTCACGGATCCGATTAAGGTATTTATCGCTCACCCAGTCTTTAACAAAACGGTTAGGCGCCAGCAATATCAACCCGGCGTCAGACTCAGGAGAAACCTTCAGAGGCCTGATCCAGGTATTGTATTGTTGTGAGGGGAACTCATCCTGAAGATTTTGAAGACACTGTTCCCACAACTCAGCCGACATAGCTAATCCTTAAACATCCTCTGTTTTCACTGCAACTGAGTGATCGAGAACAAGACCGTAAACGTAAAAAATATTAGCAGATAATACCCTTTAAACGTCTGCTTATCCACAGTTAGAAGCAATCTGTTACTAATTCTTTTTTGCAGGTTTTTCAAACAATTAGCAAAGATTCCACAGTTTACGCGGGAAACAGAGGTGGCTGCGAAAAACTATCCATAATTTAAAAACAGTTAATATTCAGACCTATCAACAGCCTATCATATTGTTTTTTATTAAATTATCTTAGTTAAGCACAAAAAATTGTGCATATCTGAAAAACTCACCGCAGGATAACTTCATCCCCATCTCTCTCTGCTGTATTATCTGCCAGACACAACCTGAACAGGTTTTTTACGATTGATGTCAGGAATTGTTTGCAAAACGAATATCTTTTCTCTATCATTTCGCGTCTGTTTTTGACCGTGGGATTCAGCCAACCTTACTGATACCACCACACTGTATGTTAGTAGGACTGACCAATGAAAAGAACATTTCAACCAAGTAACCTTAAGCGTAAACGCACTCACGGTTTCCGTGCACGTATGGCAACTAAGAACGGCCGTGCTGTAATTAACCGTCGTCGTGCTAAAGGCCGTAAGCGTCTGTCAGCATAATTTTTTTGCCTGTCAGGCTCTCTGAATGAATGAATTCAGCTATCCCCGCCAGTTAAGACTGTTAACTGGTGGGGATTTTAAACAGGTATTCAGCCGAGCCAGCCTCAAGGTGTCAGATAAACATCTGTTGATCCTTGCCCGTCCAAACGATCTTGATCATCCCCGCGTCGGCTTTGTTTTCTCCAAAAAAAATATCCGTTTAGCTGTTAATCGTAACCGCGTTCGGCGTATCATTCGCGAGTCTTTCCGTCTTAATCAGCATAAGCTGCCAAATGTCGATATCGTAATTCTGGCCAGACAAGGTCTGGGAGATATTGATAACAGCGAAGTTCATGCCCTTATTAATAAGAGCTGGAACCGACTGATTGGCCGTGCCAAGGCAAAATCTGACAAATCAAATTCAAACTCATAACTGAATGGTCCAGAAACCATGGATGTACAGCGCATTATATTGATCGCAGCACTGGCAATTATCTCCTATATGCTGGTGCTTCAATGGAACCAGGACTACGGGGTTCAGCCGATAGCGGATGCCCAACCCGGGTCTGTTTCAGCATATCAGTCCAGTAACGATACGGTTACGGCACAAGGTAGTGATCTGCCTTCTACTACTACTGAAGCCTCTGCCAATAGCGATCTGCCCGAAGCCAAATCAGCCACAGCCGTTGCCCAACAGCAACTGGTTTCAGTTAAGACCGATGTTCTTGAGCTACTGATTGATACTAAAGGTGGCGATATTATTGAGCTGGCGCTGCCGAAACACAAAGCCGCACTGAATGATGATAAGCCCTTTATATTGCTGGAACAGAATGGTAACCGTACCTATGTTTCACAGAGTGGCCTGATCGGTAAAGATGGACTCGATGCTAAAAAAGACGGTCGTCCACAATACACCACTGCGAAAAACAGCTATCAGCTGGACGGCGACACGCTGACCGTTGATCTGGTGCATAACGGTGATGACGGTGTCGTTGTTACCAAGCGCTTCATTTTCACCCCTGGCAGCTACGAAATTAAACAGGACTTCCTGGTCACCAATGGTTCTTCCGAAAACTGGCAGGCTAAGCTGTTCGGTCAGATCAAACGAGATGGCTCGCAGGATCCGTCACAAACCACCAGTATGGGCATGCAGGCGTTTCTGGGTGCGGTATTCTCGACGGTTGATGAGCACTATGAAAAATTCTCCTTCGATGATATGCAGAAGGAAAACTTTAAAAAAGTCAGTGCCGATGGCTGGGTAGCGATGTCTCAGCACTACTTCCTCAGTGCATGGATTCCCGCGGCAGGAGCTGAATACAGTTACAGCAGCCGGGTAACCAACGGTAACTATATTGCCGGTTTTGTTTCGCCTGAGTTCAGCGTAGCCCCGGGCGAAAGTAAGACCGTCAGTGCCGACTTTTATGCGGGTCCTAAAGACACTGATCTGCTGGAACAGGCTGCGCCGAACCTGGAACTGACCGTTGATTACGGCATTCTCTGGTTTATCGCCTCACCATTGGCCTGGCTACTGAAACAGATACACAGCTATGTCGGTAACTGGGGTGTATCGATCATCTTTATTACCATCATCGTTAAAGCGCTGTTGTTCCAGGTGAATGCTAAAGCATTTAAATCGATGGCCAAAATGCGTAAGTTTGGCCCTGAGATGACTCGTCTGAAAGAGCTGCATGGTGATGACCGCCAGAAGATGTCTCAGGCGATGATGGAGCTGTACAAAAAAGAGAAGATCAACCCGCTGGGTGGCTGTCTGCCGATTGTGGCTCAGATGCCAATCTTTATCGCATTATACTGGGTACTGATGGAATCGGTTGAGCTGCGTCATGCACCATTCGCGCTGTGGATCAATGACCTGTCAGTGATGGATCCCTACTTTATGCTGCCGATCCTGATGGGTGCGACGATGTTTATTCAGCAGCTGCTGAACCCGACACCTCCCGATCCGATGCAGGCGAAGATTATGAAGATGTTGCCAATCGTCTTCACCTTCTTCTTCCTGTGGTTCCCGGCAGGTCTGGTTCTGTACTGGCTGGTAAACAACATACTGTCGATTGCTCAACAGTACCTGATCAACAAACAGATCGAAGGTGAAGGCAGTAGTAAGTAAGTCTTCACTAATGAATATAAAAGGCCTCTTATGAGGCCTTTTTTACGTCTGAATTATCTGTTTTTCTACTCGTGTAGGAGCTGCTTCCAGCAGCGATACATCCTGCATGGCGATCAATCGCTGCTGGAAGCAGCTCCTACCGATCTGGTAAATATGTTAAAGTTCGCTCAATTTCCAGACTGATAAATTTCGGATAAAAGACTCAATGACGCTGATTAACCAGGACACCATCGCCGCACAAGCCACCCCGCCCGGACGCGGAGGCGTGGGTATTGTTCGGGTCTCAGGAAAGCTGGCTTCAACTATCGCCGAGCA
Organism: Oceanospirillales bacterium; assembly: GCA_018223185.1. Classification (GTDB taxonomy): domain Bacteria; phylum Pseudomonadota; class Gammaproteobacteria; order Pseudomonadales; family Balneatricaceae; genus Amphritea. Next base: position 70,536 of record JAAEYW010000022.1, on the reverse strand, counting down.
AGTGGTGGGGTTTGTGCCCAAACCTCGCTATGCCCACTATGGGCCTTTTTTTGATGCCGATGACAATCAGCTGGATCAGGGACTGGCTCTCTATTTTCCGGGACCAAACTCCTTTACCGGTGAAGATGTACTGGAACTGCAGGGCCACGGCGGTCCGATCATTATGGATTTTATTCTGCGCCGGGTGGTGGAATGCGGTGCCCGACTGGCAAACCCCGGTGAGTTTTCTGAGCGGGCCTTTCTCAACGACAAACTTGATCTGACTCAGGCCGAAGCGATTGCTGATCTGATTGATTCCAGTTCAGAACAGGCCGCCCGCTGCGCTCTGAAATCACTGCAGGGAGCCTTCTCTGATCGTGTTCACCAGCTGGTTGAAGCGCTGACCCGGCTGCGCATCTATGTCGAAGCTGCGATCGATTTCCCGGAAGAGGAGATCGACTTTCTTGCCGATGGAAAGGTTGCCGGAGACCTGCAACAGATCATTGATAAGCTGGCAGAGGTTAAGCAGGAAGCCCGGCAGGGCAGTATCATCCGCGAAGGAATGAGCGTGGTAATTGCCGGTCGTCCCAATGCCGGTAAATCCAGCCTGCTCAATGCTCTGGCGGGTAAAGACTCTGCGATTGTCACCGATATCGCGGGGACCACCCGGGATGTTCTGCGGGAACATATCCATATCGATGGTATGCCACTGCATATTATCGATACCGCGGGCCTGCGGGATGCTCCCGATGAAGTTGAACGGATCGGTATCAGCCGTGCCTGGGATGAGATTCAGAAAGCCGACCGGGTGCTGCTGATGGTGGATGGTTCAACCACCGCCACCGATGACCCGGAACAGATATGGCCTGAATTCGTCAGCCGCTTAGAAGACAGAAGCAAGATCACCGTGATCCGCAATAAATGTGATCTGACATCCGAACAGCCAGTTATCGGTGAACATGATGGTCATACGCTGATCTCCCTGTCTGCCAAAGCAGATGTCGGTATCGACAATCTGCGTCAGCATCTGAAAGACTGTATGGGCTATGCTAATACTACCGAGGGTGGATTTCTCGCCCGGCGCCGGCATATTGATGCGCTGAACCGGGCTGAAAGCTTACTGTTAACCGGTCAGGAGCAACTGATCTACGGTGGAGCGGGAGAGTTACTGGCGGAAGATCTGCGTCAGGCACAACAACACCTGAGCGAGATCACCGGAGAGTTCAGCTCAGACGATCTGCTGGGACGAATTTTCAGCTCATTCTGTATAGGCAAGTAGATATTACGATACGTTGATAAAAAGTAAGGACTCACTATGAACTCAAATATAAGTTGTCCACAGTGCTTTGCAACCAATAAAGTCCCGACGGCACGTCTCGCCGATGGCCCCAAATGCGGTAAGTGTAAGCAGCCTCTGTTCCAGGGCAAACCGGTAGATCTGACCGCAGCAAATTATCAGAGTATGGTCAGTCGCAATGATATTCCGGTTCTGATTGATTGCTGGGCCAGCTGGTGCGGGCCGTGCAAACAGTTTTCACCGGTTTTTGAGCAGGCTGCAGGACAATTTGAACCGTCTGTCAGGCTGGCAAAGCTCGATACAGAGGCGGAACAGAATATCGCGGCACAACTACAGATTCGCTCAATCCCCACTCTGATTCTGTTTAAGCAGGGTAAGGAAGTTGCCAGGATCAGTGGTGCTCTGCCACTGGGACAACTAAAGCAGTGGCTTAATCAAAATGGGGTCGATCTCTGATCGTCCCTTTCCAAAGACCTCTCTTCAAAGCATTCGCAGAAAACCCACTCTGTATAACTTCCCCTCAAAAAATAAGCTACCTGCCGACACTATCGGCCTGAATTATTAACAGCCGTTGCCTCTGCCCTGACAAATCTATGCACAGCTATCTATTCTACATAGTTACCAACAGTTCCAAAAAAAACCAAATAACATTATCCTTATTTTTCAACAACTTAAAAATAAAACACTATTTTTGTAAATTTTTATTCACACAAACCTGTGAATAAGCATTGGATTAAGCACAAATAAGCTGTGCAGATCCGGTGCTTATCGTATTCAGTCCTGTTTATGCTAAAGTCACCTCCCGGGTCTGCAGACACCGGGACTCCCCCTGCCGGAACCATAAATACAGCACCACTCTGAGCTCTAATATACTGTTATCTATATAGTTAACGGGAAAAAGCTTTCTCGAGACTGTGGAAAAGCGGCAGAAAGGGTTCATTCAGCTCACAACCAGGAATGGGTGTTCAGATAAGTTATCCCAGCCTGAAAGTTCTGAATTCACCTTCACGAAGTCATCGGAACTGATTTCAGAAAAAACAGCCTGAACAGATAAATTTATCCACCAAACCCTGTGTGTAAACTGTATAACTGTATGGGAACAACCCCTTAACAAACCTGTGCACAATAGCACCTGTGTATAAACAGCCGAGTTACGCACAGCTCTGTGACACCCTGTTAAGAGGTTAACCGCAGTTATCCTACAGCTTTATAAGTGTCATAAGTACATGATATACAAACAGTAAAATAGGTTATCAACTGAAAACATGCTGTTTAATAATAAACATAAAAATAAAAAACATATCTTAAGAACATATTTAACTTATATATAAAACATAAAGAAAAGCGAACAGATTAAAAGGTGTACAAAGTTTAACCATTTCTATATTGACCCCTTAGGTTTATACTTAGCGCCTTTTTCTGAGCCACTGCCTTCAGGCATAACAACACAGGCTCTCTTCAATTAAATAATGAGGTTAAGTGAGTGGACTATCCCGACCACTTTGATGTGATTGTAATTGGTGGTGGCCATGCCGGAACCGAGGCAGCGTTAGCCGCAGCCCGTACAGGCGTTAAAACTCTGCTGTTAACCCATAACATCGAAACCCTGGGCCAGATGTCCTGTAACCCGGCTATCGGGGGTATTGGTAAAAGTCATCTGGTTAAAGAGATCGATGCGTTAGGCGGAGCAATGGCAATTGCCACCGATAAGGGCGGTATTCAGTTCCGTACTCTGAACTCGCGCAAAGGTCCGGCTGTACGTGCTACCCGTGCACAGGCTGATCGTATTCTGTATAAAGCCGCTATCCGCACTATTCTGGAAAACCAGCCAAATCTGCAATTGTTCCAACAAGCGGTCGATGATCTGATTGTCGAAGGGGAATCAGTTAAAGGGGTGATAACTCAGTCCGGATTACGATTCTTTGCGAACAATATTGTGCTTACCGTTGGAACATTTCTTGGCGGTAAGATCCATATTGGCCTGGATAATTATTCAGGGGGGCGTGCCGGAGATCCGCCGTCGATCGCACTGGCTGACCGGTTGCGGGAATTACCACTAAGGGTTGACCGGCTAAAAACCGGCACACCGCCACGGATTGATGCACGCAGTGTGGATTTCAGTGCGATGCAGGAACAGCCGGGTGATACACCGACACCGGTGATGTCATTTATGGGATCGCTGGCAGACCATCCACCTCAGATCAGCTGCTACATTACCCATACCAATGAGCGCACCCATGATATTCTGCGTTCCGGGCTGGATCGTTCACCGATGTATACCGGTGTCATCGACGGTGTAGGTCCGCGCTACTGTCCATCGGTGGAAGATAAGATTGTTCGCTTTGCCGATAAGACCAGCCATCAGGTGTTTGTCGAGCCGGAAGGTCTGACCACCCATGAACTGTATCCGAACGGTATATCGACCAGTCTGCCATTTGATATTCAGCTGGCGGCGGTACGTTCCATCAAAGGGTTTGAAAACGCTTTTATTACCCGACCGGGTTATGCCATTGAGTACGATTACTTCAATCCGCAGGATCTGAAGCACACTCTGGAAACCAAAGTGATCAATGGTCTTTACTTTGCCGGTCAGATCAACGGCACCACCGGTTATGAAGAAGCCGGTGCTCAGGGGTTGCTGGCAGGGGTTAATGCTGCGTTGCGAGCTCAGGATAAGGAGCAGTGGTATCCGCGTCGTGATGAAGCATACCTGGGGGTTCTGGTGGATGACCTGATTACCATAGGAACCTCTGAACCTTATCGTATGTTTACCAGTCGTGCTGAGTACCGTCTGATTCTGCGGGAAGACAATGCCGATCTGCGACTCACCGAAAAGGGCCGGGAACTGGGGCTGGTCAGTGATCAGCGCTGGCAGCGTTTCTGCGATAAGCGGGAAGCAATTGAGCTGGAAAATCAGCGCCTCAGGGAAACCTGGATTCAGCCAGGAACCCCGGAAGCGGAACGCTTAAATGCACAGTTACAGCAGCCGATCAGCCGGGAATATAACCTGCAGGACCTGGTGAAACGTCCGGAGCTTAATTACGCCGCTGTGGCCGGGCTGAAAGGTGAGCAGGTGAGTGATCCACAAGTGGCGGAGCAGGTTGAGATTCAGATTAAGTATGCCGGCTATATCGATCGTCAGAAAGAGGATATTGATAAGGTTCGTCGTCAGGAAGATACTCTGCTGCCGATCGATTTCGATTACGCCTCTGTTGGTGGTCTGTCGAATGAGCTGACCGCCAAACTGGAACAGATCAGACCTGAGAGTATTGCTCAGGCGGCACGGATACAGGGGATGACACCAGCAGCTATATCGCTGTTGCTGATTCACCTGAAAAAGAAACAGATGATCAATAAAAAGGCTCAGGCTTGATGCAGCAGTACCGTAATCTTCTGGAACAACAGTGTCATCAGATCGATCTTCAGCTGAGCGATGCTCAGTATGAGCAGCTGCTGAAATACCATGCGCTGCTGATTAAATGGAATAAGGCTTTTAACCTGACGGCGGTACGTTCTCCGGAAGAGATGATCAGCCGTCATCTGATCGACAGCCTGAGTGTGTTGCCCTATATCGATGTTAAAAACCTGATCGACGTAGGCAGTGGCCCGGGTCTGCCGGGCATCCCGCTGGCGATCTGCCTGCCTGACCTGCCGGTTACTCTGCTGGACAGTAATATCAAAAAAAGTCGCTTTCAGTTCCAGGCAAAAGCGGAACTGGGACTGGACAATGTGACAGTGATCCATGAGCGGGTGGAGAAATATCATCCGGAAACCCCTTTTGACGGGGTTATATCAAGGGCGTTTGCTTCACTACAGGATATGCTTCACTGGACGTCACATCTGTGCTCAGATACGGGTGTTTTTCTTGCAATGAAAGGGATGTATCCTGAACAAGAGATTGAGTTATTACCCGAGTCCATTAACCTGCGTCAGAGTATCCGGTTAACAGTACCGGGCACTGATGGCGAGCGGCATCTGCTGATGTTAGGGAGAACTTGAACGTGACCAAAATATTAACCATCACTAACCAGAAAGGTGGCGTGGGTAAAACGACCACCTGCGTTAATCTGGCGGCTTCACTGGCAGTCACCAAGAAGCGGGTGCTGATGATTGATATGGACCCACAGGGCAACGCTACCATGGGTAGCGGTGTGGATAAGCACAACCTGAAAAACTCAGTGTATGAGGTGCTTATCGGTGAAGCGGGCATGGAAGAGTCGATTATCAGAAATGCCCCGGCTGGCTATGATATTGTCGGCGCAAACGGAGATCTGACGGCCGCTGAAGTTGAGCTTCTGCAGCTGCCAAGACGTGAATTCCGGATGAAGATGGCGCTGGAGAAGGTGCAGGATAACTATGATTTTATTCTGATTGATAATCCTCCCTCGCTTAATCTGCTGACCGTCAATGCTCTGGCGGCCTCCAGCGGAGTTATTATTCCGATGCAGTGTGAATACTATGCACTGGAGGGCATCAGTTCTCTGGTGGGAACGATTAATAAGATTAATAAGCGGCTGAATCCTGAATTGAAGATAGAAGGGATTTTGCGCACCATGTTCGATCCCCGTATGAGCCTGACCAAAGATGTATCCGATCATCTGGTTGAATATTTTGGTGATCAGGTCTACCGCACAGTGATACCCCGTAACGTACGCCTGGCAGAAGCTCCGAGTCATGGGCTGCCGGCACTGATGTACGATAAAAACTCCCGGGGATCAGTGGCCTATCTGGCTTTAGCGGGTGAGTTGATTCGTAAATCGGGTTTGAATGATAAACAGGCAGAAAAACAGGAACAGGAAGGCTGATTGATGGCGGCTAAAAAGCGTGGTTTAGGACGGGGGCTGGATGCACTGTTATCAACCAGTACTAAATTTGCAGAGGATGCTGTAACTGAGTCGAAATCAGACGGTGGCGATGGCTACCGGCTGATGCCGATTGATCAGATTCAACGGGGTAAATATCAGCCCCGGCGGGATCTTGAGCCTCAGGCACTGGAAGAGCTGGCTAACTCCATCAGGGCTCAGGGCGTTATGCAGCCGATTGTTGTTCGTCCGGTGGCTGAAAATCTGTATGAGATTATTGCCGGTGAGCGTCGCTGGCGGGCCAGCCAGATGGCGGGTCTTGAAGATATACCAACAGTCATTCGTGATGTGCCTGATGAAGCGGCGATTGCGATGGCACTGATTGAGAATATCCAGCGTGAAAACCTCAACCCGATGGAAGAAGCGATCGCCCTCGACCGGTTGAAGATCGAGTTTGATCTGACTCAACAGGAGGTCGCTGATGCGGTCGGTAAGTCCCGCTCGTCGGTAACTAACCTGCTGCGCCTGATGCATCTCACCGATGAGGTGAAGAAGATGCTTGAATATGGTGATCTTGAAATGGGTCATGCACGGGCTCTGCTGGGTATGGATGGCCCGGAACAGGTTACCGCTGCCAAGGAGGTGGTCGGTAAAAATATGTCTGTGCGGCAAACAGAAGACCTGGTTCGCAAGCTGCAGCAGAAGAAAGACCAGCCAGCACAGGCGCCTAAAAAGTCTGATCCACTGCTTAAGGACCTGTCCGATTCACTTTCCAGTCGTCTGAACAGCAAGGTTTCAATCAGCGAAAATGCGTCCGGAAAGGGGAAAATCACTATCGCTTACGAAAACCGCGAAAAATTTGAAGCGATTCTCAAAGCCATACAATAATAAGGGATTTTTTGCAGCGAGGGATCGCTGCATATACCGCCATGAGGGTATTTACTTAGTTCTTCTACTCTGTGGCTCTAATACAAAAGTGCAAATCGGCCTGAATCGTGTTGAAGCTGATGCATTAAGCCCCTATAATGCGCTGGCCGTGAAAGGACGTGTTTACGTTTTATTTACGCAGATGAAGGGAAACTGAGGCTGTATTTGTATGAGAAAAGGGCACCGGAAACCTGGCGTTCATACTCGTATCGCCTTGAAGCAGTTTAGGAAAGTCTTCCTGATTCAAATAGTTAGTTTAGTTGTAATTGCGGGAATTTTACTTCTGCATAGCTGGACTGCAGCCTTGTCATCCCTCTGTGGCGGGATAATATTTCTGCTTCCCAACTATGTGTTTGCCTATCGTGCACTGGTTGTGCAGCAGGCAAAAAGTACTCCCGGAGCTGTTATCAGACAGTTGTATGCGAGTGAAATATGGAAAATGGGCTTATCCATCGCACTCTTCATTGCGGTGTTTATCCTGATTCAGCCTCTGAATCCATTTTCCTTATTTGGCACTTATATATGGCTTCAGCTGACAGGCTTTATCGCCCAGCTGAAGCTGAATAACAGTTTCTTAAAACTTTGAATGAGAGAGATAGTAATGGCTAGCGAAATGACTTCCTCAGCCTACATATCCCACCACCTGACGAACTGGACGTTTGGTGTGCATCCTGAACACGGTCTGGGCTTTGCTCATACTGCAGAAGATGCAGCTGCGATGGGATTTTGGGCAATTCACGTTGATACCATGCTGTGGTCTGTAGGTTTGGGCCTGTTTTTTATCTGGATGTTCCGTAAAGTTGCTAAAACAGTAACTTCCGGTGTGCCAGGCAGCGCTCAGAACTTCGTTGAAGTAATCATCGAGTTCGTCGAGGACAACGTTAGCAGTATTTTCCACTACAAAAATGCGTTGATTGCCCCTCTGGCACTGACTATTTTTGTCTGGGTCTTCCTGATGAACACCATGGACCTGGTTCCGGTTGACTGGATTCCGTTCCTGACTCAGAAGATCGGTGAAGCGTTCGGCGCTGATCCACATCACGTCTATATGAAGGTCGTACCGACTACAGACATCAACGCTACCCTGGGTATGGCGATTGCGGTGTTTGGTTTGATTCTGTTCTACAGCATCAAAATGAAGGGTCTGGGTGGTTTCCTGGGTGAGCTGGCGTTCCAGCCACTGGGTAAATGGATGCTGCCATTCAACTTGTTCCTGGAGATCGTAGGCCTGTTGGCTAAGCCGGTATCACTGGCTCTGCGACTGTTCGGTAACATGTATGCAGGTGAGATGATCTTCATTCTGATCGCTCTGCTGCCGTTCTGGGCGCAATGGCTATTGTCTGTGCCATGGGCGATCTTCCACATTCTGGTAATTACGCTGCAGGCGTTCATCTTCATGGTTCTGACGATAGTCTATCTGGCCATGGCGCATGAAGAACACTAAGTAGTTGTAATAACTGAATAATTAAACGATTTCTTTTTAAACTTAAACTTTAGCAATTAAATATCGGAGAAAAACTGATGGAAATGGCATTGCTGTACATCGCTGGTGCACTGATGATGGGTCTGGGTGCTGTAGGCGCCGCTGTAGGTATCGGCATCCTGGGTGGTAAGTTCCTTGAAGGTGCTGCTCGTCAGCCAGAGCTGATCCCACTGCTACGTACTCAATTCTTCATCGTAATGGGTCTGGTTGACGCCGTACCTATGATCGGTGTTGGTCTGGGTCTGTACGTACTGTTCGCTGTTGCATAAGTAGAGCTACATACGTCCCTTTATGGGTAACTACTTTTTAAGACAACCGCGAGAGGTAATGGCGTGAATATCAATCTAACCATCTTTGGTCAGATCATTGCATTTACCTTCTTCGTTGTATTTTGTATGAAATATATCTGGCCACCAATTACTGGTGCGCTGGTAGAACGAAAGAAGAAAATTGCAGAAGGTCTGGACGCTGCAGACCGTGCTCAACGTGATTTAGAACTGGCTCAGGAAAAAGCCATGTCTGATATGCGTAAGAGCAAGGAAGAAGCAGCCGCCATCATTGAACAGGCTAATAAGCGAGCTAACCAGATCGTTGATGAAGCAAAAGAGAAAGCACGTGAAGAGGCTGCACGCCTTGTAACGGCTGCTCAGGCTGAAATCGGTCAGGAAGCAAATCGTGCCAAAGAAATTCTGCGTGCTGAAGTTGCTGCTCTTGTAGTAGCCGGTGCTGAGAAAATTCTTGAAGCGTCTGTTGACGCTAATGCGCACGCACAGCTTGTTGAAAAACTAGCTGCTGAGCTTTAAGCGAGGTTTACGATGGCTGAACTCAATACAGTCGCTCGGCCTTATACCAAAGCCGCTTTCGAGCACGCTGTGGAAACGGGTAGCCTGGACCAGTGGTCTGAAATGCTGACAACTGCAACTGCAGTATCACAGCATGAGACGATGAAACTGGTTCTGGGTAACCCCGGACTGACCAGCGAGCAGAAAGCTGAGGCAATGATCTCTGTCTGCGAAGAGCAGATGGATCCGTCAGCAAAGAACTTTATCTCTTTGCTGGCAGAAAATCAGCGTCTGGCTTTGTTACCAGAGATCTCTGCGCAGTTTGAACAGTTGAAAGCCAATCAGCAGCATTCTGTTGAGGTAAGTGTGACAACTGCCTTTGATCTGGGCGAGCAGCAGCAACAAAAATTAACTCAGGCACTGAGCTCCAAGCTGGGCCGCGAAGTGAGTCTGACTACCGAAGTGGATAAGTCCATTATTGGTGGTGTGATCGTTCGAACCGACGATATGGTTATCGACGGCTCTATTCGTGCTCGACTGGCTAAGCTAGCCGAAGCAATGAACTCCTGAGTGTGAGGATTAAACATGCAGCAACTGAATCCATCTGAGATCAGCGAGATTCTTAAGAGCCGCATCGAGAAACTTGATGTCTCTTCTGAAGCCCGTAATGAAGGTACTATCGTCAGCGTTTCTGACGGTATCATCCTGATTCACGGCCTGGCTGACGTAATGTACGGGGAAATGATTGAATTCCCTGGCGGTATCTACGGTATGGCGCTCAACCTTGAGCGTGACTCTGTAGGTGCTGTAGTACTGGGTGACTATCAGGGTCTGGTAGAAGGTATGACCGCGCGTTGTACTGGCCGAATTCTGGAAGTACCTGTTGGTCCGGAACTGCAGGGTCGTGTAGTAGACGCCCTGGGTAACCCGATCGACGGTAAAGGCCCTATTGAAACTAAACTGACTGACCCTGTTGAAAAGGTTGCACCTGGTGTAATCGAGCGTCAATCAGTTGATCAGCCTGTACAGACAGGTCTGAAATCCATTGATGCCATGGTGCCAGTTGGCCGTGGTCAGCGCGAGCTGATTATCGGTGACCGCCAGATTGGTAAATCTGCGATCGCAATTGACGCTATCATCAACCAGAAAGGTACCGGCGTTAAATGTATCTACGTAGCGATCGGACAGAAGCAGTCCACTATTGCTAACGTTGTACGTAAGCTGGAAGAGCACGGCGCGATGGAACATACCATCGTAGTAGCAGCCGGTGCATCTGATCCTGCAGCGATGCAGTTCCTGGCGCCATACGCTGGTTGTTCTATGGGTGAATACTACCGTGACCGCGGTGAAGACGCTCTGATCGTATACGATGACCTGACTAAACAAGCCTGGGCTTACCGTCAGATCTCCCTGTTGCTACGCCGCCCACCGGGTCGTGAAGCATACCCAGGTGACGTATTCTATCTTCACTCGCGTTTGCTGGAACGTGCTGCACGCGTTAACCCAACCTATGTTGAGAAGTTTACTAACGGCGAAGTTAAGGGCAAAACTGGTTCCCTGACTGCACTGCCAGTAATCGAAACACAGGGTGGTGACGTATCTGCATTCGTACCAACCAACGTTATCTCCATCACCGATGGTCAGATCTTCCTGGAAGCGGACCTGTTTAACTCAGGTATTCGTCCGGCGATCAACGCTGGTCTGTCTGTATCCCGTGTAGGTGGTGCAGCTCAGACTAAGATCATCAAGAAACTGGGTGGTGGTGTACGTCTGGCTCTGGCTCAGTACCGTGAACTGGCGGCATTCGCTCAGTTTGCATCTGATCTGGACGATGCGACCCGTGCTCAGCTTGAGCATGGTCAGCGCGTAACCGAGCTGATGAAGCAGAAGCAGTACTCCCCGATGTCTGTAGCAGATATGGGTCTGAGTCTGTACGCTGCGAACGAAGGCTTCCTGAACGATATCGACCTGAACAAGATCCTTGATTTTGAAGCGGCGCTGATCTCTTACTTCAACAGCGAGTATGCTGATGTAATGGGTAAGATCAATGATAGCGGCGATTATAATGACGAGATCGCGTCTCAGTTCAAGGCTGGTATCGAAAAGTTCAAATCTACCCAAACTTGGTAACAGCTCATTTGAGTGGGGGTCTGTATGAGTAATTATGCAGACCTGAACTAAGTAAAGGTTTAATAGGTGGAACTATGGCAGCCGGAAAAGAGATAAAGACGCAGATAGCCAGTATTCAGGGCACACGTAAGATTACCAGCGCTATGGAAATGGTGGCTGCATCTAAAATGCGTAAAGCTCAGGATCGCATGCAGGAAAGCCGTCCTTACGCCCGGAATATCCGTGGCGTGATTCAGCACCTGGCGAAATCCAATCCTGAATATAAGCATCTGTATCTGCAACAGCGCGAAGTAAAGCGTGTCGGTTTCATTGTTGTAGCAACTGACCGTGGTCTCTGCGGTGGCTTGAACATTAACGCGTTCAAGGCAGCTATTGCCAAGATGAATGAGTTCAATAAACAGAATATCGAGATGGATATCTGTGCATTGGGTTCTAAGTCTGTAAGCTTCTTTAAAACATTTGGCGGTAATGTAACCGCAGCAAAATCTGGTCTGGGTGATAAGCCTGAAGCAGCTGAGCTGATTGGTACCGTTAAAGTGATGCTGGATGCTTACGATGAAGGCAGGCTGGATATGCTGTATGTGGTGTCTAACGAATTCGTTAATACCATGACTCAGCAGCCACAGGTAGAGCAGATTCTTCCGCTGAAAGCAGAAGACGATGATGACCGTCTTAACCATCACTGGGATTATATCTACGAACCCGATGCAAAAGAGCTGTTGAACGGCTTACTGGTTCGTTACATTGAGTCCCTGGTCTATCAGGCCGTGGTTGAGAACAATGCCTGTGAACAGGCAGCACGAATGCTGGCGATGAAGAACGCAACTGACAACGCTGGTGACCTAATCGATGAGCTTCAAATGGTTTACAACAAGGCTCGTCAAGCTGCGATTACTCAGGAAATCTCTGAGATCGTGAGTGGTGCTGCTGCTGTATAAGGCAGTTAACAGGTTTAAATGTTAAGAGGATCCGAACATGAGTAGCGGACGTATTGTTCAGATCATCGGCGCAGTTGTCGACGTGGAATTCCCACGTGACAGCGTACCGAAGATCTATGATGCACTGACTGTTGAGGCCAAAGGCCTGACACTTGAAGTTCAGCAGCAGCTGGGTGATGGTGTTGTACGTGCAATTGCTATGGGTCAGACCGAAGGTGTAAGCCGTGGTCTGGCAGTAGTAAATACTGGTGCGCCAGTTTCTGTGCCTGTTGGTACAGCGACACTGGGTCGCATCATGGATGTATTGGGTAATCCTATCGATGAGTGTGGACCTATTGGTGAAGAAGAGCGTATGCCTATTCACCGTAAGGCACCTTCTTATGCTGACCAGGCGGCTTCTAACGAGCTGCTGGAAACCGGCATCAAGGTAATCGATCTGGTATGCCCATTCGCGAAGGGTGGTAAAGTTGGTCTGTTCGGTGGTGCCGGTGTAGGTAAAACCGTAAACATGATGGAGCTTATCCGTAACATCGCGATCGAGCACTCTGGCTTCTCCGTTTTCGCGGGTGTAGGTGAGCGTACTCGTGAGGGTAACGACTTCTACTATGAGATGAAAGAATCCAACGTATTGGATAAAGTATCTCTGGTATACGGTCAGATGAACGAGCCTCCGGGTAACCGTCTGCGTGTAGCGCTGACTGGCCTGACCATGGCTGAGAAATTCCGTGACGAAGGTCGTGACGTACTGTTGTTCGTAGACAACATCTACCGTTACACACTGGCAGGAACAGAAGTATCTGCACTGCTGGGTCGTATGCCTTCAGCGGTAGGTTATCAGCCTACACTGGCGGAAGAGATGGGCGTTCTGCAGGAGCGTATCACCTCTACTAAGACAGGTTCTATCACCTCTATCCAGGCGGTATACGTACCGGCGGATGACTTGACTGACCCATCTCCAGCGACAACCTTCTCGCACCTTGATGCGACAGTTGTACTGTCCCGTCAGATTGCCGAGCTGGGTATCTACCCTGCGGTAGACCCACTGGATTCCACTTCACGTCAGCTGGATCCACTGGTAATCGGTCAGGAGCATTACGATACTGCTCGTCAGGTGCAGGGTGTACTGCAGCGCTATAAAGAGCTGAAAGATATCATCGCGATTCTGGGTATGGACGAGCTGTCTGAAGAAGACAAGCAGGTAGTAACCCGCGCTCGTAAGATCCAGCGATTCCTGTCTCAGCCGTTCTTCGTAGCAGAAGTATTTACCGGTTCTCCAGGTAAGTACGTTTCTCTGAAAGACACTATCAGCGCATTCAAGGGTATCCTTGCCGGCGATTATGATAGCCTGCCAGAGCAAGCGTTCTATATGGTTGGCGGTATCGACGAAGTGGTTGAAAAAGCTAAGAGCATGTAATTGCGCTTAGTTAACCTTTTAAAAAGGATAACAACATGGCTATGACTGTTCATTGTGACATCGTAAGTGCTGAAGAAGAGATCTTCTCTGGTCTTATCGAGTTCGTTTCAGTGACAGGTAGCCTGGGTGATCTGGGTATCTACCCGGGTCACGCTCCGCTTCTGTCGGAACTGAAACCAGGTCCTGTAGAGCTAAAGAAACAGGGTGGTGAGCAGGAGGTCTTTTACGTTTCCGGTGGCTTCATTGAAGTTCAGCCACACAAAGTCTCTGTCCTTGCGGACGTTGCACTGCGTGCGGGTGATATCAACGAAGCGGCTGCTGAAGAAGCGAAGAGACATGCTGAACATGTGATGGCTGATAAGAGCAGCGAACTGGATTATTCCCGTGCGACTGCTCAACTCGCCGAAGCTGCAGCACAACTGCGTACTATTCAGCAGATTCGTAAGAAGATGGGTAAATAATCCACTCTTACCGAACTGCTACTCGAATAAAAAACAGCCTCCGGGCTGTTTTTTTTTGCTTTGAGATAGCACAATTAACCTCAGTATTAATATAGATCTGAAGGACAATGCACCGATTTTCTTCAGATAAATTACAAAAAGGATGTGTTGTATGGTATTCAAAGATAAAGGATTGGCTACAAAATCAGCTGTAGTATTCTGCACCGCTTTGATTGTTAGTGGTTGCGCGACAGAAAGTCATCGCGGAATTGAGCCTCAGAAAGTTGAAACCTATCGTGTCAGTTATCAGGGCCCCCGTACTGCTCTGGTTGTGGGTAATTTTGATAATCGCTCTAACTACTTGCAGGGGATGTTCTCCTCCGATAACAACCGGTTGGGAAACCAGGCACAAACCATCCTTAAAACACATCTGCAACAAACCAACCGGTTTAATGTTGTCGATCGTCAGAGTATGGCTGATCTTAAGCAAGAGGCTGGTCTGAGTGGCGTGAAACAACAGATTCAGGGCGCCCGCTATGTTGTTACCGGTGATGTCACTGAGTTTGGCCGTAAAGTCACCGGTGATAAGCAACTGTTTGGGATTCTTGGTAAAGGTAAAACCCAGACCGCTTACGCTAAAGTTTCACTGAATATTGTAGACGTTGTCACCTCACAGATTGTTTATTCAACACAGGGCGCGGGTGAGTATGAGCTGTCAAATCGTGAGATTGTGGGTTTTGGCGGCGCTGCGGGTTATGACGCAACCCTCAATAGCAAAGTACTGAATTTTGCCATTATGGAAGCGGTGAATAATCTGATCACTGATATGCAGAACGGTATCTGGAAGATTGAACAATAAGGAGTTGTTGAGTGAAAATATTTGCCGCATTGTCAGTTTGCTTCAGTGTTTTTCTGGGTGGCTGTGCCACCCAGGATACCAGTCTCTATTACTGGGGATCATACGAAGCGATGATTTACGAAATGTATGTCGAACCCGGAAATGCCCCGGCAGCGTTGCAGATCGCCAGACTGGAGGAGGATATTCAGAAGTCAGATGGACTGGGTAAAAAAGTACCTCCGGGCTTATATGCCCATCTGGGAATGATGTATGCCGCAGAAGGTAAAGCCGGACTGGCTCAGGAAGCGTTATTGAAAGAGAAAGCAATCTATCCTGAGGCAACCACTCTGGTTGATACACTACTGAAGAATCATAAACAGGGAGTTAATCAGTAATGGTACGTTCTATCGTGTATGGATCTTTAATGCTGCTGGTACTGCTCAGTAGTGGTTGTGCAACCCAGGAACGTTATGATTATTCCGCTCTTGAAGCCAGTAAGCCCCGTTCTATTCTGGTGATTCCACCGATGAATAATTCCGTTGAGATTAATGCTTCCAATATCTACCTCTCAACGTTATCAAAACCCCTGGCTGAAAAAGGCTACTACGTATTTCCGGTTGCCGTGATCAATCAGTTTCTACAGGAAAATGGATTGCAATCACCGGCTGATATGCATGACGTCCCGCTGGAAAAGTTCGCCGAGCACCTTAACCCGGATGCAATTCTCTACGTTGTAATTGAGGACTGGGGACAGAGGTATGAGATCCTTTCATCAACCACAGTGGTTAAAGCGGATATGAAGCTTGTGGATGCGAAAACAGGTGTCATCTTATGGGATACGAGGGTTTCCTACGCTCAGGGCTCTGGGGACAATGGTGGAGGTCTGGTTGGCATGCTGGTTCAGGCAGTGGTAGACCAGGTTGTTGGTACTATCATAGACCCAACCCCGAATGTAGCCCGGGTGGCCAATAATATCGCAATTAACAACCAGGGTCGGGGGCTGCTCAATGGCCCCTACCGGGCTCAGTAGCTGTAAAGTATCTTATCTCAAGCGGAACACGCACCTGCATAATACCTGGATATTTATTGCAGGTGCTGCTTGCAGCAACGATTGTGTGTTCTGAAACTACAGCAGCCCCCATAGCGTATCAAAAATAATCTTCTGGGCGGCCGCCACCTCTTTCGATTCAATCACTACGGCCGTTGGGTAGTTGGCCGATGCCAGAGAGATAATCGCACATTTGGGTGGATAAACGGCGATATAGGCAGCATCAACCCGGCCTTCAGTTTTAATCCACTTACGGGCGCTGAGTTCAGCATCTTCACCGCCGTCACCGATGGCGATGACTTTCACTTCGATACCCTTCAAAATCCGCTGGGCAGTAAAGTTAGGAAACGGGCGGTAAAGGTGTTGTCGTATCGGTTTTGAAGAGAACACGGAATAGCTTTTAGGTTGTTGGGCTTCGACGGTATTGAGTATATCCCTGAGAACCTGTTCGATACCGCTGTCTCCTTCATAGTAGCTGACGTTAGCGGTATTAAAGTCGGGCATCAAGTGATGCAGTTCAGGCACCACACGGGTTTTCAGCTGATCAATTGCGGAATTAAGTGAGAGACGCTTTTCCTCAGCCAGCTGCAGCAGTATTTCAGGCTCACGGGCAGAAAACAGTCGGCGTTTTCCCTTCGGCAGATAGGTGACGATCCCTTTCTGTTGCATCTCTTTCAGGCAGTCATAGGTCGTCCCCCGGTTGATAGCTGCCTTTTCGGCAACAGTCCGGATTGCACTGGGTCCCAGAGAGAGCAGTGCCCGGTAAAGAGTGATTTCGCGTGTACTCAGGCCAAGCAGTTCAAACAGTTCATTATTCATAATTGTCAATTTTTCTCTGACATTTAATATTGCATCTAAGAGCAGTTAGATTAAAGTTCTGTTAAATTACTGTTCGTGTCAACAACAGCAGGTCGCCGGATCGGCCATTGCTGTAATTAACCAGGGATACCTCTGTTTTGAATACCCTTGATATCGTTATTCTGGCCGCAGGTCAGGGTAGCCGGATGAAATCATCTCTGCCTAAAGTGCTGCATACTATTGGTGGTAAATCGATGTTGCAGCATGTTATCGATAGCGCGATGACGCTCGAAAATTCACGTTCTCATATTGTTATCGGACATGGTGCTGAGACAGTTGAATCGGCTCTGTCAGGACAGAGTGTGCAGTTTGCGCTTCAGGCTGAACAGCTCGGCACAGGTCATGCGGTGGCTCAGGCAATGCCAAACATCTCTGACAATGGGGTGGTGCTGGTGCTGTATGGCGATGTTCCCCTGACCCGGCCTGATACAATGGCACAGTTGGTGAAGATTGCTGAGCGGGGCCAGTTTGGTCTGCTGACGGTTAATCTGACGGATCCGACCGGCTATGGACGGATCGTACGCAGTGATGCCGGCGATGTTGTGGCGATTGTTGAGCATAAAGACGCCAGTGAAGCACAACGAGCGATTACCGAAGTTAATACCGGGATTCTGGCGCTGCCAACCGCGCTGTTAAGAGAGTGGATTCCTTTGCTTTCCTCTAATAATGCGCAGGGTGAATACTATCTGACCGATATTATTGCGATGGCTGCGGAGCAGGGAGTGCGTATACAGGCGATTCAGCCTGCTACCGAGCAAGAGGTGCAGGGGGTTAATAATCGCCTGCAGCAGGCTGAGCTGGAGCGCTGGTATCAGCGTTGTCAGGCTGAAGCGCTGATGCTCGAAGGGGTTTCTCTGGCTGATCCGGCACGAATTGATGTACGCGGTGAGGTCAGTGTGGGTCACGATGTTGCAATTGATATTAATGTGATTCTGGAAGGCCGGGTAGAAATCGGCGATAACGTGACCATTGAAGCCAACTGTATTATCAAGGACTCGGTGATCGGTTCTGATACCCATATCAAGGCGAACTCATTGCTGGATCAGGCCGTGGTGGCAGATCACTGTGATATCGGTCCTTTTGCCCGGCTCCGCCCGGGGAGTCATCTGGCCAGCAATGCTAAAATCGGCAACTTTGTTGAAACCAAAAAAGCCCATATTGGCGAGGGTAGTAAGGTTAACCATCTGAGTTATATCGGTGATGCTCAGATCGGTGTTGGTGTAAATGTCGGAGCAGGCACCATTACCTGTAACTATGATGGTGTGAATAAGTCGACGACAGAGATCGGTGATGGCGCATTTATCGGTTCTAACAGCGCCCTGGTCGCTCCGGTAAAAATTGGTTCTGGCGCGACTGTTGGCGCGGGCTCCACCATCACTAAGGAAATTAAGGCCGATCAGCTGGCAATAACCCGGGCAAAACAGACCAATCTGAATAACTGGCCGCGTCCGGTTAAAAAATCATAAGGAAGCAGAATTATGTGTGGAATAGTAGGGGCTATCGCTGGCCGGAATATTTCAGCGATTCTGCTGGAAGGACTTAAACGACTGGAATACCGGGGTTATGACTCGGCGGGTATGGCTGTTCTGAATAGCACATCTGGCCAGCTTGATCATCTGAAACGGGTTGGTAAGGTGGCTGAACTGGATGCTGCTTTGAGTGAATTACCGCTCCCCGGTTATCTGGGAATAGCTCACACCCGCTGGGCTACACACGGAAAGCCTGAGCAGCGTAATGCCCACCCGCACCTCTCTGCTGATCGTATTGCCGTTGTGCATAACGGTATTATCGAGAACCATACCGCTCTGAAAGCAGAACTGATCGCTGCGGGCTATCAGTTTTTATCCGAAACAGATACTGAAGTTATTACCCATCTGATTCATCGGGAAGTGATCGCCGGTAAAGCGTTGCAAGAGGCGCTGAAAGAGACTCTGAAACGACTGGATGGTGCGTATGCACTGGCGGTGATCGATCAGCAGCAGCCGGATCTGTTACTGGCCACCCGGATGGGCAGCCCGCTGGTGATCGGTGTAGGCATAGAGGAAAACTTTATCGCTTCAGATCCTCTGGCGCTGTTACAGGTGACTGACCGTTTTATCTATCTGGAAGAGGGGGATATCGCTGCTATTACCCGGTCCGGCGCTCAGATTGAAGATATTTCCGGCCAGCCGGCAACCCGTGAGGTTCAGCGGTTTGAACATGGTCACGATGCGGCAGACAAGGGCGAATATCGTCACTACATGCTGAAAGAGATCTACGAACAGCCAACTGTTATCCGTAATGTACTGGAAGGCAGGATCCATCAGGGGCATGTGCTGGAGCAGGTGTTCGGTAGCGGCGCATCCGAACTGTTTGACCAGGTAAAAATGGTGCAGATCGTTGCCTGTGGTACCAGTTACAATGCCGGTGTGGTGGCCCGTTACTGGATTGAAAAACTGGTTGGAATTCCCTGTATGGTGGAAGTGGCCAGCGAGTTCCGTTATCGCAAAACCGTGTGTATGCCCGGAACACTGTTTATTACCATCTCCCAGTCCGGGGAAACGGCTGATACCCTGTCCGCGCTGCGGGAAGCGAAAGAGGAAAACTATCTTGGCTTCCTGTCGATCTGTAATGTCGCAGGCAGCTCACTGGTGCGGGAATCCGATCTGGCGATTATGACCAATGCCGGTCCGGAGATCGGGGTCGCTTCAACCAAAGCGTTTACCAGTCAGCTGGTGGTACTGATGCTGACCACCCTGGTGTTGGCCCGTCGCTATGGTTTTGAGGGGGAGCAGGAGATTGTTGCCCAGTTGCAGCAGCTATCCGCCCTTACTGATCAGGTATTGGCGCTGGATCCACAGATCCAGAAAATGGCGGAGCACTTTGTCGATAAGCACCACGCTCTGTTTCTGGGACGGGGCACAATCTACCCTGTGGCGGTTGAGGGCGCTCTGAAGCTTAAAGAGATCTCTTATATTCATGCAGAGGCTTATCCTGCCGGTGAGCTGAAACATGGTCCTCTGGCGTTGGTTGACGAAGATATGCCAGTAGTGGCGGTTGCGCCTAATAACTCTCTGCTGGAAAAGCTTCAGGCTAATCTGGAAGAGGTACGGGCGAGGGGCGGAAAACTGTTTCTGTTCGCCGATTCCAAAGCGCAGGTGAAGCCGGGTAATGATCTGGAACTGATTACCCTGCCGGATGTGCCAACGGTTATGGCGCCGATCATCTACTCAATACCGCTGCAGTTGCTGGCTTACTATGTCGCTTGCCTGAAAGGCACTGATGTCGATCAGCCACGTAATCTGGCTAAATCTGTCACGGTGGAATAACGCTTACCTGGCCTGATGGCGAAATACGCTCTGTTTATCGTCTTCAGGTCAGTCTTTCATGTGCATCAAGGGGACAGTTTTCCCCTGAAATATATCATTTTTATTACCCAATCTGGTTGTTATACGAAAGTATAGTATGGCGATAGTCGTTATACTTTCTTCTGGCACTACTTCACTTTTCAGATCGATGGGGCTTTTTCGGTCACCGATGATTCTCCTGAAAAAAAATAATAATTTCATCTCTCAGGATCGTTCTATGAAAATTCGTACTAAATTGCTGCTGTTCATTACAGTTTCGGTCATTGTGCCAATCATTATCATCTCATCATTTTCCATCTATGAAGCCAGAGAGACCGCGCTGGATAATTTTGAAACCAGCAGCAGCAAAGAGATCGTCCAGATCGATAATGCGTTTAACCTCTTTTTTAAAGCAATTGCCGATAACGTTACTTTCCTGGCGGATATTCCGTTAGTGAAAGATACCAGTTTCAAGTTATCAAGCTTTGTTAATGGGCCTGGTAGTTTCACATCGCATCTGAGTGCCAAAGGACCGGAAGCTGAACTGTTCCGCTTATACGAACGATTTGGTCAATCCCACCCGGGTCTGGCTTATGTCTATTCCGGACGGGCTGACGGTGGTTATATTCAGTGGCCTGACGTAGGAATGAAGGATGCTTACGATCCACGATCCCGTCCGTGGTATAAGAAGGCACTGGAAAACCCCGGTAAGGTAGTACGTACAGAGGCTTATTACTGGGCGGGTGATGATGCAACTTTTGTGGGAACAGCTAAGACGATAACTGATGATTCTGGCCAGGTTCTGGGTGTGCAGTCGATGGATGTTTCAGTTAAACAGCTGACAGAAATTGTGAAACAGATAAAAATTGGAGAGAGTGGACATATCCTGCTGGTTGAAGACAACGGAACTGTTTTAGTTGATCCACTCTTTCCTGAGCATAGCTTTAAAAAAGTCAGTACGCTGGACACTCCGCTATTTAAACAGCTGCTATCCGTTGACGCCGGATTACTCGAAGTGGAGCGCAATGGCGAGCGTTATCTGGCAAAAGTCGTTAAATCTTCCGATCTGGGGTGGCGCTTTATTGCGCTGGTTCCCGCCGATGAAGTGTTTGCAACGGCTGATAGAATTGCCTGGTTATCTCTGATAATTGCAGCGGTACTTATTGCGTTATTCATTTCGGTTGGCGCATTGTTTTCTAAACTGATTACCCGGCCGATTGATAGTGTGGCTGATGTTTTGAAAAGTATTGCCGATGGGGAGGGTGATCTGACCACCCGGTTACCGATAGAGTCGAATGATGAGGTTGGCGAGCTATCCCGGTCATTCAATCAGTTTATTGAAAAGCTGCAGTCTATTATTCAACAGATTGTCGGGCTTTCCGGAGAATTAAAAAGTAGCGCCGATGCGGCAGCAGAGAGTGCCCATGGGTCTATGGCTGAGGTCCGGCATCAGTTAGATCAGATCACGCTGGTGGCCACTTCAGTGGAGGAGATGTCGGCAGCGACTCAGGAAATTGCTGCCAATGCTGAGAGTACATCTCACGCTGCCAGTGAAAGTGCCCGTTTTAGCAAGCAGGGCCAGGCGGTGGTAATGAAAGCCCGGGATTCAATCGATGATCTGGCAGGAGAGGTTAGCACAGCATCACAGGTTATCCTCAAACTGAGCGAGCATTCTCATGAGATAAACTCGATTCTGGGTACCATTCAGGGAATAGCAGAACAAACCAACCTGTTAGCATTAAATGCTGCAATTGAAGCTGCACGTGCAGGAGAGAATGGTCGTGGATTTGCCGTCGTTGCTGATGAAGTTCGAAGTCTCTCACAGAAAACAACGGTATCCACGGCTGATATCCGGAATATGATATCGACGCTTCAGTCTACAACGCAGCAGGCTGTGTCTATTATGACCAGCAGTGAAGCGATGGCTCAAAACTCTGTTGCAGAGGCGAGTCAGGCTTATGAGCAGTTGGTTCTGATAACCGACTCTGTGAACAATATCAGTGACATGTCTGCCCAGATTGCAACGGCGACAGAGCAGCAGAGTATGGTAAATAACGGGATATCAGAGAACACCTCCCAGATTAAAATGATTGCTGATCAGATGTTTGAAAATGCCGATACCCGACTGGAGCGATCCCGTAAGCTGCATACTCTTTCTGAAGGCATGCATGGCCAGGTCGGACTTTTTAAAGTCTGAAGGGAGTCATCTGGCGTCCGTAAACCAGAAAAACTGAACCGACAAAGCGGGAAAGATAAAAAGGTCAGATTGTTTGAGTTTTGGTTTTAGCCGGAAAATTAACAGGGAGTTGATTTTCCCGGATGAATCTTTACTGTCTGGCGTTAACAGGCAGCGACAGGAAAACCTCAGGCTTAGCAAAACAGCTAAACCTGTTTTTATCTATTCTGATTGAAACCCTTGTGTAGTTCCCGTAGGCAATACCGTTATAACAGGATAGGATTGTTGCTGTAATTTTGAATGATGCGCGGATTCACTCTATTTAGGAGTTCGGAACATGATTGACCCCGTCAGTAGCTTTGCGATTAACTTCGTTGCAATTCTGGGCGGCATCCTGCTGTTGATTTTCGTTGCCGGGCTGATTGCTGCGCTGATTATATATCAGATTGATAAACATCAGACCCGCCAGACCATTCGACGCAATTACCCATTGTTTGGTCGTTTTCGTTATGTGTTTGAGCATCTGGGAGAGTTCTTCCGGCAATACTTCTTCGCCATGGATCGTGAGGAGATGCCGTTTAACCGGGCACAACGCGGCTGGTGTTATCGTGCCGCAAAGAACATTGATAACACTGTCGCATTTGGTTCATCCAGGGATCTGCGGGTAACGGGCACCTATTATTTCCTCAACTGCCCCTTCCCGACACTGGCGGAGGATGCGGTCAAAAATCAGCCGTTGCGAATAGGCCCCTATTGTCGTCAACCCTATGATGCCAGGTCCTTTTTTAATATCTCCGGTATGAGTTATGGTGCTATCTCAAAACCCGCTATCCGGGCGCTATCAAACGGTGCCCGTGAAGCGGGGTGCTGGATGAATACCGGAGAGGGTGGATTATCACCGTTTCATCTGGAAGGCGGGTGCGATATTGTTTGCCAGATAGGTACCGCTAAATATGGGATGCGTGATGAACAGGGTTTGCTCAGCGACGACAAGCTGAGAGAGAAGGCTGCCTATAATCAGGTGCGGATGTTTGAGATTAAGCTGAGTCAGGGAGCCAAGCCCGGTAAAGGGGGGATGTTGCCTGGTGAAAAGGTGACCGCTGAGATTGCAGCCATTCGTGGTATTCCTGAAGGGGTTGCGTCTATCAGCCCCAACCGTCATCCAGAGGTCGACTCTGCCGATGATCTGCTGGACCTCGTCAGTCATATCCGTGAGGTCACCGGCAAGCCGGTCGGCTTTAAGCTGGTGCTGGGCTCTACTGACTGGCTGGATGAGTTTTGTGAGCGGGTGATCTCCCGTGGGATTGAGGAGGCCCCGGACTTTATAACACTGGATAGCAGTGATGGAGGCACCGGTGCTGCACCGATGCCACTGATGGACAGCGTCGGGTTGCCGTTACGGGAAAGCCTGCCAATACTGGTAAACAAGCTGATTATGCATGGCCTGCGTGAGCGAATCCGGGTAATTGCCTCGGGGAAGTGTATCAACCCAACCGATGTGGCTGCAGCACTCTGTATGGGGGCCGATTTCTGTGTCAGCGCCCGGGGCTTCATGTTTTCGCTGGGATGTATTCAGGCGCTGCAGTGTAATAAGAACACCTGTCCCACCGGTATTACCACCCACAATAAAGATCTGCAGCGGGGGTTAGTGCCGGAAGATAAGGCCGTCAGGGTAACTCACTATCATGATAACCTGGTCCATGAAGTGGAGATGATTGCTCATTCCTGCGGGGTAACTGAGCCGAGAAAGCTGAAACGTAAGCACGCCGCGATAGTGATCGACAGTGGTCGATCAGTACCGCTGGATATTCTTTATCCTGAGATGTAGTGAATCAGAAAGCCACTAACCCCCCCCTGTAATTTCGTTGCAGGGGGGGGTATGCATCGGTTTCAGATATCGTTAAACCAGAGCTCATCGTTAATCTGATATTCGAGCTCTTTTCGCTGTTTACGCTCTTCGAGCGCCCGTCTGACCGACAGACTTCTCTGGCTGGCTATCTTTTGTTTAGCCTGCTTTTTATGCTCCTCGATACCGACGATGATATCGAACACCGTTGTCTGGATTTCGTTCAGATCCTGATCTTTCCGTATAAGCATAGAATGTGCTCCTATACCCTCTGTAAAGTTCATCTGAAAGCCCATAAATCTGACAGGCTGACAGACCGCCTCGTATTTCTGATTAACAGGAATTCTCTTTTTTATACCAGCCAAAAGAGAATTTCAATAAGTTATAGGCCTTATAAAAGGCGCTTACGGGGCAGATACTGGCGTAAAAATGTTACAGAAAGAGGAAACAGAGGAGATATTTATTCTTCGGTTTTTCGCAGTGGCAGGCGTTTATCGTTCTGGCGCAGGCTCTTCAGGCTGCGTTTGATCGTTTTCAGGTGATCCAGCAGGCCGGGTCCCAGTTTCATGGCTACGCCAACCGCGAGCACATCGATGACCACCAGGTGAACCACCCGGGATGACATCAGCGTGCTGAGGTCTTTATCCTCTTCCAGATCAATATGGATGGCGATACTGGCCAGATCTGACAGGGGGGTATTACTGGGGCAAAGCGAAATGACTGTGACGCCGGCATCTTTGACCAGTTTTACTGCATGCAGCAGATCTTTGGTGCGACCTGTCTGAGAGATCGCGATGACTACATCCTGTTCTGTCAGTGTTGTGGCCGAGATCATCTGCATGTGAGGGTCGGAATAGGCTGACGCTGCAATCTTCAGACGATGAAATTTATGTTGTGCGTCGTTGCATACCGGCGCTGATGCGCCAAAACCATAGAGCTCCAGCCGGTTAGTGCTGGCAATCGCATTGATCGCTTCTTCCAGGGTATTGGCGTCGAGCTCTTCACGAACCCGCATCATATTGCCTACCGTTGAATCGAAGATCTTCTGCTTGAATTCGCTGACAGTATCTTTGCTATTCAGGGAGAACTGTTCAAAGTTTGCATTGCTGGCAAGTCCCTGAGCGAGAGTTAGCTTAAAATCCTGAAAGCCGTCGTAGTGGAGTGCGCGGCAGAACCGCACAACGGTAGGTTCACTTACATTCGCCTCAGAGGCCAGATCGACAATACGCATGTGGATCACATCGGAGGGATGTTCCAATACGTAATCGGCAACTTTCTGCTCTGATTTTCGCAGACTGGTTTTCGCGTCGGCAATAGATTTAAGAAGATTAAGCGGCTGCAAGCTGGTTTCCGTATTCAGGTTAGGCATAACGGAACAGAGTATATCAGTAATTCAGGTTAATAGAATAAATGCGTCCCTCATTACCAGCGCATTTTATATTTGCGGATTCAGCAATCAGCCTGTGCTTACTATTTGAAATTGCAGCCATTATCACTTGGTGCTATGTTCGGTGCGTTATAAATAAAAAATACAATAACGTTAGACAGTTAAATTACAAAAATGACGATTAGGGAGAAGCCTTGTGAAACGTCGTGATATTGTCAAAGTGCTCGGTCTGGGAGTCGCAGCTGCTGGCCTGGCGGCCTGTACTGAAGAGAAGAAAGAGGTTGTTGATTGCACACCGGCGGCTCCTCAGCCTGCAGCTCCGGCAGTTGCAGAAAAGCCGGAAACTATAGAGTGGAAAATGGTAACCACCTGGCCGAAGAACTTTCCCGGCCTGGGAACGGGTGCCAACTACCTGGCTGACCTTATTGGTCAGATGAGTGGTGGCCGGATTCATGTGAAAGTCTATGGTGCAAAAGAGCTGGTCGGGGCGCTGGAAATTTTTGATGCCGTTTCCCGGGGTACAGCGGAGATGGGGCATGGCGCAGCATATTACTGGAAAGGTAAATCCCGTGCGGCACAATTCTTTGCTGCCGTTCCGTTTGGTCTGACAGCGCAGGAGATGAACTCCTGGTTGTATCATGGCGGCGGCATGGAACTGTGGGAAGAGGTTTATGCTGAGTTCGGCCTGATCCCGGGCGCTGCAGGTAATACCGGTGTGCAGATGGGTGGCTGGTTCAACCGCGAGATCAATTCGGTTGAAGACCTGAAAGGTCTGAAAATGCGGATCCCAGGTCTGGGTGGTGAGGTGCTGAAACGTGCCGGTGGTACTCCGGTGTTATTGCCGGGCGGTGAGATCTTCCCCTCGTTGCAGTCTGGCGCTATCGATGCGACTGAGTGGGTAGGTCCATATAATGATATGGCATTTGGTCTGCATAAAGCCGCTAAATACTATTACTACCCTGGCTGGCATGAGCCTGGCACCACCCTTGAGTGCTTCATGAACAAGGAAGCCTTTGAGAAACTGCCGGAAGATCTGCAGATTATCGTGCGTAATGCGATCCGGGTTGCCAACCAGGATATGCTGGCTGATTTCACAGCGAAGAATAATCGTGCGCTGGAACAACTGGTGAGTGAACACGGTGTAGAGCTGCGTCCGTACCCTGACGATGTCCTGAAACAGATTAAGACGCTGTCTGATGAGGTCGTTTCTGAGGAGGCGGCGAAAGATCCGATGTCCCAGAAAGTGTTTGAGTCTTTCGTGAAGTTCCGCGAACAGGCAATCAAGTGGCACGGAGTCTCTGAACAGGCTTACCTGAACGCCCGGACATTGTAAGCGCTCAATAACGGCGCTGACACGAAGTCTGCACTATAAAAAAAACCGCTATATTAGCGGTTTTTTTCGTTTTTGCAGTTGAGCTTAACCGTACACCAGATTTGGCAGCCAGGTAGCCAGCGCCGGCCATTGTGCCAGTGCCATCAGTGCTACCAGCTGGATCATGATAAACGGTATTACGCCGCGGTAGATCTGCATGGTAGAGATACTTTCCGGAGCGACTCCGCGAAGATAGAACAGGGCAAAACCAAACGGAGGTGTCAGGAATGAGGTCTGCAGGTTGAGGGCGATCATCACACCCAGCCAGACCGGATCAAGCCCCATCGCCAGCAGAATAGGGGCAACAATCGGCACTACAACGAAGGTGATCTCGATGAAATCGAGGAAGAAACCCAGCAGGAAGATCACCAGCATGACCACCGCTACCGCGCCAAATACCCCCCCAGGCAGGTTAGACAGGAAGTGACGCACCAGGTCATCGCCGCCATAGCCACGGAAAACCAGTGAGAATATGGATGCGCCCACCAGAATAATAAACACCATTGAGCTGACCTGAGTCGTGGTGCGCATCACATCCTTAAGAACGGCCAGGGTGAAGCATCGGCGTGCCATTGCCAGCACCATTGCGCCTACCGCACCAACTGACGCCGCTTCTGTCGGCGTTGCCCAGCCCCCCAGAATTGAGCCCAGTACCAGGCCGACCAGAAAGACCGGTGGTAACAGTGCTGAGACTACCCGTTTAAACATGTTATCCATGGCATCCCGTTCATCTTTAGGAATAGCCGGGACAGTGTCGGGGTGGAAGATTGCTTTAAAGATCAGATAGGCGATATACGCGGCGACCAGTAACAGTCCTGGTAACAATGCGCCGAGAAACAGGTCACCGACGGTCACTGTTTCGGGTGAATAGATTCCCTGATCCAGCTGTGCCTGCTGATAAGCTGAGGAGATAACATCGCCCAGCAGCACCAGAACAATTGAGGGCGGAATAATCTGCCCAAGGGTACCCGACGCACAGATCGTTCCGGCAGCTACCTTGGGGTCATAGCCGCGGCGCAGCATCGTTGGCAGAGACAGCAAACCCATGGTAACCACGGTTGCCCCCACGATACCGGTGCTGGCAGCCAGTAGCATACCGACAACGGTGACCGATATCCCCAGACCGCCCCGCACCGGGCCAAACAGCGCGGCCATTGTGTCCAGCAGTTCTTCAGCGATTTTGGATTTTTCCAGCATAACGCCCATGAAGACAAACAGGGGCACA
This sequence comes from Oceanospirillales bacterium, assembly GCA_018223185.1. Classification (GTDB taxonomy): domain Bacteria; phylum Pseudomonadota; class Gammaproteobacteria; order Pseudomonadales; family Balneatricaceae; genus Amphritea. The sequence goes on along the minus strand of JAAEYW010000022.1, from coordinate 42,268 downwards.
GCGATCAGAACGGAATTATTCATAATGCCGAACAGGCGGTTTGGCACCGCTTCAAGGAAGCTTGCTTCAAAGTGCCCGTTCATAATTCCGATAGCGGCGAAGATCAGGCCGGTTCCCGCGAGGGAAAACGCCACTGAGTAACCCAGCAACAGAACAAAAATTGCACCGACAAACAGTAGTAGTGGTAAGTATTCGATCATAGCGGGTGCTCCTCCTGGATATCGGCTTTAGTCAGGTGCTCCAGTCCGGCCAGTACCAGTATGTTGCGCAACAGTTCTGCAATACCCTGCAAAATCATCAGCACCGGCATGAGCAGGAGAGAGGTCTTGAGGATATAAAGCGCTTCAATACCGCCGGCTTCCTGTGAGCCTTCCATGGTATGCCATGAGAACAGTACATACTCCCAGGAGACCCACAGAATAAACAGGGAAACGGGGAGCAGCAGAAAAAGGGTGCCGATAATGTTGATGACGGCTTTGCCCCGCTCGCTCAATGGTCGATAGAAGATATCGACCCGGACATGGCCGTCATGCTTGAGCGTATAGCCCGCGCCAAGCAGAAAGACAAAGCTGTGCATGTAGATTACTGATTCCTGTAACTGGATGTTGCCGATATTCAGGACATAACGCATTACAACGACAACGAAGGTAACCAGCACCATCAACAGTGTTAACCAGGCAATGCTGCGTCCGGTCCATTCGCTGAGACCGTCCAGTCCCCTGACGACTGTTACAATAGGATTGTTATTATTCATGGTTTAAATTCCGCTCAGAGCTTACTTTGCAGTAGCAGTATACAGCAAAAAATCGAATTGAATCAGCGGATTAATGATTGCGATTTGAGTTGCTGAAAGCTGTCCGGGAGGGCGGCAAATCTTCCATAACTGCTGCAAAATGATTCCTGCGCTGTACAATAGGAACGAAATACAGTTTGGGAGTTTATCTGATGTCACATTGGTCACTGGAAAATGAGCTGAAAGCACTTGATGGCTGGCAACTGAGCGCCTTCTCGGTGGCTGTGACAGAGCGGATGTTTCCCAACTTTGCGCTGTTTTCAAACCTGCTTGAGTTTGGTGACCGTGCCCAGGTGCGCAGTATTCTGGATGGTGTCTGGAACCGGCTCAGCAATAGCGGAGCGAAGATGAACTTCGAGGTTCAGCAGGCTAATGTTGAAGCGAACATGCCCGATCTGGAGGAGTTTGATATGTATGGTGCTTCGCCCGCACTTGATGCGATGGTTGCGCTGTACTCAACTATCAACTGCCTGCTGGAGCCAAACCGTACGGAAGCCGCTAATATCGGCAATCTGTCGCTGGAATGTGTCGCCACCTTTATTGAAGTAACAGCCGACGCTGATATGTCCGACGAAGAGCTGCTGGTTTACATCAGCCATCATGAAATGATGCTGCAGGAAGAAAGTTTTCAGGAAGAGGTTATTAAGCGGCTGGCGGCGATGAAGAGTGCTACGCCTGCAGCTATAAATGAACTTAAACTGCTGGCCGCTAATGAAGGGGTCAGCAACATCGGAGTCAGTGAAGAATAATGTTACGACTGGGTCTGATACTGCTGATACTCCCCGGTATGGTTTTGATGGGAGTGTTCTGGTCTGAACTGAGCACTGTGAATGAGTGCCTCGCTGCCGGGGGAGCATACGATTACACTGCCAAGGCCTGTGACATGCAGGGGACACCCCCATTCATCCCGTTTGCTGTCCGTAATCCGCAGTTTGTAAATCTGACGATGCTGGCCTCTGTTGCTGGCTTTTGCTGTTGTCTGTTCGGGCTATACGTCCGCAGACGCTGAATCAAAAGGACTTAAAAGTTATGCGACGTTTTTGGCTGGGACTGCTGCTGGTAATTATTGTGGGCGTTTTCTATAGCTGGCTGAGCGCACCTGAATGGCTGGCAGGCTGGAATGAAGAGCATCAGCAGATGGTTGAGCAGCAGCGCGAGGCGGGCATTGCAGCCGGCCGTCAAACCGATCAGCAGGGGTGTGTTTCCGAGGTGTTGCAGCGAGTGGAAAGCTGTAAAGAGTCTGAATACCGCTGTACTGTTAGTGGCGGCACTTTTTTTAAAGCCTGCTGGGAAAACAGCCAGCCATCACCGGGAATCTGTAATACGATTCCACCCTACCATGAGGCGGCGACAGAGGATGATAAAGCCTGGGTAAAAGATCGCTGTACAGAGCTTGGTCTGAGGGCCAGTGGTTGCCGCCTGATCATGCGTCAGCAACAACAGCTTTGTGGTACAGAACAGTAGTTTTACAGGCATTTATGTCACCTGCTACCCACTTTGGGGAGTCTCTTAATGCCACAATGTTTGTGTCAGGCGATTGACTTCAGGGCCACGTGTTCTCTGGCGAGTGATTGATTTTCAAGTGATTAGCCGGGGGGCGGGCTATTATTTACTGACGTATTAAAGCCCCGATCTGCCCCGGCTTCCCGATCCGGGGCTTGTCAATATTCTGCTTTATCCGTAATTTGATACAGCTGTTTGAACCGGAACGTGACTGGCCGGTTTGAAGGCATTAAAAGCACTGTTTACAGAAAATAAATATAACAAAGATAAACTGGCACTGCTTAATACATAATCAGGCTGGCCAGTTCGGTACATACAGAGTGTTTTTGCCACAAAATCTTAAATCGCTTACGGCGGTTGATATTGTGCTGGTCTGAATCAGTTTAAAGACTCTGTAATATTTTACCTTCATCATTGTGTACCCCTTTGTCCGAATATTTGTTTATCGCTTTTTTGATTAAATGAACCTGTTTTATGTTAATTCCCACCGTACAAGGTGGAATAAATGTTTTGCTGTAGTGGTTAATCAGGAAATACCATGAATATTGGAACTATAGGCTTTCCCGCCGATCAGCAGCAGAAGCTGTCACGGATACTCGAGTTATCGAGAAATCAGCGCTATGAGCTGGTGGCTTTTGATCCACAAATGCCTCCGGATCTGTTATTACTGTTCGGTGAGCAAGCGGTTGCGGATCCTGTTCTGGAACAACTCTCTGACGGCTATCGCTCACGTATGATTCAGGTGAGTAAAGAGGCTCCGGTGGAGAGTGGCCTGGGACATATCCGTTATCCGCTGGTGTCGTCCCGGGTTATCCGTACTCTGGATGAGATGACCTCTGAAAATGAGGAGCAGTGTGATGATCTTCAGGCGGCAGCTGCCGCCGCTGAGGCGCGCTTCAGTAAGTATGCAGCGGTCGCGATCGATCTGCCGCAGCCTGAGGTTCAGCAGGATAGCTATCGGGTGCTGGTGGTGGATGACAATAGCGCGATGCAACAGGCTCTGACGCTGGAGCTGGAAAAGCTACCCGCTGTTGTTGAACTTGCCTATGCCGACAATGGGGAACAGGCATTAGATAAAGTGAACGGGGAAGCGTTTGATTTTATTTTTCTGGATGTAATGATGCCCGGCATTGATGGGTTTGAAACCTGCACCCGAATGCGTGAGCTACCGGCACTGAAGAAAACCCCGATTATTATGCTGACCTCTAAAACCTCTCCTCTCGATGAGGTGAAAGGGATAATGGCAGGTTGCTCTACCTATCTGACAAAGCCAATCGATCCGGATGAGTTTCAGAAGGTCATTGGCAGAGTGTCCAGTTGGGTGAACGAGTTTAAGCGAACCTAGATATGAGTATTGTCAGAAAATCTGGCAACTGACATTTTAAATGGAGTGGTAATGAGTAAGAAAATTTTGGTTGTTGAAGATGATCCCGTACAGCAGCAACGTATCTGTGATGTACTGAAGAGCGTTGATGCCGAGATTATTGTTGCGGTGAATGGGCAACAGGGGGTTATCAAAGCAATTGAGGAAAGACCGGACCTTATTCTGATGGATGTGGTAATGCCTGAAGTGGATGGTTTTGCTGCCTGTCGACAGATTACCTCAGGTGATGAAACCCGGGAGATTCCTGTGGTTATCGTTTCCAGTAAAAACCAGGAAGCGGATAAAGTCTGGGCGCAGCTCCAGGGGGCAAAAGCGATGATCGCCAAGCCTTTTTCTGATCAGGAACTGATGGATCAGGTAAACGCATTTCTCTAAGGATTAGTTATTAATGGAACAGCAGAATATAACCCCGGCCAGTGAGGCCGGGCCTCAGGGTAGTTATGATCTTCGCCACGGATTCAGGGTGGGTTTTCTGCAGATACTGCTGCAATCACAGACCCGCTCTGAGTTGCACCGGTGCGAGCGATTGTGCTCCATTCCCGATACTCCTGACTGGTTTGTCGGGTTTATCAATCATCGGGGAGATGCTGTTCCAGTATATGACCTTGCCGCGTCTTTAGGGCTCGGCATTACTGATCCGAAAAAGGGATGGTTACTGCTTCTTGATGCGCCACCTGCTACCGCGGCAGTATTGTTGCAGGAAACACCTCAGGGGATCACTAACCCCGTTGTCGCCGATGCAGCGCCGTATCCTGATCTGGTGGATGGGATCTGCAGTGGCCAGTATCTCTATCGTAACTCCATCTGGTTTGAGTTCGATCACCGGGCCTATTTTTCCAGACAGAAGCTGCGTTTTACCAAGACACATTCCGCAATCCCGGCCTGAGACGCTGGATAAAGTAGTTATTGACACGGGGAATAACACGTATGACTTCATTCAGGCAGATAAAAGCCGGAAAAAACCTGCAGATGTGGGAGTTCCGCAATATAAGGATGCCGCTTAAGTTCGCGATTGCCGGCGTTTTGATGGTGATCGGTCTCATCTTTATGGGTGCCTCATATTACCAGACCATTGTGATAGACGAGCAGTCAGAGAAGCGGTCTCAAGAGGTGAATGCATTCTTGCTGCTGGCGGGTGACATTGAGGCAAATATCACTCAGGCCCGATACTATGAAAAAAGCTTCCAGATCGGCAATGACCTGATGCAGTTAATGCAGTTTAACCGCACTATGGCAGCAGTGGACCGGGATATTCTTGAGCTGAAGCAATATCTGCATACCCCTGAAGATCAGGAGCGGGTATTTAAGCTGCAGTCCGTTATCGATAATTATCAGGATACTTTGTATGACGCCTCGGAAGCGGCCATCGTTTCCGGTCTGAGCCCGGATGAGGGACTTTCCGGTGAAATGAGAACGCTTCTTTCGAGTACGGGAGAGCGGGTATCCAAAACCGGTCAGCCGAACCTGATCAGTTCATTCAGTACCCTGAAAAGCAGCATCAACGATTATGTCTTCAGTGCCGGACAGGCGGTATCAAAAAACTCGGTTAAGCAACAGATTGAGGTGCTGAAGAGACAGTTGCAGACGGCCAATGCGGAGCAGGTAGCGCAAAGCCGGAATGCTCTGGCCAGTATTACTGAAACTGAGCAGCTTTTCGGACAGTTATCCGCCGCTCTTGAGCGCAGAGATAGTCTGTTTCGTCTTTTACCCGCGATTATCGTAGCACTGGACCCGCACATTATCCGTATCATCAAACTGGCGGATAAACAGAAAGCCGACAACAGCGCGTTACAGGCGGAAGAGACGCTCACGATGGTGAGTTACTTCTTTTTATCGATGGCGATGATGATTGTGGCACTGGCTGTGGCGATGTCCATTATCAAGTTCGGTGTGGTCGATCCGGTAAATAAGCTGCAGGACACGGTAAACCGGGTGCGCGAAGGGGATGCTGATGCCCGCAGCCGTCTTGAATCCCGGGATGAGCTGGGGCAGTTCAGTCTGGTATTGGACACCTTGCTGGATGAGAAGGAACGGGCTCTGGAAATCAAAGAGCAGGAAAACCGTCAGCTCAACGGCTCTATTATCGAACTGATTAAAAGCGTATTCCAGATCAGTCAGCGGGATCTTACCGTCCGGGTTCCGGTTGCAGAAGATGTAACCGGTGCGATCGCTGACTCAATCAATCAGCTAACAACATCGATTGAAACCGTATTGAACGATGTAAACGCCGTATCCCGGCGGGTAAATAATGCGTCTGTACAGATGAAGTCTCAGTCTGAAACAGTACTGACCTACGCTAGCCGGGAACAGGAAGAGATTGTTGAAACTCTGCAGGGACTTGATTCAGCGATCAAAGCGATGGAGTTGATCTCAAAACTGGCGGTACTGACGAACAACGCTTCGCAAAAGGCTATTAAAACCTCGGAAACAGCGATGAGCTCTGTATCTCAGACCATCGACAGTATCAATAAGATCCGTCAGACCATTCATGAGGCGGAAAAGCGGATTAAACGCCTGGGCGAACGTTCTCAGGAGATCGGTGGTATCGTTGGCCTGATCAACAACATTTCCGAACGAACACATGTATTGTCGCTGAATGCGAGTATGCACGCGGCATCTGCCGGGGAAGCAGGACGAGGTCTGATGGTGGTGGTAGATGAAGTACAGCGTCTGGCGGAAAACTCCCGGGAAGCGACTTCAGAGATCGAGTCTCTGGTAAACAATATTCAGCTTGAGACGGCCGATACCATCAACGTTATGAATACCGTAATTACTGATGTGGTCGAGGGTACCCGACTGGCAGAGGAAGCGGGTGAGCGGATGGATGAAACCCGTTCTACGACACAGACTCTGGTAGAGTCCGTAGTGCGGATCGCGCAGAACTCAGCCCGGCAGGCCCGGGTAGCGAAAGAGCTGCGGGTACGTGCAGGTAAGATCGATGAAACCACCCTGGCAACCAACAAGGAGATGCTGCAACAGGCTGAGCTCTCTGATGAACTGGTAAGTGCAGCGCAGGAACTTCAGCGATCTGTAAGCGTATTCAAGCTGGCGGCTCCGGTCGCCTCCTGAGTAACCTGACAGGCAGATAGCATGATTCGTGAAAGCATCACCGCCGCAGAACAATTTCTGGCTTTATTGCAGCGACAGATTGAAACTCAACCGCAGGCAGCAGAGTTGATTGAGTCACTGCAACAGCTGGTTGACTCATTCAGTGAGGCTGAACTACTCGGCATTGCTGATAGTCTGGCACTGTTTGCAGAACAGCTTGAGCAGCTGAATCAGATTGAAGAGCCGTCCGAACAGCTGGTGCTGTTGGTCGATTTCTATAAAGCGCTGGATGATTTTATCCATCGCCCCCAAACCGGTATCTGGCAATATCTTCTCGCCAGCCTGAGCGATAGTCACTGGCCGGAGCCGCTTCCTGAAGAGGATTGCGAGTTTCTGGGAGAGTTGCTGGAGCAGGACTGTCAGACGCTGCTGGATCAGTGTGCTGTAACCGTATCCGGGTCTGTTTCTGACGCCCTGGCTGAACCAGCGTTGGAAACCGTTGACGATTCAGTTGTGAACACGCAGCCATTAACCAGCCCTCTCGCTGCCGACTGGGCCGAACGGGTCGCACAGCTTTCCGAACTGGATACCGAACAGGGGATAGAGCTGCTGCACCTGCTGGCAGAGGAGGCTGGTGATGCGGAGTACACCGGCTTTGCCGATCTGTTTGCGCTGGTTGCTGAGCAGTGGCAGTCCGAGTGTGATCATCCTCAGCGGGCTGAGCTACAGCAACAGGCAATCAGGTTGCTGGCAGAGTTGCAGTCTGGCGGTGTCGATACGCTGCTGTTACTGATGAGCGAACCTCGCTGGCAGGAACCCTTACCGGAGGATGACCGTGAGTTTTTGCAGCCACTGCTGCTGTCTGATCTGCAGCGGTTAAATCCGCCTGATCGGGCCGAACCGGTCGCTCAGTCAGAACCTCCGGCGCTGACTGTTGTTGAGGCTGAGCCTGTCAGTGAAATACAACCGTTACCTGAGCTGAAAGAACTGCCGCCGCTGTTTTGTCAGGTGGCGCTGGAGCAACTGCAACAACCGGGTCCACAGCTTGATCCGGCGGTGTTGCAGATGCTCACCGGTTCATTACAACAGCTTGCAGCGCTGTGGCAACAGACTGAGAGCGGTGCTGATGCGATTGATACCCTGCTGCATAGCTCGCAACAGTTATTACAACCTGTCATCCGTGCGATGCAAACGGTACATCTGTCCGGTGCGGCTGACATTGTTCAGGGGGTCCGGATTAATATCGACTGGTTGCAGCGTCATCCGGCACTGTTACAACCGCAAATGTTATTGCAAATCAGCGCCCTGCTCAGAGACCTGATCACCTATCTGGACGACATTAACGATGACGCCCGGCAGCAGGTATTGCTGGACCAGCTTGAAGTTCTGGAGCTTCCGGCCAGTCCGACCGAGGAGCAGATCAGCTATATTGGCGGTTTGTTGTCACTGGCACGGCTGCAAACAGCCCAAACCATTGAACAGGAGCAGGCGGGCGAGAGCGATATTCGACTGAATGTCGCTGAAGATATTGATCCCCAGTTGCTGGAGATGCTGTTCAGTGAGTTGCCGGTTTTGTCTGAGCAGTTGTCAGAACAGCTTCAGTCCGTAGCTGACAACCAGAATCCCGATGCAATGCGCGAGGCCCAACGAGCCGCTCACACGCTTAAAGGTCTGGCTAATATGGCGGGTATCAGTGGGATTGCTAACCTGACCCACCGGTTGGAAGACATCCTCGAGCTTTATACTGAGGCAGGACAGCTTCCGGCAAAACGGCTTTGCGATGATCTGATGGCAATATCCGATACTCTTGCGATGATTTGCGAGGCCGTTACAAATCAGTCAGCGGCGCCTGAGAATGCTCAGGGTGTGTTGCAGCTGTTAATGGACTGGCATTATCGCTTACGCAGTGACGGGCTTGTGCTGAACAGTGGTGACGATGCGCACAGTGCCAGGCAGTTGTCTGAGCCTCAGTCAGAGATGCAAGCGGCTCAGGCCGGAATCGCAGAGAGCCCCGTTGCGCTGTCAGACGAAGCTTCAAACGAGCCATCTCCGGACGCCGGTGAGAGTAGTCGGGAACAGACACTTTTTCGTGTACCGCACTCAACTCTGGATGAGCTGATGCGTCTGTCCGGTGAAGGCACCACGCTGAATACTCAGTTAGATGAACAGATTACGCAACTGCGCAGCTATATTCGTCTCAGCCGTGACCGTCAGCGGATATTGCAGCGAATTATGTTTGAGCTTGAGCAGCAGCTGAATGAGCAGTTCACCATGCAGGCGGCAAATGATGTCAGCGACAGCTTTGATTCACTGGAGATGGATCGTTATAACGAGATGCATACCAGTATGTCCCGGTTACAGGAAGCGGCGGCTGATATTCAGGAAGTAGAGCAGCAGATGGACGTACATATTCGTCGAACCGGAGAGTTGCATATTGCTCAGTCGGGGGTGCAGAAAGAGACCCTGGAGCGGGTACTCAGTACCCGTCTGGTGGACGTCAAGTCGATCGCTGCCCGGTTGCACCGGGTGGTTCGTCAGGCGTGTCGAAGTACCGGAAAACAGGCCGAGCTGATTATCGAGGGAGAGTCTGTCCGGATTGACAGCCATATCCTCAGTCAGCTGACCAGTCCGCTGATGCATATTATTCGAAATGCGGTTGACCATGGTCTGGAAAGTCCGGAACAGAGGCTGAGTTCAGGAAAACCACTGCAGGGGCGTATCGTGCTGCGCTTCTGGTTGGAAAAGGATCAGGTCAGGGTTGACTGTGGCGATGATGGCAGCGGTATTGATACTGATCGGATTCGTGAAGTGGCAATTCAGCGGAAGCTGATTGGTCCGGACACTCAGTTAAGCCGGCGCGAGGCTGAGCGGCTGATCCTGATTCCGGGATTCTCAACCCGTGAAGCGATCAGTCAGCTGTCTGGCCGGGGGATCGGCATGGACGTTGTGCATCAGCAGATTATGCGGTTGCAGGGCGTTCTGGATATTCGTTCGGATGCCGGAGTGGGAACCACCTTCGAGATGTCGATGCCTTCCAGTGCGCTGATGATTAAAACTCTGCTGGTGCGGTCTGGCGGGCAGATCTATGCCCTGGCCAGCCACGGTCTGGAGCAGACCATGATCTCACTTGACGGAGCTCTGCTGGATACCACTGACGGGATGAAATTTGAGCACAACGGCGAACAGTTTCCTGCCTATGGTCTGGAAGCGCTTCTGGGTGAGCATGGTACGCCATATGTGGCGGGAGAGGTTCACCCGGTATTGCTGGTAAATCTGGGGCAGGGGGAAAAGGTCGCGGTTATGGTGCGTGAGCTGATTGCACACCGGGAGCTGGCGTTTAAGCAGATGGGGGATTATTTGCCTGATCTGCCGGGCATTCCGGGGCTGACTATTCTGGCCAATGGTGACACGGCTGCCGTAATCGATCTGCCCGCCAGAATCCGGTATAAGCTGGCGAATAAGCAGAACCTGTTTAACCCGGTATTGATGCAGAACGATCTGAGCCTGCCGAAGCTGCTGGTGGTGGATGACTCGCTCAGTGCCCGAGCGTCTCTGTCAACCCTGCTGCGGGATACCGGCTATGATGTCAGCACCGCAATTGATGGCCTGGATGCCATGAATCAGATGCGGAAAAAGCGTCCTGATCTGGTGCTCACCGATCTGGAGATGCCCCGCATGGGTGGAATGGAGCTGACCAGTATGATTCGTGGCCGGGAAGGGATGAACGATATTCCGGTACTGATGATCACCTCAAGAACAACACAGCGTCATCGTGATGAAGCAAAGAATTCAGGAGTCAGTGTTTTTCTGACAAAACCCTGGACAGAAAATGCACTGCTGGATCATGTGCAAACTCTGTTACAAACAACCACTCCCACAGCCTGAAGATACTATTGGTATGAAAACTAAAAAAATCATCAAAGCATCAATCTCGACCCTACTCATGACCCTCTGTCTGACGGGATTAGCCCGGGCTGCAGATATCAAAACTCAGGCCGAAGCGATCAGTATTGCGGCGCAGCAACGGACGCTGACACAGGTTATGATGAAAAACTATCTGTTTTCTGCTCTGGGTGTGCGTTCCCGTAATGCCGATGAGCAGTTAGCGGAGGCAGCTCAGCAGTTTACTGCTCAGCAGCAACAGTTGGCGGACTTTGTCGCAGATGAGGCGGTGCAGCAGCAATTAGCGCGCATGAATCAGAGCTGGCCTTCAGTGCAAAAGCAGTTTCAGAGAAAACCTGCTAAGTTGCGTTTTAAGGAGTTGTTTTCCGGTAACGAAACGCTTCTGACTGAGGCCGATACGATGCTGAAAAAAGTCGTTCAGGCGAAACCGGATGATAGTGCTCAGCCACTGTCGCTGCTGGGTCAGCAGGATCTGCTGTGTCAGCGTCTGGCTGTTCTCTATGCGATGACGGCCTGGGGCGTTGCGTCAGAGACTGATAGCTCCTATGAGACTATCGCCGACGAGCTGCATACGAATATGGCTCTGTTGCAGGGATTACCGCAGAATACGGCTGAGATTAATGAGCAACTGCAGCAGCTCAGTCTGGCGCTGGAGCGGACACTTAAAGTGTCCAAAGCCCGCCCGGGAGCTTTACTGCCAGCGCTGGTAGACCGATCCGTGGTCAAAGTGGTGATGCAACTGGAGCAGCTGCAGACGGGTTATCTCTCTCTGACGAGCGCAGAAAATTCCTGAGGCCGACTTAAACCTGACCATTATTAAAGGTCAGAATCAGTTTACCGCAGACATGGCCGCTCTGACTCAGCTCGAATGCTTCAGCGGCCTTCTCAAGCGGAAATGTTTCGCCGATATGCAATTTAAGATCCTCATCGGCGACCAGCTCTGCGATCTTGGTTAACTGCTCTGCTGAGGGTTGACAGAGAATAGGCTCAACCCGGCGTCGCTGTGCGGCTCCGGCAGCGATTACCTGTTCTTTTGTTACCGATGGCAGGGTGACCAGAACGCCTTCCGGTTTTAGGCAGGGAAGCGCACTGATGCCGGTTTCTCCGCCGACACAGTCGATAATCAGATCCATAGTGTTGGTATACTCATTGAGGCTCTGATTACGATAGTCGATGGCGTGCTCGCAGCCCAGCTCAGCCAGAAACTCATGGTTGTGGAGCGAGGCTGTCCCGGTAACGTGAGCCCCCGCCCAGCGGGCCAGCTGAACTGCCAGATGGCCGACACCGCCTGCGGCGCCCAGTACCAGCACCTGCTGACCTGCTGTTAACCCGCCTTTATCAAATAATGCCTGCCAGGCGGTCAGACTGGCGGTGGCCAGACCTCCGGCCATGACCAGATCGACAGCATCCGGCAGACGGGAGATCTGCTCTGCCGGCGCGGCGATATATTCCGCATAGCATCCAGCAGGCTGAGGAAAGCGGATCATACCAAAGACCGCATCACCCTCGTTAAAACCGGTGTCACCGGGATCAGCAACAACACCCGAAAATTCCCAGCCGGGAATAAACGGAAACTCTTCTATAAAACCGCTGGCTCCGCTGCCGGAGCAGGTTTTCCAGTCGATCGGGTTAACGCCGACGGCCGAGGTTTTTACCAGAACTTCTCCCGGTTTCAGCTGAGGTCTGGGTTGTTTATTGTAAATTAGCTCATTAAGGCCACCAAACTGATGTATCGAGATAGCATGCATAAGAGACTCCGGTGAAATGCAGAAGAGAAAAAACAGCAGGAGGTTTGTATATTCACATAAAGTTATAGGCTAAACCAGCCACTAATGCAGACTATTTCTGGTAATCTTACCCCTCTGAAAAGTAACTTATGGTGATAGAAAATGACTCTGGCGATAGCAGAACAGCTGTTAATGATGGTCGGTCTTGGTGTATTTCTGGTGTCACTGATACTCTATGTACTGAGGACCAGTGATTTCAAATCGATACTGGTTTTCTGGCAGGCAACTATCAGTTTTACCAAACGGGAGTTTCTGATTAACCGGGTAGGCCTGTCGATGATGCTTCTGGCAGTGATTGTGCGTTTTTATAACCACTTTTTTGCCTGATTCAGACGCTCTGATCTATTGAGGAAATGATGAAAGGAAATCCGTTACGCGGCGCAAACTATTTCCTGCGCGGTCTGGCGATGTTGCCAGAGAAGGGAATTCGGCACTTTGTTGTGGTGCCTCTGTTAATTAATATCTTTCTGTTTACCGGTGCTATCTGGCTGTTGTTTGATCAGATGGGCTACTGGATCGACTATCTTCTCAGTTCAATACTGCCTGACTGGGACTGGCTGCAGTTTTTGCGTTATATCCTCTGGCCTCTGGTGGCTGCTCTGGTACTGATTTCGGTGTATTACAGTTTCAGTTTTGTCGCGAATATTATCGCTGCACCGTTCAATGGTATCCTGTCAGAAAAGGTTGAGCAGCGTTTACGCGGTGTCACAATTACTGATTCCGGCTGGAAGGAGATTGTGGCGCTGATTCCCAGAACCGTTGCCCGGGAGATTGCTAAGCTGTTCTATTACCTGCCCCGGTTATTGTTCCTGATGATCCTGGCCTTCATACCCGTGCTGGGGATGATTGCGCCCTTACTGCTGTTTCTGTTTGGCTGCTGGATGATGGCGATACAGTACTGTGACTACCCGATGGATAATAACCGGGTAAGCTTTCGGGATATGAAAGACTCTCTTAAACAGCGTCGGCTGACCTCAGTGGGCTTTGGTGGACTGATCTCGGTCGGTATGATGATTCCGTTGCTAAACCTGTTGATTATGCCCGCGGCGGTGGTTGGCGCGACAATCTTCTGGGTTGAGGAATATACCGATGGCAGTGAGATTGATCTGGCGGGGTTAATGCGTCAGCAGCAGTTAGACGATAAACGCCACTAATCTGATTGAGCGGTTCACTATTCAACGCAAAAAAACGCACTCTGTGCGTTTTTTTATGACTGCTGGGTCATCTCCTTGAGAGCGACGGGAATGACCAGTTCATGGGGGAAGTGGCAGGTGAAGGTGCTGCCTTTGCCCAGCTGGCTGCTGATAGTCAGTTTGCCGCCATGCCGGAGCATGACGTGTTTCACGATTGCCAATCCGAGACCGGTGCCGCCGCTGTCGGACGAACGGCTTTCATCCACCCGGTAGAAACGCTCCTGTAAACGTGGCAGGTGGATGCTATCGATTCCCGGTCCGTTATCTTTGACTGAGAAGTGGCCCCCCTCTTTATCGGCCCACCAGCGGAGCGTGATATCGCCCCCGGCCGGGGTGTAACGCACTGCGTTAAAGACCAGATTTGAGATGGCACTGTAGATCTCGGATTCCTGACCCAGCAGGGTACTGTTCTCTTCCAGATCCATCTCTATTGTCTGCTTCTTATCCTGACCCAGTACCAGACTATCCTCGCGGATGCGCGCGATCATTGAATGGATCGGAACCGGCAGCTCGTCGGAGACATGGGCGCTGGTTTCCAGTCGTGACAGCAGCAGCAGGTCGGCTACCAGGTTTTCCATGCGACGGGACTGGTTTTCCATCTGACTCAGGCCTCGTAACATAGGCCGTGGAAGGTCCTGGTCCAGGAAGGTTTCAAGGTAGCCGCGGATCACAGTGAGTGGCGTACGCAGTTCGTGAGAGGCGTTGGCCACGAAATCCTGACGGGTCTGTTCAAGTTGTTTCAGAAGGGTAATGTCCCGGGCGACCAGAATCCGGTCACCGTCACCAAATCGGGTAATCCGGTATTCGAGGACGGTATCTTTTTGCACCGGAGATGTCAGCTGAAGCGGATCATCATATTGGCTTTTTCGGTAGTAGCGGACAAAACGGGGATCACGTAACAGGTTCATTACCGAGCGTCCGCGATCGGTCTGAGCTTTCATCCCCAAGAGCTTTTCTGCTGCTCTGTTCCACCATTCCAGGTGGTTCTGGGCATCGATAATTACAATGGCATCGCTGAGGGCTGCAGAGGATTGTTGAAACCGGTGGATCACTTTACGTAACGACTGGGTTCGCTGAATCTGACGTTTCTGGTCTCTGGATATCTCATCAAACAACTCACCCCAGTAGCCATTACTTTCCGGGACGTCGGCATGGTCATCGCGCATCAGCCACTGCTGTAGACGATTGAACTGCTTAACCTGATAGATTCCCCAGACGCACAGAGTCAGTGCCAGAGTCCAGCCGGGATAGCCGATAATAAACCCCAGAAACAGACTTACCACCACGGTTAGCAGGAGGTTGCCGGCTATTGTGTGGCTGGAGTTATACATAGGCGGGCTCAGGCTACCTGAGATGAGAACCGGTAACCGGTTCCGCGTACCGTCTGGATCAGGTAGTCGTGACGGTCACCAAGTGCTTTACGCAGACGACGGATGTGAACATCAACCGTACGCTCTTCAACATAAACGTTGCCGCCCCAAACCAGATCAAGCAACTGACTGCGGGTGTAGGCGCGATCCTGGTGAGTCATGAAAAATTGTAGCAGACGGAACTCGGTGGGTCCCAGTTCCAGAGGTTTCAGCTCAGAGCTGACCCGGTGTGATACCGGATCAAGGGTCAGACCATCAATTGTAATCGGCTCTTCAACCCCTTTCGGTGTTGTCCTGCGCAGGACGGTCTTCAATCGGGCAACCAGCTCCCGGGGAGAAAATGGCTTGGTGATATAATCATCAATGCCGGTTTCCAGACCCTGAATCTTATTATCTTCATCGGTTTTAGCGGTCAGCATGATAATCGGAATATCTGAGGTCATTTCGTCTTTACGCAGACGTCGCGCAAACTCGATACCACTGATGCCGGGCATCATCCAGTCAAGCAGAACCATATCCGGTTTGCGATCAATAATCATTGGATGTGCCGCCTGTGCGGAGTCGGCCTCCATACAGTCGTATCCAGCCATTTCGAGTGCAACAGCGATCATCTCGCGAATCGGAGCCTCGTCGTCAACTATCAGAACGCGTTTACCCGATGTCATGACCAATCACCTCATTTATTTTATGTATTAAGACGGTCATATTAGATTATGAAACTGTTACAGAAATATGACAAAGCGTCCTGTGTAAGGGTATTTGTCATCAGGTTGCCAGATAATGGATAAATAAACCGATAAAAACCGCCATCCCCGCGTAATTGTTGTTCAGAAATGCGGTGAAACACGCCTCCCGCTGACGCTCCCGGATCAGGTATTGCTGGTAGACAAAGAATCCGCCCATCACCGCTACACCAAGATAAAACCAGAAAGACAGACTCAGATTGATACCCAGCATGATGAAAATTGCCAGCGTCAGCAGCTGCAACAGGCCGACAATGGTTTTATCCATGTCGCCAAACAGCACGGCGGTGGATTTCACGCCGATACGGATATCATCGTCCCTGTCGACCATCGCGTACATGGTGTCATAGGTGATGATCCAGAGAATGGCGGCGATATAGATCAGCCAGGCGATTTTTGGCACCTCATTCAGGGTGGCACTGAACGCCATAGGTATCGCCCAGGAAAATGCCATGCCGAGTACAACCTGAGGCAGATGGGTATAGCGTTTCATAAAGGGATAACAGGATGCCAGTGCCACCGCAACGACGGACAGCCAGATAGTCAGCTGATTGGTGAACAGTACCAGCACAAATGAGGCGGCTAGCAGTGCGGCAAATAGTATCAGCGTCTCTTTAGCAGAGATTCTCCCGGCGGGAAGCGGACGTTGAGCCGTGCGCTTTACATGGCCATCAATCTTGCGATCGGCAAAGTCGTTAATGACACAGCCGGCTGAACGCATCAGAAATGTTCCCAGGCCAAATATAATCAGTAAACTGACCGGCGGAATCCCATCGGCGGCAATCCACAACGCCCATAGAGCAGGCCAGAGTAGCAGGTAGGTACCGATCGGTTTATTTACCCGCATAAGTTCACCACAGGCTTTGAGCTTTTGTTGCCAGACGGGGTTGATTATCTGTGTACCCAATTGCATAGAGATCGATCCGAATTCATTTATTACGGTAGTGTACCTGCTGCAGGGCAGGCAGGAAAACCTCGGTAACCAGTAGTGGTTTATTGGCCAGGTAGAACAAAGAGCGTCGCGCCCAAGTTATTTCGCCGCTGCTCAGCGTCAGACGACTCACCTGCAGCGGGCCGCGCTTCATGGTTGGATCGCTAAACAGGACAGAGCCCAGAGAGCGGCACCCCAGCCCGTTAAGTTTTCGCTGTTTCCCTGTCAGCGTCGAGGCGGGGATGATGGTGCGGGCAAATACCCAGGGCTGATCATGGCCAAGCAACCGGACCTCCCGGATCAGCACTCTTTGTCGCGGGTCAATATTCAGCGCCCGGGCTTCCGATCGACTGGGCCGGCCCCATAACTGGCGCACAACGTCCACTCTGAACTGACCCTGGCTGGCCTGCACCAGATGCTGAGTTAACGACCCCCGGTCGAGTAACCATCTGCGCCAGACCAATGGCGCATCGGTTGCTGCAGGGCGTTTGAGGGTATACCAGCGGGTAGCAAAACTGTTCTGACTCAGAGCGGCAGGCACAATAATTTCTCAGCAAAAAAACTGGCCGTATAGTACCCTAGCCGAAGTTAAAAGTATCGGTTTCAGCGCCGTTCAGGGTCAGGTACAGGTTTATGAGTAAAGCATATTCGGGCTATTCGCCCGTCGAGGTAGAAAAGATCACCCGTCAGTGGGTGGAAACGATGGTTGTCGGGCTGAGCCTGTGCCCGTTTGCTGCACCGGTGGTGAGAGATAACTCTTTGCGTTATGCAGTGACGGAGGCGCAGGGGGGAGAGTCTCTGGTTGCGGCTTTCATGGCTGAGATTGAGTTGATTCTGGCGGCGGATGAACATGAGGTATCGACCACGCTGTTTATAGTGCCTGCCGGACTGGAAGATTTTTACGATTATCTGGATCATCTGCGCCTGTTTGAAGAGCTACTGGAACAGGCCGGCCTGGAAGGCGTGCTTCAACTGGCCAGCTTCCACCCGGCGTATCGCTTTGCAGGGGTTCCTGAAGACGATCTGAGCCACTGGAGCAATCGTTCCCCCTGGCCTGCCTTTCATATCATCAGAGAGGCTGAGATGAGCCGTGCGCTGACCCACTATGCTAATCCGGAACAGATTCCGGAGCGTAACATCAGACTGCTGCGGGAGTTGGGTCGGGAAGGACTTATTGCACGATTTCCCCCCTTTGCGGATTACTGCTAATTCCGTTATCCGTGCGCTTGATTTTACGGTGCCGAATTATAGGGGGTGCTTTTGCTCCCGCTTAGTTAAGCCCACAGCCTCCTGTTTATTTGTAAATCATTAAATACGTAGTACAACCTGATTTTTAATTAAGTTAAAATTCATTAGCGACAGACAGAACTAAAGCAAATGATGATGTAAGCGCAATTGAATCTAATGAATACAGGGTGGAAGCGTGTCAGTTGATCTAAAGAGGCAACCCCAGGGAGGGCTGGGGGGCCGGAGTAATAAACCGCGTAAAGCCGGTGAAGCTGTGTGTGATATGAAGGGTGACTTGTGGGATCTTGATGCGGTTTTCCTGCTCTCGATGAAGCAGATAGCACCCGGCTGGAGCGGTGGGAATCTTCCATCTGAGGTTATGGCTGAACTGAAGAATACCGGCAGATATCAGGCGAATGGTCTGGAGCTTACCGCTCAGCCTGTCAGTGGGGGTAAGATCGCTCTGCGAATTTCAGAGTTAAGTCGCTGAGGCCACATAAAATTCAGATATTAAAAAGGCAGCTTGAAGCTGCCTTTTTAATATCTGCTGAAGTAAGCCGTTTATTTTTTCTGCTCAACTTCGCGAACAGTACGTTTAATATCTTTCAGACTGCTATGGCGAACGTCGGTGCCACTGACCAGATAGATCAGGTGTTCTGCCATATTGCGGGCATGATCGCCAATCCGCTCCAGGCCACGCAGTATCCACATAACGTTCATGATACTGGTGATATAGCGGGGATCTTCCATCATGTAGGTCATCAGTGAGCGCATCGCGGTGCGGTACTCTGAATCCACCTCTTTGTCCTGCTTAGCCACCTTATACGCCATCTCTGCATCACTGCGGGCAAACGCCGTGAGACAGTTTTGCAGCATATCGCGTACCAGATTACCGATATGGCGAACCTCCTGATAACCGCGGACGTTTTTGCCATCATTGGCCAGCTCAATGGCGTAGCGGCAGATCCGACTGGTCTCATCGCCAATCCGCTCAAGGTCGCTGGTGGCTTTACTGACCGAGATAATCAGACGCAGGTCGGCTGCGGCTGGCTGACGCCGCGCGATGATCAGTGTGCACTGCTCATCAATCATCATCTCCATATCATTGATCGACTGGTCGCTCTTACGGGCCTGCTCTGCCTGCTCTGTATCACCGGCTACCAGTGCATTAACCGCGTCACTCAGCTGACGCTCAACGAGGCCTCCCATGGTTAGCAATTCTGTACGGATCTGCTCCAGCTCTTCATTGAAGCTCTGGGAGATGTGATTGCTATGACGGTCCTGTTCGTAACTCATTATAGTTCTCCCCTAATTAACCGTAACGACCGGTAATGTAGTCTTCTGTTTGTTTTTTCGCGGGGTTGGTGAACAGATGGTCTGTTACACCAAACTCGATCAGATCGCCCATATACATAAATGCAGTGTAATCAGAAACCCGGGCTGCCTGCTGCATGTTATGGGTTACGATTACAATGGTGAAATCTTTTTTCAGCTCATTGATCAGCTCTTCGATTTTCAGAGTAGAGATCGGGTCAAGCGCTGATGCCGGCTCATCCAGCAGCAGCACTTCAGGCTTTACTGCGATCGTCCGGGCAATAACCAGACGCTGCTGTTGTCCGCCGGACATGCCCAGGGCACTTTCGTGCAGGCGGTCTTTTACTTCATCCCACAGTGCAGCAGATTTCAATGCCCACTCGACGGTTTCGTCGATGACACGCTTTTTGTTGATCCCCTGAATACGCAGGCCGTAGGCAACGTTTTCATAGATACTTTTGGGGAATGGATTCGGCTTCTGGAACACCATTCCGACCCGGCGGCGCAGGTCAGCAACATCGACTCCGCGCTCATAAATGTTGTGGCCGTACAGACTCATCTGGCCCTCGATACGGCAGCTGTCGACCAGATCGTTCATCCGGTTAAAACAGCGCAGCAGCGTCGATTTACCGCAACCGGATGGACCGATAAATGCGGTTACCCGGTTTTGCGGGATATCCATGTTGATGCCGTGCAGAGCACGCTTCTCGCCATAATACAGCTCGAGATCGCGTACAGTCAGGGCAATGGTCTCATCTTCCAGGCGCAGGCTCTGATTCTGGCGCTGCAACGCGGAAATATCGATTGAATGGGTTTTAGCTTCCATAGTCATCATTAAACCTATCTAGTGTTCGGCTTACATCTCAAGCGCTTGGTATTGTTCGTTAAAGCTACTGGTTACGAATCGCAATGAATGAATCAATATATTCGTCATGGCTTACATTTCCAGTGCTTTGTATTTTTCTCGCAGGTGGTTACGGATTGCAATCGCTGACATGTTCAGCAATGCGATGACCGCCACCAACAGCAGGGCGGTGGCATATACCAATGGCCGTGCAGCTTCAACGTTAGGGCTCTGGAAACCCACATCATAGATATGGAAGCCCAGGTGCATAAATTTCTGATCCAGATGGATAAACGGATAGTTACCATCCAGCGGCAGGCTGGGTGCCAGCTTCACCACACCCACCAGCATCAGTGGTGCTACTTCGCCTGCCGCACGGGCGATTGCCAGGATGACGCCGGTCATCATGGCCGGGCTTGCCATCGGCAGCACAACCTTCATCAGGGTTTCAAATTTGGTTGCTCCCAGTGCCAGGCTACCCTCGCGAACCGAGCGGGGTATACGGCTGAGTCCCTCTTCAGTCGCAACGATCACGACCGGCACGGTCAGCAATGCCAGCGTCAGAGAGGCCCACATCAGACCCGGGGTACCAAAAGTGGGTGCGGGCTTGGCTTCGGGGAAGAACAGGTCATCAATGTTACCGCCAAGGAAGTAGACAAAGAAGCCCAGACCAAATACACCGTAGACGATAGAAGGCACGCCTGCCAGATTGTTCACCGCGATACGGATCAGACGGGTGATAAATCCCTGTTTGGCGTATTCCCGCAGATAAACCGCCGCGATAACGCCAAATGGCGTCACCAGCAGAGACATCAACAGAACCATCATCACCGTGCCAAAGATCGCCGGGAAAATCCCGCCTTCTGTATTAGCCTCACGTGGATCTTCGCTGACAAATTCCCAGAGTTTAGCCGCATAGTGAAGGCTCTTCTGACCGATACCCATAGCGTTAGGCCGGAAAGCGCGAACGACTTTTGCCAGCTGCACCTCAACAATTTTACCGTTGGCAACTTCTGCTGTCATCGAGTCCCGGTTAATCTCGGCGTAGAGGTCTAGCAGGCGCTGCTGTAAATCCTCATACTCATCGTCCAGTTCTTTACGACGCTGCTCAATTTTAGCAAAAGGCGCCGTTTCAGTGATGTTTTTGAGTTGCAGGCTGCGCTCTTTAAGACGCAGGCGCTCCAATTCATAGTTAATTGCGCCGATCTCGTGTTTCTCTATCTGGAGAATATCTTCGTGAATATCCAGAGCCCGTTGAATCCGCGCTTGTAGGTTATCCCACAGGGCCAGATACTCGGAGGAAGGCTCATAGCCTTCGTAACGAGCGACCTCATTGCCGGACTCTTTTATGCTACGCAGATAACCGTAGAGGTTTCCCCATTCGCGTCGTTCCGCGGTAAACAGCATTTCGGGACGAGACTGGTCGGATAAAAAGTCTTCCAGTACCCAGGTGAAATCAGAACCATAGACATCACGGTTACCAATTTTCAGCAGATGCCGGGTAGAGAACTCGTTGTCTTCGGGAAGATCAATACCCGCTTCGATCAGCTGCAGAGTCAATACGTCACTGGTTTCAACGACTTCACCGGTGATGGTACGGGTTTCTCCATTCTGGGTATAAGTACCCTGGAGAATATCCGCTGGCCAGAAGTGGCTCAGACCCCGTACTGCGATCAGGCCCAGCAGGCCTACAACCATAATAATACTGATGGCTACCGCCCCGGCATTCATCCATACCCAGGGTGAGCCAGACTTAAACCAATCTTTTACTGAGATGTTCATATCGTATATTTCCTCAACAACTCAGGTTAAAGGGAGCCATATTTATTGCGCAGTCGCTGACGGATTACTTCCGCCAAGGTGTTTACCATAAAGGTAAACATAAACAGCACAAAGGCAGCCAGGAACAGGATTCGATAGTGTGTACTAGCGACTTCAGCTTCGGGCATTTCCACCGCGATGTTGGCCGCCAGAGTTCGCATCCCCTCGAATATGTTGACATCCATAATCGGCGTATTACCGGTCGCCATCAGTACGATCATGGTTTCGCCGACGGCACGACCCATACCGATCATCACGGCCGAGAAGATACCCGGACTGGCGGTTGGCATGACAACCCGGGTAAGGGTCTGCCATGGGGTAGCGCCTAACGCCAATGATCCGTAACTAAGGTGCTTCGGCACCGCAAAGATCGCATCTTCAGTAATCGAGAAGATGGTTGGAATAACGGCAAAGCCCATCGCAATACCAATCACCATTGCGTTGCGCTGGTCATAAGCGATACCCAGATCGTTAGTCAGCCAGTGGCGCATATTGCCATCAAATAACACCAGCTCCAGCGCAGGGCTGATGGCAATACTGCCCCAGGTGGCCAGAATAATCACTGGAATCAGCAGCAGCGCATCCCAGCCGTCAGGGACTAGCCAGCGAATCTTTTTCGGCATCTGTGCCCAGCAGAAGGCAAAGCCTAATATTGCCGCGGGTAGCATTAGCAGGGTGACAAAGATGCCCGGCAGGTTTTCCTCCATGAAGGGGGCTAGCCAGAGGCCCGCCAGAAACCCGAGGATGACCGTCGGCAGTGCTTCCATCAGCTCGATAAAGGGTTTCACCTTGCGCCGCAGTGACGGCACCATAAAGTAGGCGGTATAGATAGCGCCACAGATCGCCAGCGGAGTCGCCAGAATCATTGCATAAAAGGCGGCTTTCAGGGTACCGAATGCCAGTGGCATCAGGCTGTACTTTGGCTCGAAGTCATTGTTTGCAGCCGAGGACTGCCAGACGTATTTAGGTTTTTCATGACCCTCATACCAGACTTTACCCCAGAGCGCGCTCCAGGATACTTCCGGGTGCTCATTATCGATGTGCAACAGGGTCAGTTTGCCAGCTTCTTCTATTAGCGCTGCGTTAGCCCGGGGTGCCAGGGTGATCATGGAGGCATTTGCCTGTGCGACTTTCTGGGTCAGGACATTAACGTTGGCGGTGCTATTGAATATGCGCAGGTCGCCAGCCGCATCGATAGTGACAAACCCTTTACGACGATGCTCAATGGCAAGATCAATCACCGGTGAATGGCCGGTTTCGAACTCGCGGATTTTAGTCATCAGCCACTCCCCCTGATCGTTTCTGACCAGAAACCATTGGGAGATTTGACCCTTTTCATTGCCAATCAGGATTGCGTTTCCGCCGAGTAACAGGTCAAAGGTTGTGATCTTGCTGGATGATGCATCCAGCACCTGTGTGATAACCGGTGCGTCACGGTCACGCAGATTGATAACTTCCATTTTGCCACTTTCCCCGGCAACCAATAGCCAGGCCAGGTCAGGCATCATCAGCATTTTTCTAATCTTGATACCCAGATCTGGTAGTGCTGTGGTGGTTTGTTCAAGCTCAACGTCGCCGGTAAACAGGTTCTCTGTTTGAGAGATAAACACTGCCTGCATGTTTTGTTGTGTGCCACCAATCAGCGCAAAGTTACCCTCAGAGCCATTGAACGCCAGTAGATTCAGGGCGACCGGCGCGACGTCGATAGGCGCTTCTCCCAGTGGATACGTGATCGTGGGTAATATCACCCGCTCGCCACCGGGGTAGGTGGACTTATATTCATGTTTGAAGACCAGAGCCTGGCCGTTACTCAGACCCAGTGCAAAAGAGTGGCTGTTCTCTGAGGCCAGGGCAAAGCTGGTAATGCTGGTTCCGGCTGGCAGAGGGACCTGAACCGTTTTCATTAATTCACCCGTCAGGGTGTTGAAAAAGTTAAGCTCGCCCAGATCAGAAACCCTTAAGCCTATCTCGGCCTGCTCTTCCATCGCCATGTAGAGGGTTTTTCCTGAGCCAGGAACGGCATAAGGTTCAACAACCTGCTCATTATGTTTCCAGGGCTCGACTTCAGCTCCACGGAACATCGGTATTACTTCATAAAGAAGGTAGAAAAAGATCAAAAGGATCGCGATGATTACGCTGACACCACCCAGACCAATACCCACGGATGCAGTTTTATCTTTAAAAGCGCGAAATTTCCGGCTACGACGTGCTGCTGGTGAGTTAAAATCCAGATCAGGAATAACGGAGTTGTTCTCAATATTCATGACATATTTCTACAATGATAAAAGTTATGGCGCAAAGATAAACGTAGTTTATGACAGATATGTTACAGCGCTGTAATAAAGCGCTACAGACGAAAAAAAGGAGCCCGGGGGCTCCTCTTTCAGATGGATCTTGCTGTGTCGACGCGCTGGGCGTCGCTCAGTAATTCCCGGGTAGCAGGTCTGTATTACAGGCCCAGTTCCTTCATCTGCTTTTCAACCAGTGATGCAGGCAGTGGAATGTAACCATCTTTCACAACCACTTCCTGACCTACTTTAGACATTACCATCTTCAGGAATTCACGCTCAAGAGGTGCCAGATCCTGACCTGGTTTCTTATTGATGTAGACATACAGGGCACGCGCCAGAGGATAAGAGCCATTCAGTGCGTTCTCTGGAGTTGCTTCTACGAAAGGCGTGCCGGCTTTCTTTGTCAGAGCCAGTGCGCGAACAGACGAGGTTTTGTAACCGATACCTGAGTAACCGATACCGTTCAGGGAAGTAGATACTGACTGTACAACAGAAGCGGATCCTGGCTGCTCGTTTACGTTGTTACGGAAGTCACCTTTACACAGTGCTTTCTTCTTGAAGTAACCGTAAGTACCGGATACTGAGTTACGGCCGAAAACCTGGAAGCCCTGAGCTGCGATTGCCCCTGTCGCACCGACATCTGCCCAGGTGTTTACGTCTTCAGCAAGTCCGCATTTACGGGTTGCAGAGAAGATAGCGTCAACCTGTGGAATAGTCAGACCTTCGATAGCGTTATCTTTGTTTACGAATACTGCCAGTGCGTCAATTGCGACGGCAACGGGTGTTGGCTTATAACCGAATTTCTTCTCAAACGCTTCCAGTTCCTTGTCTTTCATCTTCCGTGACATAGGCCCCATGTTAGAGGTGCCTTCAGTCAGTGCGGGTGGTGCAGTAGAAGAACCTGCCGCCTGAATCTGAACGTTAACGTTCGGGTAGTTACGCTTGAACTCTTCGGCCCACAGAGTCATCAGGTTAGCCAGAGTGTCAGAACCGACAGAGGACAGGTTGCCAGAAACACCAGATGCTTTGTTGTACGTTGGCAGATTTGGATCCAGCAGGTCTGATGCAGAAGCAGTCAGGCAGGTTGCGGTCAGGGCAACGGCTGCAAAAATTTTCTTCATTGGTTTCATTACAAGCTCCACAGAGTATGGTTTGAACACGCTTTAAAAACGATCAGTTTTGATTCGATGTGACGAATATAAGGGGGGTTTGTGACAAACATGTGACATATTGAAATATTTTCTGTCGGTGGTTCTCTGAGACAAACTTTATTTAGCTAGACCTGGGTTGGGTATTTGGTAGTAAAATATA
Source organism: Oceanospirillales bacterium (assembly GCA_018223185.1). GTDB lineage: Bacteria > Pseudomonadota > Gammaproteobacteria > Pseudomonadales > Balneatricaceae > Amphritea. The sequence goes on along the minus strand of JAAEYW010000022.1, from coordinate 16,805 downwards.
CGCAGTAAATATAAATACAATGCGGGAACTGACCTGATATGAATACCGATAAAACTCTCTTAAAGCCCGAAGGTGAATTGAGCCTTCGCTGCCCCGCTTCCGGCAGTGCAGCCAATATGTTTGGTGACGTTTATGGCGGGTGGGTTGCATCGCAGGCAGTTCTGGCCGCTGAAATTCGTGCCGGGGAAGCGGCGGAGGGACGTGTTGCAACCGTCTCAATCGGTGCAATGAGTTTTATGGCGCCAGTGCTTGAAGGCACTATTCTGAGTTTTTACACCCGTATCAAGGAACAGGGAACCAGTTCGCTGCGTATCAATGTTGAGGTCTGGGGGTGTTGTCCTGATGGCCGGGATCTTCGCAAAGTATCAGAAACCGAGTGTGTTCAGGTTGCCATTGACGGCCATGGTCATATCCGGGCACTGGATTTCGGACACTAATCTTTCAGTTAACCAAAGAACCAGTATCCCACCACAATCGCACTGATAATGCCTGCCAGGTCGGCGGTCAGACCACAGGCCAGTGCATGGCGGGTGTGGCGTATGCCCACTGAGCCGAAATAGACCGCCAGAACATAGAAGGTGGTCTCGGTTGAACCCTGAATAATCGCCGCCAGGCGACCGGCGAATGAATCCACGCCATGGGTGCTGATAGCATCGAGCATCATCGCGCGGGCGCCGGAGCCGCTCAGAGGTTTCATCAGTGCGGTGGGCAGAGCATCAACAAAGCGGGTGTCCACGCCCAGTAATGATACTCCCTCCCGAAGCAGCCAGATCACCCCATCCATCACGCCACTGGCACGGAATACCCCGATCGCTACCAGCATTGCCAGCAGGTAGGGGATAATCATGATGGCGACAGAAAACCCCTCTTTAGCTCCCTCGACAAAGGTTTCATAGATATTCACCCCTTTCAGGTGGGCTGCCCCGAGAAAGCAGATAATCGCACTGAAGATCATCAGGTTACCAATCAGAGACGACTGTTGCTGCAACTGTTCGATCGTCAGCGTAGCGAAGTAGCCAATAAAGGCCAGCAGAAGTGCAAAGAAGCCGCCAAGGTAGAGCAGTGTGACCCGTTCCCACAGGCGGATTTTCTGTACCCAGGCAACCGCCAGAAGACCTGCCAGAGTGGAGCTGCAGGTGGCGATCAGGATCGGAATAAAAACCGAGGTAGGATCGGTTGAGCCCTGCTGAGCGCGGTAGAGAAACACTGTGATCGGAAACAGGGTAACGGAAGAGGTATTCAACACCAGAAACAGAATCTGGGCATCGGTAGCACGGTCTTTATCCGGATTCAGCCGCTGCAGATCCTGCATCGCTTTCAGTCCCAGCGGTGTGGCGGCATTATCCAGTCCCAGCATATTGGCTGACAGGTTCATCGTCATTGAGCCGATCGCAGGATGGCCTCTGGGGACTTCCGGCATCAGCCGGGTAAACAGCGGACTGAGGCCGTTGGCCAGTTTTTCCACCAGCCCGGCGGCTTCCGCCAGTTTCATGATGCCGAGCCAGAAAGCCAGTGTGCCGATCAGTCCCAGCGCCAGTTCAACCGACAGTTTCGACATATCGAAGGTTGACTGAACCATCCTTTGAAAGATCTCGGCATCGCCGCCTACCAGCCACTGATACAGCCCGCCGGCAAAGGCGAGCAGGAAAAATCCCAGCCAGATTCTGTGTAGCATTCCGGTTCCTTTCAGACTGTTTCAGAGTACTGTATCGGCAGTTTCATCGGTAAGCAAAGGCGAAACTGATAGTTATATTATTGGTTACGCCGGTTGCAGGTTGGCGTAACCGACCACCAGCCATTTACTTCCCTCGGAATCAAAATTTACCTGTACCCGTGCTTTTGGCCCCGATCCTTCATAATTCACCACAATTCCATCGCCGAAGATCTGGTGGCTCACCCGCTGACCAAGAACAATTTGTGTATCCGGCACTTCGGCATTATCAAACATCGAAGGGCGCTGCGGCTGACGAGCGGTGACCGGTCGGCTGACACTGGCATTCAGGCGCACCTCTTCCAGACAGCTTTCCGGTATCTCGCGGATAAAACGGGAGGGGCGGTTAAAGGTTTCATTGCCGTGCAGACGCCGGGATTCTGCATAGGTGATAAACAGTTTCTGCATGGCACGGGTGATACCGACGTAACAGAGTCGGCGTTCCTCTTCGAGGCGGCCCGGCTCTTCAATAGACATCTTGTGGGGGAACAGACCCTCTTCCATACCGGCGAGGAATACCAGTGGAAACTCCAGACCTTTGGCCGAGTGAAGGGTCATCAGCTGCACTGAGTCCTGATGCTCATCCGCCTGGGCTTCACCGGCATCCAGCGCAGCGTCATCCAGGAATGCGGTCAGCGGCGTACTGTTCTCGTTGCCTTCTTTATCGGGTTGCCAGGTGGACAGGTACTGACGGGCAGCACTGATCAGCTCCTCCAGGTTTTCCACCCGCGCCTGGGCTTTTTCGCCTTTCTCTTTCAGATGATGTTCAATCAGTCCGGATTTTTTGATCGCATGTTCAGTCTGTTCGTGGAGGTCGGTACCTTCCGTTTCCTGAGCGATCTGATTGACCAGGTCGATAAAGGCCTGCAGTGCGTTGGCCGCCCGTGCGCTGAGCTTGTTGAGTTCGACCACCTCATTGGCGGCTCTCCACATGGAAACACCCTCTGTACGGGCGTGCAGACGCACTTCTTCGATCGTCTTGCCGCCAATCCCACGGGTTGGCACATTGATGACCCGTTCCATGGCAGTATCATCGTCACGGTTGCTGATCAGTCGCAGATAGGCGAGGGCGTTTTTAATTTCCAGGCGATCATAGAAACGCTGACCGCCATAGATACGGTAAGGCATTCCCGCACGGATAAGTGCTTCCTCCAGGACCCGGGACTGGGCGTTGGACCGATACAGGATTGCACTTTCACTGCGCAGATTCCCCCGTCGTACCCAGCTGTCTATTTGGTCAACAATAAAACGGGACTCATCCTGTTCATTGAAGGCGGCATAGAGAGAGATCTGCTCACCATCTGCCTGGTCAGTGCGCAGTTCTTTGCCCAAACGCCCCTGATTGTTGCGGATGACGTCGTTGGCGGCCTGCAGAATCGTGTTGCTGGAACGGTAGTTCTGCTCCAGCTTGACTACCATCGTTTCATGATAATCCTGGTTAAAGCGTTGAATGTTTTCGATTTTAGCGCCACGCCAGCCGTAGATAGACTGATCATCATCACCTACCGCCATCAGTTTCTCAGGTTTTGGCTTACGGGGATCGAGTGGCTGGCAGAGCATCTTCAGCCAGGCATACTGGATTGAGTTAGTGTCCTGAAACTCGTCTACCAGAATATATCGGAAGCGTTCCTGATAGTGCTCCAGTAGCGCAGGGTTATGATCACGTAGCAGCTCCAGGCAGCGCAGTAGCAGCTCGCCGAAATCGACCATCCCACCGCGATCGCAGGCATCCTCATAGGCGCTATATAGATTAACCATGACCTGGGCATAGGGGTCTCCGCCGGGGTCGATATGGCGGGCCCGCAGACCTTCATCTTTCTGGGCATTGATATACCACTGGAACTGCCGGGCCGGCCAGCGGCTGTCATCGAGGTTCATCTCTTTGGCGAGCCGCTTTATCAGCCGCAGCTGATCATCGGAATCCATTATCTGGAAGTTTTCCATCAGTCCGGCATCACGCCAGTGAGCCCGCAGAATACGGTGAGCCAGACCGTGGAATGTGCCTACCCACATGCCGCTGGGGTTCAGTCCCATCAGCTCCTCTATTCGTCCACGCATCTCTTTGGCGGCTTTATTGGTAAAGGTTACCGCCATGATCGAGTAGGGGGAGAGTCCCTCTGTCTGTACCAGCCAGGCGATCCGGTGCACCAGAACCCGGGTTTTGCCAGAGCCTGCGCCGGCCAGTACCAGCATATTACAGACCGGCGCGGAGACCGCTTCCCGCTGGGCTTCATTTAGAGAATCAAGGAGATGGGATACGTCCATAGGGCTTCTTCAGATAGCTGTATAAATATTCAGTAGGGGATTATAGCCGCCGGGGCGGCTGGAGGCCAGATGCAAGTGAAAAGTGCCGTCGTTCGGACGTCACAAAAGGCGTGACTTGCTCGTTGTTCGGTAAAAGCCTTCTTAATACTGGCAGGAGCGGCTTCCAGCCGCGAATGAAAATAGCCAGATCATGATCGTGGCTGCTACCCAGAAGATATGCTCAATTCGCGCTACAATAAAAAATTGCTAAATCAGTTGTTCTCGAGCGGATAATCCTTAGCAACGAGCAACGAGCAACGAGCAACGAGCAACGAGCAACGAGCAACGAGCAACGAGCAATCCGCTAAGGTAACGCAGCGGGCGTCGCTATCCGCTGAATCAGTATCCGCCGAAATTCTTCAGGGTTTTTGATTTTCTGGGTGGAATCCGGGTCTAGCGCCGGAATCAGCCGGGACAACCAGAAGCGCATCGCTGCGGTCCGCACCAGCTGTGGCCAGGCATGGTATTCATTCTCTTCGAACGGTCTGACTTTGGCGTAAGCGGTCAGGAGTGCCTGTTCCCGCCGCGGGTCAATCGAACCATCGGCGTTGACACACCAGTCGTTGGCGACAATTGCCAGATCGTATAACAGATAACCGGTACAGGCGTTATAGATATCCAGAATGGCGCTTAGCTTATCGCCGTCAAACAGCGCATTATCATAGAACAGGTCACCGTGGATCGCGCCTTGTGGCAAGTTCCAGGGTTGCTCTCGCAGCTGATCAAACAGATCTACCTCAGTACGTAGCAGTTCTGCATCTTCATCTGATAGTTTTCCAGCAATATGCTGTGACTCGCGGCGCCACCAGAAAACCCCCCGGTGTGCCTGGCGCTGCAGATAAAAGTCACGGCCAGCCTGGTGAAACTGTGCCAGTGCTGCACCTATCTGACTGCAATGGCGCTCAGTCAGGGTTTCGATATGATGTCCGGGTAGCCGGGGTTGCAGAAGTGCCGGGCGGCCATGCAGGCTTTTCAGGGCGATGCCGTTGTTATCTTTGAACGGGAAGGGCACCGGACAGCCGCGCTCTGCCAGCCAGGTAGTCAGCTCGACAAAGTAGGGCATCTCATCCTGATTCAGCTCTTCAAAGAGAGTGAGTACATACTCCCGGTTCTGTCCCTCACTGTTATTCAGGGTCACAAAATAGTTGGTGTTTTCGATACCGCCATCGATACCTTTAAAACTGACCAGCTTACCCAGCTCGAAATCCTGTAGGAAGGTTTCCAGATCAGACTGGCTTACTTCTGTATATACCGCCATAAATACCGCTTACTGATTACCAGCTAAATAAAATCCACTTGGGCAACATCAGGGTCGAGTCCTCAAATCGTTGAAACTCACCGTCATCTGTTGGTACCAGATAATAGGTTTTACCCACCACAGGTTTTACCTTGATCTCTTTAAGTTTGCCGTTGACCCGGTATTCATAGTAGGTCCCCTTTTCCCCATGGCGAATGGTCACCACTGGTTCATTATCATCAAACTCTGGCAAAACATCTGCACTTACTGCTGGCGCCAGAGAAATCGAGCAAAGCAGGGTAAGCAGGAATAATATTTTTTTCATAACTACTCCGTGAACTGGGATCGCCCCTTCTGTGTCAGGAGCTAATCTAATATGATGATCCTTCCGGGACCAAACCCGATAACAATATCTCCTGACGGACAATGACTGCAATACCATGACCGCAAATACTTCTCCTATTATATTAGTCGATGGCTCTTCATACCTGTACCGGGCGTTTTTTGCGTCTCAGCAGGCCGATATGCGCACCTCTGAAGGGGTTCCCACCGGGGCTGTGCGGCTGGTGACCAGTATGTTGCGCAGTCTGATTAAACAATATCCACAAAGTCCGGTTGCGGTTGTGTTTGATGCCAAGGGGAAAACCTTTCGCGATGATATTTATGCAGAGTATAAATCCCATCGCCCGCCAATGCCGGATGATCTGCGTACTCAGATAGAGCCGATCCATAAAATTGTCCGTGCGATGGGGTTTCCGCTGGTCTGCGTTGATGGGGTGGAGGCTGACGACGTGATCGGCACCCTGTCCCGGGAGGCGAGTGAAAAAGGGCTGGATACTATTATCTCCACCGGCGATAAGGATATGGCGCAGCTGGTAGATAAGCATGTGACTCTGATTAATACCATGAATGATACCCATATGGACATTGATGGGATAAATGAGAAGTTTGGTATTCCGCCGGAGCTGATTATCGATTACCTGGCGTTGGTGGGGGATAAGGTCGATAACATTCCCGGTGTGCCGGGCGTAGGAGAAAAAACCGCCCTGGCACTGTTGCAGGGGATCGGTGGTATCAGCGACCTGTATGACAATCTGGATAAAATTGCGGAGCTGGGCTTTCGTGGTTCCAAGACTATGGCGAAAAAGCTGGAAGAGAATCGCGAGTCAGCTGAGCTTTCCTACCTGCTGGCAACGATTAAAACCGATCTCGAGCTCGAATGCGGCATAGAAGATATTCCGGTACCTAAGGCCGATAACGAGCAATTGCTGGAACTGTTCAGGCAGTGCGAGTTTCGCGGCTGGATCAGCGAGCTGGATGCTGCTGCCGCTGACGGTGCAAAAATACTGGAGAATGAATCTCAGCTGCCTGATGAAATTGTCTATGAAACCATTCTTAATCAGGATGAATTGGATCGCTGGTTTAAGGTGCTCGAGGCCGCAGAGTTATTTGCCTTTGATACGGAAACCGACAGTCTCAATTACATGGAGGCCAATCTGATCGGCCTCTCTTTCTCGGTTGAAGCGGGGAAGGCGGCTTATTTGCCGGTTGCCCATGACTATATGGGCGCGCCTGCTCAATTGGATCGGAATGAGGTGCTGGCGCAACTCAGGCCTTTACTCGAGAGCGAAGCCCATAAAAAGGTTGGGCAGCATATTAAATATGATATGAACGTATTGGCCCGTTACGGTATTGAGCTGAAAGGTGTTGCGTTCGATACCATGCTGGAGTCCTATGCGCTGAACTCTACGGCCACGCGACATAATATGGATGACCTGGCAGATTTTTATCTGGGGGTGAAAACCGTTAAGTTTGAAGAGATCGCTGGCAAGGGTAAGAAACAGCTGACGTTTAATCAGATCGAAATGGAACAGGCCGCTCCTTATGCAGCAGAAGACGCAGATATAACCCTGCGACTGCATCAGGTGCTTAGTAGCAAACTGGAACAGGATCCGGCACTGCAATCAGTATTCTCTGATATCGAGCTGCCGCTGATTCAGGTGCTGGCCCGTATGGAACAGCAGGGCGCCATGGTTGACGCAACTCAGCTGGCAATCCAAAGCCGGGAACACGGCGAACGCCTGGTAGAGCTGGAGAAAAAAGCCCATGAGCTGGCAGGAGGTCCTTTTAACCTGAGTTCTCCCAAGCAGTTACAGGAGATACTGTTCGAACAGCAGAAGTTGCCGATCATTAAGAAAACCCCGAAAGGCGCGCCTTCCACCGCAGAAGAGGTGCTTCAGGAGCTGGCTCTGGACTATCCATTGCCGAAAGTGATCATCGAACATCGCAGTCTGAGTAAGCTGAAAAGCACCTATACCGATAAGTTGCCGCAGATGATCAACCCGGCTACGGGGCGGATACATACCTCATACCATCAGGCGGTGACAGCTACCGGACGTCTCTCCTCATCGGATCCTAACCTGCAGAATATTCCGATTCGTTCCACAGAAGGGCGCCGTATCCGGCAGGCATTTGTTGCTCCGGAAGGTTATAAGCTGGTGGCGGCGGATTATTCACAGATTGAGTTGCGGATTATGGCTCACCTGTCACAGGATAAAGGGTTGCTGAATGCTTTCGCCCATGGCGAGGATGTCCATAAAGCGACCGCAGCTGAGGTGTTTGGTGTTGAACTGGAAAAGGTAACTTCTGATCAGCGCCGCAGTGCTAAAGCGATTAACTTTGGTCTGATTTACGGTATGTCAGCCTTCGGCCTGGGTAAGCAACTGGGCATTGGCCGGAATGAAGCACAAACCTACATAAACCATTATTTTGATACCTACCCTGGTGTTCAGCGTTACATGGATGATATCCGCGCTCAGGCAGCGGAAAAGGGATATGTGGAAACGTTGTTTGGCCGACGGCTGTATCTGCCGGAAATTAAAGCCAGTAACGGTATGCGTCGACAGGCCGCTGAACGTACAGCTATCAATGCGCCGATGCAGGGGACTGCCGCGGATATTATTAAAAAAGCGATGGTGAAAGTGGACCGCTGGTTACAGAGCAGTAATACCGGTGCCCGAATGATTATGCAGGTACATGATGAACTTATTCTGGAGGTACCGGACGCTCAGGCTGAGGCTGTGTCTGCGCAACTGGTGGAACTGATGCAGTCGGCTGCAGCACTGGATGTGCCGTTGCTGGTGGAAGCGGGAATCGGCAACAACTGGGATGAGGCGCACTGATTCAGTCCTCTCTGATATTTTAGCCATGTCCGGTTGGCGTACTTTTCAGCGCTGGACTAATCTTAAAATCATGAGAGTCATCTTTATACTCCTGCATCTGAATGCAGATGCAGCGACAGACCCCGTGCCTGGGTGGCTCTCATGATCAATGAAGCATACGAAAACAAGTATGCCTTTAACGCTCTCGAAATCAAATGGTTCCCCCTTGATGATTCCGGGAGCTTTTTTTATAGCTCCTGTTTGGCGGTTATTCAGCTTCCTGCTGTGCTTCATCGTCCTCTAACAGCCAGCGATTAAGGTGTTCACGTAACTGGTCGACGCCGGTTGTTTTCAATGCGGAAAAGGTCTGAATTGTCACGAGCGGATTGTTTTTTACATCCAGCAGCTGCTTCATTTTTAATAAAGCATTCTGTGCCGCGCCGCGATTCAGTTTATCGGCTTTAGTCAGCAGAATGTGCAAAGGCATGCCGGCCTCGCTACACCACTGAATCATCATCTGATCAAACTCTTTCAGGGGGTGGCGGATATCCACCATCAATACAACCCCGCGAAGGCATTCCCGGTTCTGCAGGTAATCATCCAGATGTTTCTGCCAGTGCTCCTTCATGGCGATAGGGACTTTGGCATAACCATAGCCTGGCAGGTCAACGATGCGGACACCTTCCACATTAGTATCGAAGAAGTTAATCAGCTGAGTCCGGCCCGGTGTTTTACTGGTCCGGGCCAGCTTTGCATTGGTCAGAGTGTTGATTGCACTGGATTTGCCTGCATTGGAACGGCCTGCAAATGCAACTTCTGCACCGGTGTCCTCAGGGCACTGGCTAAGCTTGCTTGCACTGGTATTAAAACGTGTCAGATGGTACTGAATTTGGGGTAAAGACATATACTTTTTGCCTATCAGCCTGTAAATACAGACATTTATCGTTCCAGTTTGTATGGATATTAGGTTATAATTCCGCCGGAATTCTACCTGTGGCTGTAATATTACACCAGCCCGGGTGTTGGTTTGGTCGCCCTGTTTCAGTCTGATCAGTTTCAGAGTGTGGCAGAAACCGTTAGCAATCTATAGCAAGAGTCTGGGTTAGTCGATGAATAAACTACTGATCGCCATACTGGCAAGCGTGAGTATCATAAGTGTTGCACATGCGGCGGGAGATGCTGCTGCAGGGCAGGGTAAAACCGCAATCTGCGGTGCATGTCACGGAGCTGATGGCAACAGTGCTGTCGGAAACTTCCCTAAGCTGGCGGGCCAGAATGAGCGTTACCTGCTGAAACAGTTGCAGGATATTAAAGCAGGCAACCGTACTGTTGTTGAAATGACAGGTCTGCTGACTAACCTGAATGATCAGGATCTGGCTGATATTGCTGCTTATTATTCTTCTAAAACAGTCCAGATTGGCGCAGCTAAAGCGGACCTGGTTGAAGCAGGCGAGAAGATCTACCGTGCCGGTATCGCATCTAAGGGTGTAGCGGCATGTACTGCGTGTCATGGTGCACAGGGTAAAGGTATTGAGTCCGCAGGTTACCCACAGCTGAGTGGTCAGCATGCTCAGTACGTTGAGACTCAGTTGAAGAATTTCCGCTCAGGTGGCCGTAATAACGATCCTCAGGCGATGATGAGTACTATCGCGGCGAAACTGAGTGATAAGGAGATTCAGGCTGTTGCGAGTTATATCCAGGGCCTGAATTAAGATTCAGCTCTGAGTCAGGAAAGGCAGCGTAAGCTGCCTTTTTTATTGGCAAAAAAATTTGCGCCAGAGCTGAACTTGACGCATATTGGCCGGTCTATGAGACTGATATTCTGAAAGGTTGGAGACAGATATGTTAAGAAAACTCGCTATCGGGTTGCTAATAACCCTGACTGCAGTCATCGCACAGGCTGAGGAATATAAGGCCGGTGTAAACTATGACGTGATTGCCATGCCGGTTCCGACCGCTGATAAAGCAAAAGTCGAAGTCGTGGAAGCTTTTGGCTATCTCTGCCCACATTGCGCCCGGTTTGAGCCGTTACTGCACAGCTGGACATCTAAGTTGCCGGCTGATGTTAATTTTGAGCGTGTCCCCGTGGTCTTTTCCCGTTCCTGGGAGCCGCTGGCCCGGGCATATTACGCCTCTGAGATTCTCAATGATCTTGATAAAACCCATCAGGCTACTTTCAATGCGCTGCACAAAGAGCGGCGCCGGTTTAGTAGTATTGATGATCTTGCTGATTACTATGCAGGCCTCGGTGTCGATAAGGATCAGTTCATTAAAATGAACCAGTCTTTCGCCGTCAATATGCGCATGAATCAGGGTGCTTCAAAGCTGAAAGGCTATGGTATTCAGAGTGTGCCGACCCTGATTGTTAACGGTAAATATCGTATTACTGCCGATAAAGCCGGAGGGCATGCCGGAATGCTTAAAGTGGCAGAGTATCTTATTGAGCAGGAACGAAATGCACAGTAATAGTTAGTTAGATCAAAAAAGCCGCATTTAGCGGCTTTTTTATTGCGTATTGGTTAAAGATCGCGGGAGAATCTATGGCTTGTCGGCCCGGAAGTGACATAGAATTGAGCTTTAAAATTTATTGATTGGCCGGTTCACGGGTGTGGGTGATGGAACAGGACGACTGGAAAGAACGTTACAAAACGCTTTCAGAAGAGGTAGATAAGCTGCAGGTTAAACTTGATGAACAGCCTCTCCTGCGCCTTATCTGTCAAATGGCTGTCGCACTTGATGGACAATCAGAGCAGTTAGACCGGTCTTTAAAAACGCTGTGTGAGCAAATTAAAACAGATAAAACGGGTAAGGCAGAAACCGTCAGTCTGGTTGAGAAGCAGCTCAGGGGACTGGATCTTGAACAGCAGCAGCATCGCAATGAGTTGTTGCATGGGCTGCAGCAATGGATATACCAGCTACGCCTGAATCTGACCAGCGATCTGAGTAATGAGCGTCTGAGTGAGATTGAGAGGACGATGGCCCCGTTTGTGGGACAGCTTGCTTATGATTCCTCTCTCATTAACGACCTGGTTACCCTCCAGGCGCCCCTCCTGACAGACGACTTTATTGGTGGACGTCAAAACGGAATTCTTGAAGAGCTGGGGCATGAAGATGAGGAGCTGTTACAAAAGATAGGTTCTGAGCTGCTCAGTCTGATGTCTGGTCTGCATATCCCTCAGGGAGATATGTCGCTGGCCCGGGAGCTGGTTAGGAGAATAGAAAGGGGTATATCGCTTAGTAGTCTCTCGGGGATTATTCAGGATCTCGTAGGGCTTGTGGCCCGGTTAAGTTCTAATAATAGTGAAGATTTCGAAGATTATCTGTTAAACCTTACCGGGCAGCTGGCTGAGGTGCAGGCCTTTGTTGAAGAGAGCCAGAAAGATGGGCTGTTGAGTGAGGAAACGGCTTTGCTGAGCAGTGGGGTTCACAGCAATGTGCAGTCTATTCAGCAGGCGATGCTGGAGTCACAGGATCTGCAGCAGCTAAAGAGTAATGTATCATCACAGCTGCAAAACATTGTGGCATCTGTGGATCTGTTTAAACAGAAAGAGGAAAACCGTGAAAGGCGGTTGCATGAACGCTATCAGCAGCTCCAGAATCGCCTTGAGCAGATGGAGCTGCAGACACAGCAGATGAAAGTGCACATGGAAGCTGAACGCCATAAAGCGCTGACCGACTCACTGACCTCTCTGCCCAACAGAGGCGGATATGATCAACAGATTGCCTCTGAGTTTGATCGTTGGAAGCGTTATGGTCAGGCTTTTTCAATCGCTGTTGCCGATCTTGATCTCTTTAAGCGTATTAATGATTCTTATGGTCACCAGGCGGGTGATAAGGTCTTGCGTCTGGTGGCCACCATTCTTACCCGTCAGTGCCGTTCTACTGATTTTGTCTCCCGCTATGGCGGCGAAGAGTTTGTTATTCTGATGCCTGGAACAACAGCAGAGCAGGCGGTAGTTGCAGTAGAAAAAATCCGTCATGCCGTTGAGTGCAGCCCTTTTAACTTTCATGGCGAGCCGGTGAATATTACTCTCTCGCTGGGCGTTGCAGAGGTGCAGGCAGATGACTCTGTTGATGGGTTGTTTGGGCGGGCTGACAGAGCGCTTTATACAGCCAAGAGCCTGGGACGAAACCGTATAGAGCTGGGTTAACCTTGTCTACTCCGGTATGATGCAGCTCTTTACCTTGAGTGCCGAAGTGGGCAATATGCCTGCCTCACTCCAGAACAACTGACCACGGAACATAACAGCGGTGCGACGTTTACTCCGAATTTTCAAGATTGCACGGGTTTTTGCGAGATACCGGCTTGATACCCTTTTTGAACAGATCAGCCTGCGCTGGTATGCCCGTCTGCTATTGAAGCTGATGCTGTGGCGCTATCTGATTCCTGTGGGGTCCCGGTCTCAGGGCCAGCGTTTACGCCTGGCGCTGGAAGAGCTGGGTCCGGTGTTTATTAAGTTTGGCCAGATGCTTTCCACTCGGCGTGATCTTTTGTCCGATGATTTAGCTCTGGAACTAAAAAAGCTACAGGACCAGGTGCCGCCTTTTGAGGGCGCATATTCTCAGCGGTTGATTGAGCGTGCGCTGGGCGCTCCGGTGGCAGAGATTTTTGCCGAGTTTAATGCAACGCCAATGGCGTCTGCATCGGTCGCACAGGTGCATGAAGCACTGTTATATAACGGTGAAGAGGTGGTGGTTAAAGTAATCCGCCCGGGCATCGAAAAAACTATTCGTAAAGATATCGCGGTGCTGTACACCATCGCCAGGCTGGTTCAGGCTCTCTGGGTTGAAGGGCGCAGACTGAAGCCGGTAGAAGTGGTCGCTGACTATGAAAATACTATCTTTGATGAACTGGATCTGCGTAAAGAGGCGGCTAACGGCTCTCAGATCAGGCGTAATTTTGATAACTCCCCCATACTATATGTACCTGAGATCTATTGGGATCTGACCCGACAGAATGTTCTGGTGATGGAGCGCATTCACGGTATTCCGGTGGCCGATATTGAACAGCTGAAAGCCCAGAACACCGATATGAAGAAACTGGCAGAGCAGGGTGTAGAGATATTTTTCACTCAGGTTTTTCGTGACAGTTTCTTCCATGCGGATATGCACCCTGGCAATATCTTTGTTTCCCGGGAAAACCCCTCAGCACCACAGTATATAGCCGTTGATTTCGGTATTGTCGGTTCTCTTTCGCCGGAAGATCAAAGTTATCTGGCGCGTAACTTTCTGGCCTTTTTTCAGCGAGACTACCGTCAGGTTGCGCAACTGCATATTGATTCAGGCTGGGTACCCCCGGATACCAATGTCCAGGCATTTGAAACAGCTATTCGTAGTGTGTGCGAGCCGATTTTTGAAAAGCCACTGAAAGATATCTCTTTTGGCATGGTGCTGATGGGATTGTTCCAGACCGCCCGGCGTTTCAATATGGAGGTGCAGCCGCAGTTAGTGCTGTTGCAGAAGACCCTGCTGAATATTGAGGGGCTGGGGCGTCAGCTGTATCCGGAGCTTGATCTTTGGCAAACCGGACAGCCGTTTCTTGAACGCTGGATGAAAGAGCGAATGGGGCCTAAAGCGGTCTACCGCTCGATGAAACAACAAGCTCCGGAGTGGCTGGATAAAATGCCCCATCTGCCGCAGATGGCTTATGATGCTTTGAATCAGTTGAAGAACCTGGACGATAACCGACGGCGGGATATGCTCGCCCTGAGTGTGGCGCGACAAGAACTGCAGCAGCAACGTAGTCAGAAAGGACGCTGGATTGGTCTGCTGTGTCTCATTGCTGCCGTTGGGCTTTCGGTAGATGATCCGCTATTTGTAGTCCGGGATCTGCCCGCTCTGAGCTGGCTGTTGGGTGCTTCCGCTGCAGTATTGCTGCTGCGTCATTGAAGTGAAACAATAAACAATTACTCTTGCCGCCTCCCGCTTTCCGGGGATAGTACAGTTGCAGGGTATCGGGTATCCTTGCCTGCTTAGATTTTGAAGAATATTGATATGTCAGAGTTATGGTTAGATCAGGTTAAGTGGAATAGTGATGGGCTGGTACCGGCTATCGCTCAGGATCATCTTACGGGCAGGGTGTTGATGGTTGCCTGGATGAATCGTGAGGCGCTGTCTCTGACTGTGCAGGAAAACCGGGCTATTTACTGGTCCCGGTCACGGCAGAAGCTATGGCGCAAAGGGGAAGAGTCCGGTCATGTGCAGCTGCTACATGGCATCCGCCTTGATTGTGATAATGATGTCATTCTGCTCAGTGTAGAGCAGTTAGGCGGTATTGCCTGCCATACTGGCCGTGAACATTGCTTTTTTAAAACACTTAAAGAGGGAGAGTGGGTTGCAGTTGAGCCCGTTCTGAAAGATCCTGATACGATTTACGACAAGTAAGGCCTTATATGAGTGATGTATTGACACAGTTGGGCGATATTCTCGAGCAACGAAAAGAGGCGACGGCTGAAAAGTCTTATGTTGCCAGCCTGCATGCGAAAGGGCTGAATAAAATTCTGGAAAAGATCGGTGAAGAAGCAACTGAAACGATTATTGCCGCGAAAGATGCTGAATTAAATGGCGATACCCGTGATGTTGTCTATGAAACAGCAGATCTGTGGTTTCATACGCTGGTTGCACTATCCCATCTGGGGGTGCGTCCGGAAGCTGTAGTGAATGAGCTTGCCAGCCGTTTCGATATGTCAGGTCTGGAAGAGAAAGCTTCCCGGGCTGAGAAAAAGTAGTTTTAAAGCAGTTTCAGAGACGTTATAAAACGAGTAATCTGGAACAGCAAAATTATAATTTAACGTAATGTGCGGAGACGCTCCGCCCAAGTAGTAAATCGGAGAGCAATAATATGTTAGGTGGTATTAGTCTGTGGCAGTTGGCTATTCTGTTAGTAATCGTTGTACTGCTGTTCGGCACTAAGAAGCTGCGCAATCTTGGCGGTGATCTGGGTGGTGCGGTAAAGGGTTTTAAGAAAGCGATGAATGAAGACCCTAAAGAGGAAGAGAAAAAGCTGGAAAGTGATGCCGACTTTGCTGAAACAGATAAAGCTGAAGTAAAAGAGCAAACTAAAGAGCAAGTTAAAGACGAGCCAAAAGCTGATAAGTAACCGACAGGTAGCTGTAGATGTTTGATATCGGTTTTGCTGAGCTGCTGATAATCGCTATTGTCGGATTGGTGGTGCTGGGGCCGGAAAAACTTCCGGTCGCTGTTCGCACTGTCGGCCTTTGGGTGAGTAAAGCAAAGCGCACCCTTAGCAGTATTCAGTCTGAAATTAGTGAAGAGCTTCGTCTTGATGAGATGAAACGTCAGATTGTGATGAAGCAGGAAGAGCTTGATCGTGAACTTGATGAGATGCGTCGTCCATCTTCTGAAGACTCCGCCGCTTACACGCCAAAAGCTGCCGATACTGCCGCTGTAGAAGATAAATCGGATCAGGCGGGAAAGCAGCAGACTTCCGAAGTCCCGCCTGAACAGGAAAAGACCAAGGCCGATGATAGATCCTAACCAGACCCATTCAGAGGATGATCAGGAGCAGCCTATTGTCTCCCATCTGGTAGAGCTTCGCAGTCGCCTTATGCGGGCACTACTGGCGATTTTTATTTTATTCCTCTGTTTGTTCTATTTCGCTAATAACCTCTACGAAATTGTTTCTGCGCCTTTAACCGCTCTGCTACCCGCAGGCACCAGCATGATTGCGACAGATGTCACATCACCGTTTTTTGCGCCTTTTAAGCTGACGCTGGTGCTGTCAATCTTTCTTGCGATGCCGTTTATTCTGCATCAGGTTTGGGGCTTTATCTCTCCAGGGCTTTATAAGCATGAGAAACGACTGGCCGTTCCATTATTGGCGTCCAGTATTGTATTGTTCTATTCAGGTATAGCGTTTGCGTACTTCGTTGTCTTTCCGTTGATTTTCGGTTTCTTTACCAGTGTAGGACCCGAAAATGTAGCTGTAATGACTGATATAAGTAGTTATCTTAACTTTGTTCTTAAGATCTTTTTTGCATTCGGTGTCGTCTTCGAAATTCCCATTGCAACGTTGCTATTGGTCTGGAGCGGCATAACCGACGTTCAGAGTCTCAGGGCGAAACGTGCATACGTCATTGTCGGCTGTTTTGTCCTTGGGATGTTGCTGACGCCACCCGATGTTATCTCGCAAACCCTGCTGGCAGTACCGATGTGGTTACTGTTCGAGCTGGGAATTGTGCTGGCGGTTATCGTTAAGCGGAAAGCACCGGCAGAGGATGAGGTCGCGGACAGCTAGAGGCTTAGCTTGCAAGAAAGCAGACGCTTCGCTTATCAGGAGTTAGACGCTTCGCTTGCTAGTCGTTAGAACGGAAACTTCGTTACCTCGCTAGAAAAAGCAAAGAAAAACATAAAACCGCCGCGAGGCGGTTTT
>JAAEYW010000021.1 GCA_018223185.1 Oceanospirillales bacterium | reverse complement strand
CGGTTAATATCTGACCTGACTGAGTAATAAAAAGGACGCTTCGGCGTCCTTTTTTACTTTTTAAGAAACGACTCAACCTGAATTTTCAGGGTATCATCTGTTCATTCTCACTGGCATACCGGGAATCAAACACACAGCATTGCCCTTTCCCAACCATAACAATCCCTGATGCACTACAGAGAACTCTCTGACTAACGCGATTGCGACCCAGGATCTCAATGACCTCACCCGCTACACCTCCCCCAAAGCAGATCCACTATGCCTGGATCATCGTACTCTCAGGCATTCTTACTCTTTTCTGCTGCATGGGCCTTGGACGGTTTGCGCTGGGAATGTTACTGCCCTCGATGGGCGTCGATTTGCAGCTTAGCTATTCGGAAATGGGGGTTATCAGTACCGGAAATTTTATCGGCTATCTGCTCTCTGTTTTTCTCTGTGGCAAAATGATTACCCGACTGGGTGAACGTAACACCATTGTCACGGGTCTGGCCTTAATCGCGACAGGCATGCTGATGGTCAGTCAGAGTTCTGAACTGTGGCTTATTATCAGCCTTTATTTTATTTGTGGCATCGGCAGTGGTGCTGCCAGCATTACCGCCATGACCCTGGTGGCGCACTGGTTTACCCGGAAATACAGAGGACGCGCCGCCGGTTATATGATCATCGGTAACGGGCTGGGCATTGTTTTAAGCGGTATTCTGGTTCCGTGGTTAAACACCCACTGGGCAGAGTCGGGCTGGAGAATTGGCTGGACAACCTTTTCCATTACCATTGCGCTAATAACGATTATCGTGGCTCTTCTGATAATAAATAAGCCCGCAGAGCTGTCACTCAGAGCCTTTGGCGAGAGCAACACCGGTGATATGCCTCACAGCCTGAACAGATTACCCGCTAACTGCCGGTTCAGTTTAATCACCCATATTGGCGCGATCTATTTTGTCTTTGGTTTCACCTATGTAATCTACACAACGTTTATCGTCACAACCTTAGTGGAGCATTATCATTTCAGCGAGACCAAAGCCGGGGTTTTGTGGATGTCGATCGGTTTTCTGA
This sequence comes from Oceanospirillales bacterium, assembly GCA_018223185.1. GTDB lineage: Bacteria > Pseudomonadota > Gammaproteobacteria > Pseudomonadales > Balneatricaceae > Amphritea. The sequence continues at coordinate 82,293 of JAAEYW010000021.1, read as the reverse complement.
GCCTGTTATCCGGCGCCCTTTTCGGCTGAGTGTCAGATCATTTTGGCCGAAAATCCGGGCTTATCTCGGTTTATACTCTCCAGACACTATCCTACCTTCTGGTGGCGACGAACCCGGGTAATTTTGCTCTGTTTCTGTCCATGATTTTGTTTGGCCTGACCGCCTTCAGCATCCCGGCAATCATTGCCGCAACAATCAGTGATCTGCTTCCGCCCTCAGAAGCAGGCAAGGTTTTTGGCTACGTTACGCTCTTTTTTGGCATCGGTCAGATAGGCGGCCCATCAATAGCGGGCTTTCTGGCAGAACAGAGTGGCAGCTTCTCATCCGGTTATCTGCTGGCAGGGTTCTTAACGGCTTTGGGTATTATCTTAACCACTGCATTAAAGTTTGATAGAAGCCAACACGCCTGACACACAAGCAGATTCTGTTGTAATCAACTTTAACAACTCAAAAAAAGCTCCGGCAGTGTTAGTGCCAGAGCTTTATATTCGCTATTGGAAGCGGCAAGGACTGTTCAGTCCTCAATCGAACCTCGATTCATCAACAGGACTATTGCTCAGGAGCCGTTTTATTGAAGCCCTGTTAAAAAACCTGCTTAACCGCCCTGTTCAGAACCGTGACTCTCCTGCCCGACAATATATTCACGGTATTTCATATCCTCTTCGAGAATATGCTGACGCAGCCAGCGCTGTAGATAACTATTAACGGAATCACCAATAATGAATGGGCTCTGAGGGAAACGCGCATAAGTTGAGCGTATAGTTTCCAGCCATTCAATAAAGTTTTCGTGCTGCTTCAGGTGCTCTTCTAAACCGGGAAAACCCGCATTTCTCATGTACTCCTCTTCCCGGCTGAAGTGACCGCGGGTATAAGCTTTAAGACGATCCAGAATCGAATTGATATAGTCGTGACTCATATCCGCAGAATCAAGTTCATCGATAAGCGCAAATAACTCTTTATGGTCATCATCAATGCTGTGATCACCCACACTCAGATCACTGGTCCAGTTAATATTCATAGCCTATAACTCCTATAGCAGACCAAGCGCCAGCATTGGGAAAGCGATAATCAAGCCCAGTCGCACGATGTCTGACAATACGAACGGGAATACACCTTTGAATATATCCTTTATAGGGATCTCAGGCGCAACCGACTTTATGACAAACACGTTCATACCAACCGGCGGAGTGATGAGTCCCAGCTCTACTGTGATCACCGCGATAATACCAAACCAGATCGGATCAAATCCGGCCGCCTCAATCAGCGGGTATACAACCGGGACGGTCAACAGCAACATTGCGATACTGTCCATGACACACCCCAGCAGGATGAACAATAGCAGCACACAGAACAGCACCATATAGGGAGCCAGATTCATACTCTCGACAAACTCTACCAGCGAGAAAGAGATACGGGAAACCGAAAGGAAGTATCCGAATATCTCTGCACCAATGATCATAAAAAAGATCATCGCAGACATAAACAGGGTTTCCTCTACCGATTCCTTAAACTGCTGAAAGCTCATTCCCCGCAACAGCGCAATCACGAAGGTACCCGCAGCACCCACCGACGCAGCCTCAGTTGGCGTAAAGAAGCCGGTATAGATACCACCAATAATGAGTGCAAACACCCCGGTAAATGGCACCAGACCTTTCAGACCAATAATCTTTTCAGCAAAGGTTGTTTTAGCACCAGGCTGAGCCAGGTGAGGAAATAACATCACCACGATTGCGATGGTTACACAGTAAAGAACCAGTCCTAACAATCCTGGAATCACACCGGCAATGAACATATCGCCAACCGACTGCTCAGTGATCAGTGCGTACAACAGCAGAGCGATAGACGGTGGAATCATAATACCCAGCGTACCGCCGGCAGCCAGGGTACCGGATGCCAGTGACTTGGCATAACCGTTCTTTTCCATCTCAGGTAATGCAACACGAGACATACTCGCCGCAGTGGCCATTGATGAGCCAGAGATTGCCGAGAAAATACCGCATGAAGTGACCGCCGCCAGAGCCATACCACCCCTCCAGCTACCAAAAAGAGTACGGGCGCCTTCAAACAGCTCCTGAGACATTCTGGCCTTGGAAGCAAACACTCCCATCAGGATAAACATAGGAATCGGGCTGAAACTATAATTAGACAGCGTTTCAAACGGACCGCTGTCCAGAATGGAAAGCGCGGGTTCAAACGCCACTATCCAGCCAAATCCTACAAAGCCTGTTACCGCCATCGCGAGTGCTATTGGCATACGCAGTGCTATCATTCCCAGCATGCTGAAAATACAGATTAAACCGATGATTGATCCGCTCATCACAGATTATCTCCTTTCCAAAAGAAGAACAGGCGAAGACTGATCAGCAACGCTGACAGCGCAAGAAAAGCCGTTGCAAATGCGGTCAGGCCATACAGATAAGATAGTGGGATCAACAGATCCTGAGTTGTCTCACCAGACATTTCAGCCTGTCCTATCGCCTCATAAAAACGGTAACTCATACCGCCTCCCAGCAGGACAAAACCCAGCATATAGACACCTTCCAGCACCGCTTTGACACGGGGTCTGAAGTGATCCGTAAAAAGATCAACAATAACCTGAGAGCGGCCAACTGAATAAGGAAGCGCAAAGACTACCATCAGCAACAGACCATACTTAATCAGCTCCACGCCACCGATGAAGGTAAAATCCATCGAGCCATCGGTTGCTTTAAACAACGCACGGGCAAGCACATCGGCGAGAGTAATGAACATCATAGAAACGAGAATAACGCCGCTGATCACATGCATTGCATGGGTAACACGATCAAACAGCCGGCTGAAAGCCATCATAAAATACTCCATTTAACTGAATAGTAAGACAGGGCTTAACAGTTAAAGGCTGCTCCTGCCAGGCTTACATGGGTAGACCTGACAGGAGTTACACATTAATTACAGGTAGCAGCGAGTTCGTTCGCACGGGCATAGACCTTACGAGCAGGCAACCCTTTAGCTTCCAGTTCAGACAGGTAATCTTCGATTGCCTGATCAATAACCGGCTTCCAGTCCGGGTTATTAATACCACCCTCAACAGTGTAGATCTTATCGCCGTTCTCAACCGCCTGAGCACGCCCCTTCACATCAAGATCATCAAACACCTTAGCCGCACGCTGAGACCATTCGGTACCGGAGTTATCATCCAGAACTTTCTGCAGATCCGCAGGCATCTTGTTATAGACATCTTTGTTCATGGTCATCAGGAACGACAGTGTATACAGACCACCCACTTCAGTGTGATTGTGTGCCAGTTCATTAATACGGAATACCAGCTGACCTTCCCACGGAAGTGAAACACCATCTATAACGCCACGCTGAACAGACTGATATGCCTGTGGTGCAGGCATTCCGACTGGCTGAGCTCCCAGACCTTCCAGCAGTTTTGCAACCACTGCAGTCGGGCGACGGATACGCAGCCCTTCAAAATCAGAAGGTTTCTGAATCAGCTTTTCAGTGGTATGGATGTGACCCGCACCATGGGTAAAGAAGAACAGAGGCTGGGTTTCTTTATACTCACTCGCGATCAGCCCTTCATCATAAAGGCCCTGAATAATACAGGAGCCATTGGCTGCATTTTTTGCAATCCCCGGAAGCTCCACCACCTGTGTCAGTGGAAAACGATTAGCGGTGTAACCCTGAATCGTCATGGTCACATCAGCAATACGATTTTTAACTGCATCGTACTGAGCCGGCGGTTTCGCAAGTGTTGAAGAGGGATAGACCTCAACTTCAATACGGCCATCAGAATCAGCCTTCACTTTATCCGCCCATGCCTGAGCGATATTTTTGTGCTGACCTGCAACCGGAGGAAAGAAGTGCGCCAGGCGCAGTGTGTATTCAGCCGCAAAAACCGGCACCTGAATCATCATGGCAGCCGTTAATGCCATGGCTGTTTTCAGCATGGGCTTTTTCATATGAGACTCCTCAGTAAAATTTTTTATATTCTGATTTTTTTAGTTTTTATAATTTTTATAGTTTTTATAGTTTTTATAGTTCTATCTAACCGATACAGATTCTGTTATTGAAGTTTTTATATAAACTCCTCAGTATCAATTTCAGCCTGGGTTGCCGGGTTATAGCGGCTACCCGAAACAGTGCTCTGATTAATAATCTGATCAAGCTTTTCAAATGCTTCACTGCTCAGCTGCAAATCAGTGGCACTGAAGTTTTCTGCCAGGTGATCAGGCTTTGTGGTTCCCGGAATCGGGATAATATTGTCGTCACGCCCTAACAACCAGGAAAGCGAGAGTTGCGCCAGACTCATATTTTCGGCTTCAGCAACCGCCTCAACCTGGCTTAGCAACTCGAGGTTTTTCGCATAATGATCCGCATAAAACCTCGGCATACCCCGGCGAATATCCTTCTCTTCAAGTGCATTAACATCACGCAGTTTTCCGGCCAGAAAGGCTCTGGCTAAAGGACTGAAAGCAACAAAGGTGGTGCCCAGTTCACGGCAGGTATCCAGAACTGCAATTTCAGGATTACGCGTCCATAGTGAATATTCAGTCTGTACTGCAGCAATCGGATGTACTTTATGAGCTTTTCTGAGAGTCCCGGCAGAGACTTCAGATAAGCCAATGTCACGAATTTTACCCGCAGCCACCAGATCAGACAGCGCGCCGACGCTGTCTTCAATGGGCACATTTTTATCCCAGCGATGCAGGTAATACAGATCGATCACATCAGTTTGCAGACGACGCAGGCTGTCTTCGCAGGTTTGTTTGATCATTTCAGGACGACCATTGATTTCACGAACACCCGCATCGTTTCTGAACATGCCGCACTTACTGGCCAGCACAAAATCATTGCGCCGCCCTTTCAACACCTTGCCCAGCAACGTTTCATTATTGCCGAAGCCATACAGTGCTGCGGTATCCAGCATGCTGTAACCAAGATCGAGCGCCTGCAGCAGAATCTGCCCGGCCTCCTTCTCAGACGGTGGCGTACCATAGGCGTGTGACAGGTTCATACAGCCCAGACCGATCGGCGAACACTCAAAAGAACCTAATTTGCGGGTCTTCATGAAAACAACCTCCCCTGCTTTATCTGTTCTTAAGAATTACTGTGCGGCTTCCAGGCACTTTTCCAGACGATCCAGAGTCTCCATAGCGGGATAACACTGGCTCAGGCTGGAGTTTGGCTCGCGACCTTCGCGGATCGCTGCAAAAAACTCACGGTCCTGAAGTTCGATGCCATTAAAAGATACTGCAACACCGGAAAGATCAATCGGGTTCCCTTTGCCGTCTTCCAGGTCGTCGTAACGGGCAATATAGGTGCCGTTGTCACAGATATAACGGAAAAAAGTACCGAAAGGACCGTCATTATTGAATGACAAAGAAAGAGTACACAGCGCCCCCCCTGGCACTTTCATACCGATACTCATATCCAGAGCAATTCCCAGATCAGGGTGAATCGGGCCCTGCAAAGCCTGAACCTGACTCGCTGTTTCGCCTGTCTGATACTGAAACAGGTCTATCGTATGGCAGGCATGATGCCACAGCAGGTGGTCAGTCCATGAACGGGCTTCACCTTTAGCGTTCGTATTGGTACGACGGAAAAAGTAGGTCTGAACGTCCATCTGCAGAACGTTAAGCTCACCCGCCTGGATCTTATTGTGAATCCACTGATGGCTTGGATTAAAGCGACGGGTGTGACCCGCCATTGCCACCAGCCCGGTCTTTTTCTGCAGCGCGACAATCTCTTTAGCATCTTCGATATTGTCAGCCATCGGGATCTCAGTCTGCACATGTTTACCCGCGTTAAGACACTGTTTAACCTGGGCCGCATGCATCTGAGTTGGCGTAGCCAGAATAACGCAGTCGACATCATCCCGGGCCAGGCTTTCAGCCAGATCTGTAGTGTAATGAGGGATATTATGTTCAGCGGCAAACGCTTTCATCTTTTCTGCATTGGTGCCAACAACAGAAACTACTTCGGCATCTTCAATGGCATTGATGGCTTCCAGATGCTTCATACCAAAAGCGCCTGCGGCGCCGGCAATACATACTCTCATTGATCGTTCTCCACTTTGTCTTTTTAAGCTGAGCGGTCTTAACTTATCTGTCCCGGGATGCATATACCCGACACAGAGATGATTGATTTCATTGTATACACGCTAACATCACGCCAATAAACAGGATAATTAAATAACCGGAACAACTATTCATTTTTTATATAGATCTGTTTTTTCATTGATCTTCAAGATCGATTCCATGATCCGTATCACTCAGCATTTCAATGAACACAGACTGCGTCATTGTTGGCTTCCAGCTATTTCTTACAGTAATTCCAATAGGCCTGTAAGCATGTGACACCTCATAAGGAACTGTCTTAAAAACGCCCATTGCAAGTTCATGCTGTATCTGATGCTGTGAAATCATTGTCAGACGATCACTCCCCGTCAACAGGGAACGAACCAGAATCTGAGAGCCGGTTTCAACCAGCCTGGAAGGAACCTCCAGACCTGCTTCCGTGAACGTTGATTCAAAAATAGCCCGGGTAGGAGTGCCCCGACCCGGCACCACCCAGGGATAGCTTTGCAGGGTTTCGAGTGTGACATTTTCTTCGCTGCAAAGCGGGTGATCTGGCCTGGCTACAATCTCAACCGGCGAGGAAAACAGCTCTTCCTGGATCACATCATCGGCGGGTACCGGAAAACGCAGCGCCCCCAACAGCAGATCAATATCACCATGTCGAAGGTGATATAACAGATCATCATAGGGGCCATCGTTAACCCGGATTCTGAAGTCCGGAAAGCTGCGTGAAAATTCTATAATCGCCTTCGGTAGTAAAGATGTCCGGGCCAGGGGCATACTGCCGATTACCAGTTGACCAACCTCCCGGTTATGCAATGCATCAACCTCATCCCGGCCCTGACTAATTTCAGAAAATGCGAGTTTACTGGCGCGGGCTAACGCCCGGGCGGCCTTACTCGAACTTATTCCGGTGCTGGTTTTCTCAAACAGAACCACCCCCAGCAGAGCTTCCAGCTCCCGGGCCGCGCGATGAAGAGAGGATTGCGATATCCCCAGATTGCGCCCCGCGATACTGAAATTATGTGCTTCGGTTACCGCGATCAACGCCCGCAGCTGAGTTGTTGTCAGCATTTGCAGCAGGTGCGCAGGCTGGGATTTGCTGCCCCCTAAGCGCACAGCCCCCCTCAACCCCTCTAACACCATATCCAGAGCCCGCCGGACACGAAGTGCAAAAACCTCTCCGGATTCGCTGACATACATGCCATCACTGCGGCGACTGAACAATGAGGTCCCCAATGCAGCCTCAAGCTTGGCAATCGCCTGGGTTATTGCAGGCTGTGACAGAAATACCCGCTCAGACGCTTTACTGATGCTTTTGCACTCAACCACCTCCAGAAACACCCTGAGATGTCTTATATTCGGTATTTCAAACACGTATTACGCCCTCCACAATATGTAAATAAAACATAGCCTATATCAAAAACTAATACCATAGCTTTAAAAACTGAATAGCCAGAAGTGGGTGTTTCAGAATACCTTTAAGCTATATTTGCTATTTTTCATATGCAGAACTTTTCTGCCAGGCGCTTACCTTTCAGGTTTTTCCTATAGGCAAATCTGGCAGCACCACAATAAACAAGATATGAGAGAACCGAAGATGATTATCGACTGTCATGGACACTACACCACAACACCTCCGGGCGTTGGCGAATACCGCGAACAACAAAAAGCTGCTATCGCTAAAGACCCGTCTTTCAAAGGCGAGAAAGGCAAGGTTGTTGTCAGCGATGATGAGATCATCGAAAGCATTGAAAATAATCAGCTGCGTCTGCAACAGGAACGTGGCACCGACCTGACCATATTCTCTCCCCGCGCCAGCTGGATGGGTCATCATATCGGTAATGAATACACCAGCCAGTACTGGACCGAGCATCAGAATGATCTGATCAAGCGAGTCTGCGACCTATTCCCTGAAAACTTTGCGCCTGTTGCTCAGCTACCCCAGTCTCCCGGCGTTGATCCGGCGAAATCGGTTGCAGAACTTGTTCGCACAGTTGAGCAGATGGGGTTTATCGGCTGCAACCTTAACCCTGACCCATCCGGTGGCCACTGGCAGGATGCGTCCCTGTCAGATCGTTCGTTCTACCCTCTGTATGAGAAAATGTGCGAACTGGACGTTCCGGCAATGATTCACGTCAGTGCGTCCTGCAATGACTGTTTCCATACCACAGGATCACACTACCTGGGGGCTGATACTACCGGTTTCCAACAACTGGTTATGTCGGATGTATTTAAGGATTTTCCAGACCTGAAAATTATCATCCCTCACGGTGGTGGTGCAGTGCCTTACCACTGGGGACGATTCCGTGGTCTGATGCAGGATCAGGGCTATGAGCCACTTGAGATCTCTGCGCTGAAAAATATCTACTTCGATACCTGTGTTTATCACCAGAAAGGTATTGATCTGCTGCTGGATATTATTCCAACAGAAAACATCCTGTTCGCCTCCGAGATGATCGGTGCGGTTCGGGGTATCGATCCTGAAACAGGCCACTATTTCGATGATACCAAGCGTTATATAGACAACAACGCCCGACTGTCAGCTGAACAGAAACAGATGATCTTTGAAGGCAATGCCCGCCGGGTATTCAGCCGTCTGAAGATTGCCGAATAACTCAGCACGTCATTTTTGTGACACATAACAGGAGAACAGTTATGCAAGAAAACGTTGTAGTACAAAATATTGAGCGTGCTGATCCGGCTGTCATTGAAGCGCTGGGTAAGTGCGGCGTTGCTACCATCCACGAAGCACAGGGCCGTCGCGGACTGCTGGCTGATCATCTGCGTCCGATTCAAATGGATGTGACGATTGCCGGTTCGGCGATCACCATCTCCGGTGCTGCTGGCGACAACTGGATGATGCATGTGGCGATTGAACAGTGCAAAGAGGGAGACATCATGGTGTTTGCACCGACCTCCCCTTCAAACTTTGGTTTTTTTGGTGATCTGCTGGCGACCTCTGCACAGGCTCGTGGAGTAGCCGGTCTGATCATCGATGCTGGTGTACGGGATACCCGCGATCTGCGCAAAATGAACTTCCCCGTCTGGGCAAAGCACATCTTTTCGCAGGGAACGATTAAAGAAACTCTTGGCTCAGTTAATATACCCATGGCCTGCGCTGACCAGATCATCAATCCAGGCGATGTGATCATCGCTGACGATGACGGGGTCGTTGTTGTCCGGCGCGAAGAGGCGGAAGAAGTTCTGGCCGAAGCGCAGGCACGCGAAGCGCGCGAAGAAGATAAGCGGATACGTATGGCTAATGGTGAGCTGGGGCTGGATATCTACGACATGCGTCCACGTCTGAAAGAAAAAGGGCTGAAATATGTCTGAATCAGCGCGCTGCATGTGGATGCGGGGAGGCACCTCTAAAGGTGCTTATTTTCTCGACGAAGATCTGCCTTCAGATACAACTGAACGTGACAACTTTCTGCTCGCGATTATGGGCTCTCCTGATCCGCGCCAGATTGACGGTATCGGCGGAGCCGATCCGTTAACATCTAAAGTCGCCGTTGTAAAGCGCTCGGAACGCCCCGGGGTTGATGTTGACTACCTGTTCCTGCAGGTGTTTGTTGATCAGGCAAACGTGACGGATGCTCAGAACTGCGGCAATATACTGGCCGGCGTTGGTCCCTTTGCGATTGAACGCGGCCTGGTAGACGCGACCGGGGATGTTACCTCTGTAACTATTTATATGGAGAATACCGGACAGATCGCTATTGAGGAGGTCCCCACCCCCAATGGCCAGGTCTGCTATCGGGGTGATGCCCGTATTGACGGAGTTCCGGGCACCGCCAGCGCCATTCCGGTTACCTTTCAGGATACAGCAGGTTCAAGTTGTGGAGCCCTGCTGCCTACGGGTAATCAGGTCGACATCATTGATGGCGTTGCGGTTACCTGTATCGATAACGGTATGCCGGTGGTCGTCATTAAAGCAGAAGACCTGGGTATTACCGGCACCGAAACACGGGAACAACTGGAGCAGAATGAAGGGTTGAAATCGCGCCTCGAATCGATCCGGCTGCAGGCTGGCCCAATGATGAATCTGGGTGATGTGACACACAAGTCCGTGCCCAAAATGAGCATGGTCAGCCGGCCTGTGCAGGGTGGTTCAATCTCCACCCGCACCTTCATTCCTCATCGCTGCCATGCATCGATCGGAGTGCTGGGCGCAGTCAGCGTCGCGACTGCCTGCATCCTGCCGGACTCACCTGCTCATGCGCTGGCAGATATACCCCAGGGCGCAGACAAAACAATGCCGGTAGAACACCCTATCGGTGAAATGACCGTTATTTTGAAAACAGATGATCAGGGCGATGTAAAAAGTGCAGCTATTCTGCGCACCGCCCGCAAACTGTTTGATGGCGAAGTGTTTGCCAGCTGAATTTACATCCGCTGACGCCTTGCAAACCAGGCCTTTTACAACTCAAGAACAGGAATAAAAAATGGACGCCGATTACCTTCCATTCCACGACAGCCCGAGCAAGCCGGAATTTAAAGCACCCGCAGGGGCTGTTGATGCACACTGCCACGTTTTTGGTCCGGCAGATAAGTTCCCCTACCACCCCAAACGCAAATACACGCCTTGCGACGCATCCAAAGAGCAACTGTTTGCACTGCGTGACTATCTGGGCTTTGCACGCAACGTAATCGTTCAGGCATCCTGTCACGGCACTGATAATGCAGCCCTTCTGGACGCATTGAATACAGCCGGAGAACGTGCCCGGGGTGTTGCCGTCGTTGATCCCGCGATCACCATGGATGAGCTGAAAGAGATGGATGATGCCGGTGTCCGGGCTGTACGTTTTAACTTCGTTAAGCGCCTGGTAGATACCACGCCAAAAGAGGTATTCCTCAGCGTTGCAGAAAAGATCAAACAGCTGGACTGGCATATCGTTGTTTACTTTGAAGCACCGGATCTTGAAGATCTGATCCCCTTCCTGAAACAACTGAACACCACCATCGTTGTTGACCATATGGGTCGCCCTGATGTGGCTAAAGGCGTGGACCATGAAGACTTTCAGCGCTTTATCAATCTGATGGCTGAAAACCCTAATATCTGGACCAAAGTCAGCTGCCCTGAGCGCCTGACCCTTCAGGCACCTGACTACAGCGATGTCGTACCCTTTGCCCGTACTCTGGTCGAGAAATTCCCTGATCGTGTGCTTTGGGGCACTGACTGGCCACATCCTAACATGAAGTCTCATGTACCCGATGATGGCAAACTGGTCGATGTTATCCCGATGATTGCACCAACGGCAGAACTGCAGCAGGCATTGCTGATTGATAACCCGATGCGACTCTACTGGGGTCAATAATCCCTTTCTGACCGCTATCGGGAGATAGTAATTACCGTGTCCCTCATTGATACAGTTTGTTGTATCGGTGTCAAAGGCCTCAACTCAGAGGCCTTTTTTATTTATCTAAATTAATCACATCCTTATGCGCCCCCTGCTGCTTACAGCGACATCAAGCTGCCTGATCAGCCCTAATATGCGCCAAATACGCGTGTCAGGCGAAGGGATTGCAGAATACCCTGAAAAGAAAGAAAGCAATTATATCAATCTGGATAATAACCCCTCATCCCGATAAGCATACAAAGTTCAGTGATGCGATTCTTTAGTTGCCCTGACTACAGGCCACCCCTCTGCCTGGATAGACACAGAGCCAGAAGAAGTGCTTCAGGCACACAGGCCTTATCAAAACCCGACCAGCAACCGAAACAGGTTATACCCGGGCCGCGTTATTATTCAGAGGCCTCACAATCGACAAACGACGCCCAAGGGCTTCATATCTTTTCATAAGCGGTATCTACAGATTTTTTATGAGTTTCACTAACCGCTTTTACCACAAATGCGCCGCCCAACAACCCCAGCAGACCGATGCTGTAGGTGGCTACCGCAAGACCGGAAAGCTTAACAACCAGCCCTATCAGCAGTGGTCCCGAAGTTGAACCCACATCGGACAGAAGACGCCAGATACCGATAAATCCCCCCCGATTGGTTCCTGGCGCAAGATCGGATCCCACCGTCATAATGACACCCGCGGAAACACCATTACCAAGCCCCATCAGTGAGGCAATCATAATCAGGCTCCAGAATCCCTCTGCCATAGGCAACAGACTGATACTCAGCCCCAACAGAAGCAGACTGGCGACAAACATCGGTTTGCGTCCAATCCTGTCCATCATACTGCCCGCAGGATAAAACAGCAGAGTATCAACCAAAGCGCCGATGGAGATCACCATACCTATACTGGTTTCATCCAGCATCAGGGCAGCACCAGTCAAAGGCAACAGCAGCGCCCTGGAAGCACGTACCAGCATCAGCGCCAGAGAAGCCACACCGGCGGTCAGAAATACCTTACGATTGTCTGTCAGCGCATCGCGCAAGGCAACAAGACGATGACTGTCCTCCCCGTGAGGCTTTATAAAGGACACCCATAAAGCCACAAACAGAACCACCAACAGGGAACTGACTGCGAAAGCGCCAAGAGTCAACTGATAGCCAAAGGCTGCGATAAGCAGACCGGCTAACAACGGCCCTATTACATTTCCAAGCCGTATTGTACCGGCAGACATAGACATCACTCTGCCACGCTCACCCGGCTCTGTTGCATCAGTCACATAAGATATACGCCCCACCAGCCAGCTGGCATGCGAAAAACCCAACAACATTGCTGCGGCGGTTAAAACCCAGAGCACGGGAAACAGCGTCATAAGCCCAAGCGCCAGAGACGAAGTTATTGCCGCACCAAGCATTACCCGCTTATCACCAAAACGGGCCAGTAATAAACCGGCAGGCAGATCAGCGAGCATCATACCGACACCCTTAAGCCCGATAATCATCGCAGACTCAGCCAGAGTTCCACCAATCGCCAGAACATACAACGGCAAAACCACCAACAATGCCTGATGAATTGTTGAAACAATCGCTGAAGGACACACAACGGGCAAAAAAAACTTTCGCAGTATTCGGGACACTTAATTAAGCCTGTACAGAACGAGAGGACGGTAAGAAACGCCGCTAAGTATAGAGTTTTGCCCCACAGCAGACGATTCCATATATGAGAGCCGCTATCGATTTATTCGATTAAGCATATATGCCGGCAAAAAATCAGCTAGTTTTCCAGAACATGATTATAAAAAGATTAAGGTGAATTTTTCTAATCTTTTATTGAAAAATTATTCGTTTGTTCAGCCTTAGTCCAGGCTCTAAAATCACACTTGAGTTAAACATTTGAAGGAGTATAACCATGATCATCAACAACAATGACACCGATTACATCAACTATGACCTGAACGCTATCGTTGAGGAAGCTAACGAGCTGCGGGCAGCATATCTGAAAGAGACTCTGTCTGATGCGTCTAAAAAACTAATCAACCTTTTTTCTGCTGAACTGCCAGAATTCATCCCAGGACCACTGGCTCATCGCTAAGCGAGCCAGTCGTGCTTCAGTCATCAACGGACAACTGCTGAGCAATAATCCTGAACTGATCTTCCTGCGTAATACCGGGCTCAAGACAGATATATTTTACCCGCATCTTCTCCAGAGCGGAAAGACAGCCCTTATCTGGATGCCACCCCTCTCCCGCAAATTTAATAACAACATCCACCCTGTGTTTTTCTGCCAGCGCCTGCAGCTCACTGGGGTAGTGAATTCTTGCCCCATTCATCAGATTAAGATGATTCCAGGGTTCCTCATCGATATAAGCAACCATAGCGTATCTGCCACTGTTCAGCAGAGCCTTTGACAGTTGATGGCTGTGATAGCCGGTATCGATCACAATCAGATGTTTCAGCTCTGTTTTTTTAAAACGGCGGAACCAGCTTAGCACAGCACGACTCCAGCTCAGCTCAACGCATTCAGTGCATCGAGCCCGGTTTCGGCACACTGCAGATCTTCAGGCACCTTGCCTCCGGCGACCCCGACAGCACCGACAACAACGTCATCAATCAGCACCGGCAAACCGCCACCAAAGAGAGCCACTTTAGGGTGTTGCGCCAAACCGTTGGCCACCACAGGGCGCCCCTCCAGTACTTCGGCCCACGCTTCAGTTGGCAATCGGAAGTTTGCTGCGGTGTAAGCTTTTTTCTCAGCGAAATCCATCGCCGGTAAGGGTGCACCAGGTTCTCGCAGAGAAACCAGTCTGTTACCTGCTGTATCAACCACCACCACATTTATCCTGATACCCAGTTGATTGCCTTTATCGATAGCGGCTCTGGCGATCACCAAAGCCGCCTCCAGAGTAAGTGACGCCTGGAGAGAGGTTTTATTCATTATAACTTCCTATGATTTCAGTCATCAGGATAATATGTCCGATGCAGTGTAAGGTATTAAAGGATCTCAGATAGAGGCACGCAACGCCGATCTGTTTTTCTTCTGTATTATTCAGTTTTTCGATAACAATTGCTTCCCCGAATCGCTTTAATCTATGATCTGAAACTGCTCACTAATACAGGAATTAAAATGACACAGGTTACCTCAGAAATTTCTGCCTATCATGCTCATGTCTACTTCGATGCCGATAGCCTCGACCAGGCTGTAGAACTCTGTGAACAGGCAAGCTACACACTGGCAGTAGCGATGGGCAGAGTACACCAGAAACCGGTAGGACCTCACACTGAATGGAGCTGCCAGCTCTCCTTTGATGCTGAGAGTATTGGTAAAGTTCTGCCCTGGTTAATTCTTAACCGTAACGGACTGACGGTGTTTATCCACCCGGTCACCGGCAACGACCTTGATGACCATACCAAATACACCATGTGGCTGGGTGAGAGTAAACCGCTGAATATTGAACAGTTTCTGTAACAAGACACTTCACGCAAGCTGCAGATTTGTACTACGCTGATCTTAAAAGGTTTAATTATTAAGTAACCAATGAAAACGATAACAGCAGAGACCATACATAACAGCCTGCCCCAGGAGAAAATACGCCAGGGTTCTCTTTTCGGAGCTCTCACAGATGACTGTATCAACTTTATCCTAAAAGAGGGCCGGATACTCGAACTTGCCCAGGGAGAGAAAGTTTTTGACAGTGGCGACAGCGGCAATGCGTTCTTCGTCGTACTCGAGGGTAGCCTGAGCTTTGTTAAGCTCCACAATGGCAAGCTCTACAGCACCCGCGATATTGGTTTCGGCGAAGAAGTTGGCTTTGTTGCCATGATTGCCCTACACAACCATGCTGGTTATGCCGTTGCAAACTGCGACAGTCGCGTTCTGGAGGTCACTTCAGACCTGTTTGCCAGAATTCATGAAAACTACCCGTTTGATTTCGGTATTATTACCCTGAATCTGGCCCGGGATATGGCCAGAAATATCCGCAAGCTCAGTAATGATCTGGTTGAAAACTCGATCAAACACTGACAGCTGTACAAAAGCCCCTGCAAACAGGGGCTAAAAAATCATAAGACCATTACGCATAACAATCTTATTTCACCATGAACTCATGAAGCGGAAAGACTCTTGCACTGAATCAGTCAGTTCCATCGGTCATCAGCAGCACACCCGCACCGGTATTTGAGATGGGGGCATGATAATGTTTATGCAGCAGATTAACATTAGGGGCCAGAGCACCTCGCATTACCATCCACATAATCACTTCGATACCTTCAGTACCCGCTTTCTCCATGATCTCAGTATTGCTGAATGCGCACATTTTATCAGGATCATTAATAATGTAATCGATACATTGAAGGTCGAATTCTACATCAATAATTCCGGCACGCTCGCCCTGAAGCTGATGAGACAAACCGCCGGTGCCAAAAATCGCAATTTTGGTATCTTCCGGATAGGATTCGATAGCAACACGCAGAGCCTTACCCAGATCGTAGCAACGCTTAGCGTTCGGCAGAGGATGCTGAACGGTGTTCACGGCCAGCGGAATCAGTTTACAAGGCCATTTTGGCAGATGCCGGAACATCAGGTTCATAGGCACAACACAACCATGGTCTACCTTCATCTCCTGACACATAGTCATATCAAAGCCCTGATTAATCAAAGACTCAGCCAGATGCCAGGAAAGAGCAGCATCGCCTTCAAATGACGCGGAAGTCGGGATGCCCCACCCCTCATCATCATTCTGATAACTATCGGCACAACCGATTGCAAAAGTAGGCACCGTGTCCAGGAAGAAATTCAGGCCGTGATCATTGTATACGTTGATGACAACATCCGGCTTTTCTTTTTCCAGCCACTCAATGACAGGTGCATAACCATCGAAGAAGCGTTTCCAATAGGGATCGTTTTCCAGCTTGTCGTACATTGCATTGCCGACAGCAGGAATATGGGATGTCGTAATACCACAGATAACCTTAGCCATTCCAGTAACCTCCACGTTTTTGTAGTTCTTGTTGGAAACCTTCCGAGTTATTCAGCAACATCTGCCTGAACTCATCGGTTGTAATCTTATGGAACGCTGCACCAGCATCCTGCACACCCAGACCATGGAATACAGCGATCTTAGCCAGATAGTAAATATTGCCACCCAGATGCAGCAGCTTCAGAAAGTCACCTTCCAGCACTGCAGTGCGTTGCTCATCAGTAAGCTTAAATTTTCGACAATAAGCATCCATATCTGCCGCAAACTCTTTACGGTTCACTTCACTGTTAAAAGAGAACGCCATCTTGTTCAGATTGTAAGCAGAGTTGGAACGCTTGCCATCAAAGACATAGGTTCCGGGAATATCGTCATAATCATGCTTTTGCCAAACCATGTTGATTACCCTTTATTATAGTGACTGGTTAGCTGATCGAATGAGAACTATCTCATTACGTGAAGGTATTTTTGATCATTAATGACAAATAAATAAGAGACAAATTGATTTAATAATTGTACTTTTCGAATATAACGGCATTTATTACAGAGCTTTCAATGAAACATCAGAATCCCATACCAACGGTTCATTTATACGGCCAGAAGGATCCGGGAGTCACTCCGGATCTGCTGCACTGTGAGCCTTTGATCATCCGCAGCAGAGAGCATAAATTTAAGATCAAGCCCCATCGTCATCACGGGCTCAGTCAGATCTTCTATCTGAAACGGGGGCATGGAGAAGCCAATATCGATGGCGATCCCACCACCGTTAAAGCGCCCTGCCTGATTGTTATCGGTGAGATGTGCATCCATGACTTTATCTGGTCGAGCGATGTTGCTGGTACCGTTCTGTCAGTAGCCAACCCTCTGCTTGAATCGATAGAAAAAGCCCTGATAAAAGAACAGCCGGTCATCCGTGCAACAGTGATAATGACGGTACGCCGGGAGCAATCGCAACTGGAGTCGATTCTTGACCTTATACACTCTGAGTATAATCATGCCCCTGCCGATTCACGGGCACTGGTGCTCAGTTCGCTTATACAGCTGTTAGCGATATGGCTGGAACGTAATGCCCCGGCAAAAGTGAATACGGCCAGCCAGCAAAGCCGCAGCGCAGAGTATTTCAATCAGTTTATATCGTTGATTAACCGTGATTTTAATAGCCACAGAAAAGTTGAAAGCTATGCCTGCGAACTGGGCATCACCGCCCCCTACCTGAATAGCGTGTGCCAGCAGCTGGTGGAAAAAAGTGCTTTACAGATGGTGCATGAAAGAGTGCTTCTGGAAGCTAAACGCAGTCTGATCTACACCGTACAGAATATCAGTGAGATCGCCTATGGACTGGGGTTCACTGATCCGGCTTACTTCACCCGTTTCTTCCGTCGCCTGACCGGTCTGTCACCGAAACAGTTCAGAGAAAAACAGGCCGCAGACAATGGGATCAGGCCCGCAGGCAGCTAAATGGTTTGCAGTTATAGTGTGTTATCGAGAGCAATATAAATTAACCAACTGCATCATATAACAGCCACAAAGAATTGATTTACATGTATTTTAAATCAACATCTTCTGGCATCTGATGGGCTTCGATCTCTTCCGTAATCCGTTCAACCTGTTTCTCGGCTGCCAGACTACTCGATTCAAAACGCGCGAGGTGATACAAAGCGTCCCCCTCGTTAACCACCGGGATATTGTTTTGTCCGATAATGATACCGGAATTCGGAGCGACCACTTCCTCTTCATGAGTACCAAAAGGAGAAGCCACAATTCCCATTGGCTGCCCCTTACTTACCCGCTGTCCGACAGACACTACCGACCTGAAAACGCCATCGGAGTTAGTACGAATCCAGGCAGAGGAGTTTGCAACCACCGGTGCAAGTGCTTTTTTGGATTTCTTCAGTTGCGGCAACATTTTCAGATGGCGGATAACATTTAATACACCCCGTATTCCGCCACGGATTGCCCGGTCATCAAACCGGAGCGCTTCACCCGCCTCATACAGAATCAGGGATATACCGGCTTCATCAGCGCACTGTCGCAGTGAACCATCCCGCAATTTCGAATCGATAATCACCGGAGCACCAAACGCGTCAGCCATCTCTTTGGCCTCCAGGTTATCCAGGTTCGCCCTGATCTGCGGCATATTACTACGGTGTATCGCCCCGGTATGCAGATCCAGCACATGGGTACAGTGACTGAGAACCTGCGTCCGGAAAATATAGGCGATTCGGCTGGCCAGCGAGCCCTTTTCGCTGCCGGGAAAGCAGCGATTAAGGTCACGCCTGTCCGGCAGATACCGGCTCTGCTGGATAAATCCAAAAATATTGACAACCGGAACAATAATCAGCGTTCCGGCAATACGGTGCAGAGACTTATATTTCAGTAGTTGACGGCAGATCTCTACACCATTGAGTTCATCCCCGTGGATGGCAGCACACACCATCAGTGTCGGACCAGCGCGGCGCCCATGGATCACCTCAATATCCAGATCCAGATGTGTATTGGTATACAAACGAGCCAGGTCCACATGGATGGTTTTCCGTTCGCCCGGTTTAACAATACAACCTGCAATCTCTATTGGCTGATTATGTAGCGCCATAAATATTTATCCTTTTCCACGCGTACGCGTGCGGGTAGCTTTTTTCTTTTCCGCAACGCTTTTTTCAATAAAGTGGATAATACCTGCGGCCACATCTTTACCTGTAGCGCGCTCAACACCCTCAAGACCCGGACTGGAGTTTACTTCCATCACCAGAGGCCCGCGTTCTGAACGTAACAGATCAACACCGGCAACATTCAGCCCCATCGTTTTAGCGGCTAAAACGGCTGTCGCGCGTTCTTGTGGTGTGATTCTGACCAGTGAAGCGGATCCGCCACGATGGAGGTTAGAACGAAACTCACCCTCTTTACCCTGGCGCTTCATCGCTGCAACAACCTTATCGCCGATAACCAGACAACGGATATCCGCACCTCCGGCTTCTTTAATAAACTCCTGAACCATGATGTTGGTTTTAAGCCCCATAAAAGCTTCCAGCACACTCTCTGCCGCCTTTCTGGTTTCAGCCAGCACCACACCGATACCCTGAGTCCCCTCCAGTAACTTCAGCACTACAGGAGCACCCCCCACCATATCCAGAAGATCCGGAATATCGCTCGGTTTACTGGCAAATCCGGTAATAGGTAAGCCGACTTTCTTACGTGACAATAGCTGCATTGAACGCAGCTTATCTCTGGAACGGCTGATCGCTACAGACTCATTAAGCGGGTATACACCCATCATTTCAAGCTGACGCAAAACCGCCGTACCATAAAAGGTAACCGAAGCACCGATACGGGGAATAACAGCATCGAAGCTGCCGAGATCCTCACCTTTGTAGTGGATACTCGGCTCTTCAGAGTTAATATTCATATAACATCGCAGAACGTCCAGAACTCTGACTTCGTGACCGGCCGCCTCTGCAGCTTCAATCAAACGACGCGTGGAATACAGAGACGGGTTACGCGATAAAATTGCTATCTTCATTATAAAAGCCTTATTAATCAATCGGGTGATTGATTGGTGAAATTAAATATGAGCCTTCAGGGTCTATCAGAAAACGACCGTTCATGGCCGTTCGCCCCAACAGCATCCGAAACCGCATTGTGTCTCTGTTAGTCAGAGTCAGCTCTATAGGGTATTGCTGATCACCGATTAAAATGTCAGTCAGTATGACATAACGCTGACTCTGATGGCCTCCTGAGTCGGTGACTGTCCGTATATCTTTGACAACAGCTTCACAGGTGACAATAGTGTCAAGATCATACTGATGTGGATGAACATCAAAACTTACCCAGTCCTGACCATCTCTCTCAAACGGCTCAACTCTGAAGGCATGCAGCGCAGAGGTGCGGGCGCCTGAATCCACCTTAACCTTGATATGTTCAATTCCAAGACCAGGCAGCGACACCCATTCACGCCAGCCAACAACCGGTTTATTCTCATTGTTCAAGATAACGTCTCCTTACTAAACTGTGAATCACAGTATGACCTGAGGCCTCAAAATCACATCGTCAGGCCTCTTCAATACACGCCGGACCGGGTGTTAACGTTTTTGCCGATGACGATATACACCATTCTTTACCAAACATATAGTCAGCTGACGAAACTTGTTAAAAAACAGTTAAAAACACTGACCACTGCATCACCAATTCCCCCTATCAGACTTTATCTGCCACAACCGGTCAACTAAATACTGCTCAAAGGTTTTTACTCTTATCCGACAAGCACATACATAAGCCCGCATATAAAAGAAGCTGTCGTCATTCTGATGGATAAATTGCAGTATGAATAACACCGTTACCCGGTATAATTGATCCCTATGCCTCATATCAGCGCCAGCAAACGGACTATGATTTTAATACGCCTGATACTCCTGTTGTTTCTCAGCAGCACCTCATTACAGCTTCTGGCAGGCAATCTTTCGATAACAGTTGAAGGTGTTAACACTGAGCAGGAACTCAACATCCGCAGTGTTTTAAGTATTGAACAACTGAATAATCAGGAAGTCACCAACCCCAGCCGGTTACGCTATTTGCATAGCCTTGCTGACAGCGAGATCAGAACAGCGTTGCAGCCTTTTGGCTTCTACAGGCCTCAGATTAAAACTGAACTGAGCAAATCGGATCAGGACTGGCGTGCCCGCTACACGGTTTCTCCCGGTAAACCTTTATTGATATCTGAACTTGATATACAGATAAGCGGCGCCGCCAGCGACGACGAAACCTTTCAACAGCTACTGACAAAGTCCTCTCTGCGCCAGGGGCAGCCGCTGATTCACAGCCAGTATGAGCTACTGAAAAAACAGCTCCGCTCGCTTGCGGTTGAACGGGGTTACTACCAGGCGGAGATGACCCGCCACCGTGCCGAGGTTAATCTGTCGGAGTATACCGCAACAGTGATGCTCTATTTTGATAGCGGTCCCCGTTTCAATATTGGTGAAATCACCTTCGCCCCTAACCCTTTTGCAGATGACTATCTCAGGTCATATGCCACATTTACAACCGGCGATCCGGCGCAGAACAGCAGTCTGATTGAGCTGCAATCGGCGCTGATCGACACTGATTATTTTCACAGAGTAGAGGTCCGCCCTCTCTGGAACCAGATGAGCGACACTGAGGTGCCGGTCTATGTCGATCTCGAAGCCAACAAGCGAACCAAATATCATGCTGGTTTAGGCTATGGCACCGATACCGGAGCACGCACTAAATTAGGTATGACCAAGCGCTGGGTAAATCGCCAGGGACATCAGTTCCATACTCAGTTACTGACTTCAGAGATCATCACCAACCTGTCTGCAGAGTATTCGATTCCGGGTAAAAAACCCCGCCAGGACCGATACTCCCTTCTCTTCAGCCTGCTGGATGAGAACTCAGACAGCGTTGAGACACGCAATTACTCTATTGGCATAACCCGACAACAACAATACGGCAGCTTGCAACAGGTTATCGCTCTGAATTATCAGCAGGAAGAGTCTACCTTCAGTGGTGAGACAGACACTTCCTACTTCCTGATTCCTCAGATCAACTACAGCACAATATCAACTGAAGACCGGCTGCATGTGAAAAATGGCTACAGCCTGTCGTTACAACTGCGCGGCAGCAGTAAAACACTGGTGTCCACTGAAGACTTTATTCAGACCCGCCTTAATGCTAAGGGGATCTATAGCTTAAGCAACAAATCTCGCCTGCTGGGACGGGCTGAAGCGGGAACCACCTGGGTCGATAACTTCGATGCCCTGCCAGCCAGCCTGCGATTCTTTGCCGGTGGTGACAACAGTGTCCGGGGCTACGATTACAAAAGCCTGGGGCCTCGCAATGACAGCGGGGATGTTGTCGGTGGACGTAACCTGCTCGTTGGCAGCATCGAGATCGATTACCGCCTCAAAGAAAACTGGGGAGTGGCTGCATTTATCGACAGCGGCAACGCCTTCGATGATACCGAGTTCAGCCTGCATACTGGCATTGGCATAGGTCTGCGCTGGTTCTCTCCGGTAGGACCAGTGCGATTTGATCTCGCAGTGCCTCAGGATGATGGTGATAACAACAGCCTGCACCTGCACTTTAATCTGGGGGCTGATCTGTGAGCACACCAGAAAAGCCTGCCATGCCTGAACCGGGATCAAAACCCTCATCTGATCAACACACGCCCCGACCTGTAGCCCGGCGGCTGATCAGACTCGCGGTATCGCTGCTGACCGTTACCGCTGTATTAGTAGCCGTCACTTTTTCCTATCTGGTCGGCACCACCAGCGGTCTGCGACAACTGATTACTCTTAGCCAGCCATGGTTGCCGGGCAGTTTAGAAGTACAACAGGTTAACGGTTCAATACTGAACCGGCCGAACCTCAGAGGAATAACATACCGACAGCCGGGGACAGAGTTAAGTGTTAACCGTCTGTCACTGAACTGGCGACCAGAGGCACTGATTGCTGGCAGACTGCACATTATAAGCCTGGACATAGAGCAGCCGGTTCTTACCCAGACAGCGCCGACAGAAAGCGCTCCGGACAACCCATCCGGCAGTCTGACACTGGAAGATATTTCGCTGCCTTTGCAGTTACAGATTGATGCCCTGAACATCAGTCAGCTTAGTCTCATAAACCACACGACCACAGCAAACAGAGAGCCTGCGCCAGCCACAAATATTCCAACGATTTTAATCAGTCTTCATACCGATGCTGATACGCTGTTTGTTGATCAGCTGAGCGTTGTTACCCCACAGCACAGTCTGCAGCTCAGCGGTCAGCTTAAGCCCCACGCTCAGTTTCCTGTGGAGCTTGACACTCAATGGAGCATAACCCTGCCTGAACAACAACCACTTTCAGGACAAGGGACGATAAAGGGGACGCTCAAGGGCAGCAATAATGCCTTACAGGTGCAACAGAACATCAGCGGATTATTCAACACAGCGCTTTCGATATCGTTGCAGAACCTGCTTGAAAAACCTCAGGGGCAACTAAATCTTAACGCGATAAAAGCCGACCTCGGGCAGCTAACCCCTGAGCTGACTGACAGCACAATGACAGGATCGGCCAGCGCTGCAGGCAACACCGATCAGATCAGATTTAATAGCCAGTTGCAGGTTAATTTGCCGGAAATCGGCGACACACAACTGTCGCTCCAGCTTCACTTTGCACAAAACACACTGCGCATAGAACAGCTGGACCTGACGCAGACCGGACAACCGCAGAGCAACACGCACGAAGCCATCAGGATCCGCTTAACAGGGGATGTTAATATAGCCAGCACCCCGCTCAGCTTTAATATAAAAGGACAGTGGGACAACCTGCGCTACCCTCTGACCGGTGATGCAGCGTATTTAAGCCCCAAAGGACAACTAGAGATCAGCGGTGATCTGCAACACTATCAGTTTACAGTCACCAGTTTAGTCGCCGGCCCTTCGATACCTCCGGGCCAGTGGACGCTGACAGGCAACGGTAACGATCATCAGGCAGACTCACTACTGCTGACAGGAAATACACTTGAAGGCAGTATTGAGGTGAGCGGCAAGGTCGCGTGGCAACCTCAACTGAACTGGAACTTTAAAACAACAGGCAAGCAGCTGAATCCCGGAAGTTTCTGGCCTGAGTGGCCTGGAAAACTGAACTTTCAGGCAGCGGTAAACGGTAGCCAGTCACCCGCACAACCGCTTAAGCTTGAACTATTGATTGAATCACTGAGTGGTGTACTACGTACGGAGCCCCTGAGCGGCCACGGCAACATCACAGTGAGCGGCAGCGGCAGCCGCATCACCATTCCAGAACTGCGTTTAAATGTGGCGGCAACCGAGATATACACCAGCGGCACCATTGATGAACAGTTCAACCTGTCCTGGACCGCCCATTCCCCCAACCTGAATCAGCTATTACCCGGCCTTAAAGGCAGCATAGAGGGAACGGGCTCATTAACAGGCACCCGGACAGCCCCCCATCTGATCGCCAGAATCGAAGGCCGGGATCTGGCATTTGATGCCTATCAAACCACCCGCTTAAGCGCAGACCTGAATGTCGATCTCACCCCGGATGCCGGATCGCATATTCAGCTGGCCGTCTCGCAACTCAATATTGCCGGCAACCAGTGGGAAAAGCTGACACTCAATGGACAGGGTACAACTGATCTGCACCAGCTGACATTGATAACCGAAAAAGGACCTGCGGACCTTGAACTGACACTCAGTGGGCAGTGGAAAGATACCCAATGGCGTGGAATTCTGACTAAGCTGGACCTGATTCAACAAGAGTCAGGACGCTGGCAGATACAACGCCCGGCACCAGTACAGCTTAACAGCTCAGCAGCTCAACTGAACAGTCTGTGTCTCGGATCAACCGTGAACGAAAGCAGTTCGGTGTGTCTGACCGCAAACTGGTCTTCAATAGAAGGAATACAAGGGGCGATCTCGGCTCAGCAGCTCTCTTTGACACATCTGCAGCCCTGGATCTCCACTCAGGCTCAACTCAAAGGCTACCTTGAGTCTGATGTAACTTTCTCACAATCACCGGGTTTACCGCCGGTCGTTAAAGGACATGCAATTGTCAAAGGAACTGAACTATTCCTTAAGGAGGATGACCTGCAGATCATCACGGGTGACATTACCCTTTTGCTTCAGGGACAGGACAATCAGTTCAGAGCAGATATTGACCTGCCACTACAGCAACCAGCAGGAAAACTTTCAGCACAGATTACGATCGATGATCCTTACCACAGCAAACAACTCAGTGGCGATTTTAATCTGGCAGTAAATGACCTCAAATTCATTTCGTTGTTCACACCAGAACTACAGGCAATAACCGGCCAGGCCAGTTCGAAGATCTCTTTCAGCGGCACACTGGACAAGCCCCTGGTTGACGGACAACTGACGCTGACCAATGCCAGCACCGATCTGCCAGCACTGGGTATCAGACTGGAACAGATCAATCTATCAGTGACAGGCAAACCCGGCAGCAACGCCCTTCAGATTCAAGGCGGGCTGCAGTCTGGCAACGGCTCTGTTCAACTAAACGGGCAGTATAATCCAGTGACCGATACTGGTGAGATATCACTGGAAGGCCATCGTTTTAAGGCCGTTGCAACTGAGGATATTCAGGCCTGGATATCGCCTTCAGTTAAACTGGGTATCTCTCCTCAACGAATCATGTTACGAGGCGAGATCACAATACCAGAAGCCAGTATAAAACCACCTGATGTTGAATCCACCTTCCCGGTTTCTGAAGATGTGGTGATTATCGACCCAAACAATCAGAGCCCGCCTGAAGCAACCAGCAAACGCATACTGGATACTCAGGTGAGAATTACCCTGGGAGATAAAGTCAGCCTGGATGCACTCGGGTTTGAAGGCCGCTTACAGGGCAGCGTTCTGATTGAGGATGATGGCCATCAGGTAACGCGAGCAACCGGTATAATGCAGGTCGCTTCGGGCCAGTACCGTCTCTATGGACAAGATCTGAATATCGATCGCGGCAGTCTGGTCTATAGCGGAGGTCCCGTTGACAATCCCGGACTTGATCTGAGAATCTCACGACAAATAGACGATGTAACCGCCGGAGCGAAAGTGTCGGGAACCCTCAATAATCCCAGGCTATCGCTGTTCTCTGAGCCTGCAATGCCAGAGAGCAGTCAGCTCTCCTATCTGATGTTCGGCCACGCGCCTGGCGCTGGAGGCAGCTCAATGTCTGAACAGGAGCTACTGTTTAAGGCCGCGTCTGCACTAACCCTGAAAGGGGGTAATACTATAGCAGAGCAGATTTCCGAAACGTTTAATATTGATGAACTGGGCGTTGCCGGCGGAGATACCGCAACTGACACCTCCCTGTATATTGGCAAATACCTCTCGCCTCGCCTGTACGTTAAATATGGCGTTGGGCTGCTTGAACCTACCCATACCTTCTTCATGCGCTATCGGCTGAATAGCGCCTGGAGCGTGGAAACCCAAACCGCTACAGAGCATAACGGCGGTGATATCATCTATACAATGGAAAGATAACCAGTGTAACAGTTAACTGCGCGACAAGAGAAGAAGCTGATCAGCAGGCTTACCGCCCCGCAATTAGTCCGATAGCTGATCTGTACGCAACATTTTGATCGCACCATTATCACCGCCACCTACGCCAAAGATGTCAGCATAACGCAGCGCAGCATTCGCATGTTCGCGCATCAGTGCTTCAGCCCGCGTCCCCTGCCTGTTTATCAGCGCATCAAACACTAAGTGATGCTGAACATTAGCGAAAGTAAGCCGTAAATACTCCCGATCCATCGCTGAACTATCAATGGCGATTGAGCTGACCGATGCAAAAGGTATATGGTCGTTCAGCATGATGGCGCTCTTAACAGCACCATTGCCACAGTTATCGATGATCGTGTTATGAAAAGTCATGTTGAGATCGTGAAACGATACCACATCCTCTTCATCTATAGCGCCACTTGAAAACAGCTTGTCACCCTCATCCAGACACTGCTTGAGGGTTTTACAAACGGCCTCTGTCATTCCAGCTTCAGCCAACAAACGTGCTGCCATTCCCTCGAGAACTCCGCGCACATCAACTGCATTTCTGATCTCTTCAGTACTGATCTCACGTACAGCGTAACCCCGTGCACCAACAGTCTGTAATAATCCTTCTTGCGCTAATAGTTTCAGAGCAACCCGGATAGGCGTTCGTGAAACACCCAGCCTTTCAGCAAGCGACTCTTCCCGCAGCCGTTCGCCTGCTGCAAGGTCACCGTTAACAATCATCTGACGTAGCGATAAAATAACTCGCTGCCCCTGCTTACTCATGAAGTCTCCCGATAATTTTCTACTTACCCGAAATCTGGCAATACTGAATATTTGGATACAAATACCAAAAACTTATACCAGGAATCAAAAATAAATAACCATATATCTCTTTGTTTTTTAAGCAATTAAAATAAAAAATATAAAGAAAAATATATCATAAACAAAAAAACTTTACATTTTTGAATCCAATAATCTATATTCGTTAAAGAATGACTGACATCCCCGACTTTCAGGGCCGCCTGCGCCAGAGCAATCAGTGAAAACCCGGATGGTCAATAAGCAGCTGAGAGTAACATCTTTTTGCAACATCAACCTCGATTATCAATATCCGAACAGACACAGGAACCCACGAGCCGGTCACACGGCAACACTGCTTAAACATTATAACAAACGTAAATAAACCTATAATTCCTAATAACAATAAACAGATGCAGACCAGCACCCCAATACCCAGTTCAACTTCCTGCTGTTGGCGCTACAGGAACAAAGGAAGCGAGCGGAGATAGCGGAAAAGGCCTGCGCATCATGAAAATGATGTATAGGAGAACAAAATGTCTAAATTTTTGGCCCGTTTAACTGCGGCTAGTCTTGTATCAGCAGCTCTGCTATCGACTGCTCAGGCTGCAGAATTCACTATTCGACTAGGTCACCTCTGGCCTGCGGTCGCTGGACCGCACAAAAATCTCATTCAACCCTGGGCGGATAAGATAGAAGCCGAATCTGGCGGACGGATATCAGTTGAAATTTACCCCTCAGGCACCCTGGCCAAGCCTCCTGCTCAATATGATGCCGTTAAAAGCGGTATTATGGATGCAACAGCAACGGTTCAGGGGTATAGCGCAAACCGCTTCCCTCTGACACAGATCGTGGAGCTGCCTGGCGTCGCCAAAAACGCTGTCAATGGCTCCTGCATTCTGCAAAGTCTTCTTGATGAGAAATTTATTGCTGAAGAGTACGAGGATACTAAA
Organism: Oceanospirillales bacterium; assembly: GCA_018223185.1. GTDB lineage: Bacteria > Pseudomonadota > Gammaproteobacteria > Pseudomonadales > Balneatricaceae > Amphritea. The sequence goes on along the minus strand of JAAEYW010000021.1, from coordinate 54,138 downwards.
CCCATTTTCCTTTATACCCACGGTCCCGGCCTTTTACATACCAGGGATAAACTCATCAAAGTACCATCAGACCTGTCAGGCCTGCGTATCCGCCGTCCAACCACCGTTGTGGCAGAACTCCTGACGGAGTTAAATGCACAACCTGTAGGCATGCCCGCTCCAGGATCATACACCTCAATGCAGCGTGGCGTTATTGATGGTGTCGCTTTTCCCTGGGAAGCGATGGCCTCATTCCGCCTGAATGAGCTTGCCAATACTCATACAGAAGTGGGTGGCCTTTATACAATATCCTTTATAGTGACAATGAATAAGAACACCTACAATAACCTTCCGGCGGATCTGCAGGCTGTCATCGATAAAAACTCAGGACTTACCTGGGCTGAAAAGGCAGGTGAAGTATTTGACGCTCTGGACGTTGTAGGAAAGAAACAGGCCGAAGATGCTGGCCATCAGATTTACACCATTGAGGGAGGCGTAAACAACCCTGCGTGGAAACCACTTCTGGACAAATCATCACAAAACTATATTGACGGTCTGGAAGCAAAGGGACTACCGGCTAAACATATATACGATCGGGCAAAAGAACTGGCCTCAAGCTGCCCTTCCTGATAACCGGATAAAATTGTGGAATAACACCCGCACCCCCGGCCTCTGAACCTACTTCCCAGATATACAGAGTTCAGAGGCATTTTTAACCCACCCCACCCACTCTCCTTTCACATCGCCCAGCCAAAAAACAGCCATCGTTTTTTTTCAAAGCGGGCATATAAAAAAACAACGCAGGTCTCAGACAGGCATAGCTGTCAGATTCGGTATGACGTGTCATTCTGAGATGTATCAGCATTATCTAAAATCGAATCTACGATATTATGACCTGCAGACATAAAAAAATACCACTGATACAGGTTGAATAAAAATGCAGTCCAGCCCATTTCAAAGTATTCGTTTCAAGCTTTCAATAACCATGGTCATGTTAACGATGGCTATATTGATAATTGCAACGTCAGGCAAAATTATTACAGATAACCTGAAAACCGGTGTAAACACCTTCGGTAAGAATTATTTACCCGCAATCTCTGCCATATTAAACGCTGACAGAGATCTGTATCAGGCTAAAGAGGCCGAACTTGATTATCTGTTGGGGAAAACAAACGAAAAAGTGCTGAGTAATTTTACTGAGAATGCCCAGCAAGCGTTTGATCGCATGAATCAGTATAAAGAGCTGATGTCGGAATACCCGGACATTGTCAAAAAGCTCGACTCCTTTGATAGTCGCTTCAGCGACTGGAAAAAGAAAGCTGACAAAGTTTTTGCATTGGTCAAATCAGGGAAGCTTGAAGAAGCTCGTGCTTTAAGCGAAGGAGACGCCAATGCGGCATTTAAACAGCTGCGTGATTTGTACAATCTGGCAGGTGAGGAACTGGATGCGCAATCACTTCGTGAGCGTGACAAACTCGCGCAACAACTCTCAGATGTATCGTTTGGATTGGGGATTTTCATCTTAGTCGTGCTGATCATTGCAGGCATAATGACCTATCTTACACCTAAGATTCTGGTCACAAACATTCGCAGCCTAACCAGAAGTATTAACGATATAAGCCAGGGTGATGGTGATCTGACGCTACGAATAAACTCCAGACAAAAAGATGAACTTGGAGAGCTGGCCAGCGCTTTCGACGGCTTTGTCAGCAATCTTGAAGCACTGATCTCCGACATCCGCCATCAGGCTGAGTCAATGCACAGCAACTCAGTTCAACTGGAACAATCTGCCGACAGCAGCATGAAAATTGTCAATGAGCAGAGCCAGGGCGTGGAGATGATTGCAACGGCCGTAGAAGAATTTAGTACAGCTATTCGCGATGTTGCTGAGAACGCCCAGCACACAGCATCAGAAACCGCTAAAACAGTTGATATCTCTAACAAAGGGAAAGAGATAATCAATAGCTCGGTTATTAAATTTCAGAATCTGACCCGTTCCGTTACTCACTCAGAAGAGGTGATTACAGACCTGGCCAGAGAATCTGAAAACATTGCATCAGTTCTTGACGTAATCCGCGGAATTGCTGATCAAACCAACCTGCTTGCCCTGAATGCCGCTATAGAAGCTGCCAGAGCCGGTGATCATGGCCGGGGCTTTGCAGTTGTTTCCGACGAGGTTCGTTCGCTGGCAAGTAAAACCCAGACCTCAACCGAAGAAATACAAACAATGATAGAGAAACTGCAATCCGGAGTAAGACTGGCAGTAAGCTCTATTCACGAGGGCTCTGAACAGGTGAACTCTTCTGTCGAGTTGGTTGAAAGCACTCAGGAACTGCTGAATGAAATTGAGACATCAGCATCGCGGGTGAACGATATGGCGATTCAGATCGCCTCTGCGACCGAAGAGCAAAGCCTGGTTACCGATGAAATCAACCGAAACCTGACACAACTGAATGATCAGAATCGGGTTTCCAGTGGTCTCACCCATGATACACAGACTATATCGATCTCATTTAAGCAGGTCGCCAGTGAACTGTATGGCAAAATGAAGCGTTTCAAAGTCGGTCACTAATAAGTCAACGTATAAAAAAACGCCCCAACCGGGGCGTTTTTTCTGGACCAATATTATTCCGCTTAATCGATAAGCGTGTCGATAAGGTCAATCATAAACTCAGTCTGCTCTGAGTCCATAGGCTCCCAGTTATCGATATCCATACTTTCCAGCACACCCTTACCTTTCTCATCCTCCTGCATGGTCAGCAAAGCAGCCTGAATTGCAGGAATATGTTCAGCCATTCTAGGGCCTACCAGCAGGCTGTGATGCACAACACTGATCTGGCTACTCACCAGAACCCGCATTTTCGAACGAATCAGTTCAGACAGCTCATCATACGCGTCTTTAAGAAAAAATCCTGCATCAGCATCGCCGTTTAACAGGTTTTTAGCTACGACAACATAGCTGCTATATTCCTTTATCGCAGTATTGTTTTTATCCAGGTCTGCAGACTCCAGCATAATCATACCCATGGTATGCACATCCGGATCGTCTGTCGTCGCCACGCGGCATCCTGAACTAAGATCTTCGACTGTCTGAAAAGGAGACTCAGCATTGACCGCAATAACCGTTTCATCAGATTTACTGGCAGGTCTTACAACCGCCTGAAATCCCATCTCGCGCACCAGCATAGAGGCGTCGTATGGGTTCGCATAAATCAGATCAAACTTATCGGCACGAATATCGGAACGCTGCGTATCAAAGTTATCATACAGCTCAAGGTGGATACCAACATCCAGCTTACGCTGCAACCATGTGTTAAAGAAATACCATCCTGAAATATGGTCTGGCGCAAAGTCAGGGCTGACCGTGAGATTATATGTCATCTTTATCACTCCTCAGCCATCAGTGTCTTATACAGCGCTTCGCTCTCTTCAATTTTACTACGCGAAGGCTTACGGCGAACCGACGTATAACCCACCAGCTTACCATTGCGGATATTTGGTATAACCGTGGCCTTTACCCAATAATATGCGCCATCTTTACGCAGGTTTTTTACATAACCATGCCACTTTGTACCCTGTTCGATAGTATCCCAGAGTCCTTTAAAGGCCACTGCAGGCATATCGGGGTGGCGCAAAATGTAATGATTAGTTCCGATCAGTTCATCTTCACTGTAACCGGACATATCTATAAATGCCTGATTCGCATGGGTAATAAAGCCTTGCGGATCAGTTCTGGACACGATCAGCTTGCCATCCGGATAAGGAACTTCCCGATCGACGATATCTGTCATGCGCTTTGTACCATCAAAATATGTTATTTCAACAGTACTCACTTCTCCTGTGTCTTGCTCAGACATACTTACGCCTTCTTCGCTCAGGCACCGCGAACCATCCCTGCTAGCAGTTCGATCCTGAATCAGTGCCAGTTGTTAACGATTAAAGGATCTTACCGATCGCTTCTGCCGCACGCTTAACGTCCAGGAATATCAGACCCAGACGCGCATTCGGCTTAGCAACAACAGTCAGAACTGAGTCCTGATTCGCATGGGTCATCAGGATATACCCCTCATCCCCTTTCACCAGTACCTGCTCAAGTTCACCCCGGGCCAGCTCTTTTGCTGTACGCTCCCCCAGAGACAACATTGCAGCACTCATTGCACCAACACGGTCTTCATCCATACTTGATGGCAGCAGCGCCGCAATCATCAGACCATCTGTAGAAATAACCGCAGAGGCTTCGATATCAGCAGATGTGCCGTTGAGATCACTCAATATTGAGGTCAGCATCTCAGAACGCATAAAACACTCCTTCCATTTCTTTTCCCTGTATGGGAGTTCATTAAATCTATCAATTAGTAATCGAGATACCGACGGGCAAGGCTCGCCAGTATTTCAGCAAAGGCCTGCTGATTCAGTTTAGGCATATCGGATATAACCAGCGTAAAACGCTGATGACCAATATAGATCCCCCAAAAACCAAGCTGACTTTGCCCTGCAGCATTCATAATGCCCCAGGAGTCTCCCGCCACACTCAGATCACTGGTTAAAATATGCTTATGACGCTCTTGCAAGGACAGCAGGTCTGCTGCAAGGGCAGCCAGGGTTTCGGACTGTTCGACAGAATAACCAGTCGAGGAAAGACAAAAACCCTGATCATCGGCTAACAATGCCTTACCACTATCAGAGATCTGCTTCAGCAGATCAGGCAGGATATCTTCTAGCGGCCCCCGCTTTATCTCTGCAGGCGATTCAGATAGTGCCACAAACCCCCGATCAAGTAGTTGCTGAAACAACCCCATGGCCTGAGTCTCGTCAAGATCAGCCAGCTCAGACACCAGCTCCAGTGAATAGAGCAGTTGAAAATCTGTTGACAGCAACTGCAACAACATTGCCCTCGCATCATCCGGGGCTGAATTCAATGTGGCAAAATAGGCTCCGCTAGGGGTGATAGCGATATACCGAATGGAGTCCTGATTGTAATCTCCCACCAAAATATCTCCGGCTACATTTTTATAAGTTACAAAATCCCTTATTACAACGGTACTGCAGAAGAAATAAAGGGTCGTCAACTACTGCCTTCTGTTACCTGAATACCCCAAGGGCATAGGCGGCAGTCATGAATGAAAACACGTAACGCTGATGAATCTTCAGAACTTTTACCACTTCCAGCGCTGACAAGCTATGCCGCCCCCACAAACTGCTAATGGTGGACGCATGTGGTATTACAAGTAACCGCTCAAAATCAAGAGGCGCGTTCAGCCGATAAGGCTGCTCCGGATCGATATCTCGATTGAGACGCCCCTTCGACGTCCAGAGCGCCAGCTTCCATATCATTTCATCACTTTCAATAAGAGAGACCGTTGATCCGGTCAGACTTGGACGGTCAAGCTCCAGGTCTGGTCGTTCCTTAAGCGTTAGCTCCTGATAGCCAAACCGGGTCAGCGCCAGTGGAATTAAAAGGTCTTCGCTAAAATCGAACAGAAACTTCTTATGCTCATTAAGATAAGCAAGCGTGCCCGGCAGGCCGGTTATCTCGATGGGTACGTTTTGAGCCTCACCTTCAACTATCGCCTGCTGCAAAAGCGCCAGCAGGGTTGAATCCTCTTTAAAGAAAACTCTGCGGCGCTGATCCGGCTCATGCATATTAACATCCGGGGCATTACCGCAGCACTCATAGACCATCTGATAGGACAGCCTCGCTTTAACGTCCTGAGGCCTCTTTTCTGCAGTTTTACGCTCAACTGGCTCGGCTACAGTGGGTCTGACTGGCTGTTGTGACGCAACACTATTGTTTTCTGGTGCTTCGACGCTGGCAACCGGGTCATCGCAACCTGTCTCAGCCGGGGCAGCTGAAGTCGTGTCCTGATCAAGCTGAAAACGCTTACGTACCTGAGAAGAATTCAGGTCGCGATCTGACGTAATGGTTTTGTAGTCGGCCATCGCCTGGCGACCGGTTGCCAGCCGCTTTTGATATTCCTGAAACGCTTTTTCGCCTTCAGTGCTGACGCTGTTAACCGACTTCTGACTATTGCTCCCCTCGGGAACAAAATTATCAGCCGCCTGATTAATTGCTTTTATCAGGCGTTTACCGTCAAGAGGCTTACGCAGGGTTTGAAACCCTGAGAACTGATTCTCGGTCGCTGTAACCGCTACAATTGGCCGGCTAAGCCTATACTGCTCAATAATCGGTTTAACGGCGGGGTGTTCCATATCAATGATAAGAACATCAGCATGTTCAGTTGACACCAGACCATAGACACCCTGATGCTGCATGAAGAAGAGATCCATCGCCGTTTTAGATTGCAACTCAAAGCCAACTATTGCCAGTTTAATGACATTGTTTGCAGCACGCTTGTTCAGTTTGATATGAGATACTCCCACGACTACGTACACCCCGTTATAGTGAGAAATTTAAAATACAGATTAATGCAGTGCAAAGTTACCGTTGCACAACACTGACTTCTGTTTATTTAACTGCAACAGTCTGTGATTATCTCCATCCACCAGCGTTGCCTTAAACACTTGAAGATCCTCTTCTCTAATCAGATCAGCGCCTTGCTCCAAAAGCCTTTTACGCAGCGCCAGACCTTTCCCATCAAGCGTCAGATAAAGATCGAGTAGCGCACCGGTCAGTTCCGCTTCGTCATGACATAAGATAGAGAGATAAACCCTCTGCACCTGACTGCGCAGATTATTGGGACGGGAGGCCACTAAACGGTTGAAGTGGTGCAACAGAACAGATTTGTGCGGTCCGTCATAGATAAGCTCTTTGCCTTCTAACGCAGTGAAAATAGTTTCAATGTTGAGCGCATTTAGCCCTTCAAGCTCAGCATTCAGCTCCCAGCCGGAAACTGCAGCCCAGATTGGTGAATTCACAAGTCCGCCCTCTACTACTCAGATTTAACATATCCGGTATCTGCATTTCACCTAACCGGACCAACCAGTAACTAACGTTAATATAAAAACAAGCGTTTGGGTAATAATTGTCTACACATTTTAGTGATTTATGCGACATCATACATAGATTACTGAAGCTTTTCTTAGTCTCAAGAGATAACGTTGATCTGAATCACAAAGACCAAATCAACTAAATTAACTATGAATACATTGACTTAGCCAATTATCCACTATACCTAAACCGAAAGTATTAGCGGTAAAACCTCCTAGAAATCTTAACTTTAGAGTACGTTTAGGCTAAAATTCACGCGCCAATTCAAGATCGGTATTTAAATATACCGACCGACTGTCAGACCGTCGCATACCAATATTGTCTGACAGAGATAACAGATGAGGGGTATATCGTGCTTGAAGCTTACCGTAAACATGTAGAAGAACGCGCCCAAGAAGGCGTGCCAGCAAAACCACTGGATGCAGATCAGACTGCAGCGCTGGTTGAATTACTTAAAAACCCACCTGCTGGCGAAGAAGCATTTATCCTGGACCTGTTGGAAAACCGAGTACCTGCCGGCGTTGACCAGGCGGCATATGTTAAAGCTGGATTTCTGGCTGCCATTTCAAAAGGTGAAGCAGAATCTCCACTGATCGACAAAGTTAAAGCCGTTGAACTGCTGGGAACAATGCTGGGTGGCTACAACATCCAGCCTCTGATCGCGGCGCTGGATGAAGATGAACTGGCCCCGACTGCAGTAAAAGCACTGTCTCACACACTGCTGATGTTTGACGCATTCCATGACGTTAAAGACAAAGCCGATGCAGGTAACGCTTTCGCCACACAGGTTCTGGAATCATGGGCTGCTGGCGAGTGGTTTACGTCTAAACCTGAACTGCCAGAAAAGATCACCGTTACTGTATTCAAAGTACCCGGCGAGACCAACACTGACGACCTGTCTCCTGCTCCCGATGCTTTCACCCGCCCGGACATCCCGCTGCACGCAAACGCCATGCTGAAAATGGAGCGTGAAGGGATTGAGCCGTCTAAACCAGGCTCAGTTGGCCCACTGAAACAGATCGAAGACGTTAAAGCCAAAGGCTACCCTGTAGCTTATGTTGGTGACGTTGTCGGTACGGGCTCTTCCCGTAAGTCTGCAACCAACTCAGTGCTGTGGTTCTTCGGCGACGATATCCCGAACGTACCAAACAAGCGTGCTGGCGGATACTGCTTCGGTGGTAAGATTGCGCCTATCTTCTTCAATACCATGGAAGATGCCGGTGCCCTGCCGATCGAAATGGATGTAGACAAGATGAACATGGGCGATGTAGTCGACATCTACCCATATGAAGGCAAGGCTGTTAACGCAGAAACCGGCGAAACACTTTGTGAATTCGGTCTGAAAACTCAGGTTCTGCTGGACGAAGTTCGTGCTGGCGGCCGTATCCCTCTGATCATCGGCCGCGGCCTGACTGATCGTGCCCGTGAGGCGCTGGGTCTGGGTCCTGTTGATCTGTTCCGCAAGCCTGATCAGCCTGTTGATACCGGTAAAGGCTACTCCCTGGCTCAGAAGATGGTTGGTAAAGCCTGTGGCGTAGAAGGTGTTCGTCCTGGTACATACTGTGAACCTAAGATGACCACTGTTGGCTCTCAGGATACTACCGGCCCGATGACCCGTGACGAGCTGAAAGACCTGGCTTGCCTGGGCTTCTCTGCCGACCTGACCATGCAGTCATTCTGTCACACAGCAGCGTACCCTAAGCCTGTTGACGTGCAGACTCACCATACCCTGCCAGATTTCATCATGAACCGCGGCGGTGTTTCCCTGCGCCCTGGTGACGGTGTAATCCACTCCTGGCTGAACCGTATGCTGCTACCTGATACCGTGGGTACCGGTGGTGACTCTCACACCCGTTTCCCGATCGGTATTTCATTCCCGGCGGGTTCTGGCCTGGTAGCGTTCGCTGCTGCAACCGGCGTTATGCCTCTGGATATGCCTGAGTCTGTTCTGGTTCGCTTCAAAGGCACTCAGCTGCAGCCCGGTATCACCCTGCGTGATCTGGTTAACGCAATTCCTTACTACGCGATCAAGCAGGGTCTGCTGACCGTTGCCAAAGCGGGTAAGAAGAACATCTTCTCTGGTCGTATTCTTGAGATCGAAGGCCTGCCAGATCTGAAAGTTGAGCAGGCATTCGAACTGTCTGACTCTGCGGCCGAACGTTCTGCTGCAGCATGCTCCATCAAGCTGGATGAAGCACCGATTAAAGAATACCTGAGCTCTAACATCACCATGCTGAAGTGGATGATCGCTGAAGGCTACGGTGACCCACGTACTATCGAGCGCCGCATCAAGGGCATGGAAGAGTGGCTGGCCAATCCGGAACTGATGGAAGGCGATGCTGATGCTGATTATGCTGCCGTTATCGAAATCGATCTGGCAGATGTTAAAGAGCCGATTCTGGCATGCCCGAACGATCCTGATGACGTTAAGCTGCTGTCTGAAGTTGCCGGCACTCACATTGATGAAGTGTTCATTGGCTCCTGTATGACCAACATCGGCCACTTCCGCGCTGCGGGTAAACTGTTGGAAGCCTCTGGCGCATCTATCCCAACCCGCATGTGGATCGCACCACCAACCAAGATGGATGCCGCTCAGCTGACTGAAGAGGGTTACTACAACATCTTTGGTAAAGCGGGCGCTCGTATAGAGATGCCAGGATGCTCTCTGTGCATGGGTAACCAGGCACGCGTAGGTGACAATACAACCGTAGTGTCTACATCTACCCGTAACTTCCCTAACCGCCTGGGTACCGGCGCTAACGTCTACCTGTCATCTGCTGAACTGGCAGCGGTAGCCGCTCTGCTTGGTAAGATCCCGACTGTTGAGGAGTACATGGATTACGCGACTAAGATCGACAGCATGTCTGCCGATGTATACCGCTACCTGAACTTCGATCAGATCGACTCTTATATCGACAAAGCATCTAACGTGATCGCAACAGCGTAACCGTAAGATCCTGACAAAAAACCCGCCATAAGGCGGGTTTTTTATTTCAGCAACTGACTGCAAAGAGCAATGTTCAGAAACAGTTCAACGCAAATTAAAGTTGCTCAGCCTCTTTAAGTCGCTCCTGACGCTCGCGTTCTTCCTGCATGACCGCTTTGATCTCCTCCAGCACTGAATCCACATCTGCACCATCCGCATCGCCATCATAGAGGCCTGCCAACTCCGTTTCAGGTTTCAGCTCACCCTCTTCATACAATGCCCACATCTCTTCACCATAACGGGACAGACTCAGCACCGGTGCAAACTGGGAGTAGTAACGGGTCATATTATTGACATCACGTAACAGCATAGACCTCGCACTATTATTAGCAGAAGCATCAACCGCTTGTGGCAGATCAATGATAACGGGGCCGTACTCATCCACGAGCACATTAAATTCCGACAGATCCCCATGCACAATACCTTCACAAAGCATCAGCTTCACGTAGTGCATCATCAGAGCATAATCCTCCACAGCCTGCTCTTCAGTCAGCAGTACATCACCGAGACGCGGAGCCACATCACCTACATCATCAACCACCAGCTCCATCAACAATACGCCATCGATACAACCAAAGGTTTCAGGCACCCGCACGCCTGCCCGATGCAGCCTGGCCAGCGCATCTACCTCAGCATTTTGCCATATCTCTTCCTGCTGTTTACGGCCATACGCGGAGTTTTTTTCCATCGCCCGGGCACGCCGTCCACTGCGAACTTTTCGCCCCTCCTGATATTGCGCGGCATTTTTGAAGCTTCGCTTAACAGCGTCTTTGTAAACCTTGGCGCAACGAATCTGACCGGAGCAGCTGACGATATAAATATCAGCTTCTTTACCGCTCATAAGCCGGCTAATAACGTCTTCGATCAAACCTTCATCAATCAGTGGCAGAAGAGATTTTGGTGCTTTCATGCATACCTGTATTATAAAAAACCTGTTTTTAGCCGATAGTGGCAAAACTAAGTTAGCAATACTAACACTTTTAAAATTTTTTTTAGCCGGTATCCGATCCCCATATTGATGATTATCAGACAAAAAAACCCGCGAATTTCGCGGGTTTTTTAAAAAAGTGGAAAATCACACCATGGTTGGATCCGGCTCCATTCCCATCAGGGAACGACCGAGAATCTGCTTACACACATCGTAATCTGTATAGGCATGTGCTGCAGTCATATTACAGTCGCGCCACAAACGCTGAATTTCATTATCATGGATCCAGGTAGAACCACCGGCCACCTCAAACAAGCGGTTTACAGCCTCACAGCACATCTTAATCGCATAAGCCTGATTAGTACGCCAGAAAGCCAGCTCGGCATCGGTTGGATAGCGTTTCTGCTCACCGTACTCCTTATGCTCATCCCATGTTTTTTCCATAAATGCACGGGCTGCAGCAACCTGATGAGTAGACTCCGCCAGACGCATCAGCGGTGGAATTTCCTTACCGCTGCTGGCCAGAGTATACGCACGGGTACGGTTTTTCGTCATCTCAGTATAGACAGTCAGCATTCGCTCCGCGATACCCAGCGCCATCGCCGCAAAGCCACAGGCAAAGTAGGGACGATACGGGGTGTAATAGATCTTGCTGTCAGGATAAAGCCCAAAACCGCTGGACTGACCGGTCATCATTGCCTTAGCACGCTCAATACGATGCTCAGGAATAAAGGTATTCGGTTTGATCTTCAGGGTTTTTGTGCCTGAAGGCTTCATGCCTGCAGAATACCAGTCATCTTCAATCTCATAATCAGTGGAAGGAACAACGCCGAAACAGTAGTCTTTTTCACCGGTCTCTTTATTATCACGCAGGAAACCCAGAATGGCCCACTGAGCATGATCGCAACCAGAACTCCAGCGCATATCTCCATTAAAGATAACGCCACCTTCACATTCTTCGGTTTTACCAAAAGGTGCAATGGAGCTGCTTGCGACGGCATCCGGATCTTCCCCCCAGAACTCATCCTGAGCCTGTTTTGAGAACATCGCCATCTGATGACTGTGGGTAATAAGCAGACTGAAAGCCCAGGCAGTACCACCACAGGCACCCGCAAGGGCTGCAACACAATCCGTTACCTCCGGTAGTGACAACTCTAAACCACCATACGCCTTAGGCTGCAATGCTCTGTGCAAGTTGATTGATTTCAACAGACGAATATTTTCATCTGGCACTTTGCGCTCTTTCTCTGCCTGAACAGCATTAGCCGCGATAGCCGGTAGAATTTTTCTGAGTTCATCCAGCATTGGATTTGGTCTTTCCATCACTCATTACCTTTCTCATTATTGTTTTACGACAGATGTTTTTCTGAACCGTATTTACGTGCACCTTTAGCTCATAACCATCTGTCAGATGCATGAATACATTATTGATGACACAGAGGCAGAATAAAATGGATCTTTCACAGGCTAACTTGCACTTTTCATTGTTAACATATGAAGTATATTTATACTATACTTAGCCTTAAATAATGGCCAAAAGCCTATAGAATGGGAATCATAATGAAATCAAACATGATGACACTCAATGAAGAAACATTAAACTTGTACAAATACACCAGCATTAACGTCATTCCAACCAATTCACTTTCAGCAACTATAATCAGGTAAAGCTCTGGCATGGTGACCGTAACAGACACGAGAGAAGAGATCAGATGAGCAGCAACTCTACCCCGCTCGCCCAAAACAACAATCCGTCAGCTGATATTCCTAATATAGATATCGGTAAAGCTTACGACCAGCACTACGTTGATGCAGAGATACATTATGAGCAACTGGAAAAGCTGGCGGATTTCTTTGGCCGCAATATGCCGGTTCATCACCACGATCGTTTTTATCAGATTCATGTCATTCTCAGCGGCACGGTCCGGGTACACCTCGATGAAACAAGCTACACTGTCGACGGCCCTATGTTCTTCCTGACACCACCAACAATCCCCCATGCTTTTGTCACCGATAATGATGCTACCGGCCACGTTATTACAGCAAGACAACAGCTTGTCTGGGAACTGATGGGGGGAATGGGGCCGACCCGCTGGGGCAACAATGGGATTATGAATAGTCCACTCTGTGTCGCCCTGTCACCGGAGTGTGACACTACAGCTAAACGGATGCTCTACCTGCTAAGCCTGATGGCTGATGAAAACGACCACAACAGCATGGAACACTCGCTGGCACTCAAAGCACTGCTTCAGTTAGTACTGATCGATATCGCCAGACTATCAGATCAGACGCAGCAGAAACAAAAAATTCGCAAAGAGGATGTGCGCATATTCCACCGCTTCAATGAACTGATTGAAACCCACTTTCATGAACATTTATCTCTGGCAAGGTATTCAGAGATGATTAGCGTCACTGAAGCCCGACTGAATGAAATCTGCAGACGACTGGCGGGCCTGCCTTCCAAACGTCTTATTATGGAACGGCTCATGCAGGAAGCCCGGCGCCTGCTGACATACTCCTCGTCACCAATCACAGAGATAAGTTATCAACTCGGTTTCAAAGACCCGGCTTATTTTGCACGTTTTTTTCGTAGAAATGCAGGCATAACAGCAAGCCAATACAGAGACAGAAAGAATTAGTATATTATTTCAATTACTTAAAGATATTTTATAATATTAAATACTCACAACCACATTTCATAATGGCTATGAAAAGTACAATTAAAGCAATGAAAATTATATGTTAACCGACTGATCTTCCATTATAATTAATTAACATATTAAGCTTCGTCCTGCCCCAGGCATTATCGGCAGACACAATAATAACGACATCGCTACTCTATTGATTAAAGGTGACCCTCCATGTCTCAGACAGAATTCGATCCAAAAGACTTTCGGCGCGCGCTCTCGCAGTTTCCAACCGGCGTAACGGTGATCACCACTAATGATGCTGAGGGCAACCCGGTCGGAGTTACAGCCAGCAGTTTCAACTCAGTGTCTCTCGACCCGACTCTGGTTTTATGGAGCATAGACAAAGGTGCCCATAGCCTGACAGCATTCGAAAAGGCAGAGCATTTTGCTGTCAATATTCTCGGGCGTGATCAGGTTGCCACCTCGAACAACTTTGCCAGTCGGGGCCAGGATAAATTTGCCAACATTGAATACAGTAAAGGCTTAGGTAACGCGCCTCTGCTTAACGAGTTTGCCGCACAGTTCGAGTGCAAAACCTGGGCTGTTTATGAGGGTGGTGACCACCTTATTCTGGTCGGTGAAGTTCTTAAGTACCGTTATAACGACAGCATCGAGCCACTGGTATTTGCCCGTGGCAGCTACGCGGTTTCTGCACAACATCCGGAGATGGTCAAATCATCTGCACCGTGCGATAACGGCCCTCAGGATGGCGATTTCGTTGGCGACTACCTGCTTTACCTGCTGCGTACGGTTTATCAGGGTCTCAGTTCGCAGCTCTACCCTAAATTACAAAGCGAATGCGCTGTGACTCCTGAAGAGTGGCGCATTCTGGCGCGCATGGTCAGTTGCCCCGCCATCAGCATCAAGGACCTTTCAGGTATGGTGATGCAACCTGAAATTGCCCTGCGTCAAACAGCAGACTGGATGATGGAGAAAGGCTTAGTTGAGTATGCTGACAATGAGACCCTGAAAGTGACAACTAAAGGGGCTGATATCGCTGCAAAACTGAGAGCACTGGCAATCGAAGAAGAGTCTGCGCTCCTTTCACAACTCCCTGCTGGCCAGCCGGAACAACTTAAAAACAGCCTTAAAACACTTATCGAAAAACTCGGCTGAGCACTAAGTCGGACTTTTCACTGTTTTATAACACCGTTATTGCCAGCACCGATTCAGCTGGCAATAACATCTCCTGAGAGAAAGAGATTCTGACTCTCATCTGCCAGCCAACGATCATGCCTTAGCTCTAAACTTCCCCGACAAAACAGCGTAAAATGGCACCTTTAAAACCATCAGGCCGGAGCTGTTATGAGTCTCGAAGATATCGATAAACCTTTAAGTAAAGAAGATGAAACTGCCCAGACTAAAAATGGCTTTCTGGCGCTGGTATCAAAACTGGTCTTTGAGGACAAACTACCGGTACGCTTTATGTATAAAACGGTTCCAGCCCACCTGAACGATACCGGATGGCGGATGTTTACCGGCTATGAAACACCTGAGTTTCTTGAGGACGAGGTGACCAACCTTTTGCCGGTAGAGGTCGAAAAGATGACCAGACTGGACCCGTCCCTTGCTGAACTGGTGGAATACAACGCAGGCACCGTGTGGGAGCGGGCTCCGGAGTCTGAAGGATGGGAGCGGGTTTATGACTATAAGATTCCCGCAGACAGAGTGGAAGTAGAAATTACCAACGATGTGGACGAGTTTAAACACTAACCCGTGGGTGAGTCATTGCTGAAATTTACTTAATAAATATAAAGCCTTTCCCTTGAAAGGCTTTTTTTTGTCCTTATAAAGTTGTTAACGGAGGCTCTGAAGAGATTCGTTAACCGCCTGATCAGTGTGATAGGCACCTTAAACATATTGCTCTATGAGGATATTATTATGCGTCAATTTGACCTGGCTCCACTCTACCGTTCCGCTATCGGCTTTGACCGTCTGGCCTCCATGATCGACAACGCCACCCGTAATGAACAGACCCAGAATGGTTATCCACCTTACAACATTGAACTGATAAGTGAGCACGCCTATCGCATCACGATGGCGATTGCAGGTTTTGATAAGTCTGAAGTATCAATCAATACTGAGCAGGGTATGCTAACCGTTACCGGTAGTAAAAAAGCCGATGAAACCGAACGCCGGTACCTGCATCAGGGAATCGCAGCCAGAGGATTTGAGCGTAAATTCCAGCTGGCAGACCATGTACGCGTTACGGATGCAACAATGGAAAATGGCTTGCTACACATCGACCTGGTACAGGAAATTCCTGAAGCAATGAAACCCCGCATTATCACGATCAACTAAAAAGATTAACGACTGCACTACAGCCGTTTAAAGCTGAGAACAGGGAGCGAATCGTTCCCTGTTTTTATTTTAATAAGACGAATGCAGATCAGGCGCAATGTTTAAAGACTGATCGCAGCCCGATAGAGAGCAGTCATCGCCTCATCAAAGCAGCAGAAGATTACTTCGTCCAATCCATAAGCCTTATACAGAGCTGAAACGGTGTTGACTGCTATGGCAACGGCCTCCGGTTTCGGATATCCATAAACACCACAGCTGATTGCAGGAAAAGCGAGGCGCGTTATTCCCTTACCCGGACAAAGCTTCAAACATTCCCGATAACAGGACTCCAGCAAGCGGGACTCCCCTTTTCCACCGCCCTGCCAGACAGGCCCCACTGTATGAATCACATAGCTGGCAGGCAAATTATATCCCGGTGTAATTCGTGCCTCACCGGTTGGGCAACCATTCATCGTACGGCACTCTGCCAGCAACCCGGGACCGGCAGCCCGGTGGATTGCACCATCAACCCCACCCCCACCAAGCAGAGAGTTATTAGCAGCATTCACAATCGCATCGACCTTAAGCCTGGTAATATCACCCGTTTCAACCCGGATCACTGACTGTTTCCCCGATTTTAACCGCCTGATAAGTCCAGCACTGCACTGCATCACTCCAGTAATCCGGTGCCAGACCCGCTTTCAGACGCAACTGCCGCAGAAACAGCTCCGGCTGCCTGAGCTGCTCCCATACCGAGGGTAAAAATGTAGCTCGCCGTCCTTCCGCCTCAAATACCAGACCATCAACGAAGGGACGGATTTTTGTCAGCAGATCTGACTCACTGCCGACAGGCAGTGGCACCATCGGCGTCAGCACCGAGATCTCATATTGCAGTTTTTCCAGCTCAGCCTTACTCACCGGCTCAAAGCGCTCATCACTGAATGCCGCCAGATAGCTGTTGCGCAGAACCGCATCTGCCAGCGAGCTGACCGCTTCAAGATTGCCGATACACCCCCGCAGATGTCCATCGATTTTAAGCGTAACAAAGCAAGCCCGGGATTTTTCAAGAGCGGCGGGAATTAATTCACTGGCGGGACGCTCTGGTTTAAGCCCCCGCACTCCCCGGGCAACCGTATCCCGGGCCAGATTGAGCAACACCTGCTGCTCAGCCTCACTGTAATGCTCAATAGAATGCATAGGATGAATACCCCACAACCCTGCTCTTATCGCCCGCCGTATCACCTGAATTACAGTATCCGAGATTTTCTGCTTTCAACCCATTATCCGATGCATAAGCCAATAAACCGTTGAGAGCATAACAGCCACACGCCTGCTGCCCTGTAATATCAGTATTCAGCTGATTTATCTGCCGAAGTGTTGCCCGGTCTATCAGGTTAGCTTCACTATAAGTATGAAAATGACTCAGATCACTGCTGATAACCACCAGGGTCCCCGGCGCTTTTAACACCCGAGCGATCAAAGCAGACACCCAGGCTAACGGAGTCTGGCCAACAAGCACCGGTACAATACGATATTCACCATCCAGAACCTGTAAAAATGGCAGCTGGACCTCCAGACAGTGCTCCTGCGCATGAGCCTGATCGTTCACAACAACCAACCCTTCGCTGACCAGCGCATCACTCAGTACGCTGTCTATCTGAATCTGCCCCAGTGGCGTTTGCCAAAGACCAGCATCCATCACTGCCATTCCCTGCAGCGGAACTCTGTGGGCCGGTCCTAAAAGGATGATCCGGCTGATAGAATTCAGATAAGGGCGAATCCTGTTATACGCCCTGGCAGCAACGCCACCAGAATAGATCAGACCCGCATGAGGAACCTGAAGCGCAACAGGCATACAGCCCTGCTGCGGATTATCCGCCAGCAACTTGCTGACAATAAAAGCTAGCTCATCAGCATTATCCGGATAAAACATACCTGCCACAGCAGATTGCTTAATTCTCATATAGACTGATCCTTAAATAACGAAAATAACAACACATTAAGTATAGGCCATCAATACAGTGAGATCAGTCAATCCAAATCATCCCCCCGATACTGGCACCTCACTGCGGATGACCGGGTTCAGTGTGACATCTGCCCCATCAGCGCAAACTGAAAGAGGGTCGGAGGGGGCTCTGTTATGTCAGAGGCTGTGATGAAGGCAGCGGAATAGTTCTTTACAGTTACGGCCGCTCCAGCGACTTTTGCATCGATCCAATTGAAAAGAAACCACTTAATCATTTTCTACCCGGCACACCGGCACCCTCATTTGGTACAAAATGGCTGCTATCTTAGCTGCAAGCTTTGTCAGATCCGGGACATAAGCAAATCAAGACAGATGGACACCCTTGCCAGCCAGGCCACTCCGCAGATACACGCCGATACCTGCGTAAAAACTTGCTGCCGCTCAATTGCATATACCTATAATGACCCGGTGATATTTATGGAGTATGCGATCGACGCTGCTAAGGCCTGCCGGGAACAGAATATCAACTCTGTTGCAGTCTCTGCCGGTTATATCCTTGCAGAACCCAGAACAGAGTTCTTCAGTCATATGGACGCAGCCAATATCGACCTGAAAGGCTTAAATGAGAACTTTTATCACACATTCTGTAGCGGCCATCTACAGCCGGCACTGGATACCCTGATCTATCTGCTAAATGAAACCGATTACTGGGTAGAGATAACCAATCTGATCATTCCCGGGGAAAATGATGATCCGGCAGAGTTACAGGCGATGTGTGAATGGATTATGGGTAAGCTGGGGCCATTCGCCCCCCCTGCTCTTCACTGCTTTCCATCCGGATTATAAGATGCTGGACCAACAGCCCACGCCGCAAGCAACACTCGAAAAAGCCCGTCAGATTACGTTCAGTTACGGCCTGAAACATGTTTACACCGGTAACGTTGGCGCATCAGAGATGCGGCCCAACCTATTGCAGCCACTGTGGTAATTTGCTGATTGAACGCTGTCAGTATGAAATGGGTGAATGGAACCTTGATGAGCGCGGTTGCTGCACAAACTGCAAAACGCCCCTGGCCGGACGGTTTAAGGCCCAACCCGGAAGCTGGGGAGCCCGGTGGCAGCCTGTCAGATGAGGTTAAGTCCGTTACCGCGAAAACAATGTACTGGAGTTCTTGAGTTCAGGCATTCAGACTCTGAACTGTGCTGAATACTGATGCAGAAACTCCCGGACTTCAGCCACCTGTTTAAGTGTCCGCATCTGCTGCAACATCGGCATCGCCTCGGCATATTCCCGTGACATCATCTTCAGCCACTGCTTCACCCGGCCATGAACATATTTGGGCGCCAGCTGCTGTTCTACCATCTCCAGAAACTGCTGCAGAAGCACCAGCATCTCAGGCCAGCTCAGATGATCAGGATCATCACCCCGCTGCAGGGCTTTAATCCGTAATCCCAGATCCGGTGCGGCCACCAGCCCCCGGCCGATCATCACATCGTCACAGCCACTCACCTCGCGACAACGCTGATAATCCTGCCAGTTCCACACCTCACCATTCGCGGTGACCGGTATGGACACATGCTCTCTGATGCGTGCAATCCATTCCCAGTGTGCCGGTGGGCGGTAACCCTCCTCTTTGGTTCGGGCATGAACTGTCAGACCACAGGCTCCCGCATCTGTAATTGCAGCGGCATTATCCAGAGCAAGGGATTTGTCATGGTAGCCCAGACGCATCTTTGCCGTGACCGGAATATGATCTGGCACCGCCTGACGAACCCACCAGACGATCTTATGCACCAGCTCGGGCTCATTCAGAAGAATCGCACCGCCCCTGCTTTTATTAACCGTTTTCGCAGGACAACCAAAATTCAGGTCTATCCCTCGGGCGCCGATGCTGACCGCCTTACGGGCATTCCCCGCAACAATCTGAGGATCACTGCCCAGCAGCTGCAATATCACCGGAGTGCCTGAACTTGTACAACTCTCATTAAACAGTTCGGGGCTGATTTTACGAAACACTTTCGCCGGCAGCACCCGCTCTGATACACGGACAAACTCCGTTACGCACTGGTCAATTCCACCAATACGGGTGAGCATTTCCCGCATCGGCGCATCAACAACACCCTCCATCGGAGCAAGTACTATCTTCAATCCTGTTTCCAGCCTAATATTCAGTTATGCGTACGTTCATTTCAATTGACCCTCCGGCAGCAGTGCGTCATTCGATCCGCCGCTGCTGCCCGCAGCTTAAAGACCTGCGCCTGATGACTGCCGAACAGCTCCATCTGACCCTGTTGTTTCTCGGAAAACAACCACATACTATCCGTAATTCGGTTAACAGAGTCTTCGGGGAGCTGACTCAGGAACCGTTTAAAATATGTCTGCACGGTATTGGTCAGTTTCGCTCTGGCGTGATCTGGCTCGGGGTCGATTCACCGGAACCGCTACAACAGCTTCAGCAGCACCTCAGTACCGCTCTGCAGCGGCAGGGAGTCCAGTTTGAACAGCATACGTTCCATCCCCATCTGACGCTCGCACGCAGTCATAAACCGCTGACTCAGACTCAGGTAAGGCGTTTCAGCGAGGCTTTTTATGACAAAGAATTCAACTTCACTTTATCCTCTGTCTTGCTGAAAAAAAGTAAACTTCATTCTACCGGAGCAGTGCATACCACCCTGGATGAGTGGTCTCTGGAGTGACATAAAAATGCCCGCTCCGGTCATGACCGGGCGGGCATCCCTGCTAGCCGAACCAATCAGATAGCTGCCAGACCCAGTTGCAGATCACGCTTGATATCTTCGATCGATTCAAGTCCCACAGAGAGGCGGATCAGATTATCTTTTATGCCCGCCGTTGCCTTCGCTTCAGCACTCATCCGCCCATGTGTAGTGGTGCCCGGATGGGTAATGGTGCTTTTCACATCACCCAGATTACCGGTAATGGATATCATCTGAGTCGCATCTATAAAGCGCCATGCGGCCTCTTTATCACCGCTCACCTCAAACGCCAGCACACCACCAAACGCACGCTGCTGCTGTTTCGCCAGTTGATGCTGAGGATGCTCTTCAAGACCCGAGTAATAGACCTTATCAATACCCGGTTGCTGCTGCAGCCAGAGCGCAATTGCCATCGCATTAGCACTGTGAGCCATCATGCGCAGCTCCAGCGTTTCTAAGCCCTTCATAAAGACCCAGGCATTAAACGGGCTGAGACAAGCACCACCGGTACGGATAAAACCGTAGACCTCTTCCATCTCTTTATCACGACCAACAACAACACCGCCAACACAGCGCCCCTGACCATCAAGGTATTTGGTTGCTGAATGCACAACGATATCAGCCCCCTGCTTCAGCGGCTGCTGCAGCGAAGGAGTACAAAAACAGTTGTCCACCACTAACAAAGCATCATTTTGATGTGCCAGATGAGCAACCGCGGCAATATCTCCCAGTTCCGCCAGCGGATTGGAAGGCGTTTCCAGAAAAAACATCC
This sequence comes from Oceanospirillales bacterium, assembly GCA_018223185.1. Taxonomy (GTDB): domain Bacteria; phylum Pseudomonadota; class Gammaproteobacteria; order Pseudomonadales; family Balneatricaceae; genus Amphritea. The sequence goes on along the minus strand of JAAEYW010000021.1, from coordinate 32,873 downwards.
GGGTTGCAGGGGTAACCGCCGCTGACCAGGCGTTTATGTCAGTAGGATCGACATAGGTAACACTGATACCGGTACGACTGAGATACTTATCAAACAGTGAAACAATGGAGCCAAATACACTGCGTGAACAGACGACATGATCGCCCTGCTTTAACAGTGACAGGCAGGTGCTGAGAATTGCCGCCATACCAGACGATGTAGCAACAGCACGCTCAGCCCCTTCAAGAGCAGCCATTCGCCGCTCGAAAGCATTGACGGTCGGGTTGGTAAAGCGGGAATAGATGTTTCCCTCTTCTTCACCACCAAAGCGGGCAGCCGCCTCTCTGGCACTGGAGTAGACAAAGCTGGAGGTCGGGTAGATCGCATCATTATGCTCTCCCTCATCACTCCGGTGTTGCCCAGCGCGAATTGCCAGGGTGCTGAACTCGTAGTCAGCATCCTCAAACTGAATCCGTTCTGGACGCTCAAAACTGGATTTGGACATCAGCCATCGTTCCTACTTAATAGTACCTGTTCAGTACTTACTTGATTTGCGACAGTTACCAAAATACACCCTCACTTGGTCAGCTTATCGTCGCATGCATATCTGCATTCTGATTGGTAGTTGATTTCTTATCGCCGCCTTTCGCCATATCGTTACGCTCGGCGTCGATACGGTTGAGATACGCTTCATCAATATCACCGGTAATATATTTACCATCGAATACTGAAGCATCAAAACCAGTGACTGAGCCGTTACCTGCCAACAGGCAATCTTTCAGATCATCCAGATCCTGATACAGCATCCAGTCAGCACCAATCTCTTCACCCACTTCATCATCGGTACGACCATGCGCTATCAACTCGGAAGCTGAAGGCATATCGATACCATACACATTAGGGTAGCGAACCGCTGGCGCAGCAGACGCAAAGTAGACTTTTTTAGCACCCATCTCACGGGCCATCTGAACAATCTGCTGTGACGTAGTACCACGCACAATAGAATCATCCACCAGCATCACCACCCGGTCTTTAAATTCAAGCTCAATCGGGTTGAGTTTACGGCGAACCGATTTAGTCCGCTGGGTCTGACCCGGCATAATAAATGTCCGGCCGATATAACGGTTTTTAATAAAACCTTCGCGGAACTTAACATCCAGATGGTGAGCCATTTCGAGTGCTGCCGTCCGGCTGGTATCTGGTATGGGAATAATCACGTCGATATCATGATCCGGCCGCTCACGCATCACTTTCTCTGCCAGCTTCACACCCATTCGCATACGGGACTTATAAACATTCACTTCGTCAATGATTGAGTCCGGACGCGCGAGATAGACATATTCAAACAGACAGGGATGCAACTGAGGGTTCTCCGCACACTGCATCGCGTGAACCTCGCCATCCTGGGTAATAAAGATCGCTTCGCCAGGCGCAACATCACGAATCAGGGTAAAACCGGAAATATCCAGCGCAACCGATTCCGAAGCCACCATATATTCAGTGCCTTCAGCGGTTTCACGCAGACCGTATACCAGTGGACGAATACCGTGGGGGTCACGAAATGCAACAATGCCGTAACCGGTGATCACAGAGACAACTGCATAGCCGCCCCGAACCCGTTTATGCACCGCTTTTATCGCTGCAAAAATATCATCAGCGGCAGGAATCAGTTTGCCAATCTGCTGTAATTCATGAGCCATGATGTTCAGCAACACCTCTGAATCAGAGGTAGTGTTGATATGACGCAGATTCTCTTTACGCATCTGTTCGCGCAGATCTGCTGTATTGGTCAGATTACCATTATGTGCCAGCGCAATACCATAAGGCGCGTTGACATAGAATGGTTGCGCTTCAGCGGAGCTGGAGCTGCCTGCAGTCGGGTACCGTACATGACCAATACCCACATTACCCATTAAGCGTTTCATATGACGGGTACGAAACACTTCATTTACCAGACCATTATCTTTACGCATAAAGAATCGGTCGGCTTCACAAGTCACCATACCGGCGGCATCCTGGCCACGGTGTTGTAGCACTGTCAATGCATCAAAAATCGTCTGATTCACATTACTTTTGGCTACGATGCCAACTATACCGCACATTCAGGCTACCTCAGGTATTAAGTTAGTTACAGCAAGTATAAATGAAAAATTGGTTTAACTATTCCGGCCACTGATATTCCAGATCATCTGGCCAATATCAGCAGCTGTGTCCCGTGTCCAGGATTCCATCAGCAAAAAATGGGGAATCAGTGTTGATTCTGCCCACCAGCTATCTTCAGTTACAGGTGACCGCACCAGTAACGCAGTAATAACAATGACAATCAGACCGCCTCTGACGACCCCGAAACCGATTCCAAGAATCCGGTCAGTACTGCTCAGGCCGGTAGCCTGAACCAGCATATTAATAAGGTTATTGATAACCGCACCCACCATCAGGGTGGCGACAAAAAGTAGTATAAAGGCTGCGCCTATACGTAGCGAAGGCGTCTGCAAAAGATCTTCCAGCAGGGTACTCAATGAGGGGGCAAACAGTCGGGCTACAATAAATGCAGCTACCCAGGTCAGCAGCGACAGCGCTTCTTTCATAAAGCCGCCACGCAGGCTGTATAACCCGGAAATTGTTATGATGCCGATAATTGCCCAATCGGCCCAGTTGAGTGTCATACTAAATGTCTACGTCAGGATCAGAATAAGGGGCGAATTCTACCAGAGCTGTCAGCTGAACCCAACGTTTATCGTGTCGTGAAACGGACTATAATACCGTCCAGACCGAACTCTTTCTGAATATCTCCCTGCAAAGCCGTCAACCGGGTTTTCTGGATATCCGGCCCGACAAACACTTTCACCAGATCGCCCGTCTTACGAATATAGACTTTATAACCGGCCTTGATCAGTTTGGTACGCAGTCCTTTAGCATTATCTTCATCCTTAAAGCTTGCCAGCTGCAGACTCCAGGCAACTGGAACGCCTTCCTGGTCCAGCGCAGGTGGATCTTCACGTTCCTGAATGACCGGTTTCTGCTTTGCTACCGCCTCGGCAACCTGTTGCGGCATTACAGCAACAGTTACCGGCGCGGCCGGAGCTGCAGGTGTCGATGTATCGGGCAAGGGGTTATTCTCGGGTGCAATGACCACAAGCTGCGGCTCAATTGGCGGCGGCGGAATCGCGCTTTCAAGCTGGCGCTCACGATAACCAGCACCATCAAAAAAGATTGGCAGCAGTATTGCTGCCGCCACAATCAGAATTGCACCACCAGCCAGTCGCTGCTTAAAGCCATCATTCACTGTAATTTACCATCCATATTCAGTGCGATTAATGCATCGCTCACAGTCAGGAAAGAGCCCGCAACGATCACCCGATCTCCCGGCGCAGCGTCCCTCGCTACCCCACGCAGGGCAGCAGCAACAGTATCACAAGCCACCTGCCGGGTAACCGCCACGCCAAGGGCGGTCAGCTTTTCAGACAACACCTGCGCTGATTGCCCCCGGGCACCTTTAAGACTAACCAGATACCACTGATCAACCACAGACTTAAGCTCAGCCAGCACCTGGTCAATATCCTTATCCGCCAGCATCCCCAATACCATAAGGGTCCGGCCCTCAACTGGCCGATTACGAAGCCGACCAGAGAGATACTCCGCGGCTTCCGGATTGTGGGCAACATCGAGAGTATAGTCGATACCATCAACGGTAAGCTGCTGCATTCTTCCAGTCAGTGACGCCTTAGCCAGACTCTCCCTGAGCCGTTGAGATTCAGGTATCATACCCAGCAAACTGAGAACCTGTATAACCGTTGCTGCATTGGATTTAGGCAGAGAGATTTCTGGTAAGCCAGAGATCGTCACCCTGCTGCCATCTGTCTGCCCACCCTGCCATTGCCAGCCCTTCTGATCGGTCTGCGACCAGTTGAAGTCACGACCCCGACAAAAAAGACGGGCACCTATCTGGTCAGCATAACTAAGTAATTTCTGAGGCGGATTTGGATCACCACATACGGCAGGACACCCGGCACGGTATATACCCGCCTTCTCATATCCTATCTGTTCCCGGTCATCACCCAGCCAGTCGACATGATCAACTGAAACCGTTGTAACGACGGAAATATCTGCATCAACAATATTGATGGCGTCAAGACGACCACCCAGCCCTACCTCAAGCAACATAACATCAGGTTTTTCGGTCGCAAACAAGTGCAGCGCAGCCAGAGTATTGTACTCAAAATAGGTCAGACTGACGTCCCCCCGGGCCCGCTCGATCGCCTCAAATGCGCGCACAATCAGAGCATCACTGACCGGCACTCCGGCAAGCTTAATCCTCTCGTTATAACGCAGAAAATGAGGCGACGTAAAACAGCCAACCGTCTTGCCCTGATCACGAAGCACCTGATCGAGCATAGCGATGGTCGACCCCTTGCCGTTAGTCCCACCAACAATAACCTTGCGACTGGCACTCAGATCCAGATCCATCCGCTGATATACTTTACGCAGGCGATCCAGGCCGAGTTCTATCTGATCGACAGGATGGTTGCTTTCAATCCATTCGAGCCACTGAGGCAGGGTATCAAAGTGTGTATCGGACATAATGGTCAGTTTATCCCAGACAATAAAAAGGCCGCTAAAGTAATTACCGCGGCCTTATCAAAGGTTTGTGATCAGATGGAAGCGGCTATCGAATCAGAGTCCGTACCGGAAATCGCAGGCAACCCCTGCATCATTCGCAGCATAGAGGCAAGACGATCCCTCAGCTCTCCCCGGGAGATGATCATATCGATCTGACCATGTTCGAGCAAAAACTCGCTGCGCTGAAACCCTTCCGGCAGTTTCTCACGCACTGTCTGCTCTATAACCCGGGGACCGGCAAAACCAACCAGCGCACCCGGCTCACCGATATTCAGGTCACCCAGCATCGCCAGTGAAGCGGAAACACCACCATACACAGGATCAGTCAGTACAGAGATATAAGGCACACCTGCCTGTTTCAGACGCTCCAGTGCAGCACTGGTTTTGGCCATCTGCATCAGCGAGAACAGCGCTTCCTGCATCCGCGCACCACCGCTGGCAGAGAAACAGATCATCGGGATCCCCTCCTCCAGCGCAATATTAGCGGCACGAACAAAACGCTCACCGACTACAGCCCCCATAGAGCCGCCCATGAATTTGAACTCATAAGCGACCGCAACAACAGGAAGCCCCTTCACCTCACCACGCATGGCAATCAGGGCATCCTTCTCGCCCGTTTCCTTCTGAGCAGCAACAAGACGGTCTTTATACTTCTTGGTATCACGGAACTTCAGATGATCAACCGGTTCAACTTCAGCACCGATTTCACGGGTTGTACCTTCATCAAGGAAAGCGTTCAGACGAACCCGTGCTGTCAGGCGCATGTGATGATCACACTTGGGACAGACATTCAGGTTTTTTTCCAGCTCCGGACGATACAATACAGACTCGCACTTTGGACACTTTTTCCAAAGTCCTTCAGGAATATTGGTTCGCTTCTTCTCGGAACGAACCAGAGAAGGAACAATTTTATCCAGCCAGTTACTCATTATTACTCCAGCTTCTGCCTGTGGCAGCCTTATTTATCCATTGCCTGACGCATACTTGCAGTAATTGCTGCAACCGCCTCAGGGATCTGTTCCTGATTACCAGTAAGCTCGGCAATCTTATTAACCAGCACGCTGCCGACGATTACACCATCAGCCACTTCCGACACCGCCCGGGCTGAAGCATCATCACGGATACCAAAGCCTACACCGACAGGCATCTCAGTATATTTGCGGATCATCTTCAGCTTTTCTGCTACTTCAGCGACATTCAGTGATGCGGATCCGGTTACACCTTTAACTGACACGTAGTAAACATAACCACTACCTGCAGCACAGATCTTCTGTACCCGCGCTTCCTCCGTTGTCGGCGCAAGCAGGTAGATCACATCAATATCAGACGCCTTCATCAAACGGTTAAACTCTCCCGCCTCTTCAGGCGGCAGATCAACCGTCAGAACACCATCCAGACCAACCGCTTTGGCTTTATCCGCAAACGCAGAGTAGCCCATAATCTCAATCGGATTGAGATACCCCATAAGTACCACCGGAGTGGTCTGATTGGTTTTACGGAATTCAGCCACCATATCCAGCACATCAACCAGGCGAGTGCCGTGCAACAATGCACGCTCACACGCTAGCTGAATAACAGGACCATCCGCCATCGGATCAGAGAACGGGATGCCCAGCTCAATAATATCTGCTCCGGATTCGACCAGCGCATGCATCAGCGGAAGGGTTATTTTGGGATCAGGGTCACCTGCTGTCACATAAGGAATCAGCGCTTTACGGCCCTGGCTTTTCAGATTATTAAAACACTCTGTAATACGACTCATATTAATCTTCACTCAGTCAGGGCTTAAAAGTTAATACCATCAATCCCGGCAACGGTATGGATATCCTTGTCGCCCCGTCCTGACAGGTTAACCAGAATAATCTGATCCTTGTCCATTGTTGGCGCCATTTTCATCGCCTCAGCGACAGCATGACTGGATTCCAGTGCCGGCATAATACCTTCTGTCAGCGTCAGATGACGGAAAGCATGCAATGCTTCATCATCGTTAATGGCCGTATATTCTGCTCTGCCGATCTCTTGCAGGTAAGAATGTTCAGGCCCTACGCCTGGATAGTCCAGACCTGCTGAAACAGAATGAGTGCCAATAACCTGACCGCCTTCATCCGACATCAGACAGGTACGGTTACCATGCAACACACCTGGTTTGCAATGCGAACTCAACGGTGCCGCATGCTGTCCTGTTTCGATGCCATAGCCCCCCGCTTCCACGCCTATCATGCGCACATCCGCATCTTCAATGAAGGGATGGAACAGACCGATGGCATTAGAGCCACCACCAACACAGGCAACCAGTGCATCCGGGAGTTTGCCCGTCTGCGCCAGACACTGCTGACGCGCCTCACGACCAATAATGGACTGAAAGTCACGCACCAGCTTAGGGTACGGGTGAGGACCGGCAGCAGTACCAATAATATAAAAGGTATTATCAACATTAGTAACCCAGTCACGCATCGCTTCGTTCATCGCATCTTTAAGCGTGCGGGTACCCGACGTAACAGAAACAACTTCAGCACCCAGTAGTTTCATCCGGTAAACGTTCAACGCCTGACGACGAATATCGTCTTCGCCCATATAGACAGTACATTCAAGACCCAGCCGGGCAGCAACGGTTGCCGTCGCAACACCGTGCTGACCTGCTCCGGTTTCAGCGCTAACGCGTGGTTTACCGGTAAACTTAGCCAGCAATGCCTGACCAATGGTGTTATTCACCTTATGAGCACCGGTATGATTAAGGTCTTCACGTTTCAGGTAGATCTGCGCACCCCCCAGTTCACGGGAGAGACGCTCCGCATGGTACAGGGGTGAAGGACGGCCTACATAGTGGGCAAGATCATAGTCAAACTCTGCCTGAAACTGTGGATCCCGCCAAAGCTTTTCGTAGGTCTGTTCAAGCTGCTGGAGAGCAGCCATCAGGGTTTCAGACACATAACGGCCCCCAAATTGGCCGAAATGACCACCTGCATCGGGCATCTGCTTTGCGATCGCGAGATCTTCTTTAGTTGGCACGAGCTACCTCATTCATAAAGGATGTTATTTTTGAACAATCTTTAAGACCTTTAGCCGCTTCCACCCCACCGCTGACATCAACGGCATAGGGTTTCACCTGACTTATGGCCTTTGCCACATTGCTCTGATCGAGTCCGCCAGCAAGAATCAGCGGCTTATCGATATCAGATGGGATGCGCTCCCAGTCAAACGCTTCACCTGTACCCCCCGGGACTCCAGGACGGTATGCATCCAGCAGGATCGCGCGAGATGAGGCAAAGCGTTCAGTTTCAGCTACTACATCGATATCCGGAGACATCCGCAGCGCCTTAAAATAGGGCCGGTTGAACTGAGTGCAGAACTCAGGCGATTCATCACCGTGAAACTGCAACAGATCAACCTCCGTCTGATCCATAACCGCACATATCTGCTCTGCAGATTCATTCACGAACAGCGCTACACTGGTCACAAATGGCGGCAACTGCCGGATGATGAGCCCTGCAACAGCAGGATCAACATACCTTGGGCTGGCCGGATAAAATACAAAACCGAGCGCATCAGCGCCCGCACTTACTGCCGCAAGAGCATCTTCCAGCCGGGTAATTCCACAGATTTTTACGCGGGTTCGCATCACTTGGATCAGACTATTCAGAAAGAGACCAATAGTAACAGATAGCAGGGCCTGAGGTTAACCGTTTTGCATCAGGAAATAAGGCCCCAGTTCTGATTTTGGCAACGCATAGCGTTCCGGATATTTCACATCCACAAAATAAAGCCCGTATGGCGGCGCAGTAACCCCTCCCTGAGTGCGATCCCGGGCCTCAAGCACCTCCTTAGCCCAGACAGGCTCAGCTTCTCCGGCACCAATTTTCATCAACACCCCGGCAAAATTACGAATCATATGATGCAGAAAGGCATTTGCCCGCACATCAATCACAATAAGCTCCCCTGCCCGGTAAATATCCATCGCCCTGACATCTCGCACCGGGCTTTTCGCCTGACAGCCGATCGCACGATAGGAGGTAAAATCATGCTCACCAATAAGATAGTCGGCTGCTGCCTGCATTCGAGACATATTCAGCTGCTTATGGGTCCATGTCACCCCACGACTCAACAGGCCCGGCTTAACCGGCGCCGAATAGATAAGATAGCGGTAGCGCCGCTCAAGAGCAGAAAACCTGGCATGGAAGCTATCATCGACACACTTAGCCCAGCGGATCGCAATATCATCAGGAAGCTTAGTGTTAGTTCCCATCACCCAGGCCTGGTCCGGACGCTGAGCTAAGGTGTCAAAGTGAATAATCTGATAGGTACCGCTGACACAGGCATCGGTTCGACCAGCACAAATCACTTTTACCGACTCATTGGCTATCTTTGACAGCGCCTGCTCTACAGTTTCCTGAATCGATGGAACATCTTTCTCTTTCTGCGTTTGCCAGCCACGATAGGCTGCTCCCGCATACTCAACGCAGAGCGCATAGCGCTTAGTTTTGGGAGTATCTGACTCAGGCTGCCGTGAATCTTTTAGCTCAGAGCCAACGGACTCAGAGCTTGCTGACTCAGAAACAACTGGGGTCGCATCACAAGAAAGGGCGACCGAAGTCGCCCCTTGCTGATGCTCAAACTGGGATCTATCCCGCGGCATATTACATCTTATCTCAAAGTTAATCGAAACCGGCCTGACAGCCCTGCAGAGCACCCACGCAAGACATACACCAGACCATAAGGTATCAGCTAATAGAACTTAACAGGCTATTGGCTTCTGAACGCTGCGCCTCAGAACCCTCACGAACAATCTCCTCAAGGATATCTTTAGCACCATCAAGATCTTCCATATCCATGTAAGCCCGCGCCAGATCGAGCTTGGTCTCAACCTCGTCTGCACCTTCAAGAAGGTTCAGCCCTTCCAATGAGCCATCGTCATTATCGTCGGTCATATCAAGACTGAGTTCATCACTGCCAGCATCATTCAGGAGCATCTCCAGTTCAGAATCCAGTTCTGCATCAAGATCATGGCTGAGAGTTGAGTCATTACCTGCAAGTGGTGCAGCAAACTCCTCTTCATCCAGCAAAATCTCATCATCTACAGCACCATCGAGAAGTGCCTGAAGATCATCATCCAGATCCGAGTCGCTATCCGCAACATCAAGCTCTTCAATGTCAGCGTCCCCGACTCCGGCAAGCAACTCATCAAGCTCAGCATCTGAAACATCTTCAGCGACTGCATCGCTCTCAACCTCAGCCAACAGAGCATCAAGATCTTCAAACTCCTCCTCAACAGCAACAGCCTCATCGTCAGCTTCGATCAGGATGTTTGTATCTTCATCTTCTTCTATCAGATCAAGTGCATCTTCCGCTTCCCCGGCCAGATCGAGCTCATCTTCATCTTCACCTTCACTGATCAGATCGAGTTCTTCTTCGTCTTCCCCAACCAGATTGAGCTCATCTGCCTCATCAGCGCTTGCAACATCAGCAACATCAAGATTGAAGTCCAGATCCATATCGTCATCCAGCTCATCGACAAGATCTGCCTCATCAGCAACACTGGCGATTGGCTGTACGTCAAACTCCAGATCCGTATCATGCTCTTCAGCTACTTCCGACACATTATCCACTGCAAAGAGCTCTTCAAGACTATCCGCTTCCGGCTCCTCTGGCATCTCCACAAGGTCAGCCAGATCATCTGCAGCAGACTGCCCGGTCAGATCATCAAGATCAAACGATTCACTATCCTCGCCCAGGATCGAATCAAGGGCATCATCAACGTCCTCCCCATCATCTATTGCCTCAGGAGCCGGAGGCTCGCCAAAGTCCTCATCAAAGCCAAGATCGAACTCCTGCTCATCAACCTCATCAGACGCCACCGTTTCAACTTTATCGAGATCCATATCCAGATCCAGATCAAGGTCAAGATCCAGCTCATCCAGGTCGGTCTCTTCAGCGACCACCTCGTGCGACGCCACTGCTGCTGCCGCAATCAGGGCAGCATCCCCACCAGAAACACTGGCAGCCGTTTCTGGCTTATCAGCGGCTACCGCCTGTCCCGGGACAACCGGCTCTGGCGAACTTTCTTTCTTACCCCGACGCATAAACAACAACGCCAGCAGGAAAGCGATGATGGCGCCACCAGCAGCACCTATATACAACCCAAACTCTTCCAGCAAACTTTTCGGCTTAGCCTGAGGCTCTGCAGCCGGAACTACCTGACTGACAACCGGCTGTTTCTTAGCCGATTCCAGCTCCGCCTGAAGATCCGCTAACTGCTGATCTTTTAGTTCCAGCAACCGCTGCAGACTTTCCATCTGCTGCGCAAGGGCATCAACCCTGCCGGAAAGCTCCGCATTCTCACGCTGAATCTGATCGACACTTTCCAGGGCAGAAGCCAGATCAGTTTCCAGCTGCTTGTTTTTTTCCAGCAACGCTGAATCTGCCTGACTTATATCAGTTTCGGCCGCCTGGTCTGATACTGTGCTAGCTTCAGCCTTAGTATCAGGAGAGACAATCTTCAGTTGCCCCTGGGCCGAACTGGCTGCAACCTCCTCACCCTTTTTTTCAGAAGCCGCCGGTTTATCAGAGCCACCAGAGCTATCCATCGCTTCTGCCTTAGCAGCGGGCGTTACACCCTGTTTCCACATCTGAGTTTGCCGCCAGAACTCTTCATTTGCCTGCTTACGACTGAGAGACTGAACCTCTTCAAGCGAAGGAAGATCCATAACAACACCGGCTTTCAACTGGTTTACGTTGTTATTGCGAAATGCTTCAGGATTTTTACGCTGTAACGCCAGCATCATCTGAGCTTCAGAAACAGTAGACGCAGGCTTATGCTGTTTAGCGATATCCCACAAGGTGTCGTTAACATCCACATAGACCTGACCATCAGTCATGCGGGTACGAATATTACTGACCGGCTTCTGCGGCGCTATCGGCTTTACTTCTACAGATGCCGGAGCATTGGCAGCAGATGAACGCGCAGGCTGGACGACAGCAGGTGCTGGCGCAGGATCATAAATGGGTGGATCCAGCAACACGGTATATTCACGAACCAGACGACCGCTGGGCCAGTTTACCTCTACCAGAAAGTTGAGAAACGGTTCTTTCACAGGAGCCGATGAACGCAGAATGATAGTACCACGGCCTGACGGCCCTGGTTTCACCTCAAATTTAACATCGGAGAGGAAGCGTAACTTCTCTATTCCAGCCAGAGCGAACTCATCGACATTGGCCATTCTTGGCTGAATCTGTTGCGGATCAACGGACCGCATCTCCAAGAGTTGTATCTCTGCTTGCAGTGGCTCGTTCAACGCTGATGTTATTCTGATTTCACCGAGACCAAGCGCATTTGCATTTGAGGTTCCTAGTGCACCTGCAATTGCCAAACTTAGGGCTAATTTGCGCAGCATATTTTCGCTTCCTTAATTTCCCCGGGTCCTGAATACGACAAAAATCGTCAATATTCAGAAAGTTACGTATCCAGTTTTAATGGCCAAAGTATTCATTAAAACCCACGTTTAATCAACAACCCAGATTAGCCATAAATGGCTAAACTTCAGTATTTAAAACAGTCTTTTACAGAAAAGCTGCTATCCCACACGAAAAACATCAAACAATAAAAACCAACAAATACTTATAATTCAAATATTTAAGTGATTATATTCGAATCTGGCTGAATATACACACAAACAAACTCCGGAGTCGAATTTGCACTACCTAAGTTGGTGACTGTCTGATATCGCTCTACTTGATAATTTTTATATCGGATTTGTTGACCTGCATCACACCCGCAAATACAAAAAAACCGGCCTTATCAGCCGGTTATCTTTTTCAAAAGCAGGAATCAGCCCTGCAGCAGAATCCGCAACATACGGCGCAATGGCTCTGCCGCACCCCACAGCAACTGATCACCCACGCTGAATGCATTGAGGAATTCATCGCCCAGATTCATCTTGCGCAGTCGACCAACCGGGACGCTCAGGGTGCCTGTCACCTTAGCCGGAGTCAGGTCACGGGCGGTGATATCACGTTCGTTAGGCACAACACTGACCCAGTCGTTCGCTTCTGCAATCATCGACTCGATCTCGTCCATCGGCACATTCTGCTTCAGCTTGATGGTAAATGCCTGACTGTGACAGCGCATCGCACCGATGCGTACGCAGGTTCCATCGATCGGTACCGGATTATCGCTCAACCCAAGAATCTTGTTGGTTTCAGCGTAAGCTTTCCACTCTTCCCGGCTCTGACCGTTGTCCAGACGGGTATCAATCCACGGAATCAGAGAGCCCGCCAGTGGTACACCAAAGTTGTCTGTTGGCATAGCGTCTGAACGGATAATCTCAGCAACACGACGATCGATATCCAGAATAGCACTGGCAGGATTAGCCAGATCAGTAGCAACAGAATCTTTGATAATACCCATCTGCGAGATCAGCTCACGCATATGCCGTGCACCACCACCAGATGCCGCCTGATAAGTCATGGAGGTCATCCATTCGATCAGACCCGCGCTGAACAGACCGCCCAGCCCCATCAGCATCAGAGAGACAGTACAGTTGCCGCCAACATAGGTTTTTACACCTTTTGCCAACCCGTCCTTGATCACATTCATATTCACAGGATCAAGAACAATAATAGCATCGTCTTCCATACGCAGAGAGGATGCCGCATCAATCCAGTAGCCATTCCAGCCAGCATCACGCAGGGCGCCATAAACCTGTTTCGTGTAGTCACCGCCCTGACAGGAAATAATGGCATCCATCTGCTTAAGCTCATCAATGGATGTTGCATCTTTCAGTGCCGGAATATCTTTACCAATATCCGGACCTGGCTGACCTGCCTGGGACGTTGTAAAAAAGACCGGCTCTTCGATATGGTCGAAATCACCCTCTTCTATCATGCGCTGCATCAGCACGGAACCAACCATTCCGCGCCAACCAACAAAACCTACACGCTTCATCTGTTCCACCAAAACTATTCGAACCTGCTAACAGATCCCTGAGAATAAATACAACAAAGCTGCCACAAGATACCGTGGCAGCCCGCTATGACTCCGGACACTCCGAAGCCGTTCAATTATGCAACAATTTAGTCACATAGACTATCTGAATCAGTGCATTTTATGACCAGCCAGCGCCATAAAATGCGTCTTTACGCCTGCAATGCAGCAATAACAGCATCACCCATCTCTGTGGTAGACACCTTCTGCATTCCATCAGACCAGATATCGCCGGTGCGCAGATTCTGATCCAGAACCTGGCTGACAGCCGCCTCAATACGGTCTGCTGCAGCGCCAGCATTGAGCGAATATCTCAGCATCATGGCAACCGACAGAATGGTCGCCAGCGGGTTTGCCAGATTCTGTCCTGCGATATCAGGCGCCGAGCCATGACAAGGCTCATACATACCCTTGCCATCAACATCCAGCGACGCAGATGGCAGCATCCCGATCGAACCGGTCAGCATGGCCGCAGCATCAGACAGAATATCACCGAACATATTACCGGTAACCATTACATCAAACTGCTTCGGCGCACGCACCAGCTGCATCGCAGCGTTATCGACATACATATGGCTGAGTTCGACATCAGGATACTCTTTTGACAGCTCCTCCATAATTTCACGCCACAGCACCGTTACTTCCAGTACGTTAGCCTTATCGACAGAACACAAGCGCTTATCACGGGCACGGGCCGCTTCAAAAGCCACACGACCAATACGACGGATCTCATTCTCATCGTAAACATAGGTGTTATATCCCTCACGGATATTACCCTCTTTCAGGCGCACGCCGCGAGGCTGACCAAAGTAGATACCGCCAGTGAGTTCGCGAACAATCAGAATATCCAGACCCGATACAACTTCAGGTTTCAGTGTTGAAGCATGCGCCAGTTGCGGATACAAAATCGCCGGACGCAGATTACCGAACAACCCCAGACCTGAACGGATACCCAGCAGACCTTTTTCCGGGCGGATCTGAAAATCAGGGTTAGTGTCCCACTTCGGACCACCGACAGCACCCAGCAGAATCGCATCAGCCGCACGGGCAGCATCAAGCGTTTCTTCCGGCAGAGGCACCCCATGGGCGTCTATTGCTGCGCCACCAACCAGCGCCTCACTGAGCTGCAGATCCAGATTATCCTGCTGATTAACCAGCTCCAGCACGCGACGCGCTTGCGCGACGATCTCAGGACCAATACCATCACCGGGCAAAATCAGTACATTTTTAGACATTATTCTCTTTCCTTAATCCCGGCTGCAGAGCCTGCCCCGCAGCCTTAAATTCATTCAGTTTATGCTGATAAAGTCTTATTTTATGGCGCCGAACAACCACGGAGCCTGCTGACGTCGGCGCTCTTCATAGGCGCGGATATCCGCTTCATTCTGCAAAGTGATACCAATATCATCCAGACCATTCATCAGACAGTGCTTACGAAAGCCATCAATACTGAAAGTCATCTCCTCACCGGACGGAGTGATCACCAGTTGCCGTTCCAGATCGATACTCAACTGATATCCCTCAGTTTCAGCCACCTCTCTGAACAACTGGTCAACCTGCTCATCGCGCAATACTATCGGCAGTAAACCGTTCTTGAAGCAGTTATTGTAGAAGATCTCAGCAAAACTTGGAGCGATGACACAACGAAATCCGTAATCATCCAGCGCCCAGGGCGCATGCTCACGACTCGAACCACAACCAAAATTTTCCCGCGCCAGCAGAACGCTTGCACCCTGATAGCGGGACTGATTCAGCACAAATTCTGTATTCAACGGGCGTCCTTCACAGGACTGATCCGGCTGTCCCTCATCCAGATAACGCAGCTCATCAAACAGGTTTTTACCAAACCCAGAGCGTTTGATCGACTTCAGAAACTGTTTTGGAATGATCATATCGGTATCGACATTCGCCCGATCCAACGGTGCAGCGATACCTGTGTGCAATGTAAACTTATTCATCTCGCTCTCCCGATACCTTATTAAATCAACTCACGCACATCGATGAAGTGGCCGGTCACAGCCGCCGCAGCAGCCATTGCCGGACTCACCAGATGAGTACGACCACCAAAACCCTGACGGCCCTCGAAGTTACGGTTAGAGGTTGATGCGCAATGTTCACCATTGCCCAGCTTATCCGGATTCATCGCCAGGCACATTGAACAACCCGGCTCACGCCATTCAAGCCCTGCTTCAATAAAGATCTTGTCCAGTCCTTCCTGCTCCGCCTGAGCTTTTACCAGACCAGAACCCGGCACCACCAGTGCCTGAATGATATTAGCCGCCACTTTACGGCCTTTAACCACTTTCGCAGCATCACGCAGATCTTCAATACGGGAGTTAGTGCAGGAGCCAATAAATATCCGGTCCAGTTTAATATCGGTAATCTTCTGATCTGCCACCAGCCCCATGTATTTCAGAGCGCGGTTAATACCATCAACTTTAACCGGATCTTTCTCTTTATCCGGATTCGGCACCTGTCCCGATACCCCAACAACCATCTCCGGAGAGGTTCCCCAGGTCACCTGCGGTTCGATATCTTCAGCATGAATCTCTACCACGGCGTCAAACTCTGCATCTGTATCAGACGTCAGACCGCGCCATTCAGCGACAGCAGCATCCCAATGCTCGCCTTTGGGTGCGAACGGACGACCTTCAAAGTAATCGATAGTGGTCTGATCAACCGCCACCAGGCCAACCCGCGCACCCGCTTCAATCGCCATGTTACAGACGGTCATACGACCTTCCATCGACATGTTGCGGAATACATCACCACCGAACTCAATGGCATAGCCAGTACCACCGGCAGTGCCGATTACACCGATTACATGCAGCACCACATCTTTTGGTGTCACACCGATACCCAGCTCACCATCCACTCGCACCAGCATGTTCTGCATCTTTTTGGTAATCAGACACTGAGTCGCCAGTACATGCTCAACTTCTGAGGTGCCGATACCATGAGCCAGCGCACCCAGCGCCCCAAGAGTCGCGGTATGAGAATCACCACAGACAGCAGTACTGCCCGGCAGGATAGCGCCCTGCTCAGGTGCCATAACGTGCACGATACCCTGGCGGTGATCATTCATCTTAAATTCCAGAATACCAAACTCATCACAGTTGGCATCCAGAGTCTTAACCTGAATTTTAGACACCGGATCAACGATCAGGTCTACTCCGCCGGAGCGTTCTGTTGTGGGTACGTTGTGGTCCGGCGTAGCGATATTGGCATCAACGCGCCATGGCTTACGACCCGCCAGTCGCAGCCCTTCAAAAGCCTGAGGCGAGGTAACCTCATGCAGCACCTGACGATCGATATAGATCAGAGAACTACCATCTTCATTGGTCCGCACCAGATGCGAATCAAACAGTTTGTCGTATAACGTTTTTCCAGCCATGGGCTATTACCTCACTGTATCTTCTTAACCGGCGCCACTGTCTGCCAGCCATTTTATATGCTGCAATCCTAGTGCACTCAATACCAGAAAACAAATTCATATTTTTTATGCTTTGCATTCCAGATTGGAATATATAAACTGTCGCAACAGAAACAGGACAGATCCTATGGATACTAACGCACTACAGGCTTTTGTAGCGGTTGCAGAAACAGGCTCCTTTTCGCGGGCGGCAGAGAAACTTTTCCTCACTCAGTCGGCTATGAGCAAACGCATTCTGATACTGGAACAACAACTGAACAGTCGCCTGTTCGACCGCATCGGCCGTACAGTCGGCCTGACAGAAGCAGGCCGCGAACTGCTGCCCCGGGCGAACCGTATACTATTGGAACTCGAAGATGCCCGCCGCTCTCTGAGCAATCTCAGCGGAGAGGTTAACGGCACACTCTCAGTAGCGGCCAGCCACCACATAAGCCTCCACCGCCTGCCACCCGTTCTGCGTCAATATATCCGCGAGTTTCCGCAGGTAAAACTGGACCTTCGCTTTGATGAATCGGAGATCGCTTACGATAACGTCCTCAAAGGTAATATTGAGATTGCCCTGATCACACTTGCTCCCCACCCAGCCCCGAGCATTCACTCTAAGGCGATCTGGAGAGACAAACTCAACTATGTTGTGGCAACCGATCATCCACTGGCCGCGCTTGAACAGGTCACACTGGAACAGCTGTGCAATTATCCGGCAATACTCTCCGGCAGTGCCACATTTACCCGCCAGTTGGCCAATCTGCAATTTTCACAATTGGGACTCCAACCGGATACGACGATGTCCACAAACTATCTG
This sequence comes from Oceanospirillales bacterium, assembly GCA_018223185.1. GTDB lineage: Bacteria > Pseudomonadota > Gammaproteobacteria > Pseudomonadales > Balneatricaceae > Amphritea. Next base: position 15,062 of record JAAEYW010000021.1, on the reverse strand, counting down.
GACACTATCAGAATGATGGTGCAGATAGGACTTGGCTGGTCGCTGTTACCGGACACCATGACCGAAAACAGCCTCAGCATTCTGAATGTCGATGTCCCGCCGGTTACCCGCGAACTGGGATATATCACCCATAAGGAGCGCACACTGAGCAATGCTGCCCGTCACTTTATACACCTTTTGGAGCAGGCCGCAGAAAAGGGTTCATAATCTTCACCCGCTTTATTAATATGATAAGACAGACAACCTTTAGGGACTGATGATGACTCAAAGCTCTGCTAGCGGAACTGACAACTGGCTCCAGGAACAGCTGCAACGCTGGCAGGAGATGGCGGAACAACTCACGCAGAGTAAATCTGAACAGCTGCAGCAGTTTCTCGACAGTTTTCAGTGCGGGCCGGTAACCGACTTCAGCGATCAGCAGGCCAACCTGCTGAAACTGGTAAAATCTCAGACTCAACAGTTCAGTCATTTCGCCGAATCATTGCGCGATAAAAACGGCGACACCCTTAGTACCGATACTCTGGTTGAACAGATGCAAAGCTATATGCAGCAGCAATGCAACGAACTGCTCAGCCAGCAATGGAATTTGCCGGAGCCTTTTGCCGCACTGATGAGAGACTCCCTGCTGAAGCCTGATTCACTCTCCCAAACTCCTTTACGGGAGCTGTTGGAGCAACTGGCCAAATCCCCGGAGATCGGCACCGGTCCCTACAGTCCGTCACAGGTCCGCTCTCTTGCACGGGCGGTCATCGATTATCAGGACGCTCTGGCAGACTACCTGCAACAGTACGAGCAGATTTTCAACCAGACCGGCGTGGACATGAAACAACTGCTGGAGCAACAGACTGCCGATATCGACAGCGTTAAAATGCTACAGAATCTCTGGATCGAGTGTTATGAAAAAGCCTACCGCGATACTGTCTTCACCGACCAGTACCAGGCCAGTCACGGACGCATCAGCAACAGCCTTAACCGGGTTCGCAAACTGGCATTCGAAAGCCGCGACAAAAAACTTAAAGAGCTTGGCCTGGTCACCCGTGAAGAGCTGGACAGCACCATCCGTCAACAGCATCAGCTACGCAAACAGCTGCGTAGGCAGCAACAGGAGATTGAAGAGTTACGGGCGATAATTACAGCTGCCCAGGCGCAACAGAACAGCCCAGAACGCAACAGCAGGGGGTAACACTGCATGAGCAGATTCAAATTCAGTCCGGAAAAAATCGCCTCCGAACTGGGCCAGTTCAATGAACAACTGCTGCAGAGCTTCAACACCCTGCAGCAGCTCGATGAAGTCCACGTTGGCCTGACGCCAAAAGAGGTCATCTATCGCGAAGATAAACTTCAGCTGTTTCGCTACCAAAGCGAGAAAACACCCGGCAGGAAACGCTGCAAAACCCCACTTCTGATCTGCTACGCACTGGTTAACCGCCCCTATATGGTCGACCTTGATCAGGAACGCTCTTTTGTAAAACGACTGCTGGAGTTGGGGCTGGATATCTACCTGATCGACTGGGGCTATCCCGACGCCGCTGACCGATATCTTGATATGGATGATTACATCAACGACTATATCAGCCACTGCGCTGATCAGGTGTTACAGCATTCCGGCCACGATCAGCTCAACCTTCTGGGCATCTGCCAGGGAGGCACTCTGAGTCTCTGTTATACCGCACTGAACCCGGACAAAGTCAAAAACCTGGTCACCATGGTCACCCCGGTAGATTTTAAAACCCCGGATAACATGCTCAGCCATCTGGCCCAGCAGATCGATATCGATCTGGCGGTTGAAACCTACGGCAATATTCCGGGTGCGATGCTCAATGATGCCTACAACGCCCTGATGCCGATGCGTCTCGGACTGCAGAAAAACCTCAACACCCCCCGACACCTTAAAGACCCGGCCTCAGCGCTGCACTTTCTGCGCATGGAGAAGTGGATCTACGACAGCCCGGATCAGGCCGGTGAAATGTTCCGTCAGTTTCTCACCACTTTTTTTAAAGAGAACGGCTTTATCAACCATTCAGTCACCATTGGCGGTCGTTCTGTTGACCTAAAAGCGATCACACAACCCGTGCTTAACGTTTATGGTCGCTCAGACCACCTGGTTCCCCCTTCAGCATCCAGGGCGCTAACAGGGCTGACCAGCAGCCGAGAATATTCAGAGTATGAGGTTGCTTCGGGACATATCGGTGTATTCGTTTCGGCAAAATCGCAAACCGAAGTCGCCCCAGCCATCGCTGACTGGCTAAAACAGAATGAATAGCCCTGAATAAAAAACGGATTATTAAAAAATTTACTTTTTTCCACCGGGTTTCTCATCTAAAATCCGCCCTTTATTTGTCGTCAACCAAAAACCGTTTGGTTTTTAGCCGGAGTTTATGAAGTTGCCATCCAACGGAAAAATCAAACTGCAGGGTTTTAACAACCTGACTAAAAGTCTTAGCTTCTGCATTTACGATGTATGCTATGCCAAGACCAAACAGCAAAAAGCTGAATACATCGAGTATATTGATGAGCAGTATAACGCTGACCGTCTGACAGAGATCCTGACAGAAGCCTGCGATATTATTGGTGCCACCGTACTCAACGTTGCCCGGCAGGACTATGACCCTCAGGGGGCCAGCGTTACAATACTGGTGGCAGAAGAGCCACTGAAAGACTCTGCTAACGTCGATACCACTGAAAAACCCGGACCTCTGCCCGACTCTGTGGTTGCCCATCTCGATAAGAGCCATATCTGCGTGCACACCTACCCTGAAGCACACCCGGATGATGGCATCTGTACTTTCCGCGCAGATATTGAAGTCTCTACCTGTGGCATTATTTCGCCACTGAAAGCGCTGAACTACCTCATCCATAAACTGGATTCCGATATCGTAACTGTCGACTACCGCGTGCGCGGTTTTACCCGTGATGTAAACGGTGTAAAACACTACATCGACCATAACATAAACTCGATTCAGAATTTTATCAGTCAGGATATCCGCGACCAGTACCAACTGGTCGATGTAAACGTCTATCAGGAAAACATCTTCCACACCAAGATGATGCTCAACGATGTCGACCTCAACACCTATCTGTTCGGCACCACCACCGCCGACCTGACCGGCCGCGAAATCGAAGAGATTACCGAGCGACTGTACCAGGAGATGAACGAGATCTTTTACGGCCGTAACATTCCGGATATGAAAGACAAGTAACTCCCTGTCTGACAATCAGGATGCCCTATTCTAAAGCCCGCAATGCGGGCTTTTTCTTTTCGCAACGGTCTGTGCGCCTGCAAATATCGAGCGTCGTTTCATCACCCCTGAATAACCGCTTCTCCTTTCGATTGATTAAGTAGCACTTCAATTGACACACGACTGAACCAAACGGCAGCCCACTACTGCCCTTCCCCCGACGCCCTTTAGCAGACATTTCCCCTTCTGATCCGGGTAATTTCCAACGCGATTGTGACTTTTCAGTCACGCATCTCTTTATAGCCTATTCACTTATAATTAATAGGGCCTTTATGATTCTTACCTATACTGAATAAGCTCAGGCTATGTGAGATGAGGTGGCATGCTAATAGATAAGCAACTGATAACCATCTGAGGAGAGGATAATCATGAGTCAACTCAGTCGACGCAGTTTTATCAAACTGAGCGGAGCGGGTGTTGCTGCAGGGGTAACGTCGCTGACGCCTGCCAGCGCACTGGCGAAGCCAGAATCATACAACCCGGGAGCGACCACACTTCCCTATCCGCAAATGGATATTGCCAAGGCAAAATCCCTGCCAAAGAACAAGGCGGTACATTTCAACTATCCCGATGAAAGCTCTCCCTGCACAGTCATTCGCATGGGCCAACCCGTACCCGGCGGCGTTGGGCCTGACATGGATATTGTTGCCTACAGCACCCTGTGCACCCATATGGGTTGTCCGGTGAGTTATGACCCGGATTCACGTGACTTCAAATGCCCCTGTCACTTTAGTGTCTTCGACAGCGAGAAAATGGGCCAGATGGTCACGGGACAGGCAACCGAAAACCTGCCTAAAATTCGCCTTGAATACGACGCCGGCAGCGATTCAGTTACTGCCGTTGGTATTGATGGCCTGATCTTCGGCCGCCAGGCCAACATTCTATAACCGGGAGGGTAAGTATAATGTCACATAACAAAGATCGTGTACCACTGCCCCCTGTGGGTGCTCAGAAAACCAATATGACCTGCCACTTCTGTATCGTCGGTTGCGGCTACCATGTTTACAAATGGCCCCATGGCACCGAGGGCGGCCGTGCGCCGAACGAGAATGCTTTAGGTAAGGACTTTCGCAAACAGCAACCGCCGCTATCCGGCAGCATGACGCCAGCCATGGTCAACGTGGTTGAAGACAACGGCAAAAAATTTAACATCATGATCCAGTCGGACAAGGAATGCGTGGTTAATCAGGGCCTGACTTCGACCCGCGGCGGGCAGATGGCCACAATTATGTACAACGCCGAGGGTATCTCCCGTGACCGTCTCAAGTACCCGCGTCTGTTTACCGGGGATGACTGGGTGGATGTAAGCTGGGACGAGGCCATGGCAGTCTATGCAGGCGTGACCAAACGGATGCTGGACACCTTTGGTCCCGATTCTATTATGTTCAACGCCTTTGATCATGGCGGTGCCGGGGGCGGCTTTGAAAACACCTGGGGCAGCGGTAAATTAATGTTCTCTGCACTCAAGACCCGGATGGTGCGTATCCATAACCGCCCGGCCTACAATTCAGAGTGCCATGCCACCCGCGACATGGGCATCGGTGAGCTGAACAATAGCTACGAGGACAGCGAGCTGGCTGACACTATCATGTTCATTGGCGCGAACGCCTACGAGACCCAGACCAACTACTTCCTCGCTCACGCCCTGCCCAACCTGACCGGCACCACTATAGCTAAGAAAAAAGCGTGGTTCAAAGACGAAACAGTCGAAAATGGACGCTTCATTCTGGTCGATCCGCGCCGCACCCTGACCACGGCGATCTGTCAGAATAACGCTAAGGATAATGTGCTGCACCTGCAGATCAACCCTGGCACCGATACGGCACTGTTCGACGGCCTGCTGACTTACGTGGCAGACAAGGGCTGGCACGATCAGGACTTCATTGATCAACATACAACAGGCTTCGATAAGGCTCTGAAGGCCAACCATATGAGCCTGGATAATTGCTCCAGAATTACCGGCATCTCAGTGGCAGACCTGGAGAAAGCAGCCGACTGGGCTTATAAACCTAAGAAATCCGGCCATCGCCCACGCACCGCACATCTGTATGAAAAGGGCATCATCTGGGGCAACGACAACTACCGTATTCAGTCCGCACTGGTTGATCTGGTGCTGGCCACCCACAATGTCGGTCGTCGCGGCACCGGAGTCTGTCGTCTCGGTGGCCACCAGGAGGGCTACGCACGTCCACCTTATCCCGGTAAGCAGCCGATCTACATCGACCAGGAAATCATCCGGGGTAATGGCAAGATGCTTACCGTGTGGGCCTGCAACGCGTTCCAGTCTACTCTGAATGCTCAGCAATATCGTCAGACGCTTTATCGTCGTGCAAATATTGTCCGTGATGCCCTGGCGCAGGTACGCGGTGGCGGCGTGGAAAGCATGGTCGATGCTATCTTTGATGCAGTTACTAATCACGGCGGCTTATTCATTACCACCATCGATTTATACCCGACCAAGTTTGCCCAGGCATCTCATCTGATGTTGCCAGCCGCCCACCCCGGGGAGATGAACCTCACTTCAATGAACGGTGAGCGCCGTATGCGTCTGTCGGATAAATTCATGGACCCTCCCGGAGAAGCCATGCCGGACTGCCTGATAGCGGCGAAAATTGCCAACACCCTCAAAGCAATGTACGAGAAGGAGGGCAACAAGAAGATGGCCGGACGCTTCTCGGGCTTCGACTGGAAGACCGAAGAAGATTCCTTCAACGATGGGTTCCGCAAACCCGAAGGCATCGACAGCCAGGGCGGGGACACCGGACATCTTGTCACCTATGAGCGGCTGCGTACGCAAGGTAACAACGGGGTACAATTACCCGTCAGAGAGTACAGAGAAGGTCAGCTGATCGGAACCGAGATGATCTACTCCGATTATAAGTTCAGCACCTCTGACGGGAAGGCACACTTTCTGCCTGCGGAGTGGACCGGCCTGCCGGCTATGGTTGAGTCCCAGCGAAAAAAATACAGGTTCTGGATTAACAACGGCCGTACCAACCATATCTGGCAAACCGCCTACCATGACCAGCGCATCGACTTCCGTACTAAGCGTTACCCCATGGCGCCAATTGAAATCAACCCGGAAGATGCCAAACAGCTGGGCATTGAGTCAGGCGATGTGGTTGAAGTCTTCAACGACTTCGGTGCCACCTTTGCCATGGCCTACCTGGAACCGGACATGAAGCGTGGCCACACCTTCATGATGTTCGGATATTTCAATGGTAACGTGGGAGATGTCGTCACCAGCTGGACCGATCGGAACTACATCCCCTATTACAAAGGAACCTGGGCAGATATCCGCAAGGTCAGCTCGATGAAGGACTACAAAGAGAGCGTGTCCTTCAAACGTCGCCGCTATATCTGACACCTGAGACATAATCATAATCAGGTTCCAGAGCTTAAGCCGACCCCTCGCGGGCCGGCTTTTGATGAATACTAACGAAAGACAGAACCACAACCGGGAATGCATACAGCCGGTTTTCAGCCACCTTCTCACAGGCTATGGGTTTGCATCATGCTGCACCACCCCCTGCAGCCAACGTGGTATTCAGGCACTGGGCATAATCGGCCAACCGCTGATCGGCTATTTTGTGCCGCCTACACTACCGCTATGTTGAATTGTAGTATTCATCTAATACCCAATCCTGCTGCTGGACTGCTACCTTGTAGCTGCTACCACCCTAAATATAAAAACAATCAGTCACACCTGTAGGAGTTTATTATGAGCAGCAAAAAGATCCTGATGATCACCGGCGACTTCACCGAAGACTATGAAACTATGGTGCCCTTTCAGACCCTTCTGACGGTGGGTCACCGTGTGGATGCGGTCTGCCCTGATAAGGTCAGTGGCGATTCTGTTGCCACCGCGATCCATGATTTTGAGGGCGATCAGACCTATACAGAAAAACGCGGCCATAACTTCACACTGAATGCCACTTTTGCCGACATCGACCCCGCCGATTACGACGCACTGATTATTCCCGGCGGTCGCGCACCGGAATACCTGCGCCTCAATCCTGCCGTGTTGTCGATGGTGCAACATTTCTTTACCACCAATAAACCCGTAGCTGCGGTCTGCCATGGCGCTCAGATTCTCTCTGCCGCAGGGGTATTGAAAGATAAAAAGTGTTCTGCCTATCCAGCCTGCATGCCTGAGATCAATCAGTCCGGAGGGATCTTCACTGAGATTGCTATCGATGCGGCGATTACCGATGGAAATTTAGTTACAGCTCCCGCCTGGCCAGCCCATCCCGCATGGCTATCACAGTTTTTAGAGCTGCTGAAATAACGTTTCTGACATGGTCAACATGACAAGCAACAGCTAACCTGTAACAACGATCTGCAACGGCTATCTGAAAAGATAGCCGTTTTGTTGCAGAGGTTGGCAGCTCTATATTCAGATACAGACAGGGACCGGGCATGTGCAAACTGTTTATCAATAGTGATTCTGTACACTGGAAAAGTAGTACACGCTCTTTGCGTATTGACGGGATGGTCACCAGCGTACGTCTGGAAAATTATTTCTGGCACACTCTGGAAGAGATCGCAGCACGGGATCATATGAATATCCCTCAGATGCTGACCCGTCTCTACCATGAATCGATCGATGCAGGACATGATCTGGGGAACTTTACCTCGTTCCTGCGGGTCTGCTGCATGCGCTATCTGGCGCTACAACTGACGGGAGAGATCCCGATGAATACTGAGATCGCAATCAGTACGCTGGATGCGGATGCTATCCTGGCGAATGAGATTCAAAAAAGGCACTAAAAAACCCGCTAAGATTTTTGACATCATTAGCGGGCTTATTCAATCAGCGCAGGCTACTTATCTTCTTTCGATGGACCGGCATCATTACTGGCCGGATTGTCAGTTGATTTTTCACCCCCTGGCGGGGTGAATATATTCCACATCGCCATATTCTGATCAGCGATTTTGTTCATCATATTCAGCGGATTGGCGGCACCGATCATATTCTGCATCTGTTCACGAATACGCTCCTGCTGATCGATAAAGGTCGCGATACTCTGTTCCAGATACTGACTCATCATCCCCTGCATACTGTCACCATAGAAGCGAATCAGCTGTTGCAGCACCTGATTGGTCAGCAGCGTTCCATGTCCCAGCGCTTCCTGTTCGCTGATAATCTGCAGCAATATATTGCGGGTCAGATCCGCCCCGGTTTTGGAATCCTGAACCTGAAAGTTTTCCTGATTAAGTACCAGCTGTTTTACATCTTCCAGGGTGATGTAACAGCTACGGGATGTATCGTACAGACGTCGGTTTGTATATTTTCTGAGAATTCTCAAAATAGTCTCTCTCTACCTGTTTTGCTCCTGCGCCCGCACTCTGCTGCAGTGTGACGGGAGACAGTATTATTTGTTTTTATCTGAGCTTTTACTGCTGTTGGTATATGTACTCATCATATTCAACAGCATTTTCTGAATTGCATCCATCGAACCAAGGCCACTGGCCATATAGGGCTGAAAGAGTGTCAGTGGATCATAACCATCAACACCGGCATCCATTCGCTCCTGAATTTTACTCATCATCTCTTTCTGAAACGATTCAACATCGGGTAACCCCAGCACCTTGCGGAGCTCTTCGGGTGTCATTTCAACATCAACTTTGAAATTCATCAGCACCTCTCATCAGGCGGACCGGTTAATCCGTCAGAAACTATACCTGTCAGAATGACATCTGCGTAAAACTGTACAATAGCGATTCAATTACTTAACTGCTGTTAATCTAATACTATACCAACTGCGGTGCAAAACAAATTTACCGATTCGTTTCTGCACAATTTTCCGGTTTTATCCAAATAGTTGCGCAGATAGCAGCAATAAAAACCGCCACGGCAGCAACGCTGAATGTTGCGGCTGCACCCAGCGATTCCCACATCATTCCACTGCACAACGCACCCAGTGCGCCGCCCACACCAAACCCAAAGCTACTGAACATCGCCTGCCCCTGACCATGATTGGAAGGGGAAAAATAATGGTGCACCAGCGCGATACCGACCGCATGCAACACACCAAAACTCACCGCATGAAGCGTCTGGGCAAACAACATAAGTGGCAGGCTTTCCGGTATCAGCCCGATCAGCAACCAGCGTAATACGCACAACAGAAGACTGCTGATCATCAGTTTACGCAATCCCAGCCCGCCAATCAGTTTCGGCATGAGTATAAAAATCAGTACTTCTGCAACAACCCCGACCGACCACAGCAGACCGATTTCGGTACGACTGTACCCCAGACTATCCATCAACACTGAGTAAAACGTGTAATAGGGACCGTGACTGAACTGTATCAGCAAACAGACCAGAAAAAACACCAACACCTGAGGCCGCAACAATTGCTGCACAAATCGACTTTCTTCACTACTGCGGACCGGCGCTTTCCCCTCAACAAACAGTGATGATAACCAGATCATCACCATCAACCCCAGCATCGCCCAGGGCAGCCAGCGGATACTGACCAAATCCAGCAGCCAGCCAATTCCCATTACCGCAAGAATAAAACCCACAGAGCCCCAGAGACGGATTCGGCTATAGAGATGCTCACGCCCTTTCAGGTGCGTCAGCGTCAACACTTCAAACTGAGGCAGAACTGCGTTCCAGAAAAAACTAAACCCGGTCATCACCAGCGCAATACCCAGAGCACTTTCCTGCCAGAAGATCAGCACAAAAATAAGACAGGTGAGAAATGCCCCATAGCGCACAATACGCAGTCGCTGACCAGTGCGATCTGCCAGCCAACCCCAGATATTGGGCGCAACAATACGCGAAGCCATTAGAATAGCCATCAGACTGCCAATCGTTTGCGCATTAAAATCAAACGACTTGAGATAGAGACTCCAGTAGGGAACCAAAGCCCCCAGCAGCGAGAAGTAGAAAAAATAGAAGCCCGACAGACGGCTGTAAGTATTCAGTTTCATCGGGACTCGTTTTAACTCCTGTGCGGAACGGTCAGACTGTGCCAGAAAAGCACCGGGTTACAGAAAACAAAAATCCACCGGTTTATTCAACCGGTGGATTATCAGGGTTTCAGCTACGGCCGGCTGCACCGACGCTGACTGGATCAGAAATCAGGCGTCGCCTAACTTCTCCAGAATATATTGCGGCAAGGCAAAACTACCCACATGAATCTGCGGGTTGTAGTAGCGGGTTTTAATACCACTGGCTTTAAAGCGTTCAACGATCTGCTCTGCGCTCTGCAACCGGGTAGCCGGGTTATCGCAGCCCCAGGCGAAAGTCATTGCACCGCCAATATAGGTTGGCACCGCAGCCGTATAAAAAGTCTGATCTTTAAAGTATGGGCTAAGACGCTGACGGGTGGTGACCACCTCTTCAGGCTGCATATAGACCACACCGTTCTGAGCAACGAAGACACCGCCTTCATTGAGACAGCGCTTGCAGCCTTCGTAGAAACGGCTGCTGAACAATACCTCACCCGGGCCGACCGGATCGGTACAGTCGGAGATAATCACATCGTACTTTTCATCGGTCTGACACACATAATCAATACCATCACCGATAACGATATTGGCACGCGGGTTGTCATATGCACCCTGAGAATGGTTCGGCAGATATTCGACACACATATCAATAACCGCCTGATCGATTTCAACCTGAGTGACACTTTCAACAGACTGATGCTTCAGGACTTCTCGCAGCATTCCGCCATCACCACCGCCGATAATCAGTACTTTTTTAGCACTGCCGTGGGCCATCAGTGGCACATGAGTCAGCATCTCATGATAGATAAACTCATCTTTTTCAGTGGTCTGAATAATGCCATCCAGCGCCATAACAGTTCCGAATTTAGGGTTACGGAAAATGATCAGATGCCAGGAATCTGTCTGCTGCTCGAACAGCACCTCTTCCACATCAAATGCCTGACCGTATCCGTCGTAAAGAGTCTCTTTATAGACTGTCATAGTTAATCCACCAAAACTAAAGGCACGTTTTGCGCCGTCGTTAAAAAAATAGTAACCAAAAATAAAAACCCCTTAGTTACAGATTTGCAACAAGGGGTTACTCAAGCTATCGCGTAATTTTAACCTTTTAACACCGGAGTTTCACAGACTACATCGGCATTTTGCGCGCGATGACGCAACAGGTGATCCATCAGTACAATCGCCATCATTGCTTCCGCAATTGGAGTCGCGCGAATACCCACACACGGATCATGACGCCCCTGTGTGACCACTTCAATCGCTTCTCCCCGGCTATTGATACTCCGCCCTGACAGGCGCAGACTGGAGGTTGGCTTTAAGGCGATATGTGCGGTGATCTCCTGTCCGGTAGAGATACCACCAAGAATGCCGCCGGAATGATTGGAGAGAAAGCCTTCAGGCGTCATCTCATCCCGATGTTCGGTCCCTTTCTGCTCAACACAGGCGAAACCATCACCGATCTCCACGCCCTTAACGGCGTTAATGCTCATCAGCGCATGAGCCAGATCCGCATCCAGCCGATCAAATATCGGCTCACCCAGCCCTACCGGCACACCTGTCGCAGAAACAGAAATTTTTGCACCAATCGAGTTACCCTCTTTGCGCAGGGCATCCATATAGGTTTCCATCTCTGCCACTTTACCGGCATCAGGACAGAAAAACGGATTCTGATCGACCTGATCCCAGTCAAACCCTTCGATTTTGATCGGGCCGAGCTGAGAAAGATAACCCCGCACTTCAACGCCTTTCTGCGCCAGGTACTTTTTCGCCACCGCGCCAGCAGCCACCCGCATTGCCGTTTCCCGGGCTGATGAACGACCACCACCACGATAATCACGGAAACCATACTTATGAGTGTATACGTAGTCAGCATGTGCCGGGCGGAACGTTTCGGCAATATTGGAATAGTCCTTGGAACGCTGATCGGTATTTTCAATCAGCAGGCCAATGGGTGTTCCGGTTGTCTTGCCTTCAAACACGCCGGAGAGAATTTTCACCTCATCGGCTTCGCGTCTCTGAGTGGTGTGTCGGGAGGTCCCCGGCTTACGGCGATCGAGATCGCGTTGCAAATCCGCTTCTGTCAGTTCAATGCCCGGAGGACAACCATCGATAATACAGCCCAAAGCCGGACCATGGCTTTCGCCGAAAGTGGTGACAGTAAATAGCTTACCGTAGGTGTTTCCTGACATCGTTTGTTCCCGATTTTAAAGCCAAAAATTTAGTCGATTATACCCTAGTCGTTCAGATATCGCCGCAATACTGTCGGACCTCTGCAGCAGTCAGCAGGAACACTCCGTTTCCTCCCTCCGCCAGCTCCAGCCAGGTAAACGGTATCTGAGGATACTGTTGTTGCAAATGGACTTCGCTATTACCGACCTCAATAACCAGCAGGCCATCATCGGTCAGATACTGCTGCGCCTGGCGCAGAATCTGTTTGGTAATATCAAGGCCGTCGGACCCTGACCCCAGCGCCAGATCAGGCTCATGCTGATATTCCTGCGGCATACCGGCAAGGTCCGCATTATCTACATACGGAGGGTTACTGACAATCAGATCATAGCGGCGACCATTCAGATTGCTAAACAGATCACTTTCAATAGCCGTCACCCGGTCATCAAGTTCATGGCGGGTAATATTACGACGGGCGACGTCCAGAGCATCCGCCGAGATATCCGCCAGATCGACCTCGGCCTCCTCAAACGCATAGGCGCAGACAATGCCGATACAACCGCTACCGGTACAGAGATCCAGAATCCGCTCCACCGGCCCCTCTCTCAGCCAGGGGCTGAAGTGCATCTCTATCAGTTCCTGAATCGGTGAACGGGGAATCAACACCCGCTCATCGACGTAGAAAGGCATACCAGCATACCAGGCTTCCCCTATAATATAGGGCAATGGCCGACGCTGTATCACCCGTTGCTCGAGAAAATCCAGCACCCGAACCTTCTCGTCACCGGTAAGCCGGGCATCAAGGAGTTCAGGGTTACTGTTCCAGGGCAGGTGCAGTGCACCCAGCACCAGCTGAACCGCCTCATCCCATGGATTATCGGTTCCGTGGCCAAAATAGAGGTCGTGTTTGTAAAAGCAGCTCATGCTGAAACGGATAAAATCACGTATCGTATGCAGCTCTTTCAGGGTCTGTGCTTGATTGATGGTCATGTCTGGATGGATAATTCGTCGAGTTGGTGCCTGCTTTATTGCAGGCCGTGTATGTTAATGAATAATGTTTGCGAACGCTATGTCTGATAACGATCTGCCTGATACTGAACACACTGATAATACTGAAATTGATTTTGCCGCCGCAATGACAGGGGTTACCCGAATCAGAAATGACCGGGCAGACCTGCGCGGACAACCGAAAAAACTTAAACTGGCCAATGATGAAACCACCCGCTATAAACGGCAGATGGCGGTTCAGGACGAAGAGAGCATCGTTGACGGCCTAAATTCAGAGGTTATCAACCTGGTCGAAACCGAGGATGAGCTGATCTACGCCACTCCAGGGGTTCAGTTAAAATTGATGAAGCGCCTGAAGCAGGGACACATCCCCTGGGACGCAGGTCTCGATCTGCACGGTTATATCATTGATGATGCCCGCACGGAGCTCAGCAGCTTTATTCGCGAATGCAGCAAGCAACAGCTACGCTGTGTGATGGTGATCCACGGTAAGTCAAACAACGTAGAAAGCCAGCACGCACTGATGAAGTCTTATGTAAATGACTGGCTGAGGCAGATGGATCCGGTAATCGCTTTCTCCTCAGCACAACCGAAAGATGGCGGGACAGGCGCGCTTTATGTGTTGCTGAAACGGGCCAGATAGTAATCGCAGATTAAACGCTTAAATCTTTGCCTGTATACTTTACCTCTGAGTGCTAATCACGTAAGTTAGCACGATTTTTTAACGGCCCTGTCACAAAGCTGAGCGTGCGAAACGATTCCCGGTTCTATCTCTGACAGAGGATCTGACAGGCCAAAACAGGATTACACACTGTAATGGAAAAAGAATTTGCCAGCATAATCGAACAGCTGGGTGAAGATCTCACCCGTGAAGGACTGGTCGATACTCCTAAACGCGCAGCGAAAGCGATGCAGTTTCTCACCCGTGGCTATGAGCAAAACCTGGAAGAGGTGATCAATGGTGCACTCTTCCCTACTGAAAACAGCGAAATGGTCATCGTAAAGGATATCGAGCTGTACTCAATGTGTGAGCACCACATGCTGCCATTCATTGGTAAATGCCATGTAGGCTACATTCCTAAAGGTCAGGTTATCGGACTGTCTAAGATTGCACGGATAGTGGATATGTTTGCCCGTCGCCTGCAGATTCAGGAAAATATGACCAAACAGATCGCTGATGCGATCATGCTGGCAACCGGTGCTGACGGTGTTGGTGTGGTTATCGAAGCGCAGCATATGTGTATGATGATGCGCGGTGTTGAAAAACAGAATAGCAGCATGAAAACCTCAATGATGCTGGGCTCCTTCCGCAAGAGCCAGTCAACCCGCGGCGAGTTCCTTTCGCTGATCAACTGATCAGAGCCTGAGATCAGATTTATCTGTGGACGAGGCTCATATCGTTGGATCTGCTGCCACAACTCAGAATCAATCAAAAAGGGGCCTCTTTCACAGACCCCTTTTTTATGGTTCTTCGCGGGTTATGGGGAAGGATATAGAAACATCGATATCTTCATTGTTAAGCCCGTTTGGCGAGCTCTCCAGGCAAGAACCCTGCAGAGCAATCTTTCATTGGGGATACCCTATCGTTGCAGGACCCCGCGCCAAAACCAACTGGCGGAGGTCTAAAAAAAGGTTCATCGCGCTTTACCGGGAAAGGCATCCTTAATCTTCAAGAAGAAGTAAGCC
>JAAEYW010000020.1:59637-86620 GCA_018223185.1 Oceanospirillales bacterium | reverse complement strand
ACAACAGCTTAACCGGAAAGGCACCACCGCTTCCTAACTATTTCCCCATAACCTGCGAAGAACCTTTTTTTTGCGCCGGGCTTCGGCTTGTCAGACTTATCGCCCCGGGTACCCAAAGGGCATGCTAACAGGGCCCCTACGAGTCGAAATTGGAGCGGCTTCCAGCCGCCATGGTTTTATCGCCCCTGGAAGGGGCTCCCACGGGATGAATGTATTGTAGAACTGCGTTCGTATGCCCTCTGGGTGCCCGCCGCGATAAAGACCATCGTAGGAGCGGCGTCCCGCCGCGATAAAACCATCAGCAGGCACGGGACAAATTGATCGCCGCGAGGGCGCGCCTCCCACAAGAGCCGCTTTTTCGGACTTCGGACAAGCGCAGTGCCCGGACAACGGACTTCGGCTCTTCAGCCTTATCGCCCCGGGACGGGGCTCCTACGAGGCTGAATGTCTTGTGGAGCGTCGTTAGTATGCCCTCTGGGGGCCCGCCGCGATAAAGACCATCGTAGGAGCGGCGTCCCGCCGCGATAAAACCATCAGCAGGCACGGGACAAATTGATCGCCGCGAGGGCGCGCCTCCCACAAGAGCCGCTTTTTCGGACTTCGGACAAGCGCAGTGCCCGGACAACGGACTTCGGCTCTTCAGCCTTATCGCCCCGGGACGGGGCTCCTACGAGGCTGAATGTCTTGTGGAGCGTCGTTAGTATGCCCTCTGGGGGCCCGCCGCGATAAAGACCATCGTAGGAGCGGCGTCCCGCCGCGATAAAACCATCAGCAGACACGGGACAAATCGATTGCCACGAGGGCGTGCTTTCTACAAGGGCTGCTTTTTCGGACGTCGGACAAGCGCAGTGCTCGGACAGCGGACTTCGGCTCTTCAGCCTTATCGCCCCGGGACGGGGCTCCTACATGAGCTACCCGGACAAACACCGCGCCCGGACAAAAGCCTTCAAGCCTCGGCTCTGTCGCAATCCTATGGTAATATCGCGACCATAATATACGCGATTCGATATTCTGATTAATTTGGCAAGGTCAGCAGGTTAACAGGTATACTTTGCTTAAATGTAATTGCTGTTAAAGGGTACGCAATTAATGAAAGTTACGGTTTTTGGTATAGGTTATGTAGGGTTGGTTCAGGCAGCTGTGCTGGCTGAAGTCGGTCATGATGTCTGCTGTGTGGATGTAGATGCCCAGAAGGTAGAAAATCTTAAAAATGGCATCATTCCAATCTACGAACCAGGCCTGACGCCGCTGGTTCAGTCCAACTATGAAGCGGGTCGCCTGTTGTTCACAACCGATGCGAAAGCGGCTGTCGAGTTTGGTGAGATCCAGTTTATCGCAGTGGGTACCCCTCCGGATGAAGATGGCTCTGCCGATCTGCAATATGTACAGGCTGTAGCGAAGACCATTGCGACGTACATGCCTGAGCCGCGAATTGTGATTGATAAATCCACGGTGCCTGTCGGTACCGGCGATAAGGTTAAAGCCACGATTGCTGATACGCTGGCTGCCCGCGGCGCCGATATCGAGTTTCATGTGGTATCAAACCCTGAGTTCCTTAAAGAGGGTGCTGCAGTGAGTGACTGCATGCGTCCGGACCGGATTGTTATCGGAACCGAAAGCGATCACGTTAAAGATGTGATGACAGAGTTGTATGCTCCGTTTAACCGTAATCACGATCGCATCATCTTTATGGATATTCGCAGTGCAGAGCTGACCAAATATGCAGCCAACTGCATGCTGGCCACCAAAATCAGCTTTATGAATGAGATGGCGAATATCGCAGAGATGGTCGGCGCCGATATCGAGAATGTACGTAACGGTATCGGTTCTGATGAACGGATTGGTTATCACTTTATCTATCCAGGCTGCGGCTATGGCGGTTCGTGCTTCCCTAAAGATGTTCAGGCACTGGTGAAAACCTCTGAACAGATCGGCTATGACTCGCAGATTCTTAAAGCGGTGGAATCGGTTAACGCCAAACAGAAAACCAAGCTGTTTGAGCTGATCAACCGTCACTTCAATGGTGACCTGGCAGGCAAAACTGTGGCTCTCTGGGGCCTGTCATTCAAACCTAAAACCGATGATATGCGTGAAGCGTCCAGCCGTGTCCTGATGGAACTGCTGTGGAACGCCGGTGCCAAAGTACAGGCATTTGACCCGGAAGCGATGGAAGAGACTCAGCGTATCTATGGCTCCCGTGCCGATCTGAACCTGATGGGCACCAAAGAAGCGGCCCTCAACGGCGCCGATATGCTGGTTATCTGCACCGAATGGCAAAGCTTCCGTGCACCGGATTTTGACCTGATCAAAGCTCAGTTGTCAGAGCCGGTTATCTTCGATGGCCGCAACCTCTATGACCCGCATCGACTGGAAGATCGTGGTATCAGCTACTACGCGATTGGTCGGGGTTTGTCGATAAAACAGTAATCAGCTAAGAGCCGGATTAGTTGTCGATTGCTTTGTGGCACGCCCTTTAGGTGCGTGCCACAATGGTTTTATCGCCCCGGGTACCCAGAGGGCATGCTAACGGGGCTCCTAAGAGCGCAGTTTATTCGGACCTCGGGCAACGGACTCCTGCTTTTCAGGTTTATCGCCCCTGGTACCCAAAGGGTATGCTAAAGGGGGCTCCTACGAGGCGAAATGTATTGTGGGAGCGACGCCCCCGTCGCGATAAAACCATCAACAGGCACCAGACAAATCGATCGCCGCGAGGGCGCGCCTCCTACAACGGCTGCTTTTTCATACCTCTGACAAGCGAAGCGCCCGGACAACGAACCCCGGCTCGACTAACTCCTCTGCGATGAGCCCTTGTAGGAGCTGCTTCCAGCAGCGATAATTAGCCAACTCTAAAATTTTACAGTTCAGGCTAAACCATGCAGCTAACCTACCTCGTCACCGGCGCCGCCGGCTTTATTGGCAACTTCGTATCAGAACGGCTCTGTCAGGCAGGCCATAAAGTGATCGGTCTGGACAACCTTAACGATTATTACGACCCGGCCCTTAAAGACTCGCGTCTGCAACGTCTGCAACAATATCCTGAATTTACCTTTAAAAAGCTGGATCTGGCCGACCGTGAAGGGATGGCAAAATTGTTTGCCGAGAGCGGCTTTGACCGGGTTATCCACCTGGCTGCTCAGGCGGGTGTGCGTTACTCACTGGAAAATCCGTTTGCCTATGTCGATTCCAATCTGACCGGCATGATGACTATTCTCGAAGGCTGCCGTCAGAACAACGTAAAACATCTGGTGTATGCTTCATCCTCTTCAGTTTATGGTATGAACACTAAAATGCCGTTTTCGACGGCCGATGGTGTCGATCATCCGGTGTCCCTGTATGCGGCAACCAAAAAATCCAACGAACTGATGGCCCACAGTTATTCACATCTGTACGGTATACCCACAACAGGGCTGCGTTTCTTCACCGTGTACGGCCCCTGGGGACGTCCCGATATGGCACCGTTCCTGTTCACCAGCGCTATTCTTGAAGACCGCCCGATCAAGGTGTTCAACCACGGGAAAATGTTGCGTGACTTCACCTATGTGGATGATATCGTTGAAGGCGTCATCCGCATTCAGGATGTTATTCCCCAGGCGGATGAGAATAACCCCCGTACCCGTCCGGACAGCAGCAGTGCGCCATACCGGGTGTACAACATAGGCAACAACGAACCGATTGAACTCAGCCGTTTTATCGAAGCGATTGAATCCGCTGCCGGTAAAACCGCGAAAAAAGAATACCTGCCAATGCAGCCAGGCGACGTACCCGCCACCTATGCCGATATTGATAGTTTACAAGCCGCGACAGGTTTCAAACCCAGCACCACCATCGAAGACGGTATGCAGAAGTTTGTCGAGTGGTATAAAGAGTATTACAACGCTTAAGATAGAGCTCCGAGCGCTGCGCTAGTCCAATCACTGTGGGAGCGGCGTCCCGCCGCGATAAAACCATCAATAGGCACCGATCGATCACCGCGAGGGTTTTTATCGCCCCTGGAAGGGGCTCCTACGAGGGCTGAATGTATTGTGGGAGCGGCGTCTCGCCGCGATAAAACCATCAATAGGCACCGATCGATCACCGTGAGGGTTTTTATCGCCCCTGGAAGGGGCTCCTACGAGGGCATGCTAAAGGGGCTCCTACGAGGGCATGCTAAAGGGGCTCCTACGAGGCTGAATGTATTGTGGGAGCGGCGTTAGTATGCCCTCAGGGTGCCCGCCGCGATAAAACCATCAGCAGGCACGGGCCATAACGATCACCGCTAGGGCGCGCCACCAACAACGACTGCTCTTCCTGACCTCGGACAAGCGAAGCGTTCGGACAACAGACATCGGCTACATAAACGAACATGGAGGTTCATATGATCAAAATAAAGCACCACGGTGCAACAACCGGCGTAACCGGCTCATGCCATGAGCTGGTTTTAGACAAGAAAACCAGCGTTCTTATTGATTGCGGTATGTTTCAGGGGGCCGAATCGACCGGCTCCGAATCCTCAAGCCTGCAACTTGATTTTTCCATCGACACCGTAAAAGCGCTCTTTATCACCCATTGCCATATCGACCATGTTGGTCGTATACCTTCACTGATTGCGGCAGGATTTAACGGCCCGATATTCGCCTCCAGAGCGACCGCTCAATTACTGCCGCTGGTATTAGAAGACGCGATGAAGATTGGTGTCACGCGCAATAAAAAACTGATCAGTCAGTTTATTAAACTGGTGGAAAAGCTGATTCAGCCGGTGGAATATAAGCAGTGGTGTCCAGTCGTTGCGGTCAGTGGTCTGCAGTTCAGATTCAGGCCTGCCGGTCATATTCTGGGGTCGGCTTATATCGAGTTTCAGTACCATAACGAAATTATTCTGTTCTCCGGAGATCTGGGCGCGCCCTATGCGCCATTATTACCGGCACCAAAATCACCCTGGCGGGCAGACCGGCTGATAATCGAAAGCACCTATGGCGACCGGCTTCACGAAAGTCGTCGTGAGCGGCGGAAAAATCTGCAACAGATTATCCGGCACTGTCTGGGCGATGCAGGAACGGTGCTGATTCCCGCTTTCAGTATCGGCAGAACCCAGGAACTGCTCTACGAGCTGGAAGGTATTATCCACAGCCAGAAAGGGACGTCCTGGGAGGTGCTAGATGTGATAGTCGATTCACCGCTGGCGGCAAAGTTTACACAACATTATCGCAACCTGAGCGATCTATGGGATGCAGAAGCCAAAACCCGCAGGGGAGATGGGCGACACCCACTCAATTTTGCCCAACTGATCACCGTCGATTCCCACCGTCAGCATCTGAAACTGGTGAACTATCTCAAAACCAGTGGTCGGCCCGCCATTGTTATTGCGGCCAGTGGCATGTGTGCGGGCGGCCGCATCGTCAACTACCTTAAAGCACTGCTCCCCGATTCCCGCACCGATGTTCTGTTTGTCGGATATCAGGCTGAAGGCACTCCGGGGCGTGATATACAGCAATATGGCCCATCCGGCGGCTATGTGTATCTGGATAACGAGAAAGTCGATATAAAAGCAGGCGTACATACCATCGGCGGCTACTCCGCCCACGCCGATCAGAAAGACCTGATCAACTTCGTTAAAAGAATGCATCACAAACCGAAAGAGATCCGCATAGTGCATGGGGATAGCGAAGCAAAACGGGCCTTAAGTGAGGAATTAAGTAAAGTCTGCCCCAAAGCGGATATTCATATTCCCTAAGGGCGGCTGCAGCAGAAGTCCGGTTGCTATGCTTATCCGATCATTTCACTTGTCCGAACGTTGCCTTTGCTCTTCTCCGTGCCTCTGTGGTGATATTTTTTAAATAATGGCTCTACCACAGAGGACTCCGAGAAAAACAATAAAATCGCCTCTGAATGAGACACCCACAAAGGCTGCTCTTCCTGACCTCGGACAAGCGAAGCGATCGGACAACCGACACCGGCTCCTTAGGTTTATCGCCCCTGGTACCCAAAGGGCATGCTAACGGGGCTCCTACGAGGCTGAATCTATTGTAGGAGCCCCGTCCCGGGGCGATGGTTCTATCATCCTTCTATCGAAGGGCATGCTAACGAGGCTCCTGCGAGGAGGAATGCATTGTGGGAGCGACGCCCCCGTCGCGATAAAACTATCAATAGGCACGGGGCAGATCTATCGCCGCGAGGGCGCGCCTCCCACAACGGCTGCTTTTTCATGTCCAGGCTCTTCCTGACCTCAGGCAAGCGAAGCGATCGGACAACGGACATCGGCTCCTTAGGTTTATCGCCCCGGGACGGGGCTCCTACGAGGTTGAATCTATTGTAGGAGCCCCGTCCCGGGGCGATGGCTCTATCATCCCTCTGGGTGCTCGCCGCGATAAAACTATCAACAGGCACGGGGCAAACCAATAATCATGACAGGTGTTGCCTTTGCTCTTCTCCGTGCCTCTGTGGTGATATTTTTTAAATAGTGGCTCTAGCACAGAGGACGCAGAGAGCACCGAGAGAGAACACCGAGAAAAAACAATAAAATCGCCTCTGAATGAGACACCTACAAAGGCCGCTCTTCCTGACCTCGGACAAGCGAAGCGCTCGGACCACGAACCTCGGCTCTACATACCCCTCTCTACGATCTTCGGCTCTTCTGATAAAACGATATCTGCCCCAGTGCCAGTATCACCACAAAGGTGGCGGCATTGGCGGGTATCTGCAGATTGAAATCGACGGTGGAATGAATGGCCAGTGCGATTATGGCCATGGTTGCACTAAACGCGATGCCGCGCATGAGCGCTGTTTTACGATTTATCTGTGCCCGTATCGCCGAAATAAAGGCCCATAACACCGCCAGCATCAGGCAGCCGGTGACGATCACGCCATAATCACTGGCGAACTCAAAATAATCGTTGTGAGCATGGTCGTAGAAACCACCACCTACATCATACTGTCGATAAGCCGGGAAGTTTGTGTAGTAAGTTCCGGCCCCGGTGCCTGTCAGCAGGTTATCCTGTATGGCATCAAGAGTGTAAGTGTTTACTTCGTCCCGGGTCTCTGATGTCTCACTACTGTTTTCTAACCGCTGTACAACCTTCTCGACGCCAAAGAAAGTGCCGACAACAAACAGATCAATAATAATCAGGCTGCTGATAAGTACAATGGTGGCTTTGGTCGAGCGTTTACTCAGCAGCAGGGCCAATACGCCGGCAATGGCCAGGCTGGCAAAGAATGCGGAGTTGCCCATGCGGGAGTGGGTCATCACCAGTCCGGCGACCATCATCACCAGAATAATTCGCAACCGGGCTTTATTTCCTAACAGCGTGGTCAGAATACGTCTGAAAAAATCCCGCCAGTTGGTGGCACTCTGGCCATCCAGGGTTGAGATCATCAGACCTATGCCGACAGAAAGGGTCAGCACAAGATAACCCGCCAGATGGTTACGGTTAACAAACGTCCCGGTCGCCGTGCCGATGTAAGAATCTTTGGGCACAAAAAACAGATATTCAATACCGGTCAGGGTCATCATACTGCCATACAGGGCCTGAAACAGGCCGCTGCCCACCAGAACATAACACAGCAGTTTTATCCGCCGCTGGCTGCGAACCATCAGCAGGGTCAGGCTGAATAAACCCGCCAGCGCAAACCCTGATAGTGAACTCTGCAAAGTGTTGGCCGGGTCAATGGAGATATCCAGTAACAACTGAAATGCCGCCCACAAGGGTGCTGTCAGCAGCAAGCCGAGAACCGGCAGGCTGCGGGAGAAAGTCTTGCCAGTGCTGAGCGGTTTGCGGATATGCAGGATAAGCCAATACGCCAGCAGCGCAAAGACCATCACCGACATCAGGCAGATAGCCCAGGGTCTGTTGCTGCCAAGGGGCAGCGGAATCCACGCCAGCAATGCCAGATAAGCGTAAAAAAGAGAGGTATCTGCTTTGTGAGATACCGATAAACTGCTCAAGATTGAATCCTTACTGAACTAATTGCTAGCGGGAGTGAACTGCAGAAAGCAAAAAAGCGCAATTAAGCGCTTTTTGTCAACAGGTAGCTATCAGGTTGAGCTGGTACCGCCGCCTGACGTGCCTGTGCTGTTATTGATAGTCGGTGGGGCTATCGGCGTACTGTTTACAGACGGAGTGGTTACAGTTGGCACTGTATTAGACGCCACTTGTGCCTGAGAAATCACAGTTGCAGGAACGCCAGCAGTAACCGCCGCAGTATTAATAGCAGCCAGAACAGCGGTGTTAGAAGCGTTGAGGCTCAAAGCTGCAGTCAGAATAGCTTGCTGTTGTTCTGGCGTTTCCGCAGATTCCAGCAACTGCTGAACAGCAGCAGCGATCTGCTCGGGTGTAGATGCTTCCTGAGTGGCGGCCTGAACCTGATTAATAACGCTAGCATCAGCCTCTGCAAAAGCAGGGGACAACGGCAACAGCATCCCTGCAACAACACCAATTACGAGTCGGCGCATAGTTTTAAACTCCTTATACTGACCTGACGGCCTTTATATATTTAATAAACTGGACGCCAATATAGCATCCAGGTTTCGAATGTGTAAACAGTAGATATAAGAGATACAACCAAAATGAGACGTACAGATAAAAAACGTTACTTATTGTTCTTTTTTGGGGCGGTTATGGTGCATAATAGGCGCCTGTTGCGGCATCAGAGAAATTAACTGTAGTTATTGTTCAAGTTCTTAGTGCTTTCAGGGAATGACAGATATGTCAGTTACACACATGGATCTTCAGAGCTATCCAGAACAATGAATGAAAAAGTTACCCTCAATAGCCATGGCCTGGTTACGCGCAAACGGCAGCTGTTCAACACCAATGAATCAATTCTGTTCTGGGTGCAGCACTGCGCCTATCTGCTGATTATTTCGGCCACGCTTTTTTTCTTTACCTTTCTCAAAATAGGCGATATCCCCGCTAACTATCGCCTGCTGGCGGTGTTGTCACTTTTCTGTGTTGCGATTATCTATCGTCGCCGGGGTGTCTATAACCGCGCGTATGGCGTCTATAAAAGAGCCTTTCGCTTATTCACCGCCTGGTTTTATGTGCTGTTGCTGCTGGCCCTGATCGGCTTTGTGACAAAAAATGGCGAGAGTTTCTCCCGTGAAGTGCTGCTTGAGTGGGCCGTTGTCGGGTTCGTGCTCCAGTTGATCAGTATGATTGCACTGGGGGCGCTGTATAAACGCTATAAAGTCATATTTCCCCGTGAAATAGCCACGCTGGTTATTGGCACTGGCGATATGGCGATAAAACTGGTCAATAATCTTAACCTCGATAACAGCTTAGCCGACCGCGTTGTCGGCTTCGTAAAGTCTGATGACGATCTGTCGGTGGAAGACGAAGCCGCGAACCTGCCACGGCCGCTGTTAGGCCGGGCAGAAAACCTGAGACAAGTCATAAAAGATTACAAGATACGCCGCATCTATATCGCCCTGCCGGTGTCCCAGTCCGAAATCATAGAAGCGCTGCATATAGATCTGCTGGATATGAACGTCGACGTTATTTGGATGCCCGATATCTTTGGCCTGAATCTGCTGAACCACTCGATCAGTGAGGTGGCCGGAATGCCACTGATAACACTAAATGAAAGCCCGGTGACATCAAAGCGCAGCCATATCGTGGTTAAGGGCGTGATGGACCGGGTGTTAGCGGCCATTGCGCTGCTAATATTCAGTCCGCTGATGCTGATTATTGCGATACTCATCAAACGCGAATCAGAAGGCCCTGTATTTTTCAAACAGGACCGGCACGGCCTTGATGGCAAGATAATACAGGTGTGGAAGTTCCGCAGTATGCGGCTGCATAACGATACCGAGGTTAAGCAGGCCACCAAAGGTGATTCACGTGTGACCAGAATCGGCGCCTTTATCCGCAGAACCTCAATCGATGAACTGCCTCAGTTAATCAATGTGCTGCAGGGCACCATGTCTCTGGTTGGTCCGCGGCCCCATGCAGTCGCCCATAACGATTATTACTCCGACAAAGTTAATGCCTACCTGGCCCGACATCGTATTAAACCGGGCATCACCGGCCTGGCCCAGATCAGCGGCTGCCGGGGCGAAACAGAAACCCTGGATAAGATGGAAAAACGGGTTGAGTTAGATCTGGCTTATATCAATAACTGGTCGTTAGGGCTGGATATTAAAATATTGATTAAGACGCCATTGAGTCTGGTTTCTAAAGATATCTATTAATAGGGCTGCATAGCCAATTGTTAAATATTTGCCTGTAGTACATGATTGAATAGGAATAATTAAATGGAAGTAAAAAAAATACTACTGGTGTTCGGTACGCGCCCGGAAGCAATAAAAATGGCGCCATTGGTGCACGCACTGACCAGCGATCAGCGTTTTGAAGCGCGAGTATGTGTTACAGGCCAGCATAGAGAGATGCTCGATCAAGTGCTTGAGCTGTTTCAGGTCAAGCCGGATTATGATCTGAACATAATGAAGCCGGGGCAGTCGTTGGGGCAAATTACATCCCGGATATTGATTGGTATTGAAGAAGTATTGGTAAGCTTCGAGCCGGCTGTGGTGCTTGTGCACGGGGATACGGCAACCACTTTTGCCGCGTCACTCGCAGCTTACTATCAGCAAATTCCTGTGGGCCATGTTGAAGCAGGTTTAAGAACCGGAAATATTTACTCTCCCTGGCCTGAAGAGGCAAACCGGAAATTAACCGGCTGTCTTACAGGGTTCCATTTTGCGCCAACGGACGCGTCAAAAAACAATCTGCTTAGAGAAGGGTATTCTTCTGACGCTATCAGCGTAACAGGGAATACCGTTATCGATGCGCTGTTGATGATCAAAAAGCGGTTGGAAGACGATGTTGAGTTAAGTGAAACCTTGTCTGCAGAATTCCCGATACTTGATTCCAGTAAAAAGTTGGTTCTGGTAACAGGTCATCGTCGTGAAAGTTTTGGTGGGGGGTTCGAACGTATCTGTAAAGCATTACAGCTAGTCGCGCGTAAACACCCCGACTCTCAGATTGTATATCCCGTTCATCTTAATCCACAGGTTCAGGAGCCGGTAAATCGGTTGTTGAGCGATGTCGGCAATATTCATCTTATCGAACCTCAGCAGTACCTGCAGTTTGTGTACCTGATGACGCGCGCTCATGTAATTTTGACTGATTCCGGTGGTATTCAAGAGGAAGCCCCTTCATTAGGAAAGCCTGTATTAGTGATGCGCGATACTACCGAACGTCCTGAAGCGGTCGAAGCCGGTACGGTAAAGCTGGTAGGGACGGATATCGAAAAAATTGTGGCCGAGCTAGATGTATTACTAACTAATGAAGATGCCTATACGCAAATGAGTATAGCGCATAACCCATATGGCGACGGTATCGCATGCCAGCGTATCGCAGATGTTTTAGCAGAAAGTTTGTAATGAGCACCACAAAAGGATATGAATATGTCATTTAAGAAAGTATCTGTCATTGGGCTGGGGTATATAGGTTTACCAACCGCAGCAGTGATCGCCTCGCGTGGTATTGAAGTTGTCGGTGTCGATGTTAACCAGCATGCGGTTGATACCATTAACAATGGCGAGATACATATTGTAGAACCAGACCTTGATATTATTGTGCGGGGCGTGGTGTCTACCGGCAACCTGCGTGCTACGACAATACCTGAGCCGGCCGAAGCATTCATGGTCGCAGTCCCTACACCGTTCAAGCACAGTGATGATGGCAGTCATGAGCCAAATCTTGACTATATTCGGGCGGCTGCCGAAGCAATCGCCCCGGTACTGGAAAAAGGTAACCTTGTCATTCTTGAATCCACCTCTCCAGTGGGGGCAACGGAAAAACTGGCTGAATGGTTAGCTGCAGCTCGTCCTGATCTCACTTTTCCACAACAAAAGGGTGACGCAGCAGACATAAAGGTTGCGCACTGTCCTGAACGTGTCCTGCCTGGCTATGTGCTTCAGGAGTTGGTGTCGAATGACCGAGTAATCGGCGGTATGAGTAGTGCCTGTAGTGAACGAGCAGTTGAGCTGTATAAAACCTTCGTGCGCGGGGAGTGCATTATTACCAATGCTCGTACCGCAGAGATGGCAAAACTAACAGAGAACTCTTTCCGGGATGTAAACATTGCTTTCGCCAATGAGCTTTCCGTTATTTGCGACAAGTTAAAAATAAATGTCTGGGAATTGATTAAACTCGCAAATCGACACCCGCGTGTAAATATCCTGAACCCTGGCCCTGGTGTGGGTGGACACTGCATCGCTGTGGATCCTTGGTTTATTGTGGATAGCTGCCCGGATGAGGCGAAGCTTATTAAACAAGCTCGCTTAACTAACGATGCAAAACCGGAATACGTGATTGAGAAAATTATTGAGGCTGCCGACCAATTTAAGAAGCCGGTTATTGCATGTTTGGGACTAGCTTTTAAAGCAGATATTGATGATTTACGAGAAAGTCCTGCTCTTCAAATTGTAGGGGATCTTGCCCGCCAAAATGTTGGGGAGGTGCTTGCAGTAGAACCAAATATTAGTGAGCAGGAGATACCGGAGTGCTTAATCGAAGCTGAAGTTCCGCTCTTGTCGTTAAAAGAGGCTCTAGAGAAGGCAAACGTCGTGGTAATCCTAGTAGATCATAGTGAGTTTAAGTCCGCTGATCATAGCTTGTTTGCAGCAAAAGTCGTAATAGACTCACGCGGAATGTTAGCATGAGTTCGACTTGGGTATTGATTAAGTCTGATCTATATCGGTATACCGGACGAGTGACAGTCGGGCTAGTAGTGAAGGCCCTTCTGCTAAATACGGGCTTTATATATGTTTTGGTTTAGGTTGTGTCGCTGCGAGAATGGAGTGGTTCGCCTTTTCGCTCGAATTATGCACCGCATATTGTCGGTACGATACCAAATCCAACTGCCTAAAGAAACCCAGATCGGCCCAGGACTGTACCTTGGTCATGCAACAGGGATTATTGTAAGTCCCACAGCAGTGATTGGTGCAAACTGCAATTTGAGTCCTTTCACTGTTATTGGTTCTAATCAAGGCAAAGCCGCTACGATCGGTAATAATGTCTATATTGGCCCTCATGTTTCGGTTGTTGAAGATGTTTCAATTGGTGATGGGGCTATCATAGGAGCGGGAGCTGTGGTTATTCGGGATGTTCCAGATAATTGTGTTGTTGTGGGTAACCCTGGTCGAGTAGTTGCCAATGGAAGTACACAAGCCTATATCGTTCATCCAGTGTCTATGGCTTCTAAACCATGAAGAGGGTTTTCCTGATAATGCCGCTTTCCACTTTAAACTGGGGAGAGAAAAATGATGGCGGGGTGGATTCTGTATGTCAAATGTTGGTTCGTCAGCTAGCAGCGAAAAGTCGTCCATACCGATACCGGGTTTTGGCGTTTGATCCTTTTAATAATCACTCATACACAGGGGAGGTGGTAGTACTTTCTGAGTATGTAGAAGTGGTGATTTGTCCATTAAAGGAGTCTCGATATGGGCTGCGACTGCCAAGTTTTATTTCTGCTTGGCTGCGAATACAAGAGCAGATCCGTGCTTTTCAACCAGATATTGTTCATTCCCATCTAAGTAGTTGGGTGCTTGGTCTAAGTAGAAAAAGGTGTAATATCCTCACTTTGCATTCCTACCGTAAAATCGGTCGTAAGCCCGTATCTATGGCTAATGATTTCGTATATGAAAAAGTTGTCCCGATTTTAAGTGAGCTCTCTGTGGACTATTTTACTTGTGTGGGTGAGCAGTTAAATCAAGTGTTGCTGGATGATACAAAAAAACCGATTCAGATAATTGGAAATCCGGTAGATCCAGGCTATTTCGTATCGGCGTATAATACTTCTGCTAATGCATCATTAAACTTAGTGACCTGCGCGCTTCTCTCGCGTAATAAAAGGATTGATCGGGCGATTTGTCTGTTGCGTGAGCTGAAACTATTGGGAAAAAAAGCTACGTTGCGCATCATAGGCCCCAATGTGGATCCCGTCTATTACGGAGAGCTGCAGCAGTTGGTTAAGGATTGGGAGCTCGAGGAAGAAGTCATTTTTCTTGGTAAACTTAATCAGCGGGAAATCGTCCAGCAATATCAGCTTTCTGACGTTGGCATATTTTCTTCGGCGCAAGAAACTTTTGGTTTAGTACCGCTTGAAATGTTGGCAGCTGGATTGCCACTGGTCTCATCTCCTGTAGGTATTCTCGGTGAGCGGCAAGCGGAGTTTGCCAAGCTCGGTGTGGTTTTTATACAAAAGGGAGAAGAGGCCAAAGTCGCACATCGTATAGAAGACATCAAAGCAACTGATATGCGAGCCGCTCAAGCGTATTTGATTGACCAGTTTGCTGTAGAAAGTGTGATTGAGCGCTATCAAGGCCTTTATAAAGCGGTGTTGACTTGATTTCAAGCTTACTCAAATACGCACCAGTGCAGGTTTTTTCTGCTTTGAGTGTTTTTTCGCTTATCGCGATTCAAGCGGGATTTCTCTCCACTGAAGTTTATGGTGCACTGGCGGTTGCGATGGTCGTCCTGGAACTGGTACGTGCTTTCAGTACTCAGTGGTTGAATGCGTCCTTGCTCCGCCTTTATCCAGTATATACCAAACAAGATCAGTTGGAGTTGGTCCAAGTAATTTCGTTGACTATTGTACTTGGTTCATTATTTGGATTCGGCGTTATAGCTGGAGTGTTATACGTTTACCAGTTGTTGAGTTGGCAGTTATTGCTTGTGCTATGTGTGTTGTTGGTGGTGAAGTCGCTGTTTCAATATCAGTTAGAGCTTAGTCGGCTGAATGAGCAGTTGGCTTGCTATCGTCAAGCGACACTTTTGCAATCAATTTCTGCTGTGGTGATCTCCATACTTATGCTCTCTTTGTTTGCTAGCACGGAGACTGCGTTATTAGCGCTGGCAGCTAGTTATGGATTAGGTGTTTTGGTGCAGGGGTGGCCAAATCTACCTAAGATTCATCTCTCTGTACTAAAGCGATTGTTTGCTTACGGAGTGCCTATTATGTTGGCGGGTGGGGTGAGTGTGATGGCTTCCAGAGTTGATCGCCTATTTATCGCGCATTTTTATGGCATGAGTGAAACTGGGATTTACGCTGCACAAGCCAACTTGTTGATGGGGGTACTTGGCTTGGCTTTTATGATAGTTGCCATGCCTCTTTATCCTAATCTTGTTAAGTGTACAGGTGACCGCGCCTTAATTTTAGTGCAGCATAAAGCGTATCTTCACCTGTTAATAGCGCTTACTCTTCCTGCGCTACTTGGTTTAGGGTTGCTGCAGGATGAGATTGTTACCCTTTTTTTGGGTAGAGAATATCTAATTGATTCTTCGGGGTTGTTTTGGATATTAGCGATTGCTATTTATTTGATTAATTTTAAAGGTCATTACGTCGATCATGGGTTGCAGTTTTTGTTGCAAACTCGAAAGTTGTTTTGGGTTGCGGTGGTCGGATTGGTAATTAGCCTGGTGCTCCTGCCGATCATGTTAAAAGTGTTCGGGCTTATTGGGGCCGCGCTGGCATTGCTGATAGTGAGTAGTTTGGTTACGGTGCTGTCATTTTTGATTTCATTGCGCAATGGGTATGTTTATGCAATAGGGGGAGATGGGGTGAAATCGTTTCTATCTGCTTTAGTGATGGCGCTTTACCTTTATGTGATAAAGGGGATGTTTCCAGTAACCTTAAGCTCTTTTTTAGTATTGGGTTTCTATGTGGTTTCTTCTGTGATGATTTATTTGGCCTGTTTGTGGGGTGTGAATGCTTTTAATATACGTCGCAGCTTATTCGCTTTACGGAGGGGGAATTGATAGAGCGGGGTATAGTTAGAGTGGTGATGTTGATGCTACTCGGCGCGTTTTTATTGGGTGCTTATTTGCTCGAAAATATAGGGATTCAATATGTTTCTGAGGGAGGGAGTCTGTTACTGAAGATTCATATGTATTCGTATTTAGGTATCGTGCTATTTACACTGCTTGCAGTGCGCATTGGGCTTTTTCGCCTATTACAGGGGCTAGGGGAGCTTAAAACACTGTGGTGGTTTGGGATGATGGCGTTGCTGGCCGTCATCTTTTACGGATTTATGCGTTTTGGTACTTCTGGGCTAGCCTATCTCATAGATACATTATTTATTCCTTTATTGATTGTTCCTATAGTGTGTTTGCTTTCAGTTACGTCAAAGGAAAGGCTGCTAACACTGGTTGCATATTTGCTGTTTATTAACTCTTGTTTGGCGATATTTGAGTTTGTGCTCGGTCAGCATATGGTTATGGTTGAATTCGCAAGCTTTTCTCACTTCCGCTCTACTGCTTTTCTGGCTCATCCTTTGAATAATGCTCTAATTACTGCATCGTTGGCGCCATTGTTAATGAGCTGTACTCGCATTCCAGTAGTGCTATACCTATCCGTCGTGACACTTGCTTTGTTCGCGTTTGGTGGGCGGGCGGCGCTAGGTATATTTCTTATAGGTAATGTTTTAATTGTGCTTCCAAAGTTGGTTGGTTTTTTTAATGGTGTACTTTCATTTGATAGAAAGAAAATTACGTACTTTCAGGTGTTGTTTTTTTTCTCCTTTATCTCTTTGGCGTTTGTCCTGCTCCTGACTCCGATCGGGGATCGGATTTTTAATAAGCTTTACCTTGATGGAAGTGCAGAGGCGCGATTAGATGTATATGTCTTGCTTGAGCAGCTTTCAGCCTATGAGTGGTTTTTCGGTGCAGGCTATGACCTGCTTAGCAATATAGCTTTTTACATTGGGATTAATACGGTAGAAAACTACTTGATTGGCTGGGTTTTGAATTTTGGCTTGCTAGGTGGCGTGGGGCTGTTGATAGCGGCATACTGCGTTCCTTTTGCTTTAATTAAGGGGCAACCATTATCAAGTAAGATTGTGCTCATGAATTTTTTTCTTATATCGGTCACAAATAATGCTCTAACTGTAAAGACATCGTCGCTGCTGCTTTTGTTCGTTGTTTTGTTGTGTAGTTATCGGCCGAAGTATATTGCCATGGTACAAAGTTAAATATTTTCTTACAAAGCGTAGTTTTAACGTGAAGGTGAAATAGATGCGGCTATATAGAATTGGAAACTGGTGTTACAGAAAGAAAGTTCCGTTTCTGTATAAGGTATTTGATATTTTTATACGCTTGGTACATAACTGTGCGGTGTATAGTCAGACCCCTATAGGTGACGGGACTATTTTCGGTTATGGCGGAATAGGAGTGGTAATTCATAAAAGAGCGTCTATTGGTCGGGACTGTGTTATCGGCACTAATGTTACTATTGGCGGTCGATCTAAGTCTCTAGGTGTTCCGAAAATAGGCAATGCCGTTTATATCGCTACCGGAGCTAAAATATTAGGGGCGGTTAATGTTGGAAGCAACTCTGTAATTGGGGCAAATGCAGTCGTGTTAAGCGACGTACCTGCTAATTGTGTGGTTGCTGGTGTACCTGCTGTAGTTAAGAAGTCTAATATTAACCCAAGAGACTTTTTCTAATGTTTTCGAGTAGACTGTACATTAATTCACCTGTTTTGGTTCAGAGTTTTTTTATCTCATTACGTGGCTGGGTGCGTAAGTTAGTTAGAGAGAATAGAAAATCTAGGATAGTACATGCACAAATCAGTGAAAACGAGACTGATGCTATTGCGCTATCTGACTACTCTACTCGAATGTTAAAGAAAACGCTCCATAATGCAGTAAATAACGTCGAAGCTTACTCTAAAGCGCGGTCTTCAGAATGCCTTCAGTTAGAAAATTTTTCTTATATTGATAAGGATGCCGTAAGAGATTACCCAGAAAGATATGAATCTAATGTAAAGCCTAAGATTGTGGTTCATGGGAGCACTAGCGGAACAACAGGAGCTCCTTTGGAAGTTCCGCAATCTATGAACTCCGTTATTAGGGAACAAGCATTCGTTTCTAGGATGTTGGATTGGTCAGGTTTCGAAAAAGGTGATAGAAGGGCTTGGATCAGGGGGGACCTGGTTGTTCCTGTAGCGCAAAGTAATTTACCATACTGGCGGTATTCTTGGTTTGAAAATATGATGTTGATGTCATCATTTCATATGAAACAAGATGTATTGTCCCAGTATATAGATGCATTAGTCCGTTTCCGGACAGATCTGATTCAGGCATACCCGTCTTCCATTGTTACTCTTGCGAAGTATCTAGAATCTTGTGGTGAATATTATCCTGGTAAGCTCAAATCAATAATAACTTCTTCAGAGTATCTTTCACCTGAGTCTCGAAAACTTGTAGAGGATAGATTTCGATGTAAGGTTTTCGACTGGTATGGGCAGTTTGAACGAGTTGCTGCCATCGCAAACTGTGAGCATGGACGTTACCACGTTCTTACCGATTATTCTCATGTTGAGCTATTAAATTCGGGGAACGGTCGCTATGAGATTGTAGGTACGAACTTTAATAACGAACTATATCCTCTTGTTAGATATAAGACGGGTGATCATGTTTTGTTGTCAGACGAAACCACGTGTCCGTGTGGTAGGGTTTATCCACTAGTAAAAGGTATCGAAGGCCGGGTTGTCGATTATGTATACGCAAGCTCTGGACAGCAGGTCTTTGCTTTAGATCAATGTGTGAAAGGAGTAGCAGGTATTTTAGGTTCTCAATATGTTCAAGATAAATTAGGGCAAATAGAGGTCCGAATCGTAGCTGGTACTGATTTCAATGAGGCCGCCTTATCTAAGTTAACTGATAATGTGAAAAAACGCCTGGGTGAGGATATGTCTGTTTCCGTTGTTGAAGTTAAAATGTTAGAACGGACACAAAACGGAAAGGTTAGGCAAGCTATTTGTAATATCAAGGAATAACGATGAGGAAAATAGTAAATGTGACTGTCGGGACGGACATAAAAGGACAGGGAGGGATTGCTACTGTTTTAAGGGGATATAGAGATAGTGGTTTCTTTGAAAGACATAATGTTCGCTTAGTCGCTACGCATAATAGTAATGTTCTATTTGGTCAGTTCGGATCTGTTATTTTATTTCTGACGGCACTGGCTAAAATTTTTATTTATGGTTTGTTTTTTAAGGTCGGTCTAGTACATATTCATATGGCATCTAGAGGTAGCTTTTCTAGGAAGTTAATAGTTGCGCGATTAGCTAAGTTTTTTGGGTGTAAGGTTGTTCTTCATTTGCATGGTGGTGAATTTAGAGAATTTTATGTGAATGAGTGTGATGCACGAAAGAAAAAGAGAGTTCGAGAATTGTTCGAGTCTGTTGATAAAGTTATTGTGCTTTCCTCTCAGTGGATTGAATGGGCTAAGGAAACGTTTTCTAAATCCGATCATATCGATGTGATTTATAACACACTAAAGCGTAGTGACGGACATCAGCGATACACAAAGGTAGGATCGATTTTATTTTTGGGACGCCTGTGTAAAGGAAAGGGAACTTTTGATTTAATAAACGCTTTTCAAAAGGTAAATGAATCATGTCCAGAAGCCCACCTATATCTTGGCGGAGATGGAGATCTAGATCTTTATAAGAAACAAGTGAAAAACTTAGGCTTGGAGCACTCTGTCTCGTTTCCTGGCTGGGTTGATGGCGAACGAAAAGCTGAGCTGCTGAGTATTGCGGATGTTTATTGCTTACCTAGCTACAATGAAGGCTTCCCTATGGGGGTGCTTGAAGCAATGGCTTCCGGTGTTGCCATCGTTTCATCCTATGCTGGCGGGATTCCTGACGCAGTTAGTCATAATGAAGAGGGGCTTTTAATTGAGGCAGGAGATCAGGACGGGCTAGCGGATGCTCTGATTAAGCTCATAAAGGATCGTGGTCTGAACAGTCAGTTGGTGGGTGCGGCAACAAACAAGTTTGAGCGTTGTTTTAGTGAGGAGGCAATTATGCCAAAGCTCGATAAGATATACGCTGAGTTGCTTTCAGGGGATGTACAACATGGATGATGTCCGCAATATTAATCACTCAATATTGGCGGCAGCTAAAAACGACGAATATGCAGGCTTCGATCCTTTCGATGGTCTTAACAGCAAACTGTTCAATATAGCCCCTTCTTTGAAAAAAGGGCTGTTTGGATTGGCCTGGATACAATTGCATAAACGCTCAATACTGAATCTAAGGCCAGTTTTGGGAGTGCCTAAAGCCCGGAACCCCAAAGGTATTGGGCTGTTTGTACTAGGGTTGCTTGAGGACTATCAACGGACGGGTGATGCAATTTTCTTGGAAGAAGCTGTAAGGCTTGGAGATTGGCTACTTGAGCAGAAAAGCGATCAATCCGTCTGGAAGAGTGCCTGTTGGGGTTACCATTTTGATTGGAATGCCCGCGCTTTTTTTGTTCCAAAGGGTAAGCCTAATATCATTACCACAGTTTATGTTGCTCAGGCATTGTATGCGCTAGGCACGCAGACTGAAAAACAAGCCTACACCGATGCTGCATTTGACGCTGCTTCGTTTATAGTCGAATCACTTTATATCAATGATGATGGCAGGAAGTTCTTTGCTTATATCCCAGGCGAAAGTGCGTTTGTTCATAATGCTAGTCTTTGGGGCGCAGCGTGGGTTGCTTTGGTTGGAAATCAGCAGGGCAACGATCATTTTAAGGAACTAGCTCTCTTAGTTGCACGTCAGTCTGTTGCTGAACAAGGTAGTGACGGATCCTGGGTTTATGGTGCACGACATCATCATCAGTTCATCGATGGTTTTCATACTGGATATAATTTAGAAGCGCTTCACATTATACGTAAAGCGCTTAGCACAGCAGAATTTGATAGCGCTATTGAGCGCGGCTTAGCGTTTTACAAAGACACGTTGATTAAAGATGATGGTACAGCGAAGTACTATGACAACAACCCCTATCCTCTGGATATGCATTCTGTTACCCAGGTCGTTATCACTTTGCTTAAGGTAAGTGGGAGCATTGATGACTATAAGTTAGCGCGTAAGGTGATTGAGAACTCAATTAATACGCTTTATATGCCGACTAAAAAGCGGTTTATGTATCAGAAACATAAGTTATTTTCTAACAAGGTTGATTATATGCGTTGGACGCAGGCTTGGGTGTATTATTCTTTCGCGTATTTTAATCGCATGGTAGCAGAACCAAATGAAACGAATTGAATTGTTCGGCTCTCCTATGGATATGGGGAGTATGGAAGAGACTGTGCAACTTATTAAAGAACGCCTGTTAAAAGGCGTTTTTACGCAGCATGTGGTGGTGAATGTTGCAAAGGTTGTCACTATGCGTAAAGACGCTGAATTGGCACAGTCTGTCACAGAGTGTGACATCATCAATATCGATGGCATGGGCGTCGTTTGGGGAGCTAGATTTCTTGGGCACGATGTCACAGAACGTGTGGCGGGTGTGGATCTCTTTCATCAGTTAAACACGATGGCAGAAAAAGAAGGATTTCCCGTGTTTTACCTAGGTGCAAAGGGCGAAATTGTTTCGAAAACCGCCTCTATCATGAAAGACGCGCACCCGGATTTACAGATTGCCGGATATCATCACGGGTATTTCTGGGATGATGAAGCCGCGATGGTTGAAAGTATTCAAAAATCGGGTGCAAAGTTGTTGTTTGTCGCCATCACCTCACCCAAGAAAGAAAATTTCATAAATAAATGGAAAGATCAGCTCGGAGTTGATTTTGTAATGGGAGTGGGAGGTACATTTGATGTAGTGGCTGGTAAGGTGAAGCGCGCACCCATTTGGATGCAAAAGTATGGACTTGAGTGGCTATATCGCGTAATTCAGGAACCAAGACGGATGTGGAAGCGGTATCTTGTCACTAACTCTAAATTTGCCTGGCTGTTATTTAAAGCTAAACTCGGCTTGATTTCTAAGTAACATCTCACCTTGCTGCACTAATTCATACATGATCTGATGGTTACTGATCTCCTCAACGGTTTCTGTCAGATCTGCTCTATTTGGTTTCAAGTCATGAGCTTTCATGGCTGATTATCTCCCCGTTAACCTTTTCATTGGTTTCTATTATTCGTGCTAACAGGCACACCCGGTTACAATGCATTACATGTTGAGCAATTGTCGTTAACTATTTCCTATAAGGTTTTTTATGACAAATAAAGTCGCACTCATCACCGGTGTTACCGGCCAGGATGGCTCTTACCTTGCCGAGTTTCTGCTTGAAAAAGGTTATGAAGTACACGGGATCAAGCGTCGCGCGTCCTCTTTTAACACTGAGCGTGTCGATCATATCTACAAAGACAGCCATGAAGAGGACGTTAAGTTTCATCTGCACTATGGCGATCTGACGGACACCTCTAACCTGACACGGATTATTCAGCAGGTTCAGCCGGATGAGATCTATAACCTGGGGGCGCAGTCTCATGTTGCGGTGTCGTTTGAATCACCGGAATATACTGCGGATGTCGATGCTATCGGCACCTTGCGTCTGTTGGAAGCGATCCGTTTTCTCGGGCTGGAAAAGAAAACCCGCTTTTATCAGGCTTCAACCTCTGAGTTGTTTGGTGAGGTGCAAGAGACGCCGCAGCGTGAGACGACGCCGTTTTATCCCCGCTCGCCCTATGCAGCTGCGAAGATGTATGCCTACTGGATTACGGTCAATTATCGTGAGTCTTACGGCATCTATGCCTGTAACGGCATTCTGTTTAACCATGAATCGCCCCGCCGCGGTGAAACGTTCGTAACGCGTAAGATTACCCGCGCGGTTGCGAATATTGCCCAGGGATTAGAGAAGTGCCTGTATCTGGGCAATATGGATGCCTTGCGTGACTGGGGCCATGCCAAAGACTACGTGCGTATGCAGTGGATGATGCTGCAACAGGATCATCCGGAAGATTTTGTTATCGCCACCGGTAAGCAGATCTCTGTGCGTGATTTCGTGCGGATGTCGGCTGCAGAGGTCGGCATTACTCTTGAGTTTAAAGGCGAGGGTGTTGATGAGTATGCGGTTGTCGCCGGAATTGAAGGGGATAACGCCCCCGCACTGAGTGTTGGCGATGTTGTTGTGCGGGTTGATCCTAAATACTTCCGTCCGGCTGAGGTTGAAACCCTGCTGGGCGACCCTTCCAAAGCTAAAGAAAAGCTGGGCTGGACACCTGAGATCACCGTCGAAGAGATGTGTGCCGAGATGGTTCAGAATGATCTGAATAACGCCAAACAGCACGCCCTGCTTAAAAAACATGGCTATGACGTCAGTGTGACTTTAGAGCATTAAGAGCCGAAGTCACTAGTCCGAGCGCTGCGCTTGTTCGTCGTTCGAAAAAGCGGACAAGAAGCCGAAGGCTGTGTTCGGACAAATGAAATGATCGGACAAACGAAGTGTTCGGATTACGGTCTCCAGGAGTTGTAAATGATTAAAGTTTTTGTGGCGGGCCATAACGGGATGGTGGGGTCTGCTATCTGCCGTCAGCTGGCGGCTGATGACTCGGTTGAAGTGGTTACCGCTTCCCGTGATGAGCTGGATCTGCTTTCACAGGCGGATGTTGCCCGCTTTTTTGATGCGCACAGGTTTGATCAGGTGTATCTGGCAGCGGCTAAAGTGGGCGGTATCTGGGCGAATAATGAATACCCGGCTGAGTTTATCTACCAGAACCTGACTATACAGAACAATGTAATTCATTCTGCTTACCAGTCGGGTGTTAAGAAACTGTTGTTTCTGGGATCGTCCTGTATCTACCCGAAGCTGGCTGAACAGCCGATGCAGGAGAGTACGCTTTTAACCGGAGTGCTTGAGCCCACTAACGAGCCCTATGCGATTGCCAAGATTGCCGGTATTAAGATGTGTGAATCCTATAACCGTCAATACGGGGTCGATTATCGCAGTGTGATGCCGACCAATCTGTATGGTGAGAATGATA
The DNA here is from genome assembly GCA_018223185.1 of Oceanospirillales bacterium. Lineage (GTDB taxonomy): Bacteria > Pseudomonadota > Gammaproteobacteria > Pseudomonadales > Balneatricaceae > Amphritea. The sequence goes on along the minus strand of JAAEYW010000020.1, from coordinate 62,877 downwards.
ATTTTCATCCGGAAAACTCCCATGTTATTCCCGCACTGATGCGCCGTTTCCATGAAGCGAAGCTTGCCGGTGATGCCGAGGTGGTTGTCTGGGGTACCGGTAAGCCGATGCGTGAATTTCTGCATGTGGATGATATGGCTGCTGCATCTGTATTTGTCATGAATGCAGATAAAGAAATCTATGCCGCTAATACCGAGACGATGTTGTCGCATCTGAATGTCGGCACCGGTGAGGATTGCACCATCGCCGAGATGGCGCTGACTATGGCTGAGGTTGTGGGCTTTGTCGGTGAGGTTGTGTTTGATGCCACCAAGCCAGATGGCACACCCCGTAAACTGATGGATGTCAGCAAGCTGAATGCCCTGGGGTGGAAATATTCCATCAGTCTGAAAGATGGCCTGGCGAAGACTTACGAGTGGTTTTTGCAGCATCAGGGTAATTTCAGGAAATAGTGTTTTGAAGGCCGAACGTTTTGTTTGTTCGAGGTCCGTGGCCCGAACGCGTTGCTTGTCCGAAGTTCGAAAAAGCGGACAAGCGAAGTGTTCGGACAACGGACTTCGGCTTTTCAGGCTTATCGCCCCTGGAAGGGGCTCCTACGGGGAAAGACTTAGCCTGGGACAACTTAGTCGGCACTTCCTGGCCTCGGACAAGCGGAGCGTTCGGACAACGGACTTCGGCTTTTCAGGCTTATCGCCCCTGGAAGGGGCTCCTACGGGGAAAGACTTAGCCTGGGACAACTTAGTCGGCACTTCCTGGCCTCGGACAAGCGGAGCGTTCGGACAACGGACTTCGGCTTTTCAGGCTTATCGCCCCTGGAAGGGGCTCCTACGGGGAAAGACTTAGCCTGGGACAACTTAGTCGGCACTTCCTGGCCTCGGACAAGCGGAGCGTTCGGACAACGGACTTCGGCTTTTCAGGCTTATCGCCCCTGGAAGGGGCTCCTACGGGGAAAGACTTAGCCTGGGACAACTTAGTCGGCACTTCCTGGCCTCGGACAAGCGGAGCGTTCGGACAACGGACTTCGGCTTTTCAGGTTTATCGCCCCGGGTACCCAGAGGGCATGCTAACGGGGCTCCTACGGGGGAAAGGGATGTTAAAAATGCTCTTGCCGTTTAACGCGAAGGAAGCAGATGACGAATAAATTTTTATTAGCCGATGACTTTCGTCTTGTTGTAGATTCTACTCCGCTGATTTCGATTGATCTGGTGGTCAGGTCGCCTGAGGGCCGGGTTTTGCTGGGTAAGCGGTTGAATAAGCCCGCCAGAGGTTTTTGGTTTGTGCCGGGTGGGCGGGTGTTGAAGAATGAACCTCTGGCGGATGCTTTTGTGCGGCTGACTAAGGCTGAGCTGGGTGTTGAAATCTCAATTCAGAATGCCCGTTACCTTGGCTTATATGAGCATTTTTATGATGATAGTGCGCTGAGTGATAGCATTTCTACACACTATGTTGTTAATGCGTTTGTAATAGAATTGAGCGAGGCTGTGACGGCTCTGCCGGTTGAACAGCACAGTGATTATCGGTGGTTATCTGAAGATGAGTTATTGAACGCCGATGATGTGCATAACCACTCTAAGTGGTATTTTCTGAACGAAAAAGGATATTCCGTATGATCCCTGTAATTATGGCGGGTGGCTCTGGTACCCGCCTCTGGCCGCTGTCGCGTACTCAGTATCCGAAGCAGTTTATTGGGCTTAACAGCGATCTTTCCATGCTGCAGGAAACTGTGAAGCGGTTGGGTAACGTTGATCAGGTGAGTCTGATTTGCAACGAGGAGCACCGCTTTCTGGCGGCTGAACAGATGCGGGTTGCCAAACAGTCCTGCTCTATTTTTCTTGAGCCTGTCGGGCGTAATACGGCACCGGCCATTGCGCTGGCGGCCATTGATGCGGTCAATAAGGGATTGGCTGGTGAGTGCTTATTGGTGCTGGCGGCTGATCATGTGATTGAGGATGAGCAGACTTTCAGACAGGTGATTGCCCGGGCAGAACCGCTGGCTAAAGAGGGATGCCTGGTGACGTTTGGTATTGTGCCGACTCACCCGGAAACGGGGTATGGGTATATAAGAGCCGAAATGTCCGATGCCAACAGGTTGGCGTCCGACGTTCGATCGCTTCGCTTGTCCGGGGGCCGAAAGGGCGAAGAGGAAAGTCAGGGTCGTGAAGCTTATCCGGTGGCTGAGTTTGTTGAAAAGCCTGATCTGGAAACGGCGCAGTCATATCTGGATGAAGGGGGCTATTACTGGAACAGCGGCATGTTTATGTTCCGCGCTGACCGTTATCTCGAAGAGCTGGGTAAGTTCCGTCCTGATATTCTGGATGCGTGTCAGAAGGCGATGCTGGATACCTCGACCGATATGGATTTTGTCCGGGTAGATGCTGAAGCGTTTGCCGCCTGTCCGGATGAATCAGTCGATTATGCGGTGATGGAGCCGCTGTGTTCGGCTGAAGACTCAGACAGTGTCGTTGTGCTGCCACTGGATGCGGGCTGGAGTGATGTCGGTAGTTGGGCGGCCCTATGGGATATCAAGGGTAAAGACAGTGACGGTAATGTTATCGATGGGGATGTTATCGCCCACGGCACCCGCAATTCGTTTGTGATGTCGACTAATCGTCTGGTGACAACGCTGGGGGTGGATAACCTGATTATCGTTGATACACCGGATGCTCTGCTGGTGGCGGATAAGAGCCGTATTCAGGATGTGAAGAAGATCGTTTCTGAAATCAAAGATAAGGGCCGCAATGAAACCTTCCAGCACCGCGAGGTTTACCGTCCCTGGGGTAAATACGATTCGATTGATCTGGGAGAGCGCTATCAGGTTAAACGTATTACCGTGAAGCCGGGTGCGCGTTTATCTCTACAGAAGCACCACCACCGGGCCGAACACTGGATTGTCGTCAGCGGCACCGCGCGGGTGACAAAAGGCGAAGAGACTTTTCTGGTGACTGAAAACCAGTCCACCTACATCCCCTTAGGCGAGATTCACTGCCTGGAAAACCCCGGAATGGTGGAACTTGAGCTGATAGAGATACAGTCGGGGTCCTATCTGGGTGAGGATGATATCGTGCGGCTTGATGATCAATATGGGAGGGCTTAGGGGCTTAGGGGCCGAGGGGCCGAGGTCCGTTGTCCGAGCGCTGCGCTTGTCCGGGTCCGAAAAAGCAACCTTTGTGGAGTAGCGCCCTCGCGGCGATAGATTTACCTAGTGCTTGCTGATGGTTTTATCGCGGCAAGATGCCGCTC